>BMSM01000028.1 GCA_014649155.1 Streptomyces griseoviridis | reverse complement strand
ACTCCTCCAGAACATCAGCAAGCACAGCCACGCCCGCTCCGCCGCCGTGGAGGTCTGGCGGACGGAGAACCGGCTGATGCTCCAGGTCGCGGACGACGGGGTGGGCGGGGCCGACGCGGCGGCCGGTTCGGGGCTGGCGGGGCTGGCCGAACGGCTGGACGCGGTGGACGGCATCCTGGTGGTGGACTCCCCGGCAGGCGGCCCCACCCGGGTCACGGCGGAGCTGCCGTGGCGCTCGGACCGGCTGGGCTGACCGGGACCCGCCCCGCCCCGGCCCCGGGAGATGGGATGCTGGAGCCGTCCGAGGGGCGGACGGCGTGAGCCGGCAGGGGCTGTGGGGGGGCCGAACATCGTGGAGGACAGGGTGCGGGTGGTCATCGCCGAGGATTCAGTGCTGCTCAGGGAGGGCCTGACCCGGTTGCTGACCGACCGCGGGCACGAGGTGGTGGCGGGGGTGGGTGACGGTGAGGCGCTGATCAAGACCGTCACCGAGCTGGACGCCGAGGGCGCGCTGCCGGACGTCGTCGTGGCGGACGTGCGGATGCCGCCCACCCACACCGACGAAGGGGTGCGGGCGGCGGTGCGGCTGCGCAAGGCGCACCCGGAGATCGGGGTGCTGGTGCTGTCGCAGTATGTGGAGGAGCGGTACGCCACCGAGTTGCTCGCGGGTTCCAGCCGCGGGGTCGGCTATCTGCTGAAGGACCGGGTGGCGGAGGTCCGCGAGTTCGTGGACGCGGTGGTGCGGGTGGCCCAGGGCGGCACGGCGCTCGACCCCGAGGTGGTCGCGCAGCTGCTCGGGCGCAGCCGCAAGCAGGACGTGCTCGCCAAGCTGACCCCGCGCGAGCGGGAGGTCCTGGGGCTGATGGCGGAGGGCCGGACGAACTCGGCGATCGCCCGGCAGCTGGTGGTGAGCGACGGGGCCGTCGAGAAGCACGTCAGCAACATCTTCCTGAAGCTCGGGCTGTCCCAGAGCGACGGCGACCACCGCCGGGTGCTCGCGGTGCTCACGTACCTCAACTCCTGACCCTCCGGTCACCCGATCACCCGATCACCCGAACCTGATCACCTGTACCTGATCATCCGACCGACGCGCGGCGGGCGACAGGCAACGGGCAACGGGCAACGGGCAACGGGCAACGGGCAACGGGCAACGGACCACGGGTGACAGAAAACCGCTGCTCACCGCTTCGGGCGCACCTTTTCGATCTTCAGGAGATCCCCTCTCGCTCCCCCCTCAATCGTTCATCCGAAAGAACGAAAATAGGGCGGGAAACCGAATGCCGGACAGAAACGCCCTTTCCCGCATCGGGGAGGTCACCGGCTGTCTCGAAGTCGTGTCCATCATGCGAATGTCCACCGGAAGGCAACCCTCGCGGTCGTACTGTTGATCCTGGGATGGCCGGCGGACGGCCACTCCCCGGACAGCCGCCTCGAAGGAGGGCCACTTCAGTGACCAGCCAGGTCAGCAGCCCAGCGGAGCAGGCCGACGGAACGGTCGTGGGAGAGCAGCGCAAACCGGCGGGAGCAAAGGACGTCCGTCGGCTGGACCGGGTGATCATCAGGTTCGCGGGCGACTCGGGTGACGGCATGCAGCTCACCGGGGACCGTTTCACCTCGGAGACCGCGTCCTTTGGAAATGATCTTTCTACGTTGCCGAACTTCCCGGCCGAGATCCGGGCGCCCGCGGGGACCCTGCCGGGTGTTTCCTCCTTCCAGTTGCATTTCGCCGACCACGACATCCTGACCCCGGGCGACGCGCCGAACGTGCTGGTCGCGATGAATCCGGCCGCCCTGAAGGCGAACATCGGGGACCTGCCGCGCGGCGCGGAGATCATCGTCAACACGGACGAGTTCACCAAGCGCGCGATGCAGAAGGTCGGTTATGAGAGCGACCCGCTCCAGGACGGTTCGCTGGACGGTTTCAGCCTTCATCCGGTGCCGCTGACCACTCTGACGGTCGAGGCGCTGAAGGACTTCTCCCTCAGCCGCAAGGAGGCCGAGCGCAGCAAGAACATGTTCGCGCTGGGCCTGCTGAGCTGGATGTACCACCGTCCCACCGAGGGCACGGAAAAGTTCCTGAAGGCGAAGTTCGCCAAGAAGCCGGACATCGCCGCGGCCAACATCGCGGCGTACCGCGCGGGGTGGAACTTCGGGGAGACCACCGAGGACTTCGCGGTCTCCTACGAGGTGGCCCCGGCGGCGACGGCCTTCCCGCCCGGCGTCTACCGCAACATCTCCGGGAACCTGGCCCTGGCGTACGGCCTGATCGCCGCCTCCCGCCAGGCCGACCTGCCGCTGTTCCTGGGCTCGTACCCGATCACGCCGGCCTCGGACATCCTGCACGAGCTGAGCCGGCACAAGAACTTCGGGGTGCGCACCTTCCAGGCCGAGGACGAGATCGCGGGCATCGGCGCCGCGCTGGGCGCGGCCTTCGGCGGCAGCCTCGCCGTCACCACGACCTCCGGGCCCGGAGTCGCCCTCAAGAGCGAGACGATCGGCCTGGCCGTCTCCCTCGAACTGCCGCTGGTCGTCGTCGACATCCAGCGCGGCGGCCCGTCGACCGGGCTGCCGACCAAGACCGAGCAGGCGGACCTGCTCCAGGCGATGTACGGGCGCAACGGCGAGGCGCCGGTCCCGGTGGTGGCCCCCCGCACCCCGGCCGACTGCTTCCAGGCCGCCCTGGAGGCGGCCCGGATCGCGCTGGCCTACCGCACCCCGGTCTTCCTCCTCTCCGACGGCTACCTGGCCAACGGCAGCGAGCCCTGGCGCGTCCCCGAGCCGGACGAACTGCCGGATCTGACCGTGCGGTTCGCGCAGGGCCCGAACCACACCCTGGACGACGGCAGCGAGGTGTTCTGGCCGTACAAGCGCGACCCGCTCACCCTCGCCCGCCCCTGGGCCGTCCCGGGCACCCCCGGCCTGGAGCACCGCATCGGCGGCATCGAGAAGCAGGACGGCACCGGCAACATCTCCTACGACCCCGCCAACCACGACCTCATGGTCCGCACCCGGCAGGCCAAGGTCGACGGCATCGACGTCCCCGACATCGAGGCCGACGACCCGGACGGGGCGCGGACGCTGGTGCTGGGCTGGGGTTCGACGTACGGGCCGATCACCGCGGCGGTGCGCCGGCTGCGCGCGGCCGGGGAGTCGGTCGCCCAGGCCCATCTGCGCCACCTCAACCCGTTCCCGGCCAATCTCGGGACGGTCCTCAGGGGCTACGACAAGGTCGTGATCCCCGAGATGAACCTCGGCCAGCTCGCCACCCTCGTCCGGGCGAAGTACCTGGTCGACGCCCGCTCGTACAACCAGGTCAACGGCATGCCGTTCAAGGCGGAGCAGCTCGCCACCGCGCTGAAGGAGGCCATCGATGGCTGAGGCACTGAAACTGGTCCCGAAGGCCGAGGGCAAGCAGTCCATGAAGGACTTCAAGTCCGACCAGGAAGTGCGCTGGTGCCCGGGGTGCGGCGACTACGCGATCCTCGCCGCCGTACAGGGCTTCATGCCCGAGCTGGGGCTGGCGAAGGAGAACATCGTCTTCGTCTCCGGCATCGGGTGCTCCTCCCGTTTCCCGTACTACATGAACACCTACGGGATGCACTCCATCCACGGCCGCGCCCCGGCGATCGCCACCGGCCTCGCCGCGTCCCGCCGCGACCTGTCCGTGTGGGTGGTCACCGGCGACGGCGACGCGCTCTCCATCGGCGGCAACCACCTGATCCACGCCCTGCGCCGCAACGTCAACCTCAAGATCCTCCTGTTCAACAACCGGATCTACGGTCTGACCAAGGGCCAGTACTCCCCGACCTCCGAGGTCGGCAAGATCACCAAGTCGACGCCGATGGGCTCGCTGGACGCGCCGTTCAACCCGGTCTCCCTCGCGCTCGGCGCGGAGGCGTCGTTCGTCGCGCGGACCGTCGACTCCGACCGCAAGCACCTCACCGAGGTGCTGCGGCAGGCCGCCGACCACCCGGGCACGGCACTGATCGAGATCTATCAGAACTGCAACATCTTCAACGATGGCGCCTTCGAGGTGCTCAAGGACCGGGAGCAGGCCGAGGAGGCGGTGATCCGGCTGGAGCACGGCCGGCCGATCCGCTTCGGCGCCGGTGACGCGAAGGGTGTCGTACGCGACCCGGCCACGGGTGATCTGCAGGTCGTCACGGTCACCGCGGAGAACGAGGCGGACGTGCTGGTCCACGACGCCCGTGCCGCGTCCCCGACGACGGCCTTCGCGCTCAGCCGGCTCGCCGATCCGGACACCCTGCACCACACCCCGATCGGCGTCCTGCGCTCCGTGGCACGGCCGGTCTACGACGACCAGATGTCCGACCAGCTCGACGCCGCCGTCGAGCGGAACGGCAAGGGCGACCTCGCCGCGCTGCTGGCGGGCGGCGACACCTGGACGGTCGTCGGCTAGGGCCTGTCGGACGGGCCCCTTTCAGGGCCGGGCACACCTGCGGGGCCCGGGGCGCGGTCAGCCCCGGGCCTCGTCGTACGCCTCGCGGGCCCGCGTGACCCGGTCCATGCGCTCCTTGGACCACTGGGCCAGCCCCCGCACCCGCTCGGCGGCCTCCCGGCCGAGGTCGGTCAGGGAGTAGTCCACGCGCGGCGGGATCACCGGCTTGGCGTCCCGGTGCACCAGGCCGTCGCGTTCCAGCGTCTGGAGGGTCTGGGTCAGCATCTTCTCGCTGGCCGTGCGGCCGTGCCGGGCGACGGCCCGGCGCAGCTCCCCGAAGCGGTACGGCCGCTCCAGCAGCTCCATCAGCACCAGGACGCCCCAGCGGCTGGTCACGTGCTCCAGGACGAGCCGGTACGGACAGGCCGCCTCCCTGCTCGTCGTCTCCTCACCTTTACTTACCTGCATGGCTGTACCTTACTTCAAAGTGGGTACTGTCATTTAGTTAGCGCCCCCTCTACGGTGAGTACCAGAAGACGTCACCGCCGCAACGAGGAGTCACCGATCATGAGCATCGTCGTCACCGGAGCCACCGGACACCTGGGCCGCCTGGTGGTGGAGCAGCTGCTGGAGAAGGTCCCGGCCGGGGAGATCACCGCCGTGGTGCGCGACAAGGACCGCGCCGCCGGCTTCGCCGAGCGCGGCGTGCGGATCGCCGTGGCCGACTACAACGCCCCCGAGACCTTCGACGGCCTCTTCGCGGCGGGCGACAAGGTGCTGCTGATCTCCGGCAACGAGGTCGCGAACGACCGCCCCCGCCAGCACAAGACCGTCATCGACGCCGCCGCGGCGGCCGGCGTCGCCCTGCTCGCGTACACCAGCGCCCCCAGCTCCCTGAAGGCCCGGCTCGCCGACGACCACCGGGCCACCGAGCGGACCCTGCTCGACTCCGGGCTGCCGTGGGTGATCCTGGGCAACGGCTGGTACCACGAGAACCACACCGGCAACATCCCCGCCTACCTGGAGCAGGGCGCCATCCTCCAGGCGGCCGGCGAGGGCCGCATCTCCTCCGCCGCGCGCGCCGACTACGCGGCCGCCGCCGTCGCCGTACTGACCGGCGAGGGCCACGAGAACAAGCGGTACGAGCTGGGCGGCGACCAGGCGTGGAGCTTCGCCGAGTTCGCGGCCGAGCTGAGCCGGCGCACGGGCCGGGAGGTCGCCGTCCGCTCCGTCTCCGTCGAGGAGTACGCCCGCGCCCTGGTCGCCACCGGGCTGCCCGAGCCGGTGGCCGCGGTGCTGGCCGACTCGGACGCCTCCATCGAGAAGGGCGAACTGGTCGTCACCAGCGGCGACCTGGCCCGGCTCATCGGCCGCCCGACCACCCCGGTCACCGAGGCGATCGAGGCCGCCCTGGCCGGCTGAGCGGCCGGCTCCCTCCCGCGCGCCCGTGCCTGTCATGACCGTATGCCGATACGGGCATGACAGGCACGGGCGCGCGGCGCTACGGTCGTCCGGCCGACCAGTGTGCGAGAAGGGGGTCCCCGTGACCGGGACGTCGAAGGGCGAACAGCGCATAGGACTGCTGAACGGTTTCGCGGCCTACGGGATGTGGGGCCTCGTCCCGCTGTTCTGGCCGCTGCTCAAGCCCGCCGGGGCCGGCGAGATCCTCGCCCACCGCATGGTCTGGTCCCTCGCCTTCGTCGGCGTCGCGCTGCTCTTCGTACGGCGCTGGGCCTGGGCGGGCGAGCTGCTGCGGCAGCCGCGCAAGCTCGGCCTGGTCACGATCGCCGCGGCCGTCATCACCGTCAACTGGGGCGTCTACATCTGGGCCGTCAACAGCGGCCACGTCGTCGAGGCGTCCCTCGGCTACTTCATCAACCCGCTGGTCACCATCGCCCTCGGCGTGCTGCTGCTGAAGGAACGGCTGCGGCCCGCGCAGTGGGCGGCGGTCGCGACCGGCTTCGCGGCCGTCGTCGTCCTCACCGTCGGCTACGGCCGGCCGCCGTGGATCTCCCTCTGCCTCGCCTTCTCCTTCGCCACGTACGGCCTGGTGAAGAAGAAGGTCAACCTCGGCGGCGTCGAGTCGCTGGCCGCCGAGACCGCCGTGCAGTTCCTGCCCGCGCTCGGGTACCTGCTCTGGCTGGGCGCGCACGGCGGGGCGACGTTCACCGCCGAGGGCCCCGGTCACGCGGTGCTGCTCGCCGCGACCGGCCTGGTCACCGCGCTGCCGCTGGTCTGCTTCGGCGCCGCCGCGATCCGCGTCCCGCTCTCCACGCTGGGGCTGCTCCAGTACCTGGCGCCGGTCTTCCAGTTCCTGCTCGGCATCCTCTACTTCGGTGAGGAGATGCCGCCCGAGCGCTGGGCCGGCTTCGCGCTGGTCTGGGTGGCGCTGGTGCTGCTCACCTGGAACGCGCTGCGCACCGCCCGCCGCAACGCGCGGGCGGTGCGGGACGCGGCGCGGGACGCGGCGCGGGGCGGGGTCAGGGAGGAGGTCCCGGCCGTGCCGCCGGCCGCGGCGGTACGGCCCGGCGCGGAGTGATCCGGCGATTCCGTTGCCGTGCGCCCGCGCGACCCGTTTGAGTGATGCCATGACGCATCCCTCCGCTGACGCCGCGGCCTCCGCTCCCGCCCCCGTG
Source organism: Streptomyces griseoviridis (assembly GCA_014649155.1). Taxonomy (GTDB): domain Bacteria; phylum Actinomycetota; class Actinomycetes; order Streptomycetales; family Streptomycetaceae; genus Streptomyces; species Streptomyces griseoviridis. Next base: position 84,341 of record BMSM01000028.1, on the reverse strand, counting down.
CACTTCAAGCTCGTCGTCGACGCCGCCGACCCGCACGCCCAGGCCGACTTCTGGGCCGCCGCCCTCGGCTACCTGGTCGAGGACAACAGCGCGCTCGTCGGGAAGCTGCTGGCCGCCGGGGCCGTCGGCGCGGAGCTGACCGTGGAGTCGCACGGCCGCCGCGCCTTCCGTGACCTGATCGCCGTCCGCCATCCCGACGACCCCTTCGACGCGGAGAGCGGCAGCGGACTGGGGCGCCGGCTGCTGTTCCAGCGGGTGCCGGAGGCCAAGACCGGCAAGAACCGCCTCCACCTCGACCTCCATCCGGGCCCCGGGCGGCGGGAGGCGGAGGTGGCCCGGCTGGAACGGCTCGGCGCCCGCGTCCTGCGCCAGGTCAGCGAGCCGGGCGGCACCTGGACCGTGCTGTCCGACCCGGAGGGCAACGAGTTCTGCGTGCAGTGACCGCGTTCCGCGGGGGGTGGCCGCGCCTCACGCCTCCAGGGCGCGGGCCCGCTCGGTGAGGCGGCCCATGCGGGCGCGGACGGACTCCAGGCCGGCCATGTCGTCGGCGGCCGGGCCCTCCTCGGCGGCGAGCGCGGTCCACAGGTCGATCAGTTCGTGCCCCAGTTCCAGACCCCGCGCGGGTTCGCGGACGGCACGCCAGGCGGTGGCGGCGCTCCGCACGGTGCCGTACGCGGTCTCCGCGTCACCCGCGCGGTGGTGGGCGCGGGCCACGTCCAGCGCGGTGCGCAGCGCGCGCTCCGGGTCGCCGGACAGGTAGGCGATGTACGCGCTCAGCTCGCGCAGCCGCAGCACCTCGGGGTGATCGGCCCCCAGGGTGCCGGTCGCCTCCGCCACGGTCCGCTCGGCGAGCCGGGCGGCGTCCTCCGTCCGCCCCTCCCGGACGGCCTCGTTGACCCGGGCCGTGGGCCCGGCGAGGAGGGCGGGGACGGTGCTGTCGCCGGGCGCGGTGATCGGCCCGTCCCCCAGCACGGCCTCGGCGACGGCGTCGAACCCGCGGGCCGGGGCCGGCTGGGTGTCGGCCCGGAGCCCGGCCTCGGTCTCGGGGTCGAAGAGGGGCCGGGGGGCGTCCTCCGGTGCCGGTACCGGTGCCGGTGCCGGTGCCATCCGCGGGGGCGGGCCGAACTCCCCGGTCGGCGGCCGGACCGTGCCGGGGGCGGGGCCGAAGACGCCGGGCCGGTCCTGCGGCGGGGCGGGCGGCCGGAAGGCCGGGGACGGGTCGCCGGCCGGAGTCCCCGGTGCCGCCGGGGCCGGGCGCGGCGGCTCGGCGGGCGGCACGCGCGCCGGGTCCCCGGCCGGGTCCGGGGCGGTCCGGGCCGCCGGCTCCCCCGTGAGGTGGCTGGAGCCGTCCGGGTCGACCCGGAGGGGAACGACGTACCCGATGCGTTCGTCGTCGACGGTGGCGAAGACCGGGCGGCCGGTGGCGCGGGCGATGCCCTGGAGCCGGTTCAGCACGGTCTGCTGGATCTCCTCGCCGGGGACCGCGGCGACGGGCACGCCGCCGATCGTGCCGCCGCCGGCGCCCGGCACCCGCACGTCGATCGGCGCCGCGGGAGCCGCCGGCCGTCCGGCGCGCTGGTGGTCCCGCTTCTTGTCGCGGCTGAGTCGTGCCATCGTCCCCTCACTCGTGGGCGCGTGTCGCGGGCGGTGGTGCGGAGGTGGTCCGCCCGGGCCGTCCGGAGCCGTTCGAACACCTACTGTTTCGAACACCTGCTGTCGAGTCTCTCCGCTCGCTCCCGGTTCTCACGTCACCGCGCTGTCACAGGCTCGTTCCAGGGGGTGGGACCCGGGACGCCGAGGCGGTCCGGGCCATGGGGCAGGGCGTGACGAGGGAGGTGCACGGGCATGCGCACCAGCATGCATCAGGGACCGGAGATCTGGCTCCGCGGGCCGGTGTCCGCATCCGGCGCGACGGCCGGTGCCCCGCCCGGCGTCTCCTGGGTCGGCACCCACGGCGGCGCGGGCGTCACCACCCTCGCCGAGGTCTACGGCGGTCAGGACTGCGGACGTGACTGGCCCGGCCCCGCCGGCCCGGCCCGGGTGGCGCTGGTCGCCCGGACCCACGCGGCGGGGCTGGCGGCGGCCGGCCGCGCGCTGGACGCCTTCCGGCACGGGGAGGCACCGCCGGGCCTCGGCCTCGACTCCGTCGTCCTGGTGGCGGACGCGCCCGGACGGCTGCCCCGGCCCCTGGCCCGGCAGGTGCGGCTGCTGGAGGCCGCCGTCGCCGTGCACCGGGTGCCCTGGGTGGCCGCCTGGCGGCTGGGCGACCTCGGCGGCCCGCCGCCGCGCGGCACCGGGGCACTGGCCCGGCTGGCGGGAGCGGACCGCTGACCGCCACCGGGGAGCGGCCCGCCGCCCGGCCGGCCCGGCATCCGTGGGCCGGCCGGGCCGCGCCGTCCGCCGTGGAGACCGCGGCGGCGGTCCGCTCGGGACGGCTGCGGGCGGTGGACGCGGTGGCCGCGGCGCTCGCCCGGATCAAGGCGGCCGACGCCTCGCTCGGCGCCTTCCTGGAGGTCTGGGAGGAGGACGCCGCGCGCCGGGCGGCCGAGGTCGACGCGAGGGTCGCGGCGGGCGCGGGCGGCCGGCTGCCGCTGGCGGGCGTGCCGCTCGCCGTGAAGGGCCGGTCCGGGCTCCGTGCGGCGGCCCCGCTGCTGGCGGCGGGGTGCGTCGCCGTGGGGGCGACGGCCGTGCCGGGTCCCGGCACCGGCTGGCAGACCTGGGGACGCGGCGCCCACGGCCGTACGGTCAACCCGTGGCGGGCCGACCGTACGCCGGGCGGTTCCTCGGCCGGGGCGGCGGCGGCCGTCGCGACCGGGCTGGTGGCTCTCGCGACCGGCGCCGACGGTGCCGGGTCGGTCCGTGTCCCGGCCGCGTGGTGCGGGGTGCTCGGGCTGAAGCTGACCACCGGCGCGGGCCGTACCGACCGTGCGCGGCTGACGGCGCCCGGGGTCCTCGCCCGGACGGCGGCGGACGCGGCGGCGTACCGGCGGGCCATGGCCCCGGACGGTCCGGGACCGGTTCCGGCGCTGCCCGTGCCCGCCGTCTGGTCCGCCGACCTGGGTTTCGCCGCGCCCGACGACGAGCCGGTCGCCCTGGCCCGGACGGCGGTGGAGGGCCTGGTCGCGGCGGGTGCGGTACGGCTGGTCCGCCCCCCGCGCCCGCTGCGGCTGCTCGACCCGGGACCGGCCTGGCTGGCGCTGCGCTCCCCGGACGCCGACCACGGCCCCGCCCGCCGGACGCGTGCCGAGAACGACCGGCGGCTGGCGGAGCTGTTCGCCACCGCCCCGCTGCTGCTGACACCGACCGCACCGACCGCGCCGCACGGCCACGAGGGTCCCGGCGACCGCTACTCGACGGCGCTGACCTGGGCGTTCAACCTCAGCGGGCATCCAGCGCTGAGCCTGCCGGCAGGCTTCGGCGCCGACGGCTGCCCGGCCGGCCTCCAGCTCGTCGCGCCGCACGGCGGGGAGGGGCTGCTGCTGGCCGTGGCGGAGGCGGCGGCCGGCGGGGGCGGCGGCTAGGCGGTGATGTCCTTCGCCGTGAACCGGGCCCAGGCCGCCGAGCCGAACACGGCCGCGTACAGCGCCTGGAGGCCGAGGTTCCGCAGCAGGTCGTCCCAGTAGACCGGCTCGCGCAGCAGGTCGGCGAAGGACAGCCAGTAGTGGGAGAAGAAGTACGGCTGCAGGGCGTGCAGCTGCGGGATCTGGTCGAGGATCTGGACGGTGATCAGCAGCCCGACGGTCGTCGCCATCGCCGCGATGCCGCTGCCGGTCAGGGTCGACACGAACAGGCCGAGCGCCGCCACGCCGACCAGCGAGGCGGCGACGACCAGGGCGATCAGCAGCGCCCGGAGCAGGCCCTCGGCGAAACCGATCCGGGTGCCGGAGATGGTCGTCAGGTCCCCGAGCGGGAACAGCAGCGCCCCGGTCGCGAGCGCCGAGACGGCCACGACCAGGGTGGCGGCCAGGCAGAAGACGAGCACGGTCGCGTACTTGGTGAGCAGCAGCCGGGTCCGGCCCGCCGGGGCGACCAGCAGGTAACGCAGGGTGCCGGCGCTCGCCTCGCCCGCGATCGCGTCCCCGGCGACCACCCCGATCGCCATCGGCAGGAAGAACGGCAGGGTCGCGGCGAACGCGGTGAAGACCAGGAAGAGTCCGTTGTCGGTGATCTGCGAGATGAACGCCGGTCCCCCGCCGCCCCCGCCGCCCGCCGGGTCGCCGCCGCCCGTCTCGATCCTGACCGCGACACCGACCAGGACGGGCACGGCGGCCAGCACCGCCAGCAGGGCGAGGGTGCGCCAGCGCCGGAAGGTGGTCAGCAGCTCGTTGCGGAGCAGCCCCAGGCTCCACAGGGCGCGCGGGGCGCGTGCCGCCGCGCCGGTGGCCGCGTACGTCTCAGCCCGCGACATCGAAGCCCTCCCCGGTCAGCGCCACGAACGCGTCCTCCAGCGAGCCGCGCTCCAGGCCGAAGCCGCGCACCCGGACACCGGCCGTTACCAGCGCGGCGTTCACCTCGGCCGGGTCCTGGTCCGGCGGTTCCGCCGTCACCCGGTCCCCAGCGATCACGAGGTCGGTGGCCCCCCGCTCCTTCAGCACCCGGGCCGCGTCCGCCGGGTCGGGCGTGGTCACCACCAGCCGGCCGCGCGCCCCCGCCGCCAGCTCGGCGACCGGGCCCTGGGTGACCAGCCGGCCCCGGGTCATGACGGCGACGTGCGTGCAGACCTGCTCGATCTCGTCCAGCAGGTGGGAGGAGAGGAAGACGGTGGTGCCGTCCGAGGCCAGTTCCCGCACGAGGGCACGGATCTCCCGCATGCCCTGCGGGTCGAGTCCGTTGGTCGGCTCGTCCAGGACCAGCAGGCGGCGCGGCTGGAGCAGGGCGGCGGCGAGGCCGAGCCGCTGGCGCATGCCCAGCGAGTACGCCTTCGCCTTCTTCCCGGCGGCGGCCGTCAGGCCCACCCGGTCGAGCGCCGCCGCGACCCGGCCGGGCCGGGTGCGCGGGTCGGCGGTCGGGTCGGCGGCGTCGTAGCGCAGCAGGTTGTCGCGGCCGGAGAGGAAGCCGTACAGGGCCGGGCCCTCGATGAGGGCGCCGACCTGGGGCAGTACGGCGCGGGCGGCGCGCGGCACGGGCCGGCCGAGGACCCGGGCGGTGCCCGAGGTGGGTTCGATCAGGCCCATCAGCATGCGGATGGTGGTGGTCTTGCCGGAACCATTGGGGCCGAGGAAGCCGAAGACGCTGCCGGCCGGGACGGTCAGGTCAAGGCCGTCGACGGCGAGCTGCCCGCCGCGGTAGCGCTTGGTGAGCCCGCGGGTGGCGATGACGGCGTGCGTCGGCTCCTCGTCGTCGGCCGCCCCGGTCACTGGCTCCTCCACTTCGTCCGCCGGCTCCCTCACTTCGTCCGCCGCTGCACGGGGCCCGGCACCGGGGCCGGCCCTCACTTACCGGCGTCGGCCGCCTCGACCAGCGCGTCCTTGGTGACCGCGCCCACGTAGACCGTGCCGTCGTCGGTGAGCAGGGCGTTGACCAGGCGGGTGCTGAAGACCGTGCCCGTGCCGAAGGAGCCCTTGACCTGGTCGCCGAGGGAGTTCAGGAAGCCGTCGAAGGCGCCGCCCGCGTCGGCGGTGGGCAGGCCCTCGGTGCCGGTGTCGAAGGTGGCGATCGCGTTCCAGCCCTCGCCGATGACCTCGGCGCCGTCGAGACCCTTCGCGCCGTCGAGACCCTTCCCGCCGACGAGACCCTTCCCGCCGTCGAGGGCCTTCTCCGTCGCGCGGGGCGCGGCGGCGGTGCCGTCGGTGTCACCGGTGCCGGTCTCGTCGCCCTCGGTGACCTTGGCGCCCTTCGGCGGGGTGAAGTCGAACGTCGACGCGTCCGGCTTCGCGAAGCTGACCTGGGTGAATCCGGCGTCCACGACCGCGGCGCCGCCGGCGGCCGGGCTGAGCGTGAACTTCAGCGGCGTACCGGTCTTCGCGTCCACGGCGATCGTGATCGAACCGACCGTGGAGTCCTTCTGCTTCGGCTCCACGACCAGGCGGTACGCGTCCCGGCCGGCCACCTGCGCGGTGCCGTCGACGGTCACGGACGTGGTGGCGTCGACCGCCTTCAGGGCCTCCTGGGCCAGCTCCTTCGGGGTGGCGGGCAGCTCGCCGCGCCGCCCGCCGGCCGCGTCGCCGGAACCGCCGGCCGCGGGGACCGTGGAGTGGTAGACCTCGTTGGAGGCACTGTCGTAGCCCCAGACGTCGGTGCCGTCGTGGATCAGGCTGTACTCGGCGGCGTCCTGGAGCAGCGACACCTTCTGCCGGTCGGGGCCGTCCGCCGCGACGCGCAGGGTGTGGGTGCCGGAGGCCAGCTCGGTGAGGTGCGCGGTCGGGTCCGCGGCGGAGCCGCCGTCGCCGTCCGCCGCGGAGGGCGAGGCGGCACCGGACATCAGGCCGCTCTCCAGGCCGCCGAGGTCCGGCAGCCCGAGGTCGGTGCTGATCTTCACGGTGCCGGACAGGCGCTGCGTGTCCGACGCGGCGATCTTCTCCACCAGCCGCTGCGCCGATATCGCGGGCAGGTCGGGGTCGCCGGAGTCGGCCAGCGCGGGGACCAGTCCGATCGTCGCCGCGGCGACGCCCATCACCGTGACCGGGACGACGTACCGCGCGGCCCTGCGCCGCCCCGCCCCGCGCTCCTCGGTCTCTCCGCCGGTCGTGCTGCCGTCGGAACCGTACGGTGCCATGTGCCCTACCTCCGTCGTCGGCGGCGGCCGGTCGCGACCTCGCGCCGGTCCCACCGGTCCACCCCGAAGTCCGCCCTGAGCCGCCATTCTCACCCGAATCGGTGAGGAATGGTGTTTTCCGTGAGGACCATCTGACCAAACCGGCCACCGGAAAGCGTCAGACCGCAGGCCCAACTCCGTGTACTGCTGCGGTATGACACCCGGGGACGGCTCCGCCGCCGTCCCGTAGGGGACGGGCCTCAGCCGGCCCGGTGCACCACCGCGTCGCACAGCTCGACCAGCGCGGTCTTCGCGTCGCACTCCCGCAGCGGGGCCAGGGCGGCGCGGGCGTCCTCCGCGTACCGGACGGTGTCCCGCCGCGCCTGCTCCAGGGCGGGGTGGGCGCGCAGCAGGCGCAGCGCCTCGGAGTGCCGGTCGTCGTCGGTGAGGTCGGAGGCGAGCAGTTCGCACAGGGCGAGGTCATCGGCCAGGCCGAGGCGGGCCGCGCGCTCGCGCAGCCGCAGGACGGGCAGGGTGGCGATGCCCTCGCGCAGGTCGGTGCCGGGCGTCTTGCCGGACTCGGTGGAGTCGGAGGCGATGTCCAGGACGTCGTCCGCGAGCTGGAAGGCGACGCCGAGCCGCTCGCCGTACTGGGTGAGGACGTCCACCACGGTCTCGTCGGCGCCGGACATCATCGCGCCGAACCGGCACGAGACCGCCACCAGCGAGCCGGTCTTGCCGCCCAGCACGTCCAGGTAGTGGTCGACCGGGTCCCGGCCGTCCTGCGGTCCCGCGGTCTCCAGGATCTGGCCGGTGACCAGCCGCTCGAAGGCCAGGGCCTGCACCCGGACCGCCTCGGGGCCGAGGTCGGCGAGGATCTGCGAGGCCCGGGCGAAGAGGAAGTCGCCGGTCAGGACCGCGACCGAGTTGTCCCAGCGGGTGTTCGCGCTGGGCACCCCGCGCCGCACGGCGGCCTCGTCCATCACGTCGTCGTGGTACAGCGTGGCGAGGTGCGTCAGCTCCACTACGACGGCCGAGGGCACCACGCCGGGGGCGTAGGGGTCGCCGAACTGGGCCGCGAGCATCACCAGCAGCGGCCGGAACCGCTTGCCGCCGGCCTTCACCAGGTGCTGGGCGGCCTCCGTGATGAAGGGCACCTCGCTCTTGGTTGCCTCGAGCAGCCCTTCCTCGACTGCCGCCATTCCGGCCTGGACATCGGCTTCCAGAGCCTGGTCCCGCACGCTCAGCCCGAACGGCCCGACGACGGTCACGAGGGGTCTCCTGTCTGCTGGTGTCTACTCGCGGTTACACGGCTGGTCGATAAGTCGCTGCCCTCACTCAAGTCAGCGTATCCGGTCACGTTTCGATCACCGATAGCGCCCACCGTTACAGGCCGGTCGGTATCGGATCATGAGCTGTATGTTTTTGATCAGGTGATATGAGCGGACAAGGATCGACATCGAGAGGCGGCGCCGACGTGGACACCGCCGGACCGCCGGGGGCGCCGGCGTGCGGGGCCCACCGAGGATCCCACCACTCCTCCCAACGCCGTGCGACCCGGGAACGTCACCCATTCGCCCCGCCGGCCCCCGCTCCCGCCTCACCCCGGCCCCGGTGAGCGGGGCACCCCCGCTCCGCCATCACTGGCCCGTAAAACCCCAGTTGACGTCATTGCCCGATTTGCGCCACTTGTCGACGCCCGTGAGTTGACTCACGTCCCGGCCGGTCCGCGCGTCGGCGCCCCGAGGCCGCCATCCCCTTGCCGCGCAACCGAGTTGACTCTTGGCAGTCGCAAAGGATCAAGCACCCCAAATGCCTCAGACCAAGGTCAACAGGCACGTTAGGTGAAACCCGCACTTGTTCCGGACATGTGCTGTCGCATACGTTCCCGGCCTGTCGAGCGGACGCCGAATCCTGCCACCGCCCGGCACCCATCCGACTCAACACATTCACGGCAGGAGCGGGGGACCCAGGTAAGTCGCCGCGCCGGTCCTCGGACCGGAGCGGCTCGGGGTGAAGCCGCGCCGTACAGGGCGCGGCCGGGCACCTCCCCGCCCGAACCCGACAGCTCACCCCGCAGGCGTCAGGAGAGGGATTCACCATGCCTGCCAACAGCCTTCGGCGGATCACCGGGACCAACCGTCTCGCCCGCAAGCTCGCCGTCCTCGGCGCCGGCGCCGCCGTGCTCGCCCTGCCGGTCATGGGCGCCACCAGCGCGTCCGCCGCCGACTCGACGACGGCGACCACCACGGCCGCCCTGACCGCGGCCAACGGCTACAGCAACAACCTGGACGGCTGGATCCGCCAGTCGCTCGACATCATGGCCGAGAAGGGCATTCCGGGCACCTACAACGGCATCTACCGCAACATCATGCGGGAGTCGTCCGGCAACCAGTTCGCCATCAACAACTGGGACATCAACGCCGTCAACGGCACCCCGTCCAAGGGCCTGCTCCAGGTGATCCAGCCGACCTTCGACGCCTACCACGTCGAGGGCACCTCCTGGGACCTGTACGACCCGGTCGCCAACATCACCGCCGCCTGCAACTACGCGGCCGACCGGTACGGCTCCATGGACAACGTCTACAGCGCGTACTGAGCCCCGCGGCTCAGCTGAACAGTCGTTCGAGGACGACGGCCACGCCGTCGTCCTCGTTCGACGCGGTGACCTCGTCGGCCACCGCCCTCAGCTCCGGATGGGCGCCGGCCATGGCGACGCCGTGGGCCGCCCACAGGAACATCGGGATGTCGTTCGGCATGTCCCCGAAGGCGATCGTCCGCCGCGGGCTCAGCCCCAGGTGCTCGGCCGCCAGCGCCAGCCCGGTCGCCTTGGTGACCCCGCACGGCTGCAGCTCGACCGTCCCCGGCCCCGACATGGTGACCGTCGCCAGCGAACCGACCACCGCGCGCGCCGCGTCCGCCAGCTCGTCGTCGCCCAGCCACGGGTGGCGCAGCAGCACCTTGCTGATGGGCGCCGCCCACAGGTCGTCGCGCCGGTCCACCCGCTCGGCGGGCAGCGTCGGGTGCGGCATCAGGTAGCCCGGCTCGATGAGGGTGAGCCCGTCCACGCCGTCCTGGTCGACGGCGGCGTACACCTCGCCCACCTCGGCCTCGATCTTGCCGAGCGCGGTCTCGGCCAGCTCCCGGTCCAGGGTGACCGACCACAGCAGCCGGTCCGCGCCGGCGTCGTACACCTGCGCGCCCTGGCCGCACACGGCGAGCCCCCCGCCGCCGAGGTCGCCGAGGAGCGGGCGCACTCTCGGCGCCGGCCGACCCGTCACCACCAGGTGGTGCGCGCCGGCCCCGGCCACCCGCGCGAGCGCGGCGAGCGAGCGCTCGGAGACGGTGTCGTCGCCGCGGAGCAGCGTTCCGTCCAGATCGGTGGCGACGAGTGCGTATGCGGTGGGGTCCATGATCAGAGAATACGGACACGGCGGGCGTCCGACTCACCTCCGTCACACCCCGGTTCACACACCCGTCTGTCCGAAACCGCACGCAACACCGGCTAAAGGCGGTTCAAGAGCTGTGCACCGGTTGGCAGCGACATGCTCTGCTCTCTACCCTCCGCGCGGGCCCAGGGGTACCTTCCTTCTGTCCAGGGGGACTTGATCGGGGGGTCGGGTTGAGCAGTGGACGCGTTCGTGTGCTGAGGCCGGGGGAACTGGGCGCGGAGGAACGGGAGCACTGGCGTGAGCTGCGCGCCAAGTCGCACGCCCCGCGCAACCCCTTCATGGAACCGGAGTTCACCGAAGCGGTGGGCGCGGTCCGTCCCGGAGCGCGGGTGGCCGTGCTCCACGAGGGCGGCGAGAGAGCCGGTTTCCTGCCGTACGAGCGCGGGCCGCTGGGGCAGGGCCGGGCCATCGGTCTCGGGGTGTCGGACCGCCAGGGGGCGGTGCTGCGCCAGGGCGCGCTGCCCGACCCGCGCCGGCTGCTGCGCGCCTGTTCCCTGTCGAGCTTCGCCTTCGACAACCTGGAGGCCGGCCAAGGGCTGTTCACGCCGTACGCCGCCGAGGAGCACGCCTCCCACGTCATCGACGTCGCCGACGGCTACCCGGCGTACGAGGAGGCGCTGCGCGTCCGGTCCCCGAAGTTCCTGAGGACCACCCTCGCCAAGGAGCGGCGGCTGGGCCGGCAGGCCGGGGAGGTGCGGTTCGTGTTCGACGAACGCGAACCGGCCGCGCTGCGCACGCTCATGGCGTGGAAGTCGGCGCAGTACCGCAGGACGGGGCGGCGCGACCGGTTCGCCCAGCGGTGGATCACCGGGCTGGTCGGCCGGCTCGCCGTCACCCGGACCCCGGAGTGCACCGGCACCCTGTCCGTCCTCTACGCCGGTTCCCGCCCGGTCGCCGCCCACTTCGGGCTGCGTTCGTCGACGGTCCTGGCCTGCTGGTTCCCGGCGTACGACGTGGCGGCGGCGAAGTACTCGCCGGGCCTGGTGCTGCACCTGCGGATGGCGGAGGCCGCCGCCGCGGCGGGCATCGGGCTGCTCGACCTGGGACGGGGCGCGGCCGAGTACAAGGACTCGCTGAAGACGGGTGAACTGCCCGTGTACGAGGGTGCCGTGACGTGTTGGGGGGCGGGCGCCGCGCTGTACCGGCTCGGCCGTGAGCCCGCGCGCCGGGCGCACGCCTTCGTGCGCGACCGGCCGCGGCTCGCCTCGGCGGCGGCGCGGACGCTGAAGGGCGCGGCACGGCTGCGCCGGGGGTGAGGCCGGCGGTTCTTCGAGAGCGGAGGGGGTGGGGCGCATGGCCGGGACGGCACGCGCGCGGCAGGAGACGGAGCGGGAGATAGCGGATTTCCTGAGCATCGGACCGATGCAGGTGGCCGAGCTGGATCTCGGGGCGGCGCGGGACGGCGGGGCGACGCTCCGGCCGGGGCCGGGGAGCCCCCCGGTGACCGCGGGCGAGGTCTTCGTCCTGGTCCGGCGGGCGGGGCGGCCGGTCGGCACGCTGACCGGACGGGTGCCGGAGGGCGCCGACCCGGTGGCGGTGCTGACGGAACTCGCCGGGGAGCCGGAGGCGGTGCCCGGTCCGGTGCCGGCCGCCGCTCCCCCGTCCGCCAGCGTCGTCGTCGCCACCCGGGAACGCGTCGGCCGACTGGCCCGCGCCCTCGACTCGCTGCTCGCCCAGGACCACCCCGACTTCGAGGTGGTGGTCGTGGACAACGCGCCGGTGACCGGCGCGACCCGGGAGTTGATCGAACGCGAGTACGGGGAGCGGGTGCGGTACGTCCGTGAGCCGGTGCCGGGTCTCGCCGTCGCGCACAACCGGGGGCTCGGCGTCGTACGCGGTGAGGTCACCGCCTTCACCGACGACGACGTGGTCGCCGACCCGCGCTGGCTGGCCGAGCTGACCACGCCGTTCGCCGCCGACCCGGGGCTCGGCTGCGCCACCGGCCTGATCCTGCCCGCGCGGCTGCGCACCCCCGCCCAGGTCCTGCTGGAGAGCCACGGCGGCTTCGCCAAGGGCTTCACGGCCCGGACCTACGACCCCGCCGACCCGCCCGCCGACGAACCGCTGTTCCCCTTCACCGCCGGACGCTTCGGCTCCGGCGCCGGCATGGCCTTCCGTACGGCGGTGCTGCGCGAGGTCGGCGGCTTCGACCCGGCCACCGGCGCGGGCACCCCCGCACGGGGCGGCGACGACCTCTACGGCTTCGTCCGCGTCCTCGCCCACGGCCACCGGCTGCACTACACGCCCTCGGCCCTCGTCTGGCACCACCACCGGGAGACCTGGCGGGACCTGGAGACGCAGGCGTTCGGCTACGGCGCCGGCCTCACCGCGTACCTGACGGCGGTCCTCGTCAACCGCCCGGCCCTGCTGCCCGCCTTCCTCGCCCGGCTGCCGGGCGGCCTGGCCCGCGCCCGCGCGCTGACGGCCGTACGGGCGGGGCGGGGAGCGGCGCGGGTACCGGGCGGGCACGACGCCCGCACCCACCCCTGGCCACGCCGGCTCTCCCGGCTCCAGCGCCGGGGCATGCTCTACGGTCCCCTCGGCTATCTGCGGGCCCGCCGCGCGCTGCGGACGGCCGGACGGGAGGACGAGCGGTGAGCGCCGGTGACGGCGGTGACGGCGGGGGCGGCGGGGGCGGCGGCGGTACGGGCGGCAGCCCGGACGGGGCGCGGGGCGCGGACGGGGCGCGGGGCGCGGACGGGGCGCGGGGCGCGGGGGGCACGTACATTCCCGTGTTCCTCTACCACGCCGTGATGGACGACCCGCCCGGCTGGATCGCCGAGTTCACCGTCACGCCCCGGCAGTTCGCCGCGCACCTGGACGTGATCACCGGCAGCGGCCGCACCCCGCTGACCATCGGCGCGCTCGCCGGGCACCTCGCGGGACGCGCCCCGCTGCCGCCCCGGCCGGTGCTGCTGACCTTCGACGACGGCTTCGCCGACCTGCCGGGGCCGACCGCCGCGACGCTGGCGGGGCGCGGGCTGCCCGCCACCGCCTACCTCACCACCGGCGCCATCGCGCCCGGCGGACGCAGCCTGCTGCCGCCGGCGCCGATGATGACCCTCGCCCAGGCGGCCGGCCTGGCGGACCACGGCATGGAGGTCGGCAGCCACACCGTCACCCACGCCCAGCTCGACACCCTGTCCACCAGGGACCTGACGGTCGAACTCCGGTCCTCCAAGGCCGTGCTGGAGGACACCCTCGGCCGACCGGTGCGCCACCTCGCCTACCCGCACGGCTACAACAGCGCCAAGGTCCGCAGACTGGCGGCCCGAGCCGGGTACGAGACGGCGACCGCGGTGCGGCACGCGCTCAGCTCCGACCGGGACGAGCGCTACCGCATCGCCCGGCTCATCGTCCGCCGCACCCACACCGTCGCCGACGTCCAGGCGTGGCTGTCCGGGCGGGGCGTGCGGACCGCGCCCTACCGGGACGCCCCCAGGACGGTCGCCTGGCGCTGGTACCGGCGGGGCCGCGCCCTGCTGCGCGGTCCCGAGTTCGCCGGGTGACCGGCCCGGTGCTCACTCCGGGGGCTGGTGGAGGTACGGGTCGGCGACCGCCTCGCGCAGACTGCGCCAGGCCGCGTCGCCGGCCACCGAGAGGTCGCAGTGCGGCCCCGGGTCCCGGTAGTTCCACTGGAGCGCGGCCCTGACCCCGTCCAGTTCCTTCAGGACCCCGGGGACCCGCGCGTACCACTCGGCCTGCCGCCGGGGCCGCTCCGGGTCGGCGGCGCTGCCGAACTCCGAGAGCATCAGCGGCTTGTCGTCGGACAGGTGCGTGCGGACCCAGTCGTGCGTGGCCCGCTGGGTCTGCGCGAAGCTCAGCCAGTCCGCCTGGTGGCAGAGGTAGTAGTTGTACTGGTTGTAGCCGATCCAGTCGACGTAGTCGTCCCCGGGGTAGAGCCGCTCGAAGAGGCCGGCGTGGTCCAGGTAGCCGGTGATGATCCACGTCCACACCACGTTGTCCACGCCCAGCTCGCGGAAGCGGTCGTGGAGGTGCCGGTAGGCGCGGACGTACTCCTCGGGGCTGCCGCTGGCCGGCGTGCGGGTGTCCATCTCCAGGTCGAAGGAGAGGAACACCTTCTTGCCGGTGCGCTCCCCGTACTCCTTGATCCGCCGCGCCTGGACGTCGATGACGGAGGCGTCCAGCTCGCCCCCGTGGATCTGCCGCCAGGTCGGCTGCTGCCGCTTCGTGCCGCCCCACCACTTGCTCTCCCAGGACAGCAGCAGCATCCGGTCCTCGCCGACGCGCTGTTCCTGCTCGGTGAGCAGCTGGCCCTCCAGCCGGGTGCCGGTGACGGCGGACATGTCGTGGTACGTGTACACGATGTCGAGCCTGCGGCCGGCCTTCTCCTCGTAGGCGCGCACCCGCTCGGCGAGGTCGGTCCTGTCGTGCGGCACGAACGCCCCGAACCAGGCGCCGCAGGGCGGTTCGAGCAGGGCGGTCGGGCGGCACTTCCCGTCCCGGCCGGCGCCGGCGCCGTCGTCCGGCCCGCCGGTGCCGCGCAGCGCGAGCACCGCCAGCAGCAGCGCGCAGGCGACCGTGGCGGAGGTGAGCAGCACGCGGCGCGCGTTCACGGAGCGGAACCCTTCCGTGTCCTCGGCGTCCTCGGCGTCCTCGGCGTCCTTGAGGTTCTGCGGGTCTTCGGTGGCGTCCCCGGCGCCGGGGTGGCGCGCAGGCTCGGGCAGCACGCGGCGAGCGTGGTCAGCAGGGTGAGGCTCAGCAGGACGCGTTCGCCGCTGAAGGCGTGCGTGGCGATGAACACCGTCGAGACCAGCACGACGGCGCAGACGCTCAGCAGGACGGCGAGCATCGCCTGTTCCAGCAGGTCGGAGTGGCGGTCGAAGGCGGCGTCGCGGTCGGCCGGCCCCTCGGCGGGCCGGGACCCCAGGGCCGGGGCGCAGATCCTGACCAGGGCGGCGCCGGGCCCGGCCGCCAGGAAGAGCGCGACCGCCGCGCCGCGCGGCGGCGAACCGCCGGGCAGCGCCAGCGCGGCCACGGCCAGCCAGCCGCCGAACGCGGGCAGCGTACGGATCACCAGGTCCCGGGGTGTCATCGGCTCGCTCCTTCCACCGGGCCGGCGGCCGGCTCCAGGACCCAGACCGTCCCGGCGCTGTTCTCCGCGACCGGCCGGAACCTCGGTGAGGCGGCCACCGACCGGCGGACGCGCTCCAGTTGCGCGCCGTCGAGCCGGCCGTTCATCTCCGAGTCGGCCACCTGCCCCCGGGTGATCAGGAGATAGGCGCGGCCGGGCGGTTCCACGGCGCTCATGTCCCGGGCCAGGGTGGCGGCCGGGCTGCGCACGATCCGGTCGACGTGGTCGCGGCCGTCCTCCAGGAACCAGTAGTGGTCGACGCTCCCGTACGCCTCGTAGGCGAGCGGGTAGTTGCGGTTGGCGGCGACCACGAGCGACCCCGCCGGCGCCCGGTCGAACAGGTCCCGGACGAGCGCGACCTCGGCGGGCGGGAAGTAGTTGATCCGGTCCTTGCCGGAGTAGGCCGGTACGAAGGCCAGGGTGCCGGCCAGCAGCGCGAGCAGCGGCACCCAGACGCCGTACGCGAGGCCGGGCAGCCGCAGCCGGAGCGGGTGCGGCACGGCGGGCCGCCCGGCCGTCTCCCGCGCGGTGAGGCCGGCGGACAGGGTGCGTCCCCGGGGCAGCAGCGCGGCGCCCGCGAAGAAGGCCGCGCCGGGCAGCATGAACATCAGTACCCGGAAGATCATCTCGCTGCCGTAGCTGCTGGCCACGAACATCGGCAGCGGGGCCGCGGCGATGAGCAGCAGCGGCAGCGCCCGGTGCCGCAGCACCGGCCGGCGCAGCACGCCGAGCGCCGCGAGCAGCAGGACGGACCCCGACAGCAGCCGGGCCGCCCAGGAGGTCGCGATCGCTCCGGTGCCGGTGGGGGTG
The DNA here is from genome assembly GCA_014649155.1 of Streptomyces griseoviridis. GTDB lineage: Bacteria > Actinomycetota > Actinomycetes > Streptomycetales > Streptomycetaceae > Streptomyces > Streptomyces griseoviridis. The sequence goes on along the minus strand of BMSM01000028.1, from coordinate 68,290 downwards.
GCGCCGTACCCGGTCTCCACGTTGCCGCCGATGTCACCGATGGAGCGGATCATGTCCGGCATCGCGGCGGACAGGAAGGGCAGCGCCGCCGTGAGGCACCAGGCCAGGAAGAGGACGACCGCGGTGGCCGCCGGCGCCCAGTCGCGGTAGCGGCGGGCGAGGCAGAGGGCCAGCAGGGAGACGACCAGCATGCCGGGCGTCAGCTGGTGCGTGACGACGATGGTGGTGAGCAGCGCGGTCAGCAGCACCGTCCACACGGCGGTCCGCGGCCGGCCGGGCCGCCCGCCGTACCGGCGCAGGACGACGGCGAGCACGCCGAGGTGCAGCGCGAAGGCGACGGACTGGGGGGAGAAGTAGTCCTGACCCACCCAGTTGGCGGCGTAGAACAGCCAGACCGCGGTCCAGATCAGACGGCGGTCGGTGGTGAAGGTGCGGTAGATCAGGAGCAGCGGGAGCAGCAGCATCAGGCTGGAGACCAGGGGCCACCACGCCATGTACATCGCCGTGTTGTCCACCCCGAGCAGCCGGACCAGCGCGGCCTGGGCGGCGAAGAAGCCCGGCCACTGGTCGTAGACGGACATGTCCCCGATCTCCGCCTCGCTCTGGAGGCCGCCGGCGGTCAGCAGGTGGCCGACGACCGCGTCGTGCTTCCACGCCCAGGCGTACAGCGGGGTCGGGTAGACCAGGGCCTGGGTGGCCCGCTCCATCAGCAGCAGCCCGACGACGTACGCCGCCGGCCAGCCCTGCGCGCGGTGCGGCGCGCGGACGGTGGACCAAAAGCCCCCGGTGAGCAGCGCCAGACCCGCCCAGAAGGCCGGGTGAACCGCGCTGACCAGGCCGAAGTCGTCGAGCTGGGAGACGTCGGTGTGGCCGAGGGCGTACGTCCACAGGGCGAGGGCCACGAGCAGGGGCAGAGCGGGCCAGGCGCCGGCACGGCGGCGCCGGGGCCGTGGGGGCGCCGGGTACGCGTCCTCGGCGTTTCGGTCCGCCGGTTCCCGGGAGGCCGGTGTCGCGGGCGTCCCGGCCCGCTCGCCCCGGCGGGGCGCTTCTTCGGGCCCGGACGCGCTCGGGGCGGTTCCGGGGGTCTCCTCCGCTTCCGTCGCCGCGTTCCCGGACGTGTCCTCCGGTCCGGCCGGTGTCTGCGGACGCGGCACGGGCTCCGGTGCGGATCTCTCCCGTGGAGTGGCTGGCGGACGCACGACGTTCCCCCCTGGCGGTTCGGCTCTGTGCTCGGTCAGTCCCTGGATCTGTCGTTCGGTCTGGAACGGTGCGGGGGCTCGGGCGTCGATGCCGGTACCGGTCCTGGTGTCGGTTCTGGCCCCGGTGTCGGATCTGGCCTCTGTCCGGATGCCGGTGCCGGTGTGGGTGCCGGTGCCGACGCCGGTGGTCGGCGCAGCGTGCTCAGGACGAGGGCGAGCAGGGTGAGCAGCAGCAGGAGGGGCGGCGCGACCGGCGCGAGCGCCTGCCCCCACACCCAGCCCGCCACCGCGGCGAGATACAGGGCCCCCCAGCGCCCCGGCCACGGCAGCCGCCCGCCCGCGTACGCGAGCAGCCGCTCCAGCGGCACGAGGCACAGCAGCAGCAGAACGGGCGGCGCCCAGCGCAGCAGCGGCTCGGGGCCGCCGAGCCCCACCGCCTCCGCGAGGAAACCGGCCGTCCCGCGGTAGAACGTCCCGGCCACCGGCTCCGGTTCCCGGCCGAGGGCGACGGGTGCCGCGTGCAGCGCGGTCAGGGCGGCGCCGAGCGCGGCGCCGGGCAGCAGCCGGCCGGGGCGGGCGCACAGGGTCACCGAGGCCGCGAAGACGACCAGCAGCACCCCGCCGGCGACGAGCGCGGTGAGGGGCAGCCGCGCGAGCAGCTCACGGCCGGTCGGTGCGGCCCGGGAGGCCCCGTCCAGCCAGGGCAGTCCGCGCGACGCCGTCCAGCAGGCCGCGGAGGCGAGCCCCAGCATCAGCCAGAGGCCGATGCGCAACGGCCGCTCCCGGTCGGCCTCCCCGGCACCCTCAGCGCTGGCGGTCCCGGCCCCCGCGGCGCCGGTGGCGGCCGGGACTTCCCCGTCCCCGGCGTCCGGCGGCCGGACGATCTCCGCGAGCGGGTCCGCCGCCAGCGCCTCCCGCTCGTAACCGGGCCGTCCGATGAAGAGGGTGACGGTGTCCTCCCGGCCCTCGCCCGGCGTGCCGCCGGGAGGACCGTGCTCGTGGGCGGTGCGGCGGGCCCAGCTCGTGCCGTATCCGGCGGTCGCGTTCAGCCGCGCCCAGCGGGTGCCGTAGGCCGGGGTGCCGCAGGCCGGGGTGCCGCAGGCCGGGGTGCCGCAGTCGGAGGTCCCGTGGGCAGGCGTGCCGGGGGCAGGCGTGCCGGGGGCAGGCGTGCCGGGGGTGGGCGTGCCGGGGGCAGGCGTGCCGGGCGCCGTACTCGTGCCGGGCGCCGTACTCGTGCCGCGCGCCACCTCGCCCGCCCCCTCGCCCGGTCTGCCGCCCGGCCTCCGGCCGGACCCGCCCCCGCGCAGTGCCGCGCGCAGACCCGGCACGCAGCCCGCGGCGACCACCGTCATGCCCAGCAGCACCGCCCAGCCGGCGCCCGCGATACCGGACGGGGTGAACAGCACCGTCGCGCTGCCCAGCACGAGGGCGCACATGGCGCCCTGCACGGCGGCGAGCACACCGGTGCGCCCCTGGACGCGCAGCACCCCGATGTACAGCTCCACGACGATCCGCGGCAGCGCGCCGAGGGCGAGCAGCCTCAGCACCGTGGAGCCGTGCTCGGCGTAGTCGTCGTCGAACGGGGCGAGGATCTGCGGCGCGAAGGCCACCAGGAACGCCACGACCGGCACCAGCAGCACCGTCATGCGGCGCAGCGCCCCGCGGACGCCGTCGGCGAGGCGGCGCGGGTCGTGCGAGGCGTGCGCGGTGAGCGAGGAGGCCATGTTGATGGCCATGAACTCCATCGTGCCGCCGACGGTGTACGCCACGTAGAAGTAGCCGTTCTCCGCGGCGGTGAAGCGGACCGCGACCATCACCGGCAGCAGGTTGATCATGGCCAGGCTGAACAGCGCCCCCAGCGAGTCCCCCGCCAGGAAGCGGCCCATCTCGCGGTAGGCGGGCGGTTCGAGGTCGCGGTCCGCGGCGGCCTGGCGCGGGATCAGCCTGCGGAAGATCAGCCAGCCGAGGGGCAGCGTGGAGAAGGCGATCGCCACGGCCCAGGAGACGAAGATGCCGAGCACCGGCAGCGCGGAGGCGAACACGGCGAGCAGGATCAGCTTGCCGACGGAGAAGGCCGCGTTGCCCGCCGGCACCCACTCGGCCTTGCGCAGTCCGGTCAGCACGCCGTCCTGGAGGGTGAGCAGCGCCCAGGCCACGCACGCGGCGACGAACAGCGTCCCCGCCACCGGGGTGCCCAGGGGCGCGTACGAGTCGCCCCACCGGTCGAGGGTGAGCAGGAAGACGCCCGCGGCCAGCGCGACCACCACCGAACTGGCCGCGTAGGCACGCCACACCAGCGCCCCCGTGGCCCGTCCGGCGCGCGGCACGAAGCGGACGACGGCGCCGATCATCGTCGTCGCCGTGATGCTGGCCAGCAGCCGCATCGCCGCGATCGCGGCGGAGCCCTGGCCGACCGCCTCCTCCGTGTAGTACCGGGCGGACACCAGCCAGAAGCCCAGCCCGAGCACGGCGGACACGCCGGTGCTGAGCATCAGGAAGTAGGCGTTCTTGAACAGCGAGTCCCCGCCGCGCGCCTCCCGCGCGGTGCCGCCACCGCCGCCGTCGGCCCGCGTCGCCGCCGTCTCCCGCACCTGCGCCTCAGCCACGGACCGGTCCCGGCCCGCCCGGCGACGACCGCTCTCCGCGCGCCCCGGCTGCCGCGAACGGCTCGGCCGGCCGCACCCCCGCCTCCTCCAGGGCCGCGATGGCCTCCCGGGCCCGCAGCGGGTCCACGGGCAGCGCGTGCCGCGCGAACCAGCGCGCCGCCTCCGGGGCCGGCGACGGGTCGGTGAAGTCGGCGCCCGCGTAGTCGTCCAGGGGCGGGTCGTAGAGGTAGCCGACGACGATGCCCCGGCGGGCCAGGGCCGCCGCTGCCGCGTCCCGGTCGGCCACGAGCAGCGGCACCCGGAACAGCGGCCGCGCGGCCGGCGGCCGGTCCGCGTACCGGGCGTACGCCCAGTCCGTCGCCAGCAGCAGTTCCGTCCCCGCCCGGCAGGCGGCGAGCACCTCGTCCAGCCGGTCCAGGTGCCGGGCGACGCGGGCCAGCCGGAACCGGCCGCCCCTCCGGCGGTAGTCGTGCATGTCGACGCGGACCCAGGGGTCGTGCGCGTCGAGGCCGGGCGCGGCGGCGACCGCGCGGGCCAGCGCCTCGGGGCGCAGCGGCATCCGGATCTCCTCGCGCTCGGCCGTACCGAGCCTCCGCAGCACCGCCCACGCGGCCCGCCGCAGCCCCAGCCCCCGCACGGCGGCCTCCGCGTACGGCCGCACCGCGTAGGCCAGTTCGGCCGTGGTCCGGCGCGGCGCCAGCAGGTCCTCGCAGGCCTGCGCCAGCAGGTCCCGCACCCCCGGGTCGGCGACCGCGAGGATGCCCCCGGCGTGCGCCCCGACATGCTTGGACAGGCTGAAGAAGGACGCGTCGCCCCAGGTCCCGACCGGCCGGCCCCCCACCTCGCCGCCGATCGCGTGCGCCGCGTCCTCGAACAGCGGGATGCCCAGCGCGTCGCAGCGCGCCCGCAGTCCGGGAGCCGGGTCGGGATTCCCGTACAGGTTGGTCGTCAGCACGGCGGACAGCGAACCCCAGGTCCCCTCGGGCACGGCGTCGAGGTCGAGGGACGCGTCCCACGGCTTCAGCGGTGCCTGCACCGGCCGCAGCCCGGCCGCCAGGACGACGAAGAAGATGACGTCGTCGTTGACCGGCGACATCAGCACCCGGCCGCCCGGCGGGCACCAGTGCCGCAGCGCCGCGTACATGCCGAGCCGGCACGACGGTACGTACACGCACTCCCGGCCGAGTCTGTCGCGCATGGCCCGCGCCGGCCGTCCCGGCCTGGCATGCGACGGCACCGAACCCGGACCGGCCTCCCCCATGGCCATCCGCTCCCCCTGGCGTGCCATCGGTACGCCCTCTCCCCGAGGCCTTCCGGCACCCGTCCAGAGTCTCCCCGTTCGCACCGCTCCGTCAAGATTGCGGACCGGCCCGTGGACAACGTCCCGCACACAAGCGGAAGCGGAGCGCTACCTCCCGGCCATCGCGTCCGGCGCCCCGTCCGCCCCTCACCCACGGGCGCCCGGCGCTCTGCCCCGGCACGCCCCGGCGGACGTAACGTGTGCCCCGGCCACGGAACACCCGGCACAGACGACCGGCACAGACGATGCGCCGCGCCCACCGCGCGGCCCATCGCCGAGTACGAAAGCGAGGCACCGTCCATGCCCCCCTTCGACGTCCCCGAAGGCGACCCCTTCGGCCCGCACAACCTCCCCTACGGCGTGTTCTCGATCCCGGGCGAGCGGGAGCGGACGGTGGGCGTCCGGCTGGGCGACCACGCCCTCGACGCGGGAGCCGCCGCCCGCGCCCTCGGCTCGCCCTACGCGGACCTGCTCGCCCGGCCCACCCTCAACCCGCTGCTGGCCGCCGGCCGCACCGCCTGGTCCGACGTACGCCGCGCGCTGACCGCCTGGGTCACGGTCCCCGCTCACCGCGAGACCCTCGCCCCGCTCCTGCGCCCCCTCTCCTCGGTCACCCTCCACCTGCCGTTCGAGGTGGCCGACTACGTCGACTTCTACGCCTCGGAGAACCACGCCCGGAACGTCGGCCGCATCTTCCGCCCGGACGCCGCGGACTCCCTCACCCCGAACTGGAAGCACCTGCCGATCGGCTACCACGGCCGCGCCGGCACGGTCGTGGTGTCGGGCACCGACGTCATCCGGCCCTCCGGGCAGCGCAGGTCACCCGCCGACCCGGCGCCCGTCTTCGGCCCGTCCGTGCGCCTGGACATCGAGGCCGAGGTCGGTTTCGTGGTCGGGACCCCGAGCGAGCCCGGCCGGCCGGTCCCGCTCCGCGACTGGCGCGAGCACGTCTTCGGCCTCTGCCTCCTGAACGACTGGTCGGCCCGGGACATCCAGGCCTGGGAGTACGTCCCCCTCGGCCCTTTCCTCGGGAAGTCCTTCGCCACCTCGGTCGCCGCCTGGATCACCCCGCTCGACGCCCTGGAGGACGCCCGCACCGCACCGCCGGAGCGGACCCACCCGCTGCTGCCCTACCTCGACGACACCGACACCGAGCCGAGCGGCTACGACCTGCGGATCTCCGTCGCCGTCAACGGCCATGTCGTCTCCGAACCGCCCTTCTCCACCATGTACTGGACGGCCGCCCAGCAGCTGGCCCACCTGACCGTCAACGGCGCTTCACTGCGCACCGGCGACCTGTACGGCTCGGGCACCGTGAGCGGTCCCGCCGAGCGGGAGCGGGGGTCCCTGCTGGAGCTGACCTGGAACGGCCGCGACCCGCTCGAACTCCCCGACGGCAAGCGGACCTTCCTGGAGGACGGTGACGTCGTCACCCTGTCGGCATGGGCCCCCGGCCCGGACGGGACCCGGGTCGGCCTGGGCGAGGTGACGGGTCGGGTGATCCCGGCCTGACGAGACGACGGGACGGGCGGTCCCGGCCCGACGGGACGACGGGCCGGGCGGTCCCGGCCCGACGGGACGACGGGCCGGGCGGTCCCGGCCCGACGGGACGGATGGCTCGGGCCTCACGGGACGGGTGGTCCCGGCCTGACGGGACGAACGGTCCCGGCCCCACGGGACGAACGGTCCCGGCCTGACGGCCCCACGGGACGGGCGGTCCCGGCCTGACGAGACGACGGGACGGGCGGTCCCGGCTCGACGGGACGGGCGGTCCCGGCCCCACGGGACGGATGGCTCCGGCCTCACGGAGCGGGTGGTCCCGGTCCGGCGGGGCCGCCGGCGGGGCGCGAAGAGGCCGGTGCCGGACCCGTGCCCGGCGTTCACCGCGCGGTCGGGCGTGTTCGATCGCCCACGGCACCTGACTCGCACCGCCCCGCACCGTCATACTGGCGACGAGCGGCGCGGGCGCCCCTGCGCGCTCGCCCGCACGAGCCAGAGCCGAGCCGCCCGTCCCCCCAGGAACCGGAGCCCGTGGCATGACCGTCAGCCTCATCCTGCTGAGCGTCGTCGCCCTGACCGCCGCCGTGCCGGCGCCCCGCGCGCTGACCCGGGCCGCCTGGCCGGAACGCGACCCCGTGGTCGCCCTGTGGGTGTGGCAGTGCCTGGTCGCGACCGTCCTGCTGTGCTGTCTGACGGCCCTGGCGCTGGGTGCCGCCGCCGTCTTCGGCACGGTCCGCGCCCAGCTCTTCGCCCCGGCGCCGCCCGCGGTGACCGAGGCGTACGACCTGTCCGCGGGCCCGCCCTGGGCGACGGTCCTCACCCTGCTGCTGGCCTGCGGGGCCGCTTGGACGACCGCCATGCTCGCCCGGGAACTGGTCGAGGCCCGCCGGCGCCGCGCCCGCGCCCGCTCGCATCTGCGCGAGCGCGCCCCCGACCTGCCCGCCGGGCTCCCGGCCGCGCGCGGCCCCCTCCTCGTGCTGGAGGACGAGTACCCGGACGCCTGGTGGCTGCCCGGCAGCCCGCCCCAGCTGATCGTCACCACCGGGGCCCTGCAGCGTCTCACCGACCACCAGATCGACGCCGTCCTCACCCATGAGCGCGGCCACGCCCGCGCCCGCCACGACTGGCTGCTGCACCTCTCCACCGCGTTGGCCACCGGATTCCCCCGTATCCCGCTCTTCGCCCACTTCTGCGACCAGACCCACCGCCTGGTGGAGCTGGCCGCCGACGACACCGCCTCCCGGCGCTGCGGTCACCTGACCACGGCCCTCGCCCTGATCGAGCTGAACCAGCACCGGGGCGTCCTGTCCTGCGCCTCCAGCCACCGTCTCCTCGGCGAACGGGTCGACCGGCTGCTGGAGCCGCAGCCCCGCCTGGGCCGCCGCCACCGGGCCATGACGACGGCGACGGCCGCCCTGGTCCCGCTGCTCCCCCTGCTGATCACCTTCGCGCCGGGGCTCACGGCCCTGTCCTGAGGCGACCGCCCCTGCCGGACCGCCGCCGCCTCCCCCTCCGCTGCCCCCTCCGCGTGAGGGCCACGCCGGGAGAAGGGCTATATCCAGTCCTCGGGCTCCGGCTCGGGCTCGTGTTCGGGCCAGTCGTCCTCTCCCGGCACCGGCGCGGAACCGGAGCCGGCGCCCGTACCGCCACCCGTGTGCGTGCCGGTACCGGCGCCGGTGCTCGTGCCGGACGCGGACGCGGCGTCGCCCTCCGGCCCGCCCAGTCCGGCGAGCACCTCCAGCACGCCCTCCCCGTACGTCGTCAGCTTCTTCTCGCCGACGCCGTTGATCCCGCCGAGCTGCCCGATCGACGTGGGCCACACCGTGGCGATCTCCCGCAGCGTGGCGTCGTGGAAGATGACGTACGCCGGAACGCCCTGCTCCCTGGCCTGCTCGGCACGCCAGGCGCGCAGCGCCTCGAAGGCGGGGACCAGCGACGCCGGCAGCTCGGCCACCGCGGCCTTGGCCTTGCGCTCCCCGCGTCCCCCGCCGGACGTCCGGGCCGCCGCCGGTTTCTTCGGCTCCTTGCGCAGCGGGACGTCCCGCTCCCCGCGCAGCACGGCCGCGCTGTCGTCGGTCAGCACCAGCGTGCCGTACTCCCCCTCGACCGCCAGCAGGCCCTGGGCCAGGAGCTGGCGGACGACGCCCCGCCACTCGCCCTCGGTCAGGTCCTCCCCGATGCCGAAGACGGAGAGCTGGTCGTGGTCGAACTGGATGACCTTGGCGGTGCGCTTGCCCAGCAGGATGTCGATGATCTGCCCGGCGCCGAACTTCTGCCCGCGCTCCCGCTTCAGCCGTACCACCGTCGACAGCACCTTCTGCGCCGCCACCGTGCCGTCCCAGGTCTCCGGCGGGGTGAGGCAGGTGTCGCAGTTGCCGCAGCCGGGCCGCTCCGGGTCCTGTCCGAAGTAGGCGAGCAACTGGGCCCGGCGGCACTGGACGGTCTCGCACAGGGCGAGCATGGCGTCGAGGTGGGACTGCGCCCGCCGCCGGAACGCCTCGTCGCCCTCGCCGGACTGGATGAGCTTGCGCTGCTGCACGACGTCGTTGAGGCCGTAGGCCATCCAGGCCGTGGACGGCAGTCCGTCGCGGCCGGCGCGGCCCGTCTCCTGGTAGTAGCCCTCCACCGACTTGGGCAGGTCGAGGTGGGCGACGAACCGCACGTCCGGCTTGTCGATGCCCATGCCGAAGGCGATGGTCGCGACGACCACCAGGCCCTCCTCGCGCAGGAAGCGCGACTGGTGCGCCGCCCGGGTGCCCGCGTCCAGGCCCGCGTGGTACGGCACCGCCTCGATGCCGTTGCGGGAGAGGAACTCGGCCGTCCGGTCCACCGAGTTCCGGGAGAGGCAGTAGACGATGCCCGCGTCGCCCGGGTGCTCCTCCCGCAGGAAGCTCAGCAACTGCTTCTTGGGGTCGGTCTTCGGGACGATCCGGTACTGGATGTTGGGCCGGTCGAAACTGGCCACGAAGTGCCGGGCCGCCGGCATGTTCAGCCGCTCGGTGATCTCCCGGTGGGTGGCGTGGGTGGCCGTCGCCGTGAGCGCGATGCGGGGTACGTCCGGCCAGCGCTCGCCCAGCAGCGACAGGGCCAGGTAGTCCGGCCGGAAGTCGTGCCCCCACTGCGAGACGCAGTGCGCCTCGTCGATGGCGAAGACCGCGATCTTGCCCCGGGAGAGCAGGTCGAGGGTGCTCTCCAGCCGCAGCCGCTCGGGCGCGAGGTAGAGCAGGTCCAGCTCGCCGGCGAGGAACTCGGCCTCCACCGTGCGCCGCTCGTCGAAGTCCTGCGTCGAGTTCATGAACCCGGCGCGGACGCCGAGCGCCCGCAGCGCGTCCACCTGGTCCTGCATGAGGGCGATGAGCGGGGAGATCACTATGCCGGTACCGGGCCTGACCAGCGACGGGATCTGGTAGCACAGCGACTTTCCGCCGCCGGTCGGCATGAGCACGACGGCGTCACCGCCCGCGACCACATGGTCGATGACCGCTTCCTGCTCGCCCCGGAAGTCCTCGTACCCGAAGACCCGGCGCAGCGCGGCCACCGCCTCGCTGTCCGCACTGCCCGCGGCCCTGGTCCCTGCCGTCTCGCCGATCACGCTCGTCCCGCCCATCGTCCTGTCCCCCGTACGTCCTGCCCCGTCTGCCCGGCCCGCTCGCGCCGCTCCGACCACTGCCTCCACGATAGGGGTCCGCACCGACAGCCCCGGAGTTGTCCACAGGACGGCCGGATGCCGCGGGGTCCGCCCGGTGGGAACAGACGGGCGGCCCGGCACCCCCGAGGTGTGCCGGGCCGCCCCGTTCCGCAGGCCGTGGGCCGTGGGCCGTGGGTCAGCGTACGAAGACGCCCGCCTGACCGGCGAGGTCAAGGAAGTACTGCGGTGCCACACCGAGCACCACCGTGACCGCCACGCCCACGCCGATCGCCGTCATCGTCAGCGGCGACGGCACCGCGACGGTCGGGCCCTCCGGCCGGGGCTCGCTGAAGAACATCAGGACGATCACCCGGATGTAGAAGAACGCCGCGATCGCCGAGGAGATCACGCCGATCACCACGAGCGGCGCCGCGCCGCCCTCCGCCGCCGCCTTGAACACGGCGAACTTGCCCGCGAAGCCCGAGGTCAGCGGGATACCCGCGAAGGCCAGCAGGAACACCGCGAACACCGCCGCGACCAGCGGCGACCTGCGGCCCAGCCCCGCCCACTTCGACAGGTGCGTCGCCTCCCCGCCCGGGTCCCGGACCAAGGTGACCACCGCGAACGCGCCGATGGTGACGAAGGAGTACGCCGCCAGGTAGAAGAGGACGGAGGAGACGCCCTCCGGGGTGGTGGCGATGACGCCCGCCAGGATGAACCCGGCGTGCGCGATCGACGAGTACGCCAGCAGCCGCTTGATGTCGGTCTGGGTGATCGCGACGATCGCGCCGCCCAGCATGGTGACGATCGCCACGCTCCACATCACCGGCCGCCAGTCCCAGCGCAGGCCGGGCAGGACGACGTAGAGGATGCGCAGCAGCGCGCCGAAGGCCGCCACCTTGGTGGCCGCCGCCATGAAGCCGGTGACCGGGGTCGGCGCGCCCTGGTAGACGTCCGGCGTCCACATGTGGAACGGCACCGCGCCCACCTTGAACAGCAGGCCCATGACGATCAGCGCGGCCCCGATCAGGAGCAGCGCGTCGTTGCCCATGGTGTCGGCGAGTGCCGGGGTGACCTCGGTGACCGACCCGTCGACGACCTTGGCGATCACGCCGTAGGACATCGAGCCCGCGTAGCCGTAGAGCAGGGCGATGCCGAACAGGGTGAACGCGGAGGCGAACGCGCCGAGCAGGAAGTACTTGACCGCGGCCTCCTGCGACATCAGCCGCTTGCGGCGGGCCAGCGCGCACAGCAGGTACAGCGGGAGGGAGAAGACCTCCAGGGCGACGAAGAGCGTCAGCAGGTCGTTGGCGGCCGGGAAGACCAGCATGCCGGTGACCGCGAACAGCAGCAGCGGGAACACCTCGGTGGTGGTGAACCCGGCCTTCACCGCCTTCTGCTCGCCCTCGCTGCCCGGCACGGAGGCGGCCTGCGCGGCGAAGGAGTCCACGCGGTTGCCGTGCGCCGCCGGGTCGAGGCGTCGTTCGGCGAAGGTGAACAGGCCGACCAGACCCGCCAGCAGGATGGTGCCCTGGAGGAACAGGGCCGGTCCGTCGACGGCGATCGCGCCCATCGCGGCGATGTGCGCCTTGGTGGTGCCGTAGCCGCCGGCCGCGAGCGCGACGACCGCGGCGAAGGCGGCGACGAGCGCGACGACGGCGACGAACATCTGCGCGTAGTAGCGGGACCTGCGCGGGACGAACGCCTCGACCAGCACCCCGACGATCGCCGCTCCCACGACGATCAGGACCGGGGAGAGCTGCCCGTACTCGATCTTCGGCGCGTCGATCTTCGCGATCGGATCGGCCGCCGTTGTCCACAGGCTGTGGACGGCTGATGCGCTCACTTGGCCGCCTCCACCTCGGGCTGGGGGTCCTTCTTCTGGACGTCGGACATGGTCTGCTTGACCGCCGGGTCGATGATGTCCGCCACCGGCTTCGGGTAGACGCCGAGGAAGATCAGCAGCACCACCAGCGGCGCGACGACCAGCACTTCCCGCACCCGCAGATCGGGCATGGCGGCGACCTCCGGTTTCACCGGGCCGGTCATCGTCCGCTGGTAGAGGACGAGGGTGTAGAGCGCGGCGAGCACGATGCCGAAGGTGGCGATGACGCCGACCACCGGATAGCGGGTGAACGTGCCGACCAGCACCAGGAACTCGCTGACGAACGGCGCGAGTCCGGGCAGGGACAGCGTCGCCAGGCCGCCGATCAGGAACGTGCCGGCGAGCACCGGGGCGACCTTCTGCACCCCGCCGTAGTCGGCGATGAGCCGGGAGCCGCGCCGCGAGATCAGGAAGCCGGCCACCAGCATCAGCGCGGCGGTCGACAGGCCGTGGTTGACCATGTAGAGCGTCGCGCCGGACTGGCCCTGGCTGGTCATCGCGAAGATGCCCATGATGATGAAGCCGAAGTGCGAGATCGACGCGTACGCCACCAGGCGCTTGATGTCGCGCTGGCCGACCGCGAGCAGCGCCCCGTAGATGATGCTGATCAGGGCGAGGACGAGGATGACCGGCGTCGCCCACTTGCTGGCCTCCGGGAAGAGCTGGAGGCAGAAGCGGAGCATCGCGAAGGTGCCCACCTTGTCGACGACCGCCGTGATCAGTACGGCGACCGGGGCGGTGGACTCCTGCATGGCGTTGGGCAGCCAGGTGTGCAGCGGCCACAGCGGCGCCTTCACCGCGAAGGCGAAGAAGAAACCGAGGAACAGCCAGCGTTCGGTGTTGGTCGCCATGTCGAGCGAGCCGTCGGCGCGGGCCTCGGCGATCTCGGTGAGCGAGAAGTTCCCGGCGACCACGTAGAGGCCGATCACCGCGGCCAGCATGATCAGACCGCCGGCCAGGTTGTAGAGGAGGAACTTCACCGCCGCGTACGAGCGTTGGGTGGCCGCCGTCTTCTCGCCGTGCTCGTGGGCCCGGTCCCCGAAGCCGCCGATGAGGAAGTACATCGGGATCAGCATGGCTTCGAAGAAGATGTAGAAGAGGAAGACGTCGGTGGCCTCGAACGAGATGATCACCATCGCCTCGACGGCCAGGATCAGGGCGAAGAAGCCCTGTGTCGGCCGCCACCGGCTGCTGCCGGTCTCCAGCGGGTCGGCGTCGTGCCACCCCGCCAGGACGATGAACGGGATGAGCAGGGCCGTCAGCGCGATCAGCGCGACCGCGATGCCGTCCACGCCCAGTTCGTAGCGGACGCCGAAGTCGGCGATCCAGGAGTGCGACTCGGTGAGCTGGTACCGGTCGCCGTCCGGGTCGAAGCGGACCAGGACGACCACCGCGAGGACGAGCGTGGCCAGCGAGAACAGCAGCGCCAGCCACTTGGCCGCGGTGCGCCGCGCGGCCGGCACGGCGGCCGTCGCGATCGCTCCGACGGCCGGGAGCACCGCGGTCGCTGTCAGCAGGGGAAAGGACATCGGTATCAGACCGCCCTCATCAGCAGGGTCGCGGCGACGAGGACCGCCGCACCGCCGAACATCGAGACCGCGTAACTGCGCACGAAGCCGTTCTGCACCTTGCGCAGCCGTCCGGACAGACCGCCGACCGAGGCCGCCGTGCCGTTGACCACCCCGTCGACCAGGGTGTGGTCGACGTAGACCAGGGAGCGGGTGAGGTGCTCGCCGCCGCGGACCAGGACCACGTGGTTGAAGTCGTCCTGGAGCAGGTCGCGGCGGGCGGCCCGGGTGAGCAGCGAGCCGCGCGGGGCGACGGCCGGGACCGGGCGGCGCCCGTACTGCGCCCAGGCGACGGCGACGCCGATGACCATCACGGCGACCGTGGAGAGGGTGACCGTCAGGGCGCCGACCGGCGGGTGGCCGTGCGCGTGGTCGGTGATCGGCTCCAGCCAGTGCAGGAACCGGTCGCCGATCGAGAAGAACGCGCCGCCGGCCACCGAGCCCACGGCCAGCACGATCATCGGGACCGTCATGACCTTCGGGGACTCGTGCGGGTGCGGCGGGGTGTACTCGCCGCGGATCTCGGCGGCGGGCTCCACGTCCGGTGCGGCCGGGGACGGCGTCGGGGCGTCGCGCCAGCGCTCCTCGCCGAAGAACGTCATCAGCATCACGCGCGTCATGTAGTACGCGGTGATGGCCGCGCCCAGCAGGGCGCAGGCGCCGAGGACCCAGCCCTCGGTGCCGCCCTTGGCGAAGGCCGCCTCGATGATCTTGTCCTTGGAGAAGAAGCCGGACAGACCCGGGAAGCCGATGATGGCGAGATAGCCGAGACCGAAGGTGACGAAGGTGACCGGCATGTACTTCCGCAGGCCGCCGTAGCGGCGCATGTCGACCTCGTCGTTCATCCCGTGCATCACGGAACCGGCGCCCAGGAAGAGACCGGCCTTGAAGAAGCCGTGCGTCACCAGGTGCATGATCGCGAAGACGTAGCCGATGGGGCCGAGGCCCGCGGCGAGCACCATGTAGCCGATCTGCGACATGGTCGACCCGGCCAGCGCCTTCTTGATGTCGTCCTTGGCGCAACCGACGATCGCACCGAACAGCAGCGTGACCGCGCCGACGACGGTGACGACCAGCTGCGCGTCCGGCGCCCCGTTGAAGATCGCGCCGGAGCGGACGATCAGGTAGACGCCCGCCGTCACCATGGTCGCGGCGTGGATCAGGGCCGAGACCGGCGTCGGGCCCTCCATGGCGTCCCCGAGCCAGGACTGCAGCGGCACCTGGGCGGACTTGCCGCACGCGGCGAGCAGCAGCATCAGGGCGATGGCGGTGAGCTTGCCCTCGCCGGCCTCCCCGGCGAGACCGGGTTCCGCCACCGTGCCGAGCACCGGTCCGAAGGCGAAGGTCCCGAACCAGAGGAACATCAGCATGATCGCGATCGACAGGCCCATGTCGCCGACGCGGTTGACCAGGAACGCCTTCTTCGCCGCGGTGGCGGCGCTGGGCTTGTGCTGCCAGAAACCGATCAGCAGGTAGGAGGCGAGGCCGACGCCCTCCCAGCCGACGTACAGCAGCAGGTAGTTGTCGGCGAGGACCAGGATCAGCATCGCCGCGAGGAACAGGTTCAGATAGCCGAAGAAGCGGCGGCGGCGCTCGTCGTGCTCCATGTACCCGACCGAGTACAGGTGGATCAGCGTGCCGACGCCGGTGATCAGCAGGACGAACGTCATCGACAGCTGGTCGAGCCGGAAGGCGACGTCGGCCTGGAAGCCCTCGACCGGGACCCAGCTGAACAGGTGCTGCGTCAGGGTGCGGTCCTCGGCGCCGCTGCCGAGCATGTCGGTGAAGAGGACGACGCCGAGCACGAAGGACACGGCGGCCAGCAGTGTGCCCAGCCAGTGGCCGACGGCGTCCAGCAGGCGTCCGCCGCACAGCAGGACCGCGGCTCCGAGCAGGGGCGCCGCCACCAGCAGCGCAATCAGATTTTCCACGATTCAGCGACCCCTCACAGCTTCATCAGGCTGGCGTCGTCGACCGAGGCCGAGTGGCGGGCACGGAACAGGGACACGATGATCGCGAGCCCGACCACGACCTCGGCGGCGGCGACGACCATCGTGAAGAAGGCGATGACCTGGCCGTCCAGATTGCCGTGCATCCGGGAGAAGGCGACGAACGCCAGGTTGCAGGCGTTGAGCATCAGCTCGACGCACATGAACACCACGATGGCGTTGCGCCGGATCAGCACCCCGGTGGCGCCGATGGTGAACAGCAGGGCCGCGAGATACAGGTAGTTGACGGGGTTCACTTCGACGCCTCCTCGGTCCGCTTGAAGGTGGCCGGCGCGGCCGGGTCACGCTCCAGGCGCTCCTCGGCCCGCCGCTCCAGGGCCTTCAGGTCGTCGAGCGCCTCCGTCGACACGTCGCGGATCTGGCCCCGCGCGCGCAGCGTCTTGTTGACGGTCAGCTCGGAGGGGGTGCCGTCGGGCAGCAGGCCCGCGATGTCCACGGCGTTGTGCCGGGCGTAGACGCCGGGGGCCGGCAGCGGCGGCAGGTGGGTGCCCTTGCGCACCCGCTCCTCGGCCAGCTCCCGCTGGGTCTTGGCCCGCTCGGTGCGCTCGCGGTGGGTGAGGACCATCGCGCCGACCGCGGCGGTGATGAGCAGGGCGCCGGTGATCTCGAAGGCGAAGACGTACTTGGTGAAGATCAGGGACGCCAGGCCCTCCACATTGCCGCCCGCGTTGGCCCCGCCGACCCCGCCGAACTCGGTCAGCGAGGCGTTGCCGATGCCCGCGAACAGCAGGATGCCGAAGCCGAGCCCGCACAGCAGGGCCAGCCAGCGCTGCCCCTTGATGGTCTCCTTCAGGGAGTCCGCCGCGGTGACGCCCACGAGCATCACCACGAACAGGAACAGCATCATGATCGCGCCGGTGTAGACGACGATCTGGACGACGCCGAGGAAGTAAGCGCCGTTGGCCAGGTAGAACACGGCCAGGATGATCATGGTCCCGGCGAGGCAGAGGGCGCTGTGCACGGCCCGCCTCATGAAGACCGTGCACAGGGCGCCGATCACCGCGATCGTGCCGAGGACCCAGAACTGGAAGGCCTCTCCGGTGGAGGTGCCGGCGGAGAGGGTCGCCGCGGCGGCGAGCTGCGCGGTCATCGGCGGATCACCTCCTCCGACGCCGGTTCGTTCTCGCCGAAGGTCGACGCGGCCTCCTGGACGCCCTCGTCCTTGGAGCGGGCGACCTGCCGCTCGGTGCCGGGCGCGGCCTCGGTGACCAGCCCCCGGTAGTAGTCCTGCTCATCCGTGCCCGGGTAGAGGGCGTGCGGGGTGTCGACCATGGTGTCGTCGAGCCCGGCGAGCAACTGCTCCTTGGTGTAGATGAGGTCGGCGCGGCTGGAGTCGGCCAGCTCGAACTCGTTGGTCATCGTCAGCGCGCGCGTGGGGCACGCCTCGATGCACAGGCCGCACAGGATGCAGCGGGCGTAGTTGATCTGGTAGACGCGGCCGTACCGCTCACCGGGCGAGTAGCGCTCCTCGTCCGTGTTGTCCGCGCCCTCGACGTAGATCGCGTCGGCGGGGCAGGCCCAGGCGCACAGCTCGCAGCCGACGCACTTCTCCAGGCCGTCCGGATGGCGGTTGAGCTGGTGCCGTCCGTGGAAGCGCGGAGCGGTGGTCTTCTGCTGCTCCGGGTACTGCTCGGTCAGCCGCTTCTTGAACATGGCCTTGAAGGTCACGCCGAAGCCGGCCACGGGGTTCTGGAAACCGGGATCGGTCCCCTTCGGTTCCTCAGCCATCGGACGCCTCCTTTCCATCCGTAGATCCGCCCAGCGGCCCGTCACTCTGAGTATCGGGGCCGCCACTGACAATCAGCTCCCGCTCCCGGCGCGGACGCCGCCGGGGCACCGGCGGCACCTCCTGTCCGGGCAGCGGCGGTACCGGGAACCCGCCGGCCATCGGGTCGAACGCGGCCGGCTCCTCGGCGGGCCGGCCGGTCCCCTCGCCCTTGTCGCGAAACAGGTCGACGACGAAGGTCAGCAGCAGGACGCCGAGGACGCCGGCGAAGACGTAGAGCGCGATGTCGGCGAAGTCGTAGTTCTCGTTGCGCAGGGCCCGGACGGTCGCGACGCACATCAGCCAGACCAGCGAGACCGGGATGAGGACCTTCCAGCCGAGCTTCATCAGCTGGTCGTAGCGGACCCGGGGCAGGGTGCCGCGCAGCCAGACGAAGACGAAGAGCAGCACCTGCACCTTGACGATGAACCAGAGGATCGGCCACCAGCCGTGGTTCGCGCCCTCCCAGAAGGTGGAGACGGGCCAGGGGGCGCGCCAGCCACCGAGGAAGAGGGTGGTGGTGACCGCCGAGACCGTCACCATGTTCACGTACTCGGCGAGCATGAACATCGCGAACTTGATCGACGAGTACTCGGTGTTGAAGCCGCCGACCAGGTCGCCCTCGGACTCCGGCATGTCGAACGGGGCGCGGTTGGTCTCGCCGACCATCGTCACGACGTAGAGCAGGAAGGAGACCGGCAGCAGCAGGATGTACCAGCGGTCGGCCTGCTGCTCGACGATCGTCGACGTCGACATGGAGCCCGAGTAGAGGAACACCGACGCGAAGGCGGCGCCCATGGCGATCTCGTAGGAGATCATCTGCGCGCAGGAGCGCAGGCCGCCCAGGAGCGGGTACGTCGAGCCGGAGGACCAGCCCGCCAGGACGATGCCGTAGATGCCGACCGAGGCGACCGCCAGGATGTACAGCATCGCGATCGGCAGATCGGTGAGCTGCATGGTGGTGCGGTGGCCGAAGATCGAGATCTCGTTGCCGGCCGGTCCGAACGGGATCACCGCGAAGGCCATGAAGGCGGGTACGGCCGCGACGACCGGGGCGAGGACGTACACCGCCTTGTCGGCGCGTTTGACGACGACGTCTTCCTTGAGCATCAGCTTCACGCCGTCGGCGAGCGACTGGAGCATGCCCCAGGGGCCGTGCCGGTTCGGGCCGACGCGCAGCTGCATCCAGGCGACGATCTTGCGTTCCATGACGATGGCGATCAGGACGGTCACCATGAGGAACGCGAAGCAGAACACCGCCTTGACGACGACCAGCCACCAGGGGTCGGTGCCGAACATCGAGAGGTCTTCAGCGGCGAGGTACGCGCTCATGCCTCCACCTCCTGGGGGGCCGCGCCGGCGATGGCCGCCGGGCCGATGCGGACGAGGGAGCCGGGCAGCGCCCCGGTGTCGGAGGCGACCCCGGACCCGGTGGAGTTCAGCGGCAGCCACACCACCCGGTCGGCCATCTCGGTCACTTGGAGCGGCAGGGCGACGGCGCCCGCCGGCCCGGTCACCGCGAGGAGGTCGCCGTCCTTGACGCCGGCCTCGGCGGCGGTGGCGGCCGACACGCGCGCGCGGGCGGCGTGCCGGGTGCCGGCCAGCGCCTCGTCGCCCTGTTGCAGGACGCCCTGGTCGAGCAGGAGCCGGTGTCCGGCGAGGACCGCCTCCCCCGCGGCCGGCCGCGGCAGCGGGGCGGACCGCTCCAGGGGCTCGGTGGCCGCGGCCCCCGTCCAGGGCCCGAGCCGGTCGATCTCCGCGCGCACCGTCCGCAGGTCCGGCAGCCCCAGGTGCACGTCCATGGCGTCGGCCAGCATCTGCAGCACGCGCGCGTCGGCGGGCGCGAGGCGCCGGGTCATCTGGTCGGGCTTGAGCGCCGCCTCGAAGGAGCGGACCCGGCCCTCCCAGTTGAGGAAGGTGCCCGCCTTCTCGGCGACCGCCGCGACCGGCAGCACCACGTCGGCCAGCTCGGTGACCTCACCGGGGCGCAGCTCCAGGGAGACCACGAAGCCGGCCTCGGCCAGCGCGGCACGCGCGCGTGCCGGGTCGGGCAGGTCGGCGACCTCCACGCCCGCGACGAGCAGCGCCTGCAGCTCTCCGGCGGCGGCGGCCTCGACGATGGCGCCGGTGTCCCGGCCGAAGCGGTGCGGCAGCGCGGCCACCCCCCAGACGGCGGCGACCTCCTCCCGCGCGCGCGGGTCGGTCGCCGGACGCCCGCCGGGCAGCAGCGTCGGCAGCGCGCCCGCCTCGATCGCGGCCCGCTCCCCGGCCCGGCGCGGAATCCACGCCAGCCGGGCGCCGGTCGCCCGCGCGGTCCGTACGGCGGCGGTCAGGCCACCGGCGACGGCCGCGAGCCGCTCGCCGACGACGATGACCGCGCCCTCGGTCCGCAGCGCCTCGGCGGCCCGGGTGCCGTCGTCCTCCAGGCCGACGCCGCCCGCGAGCGCGTCCAGCCACTCCGTCTCGGTGCCGGGCGCGGCCGGCAGCAGCGTGCCGCCGGCCTTGTCCAGGCCGCGGGTGGCGTGCGTCGCCAGGGCGAACACCCGCTGCCCGTGCCGGCGCCACGCCTTGCGCAGCCGCAGGAAGACGCCGGGCGCCTCCTCCTCCGCCTCGAACCCGACGAGCAGCACCGCGGGCGCTTTCTCCAGCGCCGCGTACGTCACGCCCGTGCCGTCGAGATCACGGCCCCGGCCGGCCACCTCGGCCGCCAGGAAGTCGGCCTCCTCGGCGCTGTGCACGCGCGCGCGGAAGTCGATGTCGTTGGTGTCGAGCGCCACCCGCGCGAACTTGCTGTACGCGTAGGCGTCCTCCACGGTGAGCCGCCCGCCGGTCAGCACTCCGGTGCGGCCCCGCGAGGCCAGCAGCCCCTGGGCGGCGATCTGGAGCGCCTCCGGCCAGGAGGCGGGCTCCAGCTCGCCCTCGGCGTTGCGCACCAGGGGCGTGGCCAGCCGGTCCCGCTGCTGCGCGTACCGGAACGCGAAGCGCCCCTTGTCGCAGATCCACTCCTCGTTGACCTCGGGGTCGTTCGCCGCCAGGCGGCGCATGACCTTGCCGCGCCGGTGGTCGGTGCGGGTCGCGCAGCCGCCGGAGCAGTGCTCGCACACCGACGGCGAGGAGACCAGGTCGAAGGGGCGGGAGCGGAACCGGTACGCCGCCGAGGTCAGCGCGCCGACCGGGCAGATCTGGATGGTGTTCCCGGAGAAGTACGACTCGAAGGGGTCGCCCTCGCCGGTGCCGACCTGCTGGAGCGCGCCCCGCTCGATCAGCTCGATCATCGGGTCGCCGGCGACCTGGTTGGAGAACCGGGTGCAGCGGGCGCAGAGCACGCACCGCTCCCGGTCGAGCAGCACCTGGGTGGAGATCGGCACGGGCTTCTCGTAGGTGCGCTTCCTGCCCTCGAAGCGGGAGTCGGCGCCGCCGTGCGACATCGCCTGGTTCTGGAGCGGGCACTCACCGCCCTTGTCGCAGACCGGGCAGTCCAGCGGGTGGTTGATGAGCAGCAGCTCCATCACCCCCTTCTGCGCCTTCTCCGCGACCGGCGAGGTGAGGTGGGTCCTGACCACCATCCCGTCGGTGCAGGTGATGGTGCAGGACGCCATGGGCTTGCGCTGGCCCTCGACCTCGACGATGCACTGCCGGCAGGCGCCGGCCGGGTCGAGGAGCGGGTGGTCGCAGAACCGGGGGATCTCGATGCCGAGCTGCTCGGCGGCCCGGATGACCAGGGTGCCCTTGGGCACGCTGATCTCCACGCCGTCGATGGTCAGCGACACGAGGTCCTCCGGCGGCACCGCCGCCTCGCCCCCGCCGGAGGGAGCGCTGGTGGTCACAGTCATGCGTTCACCTCCGTACGGTGATCGGCCCAGGCCGTCGACTTCGCGGGGTCGAAGGGGCAGCCGCGGCCCGTGATGTGCTGCTCGTACTCCTCGCGGAAGTACTTCAGCGAGGAGAAGATCGGCGAGGCGGCGCCGTCGCCGAGGGCGCAGAAGGACTTGCCGTTGATGTTGTCGGCGATGTCGTTCAGCTTGTCGAGGTCTTCCATCCGGCCCTTGCCGGCCTCGATGTCGCGCAGCAACTGCACCAGCCAGTACGTCCCCTCGCGGCAGGGCGTGCACTTGCCGCAGGACTCGTGGGCGTAGAACTCGGTCCAGCGGGTGACGGCGCGGACCACGCAGGTCGTCTCGTCGAAGCACTGGAGGGCCTTCGTGCCGAGCATGGAACCCGCGGCGCCCACTCCTTCGTAGTCGAGGGGGACGTCGAGGTGCTCCTCGGTGAACATCGGCGTGGAGGAGCCGCCCGGTGTCCAGAACTTCAGCCGGTGCCCGGGGCGCATGCCGCCGCTCATGTCGAGGAGCTGGCGGAGCGTGATGCCGAGCGGCGCCTCGTACTGGCCGGGACTGGCGACGTGACCGGAGAGGGAGTACAGCGTGAAGCCCGGGGACTTCTCGCTGCCCATCGACCGGAACCAGTCCTTGCCCTTGTGCAGGATGGCGGGAACCGAGGCGATCGACTCGACGTTGTTCACCACGGTGGGGCAGGCGTAGAGGCCGGCCACGGCGGGGAAGGGGGGACGGAGCCGCGGTTGCCCGCGGCGGCCTTCGAGCGAGTCGAGCAGGGCGGTCTCCTCACCGCAGATGTACGCGCCCGCGCCCGCGTGCACGGTGAGGTCCAGGTCGAGTCCGCTGCCCAGGATGTCCTCGCCGAGGAAGCCCGCCGCGTACGCCTCGGCGACGGCCGCGTGCAGGCGCCGCAGTACGGGGACGACTTCTCCCCGCAGATAGACGAAGGCGTGCGACGACCTGATGGCGTAGCACGCGATGACGATGCCCTCGATGAGGCTGTGCGGGTTCGCGAAGAGGAGCGGGATGTCCTTGCAGGTCCCCGGCTCCGACTCGTCGGCGTTGACCACGAGGTAGTGCGGCTTGCCGTCGCCCTGGGGGATGAACTGCCACTTCATCCCGGTGGGGAAGCCGGCGCCGCCGCGACCGCGCAGTCCGGCCTCCTTGACGTACGCGATCAGGTCGTCCGGGGTCATGGCCAGCGCCTTGCGGAGTCCCTCGTACCCGTCGTGCCGGCGGTACACGTCCAGCGTCCAGGACCGGTCCTCGTCCCAGAAGGCCGACAGCACGGGTGCCAGCAGCTTCTCCGGGCTGTGGTCCTTGATCTCGGCTGCCAAGGTCATCACTCCCCCTCCTCGGCGGTGGGCCCGGCCGGGTTCGCCGGGTCGCTGGCCGATGTGTCCTGCGGCGCGTCGTGCGAACTGAGGTGTTCGGTCGGGGACGGCTCGTGCGGCGGTTCGCCGTGGGGCGCCGCCGCGCCGCGCGGGTGCACCACGCGCGCGGCGGGGTGCTCGCCCTTCGCCAGCTTCAGGCCGACCAGGGAGGCGGGTCCCGCGCTCCCGCCGGCCTCGACGGCGCCCTCCCGCTCGTCGGGGAAGCCCGCCAGGATGCGGGCGGTCTCCTTGAAGGTGCACAGGGGCGCCCCGCGCGTGGGCGTCACCGGCCGGCCGGCCCGCAGGTCGTCGACCATGCGGCGGGCGCTCGCGGGCGTCTGGTTGTCGAAGAACTCCCAGTTGACCATCACGACCGGGGCGTAGTCGCAGGCCGCGTTGCACTCGATGTGCTCCAGGGTGATCCTGCCGTCGTCGGTGGTCTCGCCGTTGCCGACGCCCAGGTGCTCCTGGAGCTCTTCGAAGATGGCGTCGCCGCCCATGACCGCGCACAGGGTGTTGGTGCAGACGCCCACCTGGTAGTCGCCGCTCGGCCGGCGCCGGTACATGGTGTAGAAGGTCGCCACGGCGGTGACCTCGGCGGTGGTCAGGCCGAGCACCTCCGCGCAGAACCGCATGCCGGTGCGCGTGACGTGGCCCTCCTCCGACTGCACGAGGTGCAGCAGCGGCAGCAGGGCGGAGCGGGAGTCCGGGTAGCGGGCGACGACCTCGCGCGCGTCGGCCTCCAGACGGGCCCGTACGTCGTCCGGGTAGTCGGGCGCGGGCAGCTCGGGCATGCCGAGTCCGACGCCCCGCTGAGAGGAACTGGTGGTCACCGGTCGACGCCTCCCATCACGGGGTCGATGGACGCCACCGCGACGATGACGTCGGCGACCTGGCCGCCCTCGCACATCGCCGCCATGGCCTGCAGGTTGGTGAAGGACGGGTCGCGGAAGTGGACCCGGAAGGGGCGGGTGCCGCCGTCGGAGACGACGTGCGCCCCGAGTTCGCCCTTGGGCGACTCGACCGCCGTGTACGCCTGTCCGGGCGGTACCCGGAAGCCCTCGGTGACCAGCTTGAAGTGGTGGATCAGGGCCTCCATGGAGGTGCCCATGATCTTCTTGATGTGGTCGAGGGAGTTGCCCAGTCCGTCCGGTCCCAGGGCGAGCTGGGCGGGCCAGGCGATCTTCTTGTCCGGGACCATGACCGGGCCGGGCTTCAGCCGGTCCAGGCACTGCTCGACGATCCGGAGCGACTGCCGCATCTCCTCCAGGCGGATCAGGAAGCGGCCGTAGGCGTCACAGGTGTCGGCGGTCGGGATGTCGAAGTCGTACGTCTCGTAACCGCAGTACGGCTGGGACTTGCGCAGGTCGTGCGGCAGGCCGGTGGAGCGCAGGATCGGGCCGGTGGCGCCGAGGGCCATGCAGCCGGCCAGGTCGAGGTAGCCGACGTCCTGCATGCGGGCCTTGAAGATGGGATTGCCGGTGGCGAGCTTGTCGTACTCCGGGAGGTTCTTCCGCATCTTCTTCACGAACTCGCGGAGCTGGTCGACCGCGCCGGGCGGCAGGTCCTGGGCGAGTCCGCCGGGCCGGATGTACGCGTGGTTCATCCGCAGGCCGGTGATCAGCTCGTAGAGGTCGAGAATCAGTTCACGATCACGGAAGCCGTAGATCATGATCGTGGTGGCGCCGAGTTCCATGCCGCCGGTGGCGATGGCCACCAGGTGGGACGACATCCGGTTCAGCTCCATGAGGAGGACGCGGATGACCGAGGCGCGGTCGGGTACCTGGTCCTCGATGCCGAGGAGCTTCTCGACGGCGAGGCAGTACGCCGCCTCGTTGAAGAACGGCGTCAGGTAGTCCATGCGCGTCACGAAGGTGGTGCCCTGGGTCCACGTCCGGTACTCGAGGTTCTTCTCGATGCCGGTGTGCAGGTAGCCGATGCCGCAGCGGGCCTCGGTGACGGTCTCGCCCTCGATCTCCAGGATCAGGCGGAGCACGCCGTGCGTGGAGGGGTGCTGCGGTCCCATGTTGACGACGATGCGCTCGTCGTCGGCGCGGGCCGCGGACTGGACGACCTCGTCCCAGTCACCGCCGGTGACCGTGTACACGGTGCCCTCGGTGGTCTCCCTGGGGGGAGCGGTCGTGGAGGTGGCCCCGAAGGGGTCCGACGAGGAGTGCCGGCCGGGCGACGGGTGGGGAGTGCTCATGAGTACGACCTCCGCTGGTCCGGAGCCGGGATCTGGGCGCCCTTGTACTCGACGGGGATGCCGCCGAGGGGGTAGTCCTTGCGCTGCGGGAAGCCCTGCCAGTCGTCCGGCATCATGATCCGGGTCAGCGCGGGGTGGCCGTCGAAGACGATGCCGAAGAAGTCGTACGTCTCGCGCTCGTGCCAGTCGTTGGTCGGGTAGACCTCGACCAGCGACGGGATGTGCGGGTCGCCGTCGGGGGCGCTGACCTCCAGGCGGATCAGCCGGTTGTGGGTGATCGAGCGCAGGTGGTAGACGGCGTGCAGCTCGCGGCCCTTGTCGTGCGGGTAGTGGACGCCGCTGACGCCGGTGCACAGCTCGAAGCGGAGCGCCGGGTCGTCGCGCAGGGTGCGGGCGACGCGGACCAGGTGCTCGCGCTCGATGTGGAAGGTCAGCTCGCCGCGGTCGACGACCGTCTTCCCGATGGCGTTCTCCGGGAGCAGGCCCTGTTCCTCCAGCGCGCCCTCCAGTTCGTCGGCGACCTCGTCGAACCACCCCCCGTACGGCCTGCTCGCCGGTCCCGGGAGTCGGACCGAGCGGACCAGCCCGCCGTAGCCGGAGGTGTCGCCGCCGTTGTTCGCGCCGAACATGCCGCGCTGGACGCGGATCTCCTCGCCGCCCTGGCCGCGCTGGCCGGGGAGGTTCTCCGCGGAGAGGTCCCGTTCGGGGTTGGTGCCGCCTGCGTCGCTCATCGCAGCAGCCCCTTCATCTCGATGGTGGGCAGGGCCTTGAGCGCCGCCTCCTCCGCCTCGCGGGCCGCTTCCTCGGCGTTGACGCCGAGCTTGGTGTTCTGGATCTTCTGGTGGAGCTTGAGGATGGCGTCGATCAGCATCTCGGGCCGTGGCGGGCAGCCGGGCAGGTAGATGTCGACCGGCACGATGTGGTCGACGCCCTGGACGATCGCGTAGTTGTTGAACATGCCGCCCGAGGAGGCGCAGACCCCCATGGAGATCACCCACTTGGGGTTCGGCATCTGGTCGTAGACCTGCCGCAGCACCGGCGCCATCTTCTGGCTGACCCGGCCGGCGACGATCATCAGGTCCGCCTGGCGCGGCGAGCCGCGGAAGACCTCCATGCCGAAGCGCGCCAGGTCGTAGCGGCCGGCGCCGGTGGTCATCATCTCGATGGCGCAGCAGGCGAGGCCGAAGGTGGCCGGGAAGACCGACGACTTCCGTACCCAGCCCGCGGCCTGCTCGACGGTGGTCAGCAGGAAGCCGCTCGGCAGCTTTTCTTCGAGTCCCATGACTAAAGGCCCCTCAGTCCCATTCCAGGCCGCCGCGCCGCCATACGTACGCGTACGCGACGAAGACGGTGAGCACGAAGAGCAGCATCTCCACGAGCCCGAAGATCCCCAGGGCGTCGAAGGTGACGGCCCAGGGGTAGAGGAAGACGATCTCGATGTCGAAGACGATGAAGAGCATCGCCGTCAGGTAGTACTTGATGGGGAAGCGCCCGCCGCCGGCCGGCGTGGGGGTCGGCTCGATCCCGCACTCGTAGGCCTCGAGCTTGGCCCGGTTGTACCGCTTCGGACCGATCAGCGTGGCCATGACCACGGAGAAGATCGCAAAGCCTGCCCCGAGGGCTCCCAGTACGAGGATGGGCGCATACGCGTTCACCGCTCCTCGCTCCTCTCAGTCGGCGCTGACTGCTGGCGGTTTGCTTGGGTCACGACCGCCCCAGGAGTCCCACGAGCCCCGCTGGTCCCGGCGAAGATCGAGAACATGTGAAGCAGGTCACAAGCCCAACTGCTCCGCATCTTATGCCCGCCGCTCTGTGATCTGCGACACGGGGTATTGCACAAGCTTTGTGATCTCCACCACCTGACGAAGGATCATGAAGTCGGATGAGCGGTGATCTTCACACAGGAAGCTTCCGACTGATCACGAGAGGTGACATTTTCCCTCGTCGCCGCTGCTCAGCGGCGTCGTCTCAATATCAAGAAGGTGCGCTTGCATGCAAATTGGCGCTGGACATGATCTCTTGATAGTGCGATCCGTTCACACCTGGCGGGCCGGCGGGAGGGGCGATGTGAACGCGTGAGCGCGTTCACGAGCGGACGCCGTCGCCCGGGTAACCGTTCCGTGACCTCTGCCACATCCATGAGAGCCGCCTGAGAAGCGGGCTTGGCCAACTGCCTCAACCGGTGGTAAGCGGGGAGCAATTCGGGCGTAACGATCAAAGCGCGTGATCACAGGCTTGTTACAGCCGTCCGCAATGTCCGTTAAGACGTCAAGGAACGGCGACGCG
Source organism: Streptomyces griseoviridis (assembly GCA_014649155.1). Lineage (GTDB taxonomy): Bacteria > Actinomycetota > Actinomycetes > Streptomycetales > Streptomycetaceae > Streptomyces > Streptomyces griseoviridis. Next base: position 41,129 of record BMSM01000028.1, on the reverse strand, counting down.
CCCGGGATTCACGACACCGATCGAACAACTGTGGCGCAGGACACGTTTCTTGAAGGTGTGGAGGAGCTCCTGATACCGGTTGTACTCATGTCCCACACCGCTCACATACGCAGCCACCGGAAGCCCCGCCGCAGCGCGTCGACCGTCGCGATGCGGGCCGGAGTTGCCGGAGGTGTGCTCAGCACCCTGGCAGTGGCCGGAGCGTCGGGTTCGGCGAACGCGGCCGAGCCGGTGACGCAGACCCTGGAGCTGCCCACCCTGACGGCCGACCTGGCCGCTCAGGTCGCGCAGTCCGCGGACGCCACGCAGCAGGCCGCCGCGAACTACGAGCTGCAGGCCGAGCGTGACGCTGCCGCCGCCAAGGCCGCCAAGGAAGCCAAGGCGGACCTGAAGGAAGCCAAGAAGAAGGCCGCCGAGGCCAAGAAGAAGGCCGAGGAGGAGGCCCGCAAGGCCGCCGCGGAACGCGCCTCGCGCGACGCCGAGCGCGCCACCCTGACCGCGTCCACGGACTCGGGCTCCGGCTCGGGTTCCACCGGCGCCTCCACGTCCACGGGCGCCAGCACCAGCACCAGCACCAGCGCGTCCACGGCGACCGGTTCCGCCGCCGCGGTCGTCTCCTTCGTCCAGGCCCAGGTCGGCAAGGCGTACGTCTCCGGCGCCACCGGCCCGTCCGCCTACGACTGCTCCGGTCTCGTCCAGGCCGCGTTCAAGCAGGTCGGCGTGAGCCTGCCGCGCGTCTCCCAGGACCAGTCCGTGGCCGGCACCCAGGTCTCGCTGGACAGCCTCCAGCCGGGCGACATCCTGTACTGGGGCGGCGCGGGCAGCGCCTACCACGTGGGCGTCTACGTCGGCGGCGGCATGTTCGTCGGCGCGCAGAACTCCTCCACCGGCGTCGTCGAGAAGCCGCTCTCCTACGACCCGCCGAGCGGCGCCGTCCGCGTGCTGTAGTCCCGGGCGTTCGCGCCACCCACCCCGAACCCCCGCGCAGAGGGCCGTTGTCCACAGGGACAGCGGCCCTCTGCCGACGGGTGACGAGTTGTCCACAGGGCCGAGCGGTCCTGCGGGCTCCCCTGCCATGCTCGTCGACGAGCCGGCCCCTCACCGGACCGGCCGGCCGTACTCATGGACCGAAGGGGAGACCAGCATGCCGAGCGTCCTCGTACCGGGGCGGCCCGTCGCCGCCTGCCCGCCGTTCGCGCCCGAGGCCCGGCGCGGCTCCGTGCGGCGGGTGACCGAGGCGGGCGAAGAGGTGCTGCGCAAGCCGTGCCGGGACGTCACCGGGTTCGGACCCGACCTCGCCGCGCTCATCGACGGCATGGTCCGCACCATGTACGTCACCGAGGGCGCCGGACCGGCGGCGCATCAGGTCGGCGTCGGCCCGCGCCTGTTCGTCATGACTGCCCGGACGACGAGGGAGGCCGACATGTCGGGCATATCGTCAATCCGGTGCTGGAGCCGCTCGGTCCGGGCGAGCGGCGGCTGCCGGAGGACAGCGAGGGATGCCTGGCGGTGCCGGGTGCCGTGAGGGAGGTGCCGCGGCCGGACCGGGCGGTGGTGCGGGGGTTCGACCGGGACGGCGTCCCGCCGCGCGTCGCGGGCACGGGGCACTTCGCCCGGTGCCTCGCCCACGAGAGCGACCACCTCGGCGGGCGGGTGTACCCGGACCGGCTCCGCGCGCGGGAGCGGAAGGCGGCGCTGCGGCAGTCGGCGGACCGGCGTGCGGAGGTGTTCGCGCGCCGGGCCGCCAGAGCCACCGGGTTCGACGCCTGGGCGCCCGCCCGGTCACGCCTTGGGCGCCACCTTGGTGAGGCCGTTGATGATGCGGTCCATCGCGTCTCCGCCGGTCGGGTCCGTCAGGTTGGCGAGCATCTTCAGCGTGAACCTCATCAGCACGGGGTGGGTCAGGCCGCGCTGCGCCGCGATCTGCATGACCTTCGGGTTGCCGATGAGCTTCACGAAGGCGCGGCCGAGGTTGTAGTAGCCGCCGTAGGTGTCCTTCAGGACGCGCGGGTAGCGCTGGAGCGCGATCTCGCGCTGGGCCGGCGTCGCCCGCGCGTGGGCCTGGACGATGACGTCGGCGGCGATCTGGCCGGACTCCATGGCGTAGGCGATGCCTTCGCCGTTGAAGGGGTTCACCAGGCCGCCGGCGTCGCCGACCAGGAGCAGGCCGCGCGTGTAGTGGGGCTGGCGGTTGAAGGCCATCGGGAGGGCGGCGCCGCGGATGGGGCCGGTCATGTTGTCCGGGGTGTAGCCCCAGTCCTCGGGCATGGAGGCGCACCAGGCCTTGAGGACCTCGCGCCAGTCCAGGTCCTTGAAGGAGGAGGAGGTGTTGAGGACGCCGAGACCGACGTTGGAGGTGCCGTCGCCCATGCCGAAGATCCAGCCGTAGCCGGGAAGGAGGCGGTCCTGGGGGCCGCGGCGGTCCCACAGTTCCAGCCAGGACTCCAGATAGTCGTCGTCGTGCCGGGGGGAGGTGAAGTAGGTGCGGACCGCGACGCCCATCGGGCGGTCCTCGCGGCGGTGCAGACCCATGGCCAGGGAGAGCCGGGTGGAGTTGCCGTCGGCGGCGACGACCAGCGGGGCGTGGAAGGTGACGTCCCGCTTCTCCTCGCCGAGCTTGGCGTGGACGCCGGTGATGCGGCCGGTGCGGTCGTCGACGACGGGGGCGCCGACGTTGCAGCGCTCGTAGAGGCGGGCGCCGGCCTTCTGCGCCTGCCGGGCGAGCTGCTCGTCGAAGTCGTCGCGCTTGCGGACCAGGCCGTAGTCGGGGAAGGAGGCGAGGTCCGGCCAGTCGAGCTGGAGGCGGGTGCCGCCGGCGATGATGCGCAGCCCCTTGTTGCGCAGCCAGCCGGCCTCCTCGGAGATGTCGATGCCCATCGCCACGAGCTGCTTGGTCGCGCGGGGGGTGAGTCCGTCGCCGCAGACCTTCTCACGGGGAAACGCGGTCTTCTCCAGCAGGAGGACGTCGAGTCCGGCCTTGGCCAGGTAGTACGCGGTGGTGGAGCCGGCTGGCCCCGCGCCCACGACGATCACATCGGCGGTGTTGTCGGAGAGGGGCTCGGTCACGGCGGGATCTCCCACGGGTTCGGAATTCTGCGTGCCGACGGGCACCGGACATGGGCAGTCTATTCAGCGTCACCGATCACCCGGCTGAAGGGCTGCCCCGTGAAACGAGCTCTCCCCGCTGTACGGTTGCGCGTTCCCACCGACGAGGACGCCGTCGCCTGGCACCGGGTCTTCGCCGACCCCGACGTCATGGAGTTCCACGGCGGGCGGGCCGCGGAGCTGTCCGTCTACGAGGAGCTGACCGCCCGCCAGCGGCGGCACGACGCCGAGCGCGGTTTCTGCCTGTGGACCATGCTGGACGAGGCCGGCGAGGTGATCGGGTTCACCGGTGCCCAGCCCTGGCCACGGGACTGGGGGCCCGCGGGGGAGATCGAGGTGGGCTGGCGGCTCGCCCGGCCCTACTGGGGCAAGGGGTACGTCACGGCGGCGGCCCGGGAGACGGTGCGGCGGGTGCGGGCGGCGGGCGTGCCGGGCGTGGTCGCGATGGTCGACGCCGGGAACGAACGGTCCATCGCGGTGACGCGGCGGCTGGGGATGCGGCTGGCGGAGGTGTTCACGACGCCCCGTTCGGAGCGGCAGGGGCACTGCTACCGACTCGACTGGTGACACACGGTAGCCAAAAGGGGGCCGTCGGCTGCTTTTTCGCTACGGAACGCTTCCGGCGGGCGGGCGGCGGAGGTTACGCTGCCCGTACCGCTGGGGGTGAGGTTCCGTGCGTGACACACCGGAGACACCCGAGGTGCGCGTGCCGCGCCTGGTCGGCCTGATGGCCGTCGACGCGCGCCGCGCCGCCGAGACGCACGGCGTGCTGCTGGCCGCCCCCGACCGTCCCGACCTTCGCCGCGTGGTCGTGGAGTACGTCGTACGGCAGTTTCCGCCGCCCGGTGCCGAGGTGCCGCGCGGGGCGGCGGTCACCGTGTGGTTCGACTTCGCGGACGGGGAGGGGGGCGGGGGCGCCGGAGTGCGGGAACCCCGCGGACCGGTCCCGCCGGGCGGCGGCCGGCGCCGGGAGCTGGACGAGCCGGGCGTCCCGTACGCCCCGCTCCTCGGCACGCGCTGAGCAGCGGGACGTGGCGGGGCCCCGGTCCGGGGGGCCTCAGCTGTCCTTGAAGCCGCGGTGGAGGGCGACGATGCCGCCGGTCAGGTTGCGCCAGGCCACCTTCGACCAGCCGGCCTCGCGCAGGCGCCCGGCGAGGGCGGGCTGGTCGGGCCAGTCGCGGATGGACTCGGCGAGGTAGACGTACGCGTCGGGGTTGGAGGAGACCGCGCGGGCGACCGGCGGCAGGGCGCGCATCAGGTACTCGGTGTAGACGGTACGGAACGGCGCCCAGGTCGGGTGCGAGAACTCGCAGATGACGACCCGGCCGCCGGGCTTCGTCACCCGGTACAGCTCGCGCAGCGCCGCGTCCGTGTCCTGGACGTTGCGCAGCCCGAAGGAGATGGTGACCGCGTCGAAGACGTCGTCGGCGAAGGGCAGCCGGGTCGCGTCGCCCGCGGTGAACGGCAGCCAGGAGTGCCGTGCCTTGCCGACCTGGAGCATGCCGAGCGAGAAGTCGCAGGGGACGACGTACGCGCCGGTGCGGGCGAAGGGCAGCGAAGAGGTGGCCGTCCCCGCGGCGAGGTCGAGGACCTTCTGCGCGGGGCGGGCGTCGACGGCGCGGGCGACCTCCTTGCGCCACACCCGGTCCTGGCCGAGCGAGAGCACGTCGTTGGTGAGGTCGTACCGGGCCGCCACGTGGTCGAACATCGAGGCGACTTCGTGCGGCTGCTTGTTCAGGGAGGCGCGGGTCACAAGCTCATTCTTGCAGGGCGGCCTCAGGGCAGGAGCCTCGGCCTCTTGCGCGCCGCGACGTCTTCGACCCAGCCGCACAGCAGCACGAACACCGCGATCAGCACCCATCCCACGCCGAACATGAACCACTGGCTGTTCAGCGGCAGGTACGTCTCGAACGCGGGCACGTTCCAGAACTGGTCGATCAGCGGCACGGCCAGGATCAGCGCCAGTTCGTGCCAGAGGTAGAGGGTGACGGCGCGCGCGTTGAAGACGGTGACCAGCCGGTCCAGCCTCGGGAAGCGGGCCAGCCCGGCGAAGTCCACGCCCAGCCGGGCCTTGGAGTACATCAGCAGCGTCACGAACCCGGCCGACCAGAACGCCTGGGCGAGCGGGATGTCGTCCAGGTCGTAGGTGCCGTACTCGGCCTGGTGGGCGAGGGCGTACCAGCCGCCGTAGGCGAGCGCGGCGAGGGACAGGAGCACGACCGCGGCCGGTTTCAGCCGGGCCAGTACCCCGTCGCGATGCGCGAAGCCGAGGACCCAGCAGAAGAGGTAGGTCGCGAGGTCAAGCAGGCCGGTGCCGAAGCGGTCGTCGGGCGGCTGCCAGGCGAACTGGAACACCACGATCGGGGCGAGGGACGCCAGCAGCACGGGGACCGGCGCCAGCCGGAAGACACGCAGCAGGAGGGGGGAGACGAGGACGAACCACAGGTAGGTGCGCAGGTACCAGAGGATCTCCCAGGCCTGTTCGCCCCAGGCGTTGCCCGGCGGGTCGCCGAGCGGCACGATCCAGTAGACGATCTGCCAGCCCGGCATCCAGCCGTGGACCAGCATCGCGACGACGACGAAGACGCCCCAGAACCAGAACGGCGGCAGGAGCCGGCGCACGCGGCTCCTGACCACCTTGGGCGCGGGGCGTTCCAGGGACTTGGCCATCAGGGTGCCGGCCAGGCCGAACATGATCCCCATGGAGGGGAGGACCAGGCCGGCCCAGGCCCAGCCGAAGGTGTGGTACGTCACGACGCGGACGAGGGCGACCGCGCGCAGGGTGTCGAAGTAGCGGTCCCGGCCACCGGGCCGGCCCGCCGGCGACGGCTCCGGCGGCGAGCCCGGTTCCGCCGCGCCCGGTCCCGTCCCCCTGTCCGGTTCCGGCCGCACCGGCGGCAGCGGTGCCGTCGACTCGGCCGGCGGCTCCACCTGCCCGTGGTCGCGGTGGCCGCCGTACTCCCCGTACTGCCCGTACTCCCCGTGCTGCCCGTACTCCCCGTGCTGCCGCGGGTACGGCTGCGGCTGGACGTAGGGCTGGACAGGCCCGTACCGCTGGGGCGGCGCATACGGCTGCCCCTGCTCGCCGTACCCGTACCCGTACCCGTGCCCGCCGTACCCGTACCCGCCCTGCCCCTGCCCCTGCCCCTGCCCCTGCCCAGGGGACCCGTACTGCTCCCAGCTCATCCGCCCGCTCCCGCCGGGGTGCCGACCTCGCCCGTGCGCTTGAGCTTCTGCCAGCGCAGGCGGCCGCCGGTGAGGGCGGTGATGCAGGAGTGGATCAGGACCAGGTACATCATCTGCCGGTAGGCGAGCTGCTGGAGCGGCATCATCAGCAGGTACCGGTACTTCTCCCGGTCCAGCCGGAAGGCGTACGCGGCGCAGAACAGCTGGACGCCGAGGACCGCCAGCCACGCCAGCAGCGCGGCCTCGAAGTCGACGAAGATCATCGAGTAGGCGGTGAACACGTCGATGAGCGGCGCGAAGACCGGCGTGACGATCTGGAAGATCACCACCAGCGGCATCCCGACCCGGCCGAAGCGGCCCGAGGGACCCCTGTCGGTGAGGGACTTGCGGTGCTTCCAGAGGGCCTGCATCGTGCCGTAGGACCAGCGGTAGCGCTGCGACCAGAGCTGCTTGAGGGAGCCGGGCGCCTCGGTCCAGGCACGGGCGTGCTCCTGGTAGACGACCCGCCAGCCCGCGCGGTGCATGGCGATGGTGATGTCGGTGTCCTCGGCGAGGGTGTCCTCGCTCATGCCGCCGACCTCCAGGACCGCCTCGCGGCGGAACGCGCCGATCGCGCCGGGGATGGTCGGCATGCAGCGCAGCAGGTCGTACATGCGCCGGTCGAGGTTGAAGCCCATCACGTACTCGATGTGCTGCCAGGCGCCGATGACGGTGTCGCGGTTGCCGACCTTGGCGTTGCCCGCGACCGCGCCGACCTTCGGGTCGGCGAACGGCTGGACGAGCTGCCGCACGGTGTCCGCCTCGAAGACGGTGTCGCCGTCCATCATCACGACGATGTCGTGACTGGCGCTGCGCACGCCGTTGTTGAGGGCGGCGGGTTTGCCCGCGTTCTCCTGGCGGATGACGCGGACGTTGGTCATGCCGAGGGAGCGGGCCGCCTCGCGGGCGATCTCCGAGGTGCCGTCGGTCGAACCGTCGTCGACGACGACGACCTCGATGGGATGGGTGCTCCGCGCCAGCGACGCGAGGGTGTTGGCGATGCACTCCTTCTCGTTGTACGCGGGGACGATCACGGTCACCGGGCGGGTGACGGCCGGTCCCCAGCCGAACCGGCGCCGGTTGCGCTGCCGGTAGTGCCGGCGGGCGAGGAGCAGCATCATCCCGAACCGGCCCAGGACGGCGACGCCGACCACCATCAGCCCGGCCGAGAGGGCGGGGACGGTCCACTCGGCGACGCGGACGGCCGCGATGAGGGCCTTGCCCTCGTAGAGGGTCGTGCCGGTGGCCTGGTGGTGGGCGGCCTGGAGCCGGTCCCCCTCGTCGGCGGTGGCACCCTGCCCGGCCCCACCCCTGGGCGCCGCGGCCGGGGCGGTGGCGCCCTGCTCCGCCATGACGCCGCTGATGGTGGTGAAGGTGTAGCCCTTCGCCTTCATCTTCTCGATGTACTGCGGCAGCGCCTTGATCGTCTGGGAGCGCTCGCCGCCGGCGTCGTGGAAGAGGACGGAGGCGCCCTCGCCGTCCTCCGGCGTGGCCCACTTGATGATCTTCGAGACGCCCGGCTTCTTCCAGTCGTCGCTGTCGGTGTCGATGAAGACGCTGGTGTAGCCGTCCTCGCCGAGCTTCTCGTAGACCGGCCAGCTGTAGTTGTCGATGGCGTCCGTCTCGGAGGAGTACGGCGCGCGGAACAGCGTCGTCGTGATCCCGGCCGCGCCCGCCAGCGCGAGCTGCGTCTGCTCGATCTCGCGGGTGACCCGGGCGTCGCTCTGGTAGGACAGGTCGACGTGCGTGAAGGTGTGGATGCCCACCTCGTTGCCCTGGTCGACCAGGTCGTCGACGATGCCCGGGTAGCGCGAGACCATCGACCCGACCAGGAAGAACGTGCCCGGTACGTCGTACTTCTGAAGGATCTTCAGGACCTGCGGCGTCCACGTGGGGTTCGGTCCGTCGTCGAAGGTCAGCGCGATCGTCTTGTCCGGCACGGAGACCGTGGTGGCCTGGCCGCCGCGGAAGGACAGGATCGGGCCACCGTTCAGGACGTCGTCCGGTACGTCGCTGGAGCTGGCGCCGGTGCGTACGCGCTGGTCGCCGCCGACCTCGGCGCGCAGATAGCCGTCCAGCAGCATCACGCAGGTCAGCGCCAGCAGGAGCAGCAGCGCGAGGATGACCCGCGGCTTCTGCAGCGCGGCGGCCCGGCCGGCGGCGCGTTCCATCCGGCCGGGGGCGCGGCGGCGGCCGCGGGAGGGAGGTGTGGTGGTCATGGCGGTGGCTGCGCTTCCGGTCAGTCGGCGGTCGCGGAAGCGGCCGGAGCGGAGGCGGAGCCGGTAGCGGCTCCGGTGGGCGGAACGCCGGCGGGGGCGCCGGAGGGCGCACCACTCGGGACGCCGCTCGGGACGCCGCTCGGGACGGTGCCGCCCTGCGGCCGCATGCCCCCGGCCGGGGCGGCACCGCCTCCGCCACCGCCGAAGGGCAGCAGCGAGGCCGGGTTGATCGAGGTGCCGATGCCCATGAAGGCGAGGCCCAGCACGATCGCGTACCCGGAACAGACGACCCCCACGAGAAGGCCGAGCCGGCGCAGCAGCTTGGCCCGGCGTCCGGAGTTGTCAACGAACACGGGGCCGTCCGTCGCTGCGGCGGACCCGTTACCGCGTTTGCGGCGGCGACCGCGCACGGCGGCGCGGCTTTCGATGGCAGGCTCGGAATGCATTCCTCGGATGTTAGGAGCACTTCATGTGACCGAAACTCTGCCTTTCTTGTGAGCGACCCATGAGAAACTGGCGAAGCTGTCATTCTGCTGAGAATGCGCAGGAAAACGCGGGTCCGTACCCAGGGGGGACACAGTCGGATGTGGCACCTTTCCGGTTCGGAGACGGGTTTTGTTTCCATCCTGGGACATGAATTGTGAGAGCGGGAGCCACGCCATGAGGGGTCTACGAAAGTCCGCCGCCGGGCTGATCTGCCTGTTCGCCCTGGCAACGGCGGGCTGTTCGGTCGGGTCGTCGGACGGGTCCGGCGACAGCGGTACGGCGGACTCGGCGCCCTCGGCGGACCCGTCCACCGGCACGCCCTCGGCGTCCGCCACCGGGTACGCGCCCTACGTCAGCGCCACCACGGCGTCCGATCTGGACTTCGCGGGCTCCCCGGCGACGTACAACCTGGCGTTCGTGATCTCCTCGGGCAGCGGCTGCACCCCCGAGTGGAACGGCAGCAGCGCCGTCGACGACGCGGCGGTCGCCTCCCGGATCTCGGACCTCACCGCGGCCGGTGCCACCGTCCGCGTCTCCTTCGGCGGCGCCTCCGGCAAGGAGCTGGCGGCGACCTGCGACAGCGCCGAGGGCCTGGCTCAGGCGTACGGCGAGGCGCTGGACGCGGCCGGCGGCGCGACCCTCGCCGACTTCGACATCGAGGGCGACGAGCTGACCGACTCCGCCTCCGTGGCGCTGCGGTCGGAGGCGATCGCGCTGCTCCAGGAGGAACGCTCGGGCCTGAAGGTCTCGTTCACCCTGCCGGTGATGCCCTCGGGCCTGGACGACGACGGCGTGGCCCTGCTCCAGTCCGCCAACGACCACGCCGTGCGGGTCTCCACGGTGAACCTCATGACCATGAACTACGGCGAGTCCTACAGCGGCGACATGGGCGACTACGCCCTCACCTCCGCCGAGGCCGCGCACACCCAGCTGAAGGAGGTCTTCGGCCTCTCCGACGCGAACGCCTGGCGGGGCATGGCGCTCACCTCGATGATCGGCGTCAACGACGTGGACGGGGAGACCTTCACCCTGGACGACGCCGCCGAGGTGCGGGCGTTCGCCGAGGAGAAGGAGATCGCCTGGGTGTCCATGTGGTCCACCTTCCGCGACCAGCCCTGCGACGACGACGCGGACTCGGACGACGCGGCGACCGACTGCAGCGGCGTCGACCAGGAGGCGGGCGCGTTCGGCGAGGCCCTCGCGGGCTGAATCCCGCCCGCGTCCACGGTGCTCAGCGGCGCCGGTGCACCAGCCGCCCCGCGCACACCGTGGCGAGACACGCGCCGTCGGCGCCGAGGACCGCGAGGTCGGCCCGCGCGCCGGCGGCCAGGACGGCCGGGCGCGGCGCGGGCAGGACCAGCAGGCCGTTGCGCTCGGCGGCAAAGCGCAGTCCCTCGTCGACGTACCGCTCGACGACCGCCACCGCGCCGGACTTGAGGACCTCGTGGACGCGTTCGCGCGGGCTCGGCGCGTCGGGCAGCGGCCCGTCGTGCACCCGTCCGGGGCCGAGCACGCCGGGCCAGCGGCGCACCCGGGCACCCGGGAAGCGCCCTTCGATCTCGGCGAGCGGGCCCACGGCGGCGATCCGGCCGCCCTCGACGGCGACCGCGCCGTCCGGCAGCGGCTCGGCGTCCCAGGCGGCGCGGACCTCGTCGGCGGCGTGGAGGGTCAGCACGTCGGCCGGCCGGGTCAGCTGGTCGCGATCAGCTTCAGCTCGGGGTGGGCCGTCCCGCCCTCGATCGCGGTGGACGAGATGTGGGAGACGACCCGCTCGTCGACCGGGTCGTTCGCCGGGTCGTCGTGGACGACGAGGTGCTCGTAGGTCGTGGCGCGCTGCGCGGGGACCCGCCCGGCCTTGCGGATCAGGTCGATCAGCTCCAGCCGGTTGGAGCGGTGCTTGGCGCCGGCCGACGACACCACGTTCTCCTCCAGCATGACCGAGCCGAGGTCGTCGGCGCCGTAGTGCAGGGAGAGCTGGCCGACCTCCTTGCCGGTGGTCAGCCAGGAGCCCTGGATGTGGGCGACGTTGTCGAGGAAGATCCGGGCGATCGCGATCATCCGCAGGTACTCGAAGAGGGTGGCCTGCGTGCGGCCCTTCAGGTGGTTGTTCTCGGGCTGGTAGGTGTACGGGATGAAGGCGCGGAAGCCGCCCGTGCGGTCCTGCACGTCGCGGATCATCCGCAGGTGCTCGATGCGCTCGGCGTTGGTCTCGCCGGTGCCCATCAGCATGGTGGTGGTGGACTCCACGCCGAGGTTGTGGGCGATCTCCATGATCTCCAGCCAGCGCTCGCCGGACTCCTTCAGCGGCGCGATGGCCTTGCGCGGCCGCTCCGGCAGCAGTTCCGCGCCGGCGCCGGCGAAGGAGTCGAGCCCGGCCGCGTGGATGCGCCGGATCGCCTCCTCGGCGCTCACCCCGGAGATCCGCGCCATGTGCTCGACCTCGCTCGCCCCCAGGCTGTGGATGACGAGCTGCGGGAACTCCTTCTTGATGGCGGAGAAGTGCTTCTCGTAGTACTCGACGCCGTAGTCCGGGTGGTGTCCGCCCTGGAACATGATCTGCGTGCCGCCCAGCTCGACCGTCTCCGCGCAGCGGCGCAGGATGTCGTCCAGCTCGCGGGACCAGCCCTTCCTGGTGTCCTTCGGGGCCGCGTAGAAGGCGCAGAACTTGCACGCCGTCACACACACGTTGGTGTAGTTGATGTTCCGCTCGATGATGTACGTCGCGATGTGCTCGGTCCCGGCGTACCTCCGCCGGCGGATCGCGTCGGCGGCGGCGCCCAGCGCGTGCAGGGGGGCGTCCCGGTACAGGGCGAGGGCCTCTTCGGGGGTGATCCGACCACCGGCGGCGGCGCGGTCGAGGATGGGCTGGAGGTCGGCCTTCTCGGTCACCGGGCGTCCCTTTCGTCAAGGGTTGTGGACGGACCGGTCCAGCGTACGCCAGCCCCCCGGCACCGCAGACGTCAGGCCGACCGGCGCCGTCCCGCCTCACGCGCGCTGAGAATCGGACGTCCGCCGCCCCCTTTCCGGTTCCGGCCGGTGGCGGGTGATGCAGGCCGCCGCGATGGTCGAGACCGCCGTGATCAACGCGGCGATGATGACTTCCACCCCGTACTTCCTTCCTCGGATCGGCCGTGCGGTGTGAAACCCCACGGAGATCGGCAGCGCTTCCGGCCGGAGGGAGACGTCAGTTCCGGCTGGCCCCTGCGGCCTCGTCGCGCAGCTCCTTCAGCGGGCGACCACTGGGCGCATGGAGGTACAGGCGCCATGCGTTCACCTCGTTGTGCGTCTGAGCCTTCAGCGCCGGGGACGGCTGAGCGAACTCCCGGCCGTCCGGGATGCGGACCCAGCCGTCAGCGGTGATCGTGGCCTCGTACGTGCGCCGGAGTCTCGGCTGGTGATGCCGCAGCGTGTCGCCGGGAGCCACGAGCCCGGCCTCGATCAGTGGCATGAGCCTGCCGGGGCGGCGCACGCCCCCGCCCTGGGCCGGCGCCGCCTTCGGGCCGAGCAGCTCACGCCGCAGGACATCGTTCGGGGTGTCCACCAAGGGTTCGCTGTGACGCTGCAAGTAGGCGAAGACCTCCAGGTCGACCTGGATCGTTCGCATGGATTCCGACACGAAGCACCTCCTGCCTCCACCGTAGTCTTCCCGACTGTCAGTCTGCAAGTCTCAAAGTTGGAAAGATCTGCCGTCAGGCCGTGTACGCCCCCGCCAGCACGCCGAGGAGCGCGCCGGCGAGCAGGAACGGGCCGAAGGGGATCGTGGTGCGGCGGGTGGCGCGGCGGGTGAGGACCAGGGCGAGGCCGTGGAGGGAGCCGAGGAGGAAGCCGGCGAAGGCGCCGAGCAGGAGCGTCGGCCAGCCGTACCAGCCGAGCACCGCGCCCGCCCCGAGGGCCAGTTTGACGTCGCCGAAGGCCATGCCGGAGGGGTTGAGGAGGAACAGCGCGCAGTAGCCGGCGCCGAGCGCGAGGGTGCCGAGCACGGCGGTGGTCCACGACCCGGCGTGCTCCGGCAGCAGGGCGACCGGGCCGAGCAGGGCGAGGGCGGCGCCCGCGAGCGGCAGGGTCAGCGGGTCGGGCAGTCGCCGCACCCGTACGTCGACGAGGGCCAGCAGGACCGCGACCGGGGCCAGCAGCAGCCAGACGGCCAGTTCGGGCCGGGTGCCGGTGGCGGCGGCGAGGGCGGCGCAGACCAGCGCGGTGACGGTGGCGGGGACGGGGGCGCCGGGGGCGTACGCCGCCTCGCCGGGCCGGCAGCGCGGGCACCGGGCCCGGCCCGGCCGCGCCGGGAGCGGGTGCCCGGCCGGGCAGGTGTCCCGCCAGGGCTGCCCCGGGGGCACGGAGAAGCGGTAGGCCGCGCGGGGCAGCAGCGACCCGGCCGCCGCTCCCCACAGCGCCGCCACGACGACGAGCAGTGCCTCGATGCTCATGACGCGGGTGCCGCCCCTCCCCCGTACGCCGGAACCTGGCAGCAGGGTAGTGGGCGCGGCCCGCCCGCCGGTCAGGGGCGGAGCAGCTCCACGGACACGTCCGCCGGGAACCCGGTCGTCGGGCCGACCCGGCGGGCGAACTCGGCGACCGCCGCGAGCTGCGGCCCGCCGAAGCGGAAGTCGAGGGTGGTGAAGTACTGCGCGAGGGTCGCCTCGTCGAAGTCCTCCCAGCGGGCGGCCTGCTCGGCGACCTTGTCGACCTCCTCCAGGGAGAGGTTGCGGGAGGCGAGGAACGCCTCGTGGACCTGGCGGGTGATGACCGGCTCGCGCTCGGCGTACTCCCTGCGGGCCGCCCAGACCGCGAAGACGAACGGCAGGCCCGTCCACTCCTTCCACAGCGCGCCCAGGTCGTGCACCGCCAGGCCGAAACGCGGCCCGTCCAGCATGTTGGCGCGCAGCGCGGCGTCGCCGATCAGGACGGCCGCCTCCGCCTCCCTCATCATCAGGCTGAGGTCGGGCGGGCAGGTGTAGTAGTCGGGCCGTACGCCGAACCGCTCGGCCAGCAGGAGCTGGGCGAGGCGGACGGAGGTGCGCGAGGTCGACCCGAGGGCGACCCGGGCGCCGTCGAGCCGGTCCAGCGGGACCTGGGAGACGATCACGCAGCTCATCACCGGGCCGTCGCAGCCGACGGCGATGTCGGGGAAGGCGACCAGCTGATCGGCGTGCTTGAGGAACTCGACCAGGGTGACGGGACCGATGTCGAGGTCTCCCCGCACCAGCTGCTCGCTGAGCTTCTCCGGGGTGTCCTTCGTCAGCTCGAAGTCCAGGAGCGTGCCCGTTCTCGCGAGCCCCCAGTAGAGGGGCAGGCAGTTCAGGAACTGGATGTGGCCGACACGCGGCCGGGTGCGAGAAGTGTCCACCTCGTGAGGCTAGCTCTCACCCGGCTGGCGCCGGGGGGCGACCCCCGGCGTCAGCCGGACGCCGCACGCGTTCAAACATCCGGGTGAAGTGATCTTGAGCTCTGTTGCGATCCGGGGGCTGCATGCTAGGCTCGCCAGCAAGTTGCAGTTTGGTTTCCCTTGCAGTACAGAGCCTGCGGAGCATGTGACCGCGGGCTCTCGTCGTTCTCAGACGGACGCAGTTGTGCAGAGTTCAATCTTCACACTTGCTGGTTCTGGAGCAGGGCAACCCTTTGAGCCCAAGGAGGGCTTATGGCTACCGGAACCGTGAAGTGGTTCAACGCCGAAAAGGGCTTTGGTTTCATCGCCCAGGAAGGCGGCGGCCCCGACGTCTTCGTCCACTACTCCGCGATCAACGCGACCGGCTTCCGGTCCCTCGAGGAGAACCAGCAGGTGTCCTTCGACGTCACGCAGGGCCCCAAGGGTCCGCAGGCTGAGAACGTCACCCCGGTCTGATCTGATCAGTTGATCTGATCCTCCGATCCGGATCGAGTGCAGTACCCAAGGAGCCCCGCGCCTGCCGGCCCGGGGCTCCTGCCTTTTCGTCCCCTTTCCTCCCTGACGCCCGGCCCCGGTGTCGGTGGGCGCCGCTACGATCCCCCGCCATGACCGCGACGCAGAGCATCCGCGCCTTCTACGACACCATCGCCGAGGACTACGCCGAGCGGTTCCGCTCCGCGGGCGCCGGCACCCCGCTGGACCGGGCCCTGATGGGGGCCTTCGCCGAGCTGGTGGGGCCGGACGGGGAGGTGGCCGACCTGGGCTGCGGGCCCGGACGGGTCACCGCGCACCTCGCCTCGCTCGGCCTGCGCGTCTTCGGGCTGGACCTCTCCGCCTCGATGCTGGAGATCGCCCGCCGCGAGCACCCGGGCCTCCGGTTCGAGCAGGGCTCCATGCTGGAGCTGGACCTGCCCGACGGCTCCCTCGCGGGGGCCGTCTCCTGGTACTCGTCGATCCACACGCCCCGGGAACGGCTGCCGGACCTCTTCGCCGAGGTGGGGCGCGTGCTGGCCCCCGGCGGGCATCTGCTGCTCGCCTTCCAGGTCGGCGACGGGCCCCAGCTCCTCGACCGCCCCTTCGGGCATCCGGTGTCCCTGGACTTCCAACGGCGACGGCCGGAGGCGGTGGCGGAGCTGCTGGAGCGGGCCGGGTTCACCGTGCTGTCGCGGACGGTGCGCGTACAGGAGGAGGACACCTCCGCGAAGGTCCCGCAGGCCTGCCTGATCGCCCGCCGCTGACCTACCCCGCGTACAGCCCCTCCACCGCCTGCGCGAAGTCCCGCAGGATCGTCTCCCGGCGGAGTTTCATCGACGGGGTGAGGTGGCCCTCCCACTCGGTGAAGTCGCGGGGCAGGACGGTGAAGCGGCGGATGGACTCCGGGCGGGAGACGAGCTTGTTGGCCTCGTCGACCGCCCGCTGGAGGACCGCGCGCAGCTCCGGGTCGTCGACCAGCAGCTCCGGCGGCACCGGGTGCTTGCCGTTCATCCGGCGCCAGTGGGTGACGCCCTCGGTGTCCAGGGTGATCAGGGCGGAGACGTACGGGCGGCGGTCGCCGAGGACCAGGCACTGGGAGATCAGCGGGTGGGCGCGGAGCCAGTTCTCCAGGGGGGCCGGGGCCACGCTCTTGCCGCCCGCCGTGATCAGCAGCTCCTTCTTGCGGCCGGTGATGGTCAGGTACCCCTCGTCGTCCAGGGCGCCGAGGTCGCCGGTGGCGAACCAGCCGTCGGGGGCCGCCGGGACCACGCCGCCGGCCCCGGGGTCCCAGTAGCCGTGCAGGACCTGCCCGCCGGCGACGAGGATCTCGCCGTCGCCGGCGATCCGGACGCGGGTGCCGGGCAGCGGCCAGCCCACGGTGCCCAGGCGCGGCTTCAGCGGGGGCGTGACCGTCGCCGCCGCGGTCGTCTCGGTGAGGCCGTACCCCTCGTAGATCTCGATGCCGGCGCCGGCGTAGAAGGCGGCCAGGCGGCGGCCGAGCGGGGAGCCGCCGCAGATGACGTGCCTGACCCGGCCGCCCATCGCGGCCCGGATCTTGCGGTAGACCAGCGGGTCGTAGCAGGCGCGGGCCGTCCGCAGGCCGCGTCCCGGGCCGCCGCCGGTGCCGGTCTGGCGGGCCTCCAGGGCCTCGCCGTAGCGGACGGCGGTGGCGGCGGCCCGGTCGAAGGTGCTGCTCCGGCCGCCGGTCTCCGCCTTGGCGCGGGCGCTGTTGTAGACCTTCTCCAGCATGTAAGGGATGGTCAGCAGGCAGGTCGGCCGGAACGCGGCGAGGTCCGGGAGCAGGTCCGCGGGTTTCAGGCTGGGGGCGTGGCCGAGGCGGACCCGGGCGCGGACACAGGCGACGGCGACCATCCGGCCGAAGACGTGGGACATGGGGAGGAAGAGGAGGATCGAGGGTTCCTCGCCCTTGGCCTTGAAGACCGGGTAGAGCAACTCGATGGCGTTGTCCACCTCGGCGAAGAAGTTGCCGTGGGTGAGCGCGCAGCCCTTGGGGCGGCCGGTCGTGCCGGAGGTGTAGACCAGGGTGGCGAGGGTGTCCGGGCCGAGCATGCCGCGCCGTACGCCGACCTCCGCGTCCGGTACTGCGGCGCCCGCCTCCGCGAGCCGCTCCACATGGTCCTTCTCGATCACCCACAGGCGGGTGAGGTCGGGCAGCCGGTCGAGTTCCGGGCCGAGCGCGGCGGCCTGGGCGACGGTCTCGGTGACCAGGGCGACCGCGCCGGAGTCCTGGAGTATCCAGCGGATCTGGAAGAGGGAGGAGGTCGGGTACACCGGGACGGTGACGAGTCCGGCGGCCCAGGCCGCGAAGTCGAGCAGGGTCCACTCGTAGGTCGTCCGGGCCATGACGGCGAGGCGGTCGCCGGGCACCAGGCCCTCGGCCATCAGGCCCTTGGCGACGGCCTGGACCTGCGCGGCGAACTCGGCGGCCGTCACATCGGCCCACCGCCCGTCCGCCGACCGGCGGCTGAGCACCACCGCGCCGGGCACCGCGGCGGCGTTGTCGAACGGCAGGTCGGCCAGCGACCCGTGCCGCACCGGCGGGGCGAGGGGCGGCACGTACGCCTCCCGTACGACCCCGTCCAGCCGCCGTGTCTCGGGCTCCACGAGGACGGGGCCGGGCGCGTCGCCATAGGCGGCGGACGCGGCGAAGGAGGGAAGCGGAGTGGACACGGGCGGCTCCTGGAACGTGCGGCGGGGCGGCTCTGCCCGGCCGCCTGACGTACGTGCCGGCGTTTCACCGGCCGGTCGCGCCGGCGCGGCACCGATGGGACCGCGGGTGGCGGCCCGCGGTCGGCCTGGAGATCGTACGGGGCACTCGTGGGGAGTTCGTGCGGGTTCCGGGACGGTCCGGGGACGGGGTTGTGCAACCTGCGGTGTTACCGGTAAGTAAGTTCTTTCGGGCGCCGGTCAGGGGCGCTCCAGTACGGCCGTGACACCTTGGCCGCCCGCCGCGCAGACGGAGATCAGGCCGCGGCCCGGCCCGCCGCGTTCGGCCAGCAGCTTGGCCAGGGTCGCCACGATCCGCGCGCCGGTCGCCGCGAAGGGGTGCCCGGTGGCGAGCGAGGAGCCGGCCACGTTCAGCCGGGTCCGGTCCACGGGGGCCAGGCCCCGCTTCTCCCAGGCGGCCAGCGTGGCCAGCACCTGGGAGGCGAACGCCTCGTGGATCTCGACCAGGTCGAAGTCCTCGATGCCGAGCCCCGCCCGCTCCAGCATCCGGGGGACCGCGTGCGCCGGGGCCATCAGCAGCCCGTCCTCACCGCCCACGACGTCCCCGTGCGGGAAGTCCACGGCCGCCGTCTCGTACGCCGTCAGATAGGCGAGGGGTTCCAGACCGCGCGCCTCGGCCCACTCCTCGCTCGCCAGCAGCACGGTCGCGGCACCGTCCGTCAGGGGCGTGGAGTTGCCCGCCGTCATGGTCGGCCCGGGTGCGGCGGTGCCGAACACCGGCTTGAGCGCGGCCAGTTTCTCCGGGGTGGAGCCCGGCCGCAGGTTCTGGTCCCGCTCCAGACCGCGGAAGGGCACCACCAGGTCCGCGAAGAAGCCCCGGTCGTACGCCGCGGCCAGCCGCTGGTGGCTGACGGCCGCCAGTTCGTCCTGGGCCTCGCGGGTGATGCCCCAGGCGCGGGCGGTGACGGCCGCGTGCTCCCCCATCGACAGACCGGTGCGCGGCTCGGCGTTGCGCGGGATGTCGGGGACGAGGTGACCCGGGCGGACCCGGGCGAGGGCCTTGACGCGGGCGCCCGCGGACTTCGCGCGCCGCGCCTCCAGGAGGATGCGCCGCAGCCGGTCGTTGACGCCCAGGGGCGCGTCGCTCGCGGTGTCCGCGCCGCCCGCGACGGCCGACTCGGTCTGCCCGAGGGCGATCTTGTTGGCGGCGGCGACGACGGCCTGGAGGCCGGTGCCGCACGCCTGCTGGATGTCGTAGGCGGGGGTGCGGGCGTCCAGGGCCGAGCCGAGGACCGTCTCGCGGGCGAGGTTGAAGTCGCGACTGTGCTTGAGGACCGCACCGGCCACGAACTCCCCCACCGCGCCGGGCTCCTGGAGGCCGTACCGCTCGGCCAGTCCGTCCAGGGCGGCGGTGAGCATCTGCTGGTTGGAGGCGGTGGCGTAGGGGCCGTCGGAGCGGGCGAACGGGATGCGCGTACCGCCGACGACCGCGACCCGGCGGGCCCGCGGGGGCTCAAGAGGACTCATCTCGACCTGCTCCTTCGCCGCACTCTATGATTACCTCCGGTAACCTTACTCCAGAGTAAGCAGACGGGTACCGTCCGGGAGCTGGGAGTCACGCATGGCCGACCGCTATCTGAGCTTCACCGGCACCGCGCCGGGCCGTTTCCTGACCCGGCGGCTCGGCCTGCCGCAGCCGGCCCCGCTGCGGCGCTGGTCGCCCGAGCGTCCCGGCCTGGACGGCGAGGTCGTGCTGCTGACGGCCGGGAAGTCCGGCCTGGACCTGTCGTTCCTGCGGGCGGGGTCCTCCGGCCGGCCGGCCGCCGTCGTCCTGGACGCCACGGGGGTGCGGGACGTGGCCGGGCTGGCCGAGGTGCACGCCGCGCTCCATCCGGTGGTGCGGTCGGTCGCCGCGAGCGGACGGGTGGTGGTGCTCGGCTCCCCGCTCGACGCCGGTGACCACCACCGGGCCGCCGCCCAGCAGGCGCTGGAGGGCTTCACCCGCTCGCTCGGCAAGGAGATCGGCCGGGGCCGGACCGTCAACCTGGTCCGGCTCACCGACGCGCGCGCCGCCGAGTCCACGCTCCGTTTCCTGCTCTCCCCCAGGTCCGCCTACGTCAGCGGGCAGGTCATCGGCGTCGGCCCCGGCGACGGGACCGGTGCGAGCACCGTGCCGGACGACCCGGACCGTCCGCTGGCCGGGCGGACCGCCCTGGTGACCGGCGGGGCGCGCGGCATCGGGGAGGCGGTCGCCGAGACCCTCGCCCGGGACGGCGCCCGGGTGGTCGTCCTCGACGTGCCGCAGGCCGAGGCGGACGCCCGGCGGGTCGCCGAACGGCTCGGCGGCAGCGCCCTCGCGCTCGACATCACGGCCGCCGACGCCGGTGCGCGGATCGCGGCGGCCGTCCCGGACGGGCTGGACGTCCTCGTCCACAACGCGGGCATCACCCGGGACCGGCGGCTGGTCAACATGCCCGCCGACCGCTGGGCCTCGGTCCTCGACGTCAACCTCGCCAGTGTGCTGCGCACGACGGACGCGCTGCTCGCCGCCGGGGCGCTGAACTCCGGCGGGCGGATCGTGGCCACGGCGTCCATCGCCGGGATCGCCGGGAACGCCGGGCAGACCAACTACGGCGCCAGCAAGGCCGGGATCGTCGGCCTGGTCCGCGCGCTCGCGCCCCGGGCGCTGGCCGAGCACGAGGTGACGGTCAACGCGGTCGCGCCGGGCTTCATCGAGACGCGGATGACGGCGGCGGTCCCGCTGTTCATCCGCGAGGCCGGGCGCCGGATGAACTCCCTCGCGCAGGGCGGGCTGCCCGCCGACGTCGCCGAGACCACCGCCTGGTTCGCCCACCCGGGCTCGGGCGCGGTCAACGGCCAGGTCGTCCGGGTCTGCGGCCAGAGTCTGCTGGGGGCCTGAGATGACCACCGCCGCGCCCGTCAGCACCCTGGCCTCCGTGCCCGCCCTGCCGCCGCTGCTGGCCCGGGGCGCGCTGCTCTCACCGTTCAAGCGGCCCCGCCCGGACGCGGACTTCCCGCGCGCCCGGCTGGTCGTGCCCCGGCTGCGCGCCGACCCCGCCCGGCTGGCGGCGTACGAGCGGGTGTGCGGCTTCGCCACCGGGGCGGACACCCTGCCGGTGACGTATCCGCACGTCATGGGCTTTCCGCTGGCGATGCGGCTGATGAGCGGCCGGGACTTCCCGCTGCCGCTGCTGGGGCTGGTCCACACCTCGATCGCCGTCACCCGGAGGGCGCCGGTGCCGGCCGGCGGGGAGTACGGACTCGCCGTCCACGTCGCGGAGCTGGTCCCGCACCGGCGCGGCACCGAGGCGGCCGTCGTCACGGAGCTGCGGTCGGGCGGGGAGGTGGTGTGGGAGTCGCGCAGCACGTACCTGGCGCGGCACGGCGGGTCGGGGAAGCCCTCCCGTGGGGGCGGCCGGGAGGGGCGGGTGCCGGGGAGCCCTTCCGGCGGCGCCGGCGCGGCGGAACGGGACGGGCGACCGGCCGGCGACGGTGGCCGGGAAGGACGGGTGCCGGGGAGCCCTTCCGGCGGCGCCGGCGCGGCGGAACGGGACGGGCGACCGGCCGGCGACGGTGGCCGGGAAGGACGGGTGCCGGGGAACACCTCCGGCAACGGCCACGGCGACGGCGGCAGCCGGGAGCGGCGCGTCGCGCTGCCCGTGCGGGCCGAGTGGCGGCCGGGCGGGGACCTCGGGCGCCGGTACGGGGCCGCGTCCGGCGACCGCAACCCGATCCACCTGCATCCGCTCACCGCCCGGCTGTTCGGCTTCCCCCGGGCCATCGCCCACGGCATGTGGACCGTCGCCCGGTGCCTGGCCGAGCACGGCACACCCGAGGCGGTCACGGTCCGGGCGGAGTTCCGGGCGCCCGTGCTGCTGCCGGGGACGGTGACGTACGGCGCGGAGGGCGGGCGGTTCGAACTGCGGGGGCCGGACGGGCGGCTGCACCTGTCGGGCGAGGTTCAGCCGGTCTGAGCGGCGGGCTCCGCCGGGGCGGGGCCGGCCTCCTCCTCCGGCGGGGTCCACGGCCGGTCCGCCATCAGGTCGCCGAGGCCGGCCCAGGCGAAGTTCATCAGGGTCGCCGCCGCCTGCCGCGCGGTGACGCCCTCCGTGGCGCCCGCCCAGTCGGCCAGCGACTCGGCGGCGCCGACCAGGGCCTCGGCGAGCCCGGCGACCTCCCGCTCGGGCAGGTCGGGGTCGCGGTGCGCCTCCCGCGCCGCGGCGGCGATCAGCTGCGTGACGAACGCGACGATCTCCTCGCGCAGCGCCGCGATCTCCGCGGCGAACGGCTCACCGTGGGTGCGGGCCTGGAGGTGCAGCACCGACCAGCCGTCGGGGTGCCGGGCGGTGTGCGTGAAGAAGGCCCGCAGGCCGTTCCAGAGCTGGCGGTCGGCGGGCAGCCCGGCCGGCCCCACGCCGGCCCGGATCGCCTCGGTCAGGGCCCGTGCCTCACGGCGGATGACGGCGGTGAAGAGGTCTTCCTTCGAGTTGAGGTACAGGTACACCAGCGGCTTGGACACGCCCGCGAGTTCGGCGATGTCGTCCATCGACGCGGCCCGGTAGCCCCGCTGTCCGAAGGTGCGCACGGCGGCGTCCAGCATCTGCCGCTCCCGCACGGCCCTCGGCATCCGCTTGGCCCGCACCGCACCCGCACCCGCGCTCACGCCCGCACCCACACCCATGCACATCAGCGTACGGCCCGGCCGGTCGTCCCCGGCCGGGCCGTACGCTCCGTACTCCCCGCACTCCCTGCGCGCCGTCGCCGTCCCGCTACGCGGCGGCCGGCACCCGCTCCTGCTCGCGGTCGCGGTCGCGCGGCTCCGGCTCGTCGATCGGGGAGCTGTGCGCCGTGTCGTAGGCCGTGCGGTCGAGCAGGCCCTCGCGGGCGGAGACGATGACCGGGACCAGGGCCTGGCCGGCCACGTTGGTGGCGGTGCGCATCATGTCCAGGATCGGGTCGATCGCGAGGAGCAGGCCGACGCCCTCCATGGGCAGGCCCAGCGTGGACAGGGTGAGCGTCAGCATCACCGTCGCGCCGGTGAGACCGGCCGTGGCGGCGGAGCCGACCACCGAGACGAAGGCGATGAGCAGGTAGTCGCCGATGTTGAGCTGGATGTCGAAGATCTGGGCGACGAAGATCGCGGCGATCGCGGGGTAGATCGCGGCGCAGCCGTCCATCTTCGTCGTCGCGCCGAACGGCACCGCGAAGGACGCGTACTCCTTCGGCACGCCGAGCCGCTCGGTGACCTTCTGCGTCAGCGGCATGGTGCCGACCGAGGAGCGGGAGACGAAGGCGAGCTGGATCGCGGGCCAGGCGCCCTTGAAGAACTGCAGCGGGTTGGCCTTGGCGACGCCCGCGAGCAGCGCCGGGTAGACCACGAAGAGGACGATCGCGCAGCCGACGTAGATGTCGGCGGTGAAGGTCGCGTACTTGCCGATCAGGTCCCAGCCGTAGGTCGCGATGGCGTTGCCGATCAGGCCGACGGTGCCCAGCGGGGCGAGGCGGATGACCCACCACAGGGCCTTCTGGAGGAGTTCGAGGACGGACTCGCTCAGGGTGAGGATCGGCTTGGCCTTGTCGCCGAGCTGGAGGGCGGCGATGCCGGCGACGGCGGCCATGAAGACGATCTGGAGCACGTTCAGCTCGGTGAACGGCGTGATCACGTCGGTCGGCACGATGCCGGTGAGGAAGTCCAGCCAGGAGCCGGTGTGGTCGGGCTTGGCCCCGTCCTTCGGCGTGAGGCCGGTGCCGGCGCCCGGGTTGGTGACCAGGCCGATGACGAGGCCGATGGCGACCGCGATCAGCGACGTGATCATGAACCAGAGGAGGGTGCGGGACGCGAGGCGGGCCGCGTTGTTGACCTTCCTGAGGTTGGTGATCGAGACCAGGATCGCGAAGAAGACCAGCGGGGCGACGGCCAGCTTCAGCAGCCCGATGAAGATGCTGCCGATCTTCTCCAGGGTCGTGACCAGCCAGGAGACGTCCTGGCTGCGGGCGAGCCAGCCGAGCAGCACGCCCAGGACGAGACCGGCGATTATCTGGGCCCAGAAGGGCACCTTGAAGGACTTCTTGGTCAGTGAGGACACGGACATGCTCCGTTGAAGGGGGACGGGACGCGCTGGACCGACGTCACGGAAGAAAGACAGGGAGAGACGGGGAAGGCAGGAGGGGACGTCAGGGGCGACAGCTTGCGGACGCGCACCGGCAGAGGTCCACGTGCAGACGCGCCACGAGCGGGACGCTCGCGGGGAGAGAGGGCGCGGCTGCTGACTTCATGCACACGACTTTAACACCAACGCTTTGAGAGGCCCATAGCCTGACTTTGAGAGGTTTCCGGTCTTCCTTCCCCGCACAACGCAAAGCGCCCCGGCGATCACCGGGGCGCTGCGCGGGGTCCGTGCGTCCTACGAGGTCTGGCCCTGGGCGCGGGTGGCGTCGTCGGCGCGGTCCTCCTGGCTGCGGTTGGCCTCCAGGTTGGCCTTCATGCGGTCGACCTTGTTCACCACCTGCACGGAGGCCCGGTCGCGCTCGCCACGCAGCACGACGAAGCTGATCGGGGCCGAGATCACCAGGGCGAGCAGGACGATCCACATGCCGTTGGAGTCACCGAGTCCGCTGGGGAAGACCCCGGCGTAGACGAGGCCCCAGACGACCACGAGGCAGCCCACGAAGATCCCGAGGCGCATCAGCGTGTAGCGGAGCATCTCAATCCACACTTCCGTTTCCGGCACAAAGAGGCACCGCCCAGTGAAGCACGCCGGGACACCGGTACGGCAGCGGGGGTACGGCAGCCGGTCGCGGGCACCGGCCGGGGGTCCGGGCGTCAGGTCAGCGGCAGCAGCATGACGACGTCGTCGCGGTCGTCACCGGGGGCCACCCGGATCGCGCCGGGGACGCGGCCGACCTCCTTGTAACCACAGGAAGCGTAGAACCGCTCCAGGCCGAGGCCGCCCCGGCAGGTGAGGCGTATCGCCTCGATGCCGTCGAGGGAGCGGGCCGCGTCCGCGGCGGCGGCCAGCAGGTCGCGGCCGTACCCGCGGCCCTGGTGACGCGGGTGGACCATGACGGTGTAGAGCCACAGCCAGTGGGTCATCAGCCGGTGGGTGTTGAGGGCGAGGAACGCGGTGGCGGCCACCCGGCCCTCCTCGTCGAGGCCGACCAGCAGCCGGGTGCGGCCCTCGGCCATGGCGACGAGGTGCTTGACCAGTTCGGGGCGGACCGTCTCCCGCGACACCGGGGGCACGAAGCCCACGGAGCCGCCCGCGTTGGTCACGTCCGCCCAGAGGTCGAGGATGCCGTCGCGCAGGGCGGGGGTGACGGCCGGGTCGAGGGTGAAGGTAAGAGGCACGGGACGATGGTAACCATTACCCCGCCCTCATCGGTCCCTGTCGTGGGGGCGCGGGGAGCCGCGCGACGGGCCACGAACCACCCGCACCCGGCGGCGCACCCCGGGGTTCAGACCCGCATCGGCTGCGGCGCGTCCCGCCGCGCGGGGTCGGGGCCGTCGAACTCCCGGATGATCTCGTACCGGGTGTTCCGCTCCACCGGGCGGAACCCGGCGTCCCGGATCAGGTCGAGCAGGTCCTCACGGGTCAGCTTGTTCGGCGTGCCGTAGTTGTCCGCGTCGTGGGTGATCTTGTACTCGACCACCGACCCGTCCATGTCGTCGGCGCCGTGCTGGAGGGCGAGCTGCGCGGTCTGCACGCCGTGCATCACCCAGAAGACCTTCACGTGCGGCACGTTGTCGAACAGCAGCCGCGACACCGCGAACGTCTTCAGCGCCTCCGCGCCGGTCGCCATCTGCGTCCGCGCCTGGAGCCGGTTCCTGACCTTGCCGTCCTTCAGGTCGACGAAGTCGTGCTGGTAGCGCAGCGGGATGAAGACCTGGAAACCGTGGGTCTCGTCCTGGAGTTCCCGCAGCCGCAGCACGTGGTCGACGCGGTGGCGGGGCTCCTCGATGTGGCCGTACAGCATGGTGCACGGGGTCTTGAGCCCCTTCTCGTGCGCCAGCCGGTGGATGCGGGACCAGTCCTCCCAGTGGGTGCGGTGGTCCACGATGTGCTGCCGGACCTCCCAGTCGAAGATCTCGGCGCCGCCGCCGGTCAGCGACTCGAGGCCCGCGTCGATCAGTTCGTCCAGGATGTCGGAGGCCGACATGCCGGAGATGGTCTCGAAGTGGTGGATCTCGGTCGCCGTGAACGCCTTCAGCGACACGTGCGGCAGCGCGGCCTTCAGCTCGCGCAGCGAGCGCGGGTAGTACCGCCACGGCAGGTTCGGGTGCAGCCCGTTGACGATGTGCAGCTCGGTGAGGTTCTCGCTCTCCATCTCCTTGGCGAGCTTGACCGCCTCCTCGATGCGCATCGTGTACGCGTCCTTCTCCCCCGGCTTGCGCTGGAAGGAGCAGTACGCGCAGGACGCCGTGCACACATTGGTCATGTTGAGGTGGCGGTTGACGTTGAAGTGGACGACATCGCCGTTCTTCCGCGTCCGCACCTCGTGCGCGAGTCCGCCGAGCCAGGCCAGATCGTCCGACTCGTACAGCGCGATGCCGTCCTCACGGGTCAGCCGCTCACCGGCACGGACCTTCTCCTCCAGCTCGCGCTTGAGCCCGGCGTCCATACCCACACCTTTCCTCGACAACTCGACCAACGGTACGCCTGCCGTCCGGCTAGACCTCGTCCGGCAGTTCCCCCACCCGGTTCTCCCACTTGGTGGAGAGCACGACGGTGGTACGGGTCCGGGAGACGCCCTTGGTGCCGGAGAGCCGGCGGATGATCCGCTCCAGCCCGTCCACGTCGGTCGCGCGCACCTTGAGCATGTAGGAGTCGTCGCCGGCGATGAACCAGCAGTCCTCGATCTCCCGCAGTTCCTTCAGCCGCTGGGCCACGTCCTCGTGGTCGGCGGCGTCGGAGAGGGAGATGCCGATCAGGGCGACGGCGCCGAGGCCGAGCGAGGCGGCGTCCACCGTGGCCCGGTAGCCGGTGATGACGCCGGCCGCCTCCAGGCGGTTGATGCGGTCGGTGACGCTGGGTCCCGACAGTCCGACGAGGCGTCCCAGCTCGGCGTAGGAGGCCCGGCCGTTCTCCCGCAGGGCCTGGATGAGCTGCCTGTCCACCGCGTCCATGGATCGAAGCCTTCCGATAGAGATGAGTTCAGTTCCGGGGGGGATGAGGGTGGGGCCTCAGGAGAGATCAGGGGCGATCAAGGGTGATCAAGGGGTCGTGCGGGAGCCTCCGCCGAGTTCGCCCGCCCAGCGGCGGTACAGGCGGTGCGGCACCCCCGCCGCGTCGAGCACCCGGCCGGCGACGAAGTCCACCAGGTCCTGGATGTGGGTGGCGCCCGCGTAGAAGGCCGGGGAGGCGGGCACCACGGCGGCGCCCGCGTCGTCCAGGGCCACCAGGTGCCGCAGCGTACGGCCGTCCAACGGGGTCTCCCGGACGGCCACGACCAGCGTGCGCCCCTCCTTCAGGGTGACGCTCGCGGCACGCTGCAACAGGTCCTTCGACAGCCCGAGCGCCACCCCGGCGACGCACGCCGTCGACGCGGGCACGATCAGCATGCCCCGGGCGGGGTACGACCCGGAGGACGGCCCCGCGGCCAGGTCCCCGGCGTTCCAGTACCGCACCCGGTCCAGGTCGGCGGTGAACGCGCCGGGCTTGCCGTCGGCTCCGCGCCCCAGCCATTCCCGCAGGTCGTCGCGCCAGTGGGCATCCCGGAAGGAGATGCCGGTCTCGTCGAGCAGGGTGAGCCGCGAGGCCCGGCTGACCACCAGGTCGACACTCTCGCCGGCGTCGAGCAGCGCACGCAGCACCGAGGCGGCATACGGAGTGCCGGACGCCCCGGACACCCCCACGATCCAAGGCACGCGCTGCGAATGTCCTGGGTTCACATCTTGAGCCTACCGGTGGACGGGGCAGACCTCAGGACCGGTCCGGCGCCTCGGGGTCCACGGGGAGGTGGCTGGTGCGGACGGTCAGCTTTCCGAGGGGGGAGTCGACGATCAGGTCCGGGCCGTAGCGCAGGGTGTCGCGGCCGCGGTATCCGCCGGGTCCGGGGTTCTACATGGTCACGACCCGTCCGCGCGGCGGGTCGAGGACCAGGTGGTCGGCGATGCCGCGCGAGGCGTACCGGAGGGGTTTCACGTCGTGGTCGCGGCGGATGCCGCCCGGCGACACCACCCCGGCCACGAACTCGATGAGGCCGGGCTGGTACGAGCCGCTGTCCTCGGCCTCGGCCTCGGCCGGAATCACCGCCAGGCCGGGGCAGAACTCGTTCTCCCGGTCGAACACGAAGGCGACGCCGGTGACAAGGCTCCAGCCGGAGGGCGGTCGGGCCTCCAGGTCGGCCCGAAGCCGCGTGATCGTCCTCCCGGGGAACGGCCTGACCGGGTTCCTCATGAGGCTGCCCCCGATCATCTCCGTGTGACAGCCGGGGAACAGGTCCTCCAGCCTGCCGAGCCGCGAGCGCAGGCGGTCAAGGTCCGAGACGGTCACGGCGGCCTCCCCGGGATCCTGCTCCCGATGGCAGGCCGCACCGTACTCAGACGGTCAGACCCCGCACGAGCAGGTCCAGCAGCGCGCACACGAACAGGGCGATGCCGATGAAGCCGTTGACGCTGAAGAACGCGCGGTTGAGGCGGGAGAGGTCGTTCGGGCGGACGATGGTGTGCTCGTAGACGAAAGCGCCCGCGACGATCAGCAGGCCCAGCCAGAAGAAGACGCCGGCGTCGGTGGCGAGGGCGTACCAGACGAACAGGGCCGTCGTCACGGCGTGGCAGCCCCGCGCACCCCAGATCGCGGCCGGGACGCCGAACCGGGCCGGCACCGAGCGGACGCCGACCCGCCGGTCGGTCTCGACGTCCTGGCAGGCGTAGATCAGGTCGAAGCCGCCGATCCAGACGCCGACCGCGAGACCGAGGATCACCGCCTCCCAGGACCACTCGCCGGTGATGGCGAGCCAGCCGCCGATGGGCCCCATGGCCTGCGCGAGACCGAGGATGGCCTGCGGGAAGTTCGTGAACCGCTTGCCGTACGGGTACACCACCATCGGGATCACCGCGACGGGCGCGAGGGCGAGGCAGAGCGGGTTGAGCAGCGCCGCCGAGCCCAGGAAGACCACGACGGCGACGATCGCGCCGGTCCAGGCGTGCTTCACCGACATCGCGCCGGTGACCAGTTCGCGGTGGGCGGTGCGCGGGTTGCGGGCGTCGATCTCGCGGTCGATGATCCGGTTGACCGCCATCGCGAAGGTGCGCAGGCCCACCATGCAGACGGTCACCAGCAGCAGCCGGCCCCAGTGGATGTTGCCGTCCAGCTCGTACATCGCGGTCAGCGCGGCGATGTAGGCGAAGGGCAGCGCGAACACCGAGTGCTCGATCATCACCAGGCGCAGGAACGCCTTGGTGCGCCCCGGCTGCTGCGGAAGCGCGGCGGAAGCCGACGTCACAGTCCGTACTCCTTCCAGCGGCGGTCGACCTTCGCCGCCGTCTCCGGGTCGGACAGCACCATGTCCGGCCAGCCCCCGTCGCGGGTGTACCCCTCCTCGGGCAGCTTCCGCGTCGCGTCGATGCCCGCCTTGCCGCCCCAGAACTGCTGGTAGGAGGCGTGGTCGAGATGGTCGACCGGGCCCTCCACGACGGTGAGGTCACGGGCGTAGTCCGTGTTGCCGAGCGCTCGCCAGGCGACCTCGTGCAGGTCGTGGACGTCGCAGTCGGCGTCGACGACCACGATCAGCTTGGTCAGGGACATCATGTGCGCGCCCCAGATGGCGTGCATCACCTTCTGGGCGTGTTTGGGGTACTTCTTGTCGATGGACACGATCGCACAGTTGTGGAAACCGCCCGCCTCCGGGAGGTGGTAGTCCACGATGTCCGGCACGATGATCTTCAGCAGGGGCAGGAAGAAGCGCTCCGTGGCCCGGCCCAGCGGCCCGTCCTCGGTCGGCGGGCGGCCGACGACGATCGACTGGAGCAGCGGGCGCCGGCGCATGGTGACGCAGTCGATGGTCAGCGCGGGGAACGGCTCCTGCGGCGTGTAGAAGCCGGTGTGATCGCCGAACGGCCCCTCGGGGAGCGTCTCGCCGGGCTCCAGCCAGCCCTCCAGAACGACCTCGGCGTGGGCCGGCACCTGGAGCGGCACGGTCTTGCAGTCGACCATCTCGATCCGCTTGCCCTGGAGGAACCCGGCGAACAGGTACTCGTCGATGTCTCCGGGGAGCGGGGCGGTCGAGGCGTACGTCACGGCGGGCGGACAGCCGAAGGCGATGGCGACCGGCAGGCGCTCGCCGCGCCGGGCGGCCACCTGGTAGTGGTTCCGGCTGTCCTTGTGGATCTGCCAGTGCATGCCGATGGTGCGCCGGTCGTGGCGCTGGAGGCGGTACAGGCCGAGGTTGCGGACGCCGGTCTCGGGGTCCTTGGTGTGGGTGAGCCCGAGGTTGAAGAAGGAACCGCCGTCCTTGGGCCAGGTGAACAGGGCCGGCAGCCGGTCGAGGTCGACGTCGTCACCGCGCAGCACGACCTCCTGCACCGGCGCCTCCCTGACCTTCTTCGGCGGTACGTGCGTCATCGAGCCGAGCTTGCCGAACGCCTCGCGCACCCCGACGAACCCGTGCGGCAGCTCGGGCTTCAGCAGCCCGCCGATCTTGTCGGAGATGTCGCCGTACGACGTCAGGCCGAGCGCCTTCAGCAGGCGGCGGTCGGTGCCGAAGACGTTCATCGCCAGCGGCATGTCGGAGCCCTTGACGTTCTCGAAGAGCAGGGCCGGGCCCCCCGCCTTGTTGACGCGGTCGACGATCTCACCGACCTCCAGGTGGGGATCGACCTCGGCCTTGACACGCTTGAGGTCGCCCTCGCGTTCCAGTGCCCGGAGCAGGGAGCGGAGATCGTCGTAAGCCATGCCGTCCAGTATCCCCGAGCGGTTACGCTGGCCCCGTACCGCCCACCGCTTTCGCTGGAGAGACCCCATGCTGCGGGTGCTGATGTTCCTCGTGCCACTGGCGTTGAGCGTCTACGCGTTCATCGACTGCATCAGCACGCGGGACGAGGACGTCCGGCACATGCCCAAGCCGCTGTGGGCGATCCTCGTCCTGCTCTTCCCGCTGGTCGGCTCGGTCTCCTGGATCATCGCGGGGAAGCGGCGGCAGCCGGCGGGCCGCCCGGCCGGCCGGGGCCGGTGGGTCGCGCCCGACGACAACCCGGACTTCCTCAAGTCGCTCGACCGGGACCGGGACGAGGACCCGAAGGGCGACTGAGGAGCCGTTCCGCCCGGACCACCGAGGGCCGGGACAGGACGGTGACGGCGAGCGAGGCCGCCGCCAGCACGGCCATCGTCGTCCCCGTCCCGAGGTACTGGGCCAGCCCGCCGGCGAGCGCCGCGCCGAGGCCCTGCCCGGTCATCCGGCCGGCCGACTCGACGCCCTGGACCTGGCCGCGCTCCGGGCCCGGGGTCAGCGCCAGCAGTTGTTCCTGGAGCGGCAGGGTCGCGGCGAACCCGGCCCCGGACACGAACACCGCGACGGCCAGCACCGCCGTCGGCGGGCCGGCCGCGAACAGCAGGAACGGCGCGGCGAGCAGCAGCCGCAGGGCGAACGCGGCGCGGCGGCGCCGCTCGGCACCGAGCAGCCGCCCGACCGTGAGGTCCCCGAGCAGCAGGCCGGCCGAGCCGGCGGCCAGCAGGACGCCCGCGGCGCCGGGGTCGTAGGAGAGGAACAGGGCCTCGCAGCCGACGATCAGGCCGTTGGGGACCCAGAGGTTCAGCAGCAGGGCCCGGCCGCCGGGGCGGGCGAAGAGGGCGGCGTTGGCGGTCCAGGTCTGCCGCGGTCCGGGGCGCCGGGTGAGGCGGACCGGGCGTTCCCGCACGGTCGCCGCGACGACGGCGGTGCCGCACCCGGTCAGGACGGCGGCGGTGCCGAAGACCTCCTGGGGCGTCAGGTGCCGCAGCAGCAGGGCGCCGAGGGCGTAGCCGAGGACGGCGGTGGCGCCCGAGGTGATGTTCATCAGCGACCGGGCGAGGGCGTACGCGCCGTCCGGTACCGACTCGGCGAGCAGCCCCATCCGGGTTCCGGTGGCGAGGGACTGGAAGAAGCCCAGCACCAGCAGCAGGGCGAACCGGACGGCCGTCGGCAGCCCGGGGACGGCCTGCGCGGCGACACCGGCCAGCGACACGCACTGGAGGGCGACGAGGGTCCGGCGGGGGCGGGCGCCGTCGGCGACCGACATCAGGGTCAGCGCGCCGAGCACGGTCGCGAAGGTGGCGCCGTACATGCTCACGGCCGTCAGGAACGGGGACCGGGTCTCCCGGCCGACCAGCGTGCCGAGCGCGAAGCCGGACAGGGTGCTCGCGGCGACGGTCAGCGTGAAGCCGGCGTAGAGGCCGGTGAACTCGCGGTCGCGGAGCAGCGCGCGGTAGCCGGCGGGTGGGGTGGCGGAGGGCGGCGTGACGGGGGGCGGCGTGACGGGGGGCGGGGTGGTGTCGGAAGGCATGAAAAAAGCCTCCGAGCGTGCCCGCGGGGGCGCGTCGGAGGCGGACACGGGAGTTATAGCACCCCGCGGCCGGTCCCCGCGACCGGGGCCGCGGGGACCGGCCCGGAGGTCACACGCCCGCGTAGGAGTGCTTGCCGGAGACGAAGATGTTGACGCCGTAGTAGTTGAACAGCCAGCAGCCGAAGGCGATCAGGGCCAGGTAGGCGGCCTTGCGGCCCTTCCAGCCGGCCGTGGCGCGGGCGTGCAGGTAGCCGGCGTAGGCGACCCAGGTGATGAAGGACCAGGTCTCCTTGGGGTCCCAGCCCCAGTAGCGGCCCCAGGCGTCGCCGGCCCAGATGGCGCCCGCGATGATCGTGAACGTCCACAGCGGGAAGACCGCGGCGTTGACCCGGTAGGCGAACTTGTCGAGGGAGGCGGCGGCGGGCAGCCGGTCCAGGACCGAGTTGGCGAAGCGGCCGGGGGTGCCGCCGGTCGCCAGCTTGTTCTCGTAGGAGTCCTTGAACAGGTACAGCAGCGTGGAGACCGCGCCGACGTAGAAGACCGCGCCGCACAGGATGGCGGTGGAGACGTGGATGTACAGCCAGTACGAGTGCAGCGCGGGGACGAGCTGGTCGCTGGCCGTGTAGAGGACGGTGACGGCGAGGCCGAGGTCGAGCAGGACCGTGGTGACCAGCGGCAGGCCGAGCCAGCGGATGTTCTTCTTCAGCAGGAGCAGCACCACGTAGACGCCGACGGCGACCGTGGAGAAGGTGATGCTGAACTCGTACATGTTGCCCCACGGCGCCCGCTGCACGGACAGGGCGCGGGTGAGGACGCCGCCGAACTCGATGAGGAAGGCGAGCACGGTGAGGGAGATGGCGACCCGGCCGTACAGGTCGCCCTTCTCGGTGCCGCCGGCCGCGCCGGGCCCGTCCGGGACGTCGCGGGCGCCGGCCGCGGAGCGGACGACGACCTTGGGCCGCTCCAGTACGGCGGTGCCGCCCGCCTTGGTGACGGTGACGGCCGGGCCGGTCCTCGCCCCGCCCGCGCCCGCGCCCTCTGCGGTCAGCGCGGCGGCGGTGCGGCCGACCTTGCTGCGGCTGCCGAAGATCCACTCGGCGATGTAGGCGAAGAAGGCCAGGGTGTAGACCGCCATCGACGAGTAGATCAGCGTGTTGCTGATGTTCGCGAGGTGCTCGTTGGTCGCTGCGGCCAGCTGGGTCGCGTCGGCGAGAGTCACTTCTTCTCAGCCCTCTCGGCAGTGGGTTCGGCAGTGGGTTCGGCAGTGGGTTCGGCGGTGGGTTCGGGGAAGGTGTCGTACAGGACCCCGGCCAGGTCGCCGAGTTCCTCGGGGAGTTTCGCGGACTCGCTGCGGCCGAGGCCGGCCAGCTCCACCACGGTGACGCCGTCGGCGCCGGCCACGGCCCGCACCCACACCCGGCGGCGCTGGATGAACAGCGAACCGGCCAGGCCGAGGATGGCGACGACCGCGCCGCCCAGCGCCCAGCCGCTGCCGGGCTGGGCGGTGACCTGGAAGCCGGCCCATTCCTGGATGCCGTCGAAGGTGACCGAGCCGTTGCCGCCGGGGAGGGTCATGGTCTGGCCGACCTTGAGCTGCTTCTTGTACAGCTCGCCCTTGGAGTCCTTGAACTCCTTCAGGTTCTTGTCGTCCAGCTGGTACACGCTCTGCGGGATGCCGGAGTCCACGCCGAGGTCGCCGTGGTAGGCGGAGAGCGCGAGCATCGGGTTGAGCAGCGCCGGGAAGGTGGAGAGCATCGTGGAGCCCTTGCCGCCGTAGGTCGGCAGGAAGAACGCGTTGAAGCCGAGCTGCTCCTTCTCGCCCTTGGCGTTGCGGTAGCCGTCCATCACCTTGATGGCGCCGGAGGAGGTGACGTTGGCGTCGAGCGGCAGCAGGGCGAACGGCTCGTGGTCGACGACGACGTCGCCCTCGGCGTCCTTGACGGTGACGATCGGGGCGTAGCCGTGGCTGACGAGGTAGACCTTGGAGCCGTCGATCTCCAGCGGCTCGTTGACCTTGACGGTGGTCGACTTCTCCTTGCCGTAGGCGCCCACGCTGTAGGTGATCCGCGCCTCGAAGGTGCGCGGGGTGCCGCGGTTGGGGCCGGACGGCTCGTAGGTGCCCCTGAAGTCCTTCAGGGTGAAGCTGAACGGTGCCAGGTCGTCCTGCGACCAGAGGTTGCCTGACTTGAAGTCGTCGTACTGCGTGAGGGTGTTGGAGAAGCCGTCGCCCTCCAGGACCAGCTTGTTGCCCTCGTACTTGAAGAGCTGGCCCCAGCCGAAGGCGATCAGCATCACGATCAGCGCGATGTGGAAGGCGAGGTTGCCGACCTCGCGGAGATAGCCCTTCTCGGCGGCGACGGCGTCGCCGTCCCGGTGGGCGCGGAAGCGGCGCTTCCGCAGCAGCTTCAGCGCGGCCTCGCGGACCTCCTCGGGGGCGGCCCCGGTGCGCCAGGTGGTGTAGGCGGGCAGCCGGGTCAGGCGGCGCGGGGCGCGGGGCGGCCGGCCGCGGAGCTGGCCGACGAACTGCCAGGTGCGCGGGACGATGCAGCCGATGAGCGAGACGAACAGCAGGATGTAGACCGCGGAGAACCACACCGAGCTGTAGACGTGGAAGAGGCCGAGTTTCTCGTAGACCGGCGCGAGGGTCTCGTGGTCCTGGTAGAACTGCTCGACCTTGGTGGCGTCGACGCCGGTCTGCGGGATCAGCGAGCCGGGGATCGCGCCCAGCGACAGCAGCAGGAGCAGCAGCAGCGCGACCCGCATGGAGGTGAGCTGCCGCCAGAACCAGCGGACCCAGCCGACGACGCCCATGGCGGGCGGGTTCGGCCCTTCCTCCGCGGGCGCGGTGGACAGCTGGGAGCCGGCGGCGCCCAGCTCCTGGTCGTCACCGGCCTTCCGGGTGCCGTCGGTGGTCGTCTTGCTCATCGCGTCAGATCCCTACAGTGAAGCCGTTGGACCAGGTCTGCATCTGCTGGACGATGCTGTCCCACGCGCCGGTCAGCAGCAGCAGTCCGGTGGCGATCATCATGGTGCCGCCGATCCGCATCACCCAGACGTAGTGGCGCTTGACCCAGCCGAAGGCGCCGAGCGCCTTGCGGAAGGCGACCGCGGCGAGCACGAAGGGCACGCCGAGGCCGAGGCAGTACGCGACGGTCAGTATCGCGCCGCGCCCGGCACTGGCCTGGTCGGAGGAGAGCGCGAGGACCGAGGCGAGGGTCGGGCCGATGCAGGGCGTCCAGCCGATGCCGAACAGGGCGCCGAGCAGCGGGGCGCCGACCAGGCCGGTGGCGGGCCGCTTGTGGAAGCGGTACTCGCGCTGGGTGAGCCAGGGCATCAGGCCCATGAAGAAGACGCCCAGGACGATCATGAGGACGCCGAGCACCTTGGTGAGGACGCCGCGCTCCTCCTGGAGGGTCTGCCCGAAGAAGCCGAACAGCGCGCCGCCGGAGACGAACACGGCGGTGAAGCCGAGGACGAAGAGGGCGGCGCCGGTCGCCATCCGGCCGCGCCGGGCCTCGGCCAGGTCGGTGCCGGTGACGCCGGTCACATAGGACAGGTAACCGGGGACCAGGGGCAGGACGCAGGGCGAGAAGAAGGAGACGAGGCCGCCGAGGAGGGCGATCGGCAGGGCGAGCAGCAGCGCGCCGCTGCGTACGGTCTCGCCGGGGTCCGCGGCGAGCGTGGACAGGGCGGCACTCACGTCACTTCTCCGCCAGGACCGGCTTGAGCATCGCCCGCAGCTTCTCCTCGCTGAGCGCCTGGAGGGTGCGCGCGGCGATCCTCCCGTCGCGGTCTATGACGAGGGTGGAGGGGATGGCCTGCGGGTTGAGGGTGCCCTTCGCGAAGCGGAGCATCAGCTTGCCCGTGGGGTCGTACAGGCTCGGGTAGCTGATCCCGTACTCCTTCTCGAAGGCCCTGGCGGGGCCGGTGGAGGTGTCGCGGGTGTTGATGCCGACGAACTGGACGCCCTGGTCCTTGACGTCCTGGTAGACCTTCTCGAAGTTCTTGGCCTCGGCGCGGCAGGGCGGGCACCAGGAGCCCCACACGTTGAGGACGACGACCTTGCCCTTGTACGCGGCGACGTCGAGCTGCTCGCCGTCGACGGTCTTGCCGGAGAGGTCGGGGACGGCGGCGCGGTCGCCCTTGTCGACGGCCGCGATGCCGTTCGCGCCGGTGATGTAGTGGGTGTCGCCGCCTCCCCCGGAGGTCCCGCCGGAGCCGCAGGCGGACAGCAGCAGGGCGCCCGCGACGGCGCCGGTGGCCAGGGCGGCGCGGCGGCGGGCGCGGGCGGTGGTGCGGTTCGAGCGCAGGGGGGCGCGGCTGGCGGCACTCATGTGAAAAGTTTCGCATGTCCGGTCCGGGGATCTTGCGCACCCCCCTGCCGAGGCGGAATCCGCACCTCAGGTGGTGGTGGGGGCCGCCTTCAGGAAGGTGTTCCAGCCCCCGGCGGGCGCGGTGCCGACCTCCAGCGTGCGCAGGGTGTCGAGGACCTCGGGCCGCTGGGCGTCCAGCCAGTCGGTGAACTGGCGGAAGGAGACCAGCCGGATGTCCCCGCCCTTCTCCTTCTCCCGCGCGATGTGCTCCAGGGCCTCCTCCACGGCGTCCATGTAGAGGCCGCCGTTCCACTCCTCGAAGTGGTTGCCGATGAAGAAGGGCGCCCGGTTCGTCTCGTAGGCCCGCCGGAAGCCGGATATGTACGACTGGGCGGCCTGCCGGCGCCAGCCCGGGTAGTTGTAGGCGGGCGCCTTGGTGGAGTTGACGGACTGGTTGGCCAGCATGTTGTAGTCCATCGACAGGACCTCGAACGAGTGCCCGGGGAAAGGTATCTGCTGCAACGGCAGGTCCCAGACGCCGTTCCGCTTCACCGGCCAGACCTGGCGGCCGCCGGGCGAGGAGGCGTCGTAGCGCCAGCCCAGCTCGCGGGCGGTGGGCAGCAGGTTGTCCTGGCCGAGCAGGCAGGGGGTGCGGCCGCCGACCAGTTCCTTGTCGTAGTCGAAGGGGAGGGCGGGCAGGTCGGTCCAGCCCGTGTTGGTCCGCCACTCGGTGACGAACTTCTTGGCCTGGTCGATCTCGCTGCGCCACTGCGCGGGGGTCCAGTGGGCGACGGAGCCGGACCCGGCGCAGAAGTGGCCGTTGAAGTGGGTGCCGATCTCGTGCCCCTCCAGCCAGGCCCGCCGGACGTTCTTCAGCGTCTCCTTGATGTGCGCGTCGGTGAGGTAGCCGATGTCGGAGGCGCCGCGCGGGTTGTTCGGCGGCTCGTAGAGGCGCTTCTTCGACTCGGGCAGGAGGTAGAGCCCGGAGAGGAAGAAGGTCATGTGCGCCTCGTGCTCCCCGGCGAGGTCCAGGAAACGCGGGAAGAGGCCGTTGCCGACGTCGCCGGCGCCGTCCCAGGAGAACACCACGAACTGCGGCGGCGCCTGCCCCGGCTCCAGCGGCTCGGGCGCGGCCGGCTGGTGGGGCTGCTTGCCGGTGAACTCGGTGGAGCCGTCGCCGAGCGGACGGGCGGTCACGGTGGGCTCGGCACCGGGACCGGCGCCGGCACCCGTGTGCGGCTTCAGCCCGTCGGAGTGGGCACCGCCGCCGCAGCCCGTCAGTCCGACGGCCGCCGCGGCGGCGGCGCCCGCGCCGAGCCCGAGCGCGCCCCGCCGGGAGAGCGTGCGGCCGGTGGGTCGGGTGGGGCCTGGGGTGGAGGTACGCATCGCGCTCCCCGTTCATCGCGTTCTCTGTGGTCACCCGGTCAGAGGGCGCGATGGAGGGGGAGGTTCCGAAAATACGTGCGGATATCGTGACGAAGTCCACGGTCCCCGCCGCGGACTCCCGTCACTCAGGCCCCGTAGGCCTTGCCCTTCCCCTTCTCCGGCTTGGCGCCGGCGAGCAGATGGGCCGGGACGAGGTCGCGGGCCGGCTCCGAGTAGCCGACCGACACGATCCGGTCGCCCTGGTACGTGAACGTCGTCAGGGACGCGAGCGTGCACTGCCGCTTGCGCGGGTCGTGCCACAGGCGGCGCCGCTCGACGTAGGACCGGACGATCCAGATCGGCAGCTGGTGGCTGACGACGACCGCCTCGTGGCCCCGGGCCCGGTCCTTGGCCGCGTCCAGCGCGCCCATCAT
Organism: Streptomyces griseoviridis; assembly: GCA_014649155.1. GTDB lineage: Bacteria > Actinomycetota > Actinomycetes > Streptomycetales > Streptomycetaceae > Streptomyces > Streptomyces griseoviridis. The sequence goes on along the minus strand of BMSM01000028.1, from coordinate 2,934 downwards.
CCGGACCACCTGGTCGACGTACGGCTCGCCCCAGGACGGCTTGAAGGGGTTGACGACGTGCTTCCAGTTGGCGGGCCGGCGCAGCGCGCCGTCGCCGATGCCGAAGGTCTTGCCCTGGAAGACGTTGTCCGCCTCGATGAGCCGCTCGTCGGTGTCCAGGTCGAGCCCGTGCTCCTTGGCGATCGGCGCGGCCGTCTCCTGCGCCCGCTCCAGCGGGGAGGCGGCGACGTACGTCACGTCCCGCGGGGCGAGGTGCTCGGCGACCCGCTCGGCCATCCGCCGGCCCAGCTCGGAGAGGTGGTAGCCGGGCAGCCGGCCGTAGAGGACGCCGGTGGGGTTGTGGACCTCGCCGTGCCGCATCAGGTGGACGACGGTGATCTCCTGGTCGCGGTCCGTGCTGCTCATGCCGTCGCCTCCGCCGCCGCGCGGGCCGCCGCCGGGAGGGCGTCGGCGATCCGCTGCACGGCCCGCTCGTCGTGCGCGGTGGACACGAACCAGGACTCGAAGGAGGACGGCGGGAGGTAGACGCCCTGGGCGAGGAGGGAGTGGAAGAAGGCGGTGAAGCGGAAGGACTCCTGCGCCTTGGCGTCCTCGTAGTTCCGCACCGGGCGGTCGGTGAAGAAGACGGAGAACATGTTGGAGGCGGTCTGGATGGTGTGCGCGACCCCCTCCTTGGCCAGCGCCTCGCCGACGAGCCCCTGGATCCGCCGCGAGACGGCGTTCACCTTCTCGTACGCCGCGTCGTCGAGGAGACGGAGCTGGGCGAGGCCGGCGGCGGTGGCGACCGGGTTCCCGGAGAGCGTGCCGGCCTGGTAGACCGGGCCGGCCGGGGCGAGGTGGGCCATGACGTCCGCGCGTCCCCCGAAGGCGGCGGCGGGGAAGCCCCCGCCCATCACCTTCCCGAAGGTCATCAGGTCGGGGACGACGCCCTCGATCCCGTACCACCCGGCGCGGCTGGTCCGGAACCCGGTCATGACCTCGTCGGAGACGAACAGCGCGCCGTCGGCGGCGCAGGCGTCCTTCAGGCCCTGGTTGAAGCCGGGCAGCGGCGGTACGACGCCCATGTTGCCGGGCGACGCCTCGGTGATCACGCAGGCGATCTCACCGGGGTGCGCGGCGAAGGCGGCGTGCACGGCGTCGAGGTCGTTGTACGGCAGCACGATGGTGTCGCTCGCCTGGGCGCCGGTGACGCCGGGCGTGTCGGGCAGCGCGAAGGTGGCGACCCCGGAGCCGGCGGCGGCCAGCAGCGAGTCGACGTGGCCGTGGTAGCACCCGGCGAACTTGATCACCTTGGTCCGCCGGGTGAACCCGCGGGCCAGCCGGATCGCCGACATGGTCGCCTCGGTGCCGCTGGACACCAGCCGCACCTGCTCCAGCGGGGCCACCCGCTCCACCATGGCCTCGGCGAGCGCGACCTCGCCCTCGGCGGGCGTCCCGAACGACGTGCCGCGCGCGACCGCCTCCTGCACGGCGGCGATCACCTCGGGGTGCGCGTGCCCGAGGATCATCGGCCCCCAGGAGCAGACCAGGTCGACGTACTCCCGGCCGTCGGCGTCGGTGAGGTACGGCCCGGTGCCGGACACCATGAACCGGGGGGTGCCGCCGACCGCGCCGAAGGCCCGCACCGGGGAGTTCACACCGCCGGGCGTGACGGCCGCCGCACGGTCGAACAGCGCCTGCGAGGCCGGTGCTTCGTATGGATATGCCAGTTCGCTCATGACCTGCGACTTCTCCGACCTTCTCGACCTTCTCCGACTTCTCGGACTCCGGTTGCGGGGGTGACCTCCTCAGGGTAGGCCAGCGGGTGCGGGGGGCCGGGGGCGGGAGAAGGGGGCGGACGGGAGCGGGCCGGAAGCCGGAGTGCCGCCCGATGATCGGACAACCGTTGCCACGGCCGCCACGTCTGCAAGACTGGGACCGGACCGGAACAGGCCGGAAGCCGGGTACACCCGGAGCACCCGGGGCGCGCGGACGGGGGCGGCCGGCCCTGCGGACAGATGTCTCACCGTACGTTTCGGCGGGCGGCCGCGGGGGAGGTCACTGACACGATGATCGGGTTGCGCGGCCGGGGCCACGCGGCCTAGAAAAGCAGTCGGGTGGAGATATGCATCGCGGTGGCGGACTGGGCGAGGGGACCGACGACCTGGGTCCTCGACGCGCCCGGCGGGGCAGGCACCGACGCGAGGCGGAGGAGACGGCCGAGGCACGCCAGGCACACGCTGGACCGAATGAGCCCGAACGGCTCGACCGCGGGGTCGACCGGCTCCGGGCCGGGAGCAGGAATGGTGGTCGGGTGGGGGTGACCTACAAGTACTTCGGCGCGCCCGACGGCGCGACCGCGGCCCGCGTCCCCATCTCCATGCGCCCCGAGGAACTCGGCGGCGACGAGCTGGGCATGAACGGCATGTTCACCAAGATCAAGCCGGAGACCATGGCGGCCATGGTCCTCACCGGCATCGAGGGCGTCCCCCTGCACCGGGTCCCCCCGCTCGAACTCGTCGTCCTCCACCCCGACTACGCGGTCGTGAAGCTCCCGATGACCGTCGTCGACCCGCTGCGCGGCATCGGCGAGGAGGCGGTCGGCGCGGCGGCCTTCATCTGGTCCACGGTCCCGGACCGGGGCGGGCCGCGGGACGCGTTCAACGTGTACCAACTGCTGCACGAGTGGCAGGACTTCTCGAAGCGGTTGCACGAGGCGGGGCATCAGGCGTACTGCCTGGTGTGGCCCTGAGCCGGGGTTCCGTGAGGTTCGGGCGGGGTCTTCGGGCCTCGCCCTTGTGCGTGCCGGGGAGGGGCCGTCAGGCGGCCAGGGCACATTGAGGGCACATTGGTTTCGCTGGGGGTGGTGATGTGCCCTGAGGCTCTCCGGTTTCTGACGGCTCCGCGCCGGTGAAGGCATCGTCGATCGCCTTGCGGGTCCGGCGGCCCGCTGGA
>BMSM01000027.1 GCA_014649155.1 Streptomyces griseoviridis | reverse complement strand
CTCACGCCCGACCCGCCCGCACCCGCTCTTCGCCGGGCTGGTCAAGGCCGCGGTCGAGCGCGTCGACAGCGCCTTCGGCAGCGACGGCCCTGGCCGGTTCCTCAACGTGTCCGGAACCGGCCTGAACGGCCGGCACGGACTGCCCCCACTGCCTGACCCCGAGCAGGCAGCCGAGTGACTCGACGGCACAGGGGCCGGCGAGAGGGGCAGTGGCGGCGGCGTCCGCCTCGCCCCGCAGCCGGGCTCCGCGCTCGATGACCGGCGAGCAGAGCCCGGCTCAGGGACAGTCACTCGTCGCAGAGAGCCGGTGAGACGCCCTGCCTCTAGAAGAAATGCTTGCGTCCACCGACCGCGCGGCCGGTCGCACCCAGGATCCACAGGATGGCACCGACCAGAATGAGGATGCCACCGATCGTCGTCAGCAGCCCCATGCCGACAAGCAGGCCGATGATCAGCAGAATGAGCCCAAGAATGATCATTGCAAATCCCATCGTCAATTTCGGCTCAGGCGCGTGTGCGTACAAGCCTCACAAGGGCCTGAGTTGGTCCCTTGGTTGGTAGATCCCGACCAGTTCCGACTGTCAGGACCTCGGTGCGATAGCCCTTGTGCCCGGCGACACGGTGTTCACACACTCCTTCGAAACTTCATTCAGTACGCCGTCTCCCTCACCCACGGCACGCGGCACAGGTGCCCGGTCCGTGTCGGGGTGCGGACGCCGGTGCCGGAGGGCTGCTCGGCCACCGTCGCGACGAAGGCGTCCGCGACCGGCCGGCGCCGTCGTGGACGGCCTCCGGGAGGAGGTGGTCCTCGCCCTGGAAGCGGTGGTGGATGGCGCGCGTGGACTCCCTCGCCCCGGTGGCGACGGCCCCGATGCCGGTGCGGCCGTGTCCCTCGCGGCCGCAGACGGTCCCGGACAGCCCCTGGCCGCTGGTGACGTCGATGACCGATCCGCCGCCGCGCTCGGTCATCACCGGCACCCCGCGCTCGCGGATCGACCGCGGGAACCTGGTCCCACGGCTCCGCCCACCTCGGCACGACGTCCCGGTCCTGCCGGACCGCGGACGTCGGCGCCGCCGAGGGTCAGACGCGGTCGTCGCCGGTCCACTTGCGCAGCAGTGCCTCGCGCTCCGCACGGGACGGTGTTCCGCCGGTGCCGTGGTCGCGGCGCCAGGCGAGCAGCTCGCCGACCGGCGTGCTGCCGTCGGTGAGCCGGGTCAGGAGCGCGCGGGACAGTTCGTACTCGGCGGGCGTGTACACCCCGCCGGTGACGGCGGAGACCACGCTCACCTCGACGGGGCCGTCGGCGGCGTCCACGCACACCGTGAAGGCGGGCGGGAGCTCGCCGTCGCCGGTCACCATCACCATCAGGTTGTCGAACGCCACGGACACCAGTCGCCGGGCGGCGGACCGCACGGCCACGTCACGGACCTCGATCCGCCGGACCCGGTCCCACCGCCACGACTCGCCCCGCCCCAGCCCCAGTGCTTCCACGCCGTCCTCGGTCAGCCGGACGCCGGTCGCCGCGCCGACCGGCTCGGCTCCCACGTAGACGCAGTCCTCGGTGATCCAGAACAGGCCGACCAGGGCCATGGGGTACCTCCCGAACGGTGCGGTGAGCCGACGGCGACCGCGCGTCCGCTCATGTGTCACCGCTGAGGACGACGCGTACCGCCGTACGGGTTCCCCGGCCCGGGTCGCACCGGCCGGCGGTGTGCGCGCGGGCCGTCCCAGCGAGCGGGCCGGGCTCCGGTACGGTGCCGGCGGGGCTGGGCGGGCCGGCGTACAGGGTGTGGCCGGCCGGCAGGCGGTCCAGCAGGTCGGTCGCGGTGAGGCATTCGAGGACGAAGCCGCCCACGGCGTCGAGGTGGGGCGGGAAGGTGGAGACCGGCACCACGGGCCGGACGTACCCGGCCGGTCCGTGTCCGGTGACGGTTCGCTGAAGGGCGCGGTCCACGTCGTCGGTGGGGGCGGGCCAGCCGAGCGCCTCCGGGGGGCGGTGCCGCTCGTCGTCCTCCCACTCCTCGCTCTCACCGGCCGGGCCCGTGCGCCGGCGGCCGACCGCGGCCCAGTCGGGCGGCACGCCCTCGCCGTGCCGGCCGGGGCCGGCCACGCTGATCCGGTGGTCCGGCGCGAGCCGCGCGGCCTCGACGGTGTCCTCCGGGGGCGCGGGCACCACCGGCGCCCCGTCCGCTCCTCCCGTCCGTCCGCACGCGCTCTCCCCACTCGTCGTGGTGGTTCGTCACTCCGGCCACTCCCCCGGTGACTCGTCCGGGTTCGACCGGGTCCAGGAGCGGCAGGCCGAGGGCACCCCGGAGCCGGCCGGCGAGGCGTGCGGCGGCTCCGCGGTCCGCCCGGCCCGCCGCCAGGGGCGTCCCTCCGGCACCGGTGGGAAGCGACCACCCCACAGCCCGTTCCGCTCCCGGCCGCCTTCCGGCCGGGGACGGCCGGCGGGCCGGCGTCCTCACCGTTCCGGGAGGTCCTCGGTCGCCGCGCGCCAGTCCGCGCGGCCGGCCACCGCCGTCCGCCAGCGGCGCAATGCCCTGGGTGGCAGGCCCACGGACAGCGCGCCCGTCAGCGTCCGGCCGGCCCGGTAGGCGACGAGGAAGCCGCCCTCCTCCGGGTCGCCTTCGACCACCCGTGCCTCGTCGTGCCCGCGGAGGTGGCCGAACGCCTGCACCCTGACCCCGTGCTGGTCCGACCAGAAGTAGGGCACCGGGGCGTACGGCCGGGCCTGTTCCGGGCGGAGCAGGTTGCGCGCGGCGGCCATGGCCTGCTCCGCGGCGTTGGTGCGGTGCTCGATCCGCATCGAGACGCCGAACAGCGGGTTGTGCCAGCGCGCCACGTCACCGGCCGCGTACACGCCCGGAGCCGCGGCGCAGTACGCGTCGCACACCACCCCGTCCGCCAGGCGCAGTCCGCTGCCCTCCAGCCAGCGCGTGTCCGGTTCGGAGCCGACGGCGATCAGCACGTCGTCGGCGGGTGTGCGTGTGCCGTCCGACAGGCGCACCCCGCTCACCCGTCCGTCGGTGGTCTCGACGCCGGTCACCTTGGTGCCCGTGCGCAGGTCGACGCCGTGCTCGCGGTGGAGGCGGGCCAGGTGGGCGGCGGCCTGCGGACCGACGGCGTGGGCGAGCGGGGCCGGGGCCGGTTCGACGAGGGTCACCTCCGCGCCGAGGGCCCTGGCCGAGGACGCCGCCTCCGCGCCGAGGAAGCCCGCGCCCAGCACCACCAGCCGGCGGCCCGGCGCGATCCGCTCGCGCAGGGCGAGGGCGTCCGCCAGGTCGCGCAGCACGTGCGTGCCGGGGAGGTCGTACCCGGGGGGCCGCCGGGGCCGTACGCCGGTGGCGATGAGCAGGGCGTCGTAGCCGGTCTCGGTGGCGTCGGACAGGGTGACGGTGCGGGCGGCCGTGGACAGGGCGGTCGCGGCGGTGCCCAGCCGCAGGTCCAGGCCGAGGGCCGCCACGTCCTCGGGCCGGCGCAGGAAGACCCGCTCGGCGGGCCAGTCGCCGAGCAGGACCTGCTTGGACAGCGGCGGTCTGTCGTACGGCGGGTGCGGTTCGCGGCCGATGAGGGTGATCGAGCCGTCGTACCCCTCCCTGCGGAGGGTCTCGGCGGCCGTGAGACCGGCCACCGAGGCGCCGACGACGACCACCCGCCGCGGCGCGACGGTCACTTCTCCACCAGACGGATGGCGGCGGCCGGGCAGATCGCCGCCGACTCCCGTACGTCGGCGTGGTGTTCGGGGCCGGGGTCGGCGTCGAGCAGGGTGACGATGCCGTCGTCGTCCTGGTCGAAGACGGCGGGCGCCAGCAGGACGCACTGGCCGGAGGCGACGCACTTGGGCTGGTCGACTTCCACGCGCATGGGGGCTCGCTTCCGTTCGGGGGGGGGGCGTTACCAGGTGACCGGGAGTTCGTGGACGCCGTAGACGACGCCGTCGTGTTTGAACTCCAGCTCGTCGAGGCCGGTGGCCAGGGCGAGGGTGGGGACGCGCCGGTACAGGGTGCCGTAGACGACCTGGAGTTCCATGCGGGCCAGGGGCTGGCCCAGGCACTGGTGGACGCCGAAGCCGAAGGCGACGTGCCGGCGGGCGTCGCGGGTGAGGTCCAGCCGGTCGGGGTCGGGGAAGACGGCCGGGTCGCGGTTGGCGATGTCACCGGCGATGACCAGGCCGTCACCCGCGCGGATGGTCTGTCCGTCGATCTCGATGTCGGCCAGGGCGACGCGGCGCCGGCCGCTGTGGGTGATGTTCAGGTAGCGCAGCAGTTCCTCGACGGCGGACGCGGTCGTCCTCGGGTCGTCGGCGCCGCGCAGGAGGTCGAGCTGGTCGGGGTTGCGCAGCAGCGCGAGGGTGCCCAGGGCGATCATGTTGGCGGTGGTCTCGTGGCCCGCGACGAGCAGCAGGACGCCCGTCCGGGCGGCGTCCCGGCGCGACAGCTCGCCGGTGGCCACCTGCCGGGTCGCGAGGACGGACAGCAGGTCGTCCTGGGGCCGGGCCAGCTTGGCGGCGAGGAGGTCGTCCAGGTAGTCGGTGAGCGTGGTGAGCGCCGTGACGACCTGGTCCGCGGTGGAGGCGCGGTGCACGATCGCCTTGGTGTTGCTCTGGAAGAGGTCGTGGTCCTCGTAGGGCACGCCGAGCAGGGCGCAGATGACCAGGCTGGGCACCGGCAGGGCGAACGCCTGGACCAGGTCGGCGGGCTTCGGCCCGGCGAGCAGGTCGTCGATGAGGTCGTCGACGATTTTCTGGACGGCGGGCCGCAGGGCTTCGATCCGCTTGATGGCGAACGGCGCGGTCACCATCCGGCGCAGCCGGGCGTGTTCGGGGTCGTCCAGGGTGATGAAGGAGCGCCGGGCGTCGTTGCCGGCCTTGGCGCCGGCGCTGAGGTGCGGGTATCCGGGGCGGGTGACGTCGGAGCTGAGCCGTGGGTCGGCGAGCAGGGTGCGCATGTGGTCGTGCCGGGTGATCAGCCACGGCGTGCTGCCGTCCCAGATCCGCACCCGGGAGAGGGGGGCGTCCGACTGCCGGGTCCGCAGGGCGGGGGGTGGGTCGAAGGGACACCCGGCGGCTCTGGGCATCGGGAATGCGGCGAGGTCGTCCGGGGTGTGCGAAAAGGTCTCGGTCATGCCTGCCTCCGCGACGGTGGGGGGTGCCGTGCCTCCATGCTTCCCGCACTAGATGCCTGGGGCAACGATGCCGGGGATCATCTGGCCGGAAGCCGCCGTTCCTCCCGGGCGCGCGGAGAACCCCGGCCACCGAAGGGGCCGGGGTTCCGTCCGGGCGCCGCGGGGAGGTCAGCGCTGGAGGGTGAGGAGGCCCGGCCGCCACGGGAGCTGGTCGTAGGGGCCGCCCGCGGTGGGGGACTTGCCCTGGTAGAGGAGGCGCAGATTGCAGGGGTCGACGGTCATGGTCTGGTCGGGGTTGTCGCGGACCAGGTCGCCGTGGCTGATGTCGTTGGTCCAGGTGGCGCCGCTGTTGGCCTTGCCCGCGAAGGGGTTGCTCTCGCTCGCGGCCTGCGGGGTCCACGAGCCGCTCAGACCGGTGGCCGTGAAGGAGCGGAAGTAACGCCCGTTCGCCCCCATCGCCTCGACGATCATGAGGTACTGGTTCTGGCCCTGGACCTTGTAGACCTGGACCGCTTCGAACAGGTTGGCCTTCGTGTCGCTCATGACCGTCGTGTACGACGAGCCGAAGCTGCCCGGGAAGTTCCCGATCGGCATGCTCGCCCGGTAGATCTTGCCGTTGTCACCGGCGAAGAACAGGTACATGTTCTGCCCGTCGGCGATCAGGGTCTGGTCGATCGGCCCGGTGTCGGAGCCGGAGATGCTCCCGGTGAACAGCGGCTGCGGAGCGGACCAGCCGTTGGGGTTGGTGGGGTCACTGGACGTGCGGTAGACGAAGGGCGAGGCGCCCCACTGGTACGCCAGCACCCAGATGTTCTTCGGCGCGAAGTAGAACAGCGTGGGCGCCACCGCGGCCTGGTTCATCCCGGTCTGGCCGGCCGACGCCATGTCCGACCAATTGGTGAACGGGCTGAACATCATCGAGCCGTACGACGATCCCGACACGTTCGACGCGTAGACCAGGTGCTTGCCGTTGTGCGTCACGGTGGTGAAGTCCTTCAGGGCGGCCCAGCCGTTCGCCGGCTGCGCGAGCACGCCCGTCGACGCCCAGCGGTACGACGACGGGAGGGCGCACGGGCCGTCCGTCGGCGGGGTCCCGGTCAGGCCGGACCACTTCTGGTCGCTGCCGCCGTCACACGTCCCGATCCCCACGGTCGTGCCGTTGGCCGTGCCGCCGCCGGTGGCCTCCAGGCACAGCCCGGACTCCACGCCGACCACCGTGCCGCCGGAGGTGACCCGCCACTGCTGGTTGGCGCCGCCGGAGCAACCCCAGATCTGCACCCGGGTGCCGGGTGCGGTGGCGTGACCGGGAACGTCCAGGCACTTGCCGCCGTACACGGTCAACTGGTTGCTGTCCGTCAGCGTCCACTGCTGGTTGGTCCCGCCCCAGCAGTCGTACAGCTGGAGGTACGTGCCGTCGGTCTGGCTCGCGCCCGGCACGTCGAGACAGCGGCCCGACCCGGCGCCGCGCAGGGCGCCGGTGGACGCCGCCTGGGCCGGGACGGCGGCGAGCATCGCCGCCAGCGCGGCAAGGACCGCGACCACGGCGGCGAGCGTTCCGGACGGACGCCTTCGGCGGGAACTTCCTCTGCGCATAGGGGCTTCCCCGATCCTGAGTAGACGGTTCCGGCCGACCCCGTCGACCGGCCTTGACGAGAACATGACACACAGGGCGGCGCACGTTCGTGATATCGAACGCTTGCCGGAGTGTCGAGCAACCCGAATATCGGGGCACCGGCACACGGCGTCAAGACTTCCCGCAAGAATCGCCGTCCGCACCGAAACATTCGCGTGTCGCGGGAGACCGCAGCCATACCGGCCTCATCTCCGGGCACCCGCTCCCCTGGACCGAGCGCGGTGGCGCGTGACCCATGGAACTACTGTGGGAACGACAGATGTTCCTGGGGCGCGGGAGACGTCAGCGTGCCCTGCAGCACACGGGGGTAATGTGACGGTTGGTATGGGGGAAACCGGACTGAACGGCTTGACCGGCCGTACACCGGAGGGAACCGGACCGCGGGAGGTCTCGCGGACGTTCGGGCGGGACACCGTGCGCATCGCCGAGGCACGCGGCTTCGCGGCGGAGTACCTCGCCGAGACCCAGCGGGACCGGGACCGCCCGCTGCCGCCGGGCGCGACGGGCACCGTCCAGCTGGTGGTGAGCGAGTTGGTGACCAACGCGGTCAAGTACGGGGCCGGTCCCGTGGAACTGGTCCTGGCCCGGACCGGCGACCTGCTCTCCGTCACCGTGCGGGACGGCGGCAGCACCCTGCCGGTCCCCCGGCCCGCCGACCCCGGCCGGGTGGGACAGCACGGCCTGGAGATCGTCGCCGCGCTCTGCCAGGACGTCGACATCCGGCGCGAGCCGACCGGCAAGCGCGTCACCGCGCGGATCGCGCTGGGCGGGCCCGCCGCCTGAGGCCGGCGTGTACGGCCGGGCCGCGCGCTTCGGGGCGCGCCGCCCCCGCGCCGTGGGCCGGGCGGGCCGCCCGGTCACTTCGCCAGCGCCGCCACGGCCGCCTCGGTGCTGGGGTGGAAGGTGAAGACCTGGTCGAGCCCCACGACGGTGAAGACGCGCATCTGGTCCGGGTTGACCCCGGCCAGGATGAGCGGGGCACCGGTCCGCTGCGACCGCTGGTAGGCGCCGATGAGCACGGTGATGCCGGTGGAGTCGCAGTAGGTCAGGCCGGACAGGTCCAGGACCACACCGGTGTCGTCGAAGGCGGCGTCGTCCACCGCCCGGGACAGGAGCGGGGCGCTGTGGTGGTCCAGCTCTCCCGTGACCCGCAGGACCAGGGGCCCCGCGGGCATCTGGTGCGGAGTGACGGTCAGCAGGTGTTCGTTCTCGATCACCGGTTCTCCTGAATACGGGGCGTGGGGGGTGGGGGTACAGAGAGGGCGAGCAGGGCGGTGTCGTCGCTGACGCCGTCACCCAGCTGCCGCAGCAGCCCCTCGACCGAGTCCAGCAGTTCGTGCGCCGTGCGGGGGGCGGTGGCGGTCAGCCGGCGCGTGAGACCGTCCTCCCCCAGCATTGTGCCCCCGGCGGTACGCGCCTCCGTGAGGCCGTCCGTGTACAGCAGGAGGCTCTCGCCGGGCCGCAGACGCGTACTGGTCCGTACGAACTGCGGATCGGGCAGCATCCCGACCAGCTGGCCGCCCATCGTGGAGATCGGTTCCACCGAGCCGTCCCCGCGGACGGCCAGGGCGGAGGGGTGCCCGCCGCCGGCCAGGGTGATGGCGTGGGACCCGTCCGGCAGCGGCCGCAGCACGCCGAAGACGGCCGTGCAGTAGCGCGGGTCGCTGCCCTGGTACTCGCCCTTGAGGACCGCGTCCAGGTTGGCGAGGGCGGCGCACGGGTCCGGGTCGTAGATGGCGGCGGCGCGCAGGGTGTAGCGGGTCAGCGAGGTCAGCGCGGCGGCGTCCGCGCCCTTGCCGCACACATCGCCCAGGAAGAACGCCCACCGGCCGTCGTTCAGCGGGAACAGGTCGTAGAAGTCGCCGCCGACCTCGTCCGGGGATGCCGTGTGGTAAGCCGCGGCGGCGTGCAGACCGGGTACCTCGGGCAGGGCGGGCGGCAGCAGGGTGCGCTGGAGGGCACGGGCCAGGCGTTCGGCCTCGGCCCGCCGCTCGCGCTCGGCGGCGACCGTGCGCATGGCCGACAGCCGCAGTTCCAGCTCGTCCATGACGAGGGCGGCCAGGTCCTGCAGGGCCTGGAGCTGGTCCTCGGTGGGGCGGCGGGGCCTGGTGTCCAGGACGTCGACGGTGCCCAGGCGCTGCCCGTCGGCCGTGGTGATCGGCGCGGCGGCGTAGAACCTGACCCCCGGCTCGCCCCGGACCAGGGGGTCGGCGAACGCGCCCGCGTCGGCACCGGCGTCGGGCACCACGTAGGGCTCGCCGCGGAGGATGGCGGAGGCGCACAGGCCAGGCCCGCGGTCGATCTCGGTGACGCCCTGGAGGCCGTGGACGGCCTTGAACCACACCCGGTCGGTGTCGACGATCGAGACGGTGGCCATGGGCGCGTCGAAGAGGCGCGCGGCCAGCGCGGCGATCCGGTCGAAGGCGCCGTCGGGCGGCGTGTCGAGTATCCGGTAGCGACGGACGGCGGCGAGCCGCGCGGCCTCGTCGGCGGATGCCTCCGGGACGGTCCGCACGGGGCTCACCGTCATCGTCTCCCCCTGCGTCGTCTCTGTCGCATCCTCTTCCCCTGCCTTCGGCACGTGCCGGCGCCTGGCTTATCCTACGAAGCCGACGCGCGTGGCCGGCGATCCCCCCGAGGTCCCCGCAGGCAGCGGCGGCGACAGGGGCAGGCGAGGACGGTGCGGACGGTCCCCCGCAGTGCTGTTCCGGGACGACGGTGCGGGCGTCCGGCAGAGCCGGCCGACGACCCCCGGTGGGCGGCTGCCGGTTCGGGCGGTGCGAGGGAAAGGGTGTCCAGTGGGGCGTTCGGAAGACGCTGCGCGCGAGGTCGTGGCGGTGCCCGGGTCGGACGTGTTCGGTGCCGACCGGGAGGTCGGCGCGGACCTCGCCCGGGTGGACTGGCCGGCGACGCCGCTGGGCGCGCCGGGACAGTGGCCGCAGTCCCTGCGGACGGCGGTGAGCATCCTGCTGTCCTCCCGGTTCTCGATGTGGATGGCGTGGGGACCGGAGCTGACGTTCTTCTGCAACGCCGCGTACCGGCGCGACACCCTGGGCGCCAAGTACCCGTGGGCGCTCGGACGGCCCGCGAGCGAGGTGTGGGCGGAGATCTGGGACGACATCGGCCCGCGCATCGACACCGTCATGACCACCGGGGAGGCGACCTGGGACGAGGGCCTGCTGCTGTTCCTGGAGCGGTCCGGCTACACGGAGGAGAGCTACCACACCTTCTCCTACAGCCCGCTGCGCGACGACGACGGCACCGTGGTCGGCATGCTCTGCGTGGTCAGCGAGGACACCGAGCGGGTCATCGGCGAGCGCCGGATGACGACCCTGCGTGACCTCGGCTCCGACCCCAGCGTCGTCCGCACCGAGCAGGAGTGGCTCGCCTTCGCCAACCAGCAGCTCGCCCGGAACAAGCGCGACCTGCCCTTCACCCTGACCTACCTCGCGGACGCCGGTGGCGGTGCCCGGCTCGCGGACGCCACCGGCGTGGCCGCGGGCCACCCGGCCGCGCCGCCGACCCTGCCCGCCGACGGCTCCGGCGTGTGGCCGGTCGCGCCGCTGGCCCACGGCGAGCCGGTGCTGGTGGAGCTGGGCGACACCCCGTTCGCCGACGCGCTCCCGGCCGGTGAGTGGCCGCTGCCCCCCACGCGGGCGCTGGTGCTGCCGCTGCTCCAGCGGGGCGGGACGCCGTACGGGTTCCTGGTGGCCGGACTGAACCGCTACCGGGCCCTGGACGACGCCTACCGCGGGTTCGTCGAGCTGACCGCGGGCCATGTCGCGGCGGGCATCGCCAGCGCCCGCAGTTACGAGGCCCAGCAGCGGCGGGCCGAGGAACTCGCGGAGCTGGACCGGGCCAAGACCGCCTTCTTCTCCAACATCAGCCACGAGTTCCGCACCCCCCTGACGCTGATCATGGGCCCGGTGGAGGAGCTGCGGACCCGGCTGGCCGGCGCCGACCCGCAGGTACGGGAGGAACTGGACGTCGTCCACCGCAACGGACTGCGCCTGGGCAAGCTGGTCAACTCCCTGCTGGACTTCTCCCGCATCGAGGCGGGCCGGATGCAGGCCCGGTACGAACCGGCCGACCTGGCGGTCGTCACGGCCGACCTGGCGAGCGTGTTCCGGTCCGCCGTCGACAAGGCCGGCCTGCGGTTCCGGATCGACTGCGACCGGCTGCCCGAGCCGGTGTACATCGACCGCGGCATGTGGGAGAAGGTCGTCCTCAACCTGCTGAGCAACGCGCTGAAGTTCACCTTCGACGGCTCGATCCGGGTCGCCGTGCGCGCCGAGGACGCGCACGCCGTGGTGACCGTCGCCGACAGCGGCATCGGGGTGCCCGCGGCGGAGATGCCCCGGCTGTTCGAGCGGTTCCACCGGATCGAGAACGCCCGCTCCCGCTCCAACGAGGGCAGCGGCATCGGACTCGCCCTGGTCAAGGAGCTGGTGACGCTGCACGGCGGCAGCATCACCGCCGACAGCACCGAGGGCGAGGGCACCTGTTTCACCGTCCGGCTGCCGTTCGGCTCGGCGCACCTGCCCGCCGAGGCGCTGGCCCCCGCCGCGGACGGCCACGCGGCGACCAGCGCCGACCCGTTCGTGCAGGAGGCCCTGCGCTGGCTGCCGGACGAGGTCTCCGGGGACGCGCGGACCACGGCGACGGCGGCCGACCCGTCGGGGTACGCCACCGCCCCGGCCGTCGCGACGCGGGTGCTGGTCGCCGACGACAACGCCGACATGCGCGAGTACCTGACCCGGCTCCTGGACGGCGCCGGATACCTGGTGGACACCGCCGTCGACGGCCTGGCGGCGCTGGAGGCGGTCCGGGCCGGCGCTCCCGACCTGGTGATCAGCGACGTCATGATGCCGGGCCTCGACGGCCTCGGGCTGGTGGCGGCGCTGCGCACCGACCCGCGCACCGCGTCGGTTCCGGTGGTGCTGCTGTCGGCGCGGGCCGGTCAGGAGGCGTCCATCGAGGGGCTGCGGGCCGGCGCCGACGACTACCTCGTCAAGCCGTTCGCCGCGGCCGAACTCCTCGCCCGGGTGCGGGCCAACGTGGAGCTGGCCCGGCTCCGCAACCACCAGGCACGCTGGCGCAAGGCGCTGGTGGACTCCCTCCAGGAGGCGTTCTTCGTCTGCGACGAGGACGGCGCCGTCATCGAGATCAACACCGCTTTCACGAACACCCTCGGCTACGGCCCCGAGGGCCTCCCCTACCGGCCGGTCCACCCCTGGTGGCCGGACGCCGTCGCCGACCCCGAGGCGCACCGCGAGGTCGGTGACGCCTTCGCCCAGTTGCTGAACAACCCCAAGGGTTCGTACACCATCCCCGTGACCCACCGGGACGGGCACCGGCTGTGGGTGACGGCCACCTTCAACCAGGCGCAGGACCCGGACACCGGACGCCGGGTGACCGTCGGGACCTTCCGCGACGTCACCGCCGAGCACTACGCGGTCCAGCGCAAGAGCGCCCAGGCCGCGCTGAGCATGCGGCTGACGCAGGCGACCAGCCTGCCAGAGGCCCTCGCGGGCTCCCTGGCGGAGCTGAAGACCCTGTGGCGGGCCGAGTGCGTGCTGGCCGCCGTCGCGACCGCCGGGCAGGACATGTCGGTGACGGCGACCGACGCCGGGCTGCGCTGGGCGGACCTGCCCGCCGAGCGCCGGGAGCGGCTGACCTCATGGCTGGACAGGCCGCTGCTGACGCCCGTCGAGGACGGCACCGGGGCGGGCATCACCGTCGGCCATCCCGAGGGCACCATGGTGCTCTGGATCGACCTGGGAGAGCAGCGGCCGTTCACCGGTGAGGACCAGCTGCTGCTGTCCCTCCTCGCCGGGCAGCTCGCCCAGGGGCTGTCCCGGGCCCACCAGATCGACCAGCAGCGCGAGACCGCCATCGCCCTGCAACGCGCGATCCTCGGCCCGGCCGACCTCCCCGACGGCTTCGCCGTCCGCTACGAACCCGCCACCCGGCCGCTGGAGGTCGGCGGTGACTGGTACGACACCGTCCGGCTCCCGGACGGCCGGATCGGCATCGTCGTCGGCGACTGCGTGGGACGCGGACTGGAAGCGGCCACCGTCATGGGCCAGCTGCGCAGCGCCTGCCGCGCCCTGCTGCTCCAGGACTCCAGCCCCGCGCAGACCCTGATGGCCCTGGACCACTTCGCCGCCGGTGTCCCCGGTGCCATGTGCACCACCGTGTTCTGCGGCGTCCTCGACCCGGTGACCGGCAACCTCACCTATTCCAGCGCCGGGCACCCGCCGGGCATCCTCACCCATCCGGACGGCACCCTCGTCCTCCTGGACGAGGGGCGCTCCGTGCCGCTGGCGGTGCGCCCGGGGCGGGCCCGTCCCGAGGGCACCTGCACGGTGCCGGCGCGGGCCACCCTGCTGCTGTACACCGACGGGCTCGTGGAGCGCCGCCGCCGGCCGCTGACGGCCGGCATCGACCAGGCCGGCGAGGCGGTGCAGGCCGGCCGCGACGCCGCGGTCGACGACCTCGCCACCCAGGTCATGAAGCGGCTCGCGCCGGCCGACGGTTACGACGACGACGTGGCGCTCCTGCTGTACCGGCACCCGGCGCCGCTCGACATGGCCTTCCCCGCCGAGTCCGCGCAGCTCGCGCCGGTCCGCAAGGCCCTGCGCAGCTGGCTCGCCCAGTGCGAGCTCCCCCCGCACACGGTGCAGAACGTCCTGGTCGCCGTGGGCGAGGCGTGTGCCAACGCCATCGAGCACGGTCACCGGGACGCCCCCGGCGACACGGTCCGCCTCCGTGCCGAGGCACTCGTCGACGACCTGCGCCTCACCGTCGCCGACACCGGCCGCTGGAAGACACCTCAGCCCGAGGCCAACGCCCACCGTGGCCGTGGCGTGGCTCTGATGCGGGCGCTGATGCACCAGGTCACCATCACCTCCGGCGCCGCCGGCACCACCGTCGACATGCACACGAGGATCGCCTGATGACCACGCTTCTGACCCTGACCACCAGTCGTCGGCCCGACGGTGTGACCGAGCTGACGGCCGTCGGTGAGATCGACATGAGCAACACCGACGCGCTGGCCACGGCGATCGAGACCACCGACGGGCCGCTCGTCATCGACCTGACCGGGATCGAGTACCTGGACAGCGCCGGTCTGAGCGTCCTGTTCCGCCACGCCGACCGCATCGAGCTGGTCGCCACCCCGCTGCTGGCCCCCGTACTGGAGGTCTCCGGACTCGCCGAACTGACCACCGTGCACGGCCTCGGCTGACGGCCCGGCGGGAACGGCCGGCGCCGGGGCGGCCTCGCCACGCCTCACTCGCCCGAGCCGGGGTAGCAGCACAGCGGAACACCGTCACCCCGAGTGAGGAGCCGCCGTGGCGTCCACCGATGTCGTCGACCTCATCCTGAAGGACCACCGCCGCATGGAAGACCTCTTCCGTACGATGCGCAACGCGGAGGCGGACCGGGCCCGCGCCCTGCGGGAGTTCGCGGACCTGCTGATCGCCCACGCGTCGGCCGAGGAGGACGAGGTCTATCCGGCGCTGCGGCGCTACAAGAACGTCGACGGCGAGGACGTCGACCACAGCGTCCACGAGCACCACGAGGCCGACGAGGCGCTGCTGGCGCTGCTGGAGGTGGAGGACACCGCCTCCGACGCGTGGGAGGACGCCCTGGAGGAGCTGGTGTCGGCGGTCAACCACCACGCGGACGAGGAGGAGCGCACGCTGCTGAACGACGCCCGCGCCAACGTCCGCGACGAGCGCCGCGCCGAGCTGGGCCAGGCGTTCCTGGAGGCCCGCGCGCGGTACCTGAAGGACGGGTGCGGCAGTGTCGAGAGCGTCCGCGCGCGGGTGGCCGCGGCCGGCGACTGAGGCGGCGCCCGGGTGTGCCGTCCCGGGACGTCGGTGACACGCGCGCTGGGTGCTTGAACGGGTGAGGGCCTTCGGGGTCGGTGCGGACTGCGACATCTGCACCGAAGGCCAGGAAGCCCTCGTGTCCCACCGCGATGCCCCGCTGACACCGGCCAGGAGGCCGCGTCCGGCCCGGTGTGTCGTGGACGACGGCCGGCCGCTGCGGCGGGGGCTCGGAACGCTTCCAGGTCAGCCACACCACCGCCGCCCGCCGGGCGAGCCGCTACCGGCACCTGGGCGCGGCCGGGATGCACGACCGCCCCAGCCGCCCGCGCCACAGCCCGCGGCAGACGCCCGCCCCGGTCGGTCAGCGGGTCCTGCGGCTACGGCTGCGGCTGCGGCTGCGGCGCGAACACCGGATCGGGCCGGTGAGGCCGGCCGCCCGATGCGGCATCGCCGCCTCCACCGCCCCCGCATCCTCCTCCGGCACCATGTCCCGCGCCGTTGCGGCGGTCGTTGTCGGGGCTGCCGGCCGCCCGGCCGAGGACCTTGTGGCCGCCGCCGTCGGGGACCCGGCCGGGCTTCTTGACGGCGAGGTGGACCGGTTCGCCGGGCCGGGCGCCGTTCGTAGCCGCCTGTCCGCACACCGCCCTGGACGACCACACCCCCTCGCCCACACCGAGGACCCGCCCGGCGAGAAGGCCGCCACCTGCGCGGCATTCCCGCGACGAGCAGCCGCCTGGTTCGCCCGGTAGGGCTTCATAGTCGAGCGGGACCTCACCGACAACGCCTGGGCCTGCACCAGGAACACCTGGCGCGACACCTGCCACGAGCGGGCATCAGCCCCCGGCGTCTTTCGGCTGGCTGGACAGGTACAACCAACCACCGACCCCGCACCGGCACCGGCACCGGCGGCCACCGACCGGCCGGCCGCGTCACCGACCCGCCCGGACGACACACCTATAGACCCGCTCCCTGAGGATCAACCGCAACGACTGCGGCTGACCGCTCCTTGCGGTACAGGCGGGCCCACTTCTTCCAGTACGGCGCGTCGGCGGTCTCCCGCTTCGGGTGTCGCGTTCCTCCTCGGTCCGTGCCACCCGGACTGCGCGTACGCGCCGGACACCTGGCACTTCCCGGCCGTTGATCGGGCAAGTGCGTTGTCGGGCAACGAGGTGTCCGCTGCTTTCGGCTGCGGGACGGATGGGCTCACATGCCGAGGTGTCGCGTATTTCCTGTTTCCTGTACCGATGTGGGCCTTGGGGGAAGGGGGACGGCACCTGCCTGGTGCTGACCTCTCCGGAGCCCGGATCACTTGCGGAGCAGAGAACGGTACTCGCCCGGGGCCGTGCCTCGGGCGCGTCTGAAGGCGCGGCTGAAAGCGTGGGGAGAGCCGTATCCGACCGCGCCGGAGATCGATTCGACCGGCTCATCGGTATCGCGGAGCCGGACGGACGCCAGGTCGATGCGCCACTGCGTCACGTACGCGCCCGGCGTCTGTCCGAGGGCGGACCGGAAACGCCGGGACAGCGTCGCCCGGGAGACGCTCGTCGCGGCGGCCAGGGTCTCCGTGGTCCAGGGGTGTTCCGGTTGGGCGTGGACGTGTGCCAGAGCGGCGCGCACGACCGGATCACGCATCGCTCCCAGCCATGAGCCGGACGGCTCCTGCGGGTGGCGGGCCAGCCAGGCGCGTACGAACTGGACGAGCAGAAGGTCGACGATGCTGTTGATGGCGGCGGTGGTGCCGATCTGCGGCTGTGCGAGTTCGGCAGCGAGAAGCTCGACGGTCCTCCTGAGCTGCGCGTTCTCCCGGGCTGTGACGTGCATCGGCCGAGCGAGGGAGGTCAGCACCGGTGTGCGCACCTCCGGGTCCTGCTCGTAGTGCAGCACGATCACTTCGGTCTGCGCCGGCGCCGAGCCCAGCCGCAGGGCCCGGCCATCGCCGAAAGCCCGGGCCGCCGCCTCGCGGTCGCAGGAACCCATCGTCGCGTTGGCGCCGCCGGCTATCCCGTGTGCGGTGCCCGGCGACACGAGGACGGCGTCTCCGGCCTGCACCTGAAGAGGTTTCTCGCCTGTGACGTGGAGCCACATGGTGCCGCGGGACACTACGTGCAGTGCCGCTCCTGGATAGGAGTCCAGCCACAGGCCCCAGGTTCCTCCGGCCTTCAGCATGACCCCGAGCGCTCCACGCGCACCCGAAACACGCAAGACTTCCGCCAGCACATCCATGGGTCCATCCTCGTCCACCGCCGCCAACGGCCGACTGCCGACTGCCGACGACGCATGTGTCCTCGTGCACGGAGTCAGGCCACGTCAAGAACGACTTTTCCGTGCACCTTCCGCGCGAACAGCGCCTGGACGGCGTCCTTGACGCCCTGCCAGTCGCCTCGCAGTCCGACCGGCGCCGAGAGCCTCCCGGCAGCCATCAGGCCCAGCAGGTCCGTCAGCTCCCCGCCGGTCGGCGTCATGTCGCCGTAGGTGGCGATGCTGCGGGGCTCACCGAAGCCGAACAAGGCCCCTGACGGGAACGTGGTTCCCTGCCCCGAGGAGTAACCGACCAGGTGGATGGTGCCGCCCTCGGCGAGGGAACTCCATGCCTGGGCCAGAAGTGGTCCACCGACCGTGTCCAGAACCATGTCGAACCGGTCCCCGGTCTCGGCCAGGTCGGTCAGGACCTTGTCGGCGCCGAGTTCGCGGAGCCCGGCGGCCCGCCCCGGCGAACCGACGAGTGCCGTCACCCGGGCGCCCGCCAGCGCCGCCAGCTGGACGGCGAAGTGCCCCACGCCCCCGCTGGCGCCGGTGATCAGCACGTCGCGCGCCAGCAGGGAACGCTTGCGCAGCACCCGGAATGCGGTGACCCCGGCGATCCCCAGCGCGGCGGCGTCGGCCAGATCCACGCCCTCGGGGACGGTGCCGAGCGAGGCGGGGCTGACTGCCACCCGCTCCGCCCACGCGTGGGGAGCCATTCCCACGGCGACGCGCGTGCCTTCGGGCGGCCCCGAGCCGTCGGATGCGGCGCGCACCACGATGCCGGAGGCGTCATGACCGTGCACAGCGCCGGCTGGCCACTGGCGCACGTAATTCAGCTCTCCGAAGTTGAGAGCGATGTGCCGTATCTCCACCAGCGCCTCACCGGTGGACGGGACGGGCTCATCGACATCGGCGAACCGGACGGGTCCGGCCTCACTGTGATCGACCACAAGGGCGCGCATAGGGGGGTGTTTCCTTCTCTCATGGATGTGCCTGAACACTCGGCGCGGCAACAGGTCGAGTGCGCACCTGCCGCACTGCCGCCTTCCTGCAACCCTTTCGCAGGTCCGGGACAGCGACCAGCCCCGTGAGAATCAATCAGTTGACGATCTGTGTCAGTGCGACCCACGGCGCATCGAGTCCTGCCTCCAGGACGTCCTCGACGCGCTCAGCCCGGCCGAGGAGAAACAGAGCACCGTCGTGCTCGGCGACCTCGCCGCAGTCGAGGTGGCGGCCGGCCACCCGGAAGCCACGTGCGCGTACGCGGCGCGCGCTGGGCCCGCTGGAGCGGACGTGGCAGGCGATGGGCATGGACCGGGTGCGTGAAGTGCGGTGCGCGCCGGCGTCGCACGAGCAGGAACAGTGAGTGCGGGACCTGGAGGACCGGCTGTACCAGTGGGGAACGAGCTTTGGGCCCTCTAGGGCCTGTCGTTTGGATCACGCCGCGGACGCGGGGCCTGGCACGCGCACCTGCCGCGTTGTCGTCACTCGCCGACGCTCCGCGTCGACTCCCTCCTCCGCCTTGCATCCGCACCCACCAGGCCCCGCTCACCGGCGCGAGGAAGACGCAGCCGATTCCCCGCGACCTGATCCAAACGACAGGCCCTACGCCCGGTCGGGGATCCGCACGGCCAGCATGGCGACGTCGTCGTCGCTGCCGACGGGGCGGACCTGTTCGAGCAGGACGTCGCAGAAGGAGTCCAGGGGGCGGTGGGCGAGGGCGGCCGCGTGCCGGCTCAGCCGGTCCAGGCCCTCGTCGATGGAGTGCCGGGGGGACTCGACCAGGCCGTCGGTGTAGAGCAGGACGGTGGTGCCGGGCCGGAGGACGGTCACCGCGTCGGGGCGGGGCTTGACGAGCCCGGTGCCGAGCAGGATGCCGTGCGCGTCGGTGAGGTAGCGGGTGCGGCCGTCGCTGTCGACCAGCAGCGGCGGCGGGTGTCCCGCGTTGGTCCAGCACAGCCGCCACAGCTCGTCGTCACCCCGGCCGAGCGTGGCCAGGATCATGGTCGCCATGGGTACCTCGGCGATGTGCTTCACGGCCTCGTCGAGCTGGCTGACGACGGCACTGGCCGCGGCGTCGGGCCGGGACCACGCGAAGGCCCGCAGCATGTTCCGGACCTGCGCCATCCCGGCCGCCGCGTCCAGGTCGTGCCCTACGACGTCCCCGATGACCAGGGCGTGGGTGCCGGAGGACAGGGCGAAGGCGTCGTACCAGTCACCGCCGACCGAGGAGGCGTCCGGCGCGGGCACGTACCGGGCCCGCATCTCCACCCCGGGCACGGTGGGGAGCTGGGGCAGGAGGTGGCGTTGCATGGTCTCGGCGACCTTGCGCTGGCGCTGGTAGAGCCGCGCGTTGTCCAGGGCCAGGCCGGCCCGGCGGGTGATGTCCTCCAGCAGGGGCAGGTCGGCGGCGGTGAACGCGGCGGCGTGCTTCGCCCGCCCCAGGGTCAGCGCGCCGAGCACGTCGCGCAGGCCCCGGATGGGCGCGATGACGGCGGAGTGCATGTCCGTCGCCGCGAACAGCCGGCGCTGCTCCACCGCGATCCCCGAGTCGGGCGGCCCCTGGTAGGTGGCGGGCCCGGCCAGGGAGGACGCGGCGCCGCGCAGCGCCCGGGACAGGGGCATCGGGGACTCCTGCGGCACGGGCGGCATGGGCCCCTGGAGGTCCTCCCGCTCGACCAGGGCGCCGTCCCGGTACTCCATCACCAGGGCCCGGCGTACCTCGTCGCGTTCAGTGAGCAGGTCGATCACCGCCCAGTCCGCGAGCCGGGGCACCGTCAGGGCGGCCAGCCGGTGCAGCGCCTCGTCCGTGTCGAGGGTGGACGTCATCCGGGTGGTCGTCTCGGCGAGCAGGGCCAGGCGGTCCAGTTCGGAGAGCGGTGCCGGGGCGCCGTCCGCCGCGGCCCCGTCCGGCCCGTACAGCAGGACGAGCGCGCCCGTCTTCCCCGGCACGGGCGAGCGCGGCACGAGGAACCAGCACAGCCGGACGGAGGTCCCGTCCCCCCGGCTGAACCACTCCGGACCGCCGTGTTCGGTGCGTCCGGCGAGCAGGGCCTGCCGCAGCCGGCAGCGGGTGCGCGGCATGGTGTGCCCGTGGCTGTCGCGGTGCAGCAGGTCGTGCGAGTCGTGGCCGACGAGTTCCTCGTGGCTGTGTCCCAGGACGCGCTGGGCGACGCCGTTCGCCTCGGCGATGCGGCCGTCCGCGTCGACGACGAGCACGGCCGCCGCCACGTCCGCCGGCAGCGCGGGCGCCGTCCCGGGACCGGGCCGGGAGCGCCCACTCGCACCGGAACCGGTCACGTCCATTGCCTCTCCTCCACACCGGCGGCCCGCTCGGGCCCTCCCCGGAAAGGTACCCGCGCACGCCGACGGACGGAGGGTTACCCCTGCCGACCGGCTCGCGGCCCGGTGCCGCGCGGGGTCCGGCTCCGGTGGCCGCGGGTGCCGGAGGAGTCCCGGCGGCACCCCTGCGTGGGAGGATGGACCCGCTGTCCGCTCGTCCGGTGATCCGTGAGGTCCGTCCCGTGTCCAAGCCCGTGGCCCGTGAACCCCTGAGGCGCAACGCGCGGTCCAACCGGGCCCGCATCCTGGTGACCGCGCGGCAGGAGCTGGGCCGCAACCCGGATGTCACGCTGGAGGAGATCGCCAAGGCCGCCGGTGTCGTGCGCCGTACCCTGTTCGGCCACTTCCCGGGGCGGGCGGCGCTGCTGGACGCGCTCGCCGAAGAGGCCGCCGAGGCGCTCCAGGGTGTGGTGGCGTCGCAGCCGGAGGCGGTGGAGGACCCCGAGCGGGCGCTCGCGCGGTTCATGCTCTCCATCTGGCCGGTGGGAGACCGCTACCGGCTGCTGCTGACCCTCGCCCGCCGGGACCTGGGCATGGAGCGGGTGTCCGAGATCCTCGCGCCGGCCCGCGCGTGGATCGCCGCGATCCTGGAGCGGGGGCAGCGGCGGGGCGTGTTCCACCGCCAGTTGCCGCCGGCCGCCTTCAGCGCCTGCCTCGAAGCCCTCAACGTCTCCCTGCTGGAGAGCGTCAACACGGGGGCGTGGGAGGACGACGGCGCCCGGACCGCCGTCATCAATCTCGTCGCGGCGGGCGTGCCGGAGGAGCGGGCGGTCCGGGTCGTCGGCGATGTCACCCCGGACGTGCGGGACGGCACGACCGCGCGCTGAGGCCCCGGATTTCGGCCTGCGCCGCACCGAAGTCCCAGGTTCCGCCTGTTCCGCACCGAGGTCCCAGGTTCCGCCTGTTCCGCACCGAGGTCCCGGATTGCGCCTGCCCCGCGCCGCGGCCCGACGGCCCGTGGCGCCTCACGCGTGCCCTCCCGCCGGACGCCTGTTGTCTCATCCCCGGGGTATTTGCACACTTGCGAGCAAGAAACTAATCTGCACATCGGTGGGCAAGTAGTGCCCTGGCGCGGGCCTGCTCGTCCGCCCGCCCCTGTCTCCCCCGACGCCGCGTGCCGGCCCAAGGAGCTTCCGATGCCACTCGTCGCGAACACCCCGGTCGAGAAGATGACCGGGCCGTACCCACGGCGCTGGTGGGGCCTGACCGTGCTCTGCCTGAGCCTCCTGATCGTGGTCATGGCCAACACGTCCCTGATCGTGGCCGCGCCGGCCATGACCCGGGATCTGCGGCTGAGCAGCAGCGACCTGCAGTGGGTCATCGACGGCTACACCGTCCCCTACGCCGCGCTGATGCTGGTGCTGGGCGCCATCGGCGACACGTACAGCCGCCGCGGCGCCCTCGTCACGGGCCTGCTGATATTCGCCGGCGGTTCCGTCATGGGCAGCCTGGTCGACGAGACCGGCCTGGTCATCACGGCCCGCGCCGTCATGGGCGTCGGCGCGGCGGTGGTCATGCCGGCCACGCTGTCCCTGCTGGTCGCCATGTTCCCCAGGGGCGAGCGGGCCCGCGCCATCACGGCGTGGACCGCCACCTCCGGACTGGCCATCGCCGCCGGCCCGCTGCTGGCCGGCTGGCTGCTGGAGGACCACGCGTGGGGCTCCACCTTCCTCATCAACGTGCCCGTCGCCGCCGTCGCCGTGGTGGGCGCCTTCATCCTGGTGCCGCCGTCCAGGGCGCGGGACATGGGCCGCATCGACTACGTCGGCGGCCTGCTGTCGATCGTCTCCGTGGGCTGCCTGGTGTACGCGATCATCGAGGGCCCGCACTTCGGCTGGGGCGCCGGCCCGGTCGCCGCGGCGGTGGTCGCGGGCGCCGGCCTGGTCGCGTTCGCCCTGTGGGAGCTGCGCCACCCGCACCCGATGCTCGATGTCCGCAAGTTCCGCCGGCGCCCCTTCAGCGGGTCGATGCTCGCGGTGCTGTTCTTCTTCTTCGGCACCTTCGGCTCGATCTACTACTCCACCCAGTTCCTGCAGTTCGTCCTCGGCCACGGCCCGCTGGAGACCGGTGTCCGGCTGCTGCCGCTGGCGGGCGCCGTCTTCGCGGGCGCCGCGGTCACCGGCCGGCTGACCCCGCGGCTCGGGGTCCGGGTGACGATCACGGCCGGCATGGCCATCGGCACGGCCGGCGTCCTCCTCCTGGTCCGGATCGACCAGGGCTCCACGTACACCGACTTCCTGGCCTCGCTGCTGCTCCTCGGCTTCGCGATCGGCCTCAGCGTCTCCCCGGCCACCGACACCATCATGGACTCCTTCCCCGAGTCACAGCTCGGCGTCGGCGGCGGCGCCAACGACACCTCGCTCGAACTGGGCGGTTCCCTGGGCATCGCCGTGCTCGGTTCCCTGCTGGCCACGTCCTACGAGGACCGGCTGGGCGAACTGGTGGGCGGCCGGCTGCCGGCCGCCGCGCTGGACGCCGCCGAGGACTCGGTGGGCGGCGGCCTCGCCGTCGCCGAGCAGGTGGCGAAGGACCCGGCCGCCGGCCCCCGGCAGGCGCAGGCCCTGGTGGACGCGGTGCACGAGTCCTTCGCCCACGGCGTGGCGCACACCAGCCTCATCGGCGGCGTCATCATGGCCGTCGGCGCGCTGATCGTCCTCGCGGTCCTCCCGGGCCGCCGGAAGACCGGGGCCTCCACCGGTGCGGACGTCCCCGGAGCGCGACGGGAACTCGCCGACCGGCACTGAACCGGTGCCGGGCACGCGCGCCCGGGAGAGGCTCCAGCCCCTCGGCCTGGCCCACGCCCTCCTGGAGGCGGCGCACCACGCCCTCGCCGCCGCGGACGACCCCACCGACCGGGCCCGGGTCGCCGACGCCCTCGCCGGCGCCCGGCTCGACACCATCGTCGGCCCCCTGGACTGGACGCGGGGGGCCGACGCCCGGCATCGCCCTGCTCCCCCTGGTCGGCGGCCAGTGGCACATGGGCACGGTCGGTCCCCGCCTGGCGATCGTCAGCAACCGTGCGAACCCTGACGTGCCTCTCACCGGGGAACCGGTGACGGCCCGCCGACCCACGGGCGCCACCCCCTTTCTTGATCGATCGATCCAGATAAGCTACCGTGAGGCCATGGCGAGAACGCGGGCATTCGACACGGAGGCGGCGGTGAGCCGCGCGATGGACCTGTTCTGGACGCGGGGCTACGAGGCCACCTCCGTACGCGACCTGACCCAGCACCTGGGGATCGGGCAGGGCTCCCTGTACGCGGCGTTCGGCGACAAGGACGGCCTGTACCGGGCCGCCCTGGAGCACTACCGCAGCACCCTCGCGGCGGCCGCCCTGCGTGACCTGGCGGAGGGCGCGGACGTCCGCGCGGCGGTCCGCGCGCTGCTGACCGAGCGGGTCCGCATCGCCGTCGGGCAGGGCGGCCGGGGCTGCCTCGCGGTCAACGCCGTCTGCGAGCGACTGCCCGAGGACACCGCGACCCGGCGCACGGTGCGGGACATGCAGGACGCCAGCCGGGAGGCGCTCACCGAGCTGCTGCGGGCGGCGCGGGAGCGGGGCGAGATCGCGGCGCGGCACGACCCTCACACGCTCGCGTCCTTCCTGGTCACCTTCCTCAACGGCCTGCTGGTCTCCGCGAAGATCACCCCGGACGCCCGCGCCCTCGAACCCCTCGTGGACGTGGCACTGACCGCCCTCGACTGACGGCCCGCCGGCACCCCGGCCGGCCGTTTTTCACAGCCTGATTCTGTAACGCTCGATAAAGAAACTTCGGCAGAACACACCGGAGCACACCGGAAAGCACCTCGGAGGACCCATGACCGCCCACTCCCCCACGTCGACCGCACCACCCGCCCTCGGCGGCAGCCGCTGGCACACCTTCCCCGCGGCCGGCACCACCCTGACCGCCCGTGAGTTCTTCACCGCGACCGAGCCGCTGCTGCAGGGCGTCATCGACGCCGGCGCCCTCACCGCCGCCGACGACGCGCTGCTGGCGGAGCAGATCCGCGCCACCCTCGCCCTCGGCACCCGGGAGACCTCCCTGCCGCTGCGCATCGGCCCCGACAGCGCGCCACCGGCCCGCGAACTGGGCGCGCAGGCCGAGGAGATCGGCCGCGAGCTGGCCTCCTGGGCCACGGCGTCCTTCCGGCGGCTGCTCACCGACCGGATTCCGCTGCCCGCCGGCCCGCTGGTCGTGCGCAGCCACTGCTACGGCCATCTGCTCACCCCGGCCGCGGCCGAGCGCCTCCTCCACCGGGGCGGCCCCGTCACGATGCAGCTCTACAACGAGTGGCTGCACCAGATCGTCCTGCTGCGCGACGCCCTGCTCCCCTTCACCCCGTGGCAGGACGTGCCGCTGCGGATCTCCCCGCTCGGGCTGCGCCATCTCGAGGAGGCCCGCGACACCTTCCTCACCGAACTCCTGGTCCGGCGCGTCCGGCACACGAGTGTGGTGGCCTTCGCCCGCCGGGCCGTCACCGGCACCGACGGCCCGGACGGCTACGGCTTCGACGCGCCCGGCGGCACCGCCCTGCCCGCCGTCCTCGGCCTGCCACCCCTGACCGCCCCCCGGTACCTGCTGACCTGGCGTCCGGGCCCCGCCCCCGGCGCCCCCGTCTCCTACGTCGCCGAGCTGCCGGACTACTACGCGGCCCCCCGCACGCCCGTCGAGGAGCTGCCGGCCACCCCGGCGGCGGCCGGCCCGCTCACCGCACGGGTCGTCCCCGGGCCGGTCACCGGCGCGACCAGGACCGCCGCCGTCGAGGTCACCCGCGCCGACGGCACCGCCGCCCGCGTCGACCTCGGCCAGGCCCTGCGCGGCCACCGCTTCGCCCGCCGGGAGGACGCCGCCGCACCTCTCCCCGCACGCACCGCGGAGCTGTGGACCGCCCTGCGCGCGCCCGGACTGGTGTGGACCGGGGCCGGTGACACCACCGTCGACGCCACCGGCCAGGACCCCCTGGTCACCCTGGCCCTCCTCGGCCGGCTCTACCCGGAGAACGTCACCCTGCGCGCCGCCGCCCACCCCGCCAACCCCGCCGACGACCGCGCCGGACGCACGGCCCCGGACGGCGGCGGACCGAGCCGCCTGCTGGTCCTGGCCGGACCCCCGCACACCCCGACGACCGCGAAGAAGAACGGAGCAGAGTCATGATGTCCGACCACGAGGGAACGCCCGTCCGCACCGGCCGGGCCACCGTCAACGGAACGAGCCTGCACTACCGGACGGCCGGGACGGGCCCCGCGGTGGTGCTGCTGCACGGCGTGCCCAAGACCGGCTACCACTGGCGCCACCTCCTGCCGAGGCTGACGCCGCGGTACACCGTCGTCGTACCGGACCTGCGCGGACTCGGTGACTCGGCCCGCCCTGCGGGCGGCTACGACTCCGCGACGATGAGCGACGACATCGCCGAGCTGATGGCCGGCCTCGGACACACGTCGTACGCCGTGGTCGGCGAGGACTGGGGAGCGGTGATCGGCTATCAGCTCGCCGCCCGCCACCGCTCGGCCGTCACCGCCCTCGTCTTCGCCGAGGCGCTCTTCCCCGGCTTCGGCTTCGAGGATCACACCGCCCTCACCCCGGAGAACGTCCACGGCGGCATGCACCTGTGGCATCTGGGCTTCTACTTCCAGCCCGATGTGCCCGAGATGCTGATCGCCGGCCACGAGCGCGAACTGATCACCTACATGATCAAGAACGAGCGCAGCCGCCCCGACAGCGCCACCCCCGACGCGATCGAGGAGTACGTCCGCTGCTACTCCCTGCCCGGTGGCGTCCGCGCGATGCTCGCGGTCTACCGGGCGATGCTCACCGACGCCGAACAGAACCGGCGGGCCGCGCGGAAGAAGCTGGACATCCCCGTGCTGGCCCTCGGCGGGGCGGCCTTCATCGGCGAGCGCGTCGAGTCCCAGGTACGGCACGTCGCCGACGATGTCACCGCCCATGTCTTCGACGCCGGGCACGACCTGGCGGAGGAGGTGCCCGACGAGATGGCCGGCGTCGTCCTGCCGTTCCTCGCCGGGGCCGCTCAGCGGCGGGCGTAGTACGGGGTCCGGCGGGTGGTGTCGGGCAGGTGGAGCACGTCACCGCCGTCGCTGTCACGGCGTACCGCGAGCCGGTCCGCCGATACTCCGGGGACGACGGACCGGGAGGTCCGGGTACCGCCGGACTCGGTGGCCGCGAAGACCCGGTCGGTGCCGTCCGGCTCGCCGGCCTGCCGGGCGCCGCCGCCATGGTCGGGTGGTGGCCGGGTTCAGGTGCGGGGCCGGCCGTGGGCGATCAGCTGAGGGGCCGCTCGGGGAGGACAGCCGGTACGGGGTGCCGTTCGCCGGGCCGGAGCCGGCCGTCTGGCGGGTGTGCGCCCGGGTCACCCAGGACCACGTCGTTTCCGCCGTCGAGATCACCGATCCGCGACCGCGCCCGGTCGGCGCCACCGTCCGGGTCCGGTACGCCCCGGCACCGCGGGTTCCACGCCTGTCCCACGGGCGACGGGCGCCCACACCGTCAGCGTGCCGCCGGCGGGACGTTCCGCGCGGACCCGGCCATGTGGTCCGTCCCCCGGCGGACGGAGTACACCGCCTCCCAGGAGGTCGGCTGGGTGGTCCCCGCGGAGTCCGCGACCGGCCAGTGCCGACTGGCGCCCTCCGCGCACGTGTGACCGGACCCGGACATCTGGCAGCCGGACCCGCTGCCGAGTCCACGTCCCCGGACCTCCCGATGCCCCGGGGCCGCCCCTGCGCCCCGCGCGGGCCGGTCAGTTCCCGTCGGCCGCGCCCAGGCCGGTGAGGGCGCCCACCGGGTCGAGGTCCGGGGTGCCGCGGGGCCACCAGTCGTCGCGGTCCGGCTCGGACTCGTAGGCGTACCACAGGCCGTCGCGGCCCAGGCGGAGCTGGATGTGGCCGCCGGGGTGGGTGAGGTGGTTGCGCCACGGGCGGAACGCCGGCAGGTCGGCGGCGAGCAGCAGCGGCCGGGCCCGGTCGAACCGTCCGGCCGGCGGGTCCCACGGTTCCTCCAGGACGCTCAGTCCCTCCGCGCCGCCCTGCCGCCAGGCGGCCACCGCACGGGCCAGCTCGGCCGTGTCGCGGCCGGCCGCCCGGGCCAGGGAGGAGTAGAGGGCGCGGGTCCCGGCGGTGAGACCGGACCCCGGCCGGGCGGCGGCCAGGCGCACCGCGTCCTGCCACAGCGTCAGCCCGCCGACCGGGTCCCGGCCGGTGGTGAGCAGGGCGTGGGCGCGGGCGGCGGCGTCGGTGGCCAACTGGTCCAGGGCGAAGGGGTCCGGACCGCCGGGCGCCGCCGGATAGGCGGGGGGCTGCTCGGGATGGGGCGGGGCGGGCAGCGGCGGCGGCAGGGGCGGAAGGGCGCGGGGGGTCAGCGCCTCGGTGGCACGGACGCCGGGGAACGCCGCCGGTTCCTCGCCCTGGGCGGCGCGGGCCGCGCGGGCGGCGCTCAGCCGGGACAGGGCGTCGAGCAGCTCGCGCTCGCCCCGGCCGCGCAGCAGGAGCAGCACGAACGGATCGGCGTCGAGCAGCCGTGCCGTCTGGTAGCAGAGGGCGGCGGCGTGCTTGCAGGGGTGGCCGGAGTCGGGGCAGTTGCAGCGCGGGGCGAGGTCGCCCGGGCCGGGGAGCAGGCGGACCCCGCAGTCCGCGAGCGAGGGCGGCAACTCCTTGTCGAGGAGGGCGGCGATGTGTCCCGGCCGCTCGGCGGCGGTGTCGAGGAAGCGGTCCCAGTCGGTGCCGTCCAGGGTGCGCAGCCGTACCTGCACGCGGTACGGCCGGGGGCGGCTGCCCTGGACGTAGGCGAGGACGAGTCCGGGCGTGACGGTGATGGCGTCGACATGCCCGCGCTCGGCATACGTCCGCCCCCGCGCCAGACGCCCCGCGTCCAGGGCGCCCTCCTCCAGCGCGGTGACCCACGCGTTGCCCCACCAGGTCCCCGCGAAGCCCGGCCCGGCGGAGGGGCCCGGCGGGAACGCGGGGAAGGTCCGCCGCAGCTCGCCGTCCCGGCGGGGAGCGGCCATGGAGGGGGGTGTCCGAGGGGGTGCGGCTTCGAGGGCGGGGGCGTCGTCGTCCGGGGCTCCGGTGGGGGGCGGAGGGTTGGTGGATGCGGTAGGGGTGGTGGCGGCCGGCTTGTGCGGTGGGGTGTTGGTGCGCCCGTCCGCCGGGGCGTCGGACGGCCGCTGCGGGCGATTGTTGTCCGGCAGGTGCGTCGGAGCGGCGGTCGGGTTGCCCGCCGGGGCGTCGGACGGCCGGTGCGGGGGATTGTTGTCCGGCAGGTGCGCCGGAGTGGCGGTCGGGTTGCCCGCCGGGGTGTCGGACGGCCGCTGCGGGGGATTGTTGTCCGGCAGGTGCGCCGGAGCGGCGGTCGGGTTGCCCGCCGGGGCGTCGGACGGCCGGTGCGGCGGGGTGCCGGTGAAGTCGCTTCCTGCGGCGGGCGAGGAGGGTGCGGCGGAGGCCGCCGCGTCCTCGGAGGGTGGCCGGAGCGCGGCGGGGGCAGCCGCGTCCTCGGAAAGCGGCCGTGGTGCGGCGGGGGCTGCGGCGTCCTCGGAGGGCTCCTCCTGGTACGGCGGCCGGAAGGCGTGCGCCAGCAGGTCGCGTACGGTGCGGGCGCGGGCGTCCGCGGCGGACGGGGAGCGCACCGGACGGCGCCCGGAACCGGGCCTGCGCGCGGACGCGGTCTCCCGGGCCTGACGGGCCTGACGGCGCGCTGCCCGCAACGCCTCCCGCGCGCCGTCCCCGGGGCGGGCGGGAGCGGACGTCTCCGCCCCGGAGGCCGCGGGCTGGTCCCCGGCGGACGGGGGCGGAGTCGGCACGTCGTGCGGCCCCGGGGCGGGCGAAGTCCCGTCCGCATCGGGGGCGGCTGCCGCGGCCGTACCGGTGCCGCCGGCGGCGGCCCGGGACGCGGCCTTGGCCGGGCCGGCGGAGGGCGGGGCCGGGTCCCCGGCGGGCGGACCGGGAGCGGGCCGGGCCTCATCGCGAGCAGGGGACGCCGAGGCCGGCGCCGCAGTCGGGTCGGCGTCCGGCCGGGGCGGGGCGAAGGCGGGGCTGGTGCGGCCGGAAGCCGGGGGCGGGGGCGTGTCGTCGCCCTCCTCAGGACGGGCCGGTGACGCGTCCTGGTCGTCGGCCGTGGGGGGCTGCGGGGACGCCGCGCGGCGCAGTGCCGCGCGGGCCGCGTCGCCCGGGCGGGGGGCTGCGGGCGATGGGCGCTCGGCCGGCCGCGGCTCGGCGGACGCCGGTGCGCCCTGTCGTTCGCGTGCGGCGCGCAGCGCCCGGCGGGCCTCGTCGGCGGGCCGGGAGGTCATGCCGGCCTCCGCAGGGACACCAGGTCGGACAGCTCCCGGTCGGTCAGCTCGGTGAGGGCGGACTCGCCGGAGCCGAGGATCGCGTCGGCGAGGGCGCGCTTGGCGGCGAGCATCTCCGCGATGCGGTCCTCGACCGTGCCCTCGGTGACCAGGCGGTGGACCTGGACGGGCTGGGTCTGGCCGATGCGGTAGGCGCGGTCGGTGGCCTGTTCCTCGACGGCCGGGTTCCACCAGCGGTCGAAGTGGACGACGTGGCCGGCCCGGGTGAGGTTGAGGCCGGTGCCCGCCGCCTTCAGGGACAGCACCAGGACCGGCGTGGCACCGTCCTGGAAACGGTCGACCATCCGCTCGCGCTCCGGCACCGGGGTGCCGCCGTGCAGCAGCTCGACGGGGACCGCGCGGGCGGAGAGGTGGGCGGTGAGGAGGCGGGCCATGCCGACGTACTGGGTGAAGACCAGGACCGAGCCGTCCTCCGCGAGCACCGTGTCCAGCAGCTCGTCGAGCAGGGCCAGTTTGCCGGAACGGACGGCCGCGCCGTCGCCCTGCCGCCGGTGGTCCTCCTTGAGGTACAGCGCGGGGTGGTCGCAGATCTGCTTCAGCGCGCCCAGCAGCTTCAGCACCAGGCCCCGGCGGGCGATGCCCTCCGCCGTCTCGATGGCCGCCATCGACTCGCGCACCACCGCCTCGTACAGGGCGGCCTGCTCCCGGGTGAGCGGCACGGGGTGGTCGGTCTCGGTCTTCGGCGGCAGCTCGGGGACGATGCCGGGGTCGGACTTGCGGCGGCGCAGGAGGAACGGGCGGACCAGGCGGGCCAGCCGGGCCGCCGCCTCCTCGTCCTCGCCGGTCTCCACCGCGCGGGCGTGCCGGGCGCGGAAGGACTTCAGCGGGCCCAGCAGGCCGGGGGTGGTCCAGTCGAGGAGGGCCCACAGCTCGGAGAGGTTGTTCTCCACCGGGGTGCCGGTGAGGGCGACGCGGGCGGGGGCCGGGATGGTGCGCAGGGCCTTCGCCGTCGCCGAGTAGGGGTTCTTGACGTGCTGGGCCTCGTCGGCGACGACCATGCCCCACGGCCGGTCGGCGAGGAGGGCCGCCGCCGAGCGCATGGTGCCGTAGGTGGTGAGGACGAACCCGCCGGACAGGCCGTCCAGGGTGCGGCCGGGGCCGTGGAAGCGGCGGACGGGGACGCCGGGGGCGAACCGGCTGATCTCCCGCTGCCAGTTGCCCAGCAGGGACGCCGGGCAGACCACGAGGGTGGGTTCGGGACGGGCCCGCTTCAGGTGCAGCGCGATCAGGGTGATCGTCTTGCCGAGGCCCATGTCGTCGGCGAGGCAGCCGCCGAGCCCGAGCGAGGTCATCAGGTCCAGCCAGGCCAGGCCCTTGAGCTGGTAGTCGCGGAGGGTGGCGGCGAGGCCGGGCGGCGGCTCGGCGGGGCGCAGCCCCGCGGTCAGCCGGTCGCGGAGGGCGGCCAGCGCGCCGGCCGGCACCGCCTCCACCGTCTCACCGTCGACCTCCGCGGTGCCGGTGAGGGCCACGGACAGCGCGTCGACCGGGTCGAGGAGGCCGAGGTCCCGCTTGCGGGCGCGGCGGACCAGCGCGGGGTCGACCAGCACCCAGCGGTCGCGGAGCCGGACGACCGGGCGGTGCGCCTCGGCGAGCCGGTCCATCTCGGCCTCGGTGAGCGGGTCGCCGCCGAGGGCGAGCTGCCAGCCGAACCGGAGCAGGTCGCCGCTCTCGAAGAAGCCGGTACCGTCGGTCGCCGAGCCGGGCGCGGGCCGGACCACGGCCGTCGCGGTGAGGTCCTGGGCCAGGTCGCGGGGCCAGTGGACGGCGACGCCGGTGGCGGCGAGCCGGGTGGCCGCGACGCCGAGCAGGTCGGTCAGCTCCTCCTCGGACAGGGCCAGTACGTCGGGCACGTCCTGCTCGGTGAGCCGGTCCAGCGGGGGCCAGGTCCGGGCGGCGCGGCGCACCGCGAGCGCCGTGTCCACCCGGGCGCGGGGGCCGAACGCCGGGTCCGCCGCGCCCGACCACAGATCGGCGACGTCGGCCACCAGGGTGGGGTCGGCCAGACTGTGCACCTGGACCACCGCGGCGCCGGCGGCCCGGCCGCGCCCGCTGTCCGCGTCGCCCAGCCCCGAAGCGTCGAACAGGTCGAACGGCGACAGGTCCAGGCGCAGCGAGATCCGCACCCCGGCGTCCATGCCGGCGGCGACCTCGGCGGCCCAGTCCCGCGCGCCGGGCAGCCGCTGGGCGGGGCGGGCGGCGAAGGGCCGGCCGAGGGCGTGCGGTGCGGCCGGGGTGCGGGGCAGGGTGTCGGTGACCGCGTCCAGGAAGGCGCGGACCAGCGCGCGGGGTTCGGGCAGCCGGAGCGGCCCGGGGCCGTCCAGCGGCACCGCGTGGCCCTCGGGCGGCAGGGCGGCGGCGACGGCCCGCAGGTGGGCGATGTCGTCCGGCTCCAGCGGGCCGGCCCGCCAGGCGTCGTGGCCGTCGGCGGTCAGGCCGGGCAGCAGCCGGCCGCGCGCGGCGAGCCGCAGGGCGTGCAGGGCGGCGGCGCCCCAGCAGGCGGTGGCGGGATGCGCGGCCGGGTCGTGCCGGGCGCGCACCAGCAGGGGGAGCGCCTCCTCGACGCTGAGGGTCAGCGCGGGGACGGTCCTGCGGCGTACGCGGGAACCGTGGCGCCGTACGACCGTGAGCGGGGCGGGGGTGAGCGGGCTCACGGCCGGCTCGGCCGGTGCGTCCGGCTCCGGCGGGCGCGGCTCGGGCCACGCCCCTGGGCCAGGTGGTGTCCGTGGCTCGTAGGGGGTCGGTGCGTCGATCGGTGCCCGTGGCTCCGGTCGCTCCGCCGTGTCCGGGTCCCAGAAGGCGATCCGGCTCTCGCGTGGGAGCGGGGCGGGCAGGAAGACGGCGGCGAGGCGGACGGGGACGCGCGCGGCCGGGTCCGCCTCGCGGCCCGGTGCTTCCCGCCCGGGCGCCGCTGTCATGCCGCTCATACGTCCTGCCACCTCCCGTCGTCGGACCGGCCCGTCGCCGGACCGACCCGTCGTCGGACCACCTGTCTTCGACTCTACGGGCGGGGTCTGACAATCGGCTCCGGACTCCTGCCGCGGGCCGGTCAGGGGACGGTGCGGGAGACGACGTAGACCATCGGCGTCTGGGGGTTGGCGAGGTTGATCACGATGTCCTGGGTGGGGGCGGGGTTCTCCTGGGTGTGGACCAGACCCCACCACTGGCCCGGCGCGGAGAAGTCCCAGCCGGTGACCCGCCGGTCGCGGTCGCTGATGGAGATGTCGTCCCGCTCCAGATCGCCCCGGTCGACGCCGACGCCCGCGAGGAAGGCGTCCAGCCCGGCGGCGCTGGTCTCGAACTGGATGTAGAGGCGGCTGGTCTTCCAGTTGTTCGTCTCGTAGTACGCGACCTTGCCGGCCGGGTGCGGGACGGGGATCTGGTAGAGGCGGCGCTGGAGCTTGGAGGGCCAGCCCTCGGTCAGCCCGGTCGCGGAGTACTTCTCCTCCTTGTCCCGGCCGCTGCTGCGGCTCTGCTCGGCGGAGATCAGCAGGTAGCCCGCCGGGACGCCGATCAGCAGCACGATGATGAGCAGGGTGAGCGCCCGGCGGCGGATCATATGCCGGCGGTCCTCGGCCGGGGACCCGGATTCCTTCGCGGGTCCGCCGTGCGGCGCTACGGCTCCCGTCACAGCGCCTCCCGCTCCGCACGGCGGGTCTGCGCGTAGCGCTCGTACCGCTCGTGGCGTTCCACCCGGCGGCGCTTGGCGCGGCGGAAGCGGCGGGCGACCAGGCGGGCCAGGTCGGCGGCGCCGACCATGCCGGCCTCGGGGCCGAGCTGGGCACGGACGATCCGGGCCTCGGGGCGGTAGCCGCGGCCGGTGAGCTGGCGCTTGAACGCGTCGCGGGCGGGGCCGATGAGCAGGTCGTCGGCGGCGCTGACGCCGCCGCCGATCACGAAGCAGGACGGGTCCAGGGCGGCGGCGAGGTTGGCGATGCCGACGCCGAGCCACTGGCCGATGTCCTGGAGCAGCTCGATGCACATGGCGTCGCCCTCACGGGCCAGCTCGGTGATCATCGGGCCGGTGATGTCACCGATGCTGCCCTTGACGTGCTCGATGATCCCGTACGCCACCGGGGAGTCGGCGGCGGCCAGCTCGCGGGCCTCTCTGACCAGGGCGTTGCCCGAGCTGTACTGCTCCCAGCAGCCGCGGTTGCCGCAGGGGCAGCGGTGGCCGCCGGGGACGACCTGCATGTGCCCGAACTCGCCGGCGACGCCGTACTTGCCTCGCTTGACCTGGCCGTCCTCCAGGATGGCGCCGCCGATGCCGGTGCCGAGGGTGATCATGACGAGGTGGTCCTCGCCGCGGCCGGCGCCGAAGCGCCATTCCGCCCAGGCGGCGGTGTTGGCGTCGTTGTCCACGAGGACGGGCACGGAGAGGCGGCCGGAGAGGCGGTCGCGCAGGGGCTCGTTGCGCCAGGACAGGTGGGGGGCGAAGAGGATGCGGTTGCGGTCGGCGTCGACCCAGCCGGCCGCGCCGATGCCGACCGCGTGGACGTCGTGGCGGTCGGAGAGGTCCAGGACCAGTTCGACGATGGTGTCCTCGACGACCTTGGGGCTCTTGGACTTGTCCGGGGTCTCCGCGCGGACCTTCTCCAGGATGGTGCCGTCGGCGTCCACGACGCCCGCCATCACCTTGGTGCCGCCGATGTCGATGCCGACCGTGGGGACGCGGGGGGCCGTCAGGTGGGAACGGCGTTCCCTGGTGCCGACGGTGCGCAGCGCCGTGGCCCGGCGGGAGCCGATGGGGGCGGTGAGGTCGCGGTAGGTGCTCATCGGGTGCGATTGTGCCGTACGGGGGTGGTGGGTGCCGAACCCTGCGGGTGGCGGCTGGGTGGGGGGGATGGTGGGCGGGAGGGGAGGGGTGCGGGGCGCCCGGTCCGGGTGCGCGGTTCCTCGCGCCCCTCAGGGGAGGCCCCGGCCCCGGGAGCGGGTGCGGGTGAGTCGTGGTCGAGCGCGCGGTTCCCCGCGCCCCTGGGCCGTCGGCGCAAGGGGAGCGGAGTCGGCGTCCTCAGCGGCGTTCCAGCTCATGGCGGAGATCCTCGAGTTCGTTGCCGCCCGCCATCTGGCGGGTCAGTTCGTCGAGGGTGATCTCGTGGCGGGTGTGGTTGCCGGTCATCGTGCCGCGCTTGAGGAGGACGAAACGGTCGCCCACCAGGTACGCGTGGTGCGGGTTGTGCGTGATGAAGACGACGGCCAGGCCCTCGTCGCGGGCCGCGGCCACGTACTTCAGGACGACGCCCGACTGCTTCACGCCCAGCGCGGCGGTCGGCTCGTCCAGGACCAGCACCTTCGCGCCGAAGTACACCGCGCGGGCGATCGCCACGCACTGGCGCTCGCCGCCGGAGAGGGTGCCGATGGGCTGGTCGACGTCGCGCAGGTCGATGCCCATGCGGAGCAGCTCCGCGCGGGTGGTGCGGCGCATGTGGTCGACGTCCATGCGCTTGAAGGGGCCGGCGCCCTTGCGCGGCTCGGAGCCGAGGAAGAAGTTGCGCCACACCGGCATGAGCGGGACGACGGCCAGGTCCTGGTAGACGGTGGCGATGCCCCGGTCCAGGGCCTCGCGGGGCGAGGAGAGACGGGTCTCCTCGCCGTCCAGG
The DNA here is from genome assembly GCA_014649155.1 of Streptomyces griseoviridis. Classification (GTDB taxonomy): domain Bacteria; phylum Actinomycetota; class Actinomycetes; order Streptomycetales; family Streptomycetaceae; genus Streptomyces; species Streptomyces griseoviridis. The sequence continues at coordinate 58,249 of BMSM01000027.1, read as the reverse complement.
GCGAGGGTGCCGCCGTCGTGCTGGTGGAGCCCCGCGATGATCTTGATGAGGGTGGACTTGCCGGCGCCGTTGTCGCCGAGCACGCAGGTGATCTCGCCGGCGCGGGCCGTCAGGGAGACGCCCTCCAGGGCGCGGACGTTGCCGTACTGCTTGCTGACGTCCGACAGTTCCACGAGGGGCGTACGACTCGATGGCTGGGTCACTTGGTGGCCTCCGCGCGCTTGCGGACCCAGGCGTTGAGCAGGGTCGCGAGGAGCAGCATCGCTCCGAGGAAGAACTTGAACCAGTCGGGGTTCCACTCGGCGAAGACGATGCCCTTGCTGGTCATGCCGAAGATGAGCGCGCCGACCGCCGAGCCGACCGCGCTGCCGTAGCCGCCGGTGATCAGGCAGCCGCCGATGACGGCGGCGATGATGTAGATCAGCTCATTGCCGACGCCCTCGCCTGACTGGACGACGTCGTACGAGAAGAGCAGGTGCTGACCGGAGATCCAGGCGCCGAGGGCGACGCCCATGTAGAGGCCGATCTTGGTCTTCGTCACCGGGACGCCGACCGCGCGGGCCGCGTCCTGGTTGCCGCCTACCGCGAAGATCCAGTTGCCGGCGCGGGTGCGCAGCAGGACCCAGCTCGCCAGCGCGACCAGGACGACCCACCACAGGATGGTGATCTTGAAGTCGACGCCGCCGAGGGTGACCGTCGAGGCGAAGACCGCCTTGGCGGAGGTGAAGCCCTCCATGTCGGCGATGGACTTGGTGGAGACGGTGTCGTCGATCAGCTTGGTGAAGCCGAGGTTCATGCCGATCAGCATCAGGTAGGTGCCCAGCGTGATGATGAAGCTGGGCAACCGGGTGCGGCTGAGCATGAAGCCGTTGAAGGCACCGAGGGCGAGGGTGACCAGGAGGGACACGCCCACGCCGACCCAGACGTTCGCGGTCATCTGGTAGCTGGACATCGACGACAGCAGGGCGGAGGAGGTCACCATGACCCCCGCCGAGAGGTCGAACTCCCCGCCGATCATCAGCAGCGCCACCGGGACGGCCATGATGCCGATGGTGGAGGAGGCGTACAGGACCGTGCTGAGGCTGGAGGCGCGCAGGAAGCTGTCGGCGGCGAAGGCGAAGAAGAGGAAGACGGCGATCGCGCCGACGACCGAGCCCAGCTCGGGGCGGCCCAGCAGCTTCCGCAGGGGCGAGGCCCGCACGATCCTCTCGTCGGCGGCCGGGGCGTCGGTGGCGGTCATCGGGTGCCCCGCTCCGTGTAGTCGGCCAGCGCGTCGGCGTCGTCCTCGGTGATGATCTGCGGGCCGGTGAGCACGGGCTGGCCGCCGCCGAGGACGTCGGCGTTGTACCGGTAGAGCCAGAGCAGGTCGACGGCCTCGTACCCCTGGAGGTAGGGCTGCTGGTCGACGGCGAACCCGAGGGTGCCGTTCTTCAGGCCGGCCGCGACCTTGGCGTTGAGGTCGAAGGTGTCGATCTCGGCCTTGCTGTTCGCGCCCTCCTTGGCCTTGACGGCGGTGTCCGCGTACGGCGCGCCGAGCGTGACGACGGTGTCGACGCTCTTGTCGGTCTGGAGCTTGGCCTCGAGGGCGGACTGCACGTCCGGCATGCTGGTGCCGGTGACGTAGAGCCGCTGGAGCTTGCCGTCGAAGGTCTTCTCTAGGCCGTCGCAGCGCTGTTCGTGGCCGACGTTGCCCTGCTCGTGCAGGACGCAGACGGCGCTCTTGCGGCCGCGTTCGTTCAGTTCCTCGCCGACCGCCTCGCCGGCGATCGTCTCGTCCTGCCCGATGTGGGTGAGCGCGCCGAACTCCTTGGACTCGGCCGACCCGGAGTTCACGGTGACCACCGGGATGCCGGCCTTGACCGCGCGGGCCACGGCTGCCTTCATGGCGTCCGGCTTGGCGAGCGTGACGATGATCCCGTCGACCTTCTTGTCCACGGCGGCGTCCACGAGCTGCGCCTGCTGCTGGGCCTCGTCGTCGTGGGAGTACAGGAAGTTGATGTTGTCCTTGACGGCGGCCTGCTCGGCGCCGCTCTGGACGATGTCCCAGAAGGTGTCGCCGTCTCCCGAGTGGGTGATCATCGCGACGGTCCAGCGGGGCGTGTCCACCGCCGCCCTCCCCTGGGCCGCGGCGGCCTTCCGGGCGTCCTCGGCGCGCTTGCCGCCGGTACTGCTGCATCCGACGAGGGAGAGTGACAATGCCCCTGCCAGCGCGATGCCTGTCCAGGTCCGAAACCGTGCCACGAGGCGGTGCCCTTCTTGCTGTGTGCTGTCTTGCGGCGTTCTGTGGTGGTTCTGTCCCGCGTGAGGACCGGTGGGCCCACCGACCCAAACGCCCTATTGTCGGGCACGGGCGCCGGAGGCGGCACGCGGGGGGCGGGTGCCGGCCACCTTGTCAGGACATTGCGGCGTGCGCGGGCGGCGGCTCAGGGCCGTACGAGGAGCTGGAACTCGAAGGAGTACCGGGAGGGCCGGTAGGTGTGGGTGCCGTACTCGACGGCGCGGCCCGTGTCGTCGTACGTCGCGCGCCGCATGGTGAGCAGCGGGGCACCCGGGTCCTCGCCGAGCCGCTCGGCCTCGGCGGCGGTGGCGGCGCGGGCCCCGATGGACTGGCGGGCGCTGTGCAGGGTGATCCCGGCGCCCCGCATCAGCCGGTAGAGGCCGGTGGCCTCCAGCTGGCGGGTGCCGAGGTCGAGGAGGCCGGGGGGCAGGTAGTTGCACAGGTACGCGATCGGCTCGCCGTGGGCCAGCCGCAGCCGCTCCACGTGGTGGACCTCGCTCCCCTCCCCCAGGCCGAGCGCGGCGGCGGCCTCGGCGGGCGCCGGGACGACGTCGTTGACCAGCACCGTCGTGCCGGGGCGCTGGCCGGCCGCCGCCAGGTCGTCGTAGAGGCTGCTCAGCTCCAGGGGGCGTTTGACCTGGCTGTGGACGACCTGGGTGCCGACTCCGCGGCGGCGGACGAGGAGGCCCTTGTCGACGAGGGACTGGATGGCCTGGCGGACCGTGGGCCGGGACAGGCCGAGCCGGGCGGCCAGCTCGATCTCGTTGCCCAGCAGGCTGCCCGGGGTCAGCGCGCCGCGCTCGATGGCCGCCTCCAGCTGCTGCGAGAGCTGGAAGTACAGCGGCACCGGGCTGCCGCGGTCGACGCCGAGGCCGAGCGCCACGGTCGGGTCCACTTCTGGTTTCGGCACGTGACCGAGCGTAGCCTCGCGCGCGGTTGACGGGAAGTCGTGTCGTCCGATTGTCCGGACATATGGCAGCACGGTCCACAGGCGTCCGTCCACCGCCCTCCACCGGCGGGGTCACCGCGCCCGGCGGCACCACGGCCCGCACGTCGAACGGCGGAAAGGTCCGCTGCCCGCACGGGGGAAGGTGAGCTTGTCATCGTCGGCGGGACCGCCGCGGCGCACTCCGCGGACACCTCCGTCGCGGCCGTCGGCGGCATCTGCCACAGCGACCTGTTTCCGCGCAGGCCCACGACACCCTGGCCCTGATCGAGCGGGGCGGCCCCTTCCCGTACGAGCAGGACGGCACCGTCTTCCGGAACCGCGAGGGCGTGCTGCCCAGCCGGGCGGGCGGGTACCACCACGAGTACACGGTGATCACGCCCGGCTCCGCCACCCGCGGCGCCCGGCGCATCGTCACCGGCGAGGAGTACCAGGAGGACTACTGCACGGCGAACCACTACGCGTCGTTCGACCTGGTCGACCACGACTGCTGAGCGTCACCCCGACGTGCCGCGTCCGGCCCCGGGCGCCTTCCGCCCCTCGCCCCGCGGACCCCCCACGCCTTCCGGCCGCGGGGCGAGGCACGTGACCCGCTCACCCCGCGCGGGACAGCAGGAAGGCCGGCCAGGCGGACGGAAGGGCTCCGGCCACCCGGCGGTCCGGTCGGGCCGTGCGTCAGCCGCCCAGTTCCTGGTGGCGGGCGGCGAGGCGGGCCGCGCCGTCCTCGGTGAGGGAGCCGAACAGCCGCAGGCGGGAGATGCCGCCGTCGGGGAAGATGTCCACGCGCGCGTGCGTGCCGACGGCCTCCTCGGGGAGCACGAAACGGTGGTTCGTGTCGGGTTGCAGGCGGGTGCGGGGCAGGATCTCGCGCCACTCGCCGTCCTCGCCGTCGCGTACGGAGACCGAGGCCCAGCCGGCCGCGTTGCCCTTCAGACAGGCCGTGTCGATCTCCAGCGCGCGGATCGCGGAGCGGCCGGCCAGGCCGTAGGAGATCCAGTCGTGGCCCTGGTCGCGGCGGCGGCGCGTCTCCCAGCCGTCGTCCATCTTGCGGGAGCGGCCCGGCTGGATGGTGTTGGTGGCCGGCGAGTAGAAGAGGTTGGAGGCGTCCTCGACCCGGCCGCCGTTCTCCAGCGCGACCACGTCGAAGGTGCCGAGCGCGGCGAGCCAGGCGGGGTCCGGGACGACCTCGCCGTACACCCGCAGGCGGGCGATGCCGCCGTCGGGGTGCTGGTTGACGCGGAGGTGGGTGAAGCGCTGCTCGGCGTCGACCGCGAAGCCGTTGGCGGCGTGGCCGCCCACGGCGGTACGGGGGACGAGCGTCGTCCACTTCACGTCGTCGGCGAGGAGGGCCCCGGGCGACGGGGAACCCGGCACCGAGGTGGCCTCGACCGACACGGCCTGCGGGTAGTTGCCGCGGAAGTGGGCGGTGTCGACGACGATGCCGCGGATCACCCCGGGCGCGCCGAGGCGGACCAGCGCCCAGTCGTGGTCGTCGGCGGTGGGCCAGGGGTGCTCGGCGGAGGCGCCGCGGCGGCGGCGGGTCTCCCAGCCGTCCATGACCTTGCCCTTGTGGCCGAAGTGCTCGGGGTCGAACTCGGCCCGCTCGGGTACCAGCAGGTTCTCGCGCTGGGCGAAGAACTCGTCGTTGGCGGCGATGACACCGGCGCCGAGCCGCCGGTCGGCGAGGTCGGCGAGGTGGGTGAAGGGGAAGTCGGCGGTGCGGTAGTCCGCGTACGGGTCGCCGCCCGCGTAGGGGTTCGCGTCGCCGGTGAACATCGAGGTCGCCGTCACGGTGATCAGTTCTGCCTTTCGGTCGTCGGGCACGGTCGGGAGAGGGTCAGGGGGTGCGGGAGAGGAGCCGTCCCTTCGGTTCGGTGAACGCGCCCTCGTGCACGACGCGTCGGCCGCGCAGCCAGGTGGACTTCACGACGCCGTACAGGGTGCGGCCCGCGTACGCGGTGACGCGGTTGCGGTGCTGGAGGGCGGCCGGGTCGACGGTGAACGTCTCGTCGGGGGCGAGGACCGCGAAGTCGGCGTCGCGGCCCGCCTCGATGGCGCCCTTGCCGGTCAGTCCGACCAGGGCGGCGGTGCGCGCGGACATCCAGCGGACGACGTCCTCCAGGGCGTGGCCGCGGGCGCGGGCGGCGGTCCACATGGCCGGCAGGCTGAGCTGGAGGCCGGAGATGCCGCCCCAGGCGGTGGCGAAGTCGTCGGTCTTGAGGTCGGCGGTGGACGGCGAGTGGTCGGTGACCACGCAGTCGATGGTGCCGTCGGCCAGCGCCTGCCACAGCAGGTCCTGGTTGGCGGCCTCGCGGATGGGCGGACAGCACTTGAACTCGCTGGCGCCGTCCGGGACTTCCTCGGCGGTCAGGGTGAGGTAGTGGGGGCAGGTCTCGACGGTGAGGCGGACGCCCTCGGCCCTGGCCTCGGCGATCAGCGGGAGCGCGTCGCTGGAGGACAGGTGCAGGACGTGGACGCGGGCGTCGAACCGTTTCGCCTGGGCGATGAGGGCGGCAATGGCGGTGTTCTCGGCGTCGCGCGGGCGGCTGGCGAGGAAGTTCCGGTAGTGCGGGCCGCCCTGCTGCGGGGCGGCGGCCAGGTGGTGCGGGTCCTCGGCGTGCACGATCAGCAGGCCGCCGAAGGAGGAGATCTCGGCCAGGGAGCGGGCGAGCTGCTCGTGGTCGAGGTGCGGGAACTCGTCCACGCCCGACGGGGAGAGGAACGCCTTGAAGCCGAAGACGCCGGCCTCGTGCAGCGGGCGCAGGTCGGGCACGTTGTCCGGGAGCGCGCCGCCCCAGAAGCCGACGTCGACGTGGGCCTTGTCGGCGGCGACCTTCCGCTTGGTCTCCAGGTGGTCGACGGTGGTGGTGGGCGGGAGGGAGTTGAGCGGCATGTCGACGAGGGTGGTGACGCCGCCGGCCGCGGCGGCCCGGGTGGCGGTCCAGAAGCCCTCCCACTCGGTGCGGCCGGGGTCGTTGACGTGCACGTGGGTGTCGACCAGGCCGGGCAGGACGACGTGGTCGCCGACGTCCTCGACGCGGGCACCGGCCGGGACGGGGGCGTCGTACGGCAGGACGGCCGTGATCGTCTCCCCGGTCACCTGGATCGACGCGGCGCGCGTCCCCTCGGGTGTGACGACCCGTGTGGAACGCAGCACCAGTTCAGCTCCGGACACCCGAACCCCTCTCGCTGTATACGTGTTAACCGCCACGTAACGGACTTCAACGTTCTGTTGAAGGAGCTTCCCTCCGCCTCCCGCGCGCCGTCAAGGGGCACCGCGCGCCGGGGGCCGGCGCGCGATGGAACCTCTAGACGTTTCCACAAAGCGGAATTACTATTTCGACAAGCAGAACGTAGCTATGCACAAGCAGGGAGTCAACCGGCCGCCGGGTAGGCTTCTGCCCTCCCGTCCGCCCCGAAAGGAACGCGCCGTGCCGACGTCCAGCGCCAGCACCACCGACTCCGCCAGGCCCGCCGCGAGCGGCGGCGTCCAGTCCCTGGAGCGCGCCTTCGACCTGCTCGAACGGATGGCGGACGCGGGCGGCGAGGTCGGCCTCAGCGAGCTGTCCGCGAGCAGCGGACTGCCGCTGCCCACCATCCACCGCCTGATGCGCACCCTGGTGGCCTGCGGGTACGTCCGTCAGCAGCCCAACCGGCGGTACGCGCTCGGGCCTCGGCTGATCCGGCTCGGCGAGTCGGCGTCCCGGCTGCTCGGCACCTGGGCGCGCCCCCATCTCGCCCGGCTGGTCGAGGTAACCGGCGAGACGGCGAACATGGCGCTGCTGGACGGCGACGAGATCGTGTACGTGGCCCAGGTGCCGTCCAAGCACTCGATGCGGATGTTCACCGAGGTCGGCCGGCGGGTGCTGCCGCACTCCACCGGCGTGGGCAAGGCGCTGCTCGCCTCCTTCCCGCCGGAGGAGGTACGGGCGCTGCTGGCCCGCACCGGGATGCCCGCCGCGACGGAGAAGACGATCACCACGCCGGACGGGTTCCTCGCGGCGCTGGAAGAGGTCCGGCGGCAGGGGTACGCGATCGACGACAACGAGCAGGAGATCGGGGTGCGTTGCCTGGCCGTGTCCGTGCCCGACTCCCCCACCGCCGCGGCCATCTCGATCTCCGGCCCGGCCGGCCGGGTCACCGAGGCCGCGACCGCCACCATCGTGCCGGTCCTGCGGCAGGTGGCGGCGGAGCTGTCGGAGACCCTCCTCGCCTCCGGGCACGGCGGCCCGGCCGCCTGACCGGGGCGCCCCCGCGCCTCGACGGCGCTGCGGCGCGGCGGCTCAGCGGCGCGGCGGCTCAGCGGCGCGGCGGCTCAGCGGCGCGGCGACGCGGCGGCTCTCCGAAGAGTTCGACCGCGTGCCGGACCTCCGTCAGCCCGGCCGACAGGGCGCTGACCGAGCCGATCGCGCCGGCGAGCAGCAGCAGGGAGCGCCGCAGCCGCGGCACCTCCGGCACGCCGTCCGCCGCCATGGCGGCGAGACCGGCCAGCTCCTCCTCGGCGATGCCCCGGTCCGGGAACTCCGCGGGCAACGCGGCGAGCAGCCGGCGCAGCCGGGCCACCGCGGTCCGCAACTCCCGCACCCGCACGTCCTCTTCACCGGCGGCCACGCGCTCCTGACCCACGTCCGCGGTCGCTCGCTCCCGGCCCGCGCCCGCGGTCGTCCGTTCCCGTCCCACGCCGTCGGCCATGCGCTCCCGCCCCACGCCACGCAACACGGTCCCTCCCCCTCGCACGCCGTTGTGCGCCCTCTCGTGATGCATTCCCCTTGCCCCCTGATGGCGCCCGCATCCCCGAGGACGCTGGTGGGCGCCGGGGGGACGCGGGTCAGTAAACGCCACCCCGGCGGGCCCGCGCCACAGCGCAGGCCGAAAACAAGTCCCCCGAAACCCGGCGCCCGCCGGGGTGTCGGCCGCGCGCTCCGGTATGCAGGACCCATGACGGAGTACGAAGACCAGGTCATCGCCCTGCTGCTCGCGGCGGGCGGCGGGCGGCGCCTCGGCGGACGCCCCAAGGCCCTGCTGGAACACCGTGGCCGCCCCCTGGCCGAGCATGCGGTGCGCACCCTGCGCGCGGGTGGCTGCGCCCGCGTGCACGTCGTGCTGGGGGCGCGAGCCGATGACGTACGCGCGCGGGCGGCGCTGGACGGGTGCGTGGTGGTGGAGAACCCGGAGTGGGAGCAGGGCATGGGGTCGTCCCTGCGGGCCGGTCTCCAGTCGCTGGCCGGGACGGGCGCCCGGGGGGCACTGGTCTGCCTGGTGGACCAGCCCGGCATCGGCGCGGAGGCGGTGGCCCGGGTCCGGGGCGCCTTCCGGGACGCGGCGACGCTCGCCTCGGCCGCGTACGCCGGTGTCCGGGGGCATCCGGTGCTGCTCGGCGCGGACCACTGGACGGGGGTGGCCGCGGCGGCCGAGGGCGACCGGGGGGCGCGGGCCTACCTCAAGGAGCACGCGCGGGAGATCACGCTCGTGGAGTGCGGTGACGTGGCGCGGCCCTACGACATCGACACCGAGGCGGATCTCGTCCACCTCGGGCAAGGGCGCCCCGGACAGGAGAATCCCGGGCGGAGGAGCCCGGGGCGGAGGAGCCCGGGGCGGAGGGAGTGAACCACGCGGTATCTCGACATCAACAAACCATTGAACTTCCACCATGAGGAAACTACTATCCGTTGTGCTACCCCGTGATCAGAAGTGCCTGTGCCTCAGAAGTGCCTGTGCCTGTTCGAAGGAAGTGACAGCTCATGTCCGCACCAGCGCCGTCTCCGCTGGCCATCGTCGACGCCGAGCCCCTGCCCCGGCAGGAGGAGGTCCTCACGGACGCGGCCCTCGCCTTCCTGGCCGAGCTGCACCGCCGGTTCACCCCCCGGCGTGACGAACTCCTCGCCCGCCGCGCCGAGCGCCGCGCCGAGATCGCCCGCACCTGCACGCTGGACTTCCTCCCGGAGACCGCCGCGATCCGCGCGGACGACTCCTGGAAGGTCGCCCCGGCCCCCGCCGCGCTGAACGACCGCCGGGTGGAGATCACCGGCCCCACCGACCGCAAGATGACCATCAACGCGCTGAACTCCGGCGCCAGGGTCTGGCTCGCCGACTTCGAGGACGCCTCGGCCCCCACCTGGGAGAACGTCGTCCTCGGCCAGCTCAACCTGATCGACGCCTACACCCGGAACATCGACTTCACCGACCCGAGGTCCGGCAAGACGTACGCGCTCAAGGCCGCCGACGAACTCGCCACGGTCGTCATGCGCCCCCGCGGCTGGCACCTGGACGAGCGTCACCTCCGGCTCGACGGCCGCCCCGTCCCCGGCGCCCTGGTCGACTTCGGCCTGTACTTCTTCCACAACGCGCGGCGCCTGCTGGACCTCGGCAAGGGCCCGTACTTCTACCTCCCGAAGACGGAGTCCCACCTGGAGGCCCGCCTCTGGAACGAGATCTTCGTCTTCGCGCAGGACTACGCCGGCATTCCGCAGGGCACGGTCCGCGCCACCGTCCTGATCGAGACGATCACCGCCGCGTACGAGATGGAGGAGATCCTCTACGAACTGCGCGACCACGCCTCCGGGCTGAACGCCGGGCGCTGGGACTACCTCTTCTCCATCGTCAAGAACTTCCGTGACGGCGGCGCCCGGTTCGTGCTCCCGGACCGCAACGCGGTCACGATGACCGCCCCCTTCATGCGGGCGTACACCGAACTCCTCGTGCGCACCTGCCACAAGCGCGGCGCGCACGCGATCGGCGGCATGGCGGCGTTCATCCCGTCCCGCAAGGACCCCGAGGTCAACAAGGTGGCCTTCGAAAAGGTCCGCGCCGACAAGGACCGCGAGGCGAACGACGGCTTCGACGGCTCCTGGGTCGCCCACCCCGACCTGGTCCCGATCGCCATGGAGTCCTTCGACAAGGTCCTCGGCGACAAGCCGAACCAGAAGGACCGCCTGCGCGAGGACGTCGACGTCAAGGCGGCCGACCTGATCGCCATCGACTCCCTGGACGCCAGGCCGACGTACGCGGGTCTGGTCAACGCCGTCCAGGTCGGCATCCGCTACATCGAGGCGTGGCTGCGCGGCCTCGGCGCGGTCGCCATCTTCAACCTCATGGAGGACGCGGCCACCGCCGAGATCTCCCGCTCCCAGATCTGGCAGTGGATCAACGCCGGTGTCGTCCTGGACAACGGCGAGCCGGTCACCGCCGAACTGGCCCGCGAGGTCGCCGCCGGGGAACTGGCGGGCATCCGCGCGGAGATCGGCGACGAGGCGTTCGCGGCCGGCAACTGGCAGCAGGCCCACGACCTGCTGCTGACGGTCGCCCTCGACGAGGACTACGCCGACTTCCTGACCCTGCCGGCGTACGAGCAGCTCAAGGGCTGAGTCACCGGCCGGTCTTCTCCGAGTGGCCCAGGGTCCTGCCCGGGGCCACTCGGTCGCGTACGGCCTTCTTGACGGCCGTCGGCTCCGGGAAGCCGTGCTCCCGGCGGTCCCAGACGACCTCGCCGGCGGCCCGGACGACGAAGACGCCCCCGGTGCCGGGCTTCAGCGCCACCTCGGTCAGCTCCGCCTCGAAGGTGGTGAGCAGTTCCTGCGCCAGCCAGGCCGCCCTCGGCAGCCAGCGGCACTGGGTGCAGTACTCGATCTCCACGCGCCGCTCGTCGTCCGTCATCCGCCGTGTCCTTCCTGTCGTTCCGTCTTCCCGCCGGTGCCGCCGCCCAGGTGGACCGACCAGTCCTGGGCCGCTCCCGGTTTGCCGTGCAGGTCGGGGACGCGTTTGAGCCAGTCCGGGCGGCCCCGCCGGGTGCGCTCCGCCCGGCGGGCGTCCTCGGCGGCGAGTTCGTCCCCGGTGGGGAAGTCGGTGGGGAGCCAGGCCGCGGAGGCCCGGACGCGCGCGTACAGGTGGTCGACGTAGGCCCGGCGTACGTCGTCGGGGCCGGCGAAGCCCTCCTCGGCGGCGAGCCAGGCGTCCGGGACCTCGGCGGCGATCCCGCGCAGCAGCCCCTCGGTGACCCTCGGCGCCAGTTCCGCGTCGGCGGCCCGCACGTCGGGGGCGTAGCGGCCGAGGGCGTGGTGGCGGAAGTCGTACGCCTTGGCGGGGTCCGCGCTCTCCCACCGGTGGTGGAAGACGAGGGCGGCGCCGTGGTCGATCAGCCAGAGCCGGGGCGGGACGGTGCCGAGGGTCGGCCAGATCATCAGGTTCGAGCTGTGCACCGTCCGGTCGACGTTGGCGGTGAGGGCGTCGAACCAGACGATCCGCCCCGCCTCCACCGGGTCGACCGGGAAGGTCCGGGCGGCCTCGGGGGTGAAGTCGACGGCGCCCGGGAGATGGTCCATGCCCAGGTTGACGCCGGCGCTGGCCCGGTGGAGTTCGCGCACCTCCTGGTGCGGCTCGTCCGCGGCGATCACCGGGTCGAAGCCGACCAGCACCAGCTCGGGGAAGCGCAGCCCCAGCGCCCGCGCCAGCTCCCCGACGATCACCTCGGCGACCAGCGCCCTGCGGCCCTGCGCGGAGCCGGTGAACTTCACCACGTAGGTCCCGAGGTCGTCGGCCTCGACGACGGCGGGGACGGAGCCGCCGGTGGTGAGGGGCTCGATGTAGCGGGTGGCGGTGACGTGCCTCAGCATTCCTGAACCCGAACCGCCCACTTGGCCTTGCGTTCCACGACCACTCCTTGAACCGCTCATCGGGTGAGTCCGTCCGGGATCAGCCATGGGGAGGATCTGGGGAGTTCGGACCGGCATGCTGCCTCCCGTCCTCTCCAGCAGTGCGTCGACGGCCCTGCGCCCCTTGCTCCCGGCCTCCGGCCTCGGCATGAAGTGTGCATAGTAACCGAGGGTGATCGCCGGTGAGGAGTGCCCCGGCCGACGGGCCGACGTCACCACCGACTCGCCCTCCTCCAGCATGATCGACGCGGAGGTGTGCCGCAGCACGTGGAACCGCCCTGCGGGGCCGCCTCCCCCTGCCACCGCCTCGCCCCCTCGGCCTGGGGCCGGATGACGCCGGCCTTGGCCGGTGCGGGCTTTTTGTGTGCAAGTGTTCCACGCGTTCACCGCGATGACGTCGCCGAAGGTACCTGACCGCGCCCGCGGGGGCCCGTCCGGGAGTCGTCATCCGCGCCTTCATGGTCGAGACCGGCATGCGCACCGCCTCGAAGGAGGGGGCGCGGGCCGACTGCGGTGACGGACGCGACTGCCTGCCGGGCGCGGCGCGGGCTCCCGGGCTGTTATTGGGTCCGCGCCTCAGCTCGTCCTGTTCCATCGCTGGCGGTCAACGGCGCACGTGCGGCCCGAAACCCGTGCGGCCCGCCGGTTCCAGTCCCTCCTTCACGTGTCGCGGTGCTCGCCGACGCCGTACGCGAAGCGGGAGGTGAACACCCGGTCCACCCAGTCCTTGAGGATCGCGGGCATCGTGTTCCACCACAGCGGGAACGGGAAGACGAGCGTGTCGGCCCACAGCAGCTTCTCCTGCTCGGCGCGGACGTCCGGCGCGAGCGTCCCGGCGTCGAAGGCCCGGCCCGAGTCCCGGGCGACCTTCAGCGGGCTCGATGTGTCGGGGCGTAGTCCGTGGCGTCCACGACCGCCTTCCAGTTCATCGCATAGAGATCGCTCACCCGTACCTCGTGCCCGGCGGACTCCAGCGTGGAGACCGCGACATCCTTCAGCGAGCCGTTGAGCGACTTCGGCTCCGGGTGGGCGTAGACGATCGGCGTCTTCCTGGGAACTCATTCGGATCGGATGCCTCCGATCCTGGGCGTCCCGCCGTCCGGCGTTCAGGGGCTCCTCATCCATCGGCCGGGACCTCCTGGTAACGGCGGGACCATCCTCACGGGCCCTGCCCAAGCCATGAGGCACATGGACGATCTCGCGGGCTTCCTGCGGACCCGGCGGTCCCGGGGCGACCCGGTGGCCGCCGGCATCCCCACCGACAGCCGCCGCCGACGGTCGTGACCCGGCCGCTCAGGGCCGCCACGATCGAGATCGCCGCCCCGCCAGGGATCAGGAAGGGGCCGAGCTGGAGGGTGCTCAGGCCGGTGACGCTGGTCAGCACCAGCGGGACCATGACCAGCAGATCGATCCCGTTGCCGACCAGGAAGACCGTTCCCATGGGGAACCGCCGCATCACGAATCCGCCGGCAGGGAAACACCGCGAGGGTCGCCGCCGTGGTGGCGGCGACCCGGTGCGCTGTCGTCGGGGGCGGGTCCGCTCAGGCGCGGGTCCAGCGCTGGTTGCTCCCGTTCGCGCAGGTGTAGAGCTGGATCGGGCTGCCGTTGGCGGTGCCGGCGGCGTCGAGGCAGAGGCCGGACTGGACGCCGACGATGGTTCCGTCGGAGTTGAGGCGCCACTTCTGGTTGTCGCCGCCCCAGCAGCCGTAGATCTGGACCTTGGTGCCGCTGGCGGTGCCGGCGGCGTCCAGGCACTTGTCGCCGTACACCCTGAGTTCACCCGCGGTGGTGTACGTCCACTGCTGGTTGGTGCCGCTGTGGCAGTCCCACAACTGGAGCTGGGTGCCGTCGGTGGTGCTGGTGCCGGGCACGTCCAGGCAGCGGCCCGAGCCGACGCCCTTGACCGGTCCGCCGTCCGTGGGGGGCGTGGAGGTACCGCCGTTCAGTGCGTTGAGGACGGCGGTGTAGGCGGGCTTCTTGCTGCCGTCGCCGTTGAACAGCAGCGGTGTGTCGCCCGATCGCCAGGAGTCGGTGTCGCGCACGCCCCAGACGGTGATGCCGAGGCAGCGCGGGACGGCCAGGCAGTCGTTGGTCACGTTGGCGTAGGTCGTGGCCGAGGCCCCCTGGATGTCGAGCTCGGTGATGGCCACGTCGACGCCGAGGGCGGCGAAGTTCTGCAGGGTGGTGCGGAAGTTGCTGTTGTAGGGGCTGCCGCTGTTGAAGTGGGACTGGAAGCCGACGCAGTCGATCGGGACGCCGCGCTGCTTGAAGTCCCGGACCATGTTGTACATGGCCTGGGTCTTGGCCCAGGTCCAGTTCTCGACGTTGTAGTCGTTGTAGCAGAGCTTGGCGGACGGGTCCGCGGCGCGCGCGGTGCGGAAGGCGACCTCGATCCAGTCGTTGCCGGTGCGCTGCAGGTTGGAGTCGCGCCGGGCGCCCGAACTGCCGTCGGCGAAGGCCTCGTTCACGACGTCCCACTGGGCGATCTTGCCCTTGTAGTGGGCCATCACGCCGTTGATGTGGTCGATCATCGCCTGGCGCAGCGCGCTGCCGCTGAGGCTCTGCATCCAGCCGGGCTGCTGGGAGTGCCAGGCCAGGGTGTGGCCGCGTACCTGCTTGCCGTTCTGCACCGCCCAGTTGTAGACCCGGTCGGCGGCGGTGAAGTTGAACTGGCCCCGCTGCGGTTCGGTGGCGTCGATCTTCATCTCGTTCTCGGCCGTGACCGAGTTGAACTCGCGGTTGGCGATCGTCGTGTACGCCGAGTCACCCAGCTTGCCCGAGGCGATGGCGGTACCGAAGTAGCGGCCGCTCTGCGCCGCCGCGGCGCCTAGTGTGCTCTCCGCCGCCTGGGCGGTCGGCGGCGCGACCAGTGCGGCGACCACCGCGAGGACGCCGACGAGCAGCGCCAGCAGCAGGCCGCGGGTCTTCCGGCGGACGGCCGGTCCGGCAAGGGCGTATGAGCCCATGACTGTGCCTCCAAGGTCGACGTGAGGGAGGGAGGGAGGGAGGGACTGGAGTGTCTGGAGTGTCTGGAGTGCGGAGTGCGGAGTGCGGAGTGAGGGGGAGGGCGTGGGACGTCCGGTGGGCGCCGGGGACCCCTGTCAGTAGCCGTAGACCATCTTGTAGGCGACCTCGGGGAGGAACTGTCCGGCGGTGGAGCCGGTTCCGACGCCGCAGTTGCCGTCCGACTCGCCCGGGGTCTTGATCCACAGGAGCATCTCGGCGCCGCCGCCCGTCCGGGTGGGCGTGCCGATGCGGCGGCCCGCGGGGTTGCACCATTGCCCGTCGGAGCCGTTGCCGTTGCGGCTGGTGTCCACGACGAACGGCTTGGTGTAGCCGTAGCGGGCGCTGAGTTCGCTGTTGACGGCGTTGCCGTAGGCGGTGTTCTCGGCGGTGGTGAAGTAGTTCGAGACGTTGAGCGAGAAGCCGTGGGCCTGGCGGAGGCCGGCCTCGTGGAGGCGCCGGGCCATGGTCGCCGCGTCGGCCCAGCGCGGGTTGCCGGCGTCCATGTAGACCCAGGTGTTGGGGGCCTGGCGGGCGAACTGGGCGAGGGCGCCGGAGAGCATGGCTTCGCGTTCGTCGATCTGTGCCTGGGACATGCAGCCGTAGTCCCCCAGGGAGTCCGGTTCGAGGATGACGACGGCCGGGCGGGCCGCTATCCCGCCGGCGAACTGGGCGATCCAGTCGGCGTAGGCGGACGGCGACGCGGCTCCGCCGGCGGAGTGGCCGCCGCAGTAGTCGCGGTTGTAGATGTTGTAGGCGACGAGGAGCGGCAGCTTGTCCTGGCGGTCGGCCGCTCCGGCGTAGGCGCCCGTGGCGGTGCCGATGGTGCCGCTCCAGGAACCGAACCAGCGGGCCATCGGGGTGTTGGCGATCGAGGCGTTGATCGCGGCGGCCCGGCCGTCGCCGGGGTTGGCGGCCACCCACCTTTTCGCGCTGGAGTCGGGGTCCACATAGAACCCGCTGGTCATGGTGGTCGGGTCGGCCGCGTGGGCGGACGGTGCGGCGGCGAACGCCAGCGGCAGGGCGATGAGCGCTGCGGCCGAGGCGCGGAGTCTGCGGCGCATGACGGAACCTCGTTCTCCTGGGTCGGGGAGCGGGAAGCGCGGTGCCTGATTGATGCGGGCATGACAAGCGGAGCTGGCGGCATCCCGGTCTCGCGCGGAATGAGCAAGCTGCCGCACGTTCGGAATGCCGAATGCGGGACGGTCTGTCGAGCTTTCTGGATGATATGAGCCCAGCACGCGCCGTCAATCCTTCTCGCAGAATTCGCCCCGCATCCCGAAACATTCGGGGCCGATCGCGCCATCGAGAGGCCGGTGACCGAGCAATCCTGGCGGAAGTGTTGACAGCGCCAGCGACATCCCTAGGGTCCGTCGACATCCTTCGGATGATGAAGTTTCCGAATGCCGGTCGAAATTTCGAAGCGGGACCGCGTCCGTGACGGTCTCAGGGCCTGGCATGTGAACGACCGGACCGGGTACGCGCTGTTACGGCAGCTCACCCGCCCGCGTGCGGGGATGCGGCTGCCGGCGACCGGGGCCGTGCACCCGGCGGGGACACAAGTCGCAGAGGCCATCAGGAAGAGGACGCAGTGGACGATCCGTCGGTTGAGGAGTCAGCGGTGCGGGCGGTGGGCTGGGCGCGTTCGCTGCCGATGGACACCGGTCCGAAGGCCGCGCGCGACTGGGCACTCGGCCATCTGGAGACGATCGGCTGGACCTGTGACAGCCCGCAGCCGGTGGACGACGTGCTGCTGACCGTCTCGGAACTGGTCACCAACGCCCATGTGCACGCCCGTTCCACCGCCCGGCTCGTGATGACCTGGGACAGCCAGTGCCTGCACATCACGGTGCACGACGACAACCGGAACCTGCCCGAGCCCCAGGAGCCCAGCGGTGACCGCCCCGGCGGACGGGGCCTGCTGCTCGTGGAGGCCCTGGCGGACAGCTGGGAGGCCCGCCCCTGCCCCTACGGCAAGTCGGTCACCGCCTGCTTCCACCCGGTGACCGCCGCCGGCCGCGCCGACTGACGCGCGGCTCACCCGACGATCGCCCGACTCGCCTCTCCTGCCGGTCCCGGACGCGTGCGGCCGCGCGGCGCGGCGGCGCCCCGCGGTCAGCGCCGGTCAGCGCCTTAGGCGGTAGCGGACGTGGGCGATCTGCGAGGCGAAGGTGCGGCTCTCGACCAGTTCCAGGGCCACCCGGCGCTCGTCGTGAGGGAAGAAGGGGATGCCGCCGCCGACCAGTACGGGGTGGACCCTGATCAGGTACTCGTCGATCAGGTCGAGCGCGGCCGCCTCGGCGGCGAGGGTCGCGCCGCCGATCGCGATGGCGCCCTCCCCCGGTTCGGCCCGCAGCCGCTCGACCTCCTCGGCGAGACCGCCGCCGGCCAGGCGGGTGCCGGTGCCCCGCACCGACGTCAGCGTGCGGGAGAACACCACCTTGGGGAGGCTCTTCCAGAGCGCGGCGAACTCGCGCTCCGCGGCGTCGAGGGAGGGATCCCGGTCGGCGTTCTCCCAGTACAGCATCGTCTCGTAGAGGCGCCGTCCCAGCAGGTGGGCGCCGAGCCCGCGCACCTCGTCGGTGGCGAGGCGGAACACCTCCGCGTCGGGCACCGACCAGTCGAGACCGCCGTCCGGCCCGACGATGTACCCGTCGAGCGAGACACCCATCGAACAGGTCACGCCGCGCATCGCACGTCCCCTCTCGGTCGCAGGGTTCCGACCGTACGGCCTCCGGGCGTCGCGGGACGCGCGGTCACGTATGTTGACGCCCATGCAGTCCTACACGATCGGCCAGGCGGCACGGCTGCTCGGCGTCAGCCCCGACACCGCCCGCCGGTGGGCGGACGCGGGGCGGGTGGCCACGCACCGGGACGAGAGCGGACGGCGTCTCGTCGACGGCCGGGACCTGGCCGCCTTCTCCGTCGAACTCGCCCGGTCCGGTGACGACACCGGGGAGGCCGCCTCGTACACCTCCGCGCGCAACGCCTTCCCCGGCATCGTCACCGCCGTGAAGCTCGGCGACGTCGCGGCGCAGGTCGAGATCCAGGCGGGTCCGCACCGGCTGGTGTCGCTGCTGACCCGCGAGGCCGTGGAGGAACTCGGTCTGGAGGTCGGCATGGAGGCCACCGCCCGCGTGAAGTCGACCAACGTGCACATCGACCGCGCCTGAGCCGCCGCGTCCGTAGCAACGCACATGCCACCTTCACGGTCCGCCGGTCCCGCTGATGCGAACCCACAGGTGACTTCCTCCTGGCATCTGCGGGACTATCATCGGGACATCCTGTCCGTCGGGACCGGTCAGACCTGCCAGGACCGTGCCGGGACCTGCCAGGACCTTCGAGGAGTGGACCTGTGATGACCCGTACCCTGCGGGCGGCCGGCGCGGGCGTCGCCGCGCTGCTCGCCCTGAGCGCCTGCTCGTCGTCCGACGAATCCGCCTCCTCCTCCTCCGCGTCGTCCGGCGCTCCGGGTTCCTCCGGCTCGGGGCGGGTGTCCGGCACGGTCACCGTGTTCGCCGCCGCCTCGCTGAAGGAGAGCTTCACGACGCTGGGCGAGACCTTCGAGAAGGCCCACCCCGGCACGAAGGTCACCTTCAGCTTCGGCGGCAGCGACTCGCTCGCGGCGAGCATCACCGGCGGCGCCCCCGCCGATGTCTTCGCCTCGGCCAGCCCCAAGACGATGAAGATCGTCACGGACGCCGGGGACACGTCCGGGACCCCTGTCACCTTCGTCCGCAACCAGCTGGAGATCGCCACCCTCCCCGGCAACCCGGACCGGATCGCGTCGCTGAAGGACCTCACGGACACCGCGCTGAAGGTCGTGCTCTGCGCCGAGGAGGTGCCCTGCGGCGCCGCCGCGCGGAAGGCGCTGGACGCGAGCGGCCTGAAGCTCACGCCCGTCTCCTACGAGCAGGACGTCAAGGCCGCCCTGACCAAGGTCGAGCTGAAGGAGGCCGACGCCGCCGTCGTCTACCGGACCGACGTGCGCGCGGCGGGTGACAAAGTGGAGGGCGTGGACTTCCCCGAATCCGCCGGCGCCGTCAACGCCTACCCGATCGCCCGGCTCGAGGACGCGGGCAACGCCGCGGGCGCCGACGCGTTCATCGACCTCGTGCGCTCGGCCGAGGGGCGGAAGGTGCTCACGGACGCCGGGTTCCTGACGTCGTGACGGCGGGCGACAAGGCCGTACTCCCCCGGCGCCGACGCCGGCGCGCGGGGGCGCAGGTGCGCGGGGTGCCGCTGCCGCTGCTGGTGCCCGCGCTGATCGGGCTCGCCTTCCTGATCGTGCCGCTGCTCGCCCTGCTGGTGCGGACGCCCTGGTCGAGCCTGCCGGAGCTGCTGACCGGCGCCGAGGTGTGGCAGGCGCTGCGGCTGTCGCTGCTGTGCGCGACGGCGGCGACCGCGGTGAGCCTGGTGATCGGCGTGCCGCTGGCCTGGCTGCTGGCCCGGGTGGAGTTCCCCGGGCGGGGTCTCGTACGGGCCCTGGTGACGCTGCCGCTGGTGCTGCCGCCGGTCGTCGGCGGCGTCGCCCTGCTGATGGCGCTCGGCCGCAACGGCATCGTCGGGAAGTGGCTGGACGACTGGTTCGGCCTCACCCTGCCGTTCACCACCGCGGGCGTGGTGATCGCGGAGGCGTTCGTCGCGCTGCCGTTCCTCGTCATCAGCGTCGAGGGCACCCTGCGCGCCGCCGACCCCCGCTACGAGGAGGCGGCGGCCACGCTGGGCGCCTCCCGGTTCACCGCCTTCCGCCGGGTCACGCTGCCGCTCATCGCGCCGGGCATCGCGGCGGGCGCGGTGCTGGCCTGGGCGCGGGCGCTCGGCGAGTTCGGGGCGACGATCACCTTCGCGGGCAACTTCCCCGGCCGTACCCAGACGATGCCGCTCGCCGTCTACCTGGCCCTGCAGAGCGACCCCGAGGCGGCCACCGCGCTCAGCCTGGTCCTGCTCGCCGTGTCCGTCGCCGTCCTCGCCGGGCTGCGCGACCGCTGGATGACCGCCGGATGACCGCGGAAGACGGGGACGAGATGACCGGGGCGGGGACTGCCGGGGCGGGGGGTACCGGGACGGGGACTGCCGGGACGGGGGGTACCGGGACGGGCAGTGGTCTCGACGCCCACCTCGTGGTGGAGCGGGGCGCGTTCCGGCTGGACGTGGAGCTGGCCGTCGCGCCCGGCGAGGTGGTCGCCCTGCTCGGGCCGAACGGCGCCGGGAAGACCACCGCCCTGCGGGCCCTGGCCGGACTGACCCCGCTGACCGGCGGGCGGCTGCGGCTGGACGGCGCGGCGCTGGAGCGCACCCCGCCCGAACTGCGCCCGGTCGGCGTCGTCTTCCAGGACTACCTGCTCTTCCCGCACCTGACCGCGCTGGACAACGTGGCCTTCGGGCCGCGCTGCCACGGCGCGTCCAAGGCGCGGGCCCGCGCGCAGGCCGCCGAGTGGCTGGACCGGCTGGGGCTCGCCGGGCACGCCGGTGCCAAGCCGCGCCGGCTCTCCGGCGGGCAGGCCCAGCGGGTCGCCGTGGCCCGCGCGCTGGCCACCCGGCCCCGGCTGCTGCTGCTCGACGAGCCCCTCGCGGCGCTGGACGCCCGGACCCGGCTGGAGGTCCGGGCCCAGTTGCGGCGGCATCTCGCGGAGTTCGAGGCGGTCGCGGTGATCGTCACCCATGACCCGCTGGACGCGATGGTCCTCGCGGACCGGCTGGTGGTCGTGGAGAACGGGCGGATCGTGCAGGAGGGCGGCCCGGCCGACATCGCGCGCCGCCCCCGTACCGACTACATCGCCCAGCTCGTCGGCCTCAACCTCTACCGGGGCGAGGCCGACGGGCACACCGTCCGGCTCGGCTCGGGGCAGACGGTCACCACCACCGAGGAGCTGACCGGGCCGGTCTTCGTGGCGTTCCCGCCGGGCGCCGTCACCCTGTACCGGGACCGTCCCGCCGGTGCCAGCGCCCGCAACCTCTGGCGCTGCGAGGTCACCGGGCTGGAGAGCCACGGCGACCGGGTCCGTGCCGCGCTCGGCGGGGAACTGCCGCTCGCCGCCGACCTCAGCGCGGTCGCGGCGGCCGAACTCGACCTGCGTCCGGGCGCCGAGGTCTGGGCGACGGTGAAGGCGGCCCAGACCCACGCCTATCCGGACTGACCGCCCCCTGCCCGGCGAGCGGGTTGGGCAGCGGCCGGTAGCGGGCGTCGGCGCCGTCCGCGCCGGTCCAGCGCAGCAGCAGGTTGGTCTTGCCGGGCAGGGTGGGCGCGGTGAGCAGCGCGGGGATCTCGGGGAGCGGATGCCGGGCGAACGCGCGGCGGGCGGCGGGCCAGGGGTCCAGGCCGGGGTGCCGGTCGGCCAGCGCACCGGCGATCTCGGTGAGGTGGTTGACGACCAGGCAGTACACCAGCCGCTCCCAGCCGGCCGCCCGGTCCACGTCACCCAGCAGCTTCACGCCCTCGGCGTCCCGGAACAGGGCCTGTACGGGCGTCCCGTGGGCGTCGACCGCGACCAGGGTGTTCTGGAGGTGGGCCTCCAGGACGACGCCGTGGTCGTGGAAGGCGGCCAGGGCCGGGGGGACGACCCGGGCGAGGTACGCCTCCCACCAGGCGCCAGGGTCGGCGGCGGTGTCGAGGGGGCTGCCCGCGAAGCCCTCGGCCAGCCCGGCGGCGAGCAGTGGGACCGCGCCGGGCAGCAGGTGGCCGCGGAGTCCGTCGCGGACCAGGACGGCGAGTTCCTCGAAGGCGAAGGCGGCGGTGCGGTAACCGGTGTCCGCCAGCCAGGCGGCGTTCCCGTCGAGCGCCGCGAACGCCGCGCGGGCCGCCGTGTCCGTACGGCACAGCTTCAGCAGGTCGTGGCGCCACAGCCGGCGGATGTCGTTGGTGATGCGCACGTCGAGGCTGAACTTCAGGAACAGGTCGGGTCCGGGCGCGTAGAGCGTGCGGATCGCCGCCGTGGGCCAGACCGGGGCCGGGGTCTCGCCGAGCCGGATCAGCCGGCCGTCGGCGAAGGCCGGGGCGAGGGCGTCGGCGGTCAGGGCGAGCTGCCAGGGGTGCGCGGGCAGCAGCCGGTAGCCGGGCGGGGCGTCGCCGAGCGCGTCGAGGGCGGAGGTGTCACCCTCCTCGACGACGAGGTCCGCGCGCACGCCGAGCAGCGTCAGCGGGAAACGGGCGTGGGCCTCGGGGGCGTACGGCAGCCAGGCCGCGGCCGGGCCACCGCCGCGGGCCTTGGGGGCGGGGTGGTGGGTGTGGCCGGTGAGCAGGGCCTGTTCGGAGCGGAGGTAGGGGTCGGCGGGCGGGTCGGCGACGGCGCGGGCGGTCAGCAGGGCGGCGACCGCGTCCCGGCTGTCGGTCATCTCGGCGGGCAGTTCGTGGTTGGGCAGGCCGGTGTGCCGGAGCAGCTCCTCCGCGACGAGGGCGACCAGGTCCGGGTGGCCGAGGCGGTGCCAGCCGGCCGCCGTGCGCACCTCGGGTTCGGCGGGGCGCCGGCCGCCGCGCACCCGCAGCAGCCGGCCGGTGCCGGGCAGCCGGTACACCCGGCGGTCACCGCCGGCGCCGCGATGGCCGGGCAGGGGCTCGGCCACCTCGCGCAGCAGGCAGTTGAGCAGCGGCACCGCCGCGTGGGCGTCGGCGAGCGCCGCGACGCCGGCACGGCTCACGGCGTCGCCGCCGGTTGGCGGGGGCAGGACATCCACGCGTTCCACTCGTTCCCTACGGTCTGTCATGGGCGGAGAGGATCAGTATGTCTGCCCTCGTCACTCCGCCGTGACGCCCCCGACCCGTACCGAGTCCGCACCCGAAGGAGCCGCCGTGCACCGTCCCCCCACCGCCGAGACCGAGGTCGCCGAGGAACTGGCCGCCGTCCGGCCCGGTCTCGTCGCCGGGTACACGGCCGCGCTGCCCGGCGCCCGCGCGGCCGTGCTGTCCCGGCTCTGGCGTGCGCTCGCCCATGAGCCGCTGCCGTGGATCGCCGGCCGCGAGGCCGCCGCCGGGGAGCTGGTCCTGCGGCTGCGGGACGGCCGCCGGCTGTCCGGCCCGCCCGCCGACCCGTACCGCACCGGCTCCCCTGTCACCGCCGTACGGTGCGCCGGGCGGGAGTACGGCGATCCGGCGCGGCTGATGACCGCCCTCGCCGTGCCCGGCGCCGAGTCGTTCGCCGGGGAACTCGGGCACAGTGTGGCCTCGTTGGCGCTGTCCCGGGCGGGCCGGGGCGCGCCGGCGCCGGAGTGGCCCGGGAACGGCTGGGAGTGGGAGCAGCGGGTCGTCGACGGACACCCCTTCCACCCCGGCTGCCGCTCGCGGCCCGGTTTCTCGGTGGCCGAACAGCTCGCCTACGCGCCCGAGCACGGGCCGGTGGTGACGCTGCGGCGGGTGGCGGTGCCGGCCGGGGAGTGCCTGGTGTCGGGCGACTGGCCGGCCGCGCTGCGGGACGCCGGGCGGCTGCTGCTGCCGGTGCATCCGTGGCAGGCGGCGCATGTGCTGAAGGGCGCGGACGAGGACGGCGGCCCGGGACTCGACGCGCATCCGCTGATGTCGCTGCGGACCCTCGCCGTGCCCGGCGGGCCGCACGTCAAGACCGCGCTGTCGGCCCGGCTGACCTCCTCGGTCCGGGACATCTCCGTCGCCTCGGTCGCCGCCTCGGCGACGCTGTCGGCGTTCGGCGAGGGGCTCGCCGCGCGCTGCGAGGGGCTGCTGCACATCACCCGGACGCTGGCCGCGGCCAGCGCCCACAGTCCCGATCTCGCCGCCGTGCTGCGGGAGTCGCCGGACCGGTACGGGGCCGACGGGGAGCGGGTGGTGCCGGTGGCGGCCCTGGCGACGACCACGCTGCCCGGGTCGGCGGGCTGGACGGCCCGGTTCGCCCGCCTCGCGCTGCGGGTGGGGCTGCGCCTGCTGGAGCTGGGTGTGGCGCTGGAGGCGCACGGCCAGAACCTGCTGGTGGTGCTCTCCGCCGCCGGGGAGCCGGTCCGGCTGGTCTACCGGGACCTCGCCGACCTGCGGATCAGCCCGGCCCGGCTGGCCCGGCACGGCGTGCCGGTGCCCGGACTGCCGGACCGGATGGTCACGGACGACGTCGCGGTGCTGCGCCGCAAGCTGTTCGGTTCGCTGGTGGCGGGGGCGCTGGCGCAGACGGCGGGCAGCGGTCCGGCGCTGCGGGACGCGCTGGCGGCGGCCGTACGGGAGCTGCCGCGCACACCGGACCTCGTGGCGCTGTGCGAGGAGCCGCTGCCCGCGAAGGCGCTGACGCTGATGCGGCTGGCGCCTAAGGGGTCCGGCGACCGGTGGGCCCGGCTGCCCAATCCCCTCCGCCCGTGAACCCGTTGGCCGGCGGCTGTTTTGGAGCAGGGCACCCGGGGTCAATAAGATCCGCCGATGATCACAAGTAAACGGCTGGCGGCGGGTGTCTGCGCCCTGCTCGCCGCGCTGACGGCCGGGCTCGCCCTCCCGGCCCCGGCGTCCGCCGGCGAACCCACCGGCGAGGACGCCCCCCAGGTCGACCTCGTGCTCGACGTCAGCGGCTCCATGCGGACCAAGGACATCGACGGCGGGACCCGGATGGCCGCGGCGAAGCAGGCGTTCAACGAGGTGCTCGACGCGACGCCCGAGGAGGTGCGCCTCGGCATCCGGACGCTCGGCGCGGACTACCCGGGCGACGACCGGGCGACGGGCTGCAAGGACACCGCGCAGCTCTACCCGGTCGGTCCGCTGGACCGCACGGAGGCGAAGACGGCGGTGGCGACGCTCACCCCCACCGGCTGGACGCCGATCGGTCCCGCGCTGCTGAAGGCGGCGGGCGACTTCGGCTCCGGCGCCGGTTCCAAGCGGATCGTGCTGATCAGTGACGGTGAGGACACCTGCCAGCCGCTCGACCCGTGCGAGGTGGCCCGCGAGATAGCCGCCAAGGGCATCGGACTGACCATCGACACCCTGGGGCTGGTGCCCAGCACCAAGCTGCGCCAGCAGCTCAGCTGTATCGCGGAGGCGACCGGCGGGACGTACACGTCGGTGCAGCACACCGATGAACTCACCGACAAGGTCAGTCAGCTGGTGGAGCGGGCGGCCGATCCGGTGGTGGTGCCGGCCGCCACCGAGGGCGCGGACCGCTGTGCGGCGGCGCCGACGCTGGAGTCCGGGCTGTACACCGACCGCGTGGAGTTCGGGCAGCAGCGCTGGTACCGGGTGGCGGTGGCGCCGGGCAAGGAGCTGCGCGCCTCGGTGAGCGTGTCGGCCGACCGTGCCGTGGCCCCCTCGTACGGGGTGCTGCTGCGGGCGGTCACCGCGCCCGGCCGGGAGATCGTGCGCGGCGAGGCCGCGGGCGACGGGCGCACGGACGTCGTCTCGACGGGGCTGCGCTACCCGAAGGCGGAGGCCGAGAGCGACGACGCGGCCGAGGAGGCCGCCGAGACCGTGTGCCTGGAGGTGACGCACTCCTTCTCGGCGGCCTCCGGGGTGAAGACCACGCCGGGGCTTCCGCTGGAGCTGACGGTCGACGTCGTGGACGGTCCGGACGACGCGTCCGACGTGGCCTCGTTCGGGCTGGGGCGCGGCTGGTGGCTGCTGGGCGCGCTGGTCGTGGTGGGCTTCCTCGCCGGTCTGGTGTGGGGCTGGGTGTCGCGCTGGCGGGTCGCCGTCTGGAGGACGAACTGATGCGGATCGCAACGGTGACGGGCGCGGCGCTGCTGGCGCTGGGCCTGGCCGCGGGACCGGCGGCGGCCGACTCCTCCCCGAGCCCCGCCGCGGGCTCCCCGGCCCCCTCGTCGGCGGGTACGTCGTTCCGTACGGCGACGGAGATCGAGCAGGGGCAGCGGGCCACGGCGGACGCCTCCGCGGGCGACTACCTGTACTGGTCGTTCCCGGCGGACGCCGGGCAGCGGCCCACCGTGCGGGCGACCGTGAAGCTGCCGGACACGCACGCGTCGCAGACCTGGCAGGTCGACGTGTACGACGGTCTGCGCCGGCGGCAGGCGTGCCAGTACGGCGCCCAGACCCGGACGGCCGCCGCGGGCACCTCCTCCGTGGAGCTGGCCTGTGTGCTGCGCACGGTCCGCGCCTGGTCGGAGCCGTGGGCGAACGACCCGCTGCCGGGCACGTACTACGTCCGGCTGACGGCGCTGGACCTGCCGGCCGCCGACCTCGGCCTGCCGGTCGGCGCCGAGGTCCGGGCCGACGCGAAGGACATGGGCGGCGCGGCGGCGGTGGACGGTTCGCTCTCCGAGCCGCTGGTGCCGGGCATCGCGGTGACGTCCCGGCAGGACGCGGCCGATGACGACTCCGGTGACTCCGCCGTGCTCTCCGCGATCGAGCCCGAGGACGGCTGGTCCTCCGGCTGGTGGTCCGACCGGTGGGTGTGGACGGGGATCGGCGGCGTGCTGGCCGCGCTGGCGGGCATCGGCGGCTACGCCCTGACCCGCGGCTCGGGCCGGCCGCGCGGGGTGCCGCCGGGCGCCTGACACTCCGTCATATCGCGTAGGGGAGGCCCGCCGGGGGACGCGTACCGGCGGGCCTCGCCCGTTCCCCGGCGCCCCCGGCGTCCCCGGCCTCAGTCCTCCCGCAGCGCCTTCGCCAGCGCCCCGTCGCCGGTCACCTCGATGCGGCCGGCCCGCACCGCCTCGGCCACCCCCGTCTCGCCCCGGCCGACGGCGGCGCAGGTCCCGGCGTCCAGGACCAGCCGGGCGTCGGGCTCGCGGGGCGCGGGGCCCTCCCCGTAGGCCGGGCCGTCCTGGGCTCCGACGTAGAGGTGGAAGACCCCGTCGTGGAAGTCGCCCTCGCGCAGGCGTACTTCGACCACGCCCTCGCCGTCCAGCGCGTGCAGCAGCGGCAGCGCGAACCAGTGGGCGCGCAGAGCGTCGGTGGGCCGCCGCTCCCCCAGCTCGCCCGCGCCCCAGCCGCCCAGCGCCTGGAGGACCGGCAGCAACGCGCGTCCGCGCGGCGTCAGTTCGTACACGGAGGCCGCCGCGGGCGGAGGCAGCCGGCGGCGGGCGGTCAGGCCGTCGCGCTCCATGTCCTTCAGCCGGGAGGCGAGTACGTCCGTGCTGACACCCGGCAGGTCCGCGTGCAGGTCGGTGTAGCGCCGGGGTCCGGCGAGCAGCTCCCGGACGATCAGCAGGGTCCAGCGGTCCCCGACGGCGTCGAGCGCGCGGGCGGCGGAACAGTACTGGTCGTAGCTTCGGCGAGGTGACATGCGGCGCAGTCTAGACAATGTGTTGGACTTTCCAAGGATCTACTTGGTAAAACCAAGCAATACCAGATGGCGGAGGGAAGCGGCGCATGGAGTTCCGGCAGTCGAACAAACTCAGCGAGGTCTGCTACGAGATCCGCGGCCCGGTGATCGAGCACGCCGACGCACTGGAGGCGGCGGGCCACAGCGTGCTGCGGCTCAACACCGGCAACCCGGCCCTGTTCGGGTTCGAGGCGCCGGAGGAGATCCTCCAGGACATGATCCGGATGCTGCCCCAGGCCCACGGGTACACCGAGTCCCGGGGCGTCCTCTCCGCCCGCCGCGCGGTCGCCCAGCGCTACCAGACCCTCGGCCTGGAGGTCGGGGTGGACGACGTCTGGCTCGGCAACGGCGTCTCGGAACTGGTGTCGATGGCCGTACAGGCCCTGGTGGAGGACGGCGACGAAGTACTGATCCCCGCCCCCGACTTCCCCCTGTGGACGGCGGTGACCACCCTCGCGGGCGGCAAGGCGGTGCACTACCTCTGCGACGAGCAGGCGGACTGGTACCCGGACCTCGCCGACCTGGAGGCGAAGATCACCGACCGCACCAAGGCGGTCGTCATCATCAACCCCAACAACCCCACGGGTGCCGTCTATCCGCAGGAGGTCCTGGAGGGCGTCCTCGACCTCGCCCGCCGGCACGGACTGATGGTCCTCGCCGACGAGGTCTACGACCGCATCCTGTACGACGACGCGGTCCACCACCCGGTCGCCGCGCTCGCCCCCGACCTGGTGGTGCTCACCTTCTGCGGGCTGTCGAAGACGTACCGGGTGGCGGGCTTCCGCTCCGGCTGGCTGGTGGTGACCGGCCCCAAGCAGCACGCCCGGGACTACCTGGAGGGCCTGACCATGCTGGCCTCCATGCGGCTGTGCGCCAACGCGCCCGCCCAGTACGCCATCCAGGCCGCGCTCGGCGGCCGGCAGTCCATCCACGAGCTGACCGCGCCCGGCGGCCGGCTCCGCGAGCAGCGCGACACGGCCTGGGAGAAGCTCAACGAGATCCCGGGGGTGTCGTGCGTGAAGCCCAAGGGGGCGCTGTACGCCTTCCCGCACATCGACCCGAAGGTGCACCGCATCCACGACGACGAGAAGTTCGTCCTCGACCTGCTGCTGCGGGAGAAGATCCAGGTCGTCCAGGGCACCGGTTTCAACTGGCCGGCCCCCGACCACTTCCGCATCCTGACCCTCCCGCACGCGGAGGACCTGGAGGCGGCGATCGGACGGATCGGGCGGTTCCTCGACGGGTACCGGCAGTAGGCGGCGCGGGAGCCCGTACGGGACGCGGTGCGGACGTTCGTTCGTACGCGACGCGGTGCCGGACCCGACCGGAGCGGCTCCTTCCGCCGGACGGTGCACGGCCCGCCCCGCCGCGGCGCGGGTTCCGTAGCCTGGGCGCCATGGGTGATCTCTTCCTCGTCCGCCACGGTGAGACCGAGTGGTCACGGTCCGGGCGGCACACCGGCCTGACGGACGTCCCGCTGACCGAGCACGGCCGCGAGCAGGCCCGCGGCCTGGTGCCGCTCATCCGGTCGCATCGGATCGGGGCGGCGTTCGTCAGCCCCTTCCAGCGGGCCCGGGAGACGGCCGAGCTGATCGGGCTGCACGGGGTGCGGATCGACCCGGACCTGCACGAATGGGACTACGGCGGGTACGAGGGGATCACGACGCCGGAGATCCAGCGGGACCGGCCGGGCTGGTTCCTGTTCACGGACGGCGTCGCGCCCGGCCCGCCGGAGCACCCCGGGGAGACCCCGGAGCAGGTCGGCGAACGCGCCGACCGGGTGCTGGGCAAGGTGGACGCCGCGTTCGCCGACACCGAGGGATGCGTGGTGCTGGTGGCCCACGGCCACTTCCTGCGCGTGCTCACCGCCCGCCACCTCGGGCTGCCGCCCTCCGCCGGGGCCCTGTTCCAGCTCGCCACGGGCACGCTGTGCCGGCTGGGCACGGAGCACGGCCGGCCGGTGATCGCCGCGTGGAACGTCCGGCCCGGCCTCCCCGGCACTCCGTGACCCCTGACGGGCCGCCGCGGGGTTACCCGTGCGTTCCGCACATCGGAGTGGTGACAGCGGCAACTGTTCGGGCCCGTGCGCCCCATGACACCTTCGGAGCACGCCGAAGGCCGATGGGAGGGAGCGGGCATGAACAAGGGCTATGCCGTGTACTGCGACGCGGACCCGTGTTTCTACGACGCACCGCACCGCACCTCCGCCCGGCCGGGCACCGGACGGTCCCGGTACGCCCTGGCCTCGGCGCCCGTCCCGGCGGGCTGGCAGCGCAACGAGAGCGGCGACTGGCTGGCGCTGCGCCCGGTCGACGCGGCCCTGCCCGACCAGGGCTGGAAGATCCACGTCGCCGCCTGTCTCGACAACGCCGAGTCCGTGCTGGAGCGCGTGTACCGGCACTGCGTCGACGGGGGCACGGCGTTCAAGTTCGTGCCGAGCCGCTATCTGCTGCACCAGCGCAACGCCAAGTACGCCGACCGGGCCGGCAGCGGCAAGTTCATCACCGTCTACCCGGCGGACGAGGAGCGGTTCGAGCGGCTCGCGGGCGAGCTGTCGGAGCTGCTGGCCGGCGAGCCCGGCCCGCACATCCTCAGCGACCTGCGGCTCGGCGACGGCCCGGTGCACGTCCGCTACGGCGGCTTCACCCGGCGGAACTGCTACGACGCCGACGGCGAACTGCGCCCGGCCGTGGCCCGCCCCGACGGCGTGCTCATACCCGACCTGCGCGGACCCGTCTTCCGCGTCCCCGAGTGGGTGACCGTGCCCGCCTTCCTCCAGCCGCACCTCCAGGCGCGCTCCGCGGTCACCGTGGCCGGTCTCCCCTACACCGTCGAGTCGGCGCTGCACTTCTCCAACGGCGGCGGCGTCTACCTCGGCCGGGACACCCGCACCGGCGCGCAGGTCGTCCTGAAGGAGGCCCGGCCGCACGCCGGGCTGGCCGCCGACGGCGCCGACGCCGTGACCCGGCTGCACCGCGAACGCCAAGCGCTGGAGCGGCTGTCGGGACTGGACTGCACCCCCGAGGTGCTGGACCACCTCACGGTCGGGGAGCACCACTTCCTCGTCCTGGAGTACCTCGACGGCAAGCCGCTCAACACGTTCTTCGCGCGCCGCCACCCGCTCATCGAGGCCGACCCGGACGAGCGGCGGCTGGCCGAGTACACCGACTGGGCCCTGGACGTCCACGCCCGGGTGGAACGGGCCGTCGCCGACGTCCACGCCCGGGGCGTGGTCTTCAACGACCTGCACCTGTTCAACATCATGGTCCGGGACGACGGCAGCGTCGCCCTGCTGGACTTCGAGGCCGCGCACCACGTCGACGAGCCCGGCCGGCAGACCGTCGCCAACCCGGCCTTCGTGGCACCGGCCGACCGTCGGGGCGTGGCCGTGGACCGGTATGCGCTGGCCTGTCTCAGACTCGCCCTGTTCCTCCCCCTGACCAGCCTCTTCGCCCTGGACCGGCAGAAGGCGGCGCACCTGGCCGACCTGGTGGCCGGGCAGTTCCCGGTGGACCGGGCCTGGCTGGACGCGGCGGTCGAGGAGATCACGGACGGGGCCGCGGGCACGTCCCCGGCGCGGGGCGCGTCCGGGCCGGTGGTCCCGGTCGATCCGGGTGACTGGCCGCACAGCCGGGAGTCGATGGCCGCGGCGATCCACGCGTCGGCGACCCTCTCCCGTACGGACCGGCTGTTCCCCGGTGACATCGCGCAGTTCGCGACGGCGGGCGGCGGGCTGAGCTTCGGGTACGGCGCGGCGGGAGTGCTGTACGCCCTCGCGGTGAGCGGCGCGGACCGCGACGAGGACGAGGAGCAGTGGCTCCTGGACCGCACCAAGGAGCCGCCCTCGGGCACGCCGTCCGGTTTCCACGACGGACTCGCCGGGATCGCCTGGACCCTGGACCACCTCGGCCACCGCGACCGCGCCCTCGACCTCACCGCGCTCCTCCTCGACCAGCCGCTCGACCACCTCGCCCCGGACCTGCACAGCGGCACCGCCGGGGTCGGCCTGGCGCTGGACGCGCTGGCCGCCGCCACCGGCGACCCCGCGCCGCGCGCCGCAGCCCTGCGCTGCGCCGAGCTGACGGCACGCCGGCTGACCGGCGAGGGGCCGAGCACCCGGCCGCGTGCGGGACTGCTGTACGGGGCGGCGGGCGGTGCCCTGCTCTTCCTGCGGCTGTACGAGCGCACCGGGGACACCGGGCTGCTCGACCTCGCCCGGGACGCCCTGCGCCGGGACCTCGCCCGGTGTGTGCGGGGCGCGGGCGGCGCGCTCCAGGTCGACGAGGGCTGGCGCACCATGCCCTACCTGGGAGCGGGCAGCGTGGGCATCGGCATGGTGCTCGACGACTACCTCGCACACCGCGCCGACGAGGAGTTCGCGCGGGCCCGGGACGAGATCGTGGCGGCGGCGCAGGCCATGTTCTACGCCCAGCCGGGCCTGTACCGGGGCGTGGCCGGGATGGTGCTGTACCTCGCCCGCACCACGGCCACGGCGCCCGGCACCGGCCCCGCCGCCGTCCGCCGCCAGCTCGACGCGCTGTCCTGGCACGCCCTGTCCTACCGCGGCCGGCTCGCCTTCCCCGGCGAGCAGATGATGCGGCTGTCCATGGACCTGTCCACGGGTACCGCCGGCTGCCTGCTGGCGGTCGCCTCCGCGCACGGCGGCCCGCAGGCCGGGCTGCCGTTCCTCCCGCCGCCGGGCACCCGGCCGGCGGGCCCCTGACTCGGCCTCAACAGAGGTCGTGACGTGACAACGGACCCCGTTGCCGTACGAGAGGAAACGCCATGAACCTGTTCGAACTGCAGTCGCTGGAGACCCCGAAGGACGAGGCCATGGGCGACGTCGAGACCGGCAGCCGCGCGAGCCTGCTCCTCTGCGGCGACAGCAGCCTGAGCATCACGACCTGTAACTGAGCCACGCGGCTCGGCACCGGCGCCCCGGGTCCGCCCGGGGCGCCGGTGCCGTGTCCACGGCCGGAAGGGAGGCCCTCGGTGAGGTCGACCGGGCGGGCCCGCGCGGCGGGGGACGCGGCCGACGGCCCGCGCCCGTCCCGCGCGGCCGAACTGTTCGTGCTGCTGTGCTCGGTGGGAGCGGCGCTGGCCGCGGTGGCCCAGCCCCTGGCGCTCGGCGCCACCCTCGATCTGCTGCTGGCCGGCGGCGCCCCGGCGCGCTGGCTGCTGCTCAGCGCCGCGCTGCTCCTCGGCGAGCTGCTCCTCGACAGCCTCACCGCGCTGAGCACCGGCCGCTGCACCGCCGGCTGGACGGCCGCCGTGCGGCTGCGCGCCCTCGCCGGCCTGCTGGGCTGCGTACCCGACCGGGCCCGGGACCTCACCCCGGGGGACGTCGGGACCCGCCTCACGCTCAACGCCGCCGACGCGGGGGCCGGCCCGGCGGCCCGGGCGGCGCTGGCGGCGTCGCTGGTCACCCCGGTCGGCGCGCTCGTGGCGCTGGCCCTCGTCGACGTATGGGTGGCGCTGTGCGTCCTGGCCGGGCTGCCCGCGCTGGGCCTGGTGCTGCGGGCGTTCGCCCGGGACACCGGCGCGTCGGTCGCCGCCTACCAGCGTGTCCAGTCGGAGGTCGCCACCCGGCTCCTGGAGACCATGGACGGCGCGGCCACCATCGCCGCCGCCGGGACCGCGGCCCGCGAACGCGCACGGGTGCTGGCCCCGTTGCCGGAGCTGGCCGCCCTCGGCCGGCGCATGTGGGCGCTGCACGGCCGGGCGCTGGGCCGCAGCGGCGTCCTGGTGCCGCTGCTGGTGCTGGCCGCCACCGGCGTCGGCGGGCTGCGCCTGGCGTCGGGCGCCCTGAGCGTGGGCGGTCTGCTCGCCGCCGCCCGGTACACCCAGCTGGCGGCGGGCGTCGGTGGCGCCGCGTCGCTGCTCGGCGCGCTCGTACGGGGCCGTCAGGCGCGGGCCCGGACCCTCGCCCTGGAGCGGCTGCCCGCGCTGGTCCACGGCACGCGGGAGCTGCCGCCGGACGGTCCGGGCGCGCTCGAACTGCGCGGGGTGCGGGTGGTGCGCGACGGCCGGGAAGTACTGCGTGCCGACGCGCTGCGGATTCCGGGCGGCGCGACCGTCGCGGTGGTCGGCCGCGGCGGGGCGGGCAAGTCCGTCCTGGTGGCCGTGGCGGGGCGGCTGACCGATCCCGACGAGGGCGAGGTGCTGCTGGACGGCGTCCCCCTGGGCGCGCTGAGCCGCGAGGCGTTGCGGGCCGAGGTCGCCTTCGCCTTCGAGCGGCCGGTACTGGGCGAGGGCACGGTCGCCGAGGCCGTCGCCGCGGGGCCGCGGTCCCTCTCGCCCGGCCAGGTGCGGGCCGCCCTGACGGCCGCGGGCGCCGACGGCTTCGTCCGCCGGCTGCCGCACGGTGACGGCACTCCCCTGGCGGCGGCTCCGCTCTCCGGGGGTGAGCACCAACGGCTCGGTTTGGCACGGGCGTTCGCCCACGCGGGACGCCTGCTGATCATGGACGACGCGACGTCCAGCCTGGACACCGCCACCGAGCACGAGGTGGACCGGGCGCTGCGGGGCTCGCCCCGTCCGGGCACACGGCTGGTCGTCGCCCACCGGCCCTCGGTCGCCGGCCGGGCGGACCTGGTCGTCTGGCTGGAGGACGGGCGGGTACGGGCGGTCGGCACGCACCGGGAGCTGTGGCGCGTCCCGGGGTACCGGGCGGTGTTCGGCGGGGACGGGACGCCGGGCACGCGCGGGGGCGCGGGGGCGGACGGGCACGGGAGTGGCGGGACGCCGGCGTTCGGCGCTGGGAACACCGGGGCGCCCACGCTCGGCTCAGAGAACACCAGAGCACCCGTGCTCGACGCAGAGAACACCGGGACGCCCGTGCTCGACGCAGGCAACACCGGGGCGCCCACGCTCGGCTCAGAGAACACCAGAGCACCCGTGCTCGACGCAGAGAACACCGGGACGCCCGTGCTCGACGCAGGCAACACCGGGACGCCCGTGCACGACACAGAGAACACCAGAACACCCGTGCACGACACAGAGAACACCGGGACGCCCGTGTCCCGGTCCGCGGCCGAGGGGGCTCGTCCATGACGTCCGGGGTGTCCGTGGAGAGCGACGGGAGCGGGGCGCTGCGGCGGATCGGTCCGCCGGCCCGCCGTTTCCTCGCCCGCCGCAAGGGGGTGCTGATACGGCTCGCGGTGTGGTCGCTGGCGGAGGCGGGCCAGGCGTTCCTGGTGGGGTACGCGATCGCCCACTCCGTCGACCGGGGCTTCCTCGCCGGTGACACCCGCGCGGGACTGCTGTGGCTCGCGGCCGCCCTCGCCGGCGTCGTGTGCGCCGCGCCGGTGGTCCGGGGGGTGTTCGCCGAGCTGGCCGGGCTGACGGAACCGCTGCGCGACGCGCTGGTCCGGCGGGCCGTCGACCGGTCCCTCGAGCGGGCGCTGCACGGGCCGGGCGGCACCGACCGGGCGGCCGTCTCGCGGCTGACCAACCAGGTCGAGATCGCCCGGGACAGCTTCGCCGGGCTGGTCCTCACCCTGCGCTCGTTCGTCTTCACCGCCGCCGGGGCGCTGCTCGGCCTGCTGTCGCTGCACCCGGCCCTGCTCGTGGTGGTCCTGCCGCCGCTGCTGGGCGGTCTGGCGCTGTTCCTGGCCACGCTGCGGCCGATGGCGGCGGCTCAGCGGCGCGCCCTCGCCGCCGACGAGGCGCTCGGCGACCACGCGGCGCGGGCGCGGGCGGCGTTGCGCGACCTCACGGCCTGCGGGACCGGACCCGACCGGGTCCGGCAGGGCGCCCGCCTGGTCGCCGACGCCGCGTCGGCGGCCCGAGCCCTGGCCGGCTGGGCGGCGGTGCGGACGGCGGCACTGGGCGTCGCGGGCCACCTGCCCGTGCTGGCGCTGCTGGTCGCCGTACCGTGGCTGCGCGGGCGGGGCGTGACGACGGGCGCGCTGCTGGGCGCGTTCACCTATCTCGCGCAGTCGCTGCTGCCCGCGCTGCACACCCTGATGACGGCGCTCGGCGCGGCGGGGGCGCGGCTGCTGGTCGTCCTGGACCGCGTCACCGGGCCGGACCCGTGGCCCACGGACACCCGCCGCGCGACACCGGTGGCCTCCGGCCGGGCGGCACCGCCGGCCGAGGCGGTACCGCGCGGCCCCGGCCCGGTCCCGGCGGTGGAGCTGCGCTCCGTCACCCTGTCCTACGGGACCCGCGCCGAACCGGTCCTGGACGGCCTCGACCTGTGCGTCGCCCCGGGTGAGCACCTCGCCGTCGTGGGGCCGAGCGGCATCGGCAAGTCGACGCTCCTGCGCCTGATCGCGGGCACCCTCGCGCCGGACGACGGGGAGGTCCGGGTGGCCGGGCGGGCGGTCACCGGCCGGGCCGTCGCCGAGCGAACCCTGATCCCCCAGGAGGCGTACGTCTTCTCCGGCACCGTGGGCGAGAACCTCGCCTACCTGCGTCCGGACGCGGACCGCGCCGACCTCGACGCGGCCGTCCGGGCCCTCGGTCTGACGGCCCTGGTGGACCGTATCGGCGGCCTCGACGCCACCGTGCGTCCCGCCGGACTCTCCCCCGGCGAACGGCAGTCGATCGCGCTGGCGCGCGCCTACGTGTCGCCCGCGCCGCTGCTGCTGCTCGACGAGGCCACCTGCCATCTCGACCCGGCGGCCGAGGCGGACGCGGAACGGGCGCTCGCCCGGCGGCCGGGGACGCTGGTGGTCGTGGCGCACCGCCTGTCGTCCGCCGTCCGCGCCGACCGGGTGCTGGTGCTGGACGGCGTACGGGCGGTGTGCGGCACCCACGAGGAAGTGCTGGCCCGGTCCCCCCTGTACCGCGACCTGACGGGCCACTGGAACGCCGGTCCGCTCCGCTGAGCCCTGGTGACCGGCAGGCTCGCGCGCGCCCGCGGGACGCCGGACCGCGTCGACGCGCACGAGGTCGGCGTGGCGGCGCGGGGGCGGCCGGTGGCCGTCCCCCTTTCCCGCCGGGCGCGCGGGACGGTCACGTCCAGCCGGCGTCCTGGAGGATGCGTATCGCGTCGACCCGGTTGCGGGCGCCCACCTTGCGGATCGCGGTGGCCATGTAGTTGCGGATGGTGCCCCGGGACAGGTGCAGGCGGGCCGCGATCTCGGCCATCGGCGCGCCCTGCGCGGCCAGCGACAGCACGCTCAGCTCCCGGCTGGTCAGGGGCATCTCCGCGCCTTCGAGCAGGGCCACGGTGAGGGTGCTGTCGAGGAACCGCTCCCCCTTGGCCACGGTGTGGACCGCGGTGATCAGCCGCTGGGCCGGGGCGTTTTTGTCGACCAGCCCGAGCGCGCCGCAGTCGAACGCCCGGCGCAGCACACCCGGCCGGCTGGGCGTCGTCAGGACCACCAGCCGTTCCCCGCAGTGCGCCCGGAACGGCGCGTCCTGCCCCCCGTACGGCCCTTGCAGGCACTCTCCGTCCACCACGCACACGTCCGTCGGCAGCACGTCCTGGTCCGGTATCCCCGCGTACGGCGCTATGGAGGACACCTCCAGCGCGCGGTCGGATCTGAGCAGTTGTACCAGTGCCGAACGCAGCAGTTCCTCATCGTGCACCACGAGAATCCGGACCATGTCCCCCCACCCCTTTTTTCAGCGGCTCTCCGGCAGGGGCGGCCGACCCGGCTCCCCCCGTGCCAGGGGCCATGTGCCCGAATTCGTTCGGGGGGAACACGCGAGGGAAGGGCGTGAAAGGCGCACCGGAATCATTCCGCCGCTCCCGGCGCTCGGAAGGAGGTGTACCGGTGGGCGTCACGCGGGCGCAATCCGGCTGTTACATTCGGCGGCCGTGCGACGGGGCGGCGGGGGCGTGTCGGTGTCCCGCTTCCTGGCCACGGCGGCGGAGGGATTCCGTCCGGGCCGGACCGGTCGCGCGGAAGGCGGGGGACGGGCGGGCCGGACGGGCCGGCAGCGCGGCCGGAAAGCGCCTTCGTCCAAACTGGCGTGAACGCGTCGCCCGTTTCGGCCGTGACGGAGCCGTGCCGTGACCGGATCGGGCTGCGGCCCGGAGAGGAAGGTGCGTGAGGTGTTCCGACCGCCGACCGCCGCGCAGCGGCGGCTCATCGACGCCGCCGATCCCGTCACGGGACGGCTGAAGGGCACGCCGGCGCAGCTCGCGTCCCTGGTGCGGCGCGGGCTCGCCTTCCGGCACCCGCGCCCGCCGCACGACCACTTCCTGACACCGGCCGGCCGGCGGACCCGGGAGGACCCCGCACCGGAGAAGGGGCCCGCACCGGAGAAGGGGCCCGCACCGGAGGAGGGCTCCGCGCCGGACGGCGTCTTCGCCGCGCGGGTCGGCGGGGAGGCGGCGGGGCCCGCCGGGCCGGACCGGCTCCGCGAGGTGCGCGGCGCCTGGCAGGGGCTGCTGGAGCTGCGCCGGATGACCAACCCGGACGGTGCCGTGGACCGGCCCTGCGGCTGGGAGCGGACGCATCTGGTGCGGGCCGCCGCGCTGGCCCTGGAGGCGGCCGGGCGCCGTCCGGCGGGCCCGGACGGCGACGGGTACCGGGTGCGGGCGACCCCGCAGCCCGAGGCGGTCGCCGTGTACGACGGGGACGCCGCGGCGCTGCGGGCGGCGGCGGCCGTCCTGGAGCGGGCCGGCTGGCAGGCCGGGGAGTACACCGAACCCCGCACCGGCGTCCGTCACTTGCTGGCGTCACCGCGCCGGACGTGACGAGCCCGTCCGGCCCACGCGTCCACGAGGCCGGCCGGCGGGACACGAGGTGACGGTGACCCGGGCCTTCGGGTCCCGCCGGGCGGCGGGACCCGAAGGCCCGGGCGGGTGCCGTCAGTGCGGGGCCGGCGTGCGGGCGACGCCGCTGATCTCCTCCCCCGCCTCCATCGGATGGGTCACGTCCTGGGCGTCGCGGCCCTTGCCGAGGTGGTTGAAGACCAGGTTGAGCAGGACGGCGGCGACGCAGCCGGTGGAGATGCCGGAGTCCAGGATGATCTTCGCCGTCTCCGGGAAGGCGTGGTAGAACTCCGGCGCGGTGATCGGGACGATGCCGACGGCCAGGGAGACGGCGACGATCAGGACGTTGTTGTCCTTGTCGAGGGCGGCCCGGACCAGGGTCTGGATGCCGCTGGCCGCGACCGAGCCGAACAGGACCACGCCGGCCCCGCCGAGCACCGGGCGCGGTACGACGGCGATGAGGGAGGCGGCGACCGGGCACAGGCCCATCAGGACCAGGAAGCCGCCGCCGGCCGCGACGACGAACCGGCTGCGGATGCGGGTCATGGCGACCAGCCCGATGTTCTGCGCGAAGGCGCTGCACATGAAGCCGTTGAAGAGCGGGCTGAGCGCCGAACCGAGGGTGTCGGCGCGCAGGCCGGCGGCGATGGTCTTCTCGTCGGCGGGGCGTCCGACGATCTCGCCGAGGGCGAGCATGTCGGCGGTGGACTCGGTCATCGACACCACCATCACCACGCACATCGACACGATCGCCGCGACCTGGAACTGGGGTGCCCCGAAGTGGAACGGGGTGGGGAAGCCGACGATGTCCGCGTCCGCGACCGGGCCGAAGTCGGTGACGCCGAACGGGATGGCGATCAGGGTGCCGGCGACCAGGCCCAGCAGGACGGCGATCTGCTTGACGAAGCCTCGGGTGAAGCGGCGCAGCAGCAGGACGATGACGAGGGTGACGGCGGCCAGGCCCAGGTTGGTCGGCGATCCGTAGTCGTGGGCGGTGGTGTCGGGGCCCTGCGCCCAGCCGAAGGCGACGGGGAGCAGGGAGACGCCGATGAGGGTGATGACGGTGCCGGTGACGACCGGCGGGAAGAAGCGGACCGCCTTGCAGAAGACGGGTGCGGCGAGGAAGCCGAGGAGACCGGCGACGATGACCGCGCCGAATATCAGCGGCAGTGCGTCGGACTTGTCGTCGGTGGAGGCGACGACCGCGGTCATGGGGGCGACACCGGCGAAGGTGACGCCGTTGACGAAGGGCAGCCGGGCACCGATCTTCCAGATGCCGAGGGTCTGCAGCAGGGTGGCGAGGCCGGCGGTGAACAGGCAGGCGCCGGTCAGGAAGGTCAGTTCGGTGGCGGAGAGACCGACGGCCGCGCCGACGATCAGGGGCGGGGCGACGACACCCGCGTACATGGCGGCCACGTGCTGGAGGCCGGTCGTCGCCATCTTCACGGGCGGGAGTTTTTCGTCAACTGGGTGGTCGGCCACGGCGGCTCGCCTCCGGTCGGTTGCACGTCGACTCTGACGTGGGTGTCAAGGAGGTGGTGCGGAAAAAGGGTCGTGCGGGACCGAACGGGAAGGGGAGGGGAGGGTGCCGGACCGGAGCGCGCGCGTCC
Source organism: Streptomyces griseoviridis (assembly GCA_014649155.1). Classification (GTDB taxonomy): domain Bacteria; phylum Actinomycetota; class Actinomycetes; order Streptomycetales; family Streptomycetaceae; genus Streptomyces; species Streptomyces griseoviridis. Next base: position 18,889 of record BMSM01000027.1, on the reverse strand, counting down.
CCGCGCGCGGTCCGGTCCGGTGGCCACGGCGCCCTGGGGTGCCGCGGCCGCCGGCCGGGAGCCGTCCCTCCCGGCCGGAGTTCTGTGGGGGTCAGCCGTGCGCGGCGATCCGGGCCAGCCGCCGCGCCTCGTCGCGGGTGGCCCGCGCGATCGCGTCCTCGTCGACGGTGAGCAGCCGGCCGTCCCCGACGATCTGCCGGCCGCCCACGAAGGAGGCGGTCACCGGGGCGGCGGCGCCGAGGACCAGGGCGGTCACCGGGTCGGCGATGGAGGCGTGGGCGAGGGTGTCCATCCGCCACAGCACGAGGTCGGCGAGCTTGCCCGCCTCCAGGGAACCGGTCTGGTCGGCCCGGCCGAGGACCCGGGCGCCGCCGTACGTGCCCAGTCGCAGGGCCTGCCGGGCGGTGAGCGCCTTCTCGCGGTGGGCGCCGAGACGGTTGACCAGGAGGGCGTTGCGCAGTTCGGTGTGGAGTTCGCCGGACTCGTTGGAGGCGGTGCCGTCGACTCCGAGGCCGACGGGGACGCCGGCGGCGAGCAGGTCGGGGACGCGGGCGATGCCGGCGGCGAGGCGGGCGTTGGAGGACGGGCAGTGGGCGACGCCGGTGCCGGTGCGGGCGAAGGCGGCGACATCGGAGTCGTTCATGTGGACGCAGTGCGCCATCCACACGTCCTCGCCGAGCCAGCCGGTGGACTCGAAGTAGTCGGTGGGGCCCATGCCGAACAGCTCGTGGCAGAACTTCTCCTCCTCCACCGTCTCCGAGCCGTGCGTGTGCAGCCGTACGCCGAGGCGCCGGGCCAGCTCCGCTCCCTGCCGCATCAGTTCGGTGGAGACGGAGAACGGGGAGCAGGGTGCCACGGCCACTTGGGTCATCGACCCGAAGGACGGGTCGTGGTGCTGCCGTACCGTTTCCTCGGTGGCGGCGAGGGCCTCGTCCAGGGACTCCACCGCGAAGTCCGGCGGCAGGCCGCCGTCCGACGCGCCGCGGTCCATCGAGCCGCGGGCGAGGGTGAAGCGGACGCCCATGTCCCGGGCGGCGCCGATGATCGCGCCGGACAGGTCGCCGGCGCCGCGCGGGAAGACGTAGTGGTGGTCCATGGCGGTGGTCACGCCGCCGCGGGCCATCATGGCGAGGGACCCCTGGGCCGCCGCGCGCACCATCGGCTCGTCGATCCGCGCCCACGTCGGATAGAGGGCCGTCAGCCAGTCGAAGAGGTTGTGGTCGGTGGCCAGGCCCCGGGTGATCCACTGGTAGAAGTGGTGGTGGGTGTTGACCAGTCCGGGGGTCACGAGGTGTCCGGAGGCGTCGATGCGGCGTACGACGTTCTCCAGGCCCTCGGGGGCCGTCCCGGCGCCGAGCGACTCGATGCGGTGGTCCGCGATGACGACGTACCCGGAGGCGTACTCGGTGTCCCTGTCGTCGACGGTCGCGATCGCTCCGTTCTCGATCACAATGCGCTGGGTTGCTGCCATGATGCGTCCTTTTCTCATCGTGGGCAGGGCACGGCAGGACCCTAGGAGGATTTGAGTGCCGGGGCGGTGGTGCTGCTCCGGGTGCCGAGATGGTGGAAGAACAGGTTGAGGGCGACCGCGACGATCGCGCCGGCGCTGATGCCGGAGCCGAGCACGGTCTGCGCCCAGGCCGGGAAGTCGGCGTAGAAGGTCGGCGCGGCCAGCGGGATGATGCCCGCGCCCAGCGCGACGGCCACCAGGATGATGTTGGAGCTGTCGTCCAGTCCGGCCTCGGACAGTGTGCGGATGCCGCTGACGGCGATCGAGCCGAAGAGCACGATGCCCGCGCCGCCCAGGACCGGCATCGGGACCAGCGAGACGACCGCGCCGAGGACCGGGAAGGCGCCGAGGACCAGCAGGGTGGCGCCGGCCGCGGCGACGACGTAGCGGCTGCGCACCCGGGTCAGCGAGACGACCCCGACGTTCTGCGCGAAGGCCGAGGTGGGGAAGGAGCCGAAGACCGGGCCGATCAGCGTGGCGAGCCCGTCGGTGCGCAGGCCCCGGGTGATGACCTCGGCGTCGGCGCGGCGGTCGCAGATCTCGCCGAGGGCCAGCATGCTCGCGCTGGACTCGGTCATCAGCACCAGCATCACGATGCACAGGGAGAGGATCGCGGCGGGCTGGAAGACGGGGGCGCCGAACGCGAACGGGGTGGGCAGGGCGGCGACCGGCGCGGAGGACAGGGCCTGGAAGTCGGCCATGCCGAACGGGACGGCGGCGATCGTACCCACCAACAGCCCGACGAGCAGCGCCACTTGTTTGAGGAAGCCCTTGCCGAAGCGTTGCATCAGGAGGATGACGACGAGGGTGAACGCGGCCAGCGCCAGGTTGCCCATGGAACCGAAGCCGGCGGCGGTCTCGTCACCGCCCTGGGCCCAGCCCACCGGTACCGGCATCAGCGTGACGCCGATGAGCGTGATGACCACGCCGGTCACCAGGGGCGGGAAGTAGCGCAGCAGCCGGCCGAAGAAGGGGCCGACGGCGAGGCAGAAGGCACCGGCGACCATGACCGCGCCGTAGATGGCGGGGAGTTGGGCTCCCTTGTCGTTGGTCTCGGCGATGGCGAGGATCGGGGCGATGCCGGCCGAGGAGGCGGCGTTGACGAACGGCAGCCGGTTGCCGACGAAGTGCCGCACGCCGAGGGTCTGGATCAGGGTCGCGACGCCCGCGATGAGCAGCGACGCGGCGATCAGCCGGGTGCGGGCCGCGAGGTCGAGGCCGCAGGCCTGGCCGATGATGAGCGGAGGAGTGACGACGCCCGCGTACATGGCGGCGATGTGCTGGAGCGCGGCGGGGACGAGCCGCGAGGGGTGGAGCTTCTCGTCCACTGGGTGGACGTCCACCGGGTGCACGGACGTGACGGCGTCCTCGGTGTGCCCCGGCGGGGTGGAACAGGGGGCTTTCGCCGGCCCCTTTGCAGGCTGTGCCATGGTGTTCCCTCCGGTGTGGCGCGTCCCCGGCCCGCATCCGGGCACGGGGACGCGCGTCCCGCGTCAGAGGTTGGTCATGTCGACCGGGATGCGTGCCTCGCAGCCGTCCCGCAGGACCGTGGCCTCGATGAGGCCGTAGGGGCGGTCGGCGGCGAAGTAGACAGCGCCTTCGGCGGTGTCGTTCTTGAGGCCGAACGGCTCCAGGTCGACCAGGAAGTGGTGCTTGTTGGGCAGCGAGAAGCGCACCTCGTCGATCTCGCCGCGGTTGTTGATGATGCGCGAACCCATCTGGTACAGCGTCTGCTGGAGCGAGAGCGAGTAGGTCTCGGCGAAGGCCTGGAGCATGTGCTTCCTCACCTGCTCGTAGGACTTCTCCCAGTGGGGGGCCTTCTGCTCGTCGTCGGTCCAGTTGAACCGCCACTGGGCCGCGACGGAGGTCGCCAGGATGCGGTCGTACGCCTCCTGGAGGGTGGTGTACTTGTCCTTGACGTAGCCCCAGAACTCGGAGTTGGTCGAGTTCATCACCGTCAGGTCCTTCAGGCCGGAGATGACCTCCCAGCTCTCGCCGTCGTAGGTGATCTGGGTGAGGCGGGTCTCCTGGCCCTTGCGGACGAAGGAGTGCTTGACCTCGTCGGCGCCGATGAACTTCGAGTTGGCGTCGGAGGTGGCGATCCGCTCCCAGGCGTACTCCTCGATGCGGATGCGCGCCCGGTGGATCGGCTCCTGGGAGGTGACGAAGTGCCGGGCGAGGTGGATGCCGAACTGCTCGGCGGACTCGATGCCGTGCTCCTTGGCGAACGCGAACACCGTGTTCTTGGTGGTGTCGGTCGGCAGCACGTTGGCGTTGGAGCCGGAGTAGTGCACCTCGTCCATGTCACCGGAGAGGGCGACGGAGACGTTGAGGTCCTTGATGTGGTGGGTGGCGCCGTCCCGCGTGATCTTTACGACTCGGTTCTCGGCCTTGCCGTACTGGTTCTGTCCCAGGATCGTCGGCATCTTCTGCTAGCTCCCTCGGTAAACGGAGTAGCCGAACGGGTTGAGCAGCAGCGGTACGTGGTAGTGCTCGCCGGGGCTGACGGCGAAGGTGATCGCCACCTCGGGGAAGAACACGGCACCGCTGTCCCGAGTCGCGGGGGCGTCCTGCTGCACATCGGCTTGCTTCTTCTCGAAATACGTCTCGACCGCGAAGTCGAGCCGTACGTGGGTCGTGCCCTCCGGCGGGGCCGGGAGGTCCTTGCACCGCCCGTCGGCGTCGGTCGCGGAGCCGCCGAGCGGGTGCCAGTCGGCGTTCCGCCCGCTGCGGGCGGAGAGCTGGACGGCGACACCCTCGGCGGGGCGGCCGGCGCTGGTGTCCAGGATGTGGGTGGACACGGAGGCGGTGGTGCTGGTGCTCATGGGTCGGGCGTCCTCTTCAGTTCTCGTCGACGAGCCGGGCGAGGCGGATGCGGTTGATCTTGCCCAGTTCGGTGCGGACGATCTCCCGTTCCCGTTCGGGCGCGTTGCCGATCCGCTCCTTGACCGCGTCCCGCATCTGCTCGCCGGTCCGGCCGGTGGCGCAGATGAGGAAGACGTGGCCGAACTTCTCCTGGTAGGCCAGGTTGAGTTCGAGCATCTCGGCCTTCAGCCCGTCCGGGGCGCCGGCCATCCCCGCCTGCTCACGGGAGGAGGTGGGGTCACCCGGCTTCGGCCGGCCGATGGGCGGGTGCCCGGCCATCGCCTCCGCCAGGTCGGTGGCGGTCAGCGCGGCCGTCGCGGCGTCGCTCGCGGCGTACAGGTCTTCGCAGCCGGCGTAGGGGCGGGCGGCGAGCAGCCGCTCTCCCCAGGCCGCCGAGGCGCACACCTCGTGGAGCGCGGCGCGGGCCGCGGGGTCCGCGAGGGTGTTGAAACGGGCCAGGCCCGGCGGCGTGGAAGTGGACGTCACGGGGAGCCTCCGTGGCCTTGTGCTGAACTGGCGTGCCGATAGCTAACGCGCTCGGAAACAAGGCGTCAACAGTCTGTTGAAAATTCCCCGTAAAGAAGTGGTTGCGCCGGAGCCGCCGCCCGATGTCCGGGCGGCGGCTCGCTCAACTGGGCTGAATATGCTGGTCAGGAGCCCTTTTCGCGGTTCAGGTAGTTGTAGACCGTGAAGCGGCTGACGCCCAGCGCGCTCGCCACGGTCTCCACGCCGTGCCGCACCGAGAAGGCGCCGCGCGCCTCCAGGTTCCGGACCACCTCCTGCTTGGCCTTGCGGTCGAGGTCGGCCAGCGGCACACCCCGGCGGCGCTCCATGGCGGCCAGGATGTGGTCGAGGGAGTCGGCGAGCTGGGGCAGGCGTACGGCGACGACCTCGGCGCCCTCCCAGGAGAGCACCACGTCGTCCCGGCCGGCCTCGTCCGGCGGGAGCAGCTCACCGCCGATGGCGTCCACCAGGGGCTTGACCGCCGCGATGAACGGCTCGTCGGCTCCGCCGGTCACCGCTGCCCCTCTTCCAGGACGTTGACCTGGAGCGACACCCGGGTGGCGCCCGCGTCGAGGGTCCGGCGCAGCAGGCCGTCCACGGCGGCGAGCACCGCGTCGGCCCGGCCCTCGGCGGTGTTGCCGAACGGGCCGACGTCGACCGCGTCCAGCTCGGCGGCCTCGATGACCTCCCGGGCGACCACCGCGTGGGCGGGGGCCTCGTCGAGGTCGAAGGGCTCGGTCGTGAACTCCACTCTCAATCGCACGCGCTCAACCTAACGCGCGGCGGCCGATCGCACCGGCCCCCCTTGACAACGCCGGACACCCGACGGCAGTCTTCCATCACGTAGAAAGTAACTTTCACGATACGGAAGGGGAAACGGCCTCCCCATGGGATTCGCAGACCAGCGCTTCACCGTCAACCTGTCGATCCTCTTCACCGAACTCCCGCTCCTGGAGCGCCCCGCGGCAGCCGCCGCGGCCGGCTTCTCCGCGGTCGAGCTGTGGTGGCCCTGGATCGACGCGCCGGTCCCACAGCGGTCCGAACTGGACGCCCTGAAGCGGGCGATCGAGGACGCGGGCGTCCGCCTCACGGGCCTGAACTTCTACGCCGGACAGCTCCCCGGCCCCGACCGCGGCGCCCTGTCGGTGCCGGGCGAGGAGTCGGAGCGGTTCCGCGCCAACATCGAGGTGACCGCCGCGTTCGCCGAGTCGCTGGGCTGTACGGCGCTCAACGCGCTGTACGGCAACCGCGTGGAGGGCGTGGACCCGGCCGAGCAGGACGCGCTCGCGCTGGAGAACCTGGTCCTGGCGGCCCGCGCGGCCGACCGGATCGGCGCGGTGCTGCTGGTGGAGGCGTTGAACGCGGTGGAGTCGCCGCGCTGCCCGCTGGTGTCGGCACCGGCCGCGGTGGAGGTCGTCGACCGGGTGAACGATGCCAGCGGACTGGGCAACGCGCGGTTCCTGATGGACCTGTACCACCTGGCCATGAACGGTGAGGACCTGCCCGGCGTCATCGAGCGGTTCACCGCGAGGACCGGGCACGTGCAGATCGCCGACAGCCCCGGCCGCGGCGCCCCCGGCACCGGATCGCTCCCGCTGGAGGACCTGCTCGACCAGGTCGCGAAGGCCGGCTACGAGGGCCTGGTCGGCCTGGAGTACAAGCCCGGCGACCGGCCGAGCGCGGAGTCCTTCGCCTGGCTGCCCCGCGCGGCCCGCTGACCGCCGCCCCCGCTCCCGTACCCGTACCCCGCATTCGAGAGGCACCCTCATGAGCACGCTCCCGAAGATCGCCTGGATCGGCCTCGGCATCATGGGCTCCCCCATGTCCGAGAACCTGGTCAAGGCGGGCTACCAGGTCACCGGCTTCACCCTGGAGCAGGAGAAGCTGGACCGGCTGGCCGCCGCCGGCGGCAGCACGGCCGGCTCGGTCGCCGAGGCGGTGCGCGACGCCGACGTCATCATCACGATGGTCCCGGCCTCCCCGCAGGTCGAGGCCATCGCCTACGGCCCCGACGGCATCCTGGCGCACGCCCGCTCCGGCGCCCTGCTGATCGACATGTCGTCCATCACCCCGCAGACCTCCATCGACCTCGCCAGGGCCGCCGAGGAGAAGGGCGTCCGCGTGCTGGACGCGCCGGTCTCCGGCGGGGAGGCCGGGGCGATCGAGGCGGTGCTGTCCATCATGGTCGGCGGCGGGCAGGCCGACTTCGACGAGGCCAGGCCGATCTTCGAGGCGCTGGGGAAGACGATCGTGCTGTGCGGGCCGCACGGCTCCGGGCAGACGGTGAAGGCCGCCAACCAGCTCATCGTCGCCGTCAACATCCAGGCGTGCGCCGAGGCCGTAGTCTTCCTGGAGAAGTCCGGCGTCGACCTGAAGGCGGCGCTCGACGTCCTCGGCGGCGGCCTGGCCGGCTCCACCGTGCTGGCGCGGAAGAAGGAGAACTTCCTGAACCGGGACTTCAAGCCCGGCTTCCGCATCGACCTGCACCACAAGGACATGGGCATCGTCACCGACGCGGCCCGCACCGTCGGCGCCGCCCTGCCGGTCGGCGCCGTGGTCGCGCAGCTCGTCACCTCCCTGCGCGCGCAGGGCGACGGCGGCCTCGACCACTCCGCGCTGCTGCGGGCCGTGGAGCGCCTCTCCGGCGCCCGGGTCTGAGCCGCGCCCCCGAACCCCGGGCGGCGCCGGGCGTCGACACCTGTCCCGTCGCGCCCGAGCGCCCGGCGCCGCCCGGATCCACTTCAACAGACTGTTGACGTGTCGAACACCCCGAACCTAGGCTCCACGAAGCGGAAACAAGTTTCCGCCGATTACCCGCACGGAAGGTCCACGATGTCGCAGCGCGTGCTCACCACCGAGTCCGGCGCCCCGGTCGCCGACAACCAGAACTCCGCCTCCGCCGGCATCGGCGGCCCCCTCCTGCTCCAGGACCAGCACCTGCTGGAGAAGCTCGCCCGCTTCAACCGCGAGCGCGTCCCGGAGCGCGTGGTGCACGCCCGCGGCTCCGGCGCCTACGGCCACTTCGAGGTCACCGACGACGTCACGGACTTCACGCACGCCGAGTTCCTGGACACCGTCGGCAAGCGCACCGAGGTGTTCGTCCGCTTCTCGACCGTGGCGGACTCGCTCGGCGGCGCGGACGCCGTGCGCGACCCGCGCGGCTTCGCGGTGAAGTTCTACACCCGCGAGGGCAACTACGACCTCGTCGGCAACAACACCCCGGTGTTCTTCGTCAAGGACCCGATCAAGTTCCCCGACTTCATCCACTCGCAGAAGCGGGACCCGTTCACGGGCCGTCAGGAGCCGGACAACGTCTGGGACTTCTGGGCCAACTCCCCCGAGGCCACGCACCAGGTGACCTGGCTGATGGGCGACCGCGGCATTCCGGCGTCGTACCGGCACATGGACGGCTTCGGGTCGCACACCTACCAGTGGACGAACGCCGAGGGCGAGGCGTTCTACGTCAAGTACCACTTCAAGACCAACCAGGGCATCCGCTGCCTCTCCGCCGAGCAGGCCGCCGAGATCGCGGGCCAGGACCCCACCTCGCACCAGACGGACCTGCTCCAGGCCATCGAGCGCGGGGTGCACCCGTCCTGGACGCTGCACGTGCAGCTGATGCCGGTGGCGGAGGCGGCCGGCTACCGCTTCAACCCGTTCGACGTGACCAAGGTGTGGCCGCACAGGGACTACCCGCTGCGCCGGGTCGGCCGGCTGGTGCTGGACCGCAACCCCGACAACGTCTTCGCGGAGGTCGAGCAGGCCGCGTTCTCCCCGAACAACTTCGTGCCCGGCATCGGCCCCTCCCCCGACAAGATGCTCCAGGGCCGCCTGTTCGCCTACGCGGACGCGCAGCGCTACCGGCTCGGCGTCAACCACACCCGGCTCGCCGTCAACGCGCCCCGCGCGACGACCGCCGAGAACTACGGCCGGGACGGCCTGATGGCCGCCAACTCCCAGCCCCGGTACGCCAAGAACTACGAGCCGAACTCCTACGACGGCCCCGTCGAGACCGGCCGTCCGCTCGCCGCCCCGCTCGCCGTCTCCGGGCACACCGGCACCCACGCGGCGCCGCAGCACACCAAGGACGACGACTTCTTCCAGGCCGGCGAGCTGTACCGGCTGATGACCGAGGACGAGAAGAAGCGCCTGGTCGCGAACATCGCCGGGGGCCTGTCGCAGGTCTCCCGCGACGACGTGATCGAGAAGAACCTCGCCCACTTCCACGCCGCCGACCCCGCGTACGGCAAGCGCGTGGAGGCGGCGGTCCGCGCCCTGCGCGAGGACTGACGCCACCGGCTCGCGCGCGGCACCCGGCGGGGAGGCCGGGGCCGCGCGCGCGACCCGCGGCGTACCGGCCGGCCCGGATGAGGGGTGACCGGCCGGTGCGCCGCGGTGCGGGACCGAGGACCGCGGCGGGCGTGAGCCAGTGCGGTGGTGAAGGGACCGGAGTCTTCTCCTACGACCTGAGGGGAGGGGACACCCGGCCCCGTCCCGCCCGCCGCGGTCCCGGCCACAGCACCTCCCTCCCCCGGTCGAGCGCCGGACGCGGACGAACGTTCCCGCGTCCGGCGCTTCCCGCTGTCGCGGGACCTCAAGTCTTCCTCTGAAACCGGCGTCCGCGTGCTTGGACCACCCCGGACACCGGGCACATTCCCGGGCACACGGGGGTGAGACGGATGGACACGGAGGCGACCTTCGGGCTGGCGGCACACGAGATCGCGCTGCTGGCCGGCGGGGAACGGGCGGCCGTCACGGTGGCGGTGGTGGCGCTGCGGCTGGCGGGCGCCGTCGAGACCGGGCCGGGGCGGACCCTCTGCGCGACGGGACCGGAACCGGAGGGGCTGGCGCCGTTCACCGGCACCGTCCTGGACTGCCTGCGCGAGCCGCTCACCGTACGGGAGCTGGCCCGCGATCCGGACGTACGGCTCGCGGTGTCCCTGACCCGCATCCCGCTGGCGGACGCGGGCCTGCTGCGCTCCCCGCGGCTCTCGCCGAACCGGACCGCCCGCCGCCGGGTGGCGTTCCTGCGGGAGCGGTACCCGCTGCCGGCGGACGGGCACGGGCTGGCGGACGACGACACGCTGCTGGCCGTCGCCCTGCACGGCACGGAGGCGCTGCGCGTGCTGCTGCCGCGCTTCGCCGTGCGGGCGGGGCTGCTGACCGGACCGGCCGCCGGACCTGACGCCGGGCGCGCGCGCCGCCGGGGCCGGTTCCTGCGCCGGGCCGGCGCGCTCGGCGACGTGACCGGCCACGGCGACGGGGGTGACGGAGGAGGAGGCGGCGGCGGATGCGGGGGTGACTGACCACCGGTGACACCCCATGACGAGAGGGCGGCCCGTCCCGGGGGAACGGACCGCCCTCTCTCGCGGAGGTGTCAGACCTTGAGCGTCCTCACGGCCGTCGGGGCGTGCCCCGGCTCGGTGGCCAGGTCTTCGAACTCCACCACGTTCGAGATGTCGTTCGTCCCCGACATGGAGATGTTGGTGACCCGCTCCAGGATCGCCTCCACCACGACCGGCACCCGGAACTCGGCGGCGAGCTTCTTGGCCTGCTCGAAGGCGGCACCCAGCTCGGCCGGGTCGGTCACCCGGATCGCCTTGCAGCCCAGGCCCTCGGCGACCTTGACGTGGTCGACGCCGTAGACGCCCAGCTCCGGCGAGTTGATGTTCTCGAACTCCAGCTTGACCTGGAAGTCGATGTCGAAGGCCCGCTGCGCCTGCCGGATCAGCCCCAGGTAGGCGTTGTTGACCAGGACGTGCACGTACGGGATGCGGTGCTGCGCGCCGACCGCCAGCTCCTCCAGCATGAACTGGAAGTCGTAGTCCCCGGAGAGGGCGACGACCTGGGCCTCCGGGTCGGCCTTGGCGACGCCGAGCGCGGCGGGCACGGTCCAGCCGAGCGGGCCGGCCTGACCGCAGTTGATCCAGTGCCGGGGCCGGTAGACGTGCAGCATCTGGGCGCCGGCGATCTGCGAGAGACCGATGGTGGAGACGTACCGGGTCTCCGGTCCGAACGCCTTGTTCATCTCCTCGTAGACGCGCTGCGGCTTGATCGGGATGTCGTCGAAGTGCGTACGGCGCTGGAGGGTGGCCTTCCGCTCCTGCGCGGCGGCGGCCCACGCGGAGCGGTCGGGCAGCGTGCCGGCCTCCTTCATCTCCCGGGCCGCCTCGACGAAGAGGGCGAGCGCCGCCTTGGCGTCGGAGGCGATGCCGTAGTCCGGGGCGAAGATCCTGCCGATCTGCGTCGGCTCGACGTCGACGTGCACGAAGGTCCGTCCGGCGGTGTAGACGTCGAGCTTGCCGGTGTGGCGGTTGGCCCAGCGGTTGCCGATGCCGAGGACGAAGTCGGACTCAAGGAAGGTGGCGTTGCCGTAGCGGTGCGAGGTCTGCAGGCCCACCATGCCGGCGTTCAGCTCGTGGTCGTCGGGGAGCACGCCCCAGCCCATCAGGGTCGGCACCACCGGGGTACCGGTCAGCTCGGCGAACTCCACCAGCAGGGCGGCGGCGTCGGCGTTGATGACCCCGCCGCCGGCCACGATCAGCGGGCGCTCGGCGGCGTTGAGCATGCCGAGCGCCTTGGCGATCTGGGCGCGGCTGGCGGCCGGCTTGTAGACGGGCAGCGGCTCGTACGTCTCCGGGTCGAACTCGATCTCCGTGAGCTGCACGTCGATCGGCAGGTCGATCAGGACCGGGCCGGGGCGCCCGGAGCGCATCAGGTGGAACGCCTTCTGGAAGACGCCGGGGACCTGCGCCGCCTCCAGCACGGTCACCGCCATCTTGGTGACCGGCGCGGCGATGGAGGCGATGTCGACGGCCTGGAAGTCCTCCTTGTGGATCACCGCGGTCGGTGCCTGGCCGGTGATGCAGAGGATCGGGATGGAGTCGCCGGTCGCCGAGTACAGCCCGGTGATCATGTCGGTGCCGGCGGGGCCGGACGTCCCGACGCAGACCCCGATGTTGCCGGGGTGGGTACGGGTGTAGCCCTCCGCCATGTGCGAGGCGCCCTCGACGTGCCGGGCGAGGGTGTGGGTGATGCCGCCGGACGCCTTGAGGGCGGCGTAGAAGGGGTTGATCGCAGCGCCCGGCACACCGAACGCGTCCGCGACGCCCTCGCGCTTGAGGATCTCAACTGCCGCACGGGCAGCGGTCATACGAGCCATTCGAGTTACTCCTGCTGGTCGAACCTGGTCGGAACCACGCCCGTCGCGCCCACGCCGTGCAGTGTCCGCGTATTCCGCATAGCGAAAGTAGAGTTTTACATGTTGGAAGTAAGGTAGGTGGGTGGTCCGGGGACGTCAAGGGAGGAGGGCTCACCGACGGGTGGGGAACTGGGTGTCCGCGCAGGCCGGACTGAGTGCGCGTACTCAGGTGGAGCGGGCGGGCGGCGGCGAGAGTGGAGGCACACCCAGCGACTGGAGACGATGATGAACGCGCCCCGCCGAACGGCCCCCTTCCGCCTCGCCGCCCTCGCGGCAGGCGCCGCGCTGCTGGCCCTCACCGGATGCGCCGGCTTCGAGTACCGCGAGAACATCTGCGGCGGCGGCGAGTACCCGGTGCTGGCGGTCGGCTCCTCCGGTTCCGCCTGCGTGGCGGACGCGGAGGAGCCGCCGGCGGGGTACGCGCGCTACCCCGAGGGCAAGGTGCCGAAGCAGGTCGACGACAAGTGGGACGTGTACTGGAACACCCACACGCTGGACGAGAACGGCAAGCTCATCGACATCGCCGGCTAGAGGCTGATGAAGATCTTGTGGAGGGGCTGTCCAGCCTCCGGCCCGACAGCCCCTCCGCGAGATCTTCATCGGTCTTCTAGACGTTCCCGCCCACCGCGTCGTCCGCGAGACCTGAGGGGCCACCGGGGCCGCCCCGTTCGGGGCCCGGGATCAGCGGAAGTCCTCCTCGCGGTACTCCGCGTCCGATCCGGCGGCCGTCGCCTCGCGCAGTTCGATGCGGCGGATCTTGCCGGAGACGGTCTTGGGCAGGTCGCCGAACTCCAGGCGGCGGATGCGCTTGTAGGGCGCGAGGACCTGGCGGGAGTGCTCGAACAGGGCCTTGGCGAGGGTGGGGCCCGGCTCCCAGCCCGCCGCCGGGACGACGTACGCCTTCGGCACGGCCAGGCGCAGTTCGTCGGGGGCGGGGACGACGGCGGCCTCCGCGACCGCCTCGTGCTCCAGCAGGGCGCTCTCCAGCTCGAAGGGGGAGATCTTGTAGTCGGACGCCTTGAAGACGTCGTCGGACCGGCCGATGTAGGTGAGGTAGCCGTCGGCGTCCCGGCTGCCGATGTCACCGGTGCGGTAGTAGCCGCCCGCCATGGCCTCGGCGGTGCGCTCCGGGTCGCCGTGGTACCCGGCCATCAGGCCCACCGGGCGCTCGCTCAGGTCGAGGGCGATCTCCCCCTCGGCGGCGCCCGGTTCACCGGTGACGGGGTCGAGCAGGACGACGCGGTAGCCGGGTCCCGGGCGGCCCATGGAGCCGGTCTTCAGCACCTGCCCGGGGCTGTTGGCGATCTGCACGGCCGTCTCGGTCTGCCCGAACCCGTCACGGACCGTCACCCCCCATGCCCGGCGGACCTGCTCGATGACCTCGGGGTTGAGCGGCTCCCCGGCGGCCACCGCCTCGCGCGGCGGGGTGCGCGACTGGGTCAGGTCGGCCTGGACGAGCATCCGCCACACCGTCGGCGGGGCGCAGAAGGTGGTCACACCGGCCCGGTCCATCTCCGCCAGCAGCCGGCCCGCGTCGAACCGGGTGTAGTTGTGCACGAAGACCGTCGCCTCCGCGTTCCACGGCGCGAACAGGTTGGACCAGGCGTGCTTGGCCCAGCCCGGCGAGGAGATGTTCAGGTGCACGTCACCGGGCTTCAGGCCGATCCAGTACATCGTCGCCAGATGCCCGACCGGGTAGGAGACATGGGTGTGCTCGACCAGCTTGGGACGGGCGGTCGTCCCTGAGGTGAAGTAGAGCATGAGGGGCGCGTCGGCGGGCGTCGGGCCGTCGGGCTCGAACACCTCGGAGCCGGCGGCCGGCTCCTCGTACGGCGTCCAGCCCTCCACCGCGCCGCCGACCGCGATACGGGTGTACGCGCCGGGGACGTCCGCGAACTTGCCGGCGTCCGCCGAGCGCACGATCACTTGCGCGACCCGGCCGCGCTCCACCCGGTCCCGCAGATCGGCGGGGCCGAGCAGCGGGGTGGCCGGGATGACCACCGCGCGCAGCTTCATCGCGGCCAGCGTCGTCTCCCACAGCTCGACCTGGTTGCCCAGCATCACCAGGATGCGGTCGCCCGCGCCGACGCCCAGCGCACGCAGCCGGTTCGCGACCCGGTTCGAGCGGGCGGACAGCTCGGCGAAGGACCGCCGGGTCTCCGTCCCGTCCTCCTCGACGATGTGCAGGGCGGTCCGGTCGTTGCCGGCCGCGATGACGTCGAACCAGTCCAGGGCCCAGTTGAAGTGTTCGAGGCGGGGCCACCGGAACCCCGCGTACGCGGTCGCGTAGTCCTCGCGGTGCTCCAGCAGGAAATCGCGGGCCGTGCGGAAGCTCTCCGTCGCCGTCGTCATCGTGTCGTCCTCCTAGGTGCCGGACATGGCCGGGCGGCTCGGGGCCATCTTCGGCTCATCTCCCCTGGTCGCACCAGTCACCGGACACCCGCGGCGCATGCCCGCCGGCCGTCCGGGCACCCGTCGGCACCGTGCACATGCGACGCAGAGTCCTGGTGACCGGGTGGTTCAGCTTCCTGCACGGGGAGGCGACCGCCGGTGACGTGCTGGCGCTGGAGCGGGTGGCGGTGGTGCTGCGGGCGGCGGGGGTGGCGTACGACGTCGTGTGGAGTCCCGGTTTCCGGGCGGACGGCACGCACTTCGAGGGCGTCGATCCGGCGGCGTACACGCATCTGGTGTTCGTCTGCGGGCCCGCGCACGGGGCGCAGGTCGAGGAGCTGCACCGGCGGTTCGCGCACTGTGTGCGGATCGCGGTCGGCGTCTCGGTGGTGGACCCCGGCTCGGCGGCCGTCACCGGCTTCCACCGGGTTCTCGCGCGGGACGCGCCGGGGACCGGGCCGACCCTCGACCTCGCGGCCCGCGCGCCGGTCCCGGACGCGCCGCCGGTCGTCGGCGTGGTCCTGACCCACGGGCAGCGCGAGTACGGGAGCCTGCGGCGGCACACCGAGGTCGCCGAGGCCGTGACGGGGTGGCTGGGCGGCAAGGACTGCGCGCGCCTGGAACTGGAGACCCGGCTCGACGCCCACGACTGGCGGCTGTGCGGGACCCCCGCCCAGCTCCAGGCGGTCCTCGCCCGGCTCGATCTGGTCGTCACCGACCGGCTGCACGGGCTGGTGCTGGCGCTGCGCGCCGGGGTGCCCGCGCTCGCGGTGGACCCGGTGGCGGGCGGCGCGAAGGTGACCGCGCAGGCGCGGGCCTGCAGCTGGCCCGCGCTGGTGGCGGCCGAGGAGCTGCGGGCCGGGGAGCTGGAGCGGTGGTGGGCGTGGTGCCTGGGCGAGGGCCGGGAGACGGCCCGGCGGCTCGGCGCGGGCTTCCGCTCCGGTGCCGGGACGGACACCGCCGACGGGCTGGCCGAGGCGCTCGGTCTCCGCCGGACCTCGGCCTCGGCCGGACCTCGGTCCCGGTAGACCTCGGTCTCCGTTAGACGGGGGCGGGGCGCGGGCACTCGGTGGGCTGTCGGTCCGTTCCAGCACCCCCCGAGGAGACACCGTGAGCGTCGACCGCCTCCCCGAACACGAACAGCGCGTCCTCGACGAGGTCGAGCGGGCCCTGCGCCGCGACCGCCGGCTCGACCGGCAACTGCGCACGTTCCGCGCGAGCCGCCGCCCCGACCCGGCGCGGCTGCTGGCCTACCGGCCGCGCACCCTCACCGTCCTGCTGCTGCTCGCCCTCTCCGTCACCCTGATGGTGACCGGCATCGTCACCTCGGAACCCGGGGTGATCTGGGCCTACGCCGCCACCTGGCCGGTCACGATGTTCGCTGCGTTCCGGCTGCTGTGCCGGTGGACGGAGGGCTGACGCCTCAGCCCGTGTAGCTGCGGGCCGTGGAGTCGCGCTGGGCCGGCTCCAGGGTCCGCAGCCGGGCCTCGACGTCCGGGGGCAGGACGCGGCGTTCCCGCAGCACCCACGGAAGGGCGGCGGCGGCCTCGGCGAAGGCGCGCAGCGAGGCGGTGTCGCGGGGGACCGTGCGGGCCAGGTGCAGGGTGCGGCGCAGGGCGTACCCGGCGGGGCGGCGCAGCCAGGTGAACCACAGCGTGTTGCGGATGCCGTGTGTGCGCCGCAGCGTCGAGTCCCGTACCACCGACGGCTGGTGATGGATCGTCAGGTCGTCGGCGTACGTCAGCCACCAGCCGTCCGCGGCGAGGTCGGCGGCGAGCAGTTCCTCCTCGCCGCCCAGCCACAGCCGGGGGTGGAAGCCGCCCGCCGCGCGGAAGGCGCCGGCGCGCAGCACGGTCGCGGCGGCCAGGAAGGAGCCGAGGGCGGGGCCGGGCAGCCAGGGCGGTCCGGGGACCGGCGAGTCGCGCAGTTCCCCGACGATCGGGTCCTCGGTGCCGTCCGGTTCCACGACGATCCGGGCGGTGACCGTGGCGAGCGCGGGATGCGCGTCGAGCAGGTCGGCCGCGCCGGCCAGCGAACCGGGCGCCCACCAGGAGTCGTCGTCGCAGAACGCCACGTACGGCGTGCGGATCTGCCGGACCGCCAGGTTGCGGCCGACGGCGCCGAGGTTGCGGCCGGGGCGCAGCAGCCGTACCTCGGGGTGGTGGCGGGCGACGGCGTCCGCGGTGCCGTCGGTGGAGGCGTTGTCCACGACGACGACCTGCGGCCGTTCCGGCAGCGCGGCCAGGTGGCCGAGGGTGCGCAGGAGTTCGGGGCGCCGGTTGTGGGTGATGACGACGACCGTGGTGCGGGGATCGGTCATCCGGGCGCTCCGTCCAGGCGGCGGGCGGCGCGCTCCACGTGCGGGGGCAGCGGGCGCCGGTCGCGCAGCGCGGCGGGCAGCCGGGAGAGGGCCTCGCGCAGGGCGCGCCGGGCGTGCGGGTCGTGCCGGGCGTCGGCGGCGAGCGCGCGGGTGCGGGCCAGGGCGTGCGGCAGGGGGCGGCGCAGCCAGGCGGTGAGCACCTCGTTGCGGCGGACCACGGCGGGGCGGTCGGCGCGGGGGCCGGGGTCGGGGTGGTGGTGGGCGGTGACCTCGGGGCAGTGGGTGACGCCCCAGCCGCGGGCGGCGAGGTCGTAGGCGAGGAGGGTCTCCTCGGCGCCGAAGAAGAGCAGCGGGTGGTAGCCGCCGGCGTCGAGGTACGCCTCCCGGCGGACGACACAGGCGCAGGCCAGGAAGCCCAGGACCTGGGTGCCGGGGAGGTCGGCGGCGCCGCCGAGGGGGGATTCGGCGAGGACGCCGTTGAGCGGGTCGGCGTACCCGGCGGGCCCCACCAGGGTGCGGGCGGCGAGCAGGCCGAGCCGGGGGTGCTCGTCGAAGAGGCGGGCGGCGGTGGTGAGGGCGCCGGGGGCCCACCAGGAGTCGTCGTCGCTGAACGCCACGTAGGGGGTGTCCAGGGCGCGGACGCCGTGGGTGCGGGCGAGGGCGCCGCGGTTGACCGGCATGGACAGCACCCGTACGCGCGGGAAGTCGCGGGCCAGCATGGCGCGGGTGTCGTCGGTGGAGGCGTTGTCGACGACCAGGATCTCGGGGCGTTCGGGCAGGTCGAGGAGGTGGCGCAGGGTGGTGGCCAGCCGCGCCGAGCGGTTTCGGGTGGCGATGACGATGCCGACCGGCGCCTGGGGGGCGCGGTCGGCGCGGGTGCGCTCGGGGGTGGTGGTGGGGGCGTGGTTCATGGGGCCTCGCTCAGGGCGTCGACGGCGTCCAGGACGTCGTCGGCGGTGATGCGCAGCAGCGCGGGGTCGGGGGTGTCGCCGTGCGGGTCGCCGCCCGGTCCCGGGTGGTACAGGACGCGGTGGCGGGGGTGCGGGGGCGGGCCCCAGCGGCTGGGCGGGACCGGTCCGAAGAGGGTGACGGAGGGGGCGGCGTGGGCCACGGCGAGGTGGGCGACGCCGGTGTCGCCGCTGAGCACGGCACGGGCGCCGGCGACCAGCGCGGAGAGCCGGTCGTACGGCAGGCCGCCGCCGAAGACGTCGGTGTCGGGCAGGTGGGCGTCCTTGGCCAGCCGGGCCACCAGGTCGCCCTCGTCCGCGCCTCCGGTCACCACGACCCTGAGGCCGCGTGCGCGCAGCGCCTCGGCGACGGCGGCGTACCGCTCGACGGGCCAGCGGCGGGAGGGGGCGCCGGCGCCGGGGTGCAGCACCACGGCGCCGGGGGCCGGGGACGGCACCGGCGGGCGGGGCAGCAGCAGGTCGTCGGGGTCGGCGGGGATGCCGTAGGCGGTGAGCAGGCGGCACCAGCGGTCGCGTTCGTGCTCCTCGGCGTACCAGGGCGGTCCGTCCGGCGCCGCGAAGGCCAGCACCCTGCCTGGGCGGAGGGCGGTCAGCGGGCGGAGGCTGGCCGGGCCGCTGCCGTGCAGGTCGACGGCGAGGTCCGGGGGCGGTCCGGCCCAGTCCAGGGCGCGGGGCACGGCCCGGCCGGGCTCGGCGGCGGGCAGGACCCGGTCGACGGCGCCGGTGGCGGCGGCGAGGGGGGCGAGTCCGGCGGGGGCGGCCAGGACGATCTCGTGCTCCGGGTACGCGCGGCGCAGCGCGCGCAGCGCGGGAACGCCGGCGAGCAGGTCCCCGAGCCCGAGGGCCCGCAGGACGAGGAGGCGGGGGCGGGCGCCGGTGCCGGCCGGACCGGGCCGCGGTGTGGAAGCCGGCGCCCCGGCCCGTACGACGGCTTCGGCACCGGCACCGGCACCGAGGGGCCGGGCGGGCGGTGGATGCACGGGGTCGCCGGTGACGGGGCCGCCGGCGGTCGGGGCGGCGGGGCCGCCGGCGACAGGGTTGCCGGCAGCCGGGGCGGCGGAGCCGCCGGTGACGCGGTTGCCGGCAGCCGGGGCAGCGGGACCGCCGGCGACGCGGTTGCCGGCAGCCGG
>BMSM01000026.1 GCA_014649155.1 Streptomyces griseoviridis | reverse complement strand
ACACCGGAGGTCTTCGCCATGATCAAGCCCGGTCGGCGTTGACAACGCTCGTGATCAATAACACCTAGCGCCGGTCCGGACCGACCGTCACCACGATCTTGCCGCGGGTCCGCCCCTCCTGGCTCTCCCGCTGGGCGTCCGCCGTCCGTTCCAGCGGGTACGTCCGTGACACGTGCACCGACACCACGCCCTGCTCCACCAGGTCCGTCAGGTGGCCCAGGTCCCGGGGGTCGGGTCGGACGAAGGCGTACCGCCCGCCGTACGCGACGGCCTCCGGGTCGGCGATCGAGGTGAGGCGGCCCTCCGGGGCCAGCAGGTTCGCGGAGACCTTGAGGGTCTCGCCGCCGACCGTGTCGAAGACCGCGTCCACGCCCTCGGGGGCCAGCCCCCGCACCCGTTCGGCCAGTCCCTCGCCGTACGCCACCGGCTCGCCGCCGAGGCCGCGGACGTAGGCGTGGTGGTGTGCGCTCGCCGTGCCGAGGACGCGGGCGCCGAGATGGCGGGCGAGCTGGACGGCGATCGAGCCGACGCCGCCGGCCGCCGCGTGCACGAGGACGGTCTCGCCGCGCTTCACCTGGAGCGACCTGGTCAGCACCTGGAGGGCGGTCAGCCCGGTCAGCGGGAGGCCCGCCGCCTCCTCGAAGGAGACGGTGCGGGGCTTGCGGGCGAGGGCGCGCACGGGTGCGGCGACGTACTCGGCGAAGGTGCCGCGGGAGAGGAAGTCCTCCCGGCAGTAGCCGATGACCTCGTCACCGGCGCCGAACTCGGTGACGGCCGCGCCGGGCCGGACCACGACCCCGGCGACGTCCCAGCCCGGCACCACGGGGAAGACGGGCGCGAGGAGGGCGTCCAGGCGGCCCTCGCGGCACTGCCAGTCCACCGGGTTGACGCCCGCCGCCCGCACCTGGACCAGGACCGAGTCGGGGCCGACCCGGGGGTCGGGGACCTCGCCGTACTCCAGGACCTCGGGGCCGCCGTACCGTGCGTAGCTGATCGCCTTCATGGCTCCGACCCTCAAGGGTGGCCGGGTGGGACGCAACCGGAGCCGGACGGGGCGGGGCGGACGGGGACCGTGGCGCGGATCACGTTCCGGTCCGCCCTCTGGACGGCATACCGACCGGTCGGCATCATGATCGGACAACCGATGTGACCGTGGCCGCCCGCGGCCATCGCCCGACCTGCCCGCGCATCCGCCGGAGGAGCTGCCGATGAGCCCCGATCACCCGCCAGGACTCGACCTCGACCGGCTGCGCGGTCTGCTGGACCGGGAGCGGCCCGGCCTGGTGCGCGGGCCGCTGACCGGCCGGCTGATCGAAGGGGGGCGGTCCAACCTCACCTACGCGGTCTCCGACGGCGTCTCCCGGTGGGTGGTGCGGCGCCCCCCGCTCGGCCACGTCCTGGCCACGGCGCACGACATGCGGCGCGAGCACCGGGTGATGAGCGCCCTGCACCCGACCGGGGTGCCGGTGCCGCGCACGGTGCTGCTGTGCGAGGACGAGGAGGTGCTCGGGGCGCCGTTCTACGTGATGGACTTCGTCGAGGGCACGCCGTACCGCACGGCGGACCAGCTCGCGCCGCTGGGCCCGGAGCGCACCCGGGACGTCGTGCTGAACCTGGTGGACACGCTGGTCGAGCTGCACGCGGTGGACCCGGCCGCGGTGGGCCTCGCCGGCTTCGGCCGGCCGGACGGCTTCCTCGACCGGCAGCTGCGCCGCTGGGCCAAGCAGCTCGACGCGTCCCGCAACCGCGACCTGCCCGGCATCGACGAGCTGCACGCCACCCTGGGCCGGGAGCTGCCCCGCTCCCCCGCCCCGGCGGTGGTGCACGGCGACTACCGGCTGGACAACGTGCTGATCGGCGACGACGACCGGATCAGGGCGGTGCTGGACTGGGAGATGTCCACGCTCGGCGATCCGCTGACCGATCTGGGGCTGCTGGTGATGTACAGCCGGCCGCTCGGCATGCCCGACTCCCCCGTCTCCACCACCGCCGAGGCGCCCGGCCACCCCGCGCCCCGGGAACTGGTCGAGCGGTACGCCGCGAGGTCGGGGCGGGACGTGTCGGGCGTCTCCTGGTACACGGCGTTCGCCTGGTTCAAGCTCGCCGTGATCCTGGAGGGCATCCACTACCGCTACACCCTGGGCCAGACGGTCGGGCGCGGTTTCGACCGCATCGGGGACCTGGTGCCCGTCTTCATCGAGCACGGACTGACCACTCTGCAGGAAGGCTGACCGGCATGGACTTCGCGTTCGACGCACGCACCGAGGAGCTGCGCGCCAGGCTGCTCGCCTTCATGGACGAGTACGTGTACCCGGCCGAGCAGGTCGTGCACGAGCAGCGCGCCGGACTGGCGTCCCCCTGGCAGACCCCGCCGGCCGTCGAGGAGCTGAAGGCCGAGGCCCGCCGGCAGGGCCTGTGGAACCTGTTCCTGCCCGACGCCGAGCACGGGGCGGGGCTGACCAACCTCCAGTACGCGCCGCTCGCCGAGATCACCGGCCGCAGCCCGCAGCTCGCGCCCACGGCCACCAACTGCGCGGCGCCGGACACCGGGAACATGGAGGTGCTCGCGCAGTTCGGGACCGAGGCGCAGAAGAAGCAGTGGCTGGAGCCGCTGCTCGCCGGGGAGATCCGCTCCGCGTTCGCGATGACCGAGCCGGAGGTGGCCTCCTCGGACGCCACCAACATCACCACGCACATCGAGCGGGACGGCGACGAGTACGTCGTCACCGGACGCAAGTGGTACATCTCCGGGGCGATGAACCCGGACTGCAAGATCTTCATCGTCATGGGCAAGACCGACCCGGACGGCGCCGACATCCGGCGCCAGCAGTCGATGGTGCTGGTGCCGCGGGACACCCCGGGCGTCACCGTCGTCCGGGGGATGCAGGTCTTCGGCTACGAGGACCACTGGCACGGCGGGCACGCCGAGGTCGTCTTCGACCACGCGCGGGTGCCGGTGTCGAACCTGGTCGGCGAGGAGGGCGGCGGTTTCGCCATCGCCCAGGCCCGGCTGGGTCCGGGCCGCATCCACCACTGCATGCGGCTGATCGGCATGGCGGAGCGGGCGATCGAGCTGATGTGCCGGCGGGCCGTGTCCCGGACGGCGTTCGGCAAGCCGCTGGGGCAGCAGGGCGTGGTGCAGAACTGGATCGCGGACGCGCGGGTGGCCGTGGAGCAGCTGCGGCTGCTGGTGCTGAAGACGGCCTGGATGATGGACACCGTCGGCAACCGGGGCGCGCACACCGAGATCCAGGCCATCAAGATCGCCACGCCGCGCACGGTGGTCGGCATCCTGGACCGGGCGGTCCAGCTGTACGGCGCGGGCGGGGTGAGCCAGGACTTCCCGCTGGCCGAGCTGTACGCGGGGGCGCGCACGCTGATGCTGGCCGACGGCCCGGACGAGGTGCACCAGCGGTCGCTGGCCCGGCGGGAGCTGAAGCGGTACCTGTGACCCGGTGCTCGCGCGCGTCTACGGGCGCAGCGCGCGCAGCAGGAGGTCGGCGAGGTGGTCGGCGAGTTCCTGCGGGCTGAGGGGGCCGTCGGGGCGGTACCAGGTGGACAGGTGGTGGATGGACCCGAAGTGGTAGTCCACCACCAGGTCCGCCGGGATCTCCTTGGTGAAGACCCCGGACTGCTGGCCCTCCTCCACCAGGGCGCGGAAGCGCTCGTGGTACCGGCGGCGCTCGGCGCGCACCTGGCGGTTCTTCTCCGGGCTCAGGTGGTGCATGGAGCGGAAGAAGATCGAGGCGTCGTCGAGGTTGTCGATGGTGGTGACGACGACGTCGGCCGCCGCGTCCCGCAGCCGCTTCTCGACCGGCTCGTCGGCGTCCGCGAAGGTGTCCAGGCGGTCCTGCTGGAGGCGCAGGACCCGGGCGTACACCTCGTGCAGCAGGTCGTCCTTGGAGCCGAAGTAGTGGTAGAGCGCGCCCTTGGTGACGCCGGCCGCCTCGACGATCTCCTGCACCGAGGTGCGGTCGTAGCCCCGCTCCGCGAAGAGCCGGGTGGCGGCGGCCAGGAGCCGCTGCGGTACCGGGGTCCCGTCCCCGTCCGTGGTCCTGGGCACTGCCGCCACCTGCCTTTCCTCGACACTGCTCGTCGGTGCTAGTCGTTGCGGGAACGCAGTTCCCGACGGAGGATCTTGCCACTCGCCGTCTTCGGCAGCTCGGGCAGGATCTCCACCTGACGCGGGTACTTGTACGCTGCCAGTCTCTCCCCGCAGTACGCGGCGAGCGTCTCGGGGTCGGCCTCGGCGCCGGGGCGGAGGCTGATGTACGCCTTGACCGTCTCCCCGCGGTACCCGTCGGGCACGCCGACGACGGCGGCCTCGCGGACCGCCGGGTGGGTGTAGAGGACGTCCTCGACCTCGCGCGGCCAGACCTTGAAGCCGGACGCGTTGATCATGTCCTTCTTGCGGTCGACGACGTACAGCCAGCCCCGTTCGTCCATGAAGCCGATGTCGCCGGTGCGCAGTTCGCCGCCGGGGAAGGTCTCGGCGGTGGCGTCGGGGCGGCGCCAGTAGCCGGGGACGACCTGGGGGCCGCTGACCACGATCTCGCCCTGCTCGCCGAAGGGGACCTCCTCGCCCAGGTCGTCGAGGACGCGGACGACCGTCTCGGGTCCGGGCACGCCGACCGCGAGGGTCCCGGAGCCCGGGTCGACGGGTGCCTCCAGGTGGGGCGGTACGGAGGCGCAGGGGGCGGTGCACTCGGTGAGGCCGTAGCCGTTGCGGATGTACGGGCCGAGGCCGGCGCGGAACTTCTCCACCAGGGCGGGCGGCAGCGGGGCGCCGCCGGAGGAGAGCACGGTGAAGGAGGCGAAGTGGTCGCGGGTGACGCCGGGGTGGGCGGCCAGGGCCATGAAGGCGGTGGACGGGCCGACGGTGTAGTGCGGGCGGTGCTCGGCGAACGCGTCGAGGACGACGCCCGCCTCGAAGCGGTAGGCGAGGACCAGCGTGCCCCCGCTGTTCAGGCAGGCACCGAACTCGCAGACCAGGCCGGTGATGTGGAACAGCGGCGCCAGCGCGAAGTAGACCGGCGCCTCGGGCAGGCCGAGGCCGGTGCGCTGCCGCTCGGCGTTGTACATGATGTTGCGGTGGGTGTTGGTGGCGCCCTTGGGGGTGCCGCTGGTGCCGGAGGTGTAGCTGATCAGCGCGGTGTCGCCGGCGGCCGGGTCGCGGTCGGCGGGGGCCGGGTGTCCGGCGCGGGCCACCGCGGTGAGGTCCTCGGCGTCGGGGGCGGGCTGCCGCTCGAAGGCCAGGACGCGGGTGTCGCCGCGGGTCTGGAAGTCCAGCTCGCACGCGGTGAGCGCGATCCGCACCGGGGAGCCGGCGGCCGTCTCGCGCAGATACGCCGCCCAGGCCCGGTCGGAGCAGATCAGCGCGGCGGCCTCGGCGTCGCGCAGGACGTGGCCGACCTCGCCCGCCTTGTACATGGGGTTGACCGGGACCACCACGCCGCCCGCCTTCCAGGCGCCGAGGACGGCGAGCACGAAGTGCGGGGAGTTCTGGAGGATCACGGCGACCCGGTCGCCGCGGGCCAGGCCGCGGGCGGCGAGGTGACCGGCGACCGAGTCGCTCAGCTCGTCGGCCTCGCGGTAGGTGAGGCGGCCGTCGAAGTAGGCGAGGAAGGTGCGGTCGGGGGTGTCGGCGACGGCCCGGCGCAGGGCGTGCACCAGGGAGGTGCCGGGGTGCAGCGGGGCCTTCTGGGCGTCGGTGAGGAGGTCCAGCCAGGGCTTGGCGGCGTACCGGGAACGGGCGGCGGTCATCGGGCGTTCCCCTCCTCCCACTGGCGCTGGAGCCGGTTCATGCCGCGCAGCCAGCGGTCCGGCTCGGCGGCGCGTGCCTGGTAGTACGCGGCGACCTCGGGGTGCGGCAGGATCAGGAAGCGGTCCTCCTCGATGCCCTTGAACAGGGCGTCGGCCACGTCCTCCGGCTCGATCGCGGTCGGGGTGAGGACGAGTTCGCCGGCGCTGCCGCTTGCGGTGAGCATGTCGGTGCGCACGCCCTGCGGGCAGATGGCGTGCACCGTGACGCCGCGGTGGCGGTAGGTCAGCGACAGCCACTCGGCGAAGGCGTAGGCGCCGTGCTTGGTGACGCTGTAGGGGGCGGCGCCGATCATGGTGAGCAGTCCGGCGGCCGACACGGTCGAGACGAACCGGCCCCGGCCGCGCTCCAGCCAGTCGGGCAGCAGGGCGTGGGCGGCGCGGACGTGGGCCATGACGTTGACGTCCCAGGCCAGTGCCCAGACGGACTCGTCGGCGGCCTCGGTGCCGCCGGAGCCGACGCCCGCGTTGGCACAGTACACGTCGACCGTGCCGCCGAGCGCCTCGCGGGCCTCGTCGACGACGGCCGAGGCGTCGCCCGGTACCGCGATGCCGCCTATGTCGTCGGCGACCGCCTTCGCCTTCGCGGCGTCCAGGTCGTTGACGACGACACGGGCGCCCTCGGCGGCGAAGCGGCGGGCCAGCGCGGCTCCGATGCCGCCCCCCGCTCCGGTGACGACGACACGGGCGTCCTGCACGGCTTCCACGATCGGTCTCCTTCGACGCGACGCTATCGGGCGACGACAGACTAACCAGTCGGTATGTGCTGCGGAAAGGGGTGCGGAGCGGTATGCCGCGCCCGCCCGCCGGTTCCGCCGCGGTTCCGTCCCGGTTCCGCCGCGGTCGCCCGCGCGGCGTCCGGCCCGGATCGTTCCGCCGGACCCGGGCGGGCGCTAGCGTGCGCGTACATGACACTCTCGCGACGTACGCTGCTCGCCACGACGACGGCGGCCGCGGTGGCGGCCGGTTCCGGGACCGCGGAAGGGGTGCCCGCGCACGGCGGGCGACGGCTGCGGACCGGCTTCGAACGGCTGGCCGCCGACGGGTACGCGCTGCTCGACGGCGACCGGGTCGGCGTCGTCACCAACCCGACCGGCATCACCCGGGACGCCCGCCACGTCGTGGACGTCCTGCACGCCGACGACCGGGTCCGGCTCACCGCCGTCTTCGGCCCCGAGCACGGCTTCCGGGGCACCGCGCAGGCCGGCGGCTCCGAGGGCCGGTACGACGACCCGGCGACCGGACTGCCGGTCCACGACACCTACCTGAAGAGCGGGCAGCCGCTCGCGGACGTGTTCACCGCGTCCGGCGTGGACACCGTCGTCTTCGACATCCAGGACGTGGGCGCGCGCTTCTACACGTACATCTGGACGCTGTACGACTGCATGGAGGCCGCCGCGCTGGCGGGGAAGCGGTTCGTGGTCCTGGACCGGCCGAACCCGGTGACCGGGCGGGCCGCGCTGGGGCCGGTGCTGCACGAGGAGTTCGCCACCTTCGTCGGGCGGAGGCCGATCGCCCAGGCGCACGGCATGACGGTGGTGGAGCTGGCGCAACTGTTCAACGGGGAGTTCCTGACGACCCCCGTCACCCTGGACACCGTGCCGATGACCGGCTGGCGGCGGTCGGACTTCTACGACGCCTCCGGACTGCCGTGGGTGCCGCCCAGCCCCAACATGCCGACGCCCGGGACGGCCCTGGTGTACGCCGGGACCTGTCTGTTCGAGGGCACGAACCTCTCCGAGGGGCGGGGCACCACCCGGCCCTTCGAACTGCTGGGCGCGGAGGGCGTCGACGGGGCGTGGGCGGCGGCGGTGAACGGGCTGGAGCTGCCGGGGGTGCGGTTCCGGGAGGCGTACTTCGCGCCCGCCTTCTCCAAGTTCCAGGGGACGACGGTCGGGGGTGTGCAGCTCCATGTGCACGACCGCGAGGTGTTCGATCCGGTGCGGACGGGGATCGCGCTGCTGGTGACGGCGAAGCGGGTCTGGGACGGGTTCGCCTGGCGGTCCGACCGGTGGATCGACAAGCTGACCGGCTCCGCGCGGGTGCGCACGATGATCGACGCGGGCGCGGACACCGACGAGGTGGTGGCGGGCTGGCGGGCGGACCTGGCGGCGTTCCGGCGGGTGCGGGAGCGGTACCTCGTCCACCGCTGACGTGGGGGGCCGACGGGTCACCGACGGCCCCCCTTCTGCCGTCAGCGTCGGGAGGTGAACTCCACCACCTGCTGGTAGGTCGGCCGGTTCTGCCAGGCGATCGGGCCGTGCTTGATGCCGCCCAGGGTGCGGTGGACGACCGCGTCCGCGCACCACTGGTCGCCCGCGGCGCAGTTGTCGTCGCCGGGGTAGACCTGTGCGGGCGTCTTCGCCGCCGCCTCCTTCAGGGTGGTGAGCAGCACGTCCCGGCAGGCCGCCCGGTCACCGCCGCCGCAGTAGGCACGGGCGAGCGGACCGCTGACCGGCTCCCCCAGCACCGCCCGCAGATCCTTGTCGACGTGGCTCCACCAGCCGTACTGGAAGGCGCTGCCGGCGTGGGCGCCGGTGGGGCCGTGCGCGGCGGACGGGGACTCGTCGACGGGCAGGTTGGCGGTGAGGGCCGTGTACAGCTCGGTGCCGAGGCCCGGGGCGAACTCCGCCTTCACCAGCAGTGGCCACCAGGCGTCCATGATCCGTACGGCGTCGGCGTGCGCGTACGTCTTCGCACCCGCCGAGGTGACGGTGCGTCTGCCGCCGGCGGTCAGCCACGCCCGGAGCCGGTCGACGGCCGCCTGGGTGGCGGAGTCGGCGACCGGAGCGGTGTCGATCACCTTCAGCAGGTCCGGCAGGACGTCCTCGGCCCGGAGGTCGGTCAGCCCCGCCTCGGCCATGGCCCTGACGAGCGCGGCGCGGGTCACCCCGCCCCGTTCGACCAGTGCGCGCACCCGGTCGTCGAGCAGGTTCCCGCGGTGCACGGAGCCGTCGCCCCAGGAGGCCGTCGAGTAGTCCCGGGCCACCTTGTTGTTCCAGGAGACGTAGTAGTCCTGGCCGGTCGACTGCGGATGGGCGGACGCGGGGGTGTAGGCGGCGGTGTTGGCCGCCGGGTCCCAGTTCCGCCACTCGCGCGCGGGGCGTGCCCAGACGGGGAAGTCGGCGTCGACGCCGTCCGCCCGGACCGGGTTGTCGCCGCTGTTGTAGTACGCGGTCCGCTCGGCGTCGGCGTAGAACCAGTTGAAGGTGTAGTTGATGTGCTGGACCGCGCTGCGGAAGCCTTCCGGGCCCTTGACGTGGTCGGGGTCGTTCAGCATCTGGAAGCCGATGATGGAGTCGGCCTCGTGCAGGAAGGAGGAGCGCAGCGAGGTGTAGGCGACCTTCTTGCCGCCGACGGTCGCGCGGTACTCGACGGGACCGTACTCGGTGCGCCAGACCCGCATGGTGTACGAACCGGCGGCGGTGCCGTCGGCCACGGTCGGGGTCCAGGCGTTCTTCCGCTCGACCTTCTCCATGGGGACGCAGGTGCCGCGGTAGAGGTAGTGGACGTCGTCCTGGCACAGCTCGACCGCGTAGGTGTCGATGATGTCCTGCCCGGACGTGGTCGCGCTCCACGCGTAGTCCTGGCCGCGGCCCAGCTCGACGTACATGCTCAGGCCCGCGAAGGAGGCGCCGCGGGCGCTGAGGCCGGGGCCCTGGATCTCCTGGAGCATCAGCAGCTGCGGGGCGAAGTAGCCGGTCTGCGGCCCGAAGACGGCGACGGGGTGGCCGCTCGCGGTGTGCTCGCCGCTGACGACGAGGGCGTTCGACATGCCGCGCCGGGCGGAGGAGAGAGCGGTGGCGGCGGGCTGTGCGGTGGCGCTGCCCGTACGGTCGTACACGAGCGGTTCCGCCGTCACCGACCCGGCGTCGGGCAGGGCCCGGCCCTGCGGGTCGGCGGGCGGGGTGAGGTACGGGAAGCTGCCGTCCCGTACGGTGAGCACGGCCTCGGGGTCGTTGCGCTGCCGGAAGGACTCCCAGACCTTGGTGCCCTCGGCGACGCCGTACTTCTGCTGGGCGGCCAGCAGGGACAGGGCGTTGTTCACCTCGCCCCCGCCGCCGGAGCCGAACAGGGCGCCGATGACCGAGGCGAGGGCGACCAGGTCGGCGGGTTCGAAGTGCTCGATGGTGCCGGCGTTGGTGATCGCGTCCTTGTGGCCGGTGAGGACGTACTCGCCGGGGAAGGTGCGGGCCTTGTCGGAGGCGTCGATGTAGGCGTTGACGCCGGCGAGGTACGCCTCCACGTCGGCCAGGGCCTGGGCGCCGCGCGCGCCGGC
This sequence comes from Streptomyces griseoviridis, assembly GCA_014649155.1. Classification (GTDB taxonomy): domain Bacteria; phylum Actinomycetota; class Actinomycetes; order Streptomycetales; family Streptomycetaceae; genus Streptomyces; species Streptomyces griseoviridis. The sequence continues at coordinate 83,365 of BMSM01000026.1, read as the reverse complement.
CTTGGCGGCGGCGCTGTCGATCTGGGCCTGGAGTTCGGCCTCGGTGTAGGGGGCGCTGCGCCAGAACTGCTGCTCCAGGCCCTGGTTGGCGGGGGCGCCGCCCGCGAAGGAGGTCAGTTCGCCGCGGCCGACGTGCCGGAAGAGGTCCATCAGCCAGAGGCGGTCCTGGGCGGCGGCGTAACCGGCGCCGAACTCGGTGCCGTAGCGGGTGGTGCCGCTGATGTGCGGCACACCGGTCTTCTTGTCGCGGACGATGGTGACGTCGGTGCGGCCGGCCGGGCGGACGGTGGAGGCGACCTGGTCGGCGGGGACGCCGAAGGAGGCGTCGTTGAAGAACGAGTTGATCGTGTCGCCGGTGAGCGACGGGTAGCCGGTGGCGAGGTTCGCGTAGGGGCCGAGCTGGTCCTCGGCGTGCGCGGGCTGGGTGCCGAAGGCCTGGTTGAGCAGGATCTGGGCGAGGGTGGCGTTGCCGTTCTGGCCGGGCGGCAGGATGTCGGAACACTGTCCGCCGCAGTGGTCGTCGGCCGCGGCGGTGACGGCCGGGGGGCCGTCCCGGTCCGCGCCGGCCGCCACGGCCGGGGAAAGCGGTGACAAAAGACCGGCAATGAGGGCGCATAGGGATGCGCCCTTCAGGAACCCGTGGATTCCGCGGGGAGTTCTCAGTGCGTCGAAGGCCGTGCGTGGGATGCGCCGTGACATGGGGCAGCTCCTCCCGACGGGGACGGGCCGGATGTTACCGCCGGTATTCCCGGGTTAGAAGATGAACACGCGTCACTTCTCGGCGTCGGCACAGCGGGCTCACAGGCCGCGGGGGTCGACTCGGGAAGCGGATCGGGAGGTGGTTCGGCCGGTGGTTCGGTTCGGTTATGGGTGCCATCAGGGATCGGATGGAGCCGGATCGCGAGTCGATACGTCTACTCGGCGACGTCCGTGCGACGACGCCGAAGTGACCGGAACAGCAGGTGCAGGTGTGACGGAGGTGCAGGGCGATGGCCGGTTTCCGGAGTCTGGCGAGACAGGTCCGCGATCCGCGGTCCGACCTGGCGCTGCGGCGCTACTCGCTGCGTAAGTGCCTTGAGCGGTTCGCCCCTTACGGACACAGGGCGACCTGGGACCATCTGTGCTCCCGATGGGGGTTCGGACCGGAGGACAGGTCCCCCGACCCGGCGCGGCTGGTGGGCGCGCTGGAGGAGTTGGAGCAGGCGCGGACGGTGTGGCTCGCCTATGAGGTGGAGTTCGCCGAGCGCCGCCGGAAGGAGAAGCACGACGGGCTGCGCCGGCCGGGCAGTGTGGACGACTGGCATCGGCTGACCTGGGGCGGCTTCGGTGTGGCGTGGTGCGACGACCCGGGGCTGCATCCGCGTGAGCCGCTGGCCGAGGTGCTGCGCCGGCTGATCGCCGCGCTGGAGCGGGAGCCGGGGGTGGCGTGTCCGGTGTGTGAGGGTGAGCGGCTGGTGTGGAAGTACGGGCTGGATCATGAGCCGTCGGCGGGACCGGTCTGTGCGGATTGCGGGATTCTGGTGCCGCGGCCGGTGCTGACGGGGGATGCGCTTGCGGCGATCCGGAGGGGGCGGTTGTTGGTTTCGGCGTAGGCGGATGGGGCCGGGGGGGGTGCGGGGGGCTGCCGCATCGTCGGCGGGTGCGGGGGGGCTGCCGCATCGTCGGCGGGTGCCGGGGGGGGTGGCTGGTCGCGCGGTTCCCCGCGTCCCCCAGTGATGGTTGCGGTCGTCTGCCCTCGTGCGGGTGCGTGGTGGGTGGTTGGTCGCGCGGTTCCCCGCGCCCCTGGATGGTGGTTGCGGGTGTCCGCCATCGTGCGGGGGAGTGCGTTGTGGTCCGCAGCCCCGACGGGAGAGGGCCGGCATGGTGCAGGTTTGTCTGAACGGGGGGCGGGGGGCCGGGGACGGGGGTGTGGTGCCTCTGTCCGTGGAGGCGTTGGCCGATGCCGCCGAGGGGGCGGTGGGGGCCGGGGCTAGCGATGTGCATCTGCATCCGAAGACGCCCTGCGGGCGGGACACCCTGTCGGCGCGCGTGCTGGCGGTGACCCTGGAGGCGGTACGGGCGCGGGTGCCCGGCGTGCCGGTGGGGGTGACCACCGGCGCCTGGGCGGAACCGGAGCCGGCCGGGCGGGAGCGGCGGGTACGGAGCTGGACCGCGCTGCCCGACCACGCCTCCGTCAACTGGCACGAGCCGGGCGCCGAACAGGTCGCCGCCGCCCTGCTGGAGCGGGGCGTCGGGGTGGAGGCGGGCATCTGGTCCGGGACGGACGGCGCGGAGCGGTTCGCCCGCTCGCCCCTGGGCCCGAGGGTGCTGCGGGTGCTCGCCGAGGTCACGGAGACCGACCCGGCGACCGCGCCCGGCGCCGCCCGGTCGCTGCTGTCCGCGCTCGGCCCCGCGCACGGCCGCCCGGTGCTGCTGCACGGCGAGGAGGGCGGCGCCTGGCCGGTGCTCCGGCTGGCCGGACGGCTCGGCCTGGCCACCCGTATCGGCCTGGAGGACACCCTGGTCCTGCCGGACGGCCGGCGGGCCGCGTCCAACGCGGAGCTGGTCGCCGCCGGCCTCGCCGAGTGGCACGCCGCCCGCGCGCGGCAGTCTTAGGGCCTGTCGTTGGGATCAGGTCGCGGGGAATCGGCTGCCTCTTCCTCGCGCCGGTGAGCGGGGCCTGGTGCGCGCGGATGCGAGGCGGAGGAGGGAGTCGACGCGGAGCGTCGGCGAGTGACGACAACGCGGCAGGTGCGCATGCCGGGCCCCGCTCACCGGCGTAATCCGAACGACAGGCCCTCTAGGCTCCGTCCGCCCCCTTCCGCCCCCGTTCCACCATCAGCCGGGAGCCGGCCCGGCGTTCGCCGAAGACGTCGTCCGGGTTGGAGAGCACACAGGTGTCCAGGGAGAGGCAGCCGCAGCCGATGCAGTCGGTGAGGTGGTCCCGCAGCCGGTTGAGCTGCTTGATGCGCTCGTCCAGCTCCGCGCGCCACGCCTCCGAGAGGCGGGCCCAGTCGTCCCGCGTCGGGGTGCGCTCCTCGGGCAGCTCGGCGAGCGCCTCCCGGATCGTCGCCAGCGGGATGCCGACCCGCTGGGCCGCGCGGATGAACGCGACCCGGCGCAGGGTGTCACGGCAGTACCGGCGCTGATTGCCCGAGGTGCGGCGGCTGCGGATCAGGCCCTTGGACTCGTAGAAGTGCAGGGCGGAGACGGCGGCGCCGCTGCGCGCGGCGAGCTGGCCGACCGTCAGCTCGTGGACCTTCTCTGGGATCTGGGGCACTCCCCCGAGCCTACCCACCCCGCCCACGGACGGGTCCGTTGACAGGGGCCGCACGGCCGACCATGCTAAGCAGTTGCTTAGAGATGACCTATGCGGGAGGCCGGGACATGGCAGAGCCGAGGATCTTCACCTCCGCCGACGAGCTGAAGGCGGCGGTGGGCGAGCGGTTGGGGTACACCGACTGGCTGGAGGTCGACCAGAAGCGGATCGACCTGTTCGCGGAGGCGACCGGCGACCACCAGTGGATCCACGTGGACCCGGAGAAGGCCGCCGCGGGACCCTTCGGCACCACGATCGCCCACGGCTATCTGACCCTGTCCCTGCTCCCCCTCTTCGGGCCTCAGCTGCTCGCCGTCGAAGGCGTGACGATGGGCGTCAACTACGGGACGAACAAGGTCCGCTTCCCCGCCCCCGTGCCGGTCGGCTCGCGGCTGCGCGCCACGGCCACCCTCAGCGGCGCCCAGGACGTGGAGGGCGGCGTCCAGGTCACGGTCGCCTTCACGGTGGAGCGCGAGGGCGGCGAGAAGCCGGTGTGCGTCGCGGAGTCGGTCTCCCGCTACTACTTCTGAGCCGCGGCCGGGGCCTTCGCGCCCACCATGCGCAGCACGAGGTCGGCGTAGAGCGCGCCGACCTCGTCGGGGGTGCGGGGCCCGTCGACGTTGAACCAGCGGGCCACGTCGATGCAGAGCGAGAGCACCGCCAGTGTGGTGCCCTTGAGGTCGAGCACCTCGAACTCGCCCGTGGCGACGCCGTCCTCGATGATGCCGCGCACCTCGGCGTCGCACTGCCGGCGCAGCGCGACGATCTCCGCGCGGGCCTCGGGGCCCAGCGCGTCCAGCTCGTACTGCACCACCAGCGCGGTGGTGCGCCGGCCGGCGTGCCAGCGGACGAAGGAGCTGACGGCGTCGGCGAGGCGCTCGGCGGGGCCGCCCTCGCCGCGGGCCGCCGTGCGCAGGATGTCCAGCGCCCGGTCGTGACCGATCCGGCTGATGCGGTGGAGCAGCTCTTCCTTGGTCTTGTAGTGGATGTAGAGCGCGGCCGGGCTCATCCCGGCCCGGCCGGCGATGTCCCGGGTGGTGGTGGCGTGGTAGCCGCGCTCGGCGAAGGCCTCCACGGCGGCGATCAGCAGCCGCCGGGCCGCGTCAGGGGTGACCTCGCTCCAGGGCTCGGTGTCGCCGCCCCTGGTCTCCTCCGCCGTACTCATCGCCGTACACGCCCCTCTCGGTGACAGGAGCTCCACCATACCGCCGAAGCTGAGCGGGCGCTTAGAGTGCCCCGTGGGCTCAGAGCTTCTGGAAGGGGTCGTGCGCGGCGAGGAGCTGCTCGACCCTGGCCTGGTCGACGCGGCTGACGATCTGGCCGGCCTCCTGGCGGTCCCGGATGATCTTGGCGAGGGTGAAGGCGGAGGTGACCAGGTACAGGACGGCGATCCCGAGGAAGGCCCGCACCCAGGCGTCGGCCTCCAGGTTGAAGATGCCGATGGCGGTGGCGACGATGGCGACCGCGAAGGACGCGACGGCCTGCCCGTAGAAGGCGGCGGTGCTCTGCTGCTTGACCGGTGTCTCACTCATGGGGACAAGGGTCGGCGGATGCGGCCGCGGCCGCATCCGCCGGTGTACTCAGCTCGGGTACTCAGAACGCCGATACGCCCGTCAGCGCGCGCCCGATGACCAGCTTCTGGATCTGGCTGGTGCCCTCGTAGAGGGTCATCACGCGGGCGTCGCGCAGCAGCTTGCCCGCCGGGTACTCGTCGATGTAGCCGTAGCCGCCGAAGACCTGGAGGGCGTTGTTGGCGGCGCGCACGGCGGCCTCGGAGGCGAACAGCTTGGCCTTGGAGGACTCGGTGGCGAAGGGCTGCCCGCGGTCGATCAGGTCGGCGACCCGCCAGGTCAGCAGCCGGGCGGCGTCCACGTCGACGGCGATGTCGCTGAGCAGTTCCTGGACGAGCTGGTGGTGGGCGATGGACTTGCCGAACTGCTCCCGCTCGCCCGCGTACCTCACGGCCGCGTCCAGCGCGGCCTGGGCTATGCCGACACAGCCGGCCGCGACCGACATCCGGCCCTTGGCGAGGGCCGACATGGCGACCGAGAAGCCCTTGCCCTCGGGGGCGAGCATCGCGGAGGCGGGGACACGGACGTCCTCCAGGACCAGTTCGGCGGTGGCCTGGCCGCGCAGCCCGAGCTTGCCGTGGACGGTACGGCGGGACAGGCCCGGCGTGTCGGCGGGGACCAGGAAGGCGGAGACGCCCTTGTGACCGGGGGCGTCGGTGGAGCGGGCGAAGAGCAGGACGACGTCGGCCCAGGTTCCGTTGGTGATGAACATCTTGGTGCCGTTGATCACGTAGTCGTCGCCGTCGCGGACCGCGCGGGTGGAGAGGTTCCCGGCGTCCGAGCCCGTGCCGGGCTCGGTGAGGCCGAAGCAGCCGACGTACGCGCCGGAGGTCAGACCGGGCAGCCAGCGGCGCTTCTGCTCCTCGTCGCCCCAGGCGGCGATGGTCTTGGCGACCAGGCCGAGGGAGACGGAGACGATGCCGCGCACGGAGGAGTCACCGCGCCCCAGCTCCTCGGTGACCAGGCAGTACGCGAGGTGGTCGCCGCCGGAGCCGCCGTACTCCTCGTCGATCGTCAGGCCGAGGAAGCCGACCTCGCCGAGCTTCTTGACGATGCCCCGGTCGACCTCCTCGGCGCGGTCCCAGGCCACCACGTGCGGAGCGATCTCGCGGTCGACGAAGTCCCGGGCCAGTTGCCGGACGGCGGTCTGTTCCTCGCCGAGCTCCAGGTTCATGCCGCGCCACCTCACAGGTCCACAGTTATAAATTAGCACTGCTAGTTTCTTGTCGCAGCCCTACTATGTGCGCCATGGCCCGACCGCGCAAGCCCCTGCTCAGCACCGACCGGATCGTCGCGGCGGCCCGCGCGCTGGTGGACGCGGAGGGCCTCGCCGCCGTCTCCACCCGCCGGCTCGCGGCCGAGCTGGGCGTCAGCGGCCCCTCCCTCTACAACCACTTCCGCACCAAGGACGAGATCCTGGAGGCGGTCGCCGACTCGGTGAGCGGCCAGGTCGACCTGTCGATGTTCGAGGACGGCCGGCCCTGGCGGACCGCCCTGCACGACTGGGCCGTCTCCTACCGGGCGGCCCTGCGCGACCACCCCAACATCGTCCCGGTCCTGGCCCACGGCCCCGGCCGCCGTCCGGCCGCCCTGCGCCTGGCGGACGCCGTCTACGGCGCGATGGTCGAGGCGGGCTGGCCGCCGGCCCAGGCCACCTCGATCGGCGCGCTGATGCGGTTCTTCGTCATGGGCTCCGCGCTCGGCTCCTTCGCCGGCGGCTTTCCCGCCGAGCCCGGCGCCTACGACCCCGCCGACTACCCCCACCTCCAGCAGGCCCACCGGCTGGCCGAGCAGCAGGAGAAGATCGACGAGCGGGCCTTCGAGACGGGCCTCGCGGCCCTGCTGGACGGGCTGGCCCAGCAGTACGAGCAGGTCACTCAGGACTGAGCGGGGGGCCCAGGGCGAGCAGGGCGGTGTCGTCGTCCACGCCGCCACCGAGCTTCTCCAGCAGGGCGGCGACGGCGGCGACCAGGTCCTCGGGTGCCGTGGAGGTCTGCCGCGCGAGGAAGTCCCGGAGGCGCTCCTCGCCGTACAGGTCGGTGCGGCCGGGGCCGAGGCGGGCCTCGGTGAGGCCGTCGGTGTAGAGGAGCAGGGTGTCGCCGGGGCCCAGGGTGGCGGTGGCCGGGGTGAAGGAGGCGTCGGGCAGGGCGCCGGCCAGCATGCCGCCGGGCATGAGCACGCACTCCGCCCGGTCCGCCGTGCCGACCGGCTCAGCCGCGCGCAGCAGCAGGGGCGGCGGGTGGCCGCCGGAGGCGAGGCGGACCGTGGCGCGCCCCCGCTCCGGGTCGGGTTCGACGACGCCGACGACCGCCGTGCAGTGGCGGGGGTCGGCGTCGGCGCCGTAGCGGTCGTACAGGACGGCGTTGAGGGTGGTCAGGGCGCCGGCCGGGTCGGACTCCTGGAAGACGGCCGCGCGCAGCGTGTAGCGGGTCAGCGAGGTGACGGCGGCGGCCCTCGGGCCCTTGCCGGTGACGTCGCCGAGGAAGAACGCCCAGCGGCGGGCGTCCAGGGCGAACAGGTCGTAGAAGTCGCCGCCGAGCCGGTCGGGCGAGGCCGTGTAGTAGTACGAGGCGACGTCCAGGCCGGGCACGGTGGGCAGTTCGGCGGGGAGCAGGGCCTGCTGGAGCACGGCGAGGGCGTCGGTCAGCCGGCTGCGGTCGGCCTCGGAGCGGGCGCGGGCCTCCTCCGCCTCCCGCAGCGCCGCCTCGGCCAGGTCGCGGGCCTCGTCGGCGGCGGCCCTGCGGCGCAGCAGCTCCTCCTCGTAGGTGCGCCGGTCGGCGGCGTCGAAGACGGTGAAGTGGACCAGCGCGGGTGCGCCGTCGGCGGCGTACCTGACGGCGGCGGAGACCAGCACGGGCAGGCGGTCGCCGGTCGCGGTGCGCATCTGCAGGGCGATGCCGCCGATCTCGCCGCGCATGCTCAGCAGCGGGGCGAAGTGGGTCTCGTGGTAGAGCCGGCCGCCCGTGGTGAGCAGGTCGCTGAAGCGGGCCCGGCCCACCGTGCCGGCCCGGTCCCGGCCGAGCCAGCGCAGCAGCGTCCCGTTGATCTTGGTGATGGTGCCGTCCATGGCCGTGGAGAGGAATCCGCAGGGGGCGGTCTCGTAGAGTTCCTCGGCGCTGTCCGCGCAGGGGCCGGGTGCGGGCGCCGGTTCCCGGTCAGGTCCCGGGGCGGGCGTCACGGGCGCGGTCCAGGAAGTCGAGCAGGGCGTCGGCCGTGGCCTCGGGGGCGCTGAGCTGCGGGCAGTGGCCGGTGGCGTCCAGGGTGACCAGGCGGGAGCCGGGGACGCGGGCGTGCACGAAGGCGCCGACGCCCCGGGGGGCGAGGGCGTCCTCGGCGCACTCCAGGATCAGGGTCGGCACCTTCACACCGGCCAGGTCCCCGCGGTTGTCGGAGAGGAACGTCGTGCGGGCGAAGACCCGGGCCATCGCCGGGTCGGTGGCGCAGAAGCTGTCGGTCAACTCCTGCCCCAGCTCCGGGCGGTCGGGGTTGCCCATGACGACCGGGGCCATCACGGAGGACCAGCCGAGGTAGTTCGACTCCAGCGAGGCGAGCAGTTCCCGGATGTCCTCCTGGGTGAAGCCGCCGCGGTATCCGTCGTCGTCGAGGTAGCGCGGGGACGGGGTGACCAGGGCCAGGGCCGCGATGCGGTCCGGGGCCATGCGGGCGGCCAGGACGCCGGCCATCGCGCTCACCGAGTGCCCGACGAAGGTCACCCGCTCCAGGTCCAGCTCGCGCAGCACGTCGACCACGTCCTGGGCGTAGCCCTCCAGCGAGGCGTACCGGTCCGCGTCCCAGGCCGCCGGGTCGGACCGGCCGGAGCCGACGTAGTCGAACAGGACCACCCGGTGCCGCTCGGCCAGCCGGGGCACCACCAGCCGCCACATCTGCTGGTCGCAGCCGAAGCCGTGGGCCAGGACCACCACCGGGCCGTCGGGGTCGCCGGTCACCGTGACGTTGTTCCGGTGCCGCACGTCGTGCGCCGTGTCCGCCGTGTCCGCCGTGTCCGCCGTGTCCTGTCGTACGTCCATGTCCGCCGTCACGCTTCCTGTCCGGGACCTCGGTCCGGGTTTCCTGAGCTTCTTCCCGTCAAGAGGACATCGTGCCGTTTTGTTCCATTTTCCCCTCTCGGTCCCGGGCGTGCCGTCCCCCGGACCCTTCGGTGCCCGCCGAACGGTCCGTGCCGCATCCTGGGACGCATGACCACCAAGGACCCCGGTGCGGCCGGGCTGGCGCGGCTGGCCGGGCTGTTCGCCGACGAGACGCGGGCGGCCTGCCTGCTGGCGCTGCTCGACGGGCGGGCGTGGACCGCCGGGGAGCTGGCCCGGCACGCGGGGGTCGCCGCGTCCACGGCCAGCGAGCACCTCGGCAAGCTGGTCGCGGGCGGTCTGCTGGCCGAGGAGCGGCAGGGGCGGCACCGGTACGTACGGCTGGCCGACGACCGGGTCGCCCAGCTCGTGGAGGACCTGGCCGCGCAGGTCGCGCCCGGGGCGGCGCGGCGTCCGCGCACCCTGGCCGCCGCCGGCGCCGGGTCGGCGATGGCCCGCGCGCGGACCTGCTACGACCATCTCGCCGGGCGGCTCGGGATCGCGGTGACCGACGCGCTGACCGGGCTTGGCCTGCTGCGGCAGGACACCGGGTTCGCGCTCACCGACCCGGGGCTGGCCTGGTTCGACGCCCATGGCATCCCGCTCGCCCGCACCGGACGCCGTCCGCTGGCCCGCGGCTGTCTGGACTGGACCGAGCGCCGGCCGCACCTGGCCGGGGTGGCGGGCGCGGCCCTGTGCCGGCACGCCCTGGACGCGGGCTGGTGCGTGCGCATCGGCAGCGAACGGGCGGTGAAGGTGACGGCGGCGGGCGACCGCGCGCTGTCCGAGCTGTTCGGTATCGACGCGGCGGCACTGCGCTGACCGCACCACAACACCTTTCCGGAGCCCGATGAAACCCGCCGTGTCCCGCCGTGCCGGGCTGCTCGCCGCCGGTGCCGCCACCGTCACCGTCGTCCTGTGGGCCTCGGCCTTCGTCGCCATCCGCAGCGCGGGCGAGGTGTACTCCCCCGGCGCGCTGGCGCTCGGCCGGCTGCTCTCCGGGGTGGTGGTGCTGGGGCTGATCTGCCTGGTGCGGCGGGAGGGGCTGCCGCCGCGGTCGGCCTGGCGGGGCATCGCGCTGTCGGGCGTGCTCTGGTCCGGCTTCTACACGGTCGCCCTGAACTGGGGCGAGCGGGAGGTCGACGCGGGCACCGCCGCGCTGGTGGTGAACGTCGGGCCGCTGCTGATGGCGCTGCTCGCCTCGCGCCTGCTCGGGGATGTGATGCCGCCGCGGCTGCCGGCCGGGATGGCGGTGTCGTTCGCCGGGGCGGTGACCGTGGGGCTGTCCATGTCGGGCGGGGGCGGCGCCTCGCCGCTCGGGGTGGTGCTGTGCCTGCTGGCGGCCGTGGCGTACGCCGCCGGGGTCGTCGCCCAGAAGCCGGCCCTGGGCCGGGCGAGCGCCCTCCAGGTGACGACGTGGGGGTGCGCGATCGGCGCGGTGGTCTGCCTGCCGTTCGCCGGGCAGCTGGCGCACGAGGCCGCCGGCGCGCCCCTGTCCGCCACGCTCACCATGGTCTGCCTGGGCGTCTTCCCGACCGCGCTGGCCTTCACGACATGGGCGTACGCGCTGGCCCGTACGACCGCCGGGCGGATGGGGGCGACGACGTACGCGGTGCCCGCGCTGGTCGTGCTGATGTCATGGCCGGCGCTGGGCGAGGTGCCGGGGGCGCTGACGCTGGCGGGCGGGGCGCTGTGCCTGGCGGGGGTGGCGGTGTCCCGGTCCCGGGTGGTGCCCCGGCCCCGGGCGCGGGACACCACCGCCGTTCCCCCCGCCGAGCCACACGAGCACCCCGCGCGCCGCTGACCGTGTCCGCGAAGTCCCGCTCTTCCCGTGACGCCCGGCACGCACTCTCGCCGCACCGGACACGGTCCCGAGTACGCGCGGTACGAGGGCCCGCGTCCGGCACGGCGGGAGCACCCACCGGACGCCGCGTGACCCGCCCCCGGGCGGACGGAGGGACGTCACGGACACGGCCTAGAAGACGACCAGCGCCCGGCCGCCCTTGCCGGCCAGCATGTTCTCGAAGGCGGCCGGGATGCCGTCGAGGGCGATGCGCTCGGTCACCAGGGCGCCGAGGTCCAGGCGGCCCGCCCGGACGTGGTCGGCGATGACCGGGAGGTCGCGGGCGGGGTCGCTGTTGCCGTAGACGCAGCCGGACAGGGTGCGGCCCCAGTGGAAGATCTCCAGGGCGTTGAAGGTGACCTGCTGGTCCTTGCCGCCGATGCCGACGACCGTGGTCCGGCCGCCACGCCGGGTGGACTCCCAGGCGGTGCGGATGGTGGTCGCGCGGCCCACGCACTCGATGGCCACGTCGACGCCCTGCCGGCCGGTGAGGGCGCGGATCTCGCGGGGGGTGGTGTCGGAGGCGAGGAGGTAGTCGGTGGCGCCGGCGGCGCGGGCGAGTTCCTCCTTCTCGGGCGACACGTCCACGGCGACGATCTTCGAGGCGCCGGCGATACGGGCCGCCTGGAGGGTGGCCAGGCCCACACCCCCGACGCCGAAGACGGCGACCGTCTCGCCCTCGCGGACCCGGGCCGCGTGGTGGACGGCGCCGTAGCCGGTGAGGACGGCGCAGCCGAGCAGCGCGGCGTCGGTGAGCGGGATGCCCTCGGGGGCGGGCAGCACGCAGGAGGCGTCGACGACCGTCTCCTCGGCGAACGCGGCGACGTTCAGACCGGGGTGCAGGCCGGTGCCGTCGTCGGAGCGGCGGGCGTGCGTGCGGGCCGCGCCGGACAGGGCGTCGGCGCAGAGCCAGACCTCGCCGAGCGAGCAGGGGTGGCAGGCGCCGCAGGACGGGGCCCAGTTGAGGACGACGGGGGCGCCGGGGGCGAGGCCCTCGACCCCTTCGCCGACGGCGAGGACCGTGCCGGCGCCCTCGTGGCCGAGGACGGCGGGCAGCGGCAGCCGCATGGTGCCGTTGGACAGGGACAGGTCGGAGTGGCAGACCCCGGCGGCGGTGAGCCGGACCCGGACCTGGCCGGGACCGGGGTCGGGCAGCTCGATGCCGGTGATCTCCAGCGGGGAGCCGATGGCGGGTACGACGGCGGCGCGGACAACCATGACGACTACGACTCTCCTAGAACTGAAGGGACTTGGTCTGCAGGTACTCGGCCAGGCCGTGCGTGCCGAGTTCGCGGCCCACGCCGGACTGCTTGTACCCGCCGAACGGGGCGAGCGGGTTGAACCGGCCGCCGTTGATGTCGACCTGCCCGGTCTCCATCCGGCGGGCGAAGGCGACCGCCTCCGCCTCGTCGCCGGCCCAGACGGCGCCGGCCAGCCCGTAGACCGTGCCGTTGGCGATGCGCAGGGCGTCCTCCTCGTCCTCGTACCGCAGGATCGTCAGGACCGGGCCGAAGATCTCCTCCTGGGCGATGGTCATGTCCTCGGTGACGTCGGCGAAGACGGTCGGCCGGACGTAGTAGCCCGGTGCGCGCGGGGCGTCGGGGCCGCCGGCGACCAGCCGGGCGCCCTCGGCGACACCCTTCTCGATGTAGCCGCGCACCCGCCGGCGCTGCCCGTCGTTGACGACCGGGCCGATCCGGTCGCCGTACTTGGCGGCGGCGGCCGCGGCCAGTTCGACGGCCTCGTCGTACCGGTCGCGGTGGACCAGCATGCGGGTCCAGGCGCTGCACGTCTGACCGGAGTTGGACATCACGTTGGCGACGCCGACGTTGACCGCCTTGGCGAGGTCGGCGCTGGGCAGGATCACGTTGGCGGACTTGCCGCCCAGTTCCAGGGCGACCCGCTTGACGGCGGCGCCGGCGCTCGCGCCGATCCGGCGGCCGACGGCCGTGGAGCCGGTGAAGGAGACCAGGTCGACGCCGGGGTGTTCGGCGAGGGCCTGCCCGGCGACCGGGCCGAGCCCGGTGACCAGGTTGAAGACGCCGGCCGGGACGCCGGCCTCGTGCACCGCCTCCGCGAAGAGCTGGGCGACCAGCGGGGTGTCCTCGGCCGGCTTCAGCACGACCGTGCAGCCCGCCGCGAGCGCCGGGGCGGCCTTGGCGACGATCTGGTGCAGCGGGTAGTTCCAGGGGGTGATGGCGCCGACCACGCCGACCGGCTCCAGGTACACCGTGGAGTTGCCGACCTTCTCCTCGAAGGCGTACGTAGCCGCCAGCTCGGCGTAGGAGCCGGCCACGGCGATCGGCGCGCCGGCGTGCACGGCCTCGGAGAACTTCAGCGGGGCGCCCAGTTCCGCGGTGACCGTCTCGGCGATCTCGTCCTTGCGGGCCACCAGGACGTCCCGGAGGGCGGCGAGCCGGGCGCCCCGCTCGGCGGGCGGGGTGGCGGCCCAGCCCGGCAGGGCGGCGCGGGCTGCCCGCACGGCGCTGTCGACGTCCTGCGCGTCCCCGGCCGGGACCCGGCCGATCACCTGCTCGTCGGCCGGGTTCACGACCGCGATGGTCTCCTGGCTCCGGGCGGGTCGCCAGGCGCCGTCGATGTACATGCCGTCCTGTGCCTTCATCGCGTTCCTTCCGGCGGTCCTCGTCGTCCGCGCCCCAAACTAGCGCCGTTAGTTTTCCGGCACCAGGGGCCGCTCCCATGGCACGGCTCACCCGGCCCGGGAACAAGCCGGACGACACGGCGGAGAACGGTCCAGAAGGCGGCGTCGCCGGCCCTCGGCTACTCCTCCGGCTCCGGCGTCCGGGCCGGGGCGGGGGCGCCCTCGGGGCGTGCGGGGCGCCCGGGGGCGGGCCGCTCAGGGGGCGGCGGGCCGTCGTCCCGCGCCGGGGGACGGGACGGGGAGCGCAGGGCGACGCCCGAGGAGAGCAGGAGCAGGGCGCCCAGCATCACGAAGGGGGCGGCGACGCCGGCCACCCCGGCGATCAGGCCGGCCGCGGCGGGCGCGGCGACCTGGCCGAGGCGGTTGCCGGTCAGGCGCAGGGCGAGGGCGGTGGAGCGGGCGCCGTCGGGGGCGGCCTGGACCACCGTCGTCATGGACAGCGGCTGGCCGACGCCCAGGCAGAAGCCGAGGACCACGAGGACCAGGCCCAGCGCCGGGACCGGCAACGGCAGCGCGACGCCCGCGCAGAGCAGGGCGGCCAGCAGACAGGTCACCGTGAGCAGCGTGGTGCGGCCGAGCAGCCGCAGCAGCGGGGTCAGCACCAGCCGGCAGGCGATGGTGGCGGCGGCGCGCAGGCTGAGCAGGACCCCGATCACCGAGGGGGCGATGCCCCGGTGCTCACCGACCACCGGCAGGTAGGCGGTGAGGATGTCGGTCGCGGAGAGCACGGAGAGGCTGATCAGCATGCCCGCGGGCACGCCCCGGGCCCGCAGGATGCGGCCCACCGGGACGCGGGCGCCCGGCACGGCGGACGCCTTGACCGCCGTACGGTCCTCTGTGCGCCACAGCGAGGTCAGGGCGACCGCGCCGCCCGCGCCCGCCGCCACCAGCGCCACCGCGCTGCTGTGCGCCATGGCGGCGCCGTCGACGACCGCGCCCGCGGCGACGGGCCCGACGAGCTGGCCGAGGGAGGCGCCGATGGTGAAGTGGCCGAAGTTGCGGTCCTGTTCGTGCGGGGCCGACTGGCGGGCGACCAGGGACTGCGCGCCGATCACGAAGCACAGGTGCCCGAGGCCCATCACCCCGCTCCACAGCGCCATCGTGCCGAGCGACCCGGCGACGCCGCTGAGGACGCAGCCGCCGGAGATCAGGACGACGCCGGCGGGCAGCAGCGGGGCGCAGCGGCCGTGGTCGGTGCGGCGGCCGAGGGGGACGGCGGCGAACAGCGGCAGGAGGGCGTAGACGCCCGCGATCACGCCGACCGCCCGTTCGTCGGCGCCGAGCGCGAGGGCCCGGTAGGAGACGGCGGGCCGGGCCATCGACACCGCTCCTTGCGCGAACGAGAAGGCGATGACGAGGCGGAGCAGCCAGCGGCGGTTCCCACCGGACACCATGGTCGTTTCCTCCTGGACGGGCGGGCCGGGATCAGACGATGCCGAACAGGACGGCCGACCCGAGCACGGCGAGGCAGGTCAGGGCGGCCCACTTCACCACGAACCGGGTGTGGTCGCCGAACTCGACCTTGGCCATGCCGACCAGCACGTACACGGCGGGGACGAGCGGGCTGGACATGTGCAGCGGCTGGCCGACGATGGAGGCGCGGGCGATCTCCAGGGTGGAGACGCCGTGCGCCTGGCCGGCCTCGGCGAGGACCGGCAGGACACCGAAGTAGAAGCCGTCGTTGGACATGAAGTAGGTGAGCGGCAGGCTCAGGACGCCGGTGACGAGGGCCATGTGCGGGCCCATGGCGTCGGGGATGGCGCCCACCAGCCAGTCGGCCATGTGGTCGACCATGCCGGTGCCGGTCAGGACGCCGGTGAAGACGGCGGCGGCGAAGACCATGCCGGAGACGTTGAGGACGTTGTCGGCGTGGGCGGCGATCCGGGCCTTCTGGTCGGGCATGTGGGGGAAGTTGACGGTGAGCGCGAGCGCGGCGCCGAGCAGGAACAGCACCGGGATCGGCAGCAGCTCCATGATCATCGCGGTGAGCAGGACGACGGTGAGCAGCGCGTTGAACCAGTACAGCTCGGGGCGCAGGGTGGGGCGGTGGGGGTCGAGGCCCTGGAAGTCGTCGGAGCCGGCCGTGCCGCCGGTCGCCGGCCGGGGTTGCGTACCGCCGCCACCCGCGCCCGCCGGCACGGTCTCCTTCTCCTCCACCAGCACCTCGGTCAGGGTGAGGGTGCCGACCCGCTTGCGCTCGCGCAGGCCGAGCACGTAGGCGAGGACGAGGACGAAGAGCAGGCCGACGGCGAGCGCCGGGATCATCGGGACGAAGATGTCGGTGGCGTCGACCTTGAGCGCGGTGGCGGCGCGGGCGGTGGGGCCGCCCCAGGGCAGCGTGTTCATCACGCCGTTGGCCATGGCGGCGATGCCGGTCATCACGACCAGGCTCATCTTCAGCCGCTTGTACAGCGGGTACATCGCCGACACCGTGATCATGAAGGTGGTGGAGCCGTCGCCGTCCAGGGAGACGATCGCGGCGAGCAGCGCGGTGCCGACGACGATCCGCATCGGGTCGGCCTTGCAGAACCGCAGGATCGCCCGGACGACCGGGTCGAACAGTCCGACGTCGATCATCACGCCGAAGTAGACGATCGCGAACATCAGCATCGCCGCGGTGGGGGCGAGGCTGGAGACGCCGTCGATGACGTAGTCGCCGAGTTCGGCGCCCTTGCCGACGAGGACGCAGAACAGCGCGGGGATCAGCACGAGCGCCGCGATCGGGGACATCTTCTTCAGCATGATCAGGACCAGGAAGGTCGCGATCATGGCGAAGCCGAGGAGGGTCAGCATGAGTGGAGTACCTAACGTTCGCCCTTGAACATCCCACCTGGGACCGGCGGTGCGACGACGTTAGGTGCGTCCACTCGGTGTTAACAAGATGTTGACACGCGAGCAATAAGCGCAAAACCCCTGGTCACCGTACGGGTGTCAGCGCGACCGGCACGCCGTTGAGGACCGCGTTGCCCGACAGCGGGTCGAGCAGACGGCCGTCGAGGAGCTGGTTGACGTTGGCGCCGGGATCGCCGGCGGCGTGGCCGAGGCGGGTGCCGGGGCGGTCGTGGCCCCAGCCGTGCGGCAGGCTCACCACGCCGGGCCGGATGTCCTCGGTGACCTCGGCGGGGACGGTCACCTCTCCCCCGTCGCCCTTCACGCGTACGGCCGCCCCGTCGCGCAGGCCGAGCCGGGCGGCGTCCTCGGGGTGGAGGTGCAGGGTGCAGCGGTTGGAGCCGCCGGTCAGGGCGGGGACGTTGTGCATCCAGCTGTTGTTGGAGCGCAGGTGGCGGCGGCCGACCAGGACGAGTCCGGCGGGGCGGTCGGCCAGTGCCCGCCGCAGCCGGGGCAGGTCGGCGGCGATCGGGCCGGGCAGCAGTTCCACCGCGCCGCTGCGGGTCTTCAGCGGCTGCGGCAGGCGGGGGCGGAGCGGGCCCAGGTCGATGCCGTGCGGGTGGGCGAGGAGTCGGTCCAGGGTCAGTCCGCCGGGCCGGGCGCCGAAGCCGTCGCCGTAGGGGCCGAGGCGGAGCATCAGGTCGAGGCGACGCTCGGGGCCGTCGGCGCCGGTGAGCAGGGCGGCCAGTTCCCCGGGGTCGCGGCCGTGCGCCGGGGAGTGCGGGGTGCGTACGGCACGGTCCAGGGTCTGCCGGATCGCGGTGGCGTCGACGGTGGCCGGGTCGGTCCCGTGCCCGCCGCTGACGGCGAGGATCAGCCGGGCCATGATCTCGCTCTCGGCCATCCGGCCGGGTTCCAGGGGGACGGCCGGGCGGGTGTAGCGGACCTGGTTGCGGACGGCGAGGGTGTTCAGGGCGAAGTCGTGGTGGGGGCTCTGCGCGGGCGGCGGCGGGGGCAGTACGACGTGCGCGTGGCGCGCGGTCTCGCCCAGGTAGGGGTCGACGCTGACCATGAAGTCGAGGGAGGCCAGGGCCTTGTCGAGGCGGTCGCCGTCGGGGGCGGACAGGACGGGGTTGGCGGCGACGGTGATCAGCGCGCGCAGCGGCTCGCCCTCGGCGGTCGCGGTGTCGATCTCCTCGGCGAGCGCGGCGAGCGGCAGTTCGCCCTTGGCCTCGGGGTGTCCGCTCACCCGGGAGCGCCAGCGGCCGAGCACGAAGCCGTGGCCCGGTCCGGCGGGGCGCGGGGCCGGTGCGGTGGCGGCCAGCGGGAAGAGGGCGCCGCCGGGCCGGTCGAGGTTGCCGGTGAGGACGTTGAGGACGTCGACCAGCCAGCTGGCGAGGGTGCCGTGCGCGACGGTGCAGCTGCCGATGCGGGCGTAGACGGCCGCGGTGGGGGCGGCGGCCAGCTCCCGGGCGACGGTACGGATCAGGGCGGCGTCCAGGCCGCAGGCGGAGGCGACCGCCTCCGGCGTGAACTCGGCGAGTTCCGCCCTCAGTTCGCCGAGTCCCTGGACGTGCGCGGCGAGCGGGCCGAGGTCGGCCAGGTCCTCGGCCAGCAGGACGTGGGCGACGGCGGCGAGCAGCAGCGCGTCGGTGCCGGGCCGGATCGCGAGGTGCCGGTCGGCGAGGCGCGCGGTGCGGGTGCGGCGCGGGTCGACGACGGTGAGGGTGCCGCCGCGGGCCTTGAGCGCCTTCAGGCGGCCGGGGAAGTCGGGGGCGGTGCACAGACTGCCGTTGGACTCCAGCGGGTTGGCGCCGATGACCAGGAGGTGGTCGGTGCGGTCGAGGTCGGGTACCGGGATGGCGTTGGCGTCCCCGAAGAGCAGGCCGCTGGAGACGTGCTTGGGCATCTGGTCGAGGGTGGACGCGGTGAAGACGGCGCGGGTGCCGAGGGCGCCGAGCAGCAGCGGCGGATAGAGGGCGCCGGCCACGGTGTGGACGTTGGGGTTGCCGAGGACGACGCCCACGGTCTGCGGGCCGTACCGCTCGATCAGGGGCCGGACGCCGTCGGCGACGGCGGTGAACGCCTCCTCCCAGCTCGCCTCGCGCAGCCGTCCGCCGCGCCGCACCAGCGGCACCCGGAGCCGGTCGGGGTCGGCGTCGAGAGCGCCGAAGGAGGCGCCCTTCGGGCAGAGGAAGCCCCGGCTGAAGACGTCGTCGCGGTCGCCCCGGGCGCCGGTGACCCGGGCGCCCTCGATGGTCAGCGTCAGGCCACAGGTGGCCTCGCACAGGGGGCAGATGCGCAGGGCGGTGCGGGTCACGGGTCCTCCGGAGGGCGGCGGCGCGAGGGCGGGGGCGGGGTGGGGCAGGGGAACGGCGGGGCACGGGCGACGGCGGGCACGGGACGTCCCGCGGACAGGGACGTCCCGCCGAGCCGAGCATACCGACCGGTACGCATGCCGGGGAGGGGCCGGGACGCCCCGGCCGCCCGCGCGGTGGCCCGGGGCCTCGGCGGCCCGTGACCCGCCGCGCCGGGCCCCGGGTTCAGGACCGCCGCGAGGACTCGGAGGCGCGGCGCGGGACCGGCGAGCCGACCGGAAGGGAGACGGTCGCCCGCGCGGCGCCCGGCGACGGGCGGGAGACCGGTCGCGCGGGCCCCGGCACGGTCCGTTCCAGCGGATGCGGGCCGCCGTCGGCCGGGCCCGGCCACGCGGAGGACCGTCCGGGACGCGGGGGGTCCTGGAGCGAGGGCAGGGTCAGCTGCCACCAGTCGGACAGGCGGCCGGGGAGGGCGCCCGGGCCCTCCAGCGCCTCGGTGAGGGTGCAGAAGCCGAAGAAGGCGCGGACCAGGGTGCGGGCGGCGGGGGCCGGCCGGACATGGGCGGCCAGTTCACCGCCGGACCGGGCCTGGGCCAGCAGCCGGGTGACGGCGGTCGTCCAGAGGGGGAAGGGGTCGGGGAGGGGCACGCCGATCGTGTCCCGCTCCGCCCACAGCCGGGCTCCCGCGCGGGTCAGGGGGTCTTCGGCGAGGGCGCGGGCGACCTCGTAGCTCAGCGCGACCAGGCGGTCCAGCGGCGGCATGCTCCGGTCGCCGTACCGTGCGACCAGGCCCGGCCAGGTGGCGAAGCCGGCCCGGACCACGGCGAGGGCGATGCCCTCCTTGCTGGCGTAGTGGAAGTAGACGGACCCGCTGGTCCGTCCGGACCGGGCGCTTATGTCGTTGACACTCGTCCCCGCGTATCCCTGCTGGGCGAAGAGGTGGGCAGCCGCGTCCAGGAGTGATCTGCGGGTTGCTCGGGCCCGTTCCTGCAAGGTCTCATGCACCTTCGCTCGGTGTTCCGGAATGAACGACGGAAAATGTAGTGCGCCCGCGTACGCCTGGAGCAGCAATTCGCCACCCTCGCGCGGTAATTGCGCTTTTCTTTCGAATGTGAACGCGGGCGAGTGGCAAGTGGCCTTTCGCATACCCTTCTTGGTTCACCGGCCGGTACCGCCGCCCGGCATCCGCCGGGGTGATTAATTCCCCTCGAATATGCCTCAACTCCGTTCGGCCCGCCGCATGATGACGGCCGCTCAGAACGGCACGGACAGCACGGGCGCGGCCGTCGCATACACCCTCTCCGTCCGGCGGTCGAGCACTCGAAGCGGTGATTGCCTCACTTTTCGGGGCCGAAATAACGTAGTCGTCGCAATGTTTTACTTTTGCGGCTGATGCCCGAATTGCGGGCTGCCGGCGGCCCGGTGCGGGAGGCCGGCCCTCCGACAGGAATCCGGTGCCGGGAGGCCGGCACCACCGAGCCGGCGCGGGCAGCCGCACCACCCCCCACTCGCGGTCCCGTCGACGCGTGACCGCCCCCATCCAGGAGCCACTGTGACGTCAATGCCTCCTTCCCTGCTGAACTGGTCACCCGACGCCGTCGTCTTCGACTGCGACGGCACCCTCATGGACACCGAACGCCACTGGCAGGACGCGCGCAGCCGCGCCTTCCGCGCCTTCGGGCTGCTGCCCCCGCCGGGGTTCGCCGAGCGGGCCAAGGGCGTGCACTACGTCGACTGCGGACGCCTGATGGCGGAGGAGACCCACAAGCCCGACCTGGCCCCGGAGCTGACCGCCGCCCTGCTCGAACACTTCCTGTCCCTCGTCGCGGAGGAACCGCTGACCATGCCGGGCGCCGCCGAGTTCGTACGGCTGCTCGCGGGCCGGCTGCCCCTGGCGGTGGCCAGCAACTGCCCCCGGCAGGTGGTGGAGGAGAGCCTCGACCGGGCCGGGCTGCTCCGGTACTTCGACCATGTCGTCGTCGCCACGGTGACGCCCGGGGAGGCTCCCCCGCCCCCGTCCGGCGACGACGGCGAGGCCCCGGAGGCGGTACGGCCCAAGCCGTGGCCCGACGTGTACCGCAGGGCCGCGCAACTGTGCGGGGTCCCGCCGGGGGCCGCCCTCGCGGTCGAGGACTCCCTCACCGGGGTCGACTCGGCGCGCCGCGCGGGCCTGCGGGTGCTCGGCGTGGGGCCCCGGCCGGACCACGCGGACGCCCGGCGGGCCGACGCCTGGATTCCGGGCCTGAACTCCGAGGAGGTGCTGACCTGGGCCCGGGCCCGGGTGCCGGCCCCGGCGCCGGGCAGCGCACCCGGCCGGGTGAACGGCGGACCCCGGTAGGCGGCTTCGGCGGCCGGGGCGGGCCCTACCGGTCCAGGGCCCGCCCCAGATAGGACCGCAGCAGCTCCCGCGCCTCGGCGATGATCTTCGGGTCGCCGTCCGGTGCGACCCGGAAGGCGAGCTGCACCAGGGTGTCGGCGGTCTCGACGGCGACCAGGAAGACGCGCCGCAGGTCGTCGTCGGGGCGCCGGCCCAGGGAGGCGGCGAGCAGCTCGGCGAGGCGGTCGGCGACCCGGTGGTTGGGCGCGGCCTGGCGGTCGCCTACCGGGATCTGGTTGCCGAAGTCGACCAGGCAGAACCCGGGCGCGGTCCGCTTCATCGCGAGGTACTCGTCGAGGACCGTGTCCAGGGCCGTGCGCCAGCCGGTCTCCCCGGCCCGTGCCAGGCGCTCGGTGACGCGCCGGGTGAAGCGCTCCAGGTTGCGCTGGGCGAGGGCGTCGGCCATCTGCCGTTTGTTGCCGAAGAAGCGGTACACCGAGCCGATGGGCACGCCGGCGCGCTCGGCGACGGCCCGGGTGCTCAGCTCCTCGTAACCGACCTCGTCCAGGAGGTCGGCGCAGGCGTCGAGAATGCGGGTCAGCCGTTCGGCGCTGCGCCGCTGGACCGGAGCGCGGCGGAGCGGGGTCGCGTGGGGCACGCCGTTCATGATGCCTTCCCGTCGGCGTCCCGTGAACGGGGGTCCGGAGTTGGGGGTTCCGGGGCGGCGGGCGCCGCCGTGGTGCCGGCCTTACGGTGCGCCGTGCGGGCCGGGTGCGCGGGGCCCGCCGGGACCGCCGGGTCCCTCGCCGGTTCCGTGTCGTCCACCGCGTCCGCCGCGCCTCGCGCGTCCACCGGGTCGGGCACGTCCGCCGCGCCTCGCGCGTCCGCCGGGCTCGGACCGTCCGCCGTGCCTCGCGCGTCCGCCGGGCTCGGATCGTCCGCCGGGCTCGGAGCGTCCGCCGCGTCCGTCACCCCCGACGCCGTGATGTCCGCCGTGTTCTCGACCGGCTCGCCGTCGACGGCCCAGACCGTGCCGTCGTCGGCGTACAGACGGGCCGTGACGTGGTGGGTGCCGCGCGGCACGAGTCCGGCGGCGAGGCGGTGGGCGGGGTCGCGCAGCCGGGCGACCAGCGCGCCGTCGACGTAGAGGTACGCCAGGCCCCGGCCGGCCACCGCCTCGGCGGGCGTGCCGGCGGGCGAGAAGCGGAAGCCTCGGACGGTCAGGCGTACCCGCCAGTCGCCGTCGGCCTCCGGCTGCACCTCGATGCCGACCTCCGGGGCGTCCTCGCGGCCGACCTCGCGCAGCCGCCGGCCGTCCTCGTCGGTGTCGTCGAGGAGCCGGCCCGCGGCCGCGGTCACCGCCGGACGCTCCGGTCCGTCCGTGTCACTGGTGCCGCAGCCCGCGGATCCGGTCAGCAGCAGGACACAGACCGCGAGCGCGGCGAAGCCTCTCCGCGTCCACGACATGTCCGCGAGCGTAGAACACGAGTCCGACCGGTCGAATCCCCCCTGGGGTCGGGTTCCGGTCATCCTTCCTGAGGAGACCGCGCCTCCCCGCACCTCCCCCTTGCGTACGGCGGGCCGCAATCCTACGGTTCCCCATAGGAATCGAAGCGGAATCGGCACCGGATCGCTCCAGGGAGCACTCATGCACGGGGACGCGCGGAAGACCGCGGCGGGACTGTCCTATCTGTCCGGTTTCGGCAACGAGCACGGCTCCGAGGCCGTGCCGGGTGCCCTGCCCGAGGGCCGCAACTCGCCGCAGCGGGCGCCGCTCGGCCTCTACGCGGAGCAGCTCAGCGGCACGGCGTTCACCGAGCCGAGGGCGCACAACCGGCGCTCGTGGCTGTACCGCATCCGTCCCTCGGCCGCGCACCCGGCGTTCACCCGCTCGGACCGCGGCACGCTGCGCACCGCGCCGTTCACCGAGACCGTCCCCGACCCCAACCGGCTGCGCTGGGACCCGCTGCCCCCGCCGCCGGCCGGCACCGACTTCCTGGCGGGCCTGTGGACGCTCGGCGGCAATGGCGACGCGACCCGGCGCGCGGGGATGGCCGTGCACCTCTACCACGCGGACGCCCCGATGGACCGGGTGTTCAGCGACGCCGACGGCGAGCTGCTGATCGTCCCGGAGCGCGGCGGCCTGCTGCTGCGCACCGAGTTCGGGCTGCTGGCCGCCGAGCCGGGGCACGTGGCGCTGATCCCGCGCGGGGTCCGCTTCCGGGTGGACCTCCTCGACGCCACCGCCCGCGGCTACGTCTGCGAGAACTACGGCACCCCCTTCCGCCTCCCCGACCTCGGCCCGATCGGCGCCAACGGCCTCGCGAACGCACGGGACTTCCGCGCCCCGGTGGCGGCGTACGAGGACGTGGAGGGGCCGGTGGAGGTGGTCAACAAGTTCTGCGGCAACCTCTGGACGGCCCGCTACGACCACTCCCCGCTCGACGTCGTCGCCTGGCACGGCACCCTCGTCCCGTACGTCTACGACCTGCGCCGCTTCAACGCCCTCGGGTCCATCACGTACGACCACCCCGACCCGTCCGTCTTCACCGTGCTGACCTCGCCGTCCGACACGCCGGGCCTGGCGGACGTGGACTTCGTGGCGTTCGTGCCGCGCTGGCTGGTGGGCGAGGACACGTTCCGGCCGCCGTACTTCCACCGGAACGTGATGAGCGAGTACATGGGGCTGATCGAGGGCGCCTACGACGCGAAGGCGTCCGGTTTCGTGCCGGGCGGGGGCTCGCTGCACGGGATGATGTCGGCGCACGGCCCGGACCGGGAGACCTTCGACCGGGCGAGCGCCGCCGAGCTGCGCCCGCAGAAGGTGGACGACGGGCTGGCGTTCATGTTCGAGACGCGCTGGCCGGTGACGCTGACCGCGCAGGCCGCCGGGGCGCCGCACCTGCAACGGGACTACGACGCCGTGTGGCGGGGTCTGGAGCGGCACTTCCGCCCATGAACACGCCACCCGCGCCCGTCCCGTCCTTCACCCCGGACTCCCTCGTCCTCAACCGCAAGCTGCCGCTGTGGTACCAGGTCTCGCAGTCGCTGCGGGCGTCGATCCTCGGCCGCTCGCCCGGCGATCCGCTGCGGCTGCCGACCGAGGAGCAGCTCGCCGGGCACTACGGCGTCAGCGTGCTCACCATGCGGCAGGCGCTCAAGGAGCTGGAGGAGGAGGGCCTGATCACCCGGCACCGCCGGCGGGGCACGTTCATCGAGCCGCACGTGGCGCAGACCGCCCCGGTGCGGCTGCTGGGCTCGGTGGACGCGATCGTGGCCCAGCAGTCGGGGATGCGCAGCGAGGTGCTGGCGCACGGGAGCGGGCCGGTGCCCGCCGGGCTCGGCGACTGCTTCCCGGACCTCACCGAGGTCGCTACGTACCACCGGCTGCGCGGGGACGAGGAGACGGGCGAGCCGACCAATCACGCCCGCAACTACGTCCGGCCCGAACTGGCCGCCCGGATCGACCCGGACGACCTCACCCGGCACCCGATGACGAAGGTGCTGCGGGACGTGGTGGGCGTGGCCATCGGGCGGATCACGGACACCGTGCAGGCCCGGCTCGCGGACCCCGAGACGGCCCGCCTGCTCCACGTCCCGCTGCTCAGCCCGATCCTGCACTACACGGGCGTCACCCGGGACCCGGCCGGGCGGGTGCTGGACGTGGCGGTCATCCACTACCGGGGCGACCGCTTCTCCTTCGGCGTCACCCTGGACGCCACCTGAGGGGCCGGGCGGCCGTCGTACGATGCCCGGCGTGACGCACGACGACGCGCCGCCGCTGGCGGACCTCATGCCGTGGTCCGTCGCACCGCTCCGGCTCGGCCGGGAGTGGCCGGCGGCCCCCGACGCGGCGTCCCTGAAGGCCCGTTGGGACACACTGATGAAAGCGGCGGGGCCGGAGCGGGCGGCCCTCTTCCGGCCGTCGCGGGCGCGCACCCCGCACACCGCGGTCGGGCAGCTGCCCGGGATCGCCGCGGGGACGGAGCGGCTGGCCCGCGCCTCGGGGCCGTGCCCGGAGCCGGTACGGGTGCTGCGGGCGCCCTTCGACGAGCAGTGGCTGCTCCCCGACCACCGGCTGATCGACGCGGCCCGCCCGGAACTGTGGCGGGTGGCCGACGCCCGCCAGGTCTTCGTCGTCGAGACTCCGGACGCCTCCGACCCGCTGCTCGCAACCTCGCTGCTGCCGCTGTTCGGGCCGGGCCGGGTCCGGCCGCTGTACCGCCGCCCCGGCGGCGCCGAGCCCAACCTCGCGCCGGGGCTGCTGGACCACCTGGCCGCCCGGCTGGGCAGCCGCCCCGACCCGCTGGACGTGCTGGCCTGGACGATCACGGTGACGACGGCGGTGACGACGGCGTCGGGCCGGGGACCCGGCACGCCGGTGGTGCCGCTGACCTCGGACCCCGGGCTGTGGGAGCACGGCGTGCGGCTCGGCCGCCGCGCGCTGTGGCTGCTGCGGCGCGACGGCGAACGGCCCAAGCTGCCCGGCGGGCGCCGCCCGTACGTCCGCGCCCCGCTGCCGCCGCGCCCGCTCGTCCTGCGCTACGACCGGGACGAGGAGGTCCTGCACATCGACGAGGGCCGGATCTCCCCGGTGCCGCCCGAGGCGTGGGACGCGCCGGCCGGCGGGGAACGGGTGCTGGAGCGGTGGTTCGCGGCCCGCACCGCCGAGGGCGAGCCGGGCACGCTGGCCGCGATCCGCCCGGCCGGCTGGCCGCAGGCCTGGACCTCGGAGCTGCTGGAGCTGATCACCGTACTGGCGCTGCTGGCCGAGGTCCGCGCCGCGCGGGCCGGTTTCACGGTGAGCGATCCGGTCACCGCCGCCGACCTCCGCGCGGCGGGCGTCCTCCCGGTCCCCCGCCCGGCCCGCGCCCCCGCCTCCGTGCTGGACGGCCGGGAGGAAGGCCCCGAGGGGCAGCTGGCCCTGCTGTAGGGGTCACCCGAACCCGGCCAGCACCCGCCGCAGCGCCTCCTCGAACACCGCCTCCAGGTCGATCGGCCCGGCGTCCTCGGTGAAGGCCGCCGCCAGCCGCGGATAGGCGCCGCCGGCGATCTGCGAGCCGAGGTAGGCGACGCGGGCCCGCTGCTCCTCCTCGGCGGACCAGGGCAGCGAGCGGGTGCGCTCGGCGGTGGCCAGCTCGTTGCTGACGTACGTCGTCACCACGCCGTTGACCAGCGCGATGAGCTGCATCTTGGTGCCGTAGGACTCCGCCAGCGGGTCCAGGCAGGCCAGGCAGTGCTCCAGGTAGCGCAGGGCGTGGGGGCTGAAGCCGTAGGCCGGGGACATCAGCCGGGGCAGCCAGGGGTGGGCGTGCATCAGGGCCCGGGTGTCGCGGGCGACCCGGAACATGTCGGCCCGCCAGTCCCCCGAGGGCTCCCAGAGTGTGTGCTCCCCGCTGACGGCGTCCACCATCAGCTCGTGGAGGTCCTCCTTGCGGGGGACGTAGTTGTACAGCGACATGGTGCCGCAGCCCAGCTCGGCCGCGACGTGCCGCATGGAGACCGCGTCCAGTCCCCCGGCGTCCGCGAGCCGGACCGCGGCGGCCGCGATGTCGGCGCGGCTGTAGCCGGGCCTGGGTCCTCGGCCGGTGCGCTCGGGGCGCGCCCAGATCACTTCGGGTACGGCCGCTCGGCCCGCCATCGGTCATCACCTCGGCCACCATCCTAGTTACGTACAGCGTACGTAGTGCGCTATGGTCGGCCCATGACTACTACGTACGCTGTACTTAGTGAGGGTCTGGAGAAGCGCTTCGGCGAGGTGCGCGCACTGCGGGGGCTGGATCTCGCGGTGGCCGAGGGGACGGTGTGCGGCCTGCTCGGGCCGAACGGGGCGGGGAAGACGACGGCCGTACGGCTGCTGACCACGCTGCTGCGACCGGACGCCGGATCGGCCCGGATCGCCGGCCTGGACCTGGTCCGCGAACCGGCGGCGATACGGCGCCGGATCGGCGTCACCGGCCAGGACGCGTCGGTCGACGGGGACCTGACGGGCCGGGAGAACCTGCGCCTGTTCGCCCGGTTGCACCGGGTCCGGGACCCGGCGGGCCGCGCGGCGGCGCTGCTCGACCGGTTCGGCCTCGGCGAGGCCGCCGACCGGCCGGTGTCCACCTGGTCGGGCGGGACGCGCCGGCGGCTGGACCTGGCGGCGAGCCTGGTCCGGCGCCCGGAGGTGCTGTTCCTGGACGAGCCGACCACCGGCCTCGACCCGGCCGGCCGCAACCGCGTCTGGGAGGCGGTGCGCGAGCTGCGGGCGGACGGCACGACCGTGCTGCTGACCACGCAGTACCTGGAGGAGGCCGACCGCCTCGCCGACGACATCGTGCTGGTCGACCGCGGCCGGTCCGCGCACACCGGGTCGCCCGCCGAGCTGAAGGCCCGGGTCGGCGCGTACGCGCAGGCGGTGGTGACGCACGCGGACGCGCTGCCCCGGGCGGCGGCCGTCCTGGCCCGGCTCACCGGCACCGAGGCCGTCGTGGACCGGGAGCGGACGGCCGTCGGCGCGGTCAGCACCGACCCGACCCTGACCCTGCCCCGGCTGGTGCGCGCGCTGGACGCGGCGGGCGTGCCGCTGGCCGACGCGCGGGTCAGCCCGCCCACCCTCGACGACGTCTTCCTCCGGCTGACCACGACCAAGGAGGCACCGGCCGCATGAGCACCCTGACGCACGGCCCGGCTTACGGCCTGGCCCACGACGGCATCGCGCTGCTGGGCCGGCAGGTGCGGCGCGCGCGGAACAACCCCGGCCTGCTGGTCCTCACCCAGACGATGCCTGTCTCGATGCTGCTGTTCTTCGGGTACGTCTTCGGCAGCGCGCTGGCGGTGCCGGGCGCCGCGTACCGTTCGTTCCTGGTGCCGGGGCTGCTGGCGGCGACGGCGGCGGGCGGGATCATGACCGGCATGTTCCAGGCGGCCCAGGACGTCCACCGGGGCGTGACGGACCGGCTGCGGACGCTGCCGGTGAGCCGGGCCGCGGTGCCGCTCGCGCAGGCGGTCGCGGACACGGTGCTGACGGCCGCCGGGACGGTCCCGTTCCTGCTGGTGGGCGTCGCGGTGGGCTGGCGGGTGGAGGGCGGCGCGCTCGCCGCGGCCGGGGCGCTCGCGCTGCTGCTGCTGTTCCGGTTCGCCTGCGTGTGGGCGGGCATCTTCCTGGGCCTGCTCACCCGCGACGAGGAGGCGGCGGGGCAACTGGGCGGGGCGACTTTCCTGTTGCCGCTGCTGTCCAGCGCCTACATCCCGGCCGACGGGCTGCCGGGCCCGCTGCGCACGGCCGCCGAGTGGAACCCGATCAGCGCGGTGACGACGGCCCTGCGCGACCTGTTCGGCAACGCGCCGGTCCCCGAGGGCGCCGCCTGGCCGGTGGCGCACCCGGTGGCCGGGACGCTCGCGTGGTGCGCGGTGCTGCTGGCGGTCTTCGTCCCGCTCGCCGTACGCCGGTACGCGCACGGCGAGCGGTAGGACCGGCCCAGGTCAGGTCTGCGGGGTCAGGTCTGCGGGGCGAGTTCGGGGCCCAGTGAGGAGAACTTCTCCCGGGAGACGACGCGCCGCGGCGGCCAGGTGATGTTCTCCGGGGGCCAGGACTGCCCGGTCCGTTCCAGGAACCACCGGGGCGGCTCGTACATCGGCGGTTCGTACCCTTCGGGCAGGGCGGTCCGCCACTCGACGCCCTTGGTCCGCTCGGCGAACTCGTCCTTGACCGCCTTCAGCCGTTCCGGCTGGGTGAGCAGGTCGACGGCGGTGGCGGCGAGGTACTTGGCGGCGGCGAGCACGGCGGCCCGGCCGGGGGCCGCCGCCGCGCAGGAGGCGGTGGACCAGGTGTGCATCTTGGTGCCGATCGGGGCGAGGGCGGCACCCATCGAGACGGTCGGCACCCGCCAGCTGATGTCGGCGACATCGGTGGAACCGCCGCCCATGAAGACCGGGTTGGGCGCGGTGAGCGCCGCGACCTCGGCGTGCAGGCCCTTCTGCGGGAGCCCCAGCGACGCCTGGAGCTCCTTGGCCAGGGTCTGCGCCTCGGCGGTGAACTCGGGCGGGCCGATCTGCCGCATGTTGTCGTACATCAGCTCCGCGAAGGACTTGGACGGGAGCTGGTTCCAGCAGGCGGCGGTGATCCGGTGGCGGACCGAGGTCTGCGCGGCCTTGGCCGCCGCCTCGGAGACGGCGATCACCTTGTCGAGGAGGACCTGGACCCGGGCCGGGCTGCCCTCGCGGACGTAATAGGAGATTTCCGCGATCTCCGGGGTGACGTTCGGTATGTCCCCGCCGTTGTTGATCACCCAGTGCAGCCGGCCGGAGGGGGCGAGGTTCTCCTCGCGCAGGAACTCCGACATGGTCGCCATCATCACGGCCGCGTCCAGCGCGCTCTTGTTGCCCAGCGGGGTGCCGCCGTGCCCGGCCACGCCGAGGAAGGTGAAGGTCACGGCGGTCATCGCGGTGGTGCTGCCCCAGCCGGTGGCGTTGGCGGTGGAGGGGTGCCAGTCGAGGAACGCGTCGAGGCCGTCGTAGACGCCCCTGCTGACGGCGTAGGTCTTGCCGATCAGGGTCTCCTCGGCGGTGGAGCCGAAGAACTTCACGGTGACCGGGAGGCGGTGCTTCTTCGCCGCCGCCGCGACCGCCGCGGCGGCGGACGCGGCGGCGGTGCCGAGCGCGCAGTGGCCGCAGCCGTGGCCGGGTCCGTAGCCGGGCGCGAAGGGGTCGTGGACGTACTCGCGGGGGTCGTGGTGGCCGACGCCCTGGCGCTGGGAGAGGCCGGGCAGCGCGTCGTACTCGCCGCTGAAGCCGAGCGCCGGACCGCCCTTGCCCTGGGTGAAGGTCGCGGTGAAGGCGGTGGGGAAGCCGGCCGTGCCGAACTCGACGGTGAAGCCGGCCTTCTTCAGGAAGTCGGCCTGGGCGAGGGAGGAGTTCCACTCGCGCAGGCTCAGCTCGGCGTGCTCCCAGATCGCGGCGTTGAGGCCGGTGATGCGGGTGGCGTGGCCCTCGATCCAGGCGAGCGCGCTCCGCTTGGCGGGGCTGTCCTCGGCGAGGCCGGTGGGGGCGGTGTAGGCGGCGGGGGTGTCGTCGGCCGAGGCGGCCATCACGGGGTCGGTGTCCGCGGCCAGGGCGGCGGTGGTGACACCGGCCGCGCCCAGCAACTGCATGATCCGGCGCCTGCTCAGGCCGGAGCCGTTGACCGGGGTCGCCTCGTGGTCGTGCTGGTCGTGCAGGTCACACACACACGCCTCCGGGGGTGAGGGGGGTGCAGCAGCCGCTCGTCGGGTGCGAACGATCAGCAACACTGAAGCCGGATCATTGCCCCGTCAATATGTGTGCATGACAAACATGTAACCGCGGAGGGGGTGGCGTACCGGGGGAGGAAACGGGAGGGCCCGCGCTCGGGAACACACCGGTGAGGGGCGCCGCGTGCCGTGGGGATGGCGGACGACGGGTGCGCGACGCCGGGTGGTGTGACCGTCGAGCGCGGGCTCAGCTGCTGCCGAACAGCGAACGCCGCAGGCGGCGCAGTGGCGCGAAGAGCGAAACCCGGCGGACCCGGGCACGCCTGCCACTGTGCTCACGCGCGGGCTCCCGGGCGATCAGCTCCCGCATCAGCGAGGTCGCCTCGACCGTCTCGCGCTGGGGCACGGCGGGACCGCCGAGCACCGCGAGATGGCGGTCCAGACGCGAACTGGTCGCGCTGCTCCCGCAGGTGATCGCAGGGACCCTGGCCCTGCTGCGCACTGTTATCTGTTCCATGTCACTCCCCACCCGTAACGAGTCCACCCGGCGCGGGCAGGCTAACCCTATCTCCCCTGCGGGGCTCGCGTGTATCGCGGTCCCATGAATCACCTTCCCCGCAAGGGCGTTGACGATCACTCTCCGAATCGAGCAGATTCCAGGGTGAGTTGGACAAGCGGCCGGTCGGCGGGCCGGGCGGGGCCGCGACGGGGCCCGGGGGGTCACCGTCCGTGGCGGCGCGGTCCGGCCGGGGCCGGGGCGGTCAGGGGCGTGTCGCCACCGGGGGAAGCACACGGAGGCGCGGGCGCGTGCCGGGGCGCGTGTTCCGCGACCGGAAGCACGCGCCCGTCCGGCCCGGTGCCGTGTCCGCCGCGTCCGGCGAACGGGCGCCCCTCGGGAGACCGGTGTCCGAGGACCCCGGCGGGGAACGGGTCGTCGCCGGCCGCTACCGCGTCCTGCCCCGCTCGGCGAGGGCGGCGGCACGGGAACGGTGCGGCGGGCCCGCGCGAGGTGCCGGCCGCGCCGCGGGCCGCCAGCCCCGTCGTCGAGGGGCTGCCGGGCGGGGACCCGGCCGCGCGGCTCCCCGCCGGGCGGCCCGAGCGGGGCCTGCGGAGCGTGGGCGCGGGCGGCCCGCCCGGCACGCAGACGGTGCCGGCCGTCCCGTACGCCCCCACGGCCGCGGCGGCGGGGCGTACGGGCCGCCGCTCTCCGCCTCCGCTCCCCCGCCGGGACCGCCGGAGCGGCCCCGCGGGGA
This sequence comes from Streptomyces griseoviridis, assembly GCA_014649155.1. Classification (GTDB taxonomy): domain Bacteria; phylum Actinomycetota; class Actinomycetes; order Streptomycetales; family Streptomycetaceae; genus Streptomyces; species Streptomyces griseoviridis. The sequence continues at coordinate 51,977 of BMSM01000026.1, read as the reverse complement.
GCGCGGCCGGCGCCGAGGTGCCGGGGTGCGGGAGCCGGCGCGCACCGGCTCGGGGACCGTGCCGTTCCCGGTGACGTGCGAGGGGGAGGTCCCGACGGACGGGACCTCCCCCTCGCCTTCCGTTCTCCGCGGTCCCCGTGCCGGGGGACGGCCCCGGCGGGGCGCCGGATCAGGTGGCGCTGTTCAGGGCCGGCAGATAGCCGCCGGACTGGCCGGCGGCCGTCGGATGGTACGACTCGCCGACGTTGAGGACGTTGAGGCTGTGCAGCCAGGCGCTGCCGGAGCAGAGTTCGTGGCCGGTGAAGGGGGGACGGACGTCGGCGAAGGTGAAGCCGTGTGCGGCGGCGCGCTGGGCGACCTTGGTGTTCAGGAGGTCGGAGGCGTCGTTGATCGCCTTCCGCTTGGTCTCGGAGAGGCCGACGCAGGTGGTGCCGAGTTTGTAGAAGCGGGGGTAGCCGAGGACGACGACCCGGGCGTTGGGCGCCTTGCCGCGGATCGCGGTGTAGACGCTGTCGAGCTTGCCGGGGAGCGTGGAGTCGACGTAGGACTCGGCCGTGTCGATGCGGGACAGGCAGGCGCTGTCGGACTGGAGCACACAGGTCGTCATGACGTCGGCGAATCCCGCGTCGTTGCCGCCGACGCTGATCGAGACCAGGCCGGTGGAGCCGCTGAGCGGGGTGAGCTGTCCGGCGAGGACATCACCCGTACGGGCGCCGGCGCAGGCGGTGAAGTCGAAGGACGAGGGTGAGTTGGCGTTGGCCCAGAGCTGGGGGTAGGCCTTGGTGCTGCGCTTGCAGTCGCCACTGGCGGAGGTGTAGCTGCCGGCGCCCACTCCGGAGGAGTAGGAGTCGCCGAGGGCCACATAGCCGGTCGCCGCGGCCGATCCGGACGCCTCGGCCGTGGCCGCCCCGGTGAGGGCGGCGCACGCGGCGAGGAGTACGGAACCCAGGTATCCGACAAGTCGGGAACGTCTCATGGAACCTCCCTTTAGCAGGTTCTCTGCCTCAACGTTGGTAACAGCTACGCGTGTTGACAGGAAGTGCTCATGCCAAAAATGACCCGAACGGTGACCCGGCAGAAGGCCGTCTTGACGATTTCCGCCGGTCTGCGCGACATTGAGGCCGCGCGATGACCGCAAAACATCAAAAACGTGAGGGCTCGTTCCGGGCCTTGCCATACGGGTTCAATCGTCAATACCGTCATAGATCTCACTCGCATCGGTACGTCGGCACACGGCCCGGGGGAGGGCTCAGGGACCGCGGCGGACCGGGCGGGACGCGGTAGGGGGGTGCCGTACCCGGCGATCTGACCGGTCGTCGGGTCGGTCGTGCCGCGCGGTCGGCCGCCGTCTTCGCAGCGGTCGGCCAGTTCTGCCGGCTCACCGGCGGGCACGGAGCGTCGCCGTCACCGTGCCGTGCGTGAGCCCGACCCCCCTTTCGAACCGGACACACAGCCGGACCACCCCTGGCGCGGGCGGTCCGCCGGACGAGAGGGACCAGACCCATGAGCTCAGTTCTGCGGCCGCCCGCCACCGGCACGGAGCCGTCGGGCGCGACGAAGTACCGGCCCGTCTCCTCGCATCTGGCCATCGCTCCGCCGGTGAGCGTGGTCATACCGGCGATGAACGAGGCGGAGAACCTGCCGTACGTCTTCAAGACGCTGCCCGACTGGATACACGAGGTCGTCCTGGTGGACGGCAACTCCACCGACGACACCGTCGCCGTCGCCCGCGCGCTGCGGCCGGACGTCAAGGTGGTGGAGCAGCGCGGCAAGGGCAAGGGGGACGCGCTGATCACCGGCTTCCGGGCGTGCACCGGCGACATCATCGTGATGGTCGACGCCGACGGCTCGGCCGACGGCCAGGAGATCGTGTCGTACGTCTCCGCCCTGGTCTCCGGCGCCGACTTCGCCAAGGGGTCGCGCTTCGCCAACGGCGGCGGCACCGACGACATGACCTTCATCCGCAGAGTGGGCAACGCCGCCCTCTGCGCGGCCGTCAACCGGAAGTTCGGCGCCCGCTACACCGACCTGTGCTACGGCTACAACGCGTTCTGGCGGCACTGCCTGGACAAGATCGACCTCGACTGCACCGGCTTCGAGGTCGAGACCCTGATGAACATCCGGGTGGTCACGGCGGGTCTGAGGGTCCAGGAGATACCGAGCCACGAGTACCTGCGCATCCACGGCGTCAGCAACCTGCGGGCGGTGCGGGACGGGCTGCGGGTGCTGAGAGTCATCCTGCGGGAGCGTGCCAACCGGCGTGCGCCGCGCGGCGGCCGTGACCGGTCGCCGGTGCCCGGCGCGGTCCCCGCACGTCCCGCCCGTCAGGTCCGTCAGGCCCGTCAGGCCCGGAGGAAGGCGTCTTGAGCGCTCCGGACATCTCCGTGGTGATCTGCGCCTACACCGAGGAGCGCTGGGAGGACGTCCTCGCGGCGGTCTCCTCGGTACGGGCGCAGTCCCGCCCGGCGCTGGAGACCCTGCTGGTCGTGGACCACAACGAGAAGCTCGGGAACCGGCTGGCGAGGGAGTACGCGGCGGCCGGTGACGTGCGGGTGCTCGCCAACGCGGGCCCCCGCGGGCTGTCCGCCGGCCGCAACACCGGCGTCGCGGCGGCGCGCGGCGCGGTGATCGCCTTCCTCGACGACGACGCGGTCGCCGAGCGGGACTGGCTCCTGCACTTCGCCGGGGCGTACGACGACCCGCGCGTCCTGGCGGTCGGCGGGCGGACCGTGCCGGTGTGGGCGTCGGGGCGCCGGCCCCGCTGGTTCCCCGAGGAGTTCGACTGGGTGGTGGGCTGCACGTACCGCGGCCTGCCCCCCGGCCGGGTCCGGGTGCGCAACGTGCTGGGCGGCAACGCCTCCTTCCGCCGGGAGGCGTTCGACGCGGCGGGCGGTTTCGCCACCGGCATCGGCCGCGGCGGCGACCGGCGCCCGCTGGGCGGCGAGGAGACGGAGCTGTGCATCCGCCTCGCCCGGGCCCGCCCGGACGCCGTGCTCCTCATCGACGACCGGGCGGTCATCCACCACCGGGTGCCCGCGCCGCGCGAGCGTTTCGCCTACTTCCGCGCCCGCGCCTACGCCGAGGGTCTGTCCAAGGCGCTGGTGACCCGCAGCGTCGGCGCGGCGAAGGGCCTGGAGTCGGAACGCCGGTACGCCGCCCGGGTGCTGCCCGCCGGGGTGGCGCGCGGGCTGCGGGACGCGCTGCTGGCGCGGCCGGGCGGCGCGGGCCGGGCGGGTGCGATCGTCGCCGGGGTGCTCACGGCGGCGGGCGGCTACGCGGTGGGCAGCCTCCGGGCCCGGCGGGGCGCCGTGACGTTCGGGCCGGCACCGGCCGGGGGTGGCGCGCGTGACTGACCCGCGCGTGCCGATCCTCATGTACCACGCGGTCGCCGCCGAACCGAACGACGCCACCCGCGCCCTGTCGGTGACCCCGCGGGCGTTCGCGGAGCAGATGGCGGTGGTGGCGGACCGGGGCCTGACCCCCGTCACCACCGCGCGGCTGGCCGCGGCCTGGCGCGGCGGCCGGCCCCTGCCCGCCCGGCCGGTGCTCATCACCTTCGACGACGGCTACGAGGGCGTGCACCGCCACGCCCTGCCGGTGCTGGCGCGGCACGGTTTCCCGGCCACGCTCTTCGTCTCCACCGGCTGGCTGCGCGGCCCGTACGACACCGGCGGCGCCCTGGACACCATGCTCGGCTGGGACCAGGTGCGCGAACTGGCCGCGGCGGGCGTGGAGATCGGCGGGCACAGCCACACCCACCCGCAGCTCGACCAGGTGCCCGCCGGTGACCTGCGGCACGAACTGGTCCGCTGCCGGGAGATCGTCGCCGACCAGGTGGGCACGGCACCGCTCTCCTTCGCCTACCCCTACGGGTACTCCGACCGCCGGGTGCGCGCGGCGGTGCGCGAGACGGGGTACGCCCAGGCGCTGGCGGTGGGCAACGGGCTGGCCCGCCGCGCCCAGGGGCCGTACGCGCTGCGCCGGGTGACGGTCCGTCGCCGTACCGGGGCGGAGGAGTTCGCGCGGCTGGTCGAGGGCCGGGGGATCGGCCGTGCGTTCGCCCGGGACCGGGCCCTCACCCAGGGGTACGCGGTGGTGCGCCGGGCGCGGCGGCTGGGCGGCCGGGTCCTCGCGGACGCGGGGCGCTGACCGGCGGGGCGGCGTGTGTCGGTGGGAAACCGGGTGCACGCGCCGCCGGCGTGCCGGATCATGGCGGCATGTCAGACAACCCGTACGACGCGCTGCCGATCCGGCTCCACGTCGACGACAGCGACTCCCCCACCGACGTCGTCGACGCGCTGTTCCTCGGCCGTTTCGCGACGGGCGAGCAGCCGTTCTCGCACGCGGCCAACATCGACCGGGTGCGCTCCGCGGCGACGCTGCTGCCGCCGGGCGCGACGGTGCTGCGCGCCGCACGCGACGGCGACCGCAGCGCGACGCTGGCCGAGGGCGACGGCTGGACCCTGCTGATCTCCCGCTGGAACCGGGGCGCCGACGTCACGGTGACGGCGACCAGCGCCGAGCTGGCCGAGAAGGTCCTCGGCGAGGCCACCGACGGCGCGGCGGACGAACCCGAACCGCAGCCGGAGAACGTGACGATGGGGTTCTGGTACGTCTCCCCGCGCCGGGGCCCGCACCGCACCACCCGGCAGATCTCCGCCGGCACCTGGGAGGAGGTGCGGCCCAACTACACGGCGCCGGTCGCGGACGCGATGGACCGTCTGATGAAGACGGGCCCCGAGGACATCGCCGGGCGGCTGCTCCTGCTGCACGGCCCGCCGGGCACCGGCAAGACCTCCGCGCTGCGCACCCTGGCCCGGTCCTGGCGGGACTGGTGCCAGGTGGACTGCGTCCTCGATCCCGAGCGGCTCTTCTCCGACGTCGGCTATCTGATGGACATCGCCATCGGCGAGGAGGACGCGGCGGGCAAGGACCGCTGGCGGCTGCTGCTCCTGGAGGACTGCGACGAACTGATCCGCGGCGAGGCCAAGCACACCGCGGGCCAGGCCCTGTCCCGGCTGCTCAACCTCACCGACGGCCTGCTCGGCCAGGGACGCAACGTGCTGGTGGGGGTCACCACCAACGAGGACCTGGAGCGGCTCCACCCGGCCGTGGTCCGCCCCGGCCGCTGCCTCGCCCGGATCGAGGTCGGGCCGCTGACCCGCGCGGAGGCGGTGAACTGGCTCGGCACCGAGGAGGGCGTGGGCCGCGAGGGCGCGACGCTGGCGGAGCTGTACGCGCTGCGCCGGGGCACGTCACCGACCGCCCTGCCGGAGCCGCGGGACGCCTCCGACGCGGGGCTGTACCTGTAACCGCCCGGGGGGGCACGGGGGCCTACCCCCGCCACCCGGCGAACGCGGGGCCCGCGTCCGTGCCGCCCGGCGAGAGGGGCCGGGCCCGCGGCGGTCCTTCGCCGGTACCTGTCCGCACACCTGTGGGGAATGCCCGGGTTGTCGCCGAGGAGGCCGATTGTGATGTTTCCGTGCCCTTCTCCCGGGCGCCTTGCGTCCCGGCGGTGACTGAGGGACGGTTGCCGGACGACAACTATTCCCTAGCAGAGGGGTGGTGAGGCGCGCACCGTGCGCGCCTCCGCTTGTGACTGCTTCCCCGCAACCGTCCACCGGCACGGACCCCGCCGACCTCCGGGTCGGAGCGACGTGGCGTGACGCCCCCTGCCCGGTGCTGGTGCTCGACCGGCACGGCACGCCCGTCCGCGTCAACGAGGCCGCGCGGCGGCTCCTGCCGGAGACGGCCCGCGACGGCCGGCCGCCCCACGCCGTGCCGTCCTGGCTGTCCGACGCCCACCGGCGGATCGCGGACGGGCCGCACACCCCCGCCGCCGGTCCGCTCACCGGCGCCATCGACGACCGTGTCTTCGCGGCGCACCCGACCCGGGCGGCCGACGGCGACGTGGTGTGGTGGCTGGTCGAGGAGACCGGCCGCCGGCTCGCCGAGGCCGCCCTGCGCAGCGCCCGGCTGCGTTCCGAGATCCTCTCCGAGGTCTCGTCCACGCTGCTGTCCACGCTGAACGTGTCGCGCTGCGCGGAGGTGACCGCTTCCCTGGCCGCCGAGCACCTCGCCGAGGCCGCCGTGCTCATCACCCCGCCCCAGGGCCGGCGCCACCGCCTGACCTACGCCTGCCAGGGCGGTCCGGTCACCCAGGTCACCCGGCAGGCGGACGTGAGCAGCGTGCCGGGGCTGGCCGAGGCCCTCCAGGGCTTCCCGCCCGTACCGGCCCGCTGGCTCAACCCCGACGACCTGCCGGCCTGGGTGGTCCCGGACGAGTTCACCGGCCCGGTCGGCTCGGTGCTCGTCACGCCGCTGCCCGGTCACGGGGTGCCCGCGGGCGCCCTGATCCTGCTGCGGGCCGGCACCGAGCGGGTCTTCACCGAGGGCGAGGAGGTCTTCGCCCGGCTGTTCGCCGCCCGCGCCGGCGCCGCGCTGTCCGCCGCCCGCCTCTACACCGAGCAGTCCTCGATCACGGCCACGCTGCTGCGGGAACTGCTGCCGCCGGCGCTCGGCAGCGTGCACGGCGTGGAGTACGCCGGCGGGTACCGCGCCGCCGCCGACCACGAGCGGGTCGGCGGCGACTTCTACGACGTCCACCCCGGCTCCGACCCCGCCCAGGAGACCCTGGTCGTCCTGGGCGACGTGGCGGGCAAGGGCCTGGACGCGGCCGTCCTCACCGGCAAGATCCGCAACACCCTGCACGCCCTGCTGCCGCTGGCCGAGGACCACCAGCGCGTCGTCAGCCTGCTCAACGGGACGCTGCTCTCCTCCCGCCACACCCGGTTCGCGACACTGGTCCTGGCCTCCGTGCGGCGCCGGGGCGGCCGGGCGCACCTGCGGCTGACCAGCGCCGGGCACCTGCCCCCGCTGATCCTCCGGGCCGACAGCACGGTCGAGGAGGTGGCGACGCACGGCACGCTGGTCGGCGCCGTGCCCGAGGTGCGGGTGCGCACGGTCGAGACGGTGCTGGCGCCGGGCGAGATCTGCCTGCTGTACACCGACGGCATCACCGAGGCGCGCGGCGGCCCGCTCGGGGACGAGATGTTCGGTGAGGCGCGGCTCCGGCGGGCACTGGGTGAGTGCGCGGGAATGCCCGTCGAGGCGGTGGTGGAGCGGGTGCGGATGCTCGCCGCCCAGTGGCTCGGCTCGGGCGGGCACGACGACATGGCCGTCGTGGCGATCGGCGCGGCCAGGACCGGCCCGCTGTCGGTCGTCGACGGCGGGAACGGCGGGAGGAGCACGTGACCGGCCGCACCCCCGCCGCCGGGCTCCGGCGGCGGCTGTGGGACGCGGTGTCCGCCGGCGACGAGCACACCGCCTTCGGCGTCCTGGACCGGGCGGCGGCGGACGGCGTCGACGAGGAGGCGCTGCTGCTCGACGTCATCGCCCCGGTGCAGGAGCGCATCGGCGCGGAATGGGCCGCCGACCGCGTCAGCGTCGCCCAGGAACACGCCGTCACCGCCCTCAACGAGCGGGGCGTCGCCGCCCTCGCCCACCGCCGGCGCGCCACCGCTGACCCGGCCGGCGGGCGCGGCCGGGTCACGGTCGCCTGCGTCGACGGCGAGTGGCACGCCTTCCCCGCCCGGCTGGTCGCCGAGGTGCTCGCCCTGCGCGGCTGGCGGGTCGACCGCCTCGGCGCCCAGACCCCCACCCCGCACCTGGTCGCCCACCTGCACCGCACCGATCCCTCCGCGGTCCTGCTCTCCGGGTCGGTCCCCACCCGTCTGCCCACCGCCCACACCGCGGTCACCGCCTGCCAGGCCATAGGGGTGCCCGTGCTGGCCGGCGGGCGCGCCTTCGGACCGGACGGCCGGCACGCGCGGGCGCTCGGCGCCGACCGGTGGGCGGCGGACGCCCGCGGCGCGGCGGCGGTACTGGCGGCCGGGCTGCCGCGGGCCGGCCCGTCGGTGACCCGGCAGGCCGTGGACGACCTCCCGCACCTGACCGACCAGGAGTACACGCTGGTCGTCCGGTCACGGCCCCGGCTGGTCAGGCAGGCCCTGGCCGACCTGGAGACCGGCTTCCCGGCCGTGCGCGCCCACGGCGAGGCGCAGCGGGAACGCACCGCGGAGGACATCGCCCATATCGTCGACTTCCTCGCCACCGCCCTGTACCTGGACGACGCCGAGGTCTTCACCGCCTTCCTCACCTGGACCGCCGCCGTCCTGGAGGCACGGCGGGTGCCCGCCCGGTCACTGGTGAGCGGACTGGACGCGCTCGCCGGCCGGCTCCACGACTTCCCGCGCGCCCTGGAGCTGCTCCGCCTCGGCACGGCCGCGCTCCTGGACTCCCCCGCCCGCCCCGGCCCCCCCGTACGGCCACTCCTGAGTCCCCCGAGTTCGCCCTCGTCGTCCGCGCCGAGCGGCCCGTGCCGACCGTGCGGGTGGTGGGCGAACCCGACCACGACACCTGCGGCGGCCTGGTCCACGCGGTCGCCGCGCGGCTGACGGGCGGGCCGCAGGCGCGTGGGGTCCGGCTCGACTTCACCGAGCTGGTCATGAGCGGTTCCTCGGGGCTGTCCGCCCTGCTGATGGCGCTCCGGCACACCCGGGCGGCCGACGGCCGGCTGCGCCGGTGAACCGGCCGCGTTCCTGGAGGGCCTGCTGTACCTCTCGGGCATCCTCGACCACGTCACCGCGCCCCCGGCGGCGTCCGGTCACCCGGCCGGCCGGGCCGGCGCCACGGGGCCGACGCCACCTGGGTGTCCTCCTCCGGCGGCCCGGACCACCGCCCGCTGTTCTCATGGGGCCATGACCCTTTTCGTCGGCACGTCGGGCTGGCAGTACCGGGACTGGCGGGACGCCCTCTACCCGTCCGGGCTGCCCGTACGGCGGTGGCTGGAGGAGTACGCGGCGCACTTCGCCACCGTCGAGGTCAACAACGCCTTCTACCGGCTGCCGGCCCGGGAGACCTTCGAGGCGTGGCGGGAGCGGGTCCCGGCGGACTTCGTCGTCGCGGTCAAGGCCAGCCGGTTCCTCACCCATGTCAGACGGCTGCGGGAGCCCGAGGAGCCGGTGGCCCGGCTGATGGGCCGCGCCACCGGGCTCGGCGACCGGCTCGGCCCGGTCCTCCTCCAGCTGCCGCCCACCCTGCGGGGCGACCCCGGGCTGCTGGACGGCTGCCTCGGCTGCTTCCCGCCCGGCACCCGGGTGGCCGTGGAGCCCCGGCACGCCTCCTGGTGGACGCCCGAGGTGCGGGAGGTGCTGCGCGCCCGGGGCGCCGCGCTCTGCTGGGCCGATGTGCTGTCCCGCCCGGTGACCCCGCTGTGGCGCACCGCCGACTGGGGGTACGTCCGCTTCCACCAGGGGCGGGCGCTCCCCTGGCCGCGCTACGGCCGGACCGCCCTCGCCGCCTGGGTCCGCCGGATCGCCGGGACCTGGCCGCGGGAGGCGGACGTGTACGCCTACTTCAACAACGACCCGCACGCGGCGGCCGTACGGGACGCGGCGGCCTTCGCGCGGGCGGCGCGGACGGCCGGGCTGGACGCCACCCGGGCACCGGCGCGGGTGCCGTCGTCCGCCTGAGCCCTCCGGCGGGCCGCGCTCAGTCCCCGTACGCCGCCCGCAGGGCCTCCCGTACGGCCGTCAGCGCCGCGTCCTGCGGCTGCCCCAGGCGCCGGGCCCGCGCCGCGAACTCCTGTGCCGCCGAGGCCAGTTCCCGCTGGGCCGCCGGGCCCGCGGCGGCGACGAACGTGCCGTTGCGGCCCCGTGTCTCGATCACGCCGTCCGCCTCCAGCGCCCGGTACGCCTTGGCGACCGTGTTGGCGGCGAGCCCCAGGGACTCGGCCAGGCCCCGCACCGTGGGCAGCCGGTAGCCCACCGGCAGCGTGCCCGAGCGGGCCTGTTCGGAGATCTGCGCGCGCACCTGCTCGTAGGGCGCGGCACCGTCGGCGATGTGGATCTTCAGGGTCACGGCCCGATTGTCCCGCACCCGCCGGGTGCCCGGCGGAAAATGGGAGGCGTCCCGCGGCGGGCCGCCGTAGCGTGCGCCCACATGACCGTCTCCGTACGCGACCTGCGCCCCGACGACCGGGCGGACGTCGAGCAGTTCGCCCATGTGCGCCACCGCGCCCTCCCGTTCGTCCTGTGGACCCCGGACGCCGTGGTCCACCACCTCGCGCACACCCACCCGGCCGCCCGGGTCCGCTCCCTCGTCGCCGTGGAGGACGGCGAGGTGATCGGCACGGCCCAGATCGGCCTGGTCCACGAGAGCCCGGAGCCGGGGCAGGCGTACCTCAACGTCTATACGCACCCGGACCGGACGCGGCGCGGCGCCGGCGGCCTGCTGGTGCGGGCGGCCGAGGAGTACCTGGCGGCCGAGGGCGCGACGAAGCTGTTCAGCTGGGTGCTGGACGAGCCCCGCAACCGGGCCTTCGCCGAGCGGCGCGGTTACCGCGCCGGGCGGTCGGCCCACTTCCTCCGCCTGGACCTGGCGGCCGGGACCCTGCCCCCGCTCCAGCCTCCCGCGCCGGGCGTCGAACTGCGCACCGCCGCCGACTACGCGGCCGATCCGCGCCCGCTGTTCGCGCTGGACGCGGAGACGACGGCGGACGAACCGAGCGATGTGGAGACCGCGCCGGCGGACTACGAGGCGTGGCTGGCGGAGACCTGGCGGCACCCGCTCCTCGACCGGGAGCTGACCACGGTGGCGGTCGTCGACGGCCGCCCCGTCGCGTTCACCGCCGCCCACACGGACGGCGGGACCCGGTACGTCACCGGGATGACCGGCACCGCCCGCGCCTTCCGCGGCCGGGGCCTGGCCAAGCTGGTGAAGAACGCCTCCCTGCACCGCGCCCGGGAGGCCGGCCTCACCGAGGCGTTCACCGGCAACGACACCGGCAACGGCGCGATGCTCGCCGTCAACAAGTGGTTCGGGTACGAGGTCTGCGCGTCGGAGGTGCGTCATGTCCGCGAACTCGGCTGAGGCGGACGGCGTCCGTGTCATGGAACCGGACCTGGACGTGATCCTGCGCAAGGCGGGCCGCACGAAGATCCGTTACCGGGCGGCGCTCCTGGCGGACGACGGCACCCGGGTCACCGTCCGCGCCCCCTGGGCCGGTGCCGGTGTCCGTGACTTCGGCTTCGTGCGGTTCGAGCCGGGGGACGTGTTCACCGAGCACTACTGGCGCGACCGGTGGTACGCCGTGAAGGAGGTCCGCGCCGGCACGGGCGCGCTGAAGGGCTGGTACTGCGATGTCACCCGCCCGGCCGTGCGCACCGGCACGGAGCTGGTCGTGGAGGACCTCGACCTGGACCTGTGGTGCCCGGCGGACGGCACGGACGTACGGCGGCTGGACGAGGACGAGTTCGCCGCGAGCGGTCTGCCGGAACGCGACCCGGCCGCCGCCGCGCACGCCGTGGCGGCCCTGGACGCCCTGGAGCGGCTGGCCCGCGGCGCGGACGGCCTCCGCACCCTCCTCTGACTCCGGACACTGCCCAGAACTCCACCACCGTCGCGTACCGCTCGTCCGTACCTCCTTACCTCCTTCCCCCACAGCAGCGGGTCGGCGGACAGCGGCTCGGTCCGGGGCCGCCCGGCGAGCGGCGCGAGGAGCGCGGCGAGCCGGCCGGCGGAGACCCCGGCCGGGGTGACGCTTCCCCGCACGCCCTCGACCAGGACCAGCCGGCCGCCGGGGCGCAGCAGCTCCCGCCAGCACCGCAGCGCCGCGCCGGGATCGGGCAGCGCCCACAGGACGTGCCGGACCAGGACGACGTCGAAGCGCCGCTCCCCCACGGGCGGCGCCGAGGCGTCCCCGGCCAGGAACACCGCGTCCCGCCCCGCCGGCTTGGCCCGGGCCCGTGCCGGCATCGCCGGGGACAGGTCGACGCCGGTGACCCGGTGCCCCTGCCCGGCCGCCAGGAGAGCGAGGCCGCCCGTGCCGCAGCCGAGGCCGAGGAGGTCGGCCGGGGGGTTCGGCAGCCAGGCGCGCAGCGGCCGGCCCAGGCGTCGCGCACCCTCGGGTCGCGCAGGCCGTGGTCCGGCTCGGCGTCGAAACGGGCCGCCTCGGCGTCCCGGTCGACACGGGGCGTGTCCGTCACGTCACTCCCGTACGTCATGACCCCAAGGGTGACACCCACCACTGACAGTCGAATCGTGACAGTCGCCACTGACAGATCCGGCGGCGATGAGGAACTCTCGCGCAAAGGGTCTGCCCCCCGTGGCACCGCGGAACCCGGTGGGCCCATGAGGAGGCAGCCATGCGCCGTGTGACCGTGCAGAAGCCCCTGAAGCCGCGGACGGACGTCCGCCGGGTCCGCGAGGAGGCCGAGGCCCGCCCCGCCGGGCGCCCTGAGGTCCGCGAGGACATCGCCCGCACCTGGTGGCCGGACGCCTGAACCGGCCCGTCATGAGACGTTTCCTCCCAGCCGTTTCCGGTAGTGGACGCGGTCGTAGGGCCCGTCCACGCGACGCTCGACGACCTCGTAGCCGTAGCGCGGGTACAGCTCCTGGTTCTCCCACATCAGCGCGTTGGTGTAGAGCCTGACCTCGGGCAGGCCGAGCGTCCGCGCCCGGGCGTCCACGAACCGCAGCAGCCGCCGTCCCACGCCCCGGCCACGGGCGTCGGGGTGGACGGCGACGCTCTCCAGGAACAGACGGCCGGGGAGCGCCTCCACCACGACCAGTCCCGTCACCGGCTCGCCCGTGACGAACACCTTCCCGCCGGCCACGTCCGCCGCGTGGTCGGCGGTCATGGGCGCGGGCACCACACCGATCCGTGCGACGTACGGGCGGTAGGCGGCGTCGGTGACGGCCCGTACCGCGGGCACGTCACGTTCTTCGGCGGGTCTGATCGTCTCGTCGGTCATGCCGCGACGGTAGCTACCTGAGCCCAGCCTGAGCACTCCCTTAACGCGACCATAAGGATCTCCGTTCCCCGTCTCCAGCAGGGGTTTTCGCGGTTCTCCGGGGCTAGCGTGCTGGTCGCCCCCCACGGGTTCCGGACCGCTTTTCCCGAGACCGTTCGAGGAGTTCCCCATGCCCGCGCCCCGCAGGACCGCCGTCGCCGCCGCCGGTGCCCTCCCCCTCGCCCTGACCGTGCTGACGGCGGCGCCCGCCGCCGCGCACGGCACGATGGGCGACCCGGTCAGCCGGGTCTCGCAGTGCTACGCCGAGGGACCGGAGAGCCCCGGCTCGGCGGCGTGCCGGGCGGCGGTCGCGGCCGGGGGCACCCAGGCGCTCTACGACTGGAACGGCGTCCGCATCGGCGACGCGGCCGGGCGGCACCGGGAGCTGATCCCGGACGGCAAGCTGTGCAGCGCGAACAGCGAGGAGTTCAAGGGCCTCGACCTGGCCCGCGCCGACTGGCCGGCCACCGCCGTGAGCAGCGGCTCGTACACCTTCAAGTACCGCGTGACGGCCCAGCACAAGGGCACCTTCACCGTGTACCTCACCAAGGACGGCTACGACCCGTCCCAGCCGCTCGCCTGGGACGACCTCGAGCTGACGGCCCCGGTGGCGACGGTCACCGACCCGGCCGCCGCCGACGGCTTCTACACCTTCTCCGGCACCCTGCCCGAGCGCACCGGACAGCACCTGCTGTACGCGGTCTGGCAGCGCTCGGACAGCCCGGAGGCGTTCTACTCCTGCTCGGACGTCACCTTCGGCGGGGACGGCGCCGACGGCACCGCCACCGGGGAGAGCGGGGAGGACGACACCCCCGCCGCCGCGCCCGCCCCCGCGCCCGCCGCCTCCGCGCCCTCCGACGAGCAGATCGCCGCCGGCACCGGCAGGTCGACGGTCGAGCACCACGGCCACGGCGACCAGGACGCCACCACCACGACCGACCCGACGGCGCCCGGGTACGAGGCCACCGGGGCCACGGAGGCCGCCGCGGCCGGCGAGGGCGGCGCGCCGAGCGCCGCCGGCGGGTCGGCGGACCTCGCCGAGACCGGCGGCGACGGCAGCACCGCCTCCTTCGCGGTCGGCGGCGCCGCGGCCCTGGCCCTCGGCGCGGCCACCCTCTTCGCGTCGGTCCGCCGCCGCGCCGGCCGCTGAGCCCACCGTCCGCGGCGCGGGTCCGCCCGGCGGCTCAGGCCGGACGGGCCCGCGCCGCCGGCGGCCCCGGGGCCGCCCCGGTCAGGCCGCCAGCGCCCCCGGGATCACCGCCCGGGGCCCGAACCGCGCGCGGGCGCGGTCCGCAGCCTCCTCTATACGGCGGACCTTCTCGTCCACCGGGTCGAAGGTGAGCTGGTGGGCGGCCTGTTCTGCGGGGGCGAGACCCTCGGCGCGCAGGGCGATCGCGCGGACCCGGGCGCGCTGGAGGCCGAGCGCCTCGTACATCTCGTACGCGGCCGCGGTGAGCGCCGCCGTGTGGGCGGTCGGCTCGCGCAGGGTGCGGGTGCGGGGCGTAGCACTGCGGTCGGCGTAGCGGACGGTGAGGGTGAGGGTGCGGCAGATCCTGTCGACGGCGCGCAGCCGGGTGCCCAGTTCCTCGGTGGCCGAGAGCAGGGCGCGGCGGTGCCGGGCGGGGTCGATCTCGTCGCGGGGGAAAGCGCGTTCGGCGGCCAGGGACCGGGAGACGCCGTTGGGGACGACCCGGCTCCGGTCGATCCCGCCGGCCTTCTCGCGCAGGTCGCGGCCGGTCTTCGCGCCGACCAGGCGCTGGAGGGTGGACAGCGGCGCGGCGGCGACCCGGCCGAGGGTGTCGAGGCCGTACTCGCACAGGGTGCGGGCGGTCGCGGCGCCGACGCCGGGCAGCGCGACGACGGGCCGGTCCGCGAGGAACTCCGCCGCCTCCTCCGCCGTGACCGCGCGGACCGCGCCCGGCCGGGCCTCCCGCAGCGCCATCCGGGCCAGCAGCGGGCCGGGCCCGGCACCGATCGCGCAGTCGACCCCGTGCAGCGCGAGGGCGCGGACGCGGATCACCGAGGCCAGTCCCACGGCGTCACGCCCGAAGTAGCGCTCGGCGCCCCGCAGATCGGCCAGCGCCCCGTCGGGCGGCAGAGCCTCGACGACCGGCGTGAACTCCTCCAGCAGGCCGAGCAGCCCCGGCAGGGCCGCCTCGTACATCGGCGGCAGCTGGAAACGTACGCAGAGAATGGTCATCCCGCACTCCCCGGACTCTGGTGCCACAACTTCCTTCCCGCCGCGGGCCCTTCGCCCGCGGGGCGCAGATCGGCCCAGGGGTGCATCTCGTACCCCGTGGGCATGCGGATGCTCCGCCGCCGTTCCATCGCGTCCTGGGCGGCGGAACCGGCCGGCGCGGGCTGTCCGTCCGAGCCGGCCAGGCGCCGGCGGGCGGGTCCGTCCCCGGGGGCGCCGCCCCGGGTCCCGTCGGCCAGCCGGGCCGCGACCCCCTCCAGCCCTTCCTCCCGCCGCACCTCCAGCAGTTCGGCGAGGTTCCAGGCGGCGGCGCCCACCACGCTGTAGCTGCGCGGCCCGCGCCGCTGCACCACCCCGCGCACCAGCAGCAGCCAGGAGTGGAAGACGGTGTGCGCGCAGGCGTCGTGGGAGTCGTCGAAGAAGGCGAGGTCGACCAGGCCGGTGCCGTCGTCCAGGGTGGAGAAGATGACCCGGCGGCCGGAGCGGACCGGCGGTGTCTGGGTGGCCGCCTTGGCGCCCGCGACCAGCACCGTCTCCCCGTTGCGGGCCTCGCGCAGCCGCTTGGCCGAGACCACGCCCAGCTCGCGCAGGAACTCCCGGTGGTCGTCCATCAGATGGCGCGAGGTGTCCATCGACAGCACGCCCAGCTCGGCGCTGAGCTTCTCCGCCGGGGTGAGGTCGGGCAGCCCGGCCGGCGCCGTCCTCCGGCCGCCGGACAGCGGGAGCTGCTCGCCGCGCCCGCCCCGGGCGCCCCGGTGCAGCTCGGTCAGGTGCAGCTGGAGGTCGCGGCGGTTGGCGCCGAACGCGTCCAGCGCGCCGACCTGGGCGAGACGTGAGGCGAGCGGGCGGCTGGGGCGGGCGCGGTCCCAGAAGTCGAGCAGGGAGGCGTACGGCTGTCCGGCGGCGATCCGCTCCGCCTCGGCCTCGGTGATGCCGTGCACGTCCAGCAGCGCCAGCCGGAGCCCCCAGACCCGCCGCCCCTGTGATTCAGACACCAGTTCGATCCGATGGGCGGCCCCCGACGTGTTCACGTCCAGCGGCAGGATCGGCACCCCGCGCCGCCGCGCGTCCGCCAGCAGCAGCCGCTTGGGGTACATGCCGGGGTCGTGGGTGAGCAGTCCGGCGTAGAAGGCGGCCGGGTGGTGGGCCTTCAGCCAGGCCGACTGGTACGTGGGCACCGCGAAGGCGACGGCGTGCGCCTTGCAGAAGCCGTAGGACCCGAACGCCTCGACGATCTCCCAGGTCCGCCCGATGGTCTCCGCGTCGTACCCGTTGGCCGCCGCGTGCTGCGCGAACCACGCCCTGATCCGCCCCTGCGACTCGGGGTCGGACAGCCCGCGCCGCACCCGGTCGGCCTCGCCGCGTCCACAGCCGGTCAGGACCGCGATGATGTCGATGACCTGCTCGTGGAAGACGACGACCCCGTACGTGCTCTCCAGCGTTTCCGCCAGGTCCGGGTGCGGGTAGCGCACCGGCGCCCGCCCGTGCCGGGCCTCGATGAACGGCCGCACCATGTCGGCGGCGACCGGTCCGGGCCGGAAGAGGGAGATGTCGACCACCAGGTCGTGGAAGACCGACGGCTGGAGGCGCCCCACCAGGTCCCGCTGGCCCGGCGACTCGATCTGGAAGCAGCCCAGCGTCTCGGTGGACCGGATCAGCGCGTACGTCGCCGGATCGCCGTCCGGTACGGCGTCCAGGTCGACCCGGGTGCCCGAGGCCCGCTCCACCTCGGCGACCGCGTGCGCCATCGCCGACTGCATCCGCACGCCCAGCACGTCCAGCTTGAGCAGCCCGAGGTCCTCCACGTCGTCCTTGTCGAACTGGGCCATCGGGAACCCCTCGCCGCTGGTCGGCATGACCGGCGTACGGGAGAGCAGGGAGGCGTCGGAGAGCAGCACGCCGCAGGGGTGCATGGCGATGCCGCGCGGGAGGGCGTCCAGGCCCTCGACCAGTTCCCAGAGCCGGCCGTACTCCTGCGCGCGGCCCGCCAGTTCCTTCAGCTCGGGGAGTTCGGCGAGGGCCGCGCGGGCGTCGCGGGCGCGGATGTGCGGGAAGGACTTGGCGACCCGGTCGATCTCGGCGGGGTCCATGGACAGCGCGGCGCCCACGTCCCGGATCGCGTGCCGCACCCGGTAGGTCTCCGGCATGGCGACCGTCGCGACCCGCTCGGTGCCGAACCGGCCGATGATCGCCCGGTAGACCTCCAGGCGCCGCGCGGACTCCACGTCGATGTCGATGTCGGGCAGCACGACCCGCTCCTTGGACAGGAAGCGCTCCATCAGCAGCCCGTGCTCGACGGGGTCGGCGTGCGCGATGCCGAGGAGGTGGTTGACGAGGGAGCCGGCGCCGGAGCCGCGCGCCGTGACCCGGATGCCCATGTCCCTTACGTCGTCCACGACCTGCGCGACCGTCAGGAAGTACGAGGCGAAGCCGTGGTGGGCGATGATGTCCAGTTCCTGGTGCATCCGCTCCCAGTACGCGCGCCTGCGGTCGTAGCCGCGTCGCACCATCCCCGCCGCCGCCCGCGAGGCGAGGGCCCGCTGGGCGGTGCGGCGGCCGGCGCCGACGAGGTGCGGTTCGGGGAAGTGGACGGTGCCCATGCCGAGGTCGTCCTCGGGGTCGACCAGGCACTCCGCGGCGGTCGCCCGGGTCTGCTCCAGCAGGCGGTGCGCGGTGTCCCGCCGGAAGCCCGCGGCCTCGACGATCCGCTCGGCGGCGCCGGCCATGGCGGCGGCGTCCTTGAGCCAGGCCTCGCCGGAGTCCAGTTCCCCGGCGGGGTCGACCGGGACCAGGCGGCGGGCGGCGTCCAGCACGTCGGCGACCGGGCCCTGGCCGGGGTCGGCGTACCGCACGGCGTTGGTCAGCACGGGCCGTACGCGCTGCTCGGCGGCGAAGCCGACGGTACGCGCGGCCAGCCGCAGGGAGCCGGGTCCGGTGCCGGTACGGCCGTGCCAGACGGCCTCAAGGCGCAGGGCGTCGCCGTACACCTCACGCCAGGGCGCGAGCAGCCGCGCCGCGCGGTCGGGGCGGCCCGCGGTGAGGGCGCGGCCGACGTCGGAATCGGGGCCGAGCAGCACGGTGAGGCCGTCGGCGTGGTTGTCGGGCCAGGTCAGCAGGGGGGTCTCGGGGTTCCGGTGGGCGGCGGAGACCAGCGCGCACAGACCGGCCCAGCCACGGGCGCCGTCCCGGGCGAGGAAGGTGACGCGGGGGGCCGACTCGTCGACGAAGGCGCCGCCGCGCACGGGGACGCGGCGCCGGTCACGGCGCACGGAGGTGGCGTCGCGGTCCGGCCCGCCGACGGGCGGCGCCACCGCCAGGTCCGCGCCGAACAGCGGACGGATGCCGGCCTTCGCGCACGCCTTGGCGAAGCGGACGGCGCCCGCGAGGCTGTCGCGGTCGGTGAGGGCGAGGGCGTCCATGCCCCGCTCGGCGGCGCGCTCGGCCAGCCGCTCCGGGTGGGAGGCGCCGTACCGCAGGGAGAACCCGGAGACGGCGCGCAGATGCGTGAAATCCGGCACGCGCACCTCCCGCCTTCGTGACCCGCGACGCCCTATCGAACGCCTGTTCCAACCATCTCACCCCACCATACCTCCATCTTCGAATGTGTGTACGACATCCGTTCGGACCCCTCCCACCTGCGGGAACGCCCTCCGGCCGGGACGGTGGGGACATGTCACACACCTCAGGGAGCAGCACCCGGAACGGCTCGTTCCGCGACGAGGTGAGGGACGCCGTCAGCCTGCGGGCCACCCTGCTCGTGCTCGGCGTGATCGCGCTCCAGCTGCTCTTCATCGCCTCCTACGTCGGGGCGCTGCACCACCCGGAGCCGAGGGACGTGCCCTTCGGGGTGGTCGCGCCCGACGCGGCGGCCGGGCAGACGGTGGCCCGGCTGGAGCGGCTGCCGGGCGGACCGCTGGACCCGCGCGCGGTGGCCGACGAGGCGGGCGCCCGGCGCCAGATCCTGGACCGGGAGATCGACGGCGCCCTGATCGTGGACGCGCGCGGCGGCCGGGACACCCTGCTGGTCGCCTCCGGCGGCGGCACGGCCCTCGCCACCACCCTGGAGGGTCTCGTCACCGGGCTCGAGGGGGCCGAGCGGCGGACGGTACGGACCGTCGACGTGGCACCGGCCTCCGCCCGTGACTTCGACGGACTGTCCTCCTTCTACCTGGTCGTCGGCTGGTGCGTCGGCGGCTACCTGTGCGCCTCGATCCTCGCGATCAGCGCCGGCGCCCGCCCCGCCGACCCGCGCCGCGCGGCGATCCGGCTGATCGTGATGGCGCTGGTCGCGATCGTCGGCGGGCTCGGCGGCGCGGTGATCGTCGGGCCGGTGCTGGGCGCGCTGCCCGGCAGCGTGGTCGACCTGTGGGGACTGGGTGCGCTGATCACCTTCGCCGTGGGCGCCGCCACCCTCGCCCTCCAGGGGCTCTTCGGGGTGGTCGGCATCGGGCTCGCGATCCTGCTGGTGGTGATCGCGGGCAACCCGAGCGCGGGCGGCGCCTTCCCGCTGCCGATGCTGCCGCCGTTCTGGAAGGCGATCGGCCCGGCGCTGCCGCCGGGCGCGGGGACCTGGGCGGCCCGTTCGGTGGCGTACTTCAAGAGCAACGCCCTGACCGTTCCGCTGCTGGTGCTGTGGGCGTGGGCGGTGGCCGGGACGGTGATCACGCTGCTGGCGTCGGCGCGGCGCCAACGGCGGCAGGAGGCGGAACTGCCGGCGCGGGCGGGCTGACCACCCCGTACCCGCGCGGGAGTCCCGCCCCTCGCGCGCGCGGCGGGACTCCACCGGGGCCTGCGGGTCAGCCGATCTCCGTCCCGGTGGGCCGACAGCGCCTCCGTCACCGGCTGGAAGAAGGTCTCCCCGCCCGAGGCGCGGTCACCGCTGCCGCCGGAGGTGAGACCGACCGCGCTGCCGCCGGCGAAGAGGGAGCCTCCGCTGTCGCCGGGCCCGGCGCGGACATCGGTCCGGATGAGGCCGTCGACGATGACGCCGTTGCCTCAGTTCACGGTGGCGTCGAGGCCGGTGACCGTGCCGGAGTGCGGTCGGCGGTGACGACGACCTTGTCGGCGGTCGGGCCGGTCACCCAGGAGGTGCCCGGGAGGGCCGCGTCCCGCCGGAGGGCGGCGCGGGCGCGCTTCAGGTCGGCGAGCGGGTTCTCGACGATTCCCGCCGTGGCGCCGGCCTTCTCGACGCTCCGCGCGGCGGTCTCGTCGAGGACGTTGACCACCAGGTTCTTGTTCCGCGCGTCGTAGTGGGTGCCGGCCGCGCCGGTGCCGAGTTCGCCGAGCAGGGCGGTGGCGAGCCGTCCGGCCGCGGGGGCCGACAGGGACTTGGGAGCCGGGGACGCCGGACTCTCGCCGGCGTTCGCACTCCGGAAGGTGAGGGCCGTGGCGACCAGCGCGCCGACGCCCGCGCCCGCCAGAGCCGTCCGTCGCCGGGATATGCGTCGGCGCTTCAACCCATGTCCTCCTACGGGGGGACGGCCCGTGCGGTCATGGGGTCCGCGGGGGCCGGAAGGCCGGTTGACGGGCGTCCGCTCTTCCGAACGGCCCAGCGCGCACACAAGGTCGACCTCAAGACGTGCGCACACGGCCTCCACCGTTCGCGATCGCTCACGTCCCGGCCGGGCAGGTACACGGAGCGGCCCCACCGCGTGCCGCGTCCCTCACCCCGGAGCGAGGTCTAGTCCTGTCCGGATTCCCGCTCTTGCGCTCCGGCGCCGATCCGTGCGTCTACGCGCGGTGGACGGCCCGCCCGGTGTCCGCTCCCGTCCGCCCGCCCCGCCCCTCGTTCCGTACGGACGCGGGAGACCTCCTCACTCCGCACAGAAGCGAGCCCCCGCCCGGCGGGTGCCGGGCGGGGGCTCGTCGTGCCGCTGGCTGCGGCCTCGTCAGCGATGCGTGTGGGGGGTGCGGATGGAGCGGACCGGTCAGTAGACGCTGACGCCGTAGGCGCTGAGGGCCTCGGTGACCGGCTGGAAGAAGGTCGTGCCGCCGGACGTGCAGTTACCGCTGCCGCCGGAGGTCAGACCGTAGGCGGTGCCGTTGCTGCCGTAGAGCGAGCCGCCGGAGTCGCCGGGCTCGGCGCAGACCGTGGTCTGGATGAGGCCGTAGACGATGTCGCCGCTGCCGTAGTTCACGGTGGCGTTCAGTGCGGTGACCCGGCCGCTGTGGGTGCCGGTGGTGGAACCGTCACGGATGACGGTGGCGCCCACGCTCGGGGTGCCGGCGCTGGTGATGTCCACGCCGTTCGCGGTGCCGGGCCGGGCCACGGACCCGGTGTACCGCACAATCCCGTAGTCGTTGGTCGGGAAGCTGGAGCCGGTGGTGGTGCCGATGGCGGTGGTGCGCGCGGAGTTGGAGTACCAGGTGCCCGCGCCGTCGGTGCAGTGCCCGGCGGTCAGGAAGTACTGGGTACCGCTGCTGTCCTGCACGTTGAAGCCGAGGGAGCAGCGCCAGCTGCTCGCGTAGATGGCGTCACCGCCCTGGATCAGCTTGTTGAACGTGCCGTTGGTGCGCTTGATCGTGAGCGCGCCGGCCTTGTCACCGGCCTGCTGCTTGATCTTGGCGATCTCGGCCTGGGACACCGTCTCGTCGATGGTGACCAGGACCTTGCCGGACTTGCTGTCGACGGCCCAGGCGGTGCCCGGGACGTCGGCCTTCAGCACCGAGGCGCTCGCGCTCTTGAGCTCGGCGGAGCTGAAGGTGGTGGGGGTGTCGGCGGCGGTCGCACTGGGGACCGCGATCGCGGCGGCGGCGACGAGACCGGTGGAGACGGCGATCAGCCGGGTACGTCTCGTGACACCGCTGCGGGGGGTGGTGCGCTTGATCCTCACTTTTCGTTCCTCCACGGGGGAAGTCGGGGGCCCGGTCGTGGGGTTGCCGGACCCGTGAGGCGCAGCCGGGGGCCCGGGTGTCCGGATTCCGGAAACGATCGTGCCCCTGACAAGCGCTGAGTGGGAGTATTCGGCCGAACGAACGGTCGGCGCAAGGGTGCCTTTCGGCCGTCACCACTCATACGACCGGCGTTTCCCGCGACGCCACGACCGTCCCGCCCCCACCGGTCGCGTCCGCGAATCCCGCGCACGGCCCGCACGGCCGCCCCTGATTCCGCGTCAGCACCGGGACCTCGGCCCGCCATACGCCCTCCCGGTCCGTACGCCGCGCACGGCACCGCGCCGGCCGCCGGATTCACCCGTACGCCCGGCTCCTCACCCGTCCGCCAGGAAGAGTCATATTTCATTCCCGGTCAGCAGCCGTTTGGGAAACGGCCCTTGGGACACATGGACTCTCGACGGATCTGCTGTGCACCAGTACCGTCACAAACCCCCCGCGCGGCGTCTATCCACTTGGCGCGACGTCCGCATCATGGATGACCATAGGGATGCGGAAAGAACGGAAGACCGCTTGAGAGGAGGCGTCCATGGGATCGGTACGCAAGGCGAGTGCGTGGCTCGGCCTCGTCGACGACAACGAAGACGAGCGCTACTACGACGACGACTACTCCGAGGGCAACGACCCCGGGGACGCCTGGGTCACGGACCCTCGGGTGAAGGTCGCCTCGGACACGGCCGAGGAGAGGGGCCGGCGCATCGGCACGGTCACCCCGGACAGCTTCCGGGACGCCCGCGCCATCGGCGAGCTGTTCCGGGACGGCGTCCCGGTCATCATGAACCTGACGGCCATGGAGGCCGGCGACGCCAAGCGCGTGGTCGACTTCGCCGCCGGGCTGATCTTCGGGCTGCGCGGTTCGATCGAGCGGGTCTCCAGCCGGGTGTTCCTGCTGAGCCCGGCCGACACCCAGGTCATCAACGGCGAACCCGCCGCGCACCGCACGGACGGGTTCTTCAACCAGAGCTGAGGCCGGGCCGCCCCCGCCGGCCCGCCTCACCCGCGGGTGCTACCGGAACGCGTCGATTCCGGTGAGCGCCTTGCCCAGCACGAGCTGGTGCATCTCGACGGTGCCCTCGTAGGTGAGCACCGACTCCAGGTTCGTCGCGTGCCGCATCACCGGGTACTCCAGGGAGATCCCGTTGGCGCCGAGGACCGTCCGCGCCGTACGGCAGATCTCGATCGCCTCCCGCACGTTGTTCAGCTTGCCGAAGCTGACCTGCTCGGGGCGGAGCCGCCCCGCGTCCATGCGCCGCCCCAGATGATGGGCGAGCAGAATCCCCTTGTGCAGCTCGACCGCCATGTCGGCGAGCTTGGCCTGGGTGAGCTGGAAGCCGCCGATGGGCCGCCCGAACTGCTCGCGCGTCCGCGCGTACTCCACCGCCGTCTCGAAGCAGGCGCGCGCCGCGCCCATGGCGCCCCAGACGATCCCGTACCGGGCGTGGGTGAGGCAGCTCAGCGGGCCGCGCAGGCCCGTGACCTCCGGCAGCACCGCGTCGGCGGGCAGCCGTACGTCGTCCAGGACGAGTTCGCTGGTGACGGAGGCCCGCAGCGACCACTTGTGCTTGATCTCGGGCGCCGAGAAGCCGGGGCGGTCGGTCGGGACGACGAACCCCCGGATGCCCTCGTCGGTCCGCGCCCACACGACGGCGACTCCGGCGACCGACCCGTTGGTGATCCACATCTTGCGGCCGTTCAGCACCCAGTCCGTGCCGTCGCGCTCGGCGTACGTCCGCATCCCGGCGGGGTCGGAGCCGTGGTCGGGCTCGGTCAGCCCGAAGCAGCCGATGACCTCGCCGGCGGCCATGCGGGGCAGCCACTCCCGCTTCTGCTCCTCGCTGCCGAACCGGTGGAGGGCGTACATCGCGAGGGAGCCCTGCACGGAGACCAGGGACCGGATGCCGGAGTCGGCCGCCTCCAGCTCCAGACAGGCCAGTCCGTACTGCACGGCGCTCGCGCCCGCGCACCCGTATCCGGTGAGCGACATCCCGAGCGCGCCGATGCCGCCCAGCTCCCGGGCGAGGTCCCGGACGCCGGGCAGCTCCCCCTGCTCGTACCAGTCGGCGACGTACGGCAGGACCCGGTCGGCGGCCCAGGCCCGTACGGTGTCGCGGACCGCGAGGTCGTCCGGGTCGAGCAGGTCGTCGATGCCGAGGGGGTCGGCGGGGTCGAAGGACGCGGGCATGGGGCACCTTCCCGGGGACGTCAAAACTAGCACTGCTAGTTACGGCTCCCGGCCGACGTTACGACGCGCTGCGCCCCACGTCCAGAGTCCCCCGCCCCCGCCCCCGGGCGTGGTGGGTGAAGGAGACGGTCAGACCGGGACGCGGGACTTCGGCGCGTCCCGGGGGGAAGGCACCGTCACCGCCCCGCCCCCCATCCCCCGCGGCAACCGCAGTGCCATGCCCGCTCCCAGCAGCAACAGCCCCGCGCTCACCAGCAGCGTCACATGCAGCCCGTGCACGTACGCCCCAGCCGCCGCCGACCGCAGCGCCGCCCCGCCCGGCCCCCCGAGCCCCGCCGCGACCTCGTACGCCTCCCCCAGCGAACGCCCGGCCGCCGCCGACGCCCACGCCGGCACCCCGTCGACGCGCGCCAGGCCCGGCGCGTACGCCGCGTTCATCACCGTGCCGAGCAGCGCGATCCCGATCCCGGCCCCGAGCTGGTACGACGTCTCCCCGATCGCCGCCGCTCCGCCCGCCTGCTCCGGCGGCGCCTCGCTCAGCATCGACTCGTACGCCCCGAACAGCGTGGTCTCCAGCCCGAACCCGAGCAACACGAATCCGCCCAGCATCAGCGCCCACGCGTCCGCCCGCCCCAGCCCCGTCAGCAGCAGCACCGCCCCGGCCGTCAGGCAGAACCCGAAGCACACCGTCCGGCGCGGCCCGAACCGCCGCAGCAGCCGCGCCCCCGCGAGACCCGCCGCCATCGCCGCGAAGGTCAGCGGCAGCAGCCGCAGCCCGGTCTCCAGCGGCGACAGCCCGAGCACCAGTTGCAGGTACTGCGCGGCGATCAGCTCCAGGCCGACCAGCGCGAGCATCGCCAGCACGATGCACCCCACCGATGTGACGAACGCCGGCCGCCGGAACATCGTGAGGTCCACCAGCGGATGGGCCCGCCCCCGCTGCCGCCGCACGAACAGGGTGAGCAGCGCCGCGCCGCCCAGCAGCGGCACCACCGTCAGCGCGCTGACCACCGGCTCCCCGCCGCCGAGCCGCTTGACGCCCAGCACCGCCCCGAACAGTCCGGCCGCCGCCAGCAGCGCCCCGCCCACGTCCCAGGGCCCCTGGTCCGCACCCCTGGACTCGGGCAGCAGCAGCCGGCCCACCGGCAGGGCGGCCAGCATCAGCGGGATGTTGACCAGGAAGACCGACCCCCACCAGAAGTGCTCCAGCAGGAACCCGCCGAGCAGCGGCCCGATCGCCGCGCCCACCGCCGCGACCGCGCTCCACACCCCGATCGCCAGCGCCCGCTCCCGCCGGTCCGGGAAGACCTCCCGCAGCAGCGACAGCGTCGCGGGCATGATCATCGCGCCGCCGGCCCCGAGCAGCGCGCGGGCCGCGATCAGCACCGGCGCGCTGTCGGCGCAGGCCGCGAGGGCGGAGGCGACGCCGAACAGGGCGTACCCGAGGAGCAGGACGCGCCGGCGGCCCACCCGGTCGCCCAGCGTGCCGAACAGGATCAGCAGCGAGGCGCAGACGAGCGGGTAGACGTCGACGATCCAGAGCAGTTCGATCGGGCCGGGTCTGAGGTCCTCGGTGACGGCGGGGACCGCCACGTGCAGCACGGTGGCGTCGAGGGCCACGAGCAGCAGGCTGACACAGAGGACGACCAGGACCGCCCAGCGGTTGGCCCCGGCCCCGGCGGCCCGACGGCGCGGCGGGGCGGCGGCCGCGGTCGTCCCGGACATGTGCGTACCTCCCAGAAGTGGCTCGTCAGAGTACGCGAGTCCCCGCGCGCCTCACGTGGCCCAGCTCTCACCCGTCCCGGGCCCCGGTGTGGTGTGCGCCACTTCCGCGCCGCCGGCGCCCCCGCCCCGCGTCCCCGCCCGCCGGGACGCCCGTGCCCGGCGCCGATAATCGGGGCCGTGACCTACCTGGAGACACGCGCGGTGCCGGACCGCCGCACCGGCGCCGCGCGCCGGGCCGCGCCGGCGCTCCTCGGCTTCGCCGCCGTACGCGCCCTCGGCCTGCTGACCCTGGCCCTGTGGAGCGCGGCGCGCGACAAGAGCGCGTACACCCTGCTGACCGCCCGCTGGGACTCCCTCTGGTACAGCGGGATCGCCGCGGAGGGCTACGGCCACGAGGTGCGGCTGCCCACCGGCGACATCCACTCCGACCTGGCCTTCTTCCCGCTGCTGCCCTGGCTGGAGCGGTTCGGCGCGACGCTGACGCCCCTGTCGTACGCGGACGCCGGGTTCGTGGTGAGCCTGCTGGCCTCGCTCGCGGCGGCCTGGGGCGTGTACGCGGTCGGCGAGCACGTCGGCGGCGGGCGCGCCGGTGTCTGCCTGGTGCTGCTGTGGGCCGTACTTCCGGTCGGGATCGTGCAGTCGATGGCGTACAGCGAGTCGCTGTTCACGGCGCTGGCGGCCTGGTCGCTGTACGCGGCCCTCACCCGCCGCTGGGTGACGGCGGGCGCCCTCGCACTGGCGGCCGGGCTGACCCGGCCGGTGGGTCTCGCGGTGGCGGCGGCGGTGTGGGCGGCCGGCGTTGCGGCATTCGCGCGAACCCGGAGCACCGCCGGTACGCACGGCGCGCGGGCGACCGTACGCGCCCCCGGCGAGGGCGCGCGGTGCGCGCTGGGCATGCTGCTCGCGCCCCTGGGCGCCGTCGGGTACGTGGTGTGGGCCGGGCATCGCGCCGGCGGCGGCCTCCTCGGCTACCTCGACGTGCAGGCGGGCTGGCGCAACGGCTTCGACGGCGGCTGGGCCTTCGCCCGTTTCACCGCCGGCCTGTTCACGGGGTTCCCGTCGGCCCTGGCGGGCGCGGGCCTGGCCGCCGGCGTCGCGCTGGTGGGCTGGCTCTACGTCCTCGGCGTACGGCGGCGGCTGCCGCTCGCCCTGCTGGTGTACACGGGGCTCGTCACCCTGTTGGCCCTGGGCGCGTCGGGTTATTTCGGTTCCAAGCCGCGCCTGCTGCTGCCCGCCTTCCCGCTGCTGCTGCCGCTCGCCGCGGTCCTCGCCCGGAGCCGGACCGCCGGGGCGGCGGCGGTGCTGGTACCGGTCGCGGTGGCGTCGGCTCTGTACGGCGCGTTCTGGCTGAACGGCTCGGGCCCGCCCTGACGGCCCGCCCGGTCCCCGGCACCGCTCTTCCGGCTTGTCCGGTCTGCCCGGTCCGTCCTCCGTGACCGGCCGTGAGCGCCCTCGGTGAGCGCGGGAAGAATTCCGTACCAGCATTCGGTGAACGAATTCATAAGCACGATAAAACCGCCGCCCGGAATGATCAAAAGAAATGAAGGGCGCGCCCCGCATGATCCGCCGAATCCAGGGAATTAGGGCACGTCCTGAGAGGAATCCCACATCACATCGTCATCACAAAGCCGTTGATTCGGCGGGCACGAGACCTCACTCGCTGTAACGTCGATTGGGTGCGTACCGAACGGAACCTCACCCGTCTGGACCGGGTGTTCGCGAGACTGGACCGGGAGCCCGAACGGCCGGTCCATCTCGACGTGCCGAAGATGAGCCGGCACAGGATCGCGTTGGTCGCCGGGTCCCTCGCGGTGTACGTCGCGATCGTGTGGGCCGTGGTGATCACCTCCTGGCTCGTCCGGCTCGACTGGCAGGTCATGTTCTTCCGGCCGTACCAGCAGTGGCCGGAGATCCACGCCTTCGTGGACTACTACGTGGTGCTGGGCCAGCGCGGCCCCACCGCCGTGATGGTCGCCGCCTGGCTGGGCTGGCGCTCCTGGCGGCAGCACACGCTGCGCCCGATGCTCGCGCTGGGCGTCTCGCTGCTGCTGCTGAACGTCACCGTGGGCGCCGCCAAGTACGGCATGGGACGGCTGGGACCCCACTACGCGACCACCGTCGGCTCGAACGAGATGTGGGCCGGCGGCGATATATTTCCGAGCGGTCACACCGCGAACGCCGTGGTGACCTGGGGCATCCTGGCCTATCTCGCCTCGACGCCCGCGACCCGCCGCTGGTTGTCCGCCGTGTCGGCGGTCACCTCGCTCGGTGTCGGGATGTCCACCGTCTACCTCGGTACGCACTGGCTCAGCGACGTGGTCCTCGGCTGGATCGCGGGGCTGCTGATCCTGCTGGCGCTGCCCTGGTTCGAGCCGCTGATCGCCCGCGCGGAGGCGTGGCTCCTGGGGCTGCGCGACCGCTGGGCGGCCCGGCAGGGGCGCACGGCGTCCGCGCCCTCCGGTCCCGTGGTGCTCGCGCCCGCCGTCACCGACCCGGACGCCGCGGCGCGCGAGCCGGTCGCCCCGGGCCGCTCCCGGGCGCCGGTGTACCTCGCTCCGGGGCCGCACACCAGCCGCGCGGAGCGTTCGCCGGTCACCCCGGCCGGCAGCCGCCGGCCGCCGCACTCCGACCGTCATCCACGGGGCGCCGCGTCCCCCTCCGGCGCCCGCCCCCTCTCGGGCGGCTGACCGCCCCCGGTACGCACGCGCCGGCCCCGGTCTCCCGTGCGGGAGACCGGGGCCGGCGTCGTCGCGCGGCTCGCCGGAGGCGCCCCTCAGCCCTTCCAGGCCCGCGCCACGCGGCCGTCGCGCACCTCCAGGTTGAGCCGGCCCACGCGGTACTCCATGGTGATGATCGCGCCGGGCGGCAGGGACCGCACGGCGGTCCACCCCCGCTCCCGCGCCCGCTGCTCGGCCGCGTCGGCGGCGAGGCCGACGTAGGCGTCCGGACTGTCCTGGGGTTCGTCCGAAGGTGACGGATTCGGTGCCATGCCGCCACGCTATGCCCTGTCCGGCGACCGGGGAAGCCCGGCCCGGTATCCGGTACGCGGCCCCGTCCCGTCACACTTCTGTCACAGATCACAGCGCGTGTTCCGACGGAAGTCCGTCACCCGGACGGGCGGTTCCCCACGGCCGCGCGGCGCATTCCCGCCGACAATTCCGCCGGGGTTCGCACACTCCCTCCGGGCCCTTCGAATAACCGCGCGAAAAACAGGCGGATACCGGCCTTCGGGAACCGTCGTATTCCGGCCCGCCGGCGGCCTTCCCGGACGGGACGCGAATCCCGGGCCGCCACGGACCGTACCGGCCGGCACAGGCGGTACGGCCGGACGGTCGCGCACGCCCCCTGTCGGCCGCCCGGCGGCGCGAGCATCATGGCGTGGGCGTGCGGGCCCCGGCGGGGCCGTGAGCCGACGACGGAGGGGCGGGCGATGAGTACGCGGACCACGGTGGCGACGGCGGATGCGGGGCAGGCCGGGCGGCCCGGACGGGTGGTGGTGGACTGGCTGACCACCACCGACCACAAGAAGATCGGCCACCTCTACCTGATCACGTCGTTCCTGTTCTTCCTGGTCGCGGGTGTCATGGCCCTGATGATGCGGGCAGAGCTGGCCCGGCCGGGGCTCCAGATCGTCGACAACCAGCAGTTCAACCAGCTCTTCACGATGCACGGCACGATCATGCTGCTGCTCTTCGCGACCCCGAGCTTCGCGGGGTTCGCCAACGAGCTGATGCCGCTCCAGATCGGCGCCCCCGACGTCGCCTTCCCCCGGCTGAACATGCTCTCGTACTGGCTGTTCCTCTTCGGCGGGCTGATCGTGCTCGGCTCGCTGCTGGTGCCGGGCGGTCCGGCCGCCTTCGGCTGGTTCGCGTACGCGCCGCTCAACAGCCAGGTGCACTCCCCCGGCGTCGGCGCCGACCTGTGGATCATGGGGCTGGCGCTGTCCGGGTTCGGGACGATCCTCGGCGCGGTCAACTTCCTCACCACGATCATCGGGATGCGGGCCCCGGGCATGACGATGTTCCGGATGCCGATCTTCGTCTGGAACACCCTGTTCACGTCGATCCTGATCCTGCTGGCGTTCCCGGTGCTCGCGGCGGCGCTGCTGGTCCTGGAGGCGGACCGGCGGTTCGGCAGCCAGGTGTTCGCCGCGGGCAACGGCGGCGCGCTGCTGTGGCAGCACCTGTTCTGGTTCTTCGGCCATCCCGAGGTGTACATCATCGCGCTGCCGTTCTTCGGGATCATCAGCGAGATCATCCCGGTCTTCGCCCGCAAGCCGCTGTTCGGCTATCTGACGCTGGTGGCGGCGACGATGGCGATCACCGGCCTGTCGGTGGTGGTGTGGGCGCACCACATGTTCGTCACCGGTGCGGTGCTGCTGCCGTTCTTCTCGTTCCTGAGCTTCCTGATCGCGGTGCCGACGGGCGTGAAGTTCTTCAACTGGACCGGCACCATGCTCAAGGGCTCGCTCTCCTTCGAGACGCCGATGCTGTGGGCGACCGGCTTCCTGGTGTCCTTCCTGTTCGGCGGTCTGACCGGCGTGATCCTGGCCTCGCCGCCGCTCGACTTCCACGTCAGCGACACCTACTTCGTCGTCGCCCACTTCCACTACGTCGTCTTCGGCACCGTCGTCTTCGCGACCTTCGCCGGGTTCTACTTCTGGTGGCCCAAGTTCACCGGCAGGATGCTCGACGAACGGCTCGGCAAGATCCAGTTCTGGACCCTGTTCACCGGCTTCCACCTCACCTTCCTGGTGCAGCACTGGCTGGGCGCCGAGGGCATGCCCCGCCGGTACGCGGACTACCTCGCCGCCGACGGCTTCACCGCGTTGAACACGCTCTCCACCATCGGCGCCTTCCTGCTCGGCTTCTCCACGCTGCCGTTCCTCCACAACGTCTGGAAGACCGCGAAGTACGGCCGCAAGGTGGAGGTCGACGACCCCTGGGGCTTCGGCCGCTCCCTGGAGTGGGCGACCTCCTGCCCGCCGCCCCGGCACAACTTCCACGCCCTGCCCCGCATCCGCTCCGAGTCGCCCGCCTTCGACCTGCACCACCCCCGGTACGCGGCCCAGGCCCCGCAGCCCGAGCCGAAGCGGCACCAGGCGGACGGGTGAGACGGCGACGGGAGCCCCGGCACCGGCTGGTTCCGGCCACCCGCTTCATTCCCCGATTTCCTGATTTGTCGACCTGTCACCCAGGTGGTGGGCCGTCCATGAGGCACCCCCAACTCTCCCTGGAACACGTTGATTTGAGGTGGCCCGGCCCGGCCCGGCCGGCCGGTCACCGCGGGTGCCGGTTGGTTCGATTCCGTTCGTGCCGGGGCGTGACCCCTGCCTCAGATCGTCCGTTGTCTTCTTCATGAGCCGGGGACCCACCCGGACCGCGGGGCCGGTCGCGCCCGGTCCCGCCACGTACCGCATCCCGAGGGAGCCACCCGTGCCGCGCATGCTCGACGTCAGCGACGAGGTACGCGCCGAGATCGGCGACGAAGAAGCCGACCGCCTGCTCGCCGGAGAGACCGCCCCGGGCAGTTACGACTGCACCTCCTGCCGCACCCCGGGCGACTGCGAGCAGGAGCGCACCAGCACCGTCCTGTTCATCGGGGACGAGACCGCCGTCCTCGCCTTCGCCCACGCCGGCTGTCTGCCCTCCCAGGTGGTGAAGGTGACCGAGGAGCAGCTCCAGGGCGCCGTGAAGTCCATCAGCGGCGACACCGCCGGCCCGGAACCGGAGAAGGTCGTGCCCGAGCAGGCGGTGCTCGGCGTGACCAGCGGTCTGATCCTGATCGCCGGGGAACTGCACCCGGCCCTGGTCGTGGAGCCGACCGCGCCCGTCGTCCGGCCGGGCAGCTCCGGGACCAGCGACGAATTCCTCCCCCTCCTGATCGAGCAGGGGTTCATGCCGGTCACCGAGCTGTCCTCGGTGCCGCCCGTGCTGCACGGCTGGTCCGTGCTGCTCGCCGTGGGCCAGCTGCACGCGGTGCTCCAGCCGGGGGCCGTGGAGGGCCGGCCGGTGGCCTGGTGGCAGGCGCACCAGCCGCTCCAGGTCACCGACGGCTGGCGCACGGCCGCCAACAAGCACCAGCAGGTGCTGATGTTCGCCGCGCCGGTCGGCTCGATCGGCCGCCAGCCGCGCGAGGACCTGCTGCGGGACGCGCTGGACAAGGCGGCGGCCGGCGGGCGGCTGGTCGCCGCGGCGCTGCCGCTGGCGGGCACCTGAGGAGCACCGCGCGCCCGGTCCTGACGGCCCCGCGCCCTGGGAGATGCGCTGCTCAGCCGCATCTCTTCGGCCGCGGGGTCGTTTGCACGGATGTGCACACATACGACGCCTTCCACCGCCAGAGCGGCCCCTCGGCCACGCCGATCTACGACGCGCTCTACGCCGAGTACGTCAGGTCCTTCCGCGCACTCCCGGGCGACCGCAGCGGCGAGGAACAGCTGGGGTTCACCGCCTTCCGGCACATCCCGCGGGGCAGGGGCTCGTACAGCGCCTACAGCGCGGGCGCGCACAGCGCCCGGCTCGGGATGCACCACGTGCCGGCCGCGCTGCCGCCGGCCCCGCGCAGAGGCGCCTGACGGCGGGCAGCACGAAGGGGGCGGACCCGGTGACCGGGTCCGCCCCCTTCGTACGTCCGCTACTTCTTCTTGGCGCCGCGCTTCTCGCGCACCCGCACGGAGATGTGGATCGGGGTGCCCTCGAAGCCGAACTCCTCGCGCAGCCGGCGCTCGATGAACCGGCGGTAGCCCGCCTCGATGAAGCCCGACGCGAAGAGCACGAACCGCGGCGGCCTGGTGCCCGCCTGGGTACCGAACAGGATGCGCGGCTGCTTGCCGCCCCGCACCGGGTGCGGGTGGGCGGCGACCAGCTCGCCGAGGAAGGCGTTGAGCCGGCCCGTGGGCACCCGGGTCTCCCAGCCCGCCAGGGCCGTCTCGATCGCGGGGACCAGCTTCTCCATGTGCCGGCCGGTGCGCGCCGAGACATTGACCCGGGGCGCCCAGGCGACCTGGCCCAGCTCGGTCTCGATCTCCCGCTCCAGGTAGTAGCGGCGCTCCTCGTCGAGGGTGTCCCACTTGTTGAAGGCGAGGACGATCGCGCGGCCCGCCTCGACGGCCATGGTGACGATCCGCTGGTCCTGCACGGAGATGGAGTCGGAGGCGTCCAGCAGGATGACCGCGACCTCCGCCTTCTCGACCGCGGCGGCGGTGCGCAGCGAGGCGTAGTAGTCGGCGCCCTGCTGGAGGTGGACCCGCTTGCGGATCCCGGCGGTGTCGACGAACTTCCAGGTCACGCCACCCAGCTCGATCAGCTCGTCGACCGGGTCGCGGGTGGTGCCCGCCAGCTCGTTGACGACGACGCGCTCCTCGCCCGCCACCTTGTTCAGCAGCGAGGACTTGCCGACGTTGGGGCGGCCGATCAGGGCGATGCGGCGCGGGCCGCCGACCGCGGTGCCGAAACTCTGCTCCGGGGCCTCGGGCAGCGCCTCCAGGACCTTGTCCAGCATGTCGCCGGTGCCCCGGCCGTGCAGCGCGGAGACCGGCTGCGGCTCGCCCAGGCCCAGTGACCACAGATACGCCGCGTCGGCCTCGCCGCTCGGGCCGTCGACCTTGTTGGCGCAGAGCACGACCGGCTTGCCGGCCTTGCGCAGCAGCCGTACGACGGCCTCGTCGGTGTCGGTGGCGCCGACCTTGGCGTCCACCACGAAGACGACCGCGTCGGCCGCCTCGATGGCGTACTCGGCCTGCGCGGCGACGGAGGCGTCGATGCCGAGGACGTCCTGCTCCCAGCCGCCGGTGTCGACGACCTTGAAGCGGCGGCCGGCCCATTCGGCCTCGTAGGTGACGCGGTCGCGGGTGACGCCGGGCTTGTCCTCGACGACCGCCTCGCGGCGGCCGATGATCCGGTTGACCAGGGTCGACTTGCCGACATTGGGGCGGCCTACGACGGCGAGGACGGGCAGCGGGCCGTGCCCGGCCGCCTCGATGGCGCCCTCGACGTCCTCGACGTCGAAGCCCTCTTCCGCGGCGAGCTCCATGAACTGCGCGTACTCGGCGTCGCCAAGCGCCCCGTGGTCGTGCTCCTCGCCCGAGCCGCCGGAGTGGATGTCGTCGTTCATGAAGTCCGTACCTCGTTCATCGTGGTGATCGGTGGGCACCCCTGTACCGGGTGATCCACTACTCAAGTGTTACCTAGCGTCCGGTGAGACGCCTGGCGTGCTCCAGGTGCGCGGTGAGCTGCTTCTGGATGCGCTCAGTCGCCTCGTCCAGCGCCTTGCGGGTGCGCCGCCCCGTGCCGTCGCCCGCGTCGAAGGGGTCGCCGAAGACGACGTCCACGCGGGAGCGCAGCGGAGGCAGCGCCTTTATCAACCGTCCGGGCCGGCCGGAACTTCCCAGCACCGCCACCGGCACGATCGGCGCCCCGCTGCGGACCGCGAAGTACGCGAGCCCGGCGCGCAGCGCGGCGAAGTCGCCCTCGCCGCGGGTGCCCTCCGGGAAGATCCCGAGGACGCCGCCGGCCGCGAGCACGTCCAGCGCCCGGGTGATCGCCGCGCGGTCGGCGCCGGAGCGGTCCACCTTCAGCTGGCCGATGCCGGTCAGGAAGGGGTCGAGCGGGCCGACGAACGCCTCCTTCTTGATCAGGAAGTGCGTGGGCCGGGGCGCGACGCCCATGACCATCGGGCCGTCTATGTTGTGCGCGTGGTTGACGGCGAGGATCACCGGGCCGGAGGCGGGCACCCGCCAGGCGCCCAGCACCCGGGGCCGCCACAGCCCGTACATCAGGCCGACGCCGATGCGCCGCCCGACCTCGGCTCCCCGCTCGGAGGCGACGGTCACCTGGCGGCCCGCTTCTCCTCGACGAGGGAGACGACGCACTCGATGACCTGCTGGAGGGTGAGGTCGGTGGTGTCCACCTCGACGGCGTCGTCCGCCTTGGCCAGCGGGGAGGTCTTGCGGGTGGAGTCGGCGGCGTCCCGCTTGATCAGCGCCTCCCGGGTCGCCTTGACGTCGGCGTCCTTCAGCTCGCCGCTGCGGCGGGCGGCGCGGGCCTCGGCGGAGGCGGTGAGGAAGATCTTGAGGTCGGCGTCGGGCAGCACGGTGGTGCCGATGTCCCGGCCCTCGACCACGATGCCGGTCACGGCGGAGGCGGCGATGGCCCGCTGCAACTCGGTGATCCGGGCCCGCACCTCGGGGACCGCGCTGACCGCGCTGACCTTGGAGGTGACCTCCTGGGTGCGGATCGGGGCGGCCACGTCCACGCCGTCGACGGTGATGGTCGGGTTCTCCGGGGCGGTGCCGGAGAGGATCTCGGGCTTGTCCGCCGCGGCGGCGACCGCCTGCGCGTCGTCGGTGTCGATGCCGTTGGTCACCATCCACCACGTGATCGCCCGGTACTGGGCGCCGGTGTCCAGGTAGCTCAGGCCGAGCTGCGCGGCGACGGCCTTCGACGTGCTCGACTTGCCCGTGCCGGAGGGGCCGTCGATGGCGACAATCACTGCCGGGGCGGTCGGGGCGGCGCCGTTTTCCACGAGGGGACACCTTCCTGGTGCGGTGGGGCGGGGTGGTGTGCGGGGCACACGCTCTGTCGGACGCGCCCCCGCACCAGGTTACTGGCTGCCAGGAGGCCCCGGGACCGGCCTCCTGGTCAGGCCGGTGTCACCGGCGGATCGCCCAGCCCCGCTCCCGCAGGGCGGCGGTCAGCGCGGGGGCCGCCTGCGGCTCCACCATCAGCTGCACCAGGCCCGCCTGCTGCCCGGTGGCGTGCTCGATCCGCACGTCCTCGATGTTGACCCCGGCCCGGCCCGCGTCCGCGAAGATGCGGGCGAGCTGGCCCGGCTGGTCGTCGATGAGGACGACGACGGTCTCGTAGACGCGCGGCGCGCTGCCGTGCTTGCCCGGCACCCGGACCTGTCCCGCGTTGCCCCGGCGCAGGACGTCGGCGACGCCGGCGGCGCCCTCCTGCCGCTTGTCCTCGTCGGCGGACTGGAGCGCGCGCAGCGCCCGTACCGTCTGTTCCAGGTCGGCGGCGACGTCCCCGAGCAGGTCGGCGACCGGTCCGGGGTTGGCGGAGAGGATGTCGATCCACATCGCCGGGTCGGAGGCGGCGATCCGGGTCACGTCGCGGATGCCCTGCCCGCACAGCCGTACGGCGGCCTCGTCGGCGTGCTCCAGGCGCGCGGCGACCAGGCCGGAGACCAGGTGGGGCATGTGGGAGACGAGGGCGACGGCCCGGTCGTGGGCGTCGGCGTCCATCACCACCGGGACCGCGCCGCAGAACGAGACCAGCTCCAGGGCGAGGTTCAGCACCTCGGTGTCGGTGGCCCGGGTCGGGGTCAGCACCCAGGGGCGGCCCTCGAAGAGGTCGGCGGTGGCGGCCAGCGGGCCGGACTTCTCCCGGCCGGACATCGGGTGCGTGCCGAGGTAGGCCGACAGGTCGAGGCCGAGCGTCTCCAGCTCGCGGCGCGGCCCGCCCTTGACGCTGGCCACGTCGATGTACCCGCGCGCCAGCCCGCCGCGCAGGGCGTCGGCGAGCACCCCGGCCACATGGGCGGGCGGGGCCGCGACCACCGCGAGGTCGACGGGCCCGGCCGGGGCCTCGTCGGTGCCGGCGCCGAGCGCGGCGGCGGTGCGGGCCTGCTGGGGGTCGTGGTCGGCGAGGTGGACGGTGACGCCCCGCCGGGTCAGGGCGAGGGCGGCGGAGGTGCCGATCAGCCCGGTGCCGATGACGAGCGCGGACCTCACTGGGCGATGTCCTTGCGCAGGGCCGCCGCGGCGCCGAGGTAGACGTGGGTGATCCCGGCGCGCGGCCGGTCGGACTCGATGTGCGCGAGGACGCGGACGACGCGGGGCATGGCGCCCCGGACGTCCAGCTCCTGGGCGCAGATCAGCGGGACGTCGGTGATGCCGAGCTTGCGGGCCGCGGCGGCCGGGAAGTCGCTGTGCAGGTCGGGGGTGGCCGTGAACCAGATGCTGATGAGGTCGTCCGCGGTCAGCCCGTTCCGCTCCAGTACGGCGGTGAGCAGGGCGGCCACCTGTTCGTCCATGTGACCGGCTTCGTCCCGTTCCAGCTGGACGGCGCCCCGTACCGCTCGTACCGCCACGTCTCGCTCCTCGTCGATGGGTATCGGCTCTGCCCCTCCAGCGTAGTCAGGGGGCGTGGGGCGGGGGCGGGGCGCCCGGTGACTGAGACGGCCGCGCTTCCGGAAGCCCGGGGCGCGTTATGTCGTACTCGTCCGTGTTGCTTCCTCTTCACCCCCTTCGGTGCCATGCTCGGGCGGTCGGCATCCCCCCTCTCCCCCACCTTTCGGAGTGACGACATGCCCCACAGCGCGACGCGCCGCACGATCCTGCTCACGACCGCCGCCACCGCCCTGCCCCTCACGGTGGCCTGCGGCGGCGGGGACGACGACGGCGGCTCCTCGTCCGCCGACAGCTCCCCGGCGTCCGGTACCCCGGCGTCCAGCGCCCCGGCGTCCCGGGAGCTGGCGAAGACCGGGGACATCCCGGTCGGCGGCGGCAAGGTCTTCAAGGAGCGGAAGGTCGTGGTGACCCAGCCGGCGAAGGACGACTTCAAGGCGTTCTCGGCGGTCTGCACCCACCAGGGCTGCGTGGTGGCGGACGTCTCCGGCGGCACCATCAACTGCGCCTGCCACGGCAGCAAGTTCGCCCTGTCCGACGGCGCGGTGACGCAGGGTCCGGCCACCGAGCCGCTGCCCGCCGAGAAGATCACGGTCGAGGGGAATTCGGTCCGCCTGCCGTGACCCGCCGCCTACCGTCCGGGGCATGACTCCCCCGGACCCGGACGCCGTGACCCTGGTGCGCGACCCCACCGTCCACGCCTGTGTGACGGGGGCGCGCGCCTTCGGGCCGGCGGCGGAGGGCGGCGACACCGACCGCCGGGGCGTCTTCCTCGCCCCCCGCCGCTGTTCTGGCGCTTCACCAAGCCGCCCACGCATGTGGAGGGGCCGGCCGAGGAGCAGTTCAGCTGGGAGCCGGAACGCTTCCGCGAGCTGCCCCTGCGCGCCGATCCCCAGGTCCTGGAGTGCCTGCGCTCCCCACTGGTGGAGCACGCCGACGCCACCGGCCGCGAACTCCTCGCCCTGCGCGGCGCGTTCCTCTCCCGCCTCGCGTACGACTCGTTCACCGGGTACGCCCTGAGCCGGCGCCGCGGACTGGAGGCCGACGTCCGCGCGCACGGCGCCCCGCACTGGAAGCACGCGATGCACCTGCTGCGCCTGCTGGCCGCCGCCCGGACCTGCTGCGCACCGGCACCCTCACGGCCGAGGTCGGTGACGCCCGGGAACCGCTGCTCGCGGTGAAGCGGGGCGAGGTGCCCTGGGCGGAGGTCGAGGCGCGGATGGCCCGGCCGGCAGCGGAGTGCGAGCGGGCCCTGTCCCGCACCCCGCTGCCCGCCGCACCGGACCGGCGCCGCGTGGAGGACTTCCTGGTCCGCGCCCGGCGGGCCTCGGCCCTCGGCGCGCGGTGACTCAGGAGTCCCAGAGCGCCCCGAACGCCACCAGGTCGGACTGGTGCTCCACCCGCTCCGCCCACTCCTGCGGCCAGGCGTCGGCCCCCAGGTGGGCCCCGGCGAAGGCGCCCGCGAGGCAGGCGATCGAGTCGGAGTCCCCGGAGGAGCAGGCCGCGCGGCGCAGGGCCGTCAGCGGCTCCCCGGGGAAGAGCAGGAAGCAGAGCAGGCCGGTGGCGAGCGCCTCCTCCGCGATCCACCCGGCCCCGGTCGCCAGGCACGGGTCGGTCTCCGGCGAGACGGTGCGCACCGCGTCCCGCAGCCGGTCGAGCACGGCCAGGCACTCGTCCCAGCCCCGGGCGATGTACTCCTGCGGCCCGGCGTCCCCGGCCCGGGTCCACAGGTCCCCGAGCCAGCGCTCGTGGTAGTCGGTGCGGTGGTCCAGGGCGTAGGACCGCAGGCGTCCGACCAGTCCGGTCGGCTCGGCGCCCGTGGCGAGCAGCCGTACGGCGTGCGCGGTGAGGTCGGATGCGGCCAGCGCGGTGGGGTGGCCGTGGGTGAGGGCCGCCTGCGACTGGGCGGCACCGGCGCGCTGTTCGTCGCTCAGTCCGGGGAGCAGTCCGACGGGGACGACGCGCATGTTGGCGCCGCAGCCCTTGGAGTGGACCTGGCTCGCGTCCTGCCAGCGCCGCCCGGGGTCCGCCAGCAGTTCGCAGGCGCGGATGCAGGTGGCGCCGGGGGCCCGGTTGTTCTCCGGTGACCGGTTCCAGGCGATGAACTCCGTCCGGGCCGCCGCGGCCAGGGTCTCGGGCGCGAGCACGCCCCGGTCGGTCGCCGTGCGCAGGGCGCGGGCGAGCGCGAGCGTCATCTGGGTGTCGTCGGTGACGTACGCGGGGGTGGGCAGTGCCATCTCCCGCCAGGGGCCGCACGTGGCGAGGATCGACGGCACGTCGTGGAACTCCGTCGGGAAGCCGAGCGCGTCCCCGAGGGCCAGGCCGGTGAGCGCGCCGGTGGCGGCGTACTCGGTGAGGGTGGTGGTCATGCGGGGCGTCCTTCCCGGGACGGTCGCAGCAGGGGCGGGTGCAGGGCGGTGGCGGGGCCGGCCCGGTAGAGCGCGGCCGGTTTGCCCCGGCCGCCGGTCAGCCGGGCGGCGCCGGGCACGGGTTCGACGAAGCCGGGGGTGGCGAGGATCTTGCGGCGGAAGTTGGGCCGGTCCAGGGGTGTGCCCCAGACGGTCTCGTAGACCTGCTGGAGCTCGCCGAGGGTGAACTCGGCCGGGCAGAAGGCGGTGGCGAGACCGGTGTACTCCAGCTTGGCGCCGACCCGCTCACGGGCGTCCGCGAGGATGCGGTCGTGGTCGAAGGCGAGGGGCCGGGCGGCGTCGTACGGCACCCAGCGGGCCTCGGCCGCGTCGCCGCCGCCGCGCGGTTCGGGTGCCTCGGGGAGCAGGCAGGCGAAGGCGACGGAGACGACCCGCATCCGGGGGTCCCGGCCGGGTTCGCTGTAGGTCCGCAGCTGCTCCAGGTGCAGCCCGGCCACCTCGTCGAGGCCGGTCTCCTCGGCCAGCTCGCGCCGGGCCGCCGACTCCGCCGACTCCTCGGGCAGCAGGAAGCCGCCGGGCAGGGCCCACCGGCCGGCGTACGGTTCCTGCCCCCGCTCTACGAGCAGCACGTGCAGCGCGCCCGCCCGCAGGGTGAGGACGGCGAGGTCGACGGTGACGGCGAAGGGCTCGTGGGCGTGCTTGTCGTAGCCGCCCGCGTCCGCGGCGGCGCCGTGTCCGGCCATGACTCGACCCCCTCTTTATAGTCAGCACGACTATAAAGAGGGGGTGGTCCCGCGCACAAGCCCCGGGCTCAGACCTTCGGCTTGTCCACGCAGGAGTGCGCGTCGATGAGTTCGTCCTCCGGCTTGTGCCGGCTGATCCAGTCCGGGTTCTCCCGCACCAGCAGGGGCTGGGCCTCCCGGAAGTTCGCCTGCCACTCGGGGCTGCCCACATAGCCCTTGAGCCACTCGGCGAGCCGCCCGCAGTCCTCGCGGTGCCCCTTGGCGACGCCGATCCCGTAGTGCTGCGGAGCGCCCACGGTCAGGCCGGGCACCACGCGCAGCCCGTTCTCGCCCGGCTCCAGCTGGGCGAAGCCGTACAGCAGCACCTGGTCCGTGGAGACCGCGTCCGCCTGGCCGTCCCGCAGTTTCCGCACGCACTCGGCGGCGTCCGTGCCGCCCACCGAGACGGTGTCCTCCAGTTCGGCCTCCAGCGCCACCCGGGAGGTCGTGCCGTCCCAGGTGCAGACCCGCTTGCCGGCCAGGTCGGCGTGGGTGCGGATGCGGGAGTCCGCGTCGACCAGGAAGCCCTGGACGGTGGTGAGGTAGGGGCCCACGAAGTCGATCTCCTTCATCCGGTCCGGCGTGATGGAGAACGAGGCGATGATCAGGTCCGCGTCGCCCGACTGGAGCTTGGCGATCCGGGCCGCGGAGGGGACGTCGGCGTTACGGGTGACCTGGACGCCCTCCTCGCCCTCCAGCCACTCCTCCAGATCGAGGAAGAGGTCGTTGTCGAAGCCGGAGTACGTGTAGTTCTCCAGCAGCGACATGCCGGGCAGGTCCTTGTGGATGCCCACGTCGATCTCGCGCGTGCCGAGGAACCGTCCGTCGTGCTCGTCCGACGCGCACGAGGTGGCCAGCAGCGCCGCGAGCGCCGCCGCCACCACCGCCCGGCGCCGCATCCGGTGCCCGGCGCGGTGCCGCTCGGCGCCGCGTCCGGCCGTGGTCCGTGTCACTGTCTCCCCCATCACTCGGTCGTGCGGTGCGGGTCCGGCCTCAGTCGTGCAGGACTGCGTCCGCCACGGCCGTGCCGAGGCGGCAGCCCGGGTCGGTGTGGAGCACCACGTCCACCCGGACGGCGCCCCGGACGCCGCCCAGCGGCAGGGAGAACGTCTCCCCGCTGCGTACGCCCTCGACCCGGACGTCCGTGCTGCCTGCCAGTTCCGCGTCGTAGGTGGTGGCCGGGACACAGGACTGGGCCCCGGGGACGGCGTCGGTGAGCACCAGGCTGAGCCGCAGGTGGTTGCGGTGCGGGGTGTTCTCCACCGTGACGGTCAGCCGCCCGCCGTCCGCCGC
Organism: Streptomyces griseoviridis; assembly: GCA_014649155.1. Taxonomy (GTDB): domain Bacteria; phylum Actinomycetota; class Actinomycetes; order Streptomycetales; family Streptomycetaceae; genus Streptomyces; species Streptomyces griseoviridis. The sequence goes on along the minus strand of BMSM01000026.1, from coordinate 10,553 downwards.
GGACGCCGCGCCGGTGATCTCGGTCCGGCCGGTCACCTCCGCCTCGCCGTGCTCGGCGTAGTGGTTCATGCCGACGATGGCGAGGGACGCGAGCACGACGCAGCCGAGGGAGACGAGCGGCGGAAGGGTCCTGCGACCGCGGGCGTCGCCCTCGTCCCGGGGCCGGAACAGCCCCGCCACCCGGCAGAAGGACAGGACGAGGGCGATCGCCATGGCCGCGTACACCCAGGCGATCTGACGGACCGGGCCGTCGGGGGCCAGGGACAGCGCCACGGCGTCCAGCAGCAGCACCAGGAAGAACTGCGGCCAGTTCCAGCCGCTCCAGCGCTGGACCCGCTCCGCCCGCTCCTCCCACTCGGGCCCCACGAGGCTGAGCAGCAGCACGCGTCCCGCGGTGCCGATGCCGACGGAACCGGGGCCGGAGGCTTCGACCTGCTGCTCGGGCGGACGCGGCTCTCTGCCGCTCACGGCCCTTCCTCCCGGCGCTCCTCCCCCGGCGGCCGGGCAGGGGTGCCCTGGGTGAGACCGCCCAGGTTCTCCACGTAGGCGATGCCGATCGAGCCGGGGCCCGAGGCCACGGCGCGGGCGGAGATCCGCCGGGCCGGGCGGGCCGCCCTGGCCTCGTCCTCGATCAGGGTCCGCAGGTCCGCGGACCGGCCGGCGGACCGGGCGTCCAGCCAGGTCCCGACCGCCCGGTCCAGGGCGAGCCGCTCGTCCTCGGACAGGGCGCGGATGCGCTCCACGGCCTCGTCGGTCCCGGCGTCGCGCGGCTCCTCCGGGCGGCGCTCCAGCAGCCGGCCGACCAGCGCCCGGCCCCGTTGCACGACGGAGTCCGCCGCCTGGTTCTGGGCGGACTGCACGACGGCCCCGGCGAAGCCGGCGGCGGCCGTGGTGATCACGGGCGCGATGGTCTGTGCGGCGGTCAGCAACTCCGACATGGGACTCCCCCGGTCCTCAAGGCAACCGTGCCGTCCGGCCGGGCCGGCGGAACGGGAGGGCCGCCCCGAAGGGCACCCGCGCACCCGCCGCCCCGACTGGTCCAGACTACCGGCCGACTACGCACCGTGGGACGCCAGTTACCGGACGGTGACCCTGGTGGTGCCGCTCCGTCACCGCCGCCGCACCGCTCCCGGTCCGGCTACAGGTCGACCTCCTGCATCAGCATCCCGACCTCGGTGTTGGACAGCCGGCGCAGCCAGCCCGACTTCTGGTCGCCCAGGGTGATCGGCCCGAAGGCGACCCGCACCAGCTTGTCCACCGGGAACCCGGCCTCGGCGAGCATGCGCCGCACGATGTGCTTGCGGCCCTCGTGCAGGGTGACCTCGACCAGGTAGTTCTTGCCGGTCTGCTCCACCACCCGGAAGTGGTCCGCGCGCGCGTACCCGTCCTCCAGCTGGATGCCGTCCTTGAGCTGCTTGCCCAGGTCGCGCGGGATCGGGCCCACGATGTGCGCGAGGTAGGTCTTCTTCACGCCGTACTTGGGGTGGGTGAGGCGGTGCGCCAGCTCACCGTGGTTGGTGAGCAGGATGACGCCCTCGGTCTCGGTGTCGAGCCGGCCCACGTGGAAGAGGCGGGTCTCCCGGTTGGTGACGTAGTCCCCGAGGCACTGCCGGCCCTCCGGGTCCTCCATGGTGGAGACGACACCGGCGGGCTTGTTCAGCGAGAAGAACTGGTACGACTGCGTCGCGACGGTCAGTCCGTCGACCTTGACCTCGTCCTTCTCCGGGTCGACCCGCTTGCCCTGCTCCAGGACGATCTCGCCGTTGACCTCGACACGGGCCTGCTCGATCAGCTCCTCGCAGGCACGCCGGGAGCCGTAGCCCGCGCGCGCGAGGACCTTCTGGAGCCGCTCGCCCTCCTGCTCGGCGCCGGGGAAGGTCTTGGGCAGCTTGATGTCCTTCTTGCCCGCGTACCGGTCCCGGTTGCGCTCCTCGATCTGGGTCTCGTACTCACGGGGGCGGGCCGGTGCCGTGCGGCCCCGCTGCTGGGGCTTGCGCGGGCCGCCCTTCGCGCCGCCGCGCGCCGAGGGGCCGCGGCCCGACTTCGGACCGTCCTGGGTGGCGCCGGGACCCACGTCGTAGCGCCGCTCCTCCGGGCGGGGCTTCTTGGGACGGCCGCCCTGCTTGTCGTCGCGGTTGTTGCCGGCGCCGCGGTGGTTGCCGCGACCACCGCCGCTCCCGCCGCGGCCGCCGCTGTTGCCACCACGGCTCCCGCCGTTGTTTCCGCTGCTGTTCCTGCCGCTGCTGCTTCGCATCAAAATTCCGTCTGGTCGTCCGCTTCGTCGGAACCCGGCGCATCGGGTGCGTCCGGATCGAACGACGGAACCCCTTCCAGCGTCTCGGCCTCGATCGCCTCCGCCTCGGGGAGGAAGGGCGCGAGCTCCGGCAGCTCGTCCAGGCCGCGCAGGCCCATCCGCTCCAGGAAGTGGTTCGTCGTCACGTACAGGATCGCACCTGTTTCGGGTTCCGTGCCCGCCTCCTCGACCAGGCCCCGCTGGAGGAGGGTGCGCATCACGCCGTCGCAGTTCACGCCGCGGACCGCGGAGACCCGGCTGCGGCTGACCGGCTGGCGGTAGGCGACCACGGCGAGGGTCTCCAGGGCGGCCTGGGTGAGGCGGGCCTGCTGGCCGTCCAGGACGAAGCCCTCGACGGCCGGGGCGTACTCGGGCCGGGTGTAGTACCGCCAGCCGCCCGCGACCTGCCGCAGTTCGAAGCCGCGCCGCTGGGCGGTGTACTCGTCGGCCAGCTCGCGCAGGGCGTCCGCGATCCGGAGCCGTGACCGCCCCAGGATCTTGGCGAGGTGCGCCTCGGTCGCGGGCTCGTCGACGACCATCAGGACCGCCTCCAGGGCGGGCTTGAGGTCGAGGTCCGCGACGGCCGGCGCCGCGGTGGCTTCGTCGCTCACGTCGTCCTCTCCTCCTCCGGCCGCGCGGGCGGCCGGTCGAACTCGTCGGTCACGGCCGGCGCCGCGCCGCCGTCCTCGCCGGTCCAGCGCACCAGCAGCTCCCCGAGGGCGGTCTCCTGGTCCAGGGCGACGGCCTTCTCCCGGTACAGCTCCAGCAGCGCCAGGAAACGGGCCACGACCGTCAGGGTGTCGTCGGTGTCCGCGGTCAGCGTCCGGAAACTGGCCTCGCCCAGCTCCCGCAGCCGCGCCACGACGATCCCGGCCTGCTCCTGGACGCTGACCAGCGGCGCGTGGATGTGCTCGACGTGGACCCGCGGCTCGGGCCTGGGCTGCATCGCCTTGACGGCGAGCCGGGCGAACCCCTCGGCGCCGATGCTGATCACGACGTCCGGCAGCAGCTCGGCGTGGTGCGGTTCCAGACCGACGGTACGGGGGTACCGGCGGGCCTCGTCGTCCAGCCGCCCGCTGAAGATGTCCGCGATCCGCTTGTAGGCGCGGTACTGGAGCAGGCGGGCGAAGAGCAGGTCGCGGGCCTCAAGGAGCGCCAGGTCGGCCTCGTCCTCGACCTCCGCGGCGGGCAGCAGCCGGGCCGCCTTGAGGTCGAGCAGGGTGGCGGCGACGACCAGGAACTCGGTGGTGCGGTCCAGGTCCCAGTCCGGGCCCATGGCCCTGATGTGCGCCATGAACTCGTCGGTCACCTTGGAGAGGGCGACCTCGGTGACGTCCATCTTGTGCTTGGCGATGAGCTGGAGCAGCAGGTCGAAGGGGCCCTCGAAGTTGGCGAGCCGCACGGTGAACACACCGCCGCCGCCCCCCGCGCCGGCCTCCGGCGCGGGGTCCGGTCCGGACGGACTCCCGGGGCCCGGTCCGGGCACGGTCGCGGGGATCGCGTCGGCCTCGGCGTCCCGTCCGGGCACGGTCGCGGCCTCGGGGCCCGGTCCGGGCGCGGTCGCGGCCTCGGCGTCCCGTCCGGGCGCGGGCCCGGGGTCGGGTCCGGGCACGGGGATCGCGTCGGCCTCGGGCTCCTGGACGTGCCCGGCCTCCGGGCCCCGTCCGGGGGTCCGCCCGGTCTCCGTCGCCGGCTCCGGCGCGGCGGGCGTCGGCGTCCGCTCGTCCGGCGCAGTCGCCGGACCCCGGCCCAGCGCACGCCGACGGCCGCCGGAGGCGCCGGCACGGGGAACGTCGTGGGAGGTCATGGCCTCCGCAGGCTACCGCTACCGCCCGCGCAGCCGTCGTACGAGGATGCTGGCGTCCCCGCGGCTCTCCAGGTCGGCGAGGACCACGGCGACCGCCTCGCGGACGATCCGGCCGCGGTCGACGGCCAGTCCGTGCTCGCCCCGGAGCACCAGACGGGCGTGCTCCAGGTCCATCAGCTCCTCGGCGGAGACGTAGACGGTGATCTTCTCGTCGTGCCGCTCACGGCCGCTGGGGCGGCGGGCGGCGGCCCGGCCGCGCTTGCGGGACCGGTCGGCGCCAGAACCTTCCTGCGCCGGGTCCGCGCGCCGCGCGGAGCGCTCCCCGCCCCGGCTGTGCGGCTCACCGTCGGGTCCCGGCTCCGCGTCGGCGGCCGTGTGCTCGGCGCCCCGGCCGTCGCCGCCCTGCGCGGGCACCGACTGCGGCGCGTCCTCCGCGCCGGCCGGGCCGCTCTCCCCGGCCGGCGCCGGTACCCGGGCGTCACCGCCCGTCTGGCGGCGCGGAGTGGACGCCTGGAGCGCCGTACCCCCTGTCGTGCGGAAGAGTTCGTCGGCCCCCGGCAGACTCACTCGGCGTGACACCGGGCGAGCACCTCCCTGGCGAGCTGACGGTAGGCGGCGGCGCCGACGGAGTTGGAGGCGTACGTGGTGATCGGCTCACCGGCGACCGTGGTCTCCGGGAAGCGGACGGTGCGGCCGATGACCGTGTGGTACACGTGATCGTCGAAGGCCTCGACGACCCGGGCGAGCACCTCGCGGCTGTGCACCGTACGGGAGTCGTACATCGTGGCGAGGATGCCGTCCAGCTCCAGGTCGGGGTTGAGCCGCTCCTGGACCTTCTCGATCGTCTCGGTCAGCAGCGCCACACCGCGCAGCGCGAAGAACTCGCACTCCAGCGGCACGATCACCTTGTGCGCGGCGGTCAGCGCGTTGACCGTGAGCAGGCCGAGCGAGGGCTGGCAGTCGATCACGATGTAGTCGTAGTCGTCCATCAGCGGCTTCAGGGCGCGCTGCAGGGTCGACTCGCGGGCGACCTCGCTGACGAGCTGCACCTCGGCGGCGGAGAGGTCGATGTTGCTGGGCAGCAGGTCCATGTTGGGGACCGCCGTCTTCAGCAGCACCTCGTCGGCCGCCATGCCCCGCTCCATGAGCAGGTTGTAGACGGTGAGGTCCAGCTCCATCGGGTTGACGCCGAGACCGACCGAGAGCGCGCCCTGCGGGTCGAAGTCGACGAGCAGCACCCGCCGCCCGTACTCGGCGAGCGCGGCACCCAGGTTGATGGTCGACGTGGTCTTGCCCACGCCGCCCTTCTGGTTGCACATCGCGATGATCTTCGCGGGACCGTGGTCGGTCAGCGGACCGGGGATCGGGAAGTACGGCAGCGGGCGTCCGGTCGGACCGATGCGCTCGCGGCGCTGCCGGGCCGCGTCGGGCGCGAGCGTGGCCGCGTACTCGGGATCGGGCTCGTACTCGGCGTCCGGGTCGTAGAAGTGCCCCTCGGGCAGTTCGTCGTAGTCGGCGAAGTGGTTGCGGGGCGCGCCACTTCCGTCGCCGGCCATGGCGTTCACGTGTTGGCCATCCATCTTCGGGTGTGCTGTCTGAGTTGCCTGCGGACTCTGGTGGGCTGCGAAGGTGCGCACAGCGACGGAGCCGACAGCCTCGAACCGCCCGGGGCCTCCGGCCCGTACAGGCATTCCTGGTTGACCACCCCCGGGAGTAAATGTCGACTCATTCACAAGTCGTCTTACCTCCTTGGTGACCAGGAAACTTCTAGACAGGTCAGCGTGGCACCATGCCGACGATTGGCGACTCTATGGCGTGTCGGCGGTCCGCAGCAACACAATCCGCCGGACCCGGCCGGATGTGTCGGCAATGAAACACCCCCCTGTCAAGGGCGTACGGCCGTCGCACGGCAGGTTTCACCGGTGTGCGAATGGGGCCAAGCGGTACGTTCGAGGCGAGTTGACCGAGAATCGCAAAGTGACCATACACACACTCGGGCGGACCTTGTCGACAAGGTCCGCCCGAGTGTGTGTCGTTGACGGCAGGCGTTGACCGGTCGCCTTCACCGCATGGCGACTTGTCAGCCGAGCAGCGCGGACAGTTCCACGTGGTCCAGGCCGTGGGCCTCGGCGACCTCCTTGTAAACGACCTTGCCGTCATGGGTGTTGAGGCCCTTGGCGAGCGCGGGGTCGCGGCGCAGCGCCTCCACCCAGCCGCGGTCGGCCAGTTCGACGATGTACGGCAGCGTGGCGTTGGTCAGCGCGTAGGTCGAGGTGTTGGGGACCGCGCCGGGCATGTTGGCGACGCAGTAGAAGACCGAGTCGTGGACCGTGAAGGTCGGTTCGGCGTGGGTGGTGGGGCGCGAGTCCTCGAAGCAGCCGCCCTGGTCGATCGCGATGTCGACAAGGACACTTCCGGGCTTCATCCGGGAGACCAGCTCGTTGGTGACCAGCTTGGGGGCCTTGGCGCCCGGGATGAGGACGGCGCCGATCACGAGGTCGGCGTCGAGGCAGGCCTTCTCCAGCTCGAAGGCGTTGGAGACGACGGTCTGGATCTTCGTACCGAAGATCCTGTCCGCCTCCTTGAGTTTGTTGATGTCCTTGTCGAGCAGGGTGACGTGGAAGCCCAGGCCGATGGCGATCTGCGCCGCGTTCCAGCCGGAGACGCCGCCGCCGATGACGACGGCCTTGCCGGCCAGCACCCCGGGGACGCCGCCGGGCAGCACGCCCCGGCCCCCGTTGGCGGCCATCAGGTGGTAGGCGCCGACCTGCGGGGCCAGCCGGCCCGCGACCTCGGACATCGGGGCGAGCAGCGGCAGGGCGCGACCCGGCAGCTCGACCGTCTCGTAGGCGATGGCGGTGGTGCCGGACTCCAGCAGGGCGTCCGTGCACTCCTTGGACGCGGCCAGGTGCAGGTAGGTGAAGAGCGTCTGGTCCTTGCGCAGGCGGTGGTACTCCTCCGCGATCGGCTCCTTGACCTTCAGCAGCAGGTCGGCGCCGGCCCAGACCTCGTCGGCGGTGTCGAGTATGTCCGCGCCCGCCGCGACGTACTCGGCGTCCGGGATCGAGGAGCCGACGCCCGCGCCGCGCTCGACGACGACCTGATGGCCGTGGCGCACCAGCTCGTGGACGCCTGCGGGGGTGATGGCCACCCGGAACTCGTTGTTCTTGACCTCGCGGGGAATGCCGACCTTCACGTCGATCACGGTCCTTGGCTCAGGGAGTGGGGCTACAGAGAAGACATACCCGGCATGCGAGGGCATACCAGGAGAGACCGCAGGAGAACGTGCGGCAGAGCCAGTCTAATGAAGGTATTCCCGCTGTCTAGCCTTCCAAAGCATCAATCCCTGGTGGGCGCGCTACGGATTTCGCAGGTGTTAGCTCCGTGTTCCGCCTCGGAGTCCGCCACCGGCCCGTTCCCGGCGGGCCGTACGTCCTCCACCGGCCCCACGGGTTCCGTCGTCACCGCGGGGCGCGCGGCTCCGGCGGGCTCCGCGATCCGGCCGGGACCTCCGGGCTCCACCGGTTCCCCGCCCAGCATCCGGTCGGCCGTGCTGCGGTGGAGCCCGGCCGCCACCGGGTCGCCGAGGTGGTCCAGGGTGTCGGCGAGGCGCAGGTGCAGGGCCGCCTGGAGCCGCAGGTCCTCGGCGCGGCGGGCCCACTCGACCGCCTCCTGGCAGGTGCGCAGCGACTCCTCCGGGCGCCCCGCGTACTCCTGGACCCGGGCCAGCTCGCTCAGGGCCCGCGCGTGGGCGGCCAGATCCCCGGCCCTGCGGTGCCCGGCGATCGCGGCCCGCCAGTTGCGCAGCGCCTCGCCGTAGCGGCCGGCGTAGGTGTGGGCGGCGGCGATGCGGCCGTAGAGCCGGGCGGCGTCGGCGCGCTCGTCCCGGGCGAGCCGCTGGACGAGGGCCCGCCCGAACCAGTCGGCGGCCCGGTCGTAGTCCCCCAGCTCCAGATGGGCACCACCGACGGATTCCATCGCGCGGCCGGTGGCGTACGGGTCGTTCGCCGCCCGTCCGGCGTCCAGCGCGGCCCGGTAGCGCACCAGCGCCTCGGCGGTGCGGCCGGTACGGGCGTCCAGGTCGGCCAGGTTCAGCAGGGCGGCGGCCTGCTCGCGGGGCAGGTCGCGGCGCTCGGCCACGTCCAGCACGAGCCGGTGGACGCCGTACAGGTCGGGGGCCGCCGCCTGGGTGCCGATGTGCGCGACCATGGCCCGCACCAGCTGGGACATCAGCCTCCGGGCGAGGGTGTCCAGCTCGCCGTCGGCGACCGCGAGGCGGGCCGAGGCCAGCAGGGCGGGCCGGCGCAGCCGCAGCCACTCGGCGGCGTCCCGGGGGGTGTCGAAGCGCAGGGCGCGCGGCATGCCGAGGAGCTTCTCGCGGGCCCCCGGGCTGTCGGTCTCGGTGATCGCCCGGCAGGACTGGAGCAGCCGCACGGTCCGCTCCAGCATCCGGGCGCGGGCGAGCTGGAGTTCGGCGGGGCGGTCCTCGGCGCGGGCGAGGGCGGCCAGGAGGGGGTGGAGGCAGCCGGGGACCTCGTACTCGGGCAGCGGGGAGGCGAGGCGGCGCAGCAGGCCGAGGGCGACGAAGTCGTCCAGGGCGGTGCGGGCGCCGCCCACCGAGCAGCCGGCCAGCGCGGAGGCGGTGTGCGGGTCGGCCAGGCCGGCCGGCGCCAGCGAGAGCAGCCGCAGCATCCGGGCGGCGGCGCTGGGCAGCGAGGCGTGGACGAGCCGGAGGATGCGGGCGACCGGGTCGGGCTCCTCGGAGCCGGCGCGCAGTTGCTTGGCGAGGTCGGCGACGGCCGCCTTGGGGTGGGCGGCGAGCCAGCCGCCGGCGAGGACCAGCGCGGCCGGGCGGCCCTGGCACTCCTCGGCCAGGGACTCGGCGGCCCGCGGGTCCACGGTGACGCGGACCGAGCCGATCCGCCGCTGGAGCAGCTCCACGGCGGACTTGGTGTCCAGGCCGCCCAGTGTGCAGGGGCGGACGTCGGCGATGCCGGTCAGCGGACCCTCGGCCACGGCGACGACCAGGGAGCCGGGGCTGTCCGGCAGCAGGGCGTCGACCTGCTCGGCGTCGGCGGCGTCGTCGAGCAGGAGCAGGGCGCGGCGGCCGGCCAGGGCGGTGCGCAGCTCGTGGGCCAGCTCGTCCTCGGGGGCGCCGGGCCGGGTGGTGCGGCCCAGCGCGGTGAGCAGGTCCCGGGCGAGGGAGGCGACGGGCACCCGGGTGCCGTCGGGCTCGCTCAGCCGGGCCCGCAGCAGGCCGTCCGGGTAGTCGTCGGCGACCTGGGCGACGAGTTCCTCGGCGAGGGCGGTGCGGCCGGAGCCGGGGCGCCCGGCGACCAGCAGCACGCGGGCGCGCGGGGCCTTGCGGCCGGAGAGGGTGTCCAGGCCCGCGCGCGCGATGTCCGCGCGCAGTTCCTTCAGCTCCCTGGTACGGCCCAGGAACCGACTCTCCTCAGCAGGGTCCTGCGACAGCCGCACGCCGTCCGTGTCCACCGCCTGATCCGTCACGGGCCACACTCCCGATCCCACCGCGCACCGGCGCCCGCCGGAACTCCCGGTTCGGGCGTTTTCCGAGCCTAGTTCAGGCTCCGGGGCGTTCCGGTGGGAGCGGGGCGGGAAGGTCGCCCGATCGGATCAGCAGATCGTCACATCAACCGTCGGAGAGTTCCTCAGGCGTCGAACGGACGTGCGGGCCAAGGGGCCTGGGCCGGGCGGAGCGTGTCGAGACCGTCCCCGTTCCGCGCGGCGGCCAGCGACAGCACACCCACCACGAGGCAGTTGTTGTGCAGGTCGCCGGCGAGGACCTTGCGGACGAGGTCGGCCACCGGCACCCGGGCCAGCTCCATGTCCGCCTCCTCGTCCTCGACCTGGAAGCGTTCGCCCTCGGCCTCCGACAGCTCCCGGGCGAGGAAGATCCGTACCGCCTCGTCGCAGCCGCCGGGGGTGGTGTAGACGTCGGTCAGCACCCGCCAGTCCTCGGCCTTGACGTGCGCCTCCTCGTACAGCTCGCGCTGGGCGGCGTGCAGCGGATTCTCGCCGGGGACGTCCAGCAGTCCGGCCGGGATCTCCCACAGCTTCTGGCGCACGGGGTGGCGGTACTGGCGCAGCACCAGCACCCGGTCCTCGTCGTCCAGGGCGAGCACGGCGACGGAGCCGGGGTGCACCTGGTAGTCGCGGCTGACGACGGTGCCGTCGGGCATGACCACCTCGTCGGTACGGACGGAGGTCTTCTTGCCCCGGAAGGGCGTCTCCGTCGCCCGGATCTCCCACTCCTCGGCGGTGTCCCTGATGGTCATGCCCTGTCCTCCCAGACGTACGAGAAAGCCGGGGCGCGCCCGTCCGCACGGGCCCGCCCCGGCCACCGTACAACTGTCGTGCTACTTCGCCGTCTTCCGCTCGACCGCGGCCTTGACCAGCCCGGCGAAGAGCGGGTGCGGGCGGGTCGGGCGTGAG
>BMSM01000025.1 GCA_014649155.1 Streptomyces griseoviridis | reverse complement strand
CCACCGAACTCCCGTCCGGGAACCGCGCCGTCAGACCACCATCCGCACCCGGCACGACCGTGCTCCCGTCGGAGTTCGTCCTGCCGGGTCCGCCGGTGGTGAGTCCCTGGGCGGAGGCGGACGTGTAGGGCAGCAGCGGCACCGCGCCCAGACCCGTGGCCGTGGTGGCCGCGTCCGCTCCGGTCACCGTCGCGGTGTCGGTCGCGAACGGGTCCGGGGCGCTCAGGGCGGTGTCGGTGGGCAGGGCGGTCGCGTCGAGGGTGGTGTCGCCGGCGAGAGGGGCGCCGGCCAGGGTGGTGGGCGTCTGGACCGTGCTCTCGTCCAGGGTGCTGGGGGTGGGGAGGGCCGAGGTCAGCGAGTCACCGCTGGTGAGGCCGGAGAGACCGCCGGGCAGCCTCCCTGTGCCCCCGTCCGCGCCGATACCGGTCGTGCCGATACCGTCCGCGCCCATGCCGTCCGCGCCGATACCGGTCGTACCGATGCCGTCCGCGCCCATGCCGTCCGCGCCGATGCCGGTCGTGCCGATGCCGTTCTCGGTGAGTGCGGAAGGCGTGCTGACCGTGGTCGTGCCGCTTCCGTCCGGGCCACCGACCGTGGGCACACCGCCGACCGCGGCCGGGTCGTTCACCGCGAGCGTTTCCGGGGCGCCGCTCACGAGAGTGGACGGGTCGGGTGCGGTGACGTCCGTGATGCCCTGACCGATGTTCTGGCCGAGACCGTCGACACTGTCGCCGAAGCCGTCGAGCCCGTTGCCCAGGTCCTGGATGTCGCTTCCCAGGGAGTTCACACCCTGCTGGAAGTCGGTGGACTGCTGGGCGAACTCCTTCTGCGCCTCCTGCTGCTGCTGGAGCGCCTCCTCCTGCTGGTGCAGGGCCTCCTGCTGCTGTTGCTCCGCGATGTCCTGCTGAAGCGTTTCGGCGAGGCTGATCGAGGGGATGTCCTCGAAGGCGAAACGGGTGTTCCACGTCGGGTCGAGGACGCGGCTCCAGCCCTGGCTCAGCTCGGTGACGATGGGGAGCGCCGGCTCGTCGAGATTGGCCCTGAGGTTGTTCGTCCACCGGTCGACCGCCTCCTGCGCGATGCCCGACCAGGTACTGGTGTCCCTCAGATCGCCCCAGTGCGGCTGTGTGGAGAACCCCGCCATCGCCCGCCAGGTGATGACGTCCGGGTCGTCGGCCCGCTGCACCGTCCGCTTGATCGCCTGGATGCGCGAGGTGTTGTACTGCCTGATGAACCAGTCCACATCCCACATCAGTTCGTTCAGGATGCTCTTCGGGTCCGCGGGCGGAACGCGGGAGATCGACTGCCCGTCCGCCTCGTTGACGGTGATGGGCCGGCCGCGGCGCCAGTAGAAGTCGCTGAACTGCTGCAACAACTTGGTATGGGCCTGATGCAGCATGTTCTCCGCGCCGATGATCTGGTCACCGTGGAGCGTGGTCGACGCGAAGCCCGGGGTGGCGACCGACTGGTACTGCGGCTGGAAGCCGGGCGGACGCAGCTGGGCCAGGAAGTGGTCGTACTTGTCGTGCAGGTCCTTGACCAGGTTGTAGAAGACACCCGCCGCGGTGCCCTTCCAGGCGGCGTTCTCGTCGCCGAGGTGATCGAGCCAGTGCTTGAGGACGGCCTCGTGATGGTAGAAGAACTGACCGGCCACGTCGAAGGACCGGGCTGCCTTGGCGAACGAGTGCAGGTCCACGCCGTCCGTGCCCGTGGGTTCACCACCGGAGGAGGACTGGACACCGGTCGTCTGGAACTGGTTGACCAGACGCGACAAGGCTTCCTGGCTGCGCTGCGCGTAGGTGTCGCCCAAGGAGAGGTCCGCGTAGTTGATGTTCGCCTGGTACATGTCCACGCCCTTGCCCTTGAGGACGTAGAACTGGAACGAGGCCCCCGTGTCCCGCAGTTCGGTGCGGGGCTGCAGGGTCGCGGCCACCTTCTTGACGTCGACGTTGATCCAGGGAATGCCGCTGTCGCCTTTGACGCCGGTCACTTCGGAGCGCTCGGGCAGCGACCAGCCCGTGAGCAGCTTGACGATGTGTTCCCAGTTGTCGACAGCCATGTGAGGACTCCAGCGGACGGGGGGTGGGCGGCGGCGCGAGTCGTCCGGGGTACCGCCGCGGCGGCGCCCCGGGGGCGGGGGGATGGCACCCCGGAGGCGGGCGACGCGGCGGTGCCAGGGTGACCGACGTCAGGCCGTCGTCGTGGGCGAGGAGGACAGGCCGGTGCTCTGTTCCCCGGTCATGGCTCCGTCGTACTCGCGGATGGCCGTGAGGAACTTCTGCCCCTCCACCTGCTGGAGGGTCTCGCCCTGCGTCTTGAGCATGCTGTCGATCACTTCCAGGAGGTTGCCCTTCAGCTGATCGAAGGCGGTCGAGTGCCGGTTGAGCACCGTGTCGATCGCCGACGCGGCCTGGGTGGTGTGGGCGACCAGGTTCTTTCCCGCGGTGTCGGAGTCACTCCCCATCGGTCCGATGGCGAAGGGACCCGCCGACGCGTTGGACATGTCGTACAGGGACTGGCCCTGCTCCGGGCTGGAGCCGCGCAGCCTGACAATGTCGTCCTTGAACGGCTGGACTTCCTCGTCGATGAACGAACGGAGGGCGGGAGCGTCCAGTTTGGTCAGATCAGCCATTGCATCCCCTTGTGACGGTGCCGGAGCGACGGTGTGCGACGGGCCGTCAGAACTTGATCTCCTCGAAACCCTGGGCGTTGTCGTTGACCGTCTTGCGGTACATGTCGCGGATGTTGTCCAGCGTCTGCGCGTGCGTCTGCAGAATGGTCGACAGGGCCGTGACCTCGGCCTCCCAGGTGGGCTGGACCTTGTTGATGTACACATCGCGGTCGGGGCCGAGCCACTGGCCGACGATGGGGGCGATCTCGCCCTCCAGCGTGGTCACCACCGTCCTGATCGCCTGGGTCTGGTGGAACATCTCCTCGGCGAAGGTCATGGCCTGGCCGTGGTCGATGTAGATGCCGTCTTCTGCGGCGCCCATGAGGGTCTCCTTCGTTGGTGGGGCGGGTGCGGGGGGGGCGGTGCGGGTCAGACGCCGCTCATGGCGTTGTAGGCGTCGTTCTGTACGTCGTTGCCGAACGCCGTGAGCTTGCCGCCGGCGACCACCTCTTCCATCGCGCCGGCCTGCGCGCTGTTCGACGCCTGCATGCTGAAGCCGAGCTGGTTCTCCATGGCCTCGCAGGTCCGCTTGATGCGGTCCACCTCGCTCAGCCAGGTCTCCATGACCCGTGCGTACGCGTGTCCGTCCGGGCCCTGGTAGTTGGTCTGCAGGGTGGCTTTCGCCGTCTCCACCTGACCCTGGATCCTGGTCATGTTCGACCTGGCGGTCTCCAGACTCCTGATGGCCATGTCGTACGTGGCACTGGATGACTGCTGCTGCGTTCCGCTGGGAGTGCTCATCGTGCCGTTGCCTTCCGCTGTGGGGGGCGAATCATGTGGGGCACGCCACGCTCTGTCGTGGGGCCCGCCGGGGTGCCTGCAAGATACGTGTGCGTTGCCGGAATGTGCCGGGCGCCAAGAGCTGAGCAGGCATCAGTTGATCGAAGTATCCAGATGCTAATCATGTTTGCGCCTCGATCACAAGCGTGGCCGGAACATGTGTTCAACGCATCGGGCGATGCGTTACGCGCATGTGTGAAGACCTCAACTGGTGACATGTGACTGCGTGTACGGCGTTCGAGATACCGTCGGCCCGCCGGTGCCGGATGTTTCACTACCGGTCATCGCAACGCGACGTGCCGGTGACCTCCTCGTGCCCGGACCGCGCCGATCCGGGGGACAGGTCGGGGCCCGTCGGCAGCATGTCGAGCAGGGGCGAGGGCAGTTCCTGAGCCCGGGTCAGGTCGTAGCCGAGCGCCTCGGCGGCCGTCCCGGACGGCACCCGGTACTTCCGTCCGGTGTCGGTGACCAGGTACGTGCTGTCGCCCAGGTCGGAACCCGAGCTGCCCAGCGCCCGGACCAGGCTGCCGCCCGACGGCGGCACCGACACCGCGTCCACCGCCAGACAGGCCGCGGCGAGTGCCCGGCCGGGCGGCGCGGACCGGGCGTCGACGGCCGAGGAGAGCGCGGTCACCAGGCCGACGTCGGTGCCCGTGTCGCCGTGCGGCGTCAGGCGCACGCACAGATCCTGGTCACCGCCGGTGCGCAGGGTGCCGGGCGGCGCGGGAGGCAGGGCCGCGCCGGCCTGTTCGACCCGTCCCGGCTCGCCGGAGGCACTCTTCGGCGCCAGGGCGCCGTCGAGGGCGTTGGAGGACAGGGTGATCGCCTGGGGGGCCTTCCCTCCGTAGGCCCGCTCACGTGTCGCGCTCGCGCCGAGGACCAAGGCCGCCTGCGTGGTGGTGACGGGGGTCAGACCCGAGCGCAACAGCAGGTAGTACTGCTGGTCGGAGCCGGGCGTCACCACGGTGAAGACCTGGCCGACTCGGGTGTCGGCACCGTCCAGACCGGGGCCGGGCGCGCCCTGTCCCGCGACCTTCGGCGGCGCCAGGTCCGGGCCGGCCGGCAGGGCGTCCAGGAAGGCCGCGGAGACCCGCAGCGGGTCGACGGCGCCGTAGCCGAGGGCGGTGGCGGTGGCCTGGCCGCCCGGCAGACGGAAGCGGTTGCCGCGCCAGAGCAGGAACAGTCCCGCGTCCTCGACGCGCACCAGCGCCCCGTCGCCGTCCGCCACGGTGGCGCCGGCCAGGTCGGAGTCGACCAGGAGTGTGGTGGTGGTCCTGCCGCCGCCGGAGTCGTCGGTCCGGATGCCCGCGCACACCTGCCAGGGGCCGGCGTCGAGGGCCTTGCCGGACGGGAGGTAGTCGGGGGCGCCCGCGATCCCGACGGGGTCGCCGTGCGGGGTGCCGCGCAGCGAGGCGGTGGAGACCGTGTCGGTCTTCAGGTCCGCCCCGACCAGCAGGCGCGCGGACGCGTAGTTGCGCACCGGCCGCAGCCGCTCACCGTCGAACAGATAGCGCGTGCCGGTGTCCTTCTCCACCACCAGGGTGTGGCCGTCGCGCCAGCCGGTGGCGCCCCCGGGGCTGATGAGCCCGAACACCAGGGCGCCCACGCACAGGACGGCCGCGAAGGCGGCGCCGACCACGACCGCCTTGTAGGTGCGGCCGGTGGGTGGCTCGGGGGTGTCGGGGTCCTCCCGCAGCAGTCCGGTGGTCAGCCGGGAGACGACGAAGCGATGAGCCTGGACCTGGTCCCGCCGGTTCTGCATGAGGTGCTCTCTCCTAAGCGGTTCAGCCGTTGGCCGAGCGCAGTATCTGGTAGACGCCGAAGGTCCACAGCACGACGGGCAGCAGGGCGAAGGCCGTCACGGACTGCAGCAGGTCCCCGGCCCTCCCCCAGTGGGGCAGCAGGCGGCGGCCGGGGGCCGTCCAGGAGATGACCGCCAGCGCGGCGGCGGACAGCAGCAGAGCGGCCGCCACCACCAGCCGGCCGGTCCCGTCCCAGCGGGCGGCGAGTCCCGCGGCTGCCAGCAGCGGTCCCAGCAGGGCGGGGACCGCCAGGGCCAGCCGCTGCCAGGCGGTGCCCAGGCTGCGTCCGTGCAGGAAGAGCAGCAGCGCCAGCAGGGCGCAGGTGGCCAGCTCCGGTGGCTCCGGGTGCCGGGCCAGGCCGGCCAGGCAGCCCGCGCACACGGCGCCCACGCCCAGGTACAGGGCGCTCATCCAGTGGTCGGTGGCCGCGGCGCGGGCGGCGACGTCCTGCCCGGCGTGCGGTTCGATGCCCTCCTGGAGCTGGTCCGCAGTGGTGGGCAGCGGTGGCAGGCGCAGTCCCGCCAGCGAGAAGGAGAGCCGGGGGACGAAGGCGCCGAAGACGACCGCCGCCACCGCGACGCCTCCGGCCGCGCTCGAGAAGGGCACCTCCACGGTGACCATCAGCACCCCGCCGACGACACCGGCCACGCACACGACGGCCGCGGCGGCGAAGGCGACGGCGAAGACGGACACCACCGTCAGCGCCAGGGCCGTGCCCGCGCCGGCGGCCACGGAACCGGCCAGCAGCTGCGCTCCGGTACGGACGTGAGAGTGCGGCGCGGACCACGGGTCGCCGACGGCCAGGACCCCTGCCAGCCCCAGGAAGGCGCAGGACACCAGCCCGAGCAGCACGCCACCGGGCGGGTCGTCCAGCACCCTGGCCGCCGCACCGGCGCCGGCCATGGCCAGCAGGGCGGCGCCGGCCGTCAGCGCGGCCCGTGACGTGGTGTCACCGGGCAGGGCCAGTACCGCCAGGCAGCCCAGCAGCGTCACGGTCGTCATCAGGCGCAGGGTCCAGCGGCTGACCGCGGGGCTCCACGCGTGCGGCAGGTCGCGCACCGTGCCGGAGACGGCGTCCACCAGGCTGTCGAAGCGCACCGGCGGGAGTGCCTCCGCCTCGGGGCGCAGCAGCAGCACCTCCCCATCGCGCAGGTCGAGGGAGTCGGGCGTGCCCTCGGGGTCCAGTGGCTCGCCACCGATGCGCTGGAGAACCCAGCCGCCGTGCTCGAGTCCGGCTTCCTCCAGTTGTCCGCCCGCGTGGCCGACGACGACCGGCAGCAGGTCGGCGAGCGGGATGTCGGACGGGACGGCCAGGTCGATGGTCTTCTCCGGGGCCCGTATCGTCACGCGACACAGACCTGCGACAGAGCCTTCGCTCATATGTGTCTCACACCTCTCGGGCGGCTCGCGCCATGGGTCGGCAGGGGCGGACGTGGTACCCGCTCTCAGGGCCGGCTCTGCCACCGACCGGTCACTCGGCCGGTGACGGTGGTTCCCGGGGGCCCACGCCTCGTGGGGAGGGCCGTCGCGCCGCACCGTCGCGGCCGGGACGGCCGGGTTCGGCGCACATCCTGGTCCGGTCGCGGACACGTGTGCGGCGAACCGCTGTTGGACACCTCGGTGGTGCCCGATAGTCTCACAGGTACCGCCTCGCGGCGCCAGGGCCTCATACAGCCCCGGAACGCCGGTCCGCGCGCCCCGGCACACCGCCTCTTCTCGTGGACCGACACTCACACGTGTGCGGACACCGGACACACCCGGTCGGCCCGTCCGGTGCCCGGCCTCAGGAGCTTCCGGCCTCAAGACCGCCAAGGCGCCGACGGCCGGCCGACCGCAGTCCCGCCGCAGGCGGCCGCCAGCATCCCAAGGAGACGTTTCAGTGAGCGTGGTGTTCTTCCGCAGGCCCGCCCGGCGCCGGGGGCCCGACATGCCCGAGGGCGACCTGGCGCTCCAGGAACCCCCGGTGCTGTCGGAGCAGGTGCCCGACAGCGGGTCCGGGATGATGACGTATCTGCCGATGGCCATGATGTCGGGTGCCATGGTGCTGCTCTACGTGCGGCCCGGCCAGGCGTCGAATCCGATGACCTTCGTGGTGGTCGGGGTGATGGCAGTGGCCATGGTCCTCATGCTGGCCGGCCAGATGATGCGCGGTGGCGCGGAGCGCAGACAGAAGCTGAGAGGTGCCCGCCGTGACTATCTGCGCTACCTCGGCGGAATGCGACGCAGGGTCAGGGCGGCGGCGGCCGAACAGCAGCACGCCCTCGCCTGGCGCCATCCCCGGCCCGCCAACCTGTGGTCCCAGGCCCGCACCTCCCGGCTGTGGGAACGCCGCCCCGCCGACCCGGACTTCGGCGAGGTCCGGGTGGCCGTCGGTGAACAGCGCCTCGGCCTGCGTCTGACCACCAAGGCGACCAAACCCGTGGAGGACCTGGATCCGCTGACCGCGCACGCCCTGCGCGCCTTCGTCAACGCCTACTCCACCGTCCCCGACCAGCCCATCGCCCTCTTCCTGCCGGCGTGGTCGAGGGTGCTGCTGCGGGGCGAGCGCGAGGAGATCACGGGCCTCGTACGGGCCGTGCTCGCGCAGCTGGCCGTGGCGCACTCCCCGCAGGAACTGGTGATCGCCTTCTGTGTGTCCGCCGGCCAGGCGGCCGAGTGGGACTGGGCCAAGTGGCTGCCGCACACCCACCACCCCTCCGAGACCGACGGGGCGGGCCCGGTGCGGTTGTTCACCTCCTCCGCCGCCGAGCTGGAGGCCCTGCTGGGCGAGGAGTTCGCCGACCGGCCGGCCTTCGAGACGGACGCCACCGCCGGCACGGACGAGCCGTACACGGTGATCGTCGTCGACGGCGGGCAGGTGCCCTCCGGCCACCGGCTGGGCCGGCACGGGTTCCGCAACGCCGTGGTGCTCGACCTCTCGGGTGAGCTGCCCTGGCGACCCGGTCGTACGACGCTGCGGCTCCAGGCCGAGTCCGGCGAGGTGCGGCTGGCCCGTACCGACCGCAACCGCAAGGAGTCGTTCACCTCGCTGGGCCGGGCCGACCGGCTCGGCCCGGCGGCCGCGCGGGCGCTGGCGGCGGTGCTGGCCCCGATGCGCACCGGGGCCGCCGTCGAGACGGCCCAGCCGCTCTCCACCGACGTGCAGCTCACCACGCTGCTGGGCATCACCGACCTGTACCGGTACGACCCGAGGGCCTACTGGGAGGCGCGGGGGACCTCGGCGGCGCGCCGGCTGCGCGTCCCCCTGGCGGTGGGCGCCGACGGACGCCCGGTGGAGCTGGACATCAAGGAGTCGGCGGAGGGCGGCATGGGGCCGCACGGCATGCTCATCGGCGCCACCGGCTCCGGCAAGAGCGAACTGCTGCGCACCCTGGTACTGGCCCTGGCGCTCAGCCACTCCTCCGAGTCCCTCAACTTCGTGCTGGTGGACTTCAAGGGCGGTGCCACCTTCCTCGGGCTGGACCAGCTGCCGCACACCTCGGCGGTGATCACCAACCTGGCGGAGGAGGCCGCGATGGTCTCCCGCATGCAGGACGCCCTGCACGGCGAGCTGATCCGGCGCCAGGAACTGCTGCGCGCCGCGGGCAACTACACGTCCGCGCTGGACTACGAGAAGGCACGCGCCGCGGGTACGCCGCTGGCGCCGCTGCCGAGCCTGTTCGTGGTGGTCGACGAGTTCAGCGAGCTGCTCTCGGCGCACCGCGAGTTCATGGAGCTGTTCGTGATGATCGGCCGACTGGGCCGTTCGCTGGGCGTGCACCTGCTGCTGGCCTCGCAGCGCCTGGACGAGGGCCGCATGCACCAACTGGAGAGCCACCTGTCGTACCGGATCGGCCTGCGCACCTTCTCCGCGATGGAGAGCCGGGGCGTGCTCGGTGTACCGGACGCCTACGAACTCCCCTCCCAGCCCGGCGCGGGCTTCCTCAAGAGCGGCGTCGAGCCGCTGACCCGGTTCCGCGGCGCCTACGTGTCGGGGGCCTACCGGCAGCGCTCCGGAGCCCTGGCCCAGGCCCAGGTCGCCAGCCAGGTGGTGTCCTGGAGCGGGGAACGGGTGGCCGAGCGAAGCGCTCCGCCGACCGCCGGGGAACTCGCCGCGGCGGCCGGCGGCGAGGACGTAGAGGAGGAGGTCCCCTCGCTGCTGTCCATCGCGATCGAACGGCTGCGGGAGTCGGGCCCGCCGGCCCACCAGGTGTGGCTGCCTCCGCTGTCCCAGTCACCCACGCTGGACCGGCTGCTGCCGCCGCTCTCCCCCGACCCCGTCCTCGGGCTGACCACGGCGGACTGGGCGGGACGCGGTGGTCTGGCGGTCCCCGTCGGCATCGTCGACCGGCCCTTCGAGCAGAGGCGTGACCTGCTCACGGTCGATCTGTCCGCCGCGGGCGGTCACGTCGGCATCGCCGGCGGCCCGCAGAGCGGCAAGTCCACCCTGGTGCGCAGCCTCATCGCCGCCCTGGCCCTCACCCACACGCCGCGCGAGGTGCAGTTCTACTGCCTCGACTTCGGCGGCGGCACCCTGACGGCCCTGGCCGGGCTGCCGCACGTCGGCTCGGTCGCGGCCCGGCTGGACAGTGAGCGGGTGGCCCGCACCCTCGCCGAGGTCGCCTCGCTGCTCGCCCGGCGTGAGCGGATGTTCCTGGAGCACGGCATCGACTCGATGGCCACGCTGCGCCGGCGCAGGGCGGCCGGTGAGTTCCCCGACGAGGCACACGGGGACGTGTTCCTGGTGATCGACGGGTGGTCGACGGTCCGGCAGGACTTCCAGGACGACGTCCCCGCGCTGAGCCAGCTCGCGACGCGGGGTCTCAACTACGGCATCCACCTGATCACCACCGTCTCGCGCTGGGTGGAGCTGCCCGCCGCTGTGCGCGACCAGGCCGGCACCAAACTGGAGCTGCGCATGGGGGACGCCATGGACTCCGTGGTCGACATCCGGCGTGCCGCCGCCGTGCCCCGGTCACCGGGACGCGGTCTGACCGTGGAGACGAAGCTGCACTATCTGACGGCGCTGCCCCGGATCGACGGGGAGGAGGCCGCCGACGACCTCGCCGACGGTGTGACCGACATGGTCTCCGCGGTCGCCGAGAGCTGGCCGGGGCCGAGCGCCCCCGCGGTGCGCATGCTGCCGACCCGGCTGTCCGCCCACGAGCTGCCCCCCGTCGCGGCGGACCGCCGGTTCAGGTTCCCGCTGGGTGTGGAGGAGACCGAACTGGGCACCGCGTGGCAGGACTTCTCCGAGACGCCGCATCTGGTGCTGTTCGGGGACAGCGAGACCGGAAAGACCAACCTGCTGCGCCTGATGGCGAAGTCCATCGTGCAGGCGTTCACGCCGGCCGAGGCGCGGATCCTGGTCGTGGACTACCGGCGCCAGCTGGTGGAGGCCGTGCCGGAGGAGTACCGGCTCGGCCACGCGGTCTCGGTGGACCAGCTGCGCAACCAGCTCGCCGGTGTGGGCAAGGCTCTGCGGGAGCGGGTGCCGGGGCCCGACATCTCCCCGAGCCGGATGCGTCTGGCGGACTGGTGGAAGGGGCCGCGGCTGTTCGTCCTGGTGGACGACTACGACCTGGTCGCGCAGCCGATGCAGACTCCGTTCGACGTGTTGCTGGAACATCTGCCGCTGGGTTACGAGGTGGGTGTGCACATGATCGTCGCCAGATCGGCCGCGGGCTCCATGCGGGGCCTCAACGACCCCTTGGTGCGCCGTCTGCTGGAGGTCAACACCCCGGGTCTGCTGTTGTCCTGCCCGCCGTCCGAGGGCGCTGTCTTCGGCGTCAAGCCTCGCCAGCTGCCGCCGGGACGCGGCCAGTACGTGACGCGCAGGTCGACGACGAAGATCCAGACGGCGCTGATGGACACCGCCGACGACCCCGCCCCGACGACGACCTGACCCACCCGTGCCCGTCCCGGCGTCCCGGCTGGAGGACGCCCCCGAGGGGGCGCCACGACGGCCGGGGCGTCCGGGACCGCCAGGACCTCGCCGGTGGTGTCACGCGTGCCCGGCAGGCGCGTGCGACGCGTGGTCCGTCACCGTCACGCCGGGCCGCGCCCCCCTTCGCTGCCGGGACGGCGGGTGTCGCGGAGTATTGCGGGGTGTCGCGGCCCGCCCACGGCCTCAGCCCTGTGCCCCGCGCCCCGGACGTGGTCCCAGACCCCTGTCTCCGGCGATCCGATGGGATCTGCCCGCCGGTCCGTGCCGGGCACCCGCCCGGCGCCGCAGCGCCGACGTCGCCCACAGCCCCATGCCCAACGCACCGCAGGCGCCGGCCAGTGCGCCGGCCCTGAGCACCGCGCCGTCGTCGTCCGGGACGTCGAGCACCCGGATGCCCTGGGCGGGCGCGGGCTGTGCGGCGGCGTGAGCGGGCAGCACACCGGTGAGCGCTCCGTTCACGTCGAGGCGCGGCACGTCGGCCGGGTATCCGGTGCTCGCCATGCGCGCGGCGGTCTGCCGGGCGGTCAGTTCCGGGTGGTAGGCCCGGACCAGGGCGGCGGCGCCCGCCACGTACGCGGCGGCGAAGGAGGAGCCGCTGCCCACGAAGTGACCGCCGCCCGTGACCCCGATGCCGGTCACCTGGTCGCCGGGCGCCGCCAGATCCGCCGCGGCCGGCTCGAACGAGCCGTCGGGGCGTGTCCCGTCCACCCCGAAGTCCACCACCGACAGTACGTCCGGCGCGGCGGCCGGCCAGAACGACGCGGTGGACGCCTGCCCGTCCCGCGCGGTGTCCGCGTCGTCGGGGACGGCGGGGGCGACCAGCAGCACGTCGTGTGCCGTGGCGTGGCGTACGGCGGCGGCGAGCCCGGCGGTGTCCTCGGGCAGCGCGGCGGAGACCGCCACCACCTCGCACCCCGCGTCCACCGCCGCGCGGATCCCGAGGGCCACCAGCGAGGCGGACGGCGTCCCGGTGGCATCGGTGCCCCGGGCCGAGAAGATCCGCGCGCCCGGTGCCACACCGGCCAGACCGACGCCCGCGCGGGGAGCGGCACCGATGATCCCGGCGACGAAGGTGCCGTGCCCCACGCAGTCCGAGTCCGCGCCGGAACGGCCCGTGAGCCGTCCGGACAGCGCGTCCGCCCGCGCCGAGACACCCGTGTCGACGACCCCGACCGTGACTCCTGTGCCGTCGCTGAACAGGCCGGCCCTGCCGAGCCCGAGCAGGCGCTGCGCCCACGGCACCTGTCGCATCACGGTGGCGGACGCCTTCGCGCACCCCTCGGACGAGGAGTCGATCCGGCCCGCGACGACCGGCAGCCGAAGCTGGCTCGGCGACGACGACGGGGAGGGCTCCGGACCGGCCGCGGCGGCCGGTCCGGCGGCGGCGCACAGCAGTACCGTCAGAGCGAGGGCGTGTACGCCCCGGCCGCGGCCCGCCCGTGGGGGCCGGAGAGGGGTGGGGGGCACTGTTCCTCCGTCGCCTGTCGCCGTCGTTCCGGAGTGGAAGCCCCGGGCGGCGGGAGGCCCGGCCGGCTCCGCGCGGGCACCGGCCGTCGGCACGGATGCCGCCACGGGTGGGCACATCGTATCCGTTCGCCGCGGGTACCGTCCCCAGGTGTCCCGCTCACATGTGCCGGCCCGGTATGTACCCTGCCACTATGCGTGTGTGATGCGCGTGGCACACCAACACACCTGAATGAGAAGACATGCTCCGGGTGTCGGTTCGGCAAATCCACTGTCGCGCCGCGCACTTCGGTTCGAACGCCTGTTACGTTTCTCCATGCACACATGTCACGAGAGCGCCGTCCTCGTGCCCCGTGTCGGCACGTTCTTCGGACCTCCGGCACGGAGAACGCGGAACGCGTCTCGTTGATCGGTTCGGCCCAGGCCGCGGCGTCACGTGCCCCTTCCCGCTCCAGCGGAGCCGGGAGTTCGGGGTGAGCGTTGCGTCGCAGGGCGACGCATGACCCGCGTACCGGGCCTACCCCAGATGAAGGCGAGTGGAGCCGACCATGATCGTTTCACCGGACCCCGTCCCCCGGACGCGGCCGCGAAGCACGCGGCCGCGCGTCACGCCCGTCACCGACCGCTCGTCCCGGACCCTCCGATGAACCGCAGGGCCAACAGGAACACCCGCCGGCCCCGACAGCCCGCCGACCACGGAACAGCCACCCCTTCCCCGTTCACCGTGACCCCGGTGGAGGGCACCTACGTCGTCCACCGCGAGGCACGGTTTCCCGAGCGTCTCGCCGATGTCGCCACCGCTCTGCGGGACGACTCCGAGGGGCGGGCGACCCTGCTGGTGGGGACCGTGCCGGCCGACGACGAACTCGACGAGTTCGCGCGGCGGCTCGCCCCCGTGGTGGGGGAGCTGAGCCTGCGGGACGTACGGCTGCTGGTGCTGGTGATGTCGCAGGGCGCCGTGGACCGCGCGGCGGCGCCCTCACCCGCCCGCCGGCTGTGCGAGGACTGGGGGCTGGAGGTGGTCGCCCCGAGCGGCCGCGCCGTCGTCGTACCGGGCGGCACCCTCTTCTCCCCCGACGGCGCCACCGCTCCGGGGGGCTGGTGGCAGTTCTCCCCGGGGCTGGTGCCCCGGCGGCTGGGGGCCCGGTTCCCCGTCCCCGACTGGGAGGCGCAGCTCGCCCGGATGGACGCCGAGGTCGCCGACGGCCACCTGGTGACGCCGGTGCCCGCCGGACTGCTCGTGCGGCCCGCAGGCGTCCCGGCCGGGGGTACGGACGGGATCGAGTACGCGGTTCCGGTCGACCCGGGGCGGCCGCAACTGCTGGTGGGCGTCGCCGGCGCGCCCCCGGTGAGCGCCGATGCCCTGGCCGGCGTCCTGGCCGCGCTGCCGGGCCGCGTCCGCGGTGCCGTACGGCTGCTGCCGGCCGACGGGCGGGACCTGCTGGCGGTGGGTCAGGAGACCGCGGACGCCCTGGGGCTGGAGGTGGAGGTCGCCAGCGGGCTCCCGGTGCTGCTGGAGGACGACTCCGTGCACGCGGCCGCGCGGACCGTGCTCGTCGGCCCTGACGGCGCCCCGGCCTGGGAGCCGTACGTGGAGAGCGTCCTGTGCGCGCCGACGGAGAGCGGCGGCACTCCGGAGCCGCGCGTCGGCTCCTGGCGAGCGCCGGCCACGGGGCTGGAGGAGGGCCCGGAGCCGGGCGTCTTCCTGCTGGACGACCGGTGGCGGACGTCACTGACCCGGGCCGGGTTGTGGGTGGGCCGGCACGGCGACCGGCCGCCGCTCACCGCCCGGCCGGCCGACAGCGACGTGATGGCGATCGACCTCGGGGTGCCGGGCCGGGCCCTGGACGACTCCCTGTGGCCCGCCCTCGACCTTCTGTTCGCCGCGCTGGAGGGCGAGGCACGCGAGCGTGCCATGATCCAGGTGCACGGCCACACCAGCGCGGACGGGATGCGTGCGCTGCGCCGGCTCGCGGTGCGGCACGGCATGGTGCTCGCGCCCAAGGGCTGGCGATCCGGTGCCGCGCAGGAGGAGGGCGCCCAAGTCCTGGCGGCCCCCCTGTCCGGCGTCGCCGCCCCGCGGACCGAGCCGCCGGCCGCGCGGGTGCCGTCGGCGCGGGTGCCGGCCGCCCCACCGGTGCAGTACGTCACCACCACGGGCGGAACCGCCCCGACCGACCACTCACTGGGCGCCGTTCCCGTACCCGCCGCGGACTCCGGCCGTGGTCCGGACACCGGTCACCTCCCGTACGCGACCGCCGCGGCCGGACTCCCCCGCTCTCCCGCCCCGGCTGCCGGGACGGGAGCGAGCGCGGGGACGCACCCGGCGCCCGGGACGGCCGAGGCCGTCCCGGCACAGTCACCTCTACCGGCTCCGGCCGTCACCCCGGCCCCCGTGGCACCCGTTCCGCCCGAGCCCTCGGCACCACCGGCACCTCCCCGGCTCCCCGCCGCCGCACCGTCGGCCCAGGAACCGGACCAGGAACCGGACCAGGCCGACGCCGACGCCTACGCCGACGACCCCTACGTACCGGACTGGCCGCCGCCGGTCGCCGCGCGGCCCGCAACGACGGAGCCCGTCGCCGAACCCGAGCCGTTCACCCCGTTGTTCACCTCCTCGGACGCCGTCCTCGGCGGCCCGGGCGCCACCGCTCCGTGGAGCGCGTGGCCCGCGAGCCAGGGCACCGGGCAGGCAGGGCTTGAAGAGGGCGTTGAGCACGCGGACGGCGGACGGCACGAAGAAGGCCGAGAGAGCGGAGACCTCGCCTGCGAGGAGCACCGCGGCGGCACGTCGACGGAGCCCGAGGCGGGCACGTCCGACGACAGCGGGATCGGGGAGGACGGCTGGGTGGGCGCCCACCGGGGCCTCGTAGAGGGCACGCCCGAGGAAGACGGGCCAAGTGCCGCGCGGACCGTCCCGCCGGAGCCCGCCGGGGCCGTTCTGCGCGAACTCTCCCACGTGCCCATCGCCCCCTCCCACCGCAGCAGCCCCTCGGAGCGGCAGGCGCTCCGCTCCCACCTGGGCGCGGACTGGGAGCGGCACGCCGGTGCCGTCCAGCGCGCCCTGACCCGGCTGCCCGGCCTCCGCTCGGCCGGCCGGGAGGACGACGAACTCACCGCCGACCTCACCGCCCTGTACGCCTACCTCAGCGCGGGCGAGGGCAGGCTGGACGAGCGGGGCCTGTCGGCCGGTCTTGACCGCCGGGACCCCGGCGCACTGGCCTACCTCGGCTGTCTGGCCTCCGCGCTGCGCAGGCTGCCGTCTTTCCGCGGGGCGGCCGTCAGGACCGCGGGCGTCTTCGACGAGGCGACGCGACTGCTGCTGCCCGGTGAGGAACTGGGCGCCGCGGTCCCGGTCAGCGCGAGCGGCTTGGACGACGGGTATCCGTCGCTGCCCGACGACCACTACCTGATCTGGTCGGCGACCGGACGCAGGATCGGGTCCCTGGGCGATAGCGACAGCCCGTTCGACCAGGAGGAAGTGGTGTTCGGTCCGGGTACCCGGTTCCGGGTGCTGGACGTGCGCGAACGGGCCGGTGCCCGCGTGGTGCTGCTGCGCGAGCTGGCCGGCGCCGTGCCCCCGGCCGTCCCCGGCCACCTCGACACCTCCGACGCCCCGGTCCTCGACCGGCTGGTCGCCCTGGCCGACCGGCCGGCCGTCCCGCGCGGTGAACGGGAGTGGCCCGCCCGGTGCGACGGCCTGCTCGGCCTGCTGCCCGAAACACCGCACACCGGCGCCCCGCCCGGGTGACCCGGACCCCACGAGCCCCGTCCGCCCGCGCCGATGGCGCGGTGCCGGACGGTTCCCCTGATCAGTCCTGATCAGCCCCGCCTGACCAGCCCCGTCCGATCAGACCCCGTCTGACCGACCCGCAGCTGATCAGCACACGTTAAGGAGCACCGATGTCATCGACGTACTCGGCGTCCTCCGGCGGACCACCGACCGCGGCGGCCGAGCCGCGCAGGATCCGTCGTGCCGTGGCTCTGCCCTCCGCGGACGATCCCGTGGCCGGCCCGACGACCGCGCGGTCCTCGCGCGACGCCGCCACGGGTCTGGCCGCCCCGGCCGCCGCCGGGGTCGCCCCCGCCGCCCAGCGGACCGGACACGGTCCCTCCGCCCGCCGTCGTCCGCACCCGTCCGGCCCCGAGCGGTCATCCGCCTCCGAGCCGGAGGTCACCCTGGCCGAGGGCATCCCGGGCGTGGTGGCGGCCGGGCGCCGCGCCGGTGCGCCGCCCGCGAACCGGGCGGCGGGCGGACGTCGCACCGGCGGCAAGCCGCTGCTGGTCGCCGCCGCCATGGCCGGAGCCGTACTGGCCACGGTCCCGTTCGTGTCCCACTCCGGCGGCCGGACCAACTACGAGGGGCTCGGCCAGCAGGTCCCCGTCACCTCCGAGTCCCCGGGGGCGGACGGCGACCACGCCTCCGGCCCAGACCAGCAGGCGGGCCTGCCCTTGCAGGACCCCGTCGACGGCGGCGCGGCGCCCGTCATCCCTCAGCCGCGGGCGACCGAGGGCAAGGCGCACGACTCCGAGGAGACGGCACCGGCCTCCCCCTCGGGAACCGGTGCCGAAGCCGGACCCCGGCGGAGCGACGGTCCGCTGTACGGCCCGCCCGTGCCCCCCGCTTCCGGCGATAACGGTCCGGGCCGGGGCAGCGTCCTCGGCATCGGGGTGGCCGGCCCGTCTGCCGGGGAGCGGTCGCGCCCGGCGGACCACACCGTGAAGCACGACAGCGCCTCCGGGGCGTCGTCGCACACCACGGCGGGTCCGGTGGCGCGGGCCGCGAAGCCCGGAACGGTCGTCAGGGCGTCGGCCCCGTCCGCCCCGGCGAAGACGTCCACGCCCACCTCCCAGACGTTCCGCAGCTCCTCCGGGACGGCGTCCGGCGACTCGGCCAGGGCCGCGACGGCCACGACCGCCGCCCCCGTGAAGGCCACCGCCACCCCGGTGAAGGCCACCGCCGCCCCCGTGCGGGCCGCAGCCCCCACCGAGACGGTCGCCGCCAAGCGGGACTGGAGCACCCGTGTCATCACCGCCACCACGGTGATCGGCCCGGGTGAGAGCGTGGCGTCCGACCGCATGAGCATCACCATGCGCACGGACGGCAACCTCGTCATCACCGACGAGAACGGCACGGTCCGCTGGTCCTCGAACACGCAGGGCACCGGATACCAGGCGGTCTTCCAGGACGACGGGCACTTCGTCGTCTACACCAAGGACGCCCGGACGGTGTGGTCCTCCGGGACCGCCGGCAACCCCGGCGCCCAGCTGGTCATCCAGGCCGACGGCAACGTCACCGTCCTGTCGGCCGGCGGAGCCGTTCTCTGGACGGCGAACACCCAGCACTGACCGCACGATCGCCGCGGCGGCCACCGCAGGCGGCGCGGCCCTCGCGGACGCCCGGCCGGGACTCCCGGCCGGGCGTCCGTCGCCTCGGAGCCCCTCATGCCGGGCGGCGCCACTCACCCCGCTCAAGAAGAACACCACGAGGATTCCACTCCCTGCGGCGAGTCTGGTCCGGTGGATGCGCCGTCCGCCACGTGGGTCGCCGACCCGGTGCCGGGCGACGTGCCGGGCGACGCTCCGGGCACGCCGGCAACGGCCCGGACGCCGGCAGCCGGCCTTCGAGAGGGACGAGGACGAGCAGCAATGAGTGACACGACGATGCGCACCGTCGCCTACCGCAAAGCCCGCTGGCGAGCGACGGAGAGAGTCCGATCGACGGGGAACCGCCCCTCCCCGTGCCCGGCCCGCGTGAGCTGCCGGTGCGCGTGGAGGCCATCGCCCGGAGCCCGGTGGACCACAGCGCCCGCCAGGACACCGCCCCGGGCGCCGAGCCGAAGGTGCTGGGCCGGGACGCCGCGGGCACAGTCTTCGCGGTCGGCGAGGAGGTGCGGCTGTTCCAGGCCGGCGACGACGTCTACGGCGCCGACGCGATCGACCGCCCCGGCACCAACGCGCATTTCCGCGCGGTCGACGAACGCATCGCCGCCACCCTCGGCTTCGCCCCCGGCCATGGCGCCGACCCCCTCGTCGACCACCACAAGCCCCTGGGTCCGCGGCTCACCGAGGTCGCCCCACGGGGCCCCGGCTCCGTCCTCGGCACCACCGGCACGCACCGCGACCTCGCGGACCACGCCGGGGCGCTCAGTCCCTTCGGGCGGATCGTCGCCATCGACGACTCCGGCTCCCCGCCGATCGGTTCCGGACCCCCGGCCGGGGCGGCCGGCACCACATCCTCGGCCGGATAGCCCGCCTGGTCGACGCCGGCCTCCTCGACACCACCGCCAAACGGGACCTGGGTCCCGTCGACGCCGTCAGCCTCCGCGAGGCCCACCGCCTCCTGCAGTCCGGCACCACCACGGTCGGCGAGAAGGCCCTCACCGGGTTCCGGGTTCCCGCCGTGGCCCCGCCATGACCCCCGTCACACCCTCCGCGCACGGCGGTACCACGGGATGCTCCCCCATGACCGGCGGGGCCACCCGACCGGTCACACGTGTTCGGGGCGCCATGGACCACCCCGTGACACATCGTCACGGGCATCCGACTCGTTGGGACATGTGTTCCTTGAGTACCCTCAGAAACACATCGCCCGCGCGACGGCACGTTTCCCCGTGGCTGCATCGCGCGCACGGCTCACCGTGGGTGCTTCGCACATCCCGGCCGCGCGGGCGTCCGTCGGCGGTGCGGAGGGTTCCGGGCCGGGCGGCACCCGGTGAGCGGGCTGGGCGGGCGGACCGCCCGGCCACGACGCGGGTGCCGTCCCGCCCGGACCCCGGACCGGGGCGGACCGGGCAGCACACTGAGGAGGATCGGCCGTGGCACGCACGACACTGACCGTTGACCGGGACGGCAGCGGTGAGTACCCGACGATCGCGTCGGCCCTGGCGCGGGCCCGCGCGGGATCGGTGATCAGGGTGCGGCCGGGTGTGTATCCCGAGAACCTGTCCATCCGCGCCCAGGTCACCATCGTCGCCGACGGGCCGCGTGGCTCGGTGGAGATAGCCCCGCGCACGGGGGCCGCCATCACACTCGCCGCGGATGCCGTGCTCCTGACCGACCTGGTGCTGACCGGCGGTGAGGACGACCTCCCGGTGGTCGACGCGGTACGCGGGCAAGTGGCCCTGGACGGCTGCCGGATCGTCGGCACCGGGTGGACGGCGCTGCTCAGCCGGAACACGGGATCACTGGCCATGAGGGGCTGCCAGGTGACCAACCCGGCCGGTGCGGGGGTGGTGGAGACCGGTTCGGCCGGCAGCGTGCTGGAGGACTGCGTCATCGAGCACCTGGCCACCTCAGCCGTCGTCATCAGCGAGGACGGCCGTGCCGTCATCCGCTCCAGCGTCCTGCGCGACGCCCGCGGCAACGGCGTACTGGCCAACGGCCGGTCCGCCGGATCGGTCGAGGACTGCGAGATCTCGGACACCGACAAGCCCGCCGTGGCGCTGGAGGGCTCCACCACCGTCGCCGTGCGGCGCACCACCGTGCACAGCTGTGCCCTCGGCGTCTACGTGGCCAGCTCCGCCACCACGTCATTGACGGACGTGCGGGTGCGCGACACCACCGGGCACGGCTTCGCGGTCACGGACCGCTCCGACCCCCAGCTGACGGGGTGCGCCACGGAACGCACCGGCGGCAGCGGCCTGTTCGTCACCGACCGGGCCCGGGGACGCTACGCGGACTGTGTCTTCACCGACGCCGCCCTGCCGGCCGTACAGGTCGGGCAGTCCTGCGCCCCGGCACTGACCGGGGTCCGGATCTCCGGCGGCCGGGACATCGGCGTCCTGCTGACCGAGGAGTCGACCGCCGAGATCGACGGGCTGGACGTCTCGGGCACCGGCGGTCCGGGCATCGCGGTGCGGTCGGGCGCGCACCCGGTGCTGCGCCGCGGGCGCGTCCGGGACGTCCGCGGCACCGGCATCCTGGTCGGGGAGAAGGGCAAGGGGCGGTTCGAGGACTGCGAGGTCCGCGGCACCAGCGGCCCGGCACTGCGCGTCGAGCACGCCGGCCGTCCGCAGTTCGCGGCCTGCGCCTTCCACTCCGCCGGCAAGGCGGGGGTGTCCGTGGCCGACGGCGGCGCCGCCGCGCTGCGCGACTGCGAGGTGAGCGCGAGCGCGGGCTCGGGTGTCGCGGTGGACAACGGAGGCGAGGCCTCCCTGGTCCGGGTGCGGGTCACCGGCTCGAAGGCGCACGGCATCCTCGTCTCGGCAGGCGGCCGGGGCACCCTGGACGGCTGCGTGTGCACCGGCAACACCGGCGACGGCATCCGCCTGGACGGCACCGGACCCATCAGCGTCAGCGGCTGCGCGGTCCACTCCAACCAGGGCGCGGGACTGCGCCACACCCGGCCCGGCCCCGCCCTGGAGGTCGACCGGCTGGACAGCTCGGACAACGGGCTCCCCGACTCCTGGCAGCCCGCCGCCCCCGCCGCCGGGCCGTCGCGTCCGGGCGGCGCCACCGAAGGCGGCGCCGCGGAGCAGGCCCCGGCACTCGAGGGCCCGTTCGCGGACCTGGACGCGCTGGTCGGCCTGGGCGGTGTCAAACGGCAGGTCAGTACACTCGTCAGCCTCGGGCGTCTGGCCCAGCGGCGCGTCCAGCTGGGCATACCGGCACCGCCGATGAGCCGTCACCTCGTCTTCGCCGGACCTCCCGGTACGGGCAAGACCACCGTGGCCCGGCTGTACGGCTCCATCCTCGCCAGTCTCGACATGCTGCCCTCCGGACATCTCGTCGAGGTCTCCCGCTCGGACCTGGTCGCCCAGGTCATCGGCGGAACCGCGATCAAGACGACGGAGGCGTTCCGCAAGGCGCTCGGCGGGGTGCTGTTCATCGACGAGGCCTACACCCTGCTCTCCGACAGCAAGGGCTCGGGCGCCGACTTCGGCCAGGAGGCCATCGACACCCTCGTCAAGCTGATCGAGGACCACCGCGACGAGGCCGTGGTCATCGTCGCCGGCTACTCCAAGGAGATGGACGACTTCCTCTCCGCCAACCCGGGCCTGGCCTCCCGCTTCACCCGCACCATCGAGTTCGACAACTACTCGGTGGATGAACTCGTCACCATCACCGAGAACATGTGCGCCGACCACAGCTACGTACTCGCCCCCCTGACCCGCGAGGCGCTGCGCGTGCACTTCTCCCGGATGCGCCGGGACGCGACCTTCGGCAACGGACGCGCCGCGCGGCGGGTGTTCGAGGAGATGGTCGACCGGCAGTCGTTCCGGCTGGCGTCCCTGCCCGACGCGGGCGAGACCGACCTGACCCTGATGCTGCCGGAGGACGTCGGCGAGGACGAGGCCGCCCAGGCCCGGTCCGGGACCGAGGAGGCCGCCGAGAACTCCGACGCGCTCGCCCGGATCCGGGCCATGACCGGACTCGAGTCCGTCAAGCGGGAGGTCGGGGGCATCGTGGACCTGCTGTCCACCTACCGGCAGCGGGCCGCCGTCGGGCTGCCCACCCCGAGGGTCAGCCACCATCTGGTCTTCTCCGGACCGCCCGGCACCGGCAAGACCACGGTGGCCCGGCTCTACGCCGACCTCCTGCGCTCCTTCGGCATCCTTCCGCGCGGGCAACTCGTCGAGGTGGCCCGCGCCGACCTGGTCGGACGCTACATAGGGCACACCGCGCAACTCACCACCGAGGCCTTCCAGAAGGCCATGGGCGGGGTCCTCTTCATCGACGAGGCGTACACCCTGACACCGGAGAACTCGCCGCAGGACTTCGGCCGCGAGGCCGTGGACACGCTGCTGAAACTCATGGAGGACCACCGCGACGAGGCGGTCGTGATCGTCGCCGGCTACCCGGACGAGATGGGCCGCTTCCTCGACTCCAATCCTGGCCTGGCGTCCCGCTTCACCCGCCGCATCGAGTTCGAGAACTACTCGACGGACGAACTGCTGGCCATCATCGCGCAGCAGACGAGCACCGCGGGCTACGAATGCGCCCCGGAGACACTCGACGCGCTGCGCGTCCACCTCGACTCGCTGCCGCGCTCCCGCACGTTCGGCAACGCGCGCCTGGCCAGACAGCTGGTGGAGCTGATGATGACCCGCCAGGCCGGCCGGCTGAGCGGGCTCACCAGCCCGGACCTCAAGACCCTGACGATGCTGCTGCCTGAGGACCTGCCGGTCGGCGCCGCGCCGGTCACCGGGAGAGGCTGACCGGCCGGCCCGCCGGGATGCCGGTCCGGCATCGGGTCATGACGAACGGGTCTCGGACACCGGATGCCGACGACTGATCGAAAAAGGAAGTTCTCCAGGCTCTACGGGGGTCACGGGCTCTACGGGGGTCACGGTCGGCCACCGGCCGGCCGTGCCTGAAAGCCAAGTGATCTGTCGGGGCAGCTCTCCGGCTCGGTCTCGAGCCCGCGGCCTCGCTGCTGGGTGTCACACGGGCGGGATCGGCAGGGACCGGGCGAGCGACTTCGCGGATGACCTCGCAGGCGTGCGGGTGCGGTTCGACGTGATCGCTCCTGCCGCCCCTCACTGTACGCACCTACGGGAAGCCGTAGGAGGGCTGGGACTCGGGGCGGCCGGCGGCACAGGTCTTGACGGTTGCATCACGGTTCCTGCACCGGATGGCGCGCACCTCCGTCTGCGCGCCTCGGACGTCCATGGCGGAGCGGTTCTCGTCGGCAGCGTCGCCGAGGTCCCAGCGGCCGTCATCCCGTACGAGACGAGCATCTTCTTCTCGTCACGCATCTTGCGGCGATGTCCCGGCAGTCGACAACGTCGCGGCCCGGCCGATCGACCGCGGCGACGACCGGGCCGTCGTGCGGTCCCCTCCGGTCACGGAGCCACGGGCCGGGACTCGGACGGGGTCCATGGGACCCATGGCGCCGAGCAGGCACTTACCGCACCTCGTCGTGGGGTCGTCCGATCACACTGAGGTCCGTACCGCGCATGTTGCTCTCCGTACGCGGGCGCACGGTGCGGAGAATGGCGGCACGGCCTCGCCGGGCGATCCCGGTCAGCCGAGGAAGCTCAGCCGGACCTTGCGGTCGGTGTTGTCGACGTTGGTGTCGACCAGGCACACCGACTGCCACGTCCCCAGT
The DNA here is from genome assembly GCA_014649155.1 of Streptomyces griseoviridis. Classification (GTDB taxonomy): domain Bacteria; phylum Actinomycetota; class Actinomycetes; order Streptomycetales; family Streptomycetaceae; genus Streptomyces; species Streptomyces griseoviridis. The sequence goes on along the minus strand of BMSM01000025.1, from coordinate 69,868 downwards.
TCCAGACGGCCGGCGATCACCGGCAGGGTGGCGTGCGGGGGGACGAAGGCCGGGAGGACGTGGTCGCGGCCGTGGCCGGGGGTGCCGTGGCGGTGCTGCCAGCGGTCGTCGGCGGGGAGCAGGGTGTGCAGGGCGGCGAGCAGGTCGTCGTCGCTGCCGGCGCCCGTCTCGATGACGGCGATCCCGGCCGTGGCGTGCGGGACGAAGACGTTGAGGAGTCCGTCCCGGCCGGCCGCGGCCTCGCGCAGGAAGCTCTCGCAGTCGCCGGTGAGGTCGACGACCCGCTCCGAGGAGCCGGTGGTGAGGTTGAGGACCCGGGTGGTGAAGGAATCTGGCATGGTTCCATCCTGACGTACGCGGGGCCGGTCGCGGGCGGCGGGAAGATCCGTCCCGGTGACGCTGTTGGCGCCGGTGTGAACCACGTGCGCGAGACCGAGGTCGTCGTCATCGGGGCCGGGCAGGCGGGATTGTCCGCCGCCTACCACCTGCGCCGCACCGGGTACCAGCCCGGGCGGGACTTCGTGGTGCTGGACCACTCCCCCGGTCCGGGCGGCGCCTGGCAGTTCCGCTGGCCGTCGCTGACGTACGGCAAGGTGCACGGGATGCACTCGCTGCCCGGCATGGAGCTGACCGGCGCCGATCCGCAGCGGCCGTCCTCCGAGGTCGTCGCCGGGTACTTCACGGCGTACGAGCAGAGGTTCGAGCTGCAGGTGCGGCGGCCCGTCGATGTCCGTGCGGTGCGGGAGGGCGGGGACGGGCGGCTGCTCGTCGAGACCTCGGACGGGGACTGGTCGACGCGCGCGCTGATCAACGCGACCGGCACCTGGGACCGGCCCTTCTGGCCGCGCTACCCGGGGCAGGAGACGTTCCGCGGGCGGCAGTTGCACACGGCGCGGTACGCCGGACCGCGGGAGTTCGCCGGGCAGCGGGTGGTCGTGGTGGGCGGCGGCGCCTCGGCCACCCAGCACCTGCTGGAGATCGCCCCGTACGCGGCCGCCACCATCTGGGTGACCAGGCGCCCGCCCGTCTTCCGGGAGGGGCCCTTCGACGAGGACGCGGGCCGGGCCGCGGTCGCGCTGGTGGAGGAACGGGTACGGCAGGGGCTGCCGCCGAAGAGTGTGGTGTCGGTGACCGGGCTGCCGCTGAACGACGCGATCCGGGCCGGTCTCGAGTCCGGTGTCCTGGACCGGCGGCCCATGTTCGAGCGGATCACGCCCGACGGGGTGGTGTGGGCGGACGGGCGGCGGGCCGACGCCGACGTCCTTCTGTGGGCGACCGGGTTCCGGGCGGCCGTGGACCATCTGGCACCCCTGCGGCTGCGGGAGCCGGGCGGCGGCATCCGGGTCGAGGGCACGCGGGCGGTCGCCGATCCCCGGGTGCACCTCGTCGGCTACGGGCCTTCGGCCAGTACCGTCGGCGCCAACCGGGCCGGACGCGCGGCCGTGCGGGACATCAGGCGGCTGCTGGCCGGTACCGGCGCGGAGCGGCCGGCCGCGTGATGTCCCGCCGGCCGGAGGTCAGGGCGTGGCGGGGGCGGTGCGCGGCGAGGCACTGCCGGTGACGCGGTGGTTCTCGTTGAACTCGGCCACGTTGCGCTGGTGCTCCCGGTAGTCGGCGGTGAAGCGCGTGTCGCCGGGTTTGACGGTGACGAAGTACAGCCAGTCCCCGGGGGTCGGGCCGATCGCGGCGCGCATGGCGGCTTTGCCGGGGTTGGCGATGGGGGTCGGCGGCAGTCCCATCCGCTGGTAGGAGTTGTAGGGGCTGTCGACCTTGGTGTCGTCCTCGGTGGTGTGCAGAGTGGAGCGGTTGAGGGCGTAATTGAGGGTGGAGTCCATCTGCAACGGCATGCCGCGCTCCAGCCGGTTGAAGATCACCCGGGCCACCTTGCCCATGTCGGCCTCGGTGGCGGCCTCGGCCTGCACGATGCTGGCGATGGTCACCGCCTGGTAGACGTTCATGGCGTTGCGCTCGGCGCCCGCCGCGACCGGGGCGCCGTTGAACTCGCGGTTCGCGGTGTCCACCATCGCCGTCAGCAGCTTCTCGGGGGTGGTGCTGTCGTCGAGCGGATACGTCGCCGGGAAGAGGTAGCCCTCGGGGTTGCCCTCGGCGTCGGCGGGCAGCTTCAGCCGGGCCTTGGCCAGGGACTTCCCCGTGGTGCCGGGCGGCAGGGCGAGGGCCTTGTCGACGGCCTCGTAGATCTGGGCCGCGCGCCGGCCCTCGGGAACGACCAGAGAGGTGGGGCGGGCGTCCTCCTCGCCGTCCCGGGTCAGCAGCGGCACCGCCACGGCGGTGCCGGCGACGACGGCTCCGGCCGCGATCAGGGCGATGCGGCCCCGACGCGTCAGTCGGATCCTGCTCCTCATGCTCCGTGGCGGAGTGTTCGTCTGCATGCGGGCACGGTAACCCCCCTAATCCTCTCAAACCGTTCATAACAGTCGCTCCGGGCATATTTTCAGCTTGTCGGCACTCGTCGTGCGTCCCGTCGGACGAGGGCCGCGTACCGCCCGTCGAGCTCCAGCAGTTCCTCGTGCGTGCCCCGCTCCGCCAGGTGCCCGGAGTCGAGGACGGCGATCTGATCGGCGTCCCGGACGGTGGACAGCCGGTGCGCGATGGTGATCGTGGTGCGGTCGGCGGACAGGGCGTCCAGGGCCTGCTGGACGGCGGCCTCGGTACGGGTGTCCAGGGCGCTGGTCGCCTCGTCGAGGATGAGCACGGGCGGGTCCCGCAGGATCGTGCGGGCGATGGCCAGGCGCTGCTTCTCGCCGCCGGAGAAGCGGTGCCCGCGCTCGCCGACGACCGTGTCGTAACCGTCGGGCAGCGCCGCGATGTGGTCGTGGATCTGCGCGGCCCGCGCGGCCTCGACCAGTTCCTCGTCGGTGGCGTCCGGCTTGGCGAAGCGCAGGTTGTCGGCGACCGAGGCGTGGAAGAGGTACGTCTCCTGCGAGACGACGCCGACCGCGCGGGTGAGGGTGTCGAAGTCGAGGTCGCGCACGTCGACCCCGTCGAGGGTGACCCGGCCGCCGGTGACGTCGTAGAGGCGGGGCACCAGGTAGCCGAGGGTGGACTTGCCGGCACCGGTCGGGCCGACGACGGCGAGGCCGCCGCCCGCCGGGACGGTGATGTCGATGCCGTCGAGGACCGGCCCGCCCTTGCCGTCGTAGCGGAACTCGACGTTCTCGAAGCGGACCTCGCCCTTGATCTGGTCGAGGTGGACGGGGTTCTCGCGCTCGGTGATGTCGAGGGGCAGGTCGAGGTACTCGAAGATGCGCTGGAAGAGCGCGAGCGAGGTCTGGATCTGGACGCCGGTGGACAGCAGGCTGACCGCCGGGCGGAACAGGCCCTGCTGGAGCGAGACGAAGGCGACGATCGTGCCGATGGAGACGTCGGGCCCGCCGAGCTGGAGGGCCAGTCCCGCGGTCCAGTAGATGACGGCGGGGAGGGCGGCCATGACGATGGTGATGACCGCCATGCGCCAGCGGCCCGCCATGTTGGACCGCACCTCCAGATCGACCAGTCGCTCGGACTCGCCGGCGAAGGAGCGGGTGAGCGAGTCGGAGCGGCCCATGGTGCGGCCCAGCAGGATGCCACTGACCGAGAGCGACTCGGTGACCGTGGCGGCCATCGCGGCCATCTGCTTCTGACGCTGCGTGGTGATCTTCTTGCGCTCGTTGCCGACCCGGCGGCTGACCCAGACGAAGACCGGCAGGAGCAGCAGCGAGACGACGGTGAGGCGCCAGTCGAGGGCGATCATCGCGACGACGGTGGCGATGACGCTGGTGGCGTTGGAGACCAGGGAGGTGGCGGTGGAGGTCACGGTGGCCTGCATGCCGCCGATGTCGTTGGCGATGCGGGACTGGACCTCGCCGGTGCGGGTGCGGGTGAAGAAGGCGAGCGACATGCGCTGGAGGCGGCCGTAGACGGCGGTGCGCAGGTCGTGCATGACGCGCTGGCCGACGGTCGTGGAGATCAGCGTCTGGAGTACGCCGAAGACGCTGGTGAGGACGGCGCCGAGGATCATGCCGAGGGCCAGCAGGCTCAGCAGGCCGGTGCGGCCCTCGGGGATGGCGACGTCGAGGATCTCCCTGATCAGGAACGGAGTCGCGACCGAGACCAGCGACGCGGCGCCGACGAGTGCGCCGACGACCGCGAGGCGGCCCCGGTAGGGGCGGAAGAGTCTCAGGATGCGCCGCACCTGCCGGGGCTGTTCCCGTGCGTCGGCGGGCGGGGTCCAGGAGATGTCGTGCTCGGGTTTCATGGGCTCCTTCGACAAGTGCGGGACGGTGGGCCCGGCGGCGGCCGGCCCGGGTGGCGGGACGGGGACGGGGCGGGGACGGGGCGGAGGTGCGGCGCGGGCCGCTCCCGGACCATCACCGCCGTCCACCCCGCCCCCGCGGCCTGCGGCGGTTCTCGCGGCGAAGCGACCGGGCGCGGTTTCCGACCGTACGGCGACCGGCCGCCGTACGGTCACACACGGCTGCCGGGGCGGGGGCGGATGACCGGCGTGCCGGTCCATCGGCGGCCGGCACCGCGGCCGCCGACGGGCGGACCGTCGGCCGTGCGCGGTGATGCCTTCCTCGCCGCGAAGGTCATGGGGTGGGCGGAGTTTTCAGGGATCATAGCTCACTGTTACCTACGCTCACAATGAATGTCGTCCTGATATTGTTCCCGCATGACCGCCCCCGATCCCGACGGTGTCCTCGCCGAGCAGTTGCTGCGGCTCACCCGCCGGGTGCACCGCATCCAGAAACGCCATCTGGAACACGGTGACCTCGGCATCACCCCCGCCCAGTCCCGCCTGCTGCGCACCCTCGCCCACTACGGCTCCCCGCCTCGGATGGCCGACCTGGCGGAGCGCCTGGAGGTGGTCCCCCGGGCGGTGACGACACTCGTCGACGGGCTGGAGACCGCCGGGATGGTGCGCCGGGTGCCGGATCAGGCCAATCGCCGGGTGATCCGCATCGAACTGACGGACACCGGGCGCACGGCCCTGCTCGAACTGCGCCGTGCGCGCCGCTCGGCGGCCGAGGAGATCCTGGCGCCGCTCAGCACCGAACAGCGCGCGGCGCTCGGCGCGCTCCTGGACACCCTGATCGACGGGGCCGCCGTCGTGCGCCCCGGCACCGGCGCGGACTGAGCCCGCAGGCCACACCGGAGCCTTCGTTCCGGGAGAACGGTCCCCGATCGAGTCGTCCCGCTCCGAGCAGTCGTTCCGCGCCGCCGGGACCGGCGCGGTGGCGTTCCGGCCGGGCGTCCCGCCAGTCGTGCGGGGAGCACAGCCGGATCTCGGCGCCTCCGGGGAAAACCGCTTGATTCCGAGCACACGGCGACGCGAACCTGTCACGGTTTGCTGCCCTTCGATGCCGCGCCGAGCGGCACCCCTGACACGAGCCACTGGGACCTCATGCAGATCCAAGACCTTCCGTATCCCCACCCGGGCGTGCCGGACGCTCGCTCGGGCCCCCGATTCCTGTGGTGGCTCTTCCGGAACCAGCTGGGCGGACAGCTCAAAGCCCTGGCCTGGGGACTGCTGCACTTCGCCTCCGTCTCCGCACTGCCCTTCTGCGTGGGCATCGCCGTCCAGGCCGTCGTCGACCGGTCCGGCGCCCGGCTCGCCCTGGCGGGCGCCCTGCTGGCCGTCTGCTGCGCCGGCAACGCGCTCGGCGACACCTTCCTGCACCGCGCCGCCATCACCAACTGGATCACCGCCGCCGCCCGAGTCCAGCAGTTGCTGGCCCGCAAGGCGGCCCTGCTGGGCTCGGCGCTGACCCGGCGGGTCGCGGCCGGTGAGGTCGTGGCCGTCTCCACCGGCGACGTCGAGAAGATCGGCTGGTTCGTGGAGGCGGTGTCCCGGTTCACCGCGGCGGCGCTCACCATCGTGCTGGTCTGCGTCGGCCTGCTCGTCTACCAGCCGGCCCTCGGCGTCGTCGTCATCATCGGCCTGCCGGTGCTGGCGCTGGCCGTGCTGCCGCTGCTGCCCCGTGCCACGCGCCGCGCCGACGTCCAGCGGGAGAAGGCGGGGCGGGCCACCGAACTCGCCTCGGACACCGTCGCCGGACTGCGGGTGCTGCGCGGCATCGGGGGCGAGCAGCTGTTCCTCGACCGCTACCGCCGTGCCTCCCAGGAGGTCCGGCACGCCGCCGTGCGCAGCGCCCGCATGTGGTCACTCATCTCCGCCATCCAGGTGCTGCTGCCGGGGCTGCTGCTGATCGCCGTGGTGTGGCACGGCGTCCACCTGGCCCGGGACGGCCGGATCGGCGTCGGCGAACTGGTCACCGTCTACAGCTCGGTCATGATCCTCACCTATCCGCTGCGGCACTTCGAGGAGATCGCCATGGCGTACTCCTTCTCCCGTCCCTCGGCCAAGCGGGCCGCGCGGGTGCTGTCGCTGGAACGGGCCACCGACACCGGCGGCTCGCGGGCCGCCGGCACCCTGCCCTCCGGAGACCTGCACGACCCGGACACCGGGCTGCTGGCCACGGCGGGCCGTCTGACGGCCGTGGTGTGCGGTGATCCCGACGCGGCGGGCCGGCTGGCCGAACGGCTCGGCGGCCACCCCTCGGAGAAGGGCACGCCGGTCACCCTGGGCGGGGTGCCGCTGGACGAGCTGCCCCTGGACTGCGCGCGCACCGCCGTGCTGGTCCAGGACAAGGACCCGGTGCTGCTCTCGGGCACCCTGCGCGAACTCCTCGACGTGCCCGCCTCCGGCGCCGTCGAGCCCTCGGAGGCCCTGGCCGCCGCCCGGTGCGAGGACGTGCTGGCGGCGCTCGCCCAGGGATCGGTCGGCGCGGAGGACCCGATGGACGCCCGGATCACCGAGCGGGGCCGCTCGCTCTCGGGTGGGCAGCGCCAGCGGCTCGCGCTGGCCCGGTCGTTGGTGGCCGATCCCGAGGTCCTCGTCCTGGACGAACCCACCTCGGCCGTGGACTCGCACACCGAGGCACGCATCGCGGAGGGCGTGCGCGGTCTGCGGGACGGCCGCACGACCGTCGTCTTCACCTCCTCGCCGCTGCTGCTGGACCGCGCCGAACGCGTGGTGTTCCTGCACGAGGGCCGGGCCGCGGCCGTCGGCACCCACCGCGAGCTGGTGCGCGCCGATCCCCGGTACCGGGCCGTGGTGACCCGTGAGACCGATGAGGAGGCCGACGCGCGGACGGCGGGCGCGGACGGGGCCGGCTGGGACGCGGCCGGCTCGGACGTGGCCGGCGTGGAGACGGTCGGCGTGGAGACGGTCGGCGCGGGCCGGGGGCGCGCCCTGAACATCGACCGTCGGCACGGCGGCCCGGAGAGCGACCGCCGGGAGGACGGCCGCCGGGAGAGCGACCGCCGGGAGGACGGCCGTCTGACGGACGACCGCCTGGCGGACGACGACGTACTGCACCAGCTCGAAGAGATCGAGGAGACGGCATGATCGGCGTGGCGCCACCGTCGTACGACCCCGCGGCACCGACCACGGCGAGCACCCTGCCCGTCGGCACCTCCGCGACCGTGCGCGGCTACGTGACGGAGCTGCTGCGGCGGCACCGACGCGCGTTCCTGCTCCTCGTCACCGTCAACACCGTCGCCGTGGTCGCCTCCATGGCCGGTCCGTACCTGCTCGGCGGGCTCGTGGAGCGGGTCTCCGACGACGCTCGCGAGCTGCGCCTCGGCGTGACGGTCTCCCTGTTCGTGGGGGCCCTGGTCCTCCAGGCCCTCTTCATACGCCAGGTCCGGTTGCGCGGCGCGGTGCTCGGTGAGCGCATGCTGGCCGACCTCCGGGAGGACTTCCTCGTCCGCGCGGTCGGGCTGCCGCCGGGCGTCCTCGAACGGGCCGGCACGGGTGACCTGCTGTCCCGGATCACGACCGACATCGACCGGCTCGGCAACGCCATGCGCGAGGCCGTGCCCCAGCTGGCGATCGGCGCGGTGTGGGTGGTGCTGCTGCTGGGCGGCCTGGTGGTCACCGCACCGCCGCTGGCTCCGGCCGTCCTGCTCGCGGTGCCGCTGCTGGTGATCGGGTGCCGCTGGTACTTCCGGCGGGCGCCCGCCGCCTACCGGTCGGAGGCCGCCGGGTACGCCGCCGTGGCCGCCGCGCTCGCCGAGACCGTGGACGCCGGACGCACGGTGGAGGCGCACCGTCTCGGCGACCGGCGCATCGGGCTGTCCGAGCGCCGGATCAAGGAATGGACGGCCTGGGAGCGCTACACCCTCTGGCTGCGGTCGGTGCTCTTCCCGGTCATCAACGTCACCCATGTGACCGTCCTCGCCTCGGTGCTCATGATCGGCGGAGTGTTCGTGCTCCAGGGCTGGATCGGGGTCGGACAGCTGACCACGGCCGCCCTGATCGCGCAGATGCTCGTCGATCCGGTGGGCCTGATCCTGCGCTGGTACGACGAGCTGCAGGTGGCCCAGGTGTCGCTGGCCCGGCTGGTCGGCGTGCGCGAGATCGAGCCCGAGACGGGCGACGCGGAGCTGACCCCCGCCGGCCGCGACGTACGGGCCGACCGGGTGCACTTCGGTTACATCGAAGGCGTGGACGTCCTGCGCAAGGTATCCCTGGACGTCGCCCCCGGCACCCGTCTCGCACTGGTGGGGCCCTCCGGGGCGGGCAAGTCCACTCTCGGCAGGCTGCTCGCCGGTATCTACGCCCCGCGGGACGGCCGGATCACCTTGGGCGACGCCGAACTGTCCCGGATGCCCGCCGAGCGGGTCCGTTCGCACGTCGCTCTCGTCAACCAGGAGCACCACGTCTTCGTCGGTTCCGTGCGCGACAACCTCCGGCTGGCCCGCGGCGGCGCGACCGACGCCGAGCTCTGGGCGGCCCTGGGCGCGGTCGACGCGGACGGCTGGGCCCGCGCGCTCGACGAGGGACTGGACACCGAGGTCGGCTCGGGCGGTTTCGGGCTCACCCCGGCACAGGCCCAGCAGATCGCGCTGGCCCGTCTGGTGCTGGCCGACCCGCACACACTGGTGCTGGACGAGGCGACGTCGCTGCTCGATCCCCGGGCCGCCCGTCACCTGGAACGGTCCCTCGCCCGTGTGCTGGACGGCCGTACCGTCATCGCCATCGCGCACCGGCTGCACACCGCGCACGACGCGGACGTCATCGCCGTCGTCGAGGACGGCCGGATCAGCGAGCTGGGCAGCCACGACGAGCTGGTCGCGGCGGGCGGGGCGTACGCGGCGTTGTGGCGCTCGTGGCACGGCTGACCGAGAAGTTCCGTAGGGGCGGGGCGGTTCTTGCCGGTGGGGAGGGGCGGGAGCCTGCGGGCCGGGCGGGAACACCGGCCGCTCGCGGCCGTCCGTTCCGGACCGGCCCTCCCGCCGGGTCCAGCCACCCGAGCCGTCCCGGTCCTCACAGCGGGCCCGGCCGCCCGAGCCGGCCCTGCCTTCCCGTCCGCCCCCACCGTCCGGTCGGGGCCCCGGCCGGAGTCCGACGGCCTCCCGCCGGAACCTGGCCTTCCCGGCCGGGCTCCGGCCACCGGGGCAGCGCCCCCGGCCGGGGCCCGTGCCGTTGCGCGGTTCCCCGAGGGGGTGGAAATCTGGGAGAAGGCACCGGCGCGGGGAACGTCCCCGGACCGGCCGTCCCCTCGCCGGACGACGCCCCGGCACCACGCCGCGGCGGCCTGCCCCCGGCCATGCCGAGAAGGGTCCCGGCCGCACCCGCTGGAGGTATCCGTGAACAGTGCCGACGGATGGGGCGACGACGTCTACCAGCCCGACGGTTCCGAACAACGGGAGGACACCGGGCTGCTCGACGCGGAGGACACCCTGGAGTACGACGGTGTCGACGACCCGCTCGACGTCGGCTACTCCCCGCCGGAACGCCCCTGGGCCGTGGAACACGACGGCGTGACGGCGGCCGAGCGCCGGTACGGCGAGACGCTGGAGCAGCGGCTCGCGGAGGAGATACCGGACACCGCGGCCCCCGACGGTGACGGTCTCGGCGACTCCGAGGACACCGACGGCGAACTGCTGGACGACGAGGTCGGTGCCGCCCGCTCCGGTCGGCTCGTGGCTCCCGACGAGGGGGCGCGCGAGGACGAGGAGGCCGCTCTGGTCGCCAGGGACGTGGGGATCGACGGCGCGGCGGCGTCCGCCGAGGAGGCCGCGATGCACGTCGTCGACGAGGACTCCCTCCCTCGCTGACCCCGGGCGTGCGGCCCATCCCCGGCACCCGTGCCGACCCGGTCCGCCCGGCCGGGCCGGTCCCCCGGCGTCGCGCCTCCCCGCGCCGCCACCGCCGTACAAGGAGCACTCATGCAACAGGACAAGCACCCCGACTACCATCCCGTCGTCTTCCGGGACCGCGCCGCCGGCTACGCCTTCCTCACCCGGTCCACGGCGACGAGCGACCGGACCATCGAGTGGGACGACGGCCGGAGCTACCCGGTCGTGGACGTGGAGATCTCCTCGGAGAGCCACCCCTTCTACACGGGGCAGGCCCGGACGGTGGACACCGAGGGACGCGTCGCCCGGTTCGAGCGACGCTACGGCGGCGGGGACCAGGGAGGCGGCGCCCAGAGCGGTGGCGGCCGCCTCGCCTGAGACACCGCTGTGAGGTGACGCGCGGCGCGGTTCGGGGCTGGGCGTCAGATCACGTTGAGCGCCGCCGCGCAGCCCACCCCGCCCAGCAGCATGAACGCCGGCATCAGGACCTTCAGCTCCACCCAGCTGCCCGCCCGGAAGCGCAGCGCCTTGGGCGGCCCGATCGGGTACCAGCGCTTGCGGCCGACGGGTATGGGCCACAGGACCGGACAGCCGGAGACGGTCAGCGCGTCCCCGATGTCGTGCACCAGCGCCCCCAGCACGACGGGCAGCCCCAGCCACACGTACTCCTGGCCCGGCGCGGTGAACAGCCAGTCCGACCCGCTCCCCGGCTCGTCCAGGACGCCCGCGATGATCCAGGCACTGGTCGCGGCCAGCAGCCAGACCAGGACGTCGCTGCTGGAGCCGCGGGCCGCCCGCCACAGCAGCCCCTCGATGGCCAGCACCATGTGGACGAAGAGGATCGCCAGCACACCCCACCGGTCCCCGGTGACCGCCACGGCCGAGCAGCCCGCGCCGATCAGGACCGCCCACAGCCAGGTGTGGGTGAGTGTGCGGTGACCGCCGGAGCGGCGCGGGTCGCCCTGCTTCTTGGTCGCCTTGTAGACAGCGTAGGAGAGCTTGTCGACGATCTCGCACAGGCCCCGGGAGACCGGTCCGAAGGCCCGCGAGATGGTGGCCGCCTTGTGGTCGAGGTCCGGCGCCAGCGCCGCGCCGGCGCAGATCAGGGCTCCGGTGAGCAGGACCGGCCAGGGCATCGGGTGCCCGGCGGCGGCGGTCGCCGCCCCTACCCCGAGCCAGGCCGCGGCACCCGACAGTGAGTGTGCTGGTCCCATCATCGCCGTCGCCCGCCCCATTCCTCGTGTGCCGCTGTCCAGTTGACCAGGTCCGCCGGCATGCCGTCGGCGCCCCAGCGTAACGGTCATGATCTTCGGTCCCGCATCCGATTCCCGCATCGGGGCCGGGGCCAGGCAAGATGGGGGTGTGACCCTCATCGATCGCCTGCCGAAGACCGCCGACCCCGACGCCCTCTACGAAGCCTTCGAGTCGTGGGCCGAGGAGCGCGGTCTCACGCTCTACTCCCATCAGGAGGAGGCGCTGATCGAGGTGGTGTCCGGGGCGAACGTGATCGTCTCGACGCCCACCGGCTCCGGCAAGAGCATGATCGCGGCCGGGGCGCACTTCGCCGCCCTGGCCCGGGACGAGGTCACCTTCTACACGGCACCGATCAAGGCGCTGGTCTCGGAGAAGTTCTTCGAGCTGTGCAAGCTCTTCGGTACCGAGAACGTCGGCATGCTGACCGGCGACGCCTCCGTGAACGCAGACGCCCCGGTGATCTGCTGCACCGCCGAGGTGCTGGCCTCCATCGCGCTGCGGGACGGCAAGGACGCGGACATCGGCCAGGTCGTGATGGACGAGTTCCACTTCTACGCCGAAGGGGACCGCGGCTGGGCCTGGCAGATCCCGCTGCTGGAGCTGCCGCAGGCACAGTTCGTCCTGATGTCCGCCACGCTCGGTGACGTCTCCTTCTTCGAGAAGGACCTGGCCCGCCGCACCGGCCGCCCCACGTCGGTGGTCCGGTCGGCGACCCGCCCGGTCCCCCTCTCCTACGAGTACCGGTACACCCCGCTCACCGAGACGCTCACCGACCTGCTGACGGCCAAGCAGGCTCCGGTCTACATCGTGCACTTCACGCAGGCGCAGGCCGTGGAGCGGGCGCAGGCCCTCATGAGCATCAACATGTGCACCCGCGAGGAGAAGGACAGGATCGCCGAGCTGATCGGCAACTTCCGCTTCACCACGAAGTTCGGCCGCAACCTCTCCCGCTACGTGCGGCACGGCATCGGCGTCCACCACGCCGGCATGCTGCCGAAGTACCGGCGGCTGGTGGAGAAACTCGCCCAGGCCGGTCTGCTGAAGGTGATCTGCGGGACCGACACCCTCGGTGTCGGCGTCAACGTGCCCATCCGGACGGTGCTGTTCACCGCTCTGACCAAGTACGACGGCAGCCGGGTGCGGACACTGCGGGCCCGGGAGTTCCACCAGATCGCCGGGCGGGCCGGGCGCGCGGGCTTCGACACGGCCGGGTTGGTCGTCGCACAGGCGCCCGAGCACGTCGTCGAGAACGAGAAGGCCCTGGCCAAGGCGGGCGACGACCCGAAGAAGCGCCGCAAGGTGGTCCGCAAGAAGGCGCCGGAGGGCTTCGTCGGCTGGAGCGAGCAGACCTTCGACAAGCTCATCGGCTCCGAGCCGGAGCCGCTCACGTCCCGTTTCCGGGTGACGCACACGATGCTGCTGTCGGTGATCGCCCGGCCGGGCAACGCCTTCGAGGCGATGCGGCATCTGCTGGAGGACAACCACGAGCCGCGCAAGCAGCAGCTGCGGCACATCCGGCGGGCCATCGCCATCTACCGTTCGCTGCTGGACGGCGGCATCGTCGAGAAGCTGGACACCCCGGACGCCGACGGCCGTATCGTCCGTCTCACGGTCGACCTCCAGCAGGACTTCGCGCTGAACCAGCCGCTGTCCACCTTCGCCCTGGCCGCGTTCGAGCTGCTGGACCCCGAGTCGCCGTCGTACGCGCTGGACATGGTGTCGGTGGTGGAGTCCACGCTGGACGACCCCCGGCAGATCCTGGCCGCGCAGCAGAACAAGGCGCGCGGCGAGGCCGTGGCCGCGATGAAGGCCGACGGCGTCGAGTACGAGGAGCGCATGGAGCGCCTCCAGGAGATCACGTACCCGAAGCCCCTGGAGGAGCTGCTCTTCCACGCGTACAACACCTACCGCAGGAGCCACCCCTGGGTCGGTGACCATCCGCTGTCGCCGAAGTCGGTGATCCGGGACATGTACGAGCGGGCGATGTCCTTCACCGAGCTGACCTCCCACTACGAGCTGGCGCGGACCGAGGGCATCGTGCTGCGCTACCTCGCCGGCGCCTACAAGGCGCTGGACCACACCGTCCCCGACGACCTGAAGTCCGACGACCTGCAGGATCTGATCGAGTGGCTCGGTGAGATGGTGCGCCAGGTCGACTCCAGCCTGCTGGACGAGTGGGAACAGCTCGCCAACCCGGCGGAGATGACCGCCGAGGAGGCCCAGGAGAAGGCCGACCAGGTGCGGCCGGTGACCGCCAACGCGCGTGCCTTCCGTGTCCTCGTCCGCAACGCCCTGTTCCGGCGGGTGGAGCTGGCCGCGCTCGACCAGGTCGGGGAGCTGGGCGAGCTGGACGGCGACGCCGGGTGGGACGCCGACGCCTGGGGCGAGGCCATGGACAAGTACTGGGACGAGTACGACGACCTCGGCACCGGGCCCGACGCCCGCGGCCCCAAGCTGCTGGTGATCGAGGAGCAGCCGGAGAACCGGCTGTGGCGCGTACGGCAGATCTTCGACGACCCGAACGGCGACCACGACTGGGGCATCAGCGCGGAGGTCGACCTGGTGGCCTCCGACGCCGAGGGCCGGGCAGTCGTCCGGGTCACCGACGTCGGCCAGTTGTGAGCACAGGAGAACAGCACCCATGACGTCCGAGACGAACCCGGCCGACCGCCTGGTCGACCTGCTCGACCTGGAGCAGATCGAGGTCAACATCTTCCGCGGCCGCAGCCCGCAGGAGTCCCTGCAGAGGGTGTTCGGCGGCCAGGTGGCCGGGCAGGCGCTCGTCGCGGCGGGGCGCACCACGGAGGGCGACCGCCCGGTGCACTCGCTGCACGCGTACTTCCTGCGGCCGGGGCGGCCGGGCGTGCCGATCGTGTACCAGGTCGAGCGGGTCCGGGACGGGCGGTCGTTCACGACCCGCCGGGTCACGGCGGTGCAGCAAGGCCGGACGATCTTCAATCTCACCGCCTCCTTCCACCAGCCTGAACAGGGAAGTTTCGAGCATCAGCTGCCGCCCGCCCGCAAGGTGCCGGACCCGGAGTCCCTGCCGAGCGTCGCCGACGAGGTCCGGGAGCACCTGGGTGCGCTGCCGGAGCAGTTGGAGCGGATGGCACGGCGACAGCCCTTCGACATCCGTTACGTCGACCGGCTGCGCTGGACGGCCGGGGACATCCGGGGCGCCGAGCCGCGCAGTGCCGTGTGGATGCGCGCGGTCGGGCCCCTCGGTGACGACCCGCTCGTGCACACCTGCGCCCTGACCTACGCCAGCGACATGACCCTGCTGGACGCCGTGCGCATCCCGGTCGAGCCGCTGTGGGGACCGCGCGGCTTCGACATGGCCTCCTTGGACCACGCCATGTGGTTCCACCGTGCGTTCCGCGCCGACGAGTGGTTCCTGTACGACCAGGAGTCGCCGATCGCCACGGGCGGGCGGGGGCTGGCCCGCGGCCGGATCTACGACGCGGAGGGCCGGTTGCTGGTGTCCGTGGTGCAGGAAGGGTTGTTCCGCGCTCTGCCGTCCGGGCCGGCCGCGTAGTCCCGTCCGCTGCCTCGGAACGGCGTCAGGACGGTCGGGACGCGGGCGCGAAGCTTGCGCGGGCACGGAACCGGTCGGTCTCGGCCCGGGTGACGCACCCGTCCCCCGCCTCCCTCGCCGGGCACGGTGGTGAGCCGGCCGAGGCACGGCGCGATGCCGGACTCGCCGGGCCCCGGGCCCGGTTCGCGTGCGGCTCGGCCCGGAGCGGGCTGTCGGTCGTCACGCCTGGCGGCGTCCCGGTCGACGGTGGTGCCGGCTTCCGGTGTGAGGATGTCTGCGGACATGGCCGTCTCCCCCGTGGAGTCTGCTCGGACGGCGCCCGGTGCGCTCGCCCGAGAAAACCGTAGCCGTTCGCCCGGCATCCCGTCGGGGGCTGTGGACAACCTCGCGGACGCTCCCGGCACGCGTACGGAACAGCGGGTCATGGCTCCAGGGAACTGCTCCCGGGGTTGCGGGCATCGACCCCGAGGTGCTCCCCGACCCGGTTCACCAGCAGCGTCATCTCGTACGCGATCTGCCCGATGTCGGCCTCGGCGCCGCTCAGTACACACAGGCAGCTGCCAGAACCGGCCGCGGTGACGAACAGGACGGCGTCGTCGAACTCGACCATGGTCTGACGCACCCGCCCGGCGCCGAAGTGCCGGCCCGACCCCTTGGCCAGGCTGTGCAGTCCGGAGGAGACCGCGGCCAGGTGCTCGGCGTCCTCGCGCCGCAGGCCGGTGCTGGCGCCTGTCACCAGCCCGTCGTTGGACAGCAGCATCGCGTGCCGCACGTGCTCGACGCGTTCGGTCAGCTCGTCCAGCATCCAGCCGATCCCCTGGTTCTGCGCCATGGTCCCGTCGCCCCCTGTGCTCCCCGTGCGTGGTCTCCCCCCTGGCCGGGGGATCTGCCCCGCCAGCCTTCCCCACGGTGGGGCTGCGGGCAAGCAGGATGGAGCCATGGCACAGAAGATGACTGACGACGAATGGCGGGCCTTCGTCTCGTACGGCACCCGCACCGGGAAGCTCTGCACCGTGCGCGCCGACGGCAGCCCGCATGTGGCGCCGATCTGGTTCCTGCTCGACGGGGACGAGATCGTGTTCAACACCGGCGAGGAGACCGTCAAGGGACGCAACCTGGCCCGTGACGGCCGGGTCGCGTTGTGCGTGGACGACGACCGGCCCCCGTTCGACTACGTGGTGATCCAGGGGCGGGCCCGGATCTCGGAGGAGCCCGACGAACTGCGGCACTGGGCGGCCCGGCTCGGTGCCCGGTACATGGGTGAGGAACGCGCCGAGGAGTTCGGGGCCCGCAACGGGGTCCCCGGGGAGCTGCTCGTCCGGGTGTCCGTGGACAAGGTGCTGGCGCAGAAGGGTGTGGCCGACTGACGGCGGCGGCATACTGAACGGCGACGGGGTCCGGCCGGCCGGGACGAGCGAGGAGGACGGAACGGGTGAGTGTCTCCAGGATGCCCCCGCGCGGCCCGGGGCAGGGCCGGCGGTTCCATGACACCCGGATGCTGGAGGTGAGGGTCGCCGAGGCGCACGATGTCACGCCGGGCATGCGGGAACTGACGCTCACGGGACCCGCGTTGGCGGTTCTGCGCAGCAAACCGGGTGCGCACCTGCCGCTGGAGGTGCCGGACGTGGACGGCGTACCGCGGCTGCGGACGTACTCCGTGTGGACGCACGATCCGTCGCGCGCCAGCCTGACGCTGCGCATCGCACGGCACCGGCCGGAAGGGCCGGGCAGCCGGTGGGCGGCTTCCGTGGCAACGGGGACCCGGACCCGCGTAGGGGCGCCGCGCAATCGCATCACGCTGGAGCCCCGGGCCCGTTACCACGTGTTCATCGGTGAGGAGACCGGCGCCGTCCCCCTGTTGACCATGCTCGCCGCGCTGCCCGCCGGTGCGGCGGCCTCCGGCGTGCTGGAGACGACCGGGCCGGACGGCGACTTCTCCGCCCCGCACGGTCCCCGCGGTCTTCCCTGGGTGCACCGGGGCGGTGCCTCCGCCGTGGGATCACGGGTGCTGCTGGAGGCCGTACGGCGGCTGCGGCTGCCGCCCGAGCCGGGCATCGCCTACGTCGCGGGCGAGGCGACGACCTGCCGCGCCGTGGTGCGTCACCTGTGCGGTGAACGCGCCTGGCCCCGCTACGCGGTGAAGACCCAGGTCCATTGGGCGGCGGGGCGGACCGGCATCCTCTGAGCCAGGCCGGCGGTGGCGGAAAAGGGGGCCTCGCGTGGGGCGCACGGGGCGCGTATAAAGAGCGCATGACGCGTACACGGCACGCTTCTGCGGTTCAGCGCATCGACGTGTCGCTGGGCGCGCGTTCCTACCCCGTGCACATCGGCCCCGGAGCCCGGGACCTGCTGGCCCCGCTCGTCCGGGACCTCGGGGCACGCCGGGCCGCCGTCGTCACCGCCCGGCCCGTGGACGAGGCACCCGACCCGGGCGTACCGGCACTGCGGCTGCCGCTGGCCGACGGCGAGGACAACAAGACCCTGGCCACGGTGGAGCGGTTGTGCGACGCGTTCGCCGGCCACGGGCTCACCCGGGCCGACGTGGTGGTCTCCTGCGGCGGCGGTACCACCACCGACACCGTGGGCCTCGCGGCCGCGCTGTACCACCGCGGCGTGCCCGTGATCCACCTGCCGACCACCCTGCTCGCCCAGGTCGACGCGAGCGTCGGCGGCAAGACGGCCGTGAACCTCGCGCACGGCAAGAACCTGGTCGGCGCTTACTGGCAGCCCGCCGCGGTTCTCTGCGACACCGACTACCTGCGCACCCTGCCCGAGCGGGAGTGGCGCAACGGCTACGGCGAGATCGCCCGCTGCCATTTCATCGGCGCCGGCGACCTGCGGGGGCTGCCGGTCACCGGGCAGATCGCCGCGAGCGTGCGGCTGAAGGCCTCCGTGGTGGCCGCGGACGAACGGGACACGGGCCTGCGGCACATCCTCAACTACGGCCACACCCTCGGCCACGCGCTGGAACGCGCCACCGGATACGCGCTGCGGCACGGTGAGTGCGTGGCGATCGGCACCGTGTTCGCGGGACGCCTCGCCGGTGCCCTCGGGCGGATCGGTCCCGACCGGGTCGCGGAGCACGAGGAGGTGGTACGCGCCTACGGACTGCCCGCCGCCCTGCCGCCGGACGTCGATACCGCGGCCCTGATCCCCCTGATGCGGCTCGACAAGAAGGCGACCCGCGGTCTGGGCTTCGTCCTCGACGGGCCGGACGGGGTGGAACTGGTGCGGGACGTACCGGAGGACGACGTGGCCCGCACGCTCGCCGGCATGCCCCGCACCGGGCGGCCGTAGCGGAAGAAACCCTGCTCAGCACGCGAGACGACCGGAGGACGAACGACGCATGGAACGGCGTATTCTCGGCGACACCGGGATCTCGGTCAGCGAACTGGCCCTGGGCACCATGATGTTCGGTTCCTGGGGCAACCCCGACCGGCGGGAGGCGAGCACGGTCATCGGCATGGCCCTGGACGCGGGTGTCAACCTGGTGGACACCGCCGACATCTACGGCGAGGGCGGCACCGAGGAGATCGTCGGCGAGGCGCTCAAGGGCCGGCGCGACGACATCGTCCTCGCCACCAAGTTCCACGGCCCCATGGGTCCGGACGACAACCACCGGGGGAACTCCCGGCGTTGGATCATGCGGGCGGTCGAGGACAGCCTGCGCCGGCTGGGCACGGACCACATCGACCTCTACCAGGTGCACGGAGTCGACCCCGACACCGACATCGACGAGACGCTCTCCGCCCTGTCGGACCTGGTGCGGTCGGGAAAGGTCCGGGCGATCGGCACCTCCAACTTCCCCGCCGACCAGCTGGTCGAGGCCCGCTGGACCGCCGAGCGGCGCGGCCATGTGCACTTCCGCTCCGAGCAGCCCGCGTACTCCGTCCTCAGCCGGAGCGTGGAGATGCACGTCCTGCCGACCGCGCGGCGGCACGGCATGGGCGTCCTCGCCTGGGGACCGCTGAGCGCGGGCTGGCTCTCGGACCGTGACGCCACCCCGGGCGAGGGCCGTACGGTGCTGGAACCGCAGCGGTTCGACCCCGCCGTGCCCGCGAACGCGGCCAAGGCACGGGCGGTGGGCCGGCTGCGGGCGCTGGCGGCGGAGGCCGGGATGCCGCTCACCCATCTCGCTCTCGGCTTCGTCCAGGCCCACCCGGCCGTGACCTCGGTGATCATCGGGCCCCGTACCGTGGACCAGCTCACCGACCTGCTCGCCGGTGCCGGGACGGTCCTGGACGACGAGGTCCTCGACCGGATCGACGAGATCGTGCCACCCGGCAGCGACCTCAACCCCGTGGACAACCACTCCGTGCGGCGGCTGCTCGCCGACACGGCGCAGCGCCGGCGGCCGGTTCCCCGCAGGTCCGTGCGGGAGGCGGCCCGCCGCTGAACCCCGGGCGCCCCGCGCCGGACCCGTGGGTCCGCGCGGGGCGCCCGGCCGCTCGGGCCGAGCGGGCCGCTCAGGCCCGGACCGTCTCCAGGATGCGCAGATCGCCGCCGACCGGGATGCTGCGCCGTACCGTGAGGCCCGCCCGTCCGGCCAGTTCCCGGTAGTCCGACTCGGGCCGGTCCTGACCGCCGACCAGCACCGTCAGCAGCAGCCCCCGGAACAGCGCCTCCTGGTCGGACGTCTCGTCCACCATGCTCTCCATGATCAGCAGCGGTACGCCGGGTCGCATGGACCGCGCTGTCCGCGCCAGGATGCGCACGATGGTGTCGTCGTCCCAGTCGTGCAGTGCCCGCTTGATCGTGTACACGTCCGCACCTGCCGGTACGTCCTCGAAGAAGTCCCCGGCGATCGTCTCGTAGCGCCCGTCGACGCCCGCCTTCGCCAGCAGTTCCTCGGCCAGCGGCACGATCTCCGGACGCTCCAGGAGCGTGCCGCGCACCGTCGGGTGCTCGGTGAGGACGGCCGCCAGCAGACTGCCGAGTCCGCCGGCGACGTCGACGACGTGGGCCCCGGCCGGGAAGCCGTAGGCCCGGGCTATACCGGCGCTCTCCGCCTCCGAGACCGCGCTCATCGCGGCGTTGAACCGCTGCTTGGCGTCGGGGTCGCTCTTGGTCAGCTCCCAGAAGGAGGTCCCGTTCGCCTTCTCGAAGGACGACTCACCGGTGCGGACCGTGTGCAGCAGGTCGCCCCAGGCGGCCCAGTGCCAGTTCGCCGCCATGAAGCGGGCGTCGGTCGACTCCGGATTGGCCGGCTCGGCGACCAGTACGGCCGACAGGGGCGTCTGGGCGTAGGTCTGCCCGTCCGGCAGCCGCCGGAACACCCCGAACGTGCTCAGCGCCCGCAGCAGCCGGCCCAGCGTCGGCGCGTGCGTGCCGGTGAGTCCGGCCAGGTCGGCCACCGTACGCTCGCCCTGGGCCAGCAGGTCGGGAAGACCCAGTTCGGCGGCGACATGGACGGCCCGCGCCCGCCAGGCCCCTTGGAGCAGCTCCACCATCTGCCGGTTGACGCCCTGGTCCGCGGTCTTGACGTGCTCGGTCATGGCAATCTCCGCAATCGCTCGTCGGGTGATCGGTGGGACGAAGCAGGGCGCCCGAGGGCGCTGGGGGGCGGGCCTGGTGCGGGTGGCCGCCCAGGCCGTGTCAGCGAAGTCCCTCCGTCCACCCGTGGGGGGGGAGGGACTTCGCGGACACGGTCTAGTTCCCGGCCGTCCGCGGCGGGATGTTGTGGTTGAAGCGGAACGTGTTGCCCGGGTCCCAGACCGTCTTCAGCTCGGCCAGGCGCTGGTACGCCTCGGCCGTGTACGCCTCCCGCACGTCGGCGGGGTCGGTGTGGGCGATGCCCGCCATGAAGTTGAGCATCCGGGTTCCCGTGGCCCACGGCGCGAGCGTCGCCACGACCCGGTCGTGGCCCTCGTACACCGCGTCGTCCTCGCCGTTGCCCAGGACCCCGGCCGAGTACACCTGGAAGCGTGCCTCGGGCACGTGCGCGACCGCGTTGGGCACCCGGGGCGGGCGGCCCAGGGCCCCTCCGAGGTTGCGCACCTCCAGGCTGACCGCGCTCTTCGTGCCGGGGCCGACCAGTGCGAGCATGGCGTCGACCGTGTCCTCGTCCAGCGTGGTGAGCTGGAAGTTGTTGATGTGGTACGAGCCCGAGACCGGCGGGTCGTTGTGGATGGTGCCGACCTCGGTGTACGGGATGTCGGTGACCGTGTCCAGCAGGATCGGCGCCACCTCGCGCAGCGGCCGGATCAGCCGTTCGCCCTCCGCCGGGTCGCCGGCGTAGCTCAGTCGCAGGTGCAGGGCGAAGCGTCCGCGCAGCTCCTCGGGTACGCCGTCCACGTCCGGCCAGTCCAGCATGAAGAAGGAGGAGGCCATCTCCTCCGGCACGCCGGTGACCCAGGTGCGGTACAGGTGCAGCGCGTCCCGTACCGACTCCGCCGGGTACCACAGGCCACCGCCGTACAGCCGGGCGACCTCCATCAGCTCGACCTCGATCGCGGTCACCACACCGAAGTTGCCCTTGCCGCCGCGCAGCGCCCAGAACAGGTCCGGGTTCTCGTCCTGGTCGGCGACGCGGAGTTCGCCGTCGGCGGTGACCACCTCGATGCGCCGGACGTGGTCGGCGGCATAGCCGTAGCGCCGGGAGAGGACGCCGACGCCGCCGCCCAGTACGTAGGAGACGGCGCCGACGAAGGGGGCCGAGCCGTTCAGCGGGGCGAGTCCGTGCTCGGCGGCGAGCGGGATGACGTCCTGCCAGAGCACGCCGGCCTCCAGCCGCGCGGTGCGCTGCCCGGGGTCCACCCGGACGCCGTTCATGGCACGGGTGGAGAGGTACACCGAGCGCTCGTCGGCGGGGAGGCAGGCGCCGTGCCCGGTGAGCTGGACGGCGACGCCGAGCCCGTGGTCGCGGGCGAAGCGGACCGAGGCCACCACGTCGTCGGCGTTCGCCACGGCCACCACCAGCGCGGGCCGGTGCTCGACCGCCCGGTCGAAGCCGTCGGTGTGCTCGGCGTAACCGGGCTCGCCCGGCAGGAACACGGGGCCTTCCAGGTCCTCGCTGAGTCGCCGCAGGCTCTCCGGGTCCAGGACCGCCGCGTTCACCGGGTTCAACTCGCTCACAGGGTTTCCTCTTCCTCGTCGTCCGGAGCTGTGCGGGTGCCTGCGGGGCCGGCGCGGTACACCGGCCCGGGGCCCGCCATGCAGGCGGTGAGCGTACTGCCGTCGTCCGGATCGATAAGCAGTAATGAGCCAGTGCGCCGGGAGTCCCGGTAGGCGTCCGGGGCGAGGGGTTCGGCCGTGTGCAGCACCACGCGTCCGATGCCGCCCGCGTCGATCCGGTCCGGTGCCGGTTCCTCGTCGAGCAGGCTCGGGCCGCGCCGTGCGGGGATGTCCGCGACCAGGGCGCGCACGGTCCTCGTGGTGTGTTTGACCAGGACCCGGTCGCCCCGGCACAGCGGTCGTTCGTGCAGGTGGCAGGCGGTGACTTCGAGGGTTCGGGTGAGCGGCGGCTCCTGGCCGGCGGGCACGATCAGATCGCCGCGCGCCACGTCGACCTCGTCGGCGAGCAGCAGCGTGACCGACCGCGGTGCCGAGGCCCGCTCCACCGGTACGCCGAGGGCGTCGATGCCGCTGACGGTGGTGGTCGAGCCGGAGGGCAGGACGGTCACCCGGTCGCCGACGCGGAGCGTGCCCGCGGCGATCCGGCCCGCGTAGCCCCGGCGGCCGCGGGGTGCGGCGGTGTGCGGCCGGATGACGTACTGGACCGGGAACCGGGCCGGCGCACCGGCCGGTTCGGGGGCCGCCGGCACGGACTCCAGATGGTGCAGCAACGCGGGACCGTCGTACCAGGAGAGCCGTTCCGAGGGGGTCACGACCTGGTCGCCGAGGAGTGCCGACAGCGGGATCGCGGTCGTCTCCGGGATGCCCAGCGCGCGGGCCAGCCCGGTGAACTCCCGCGCGACCCGGGCGAACGCTCCCTCGTCGTAGTCCACCAGGTCCATCTTGTTGACGGCGAGCACGACGTGCGGGGTCCGCAGCAACGCGGCCACGGCGGCGTGCCGGCGGGTCTGCGCCACGACGCCGTTGCGGACGTCCACGAGGATCACCACGAGGTCGGCGGTGGACGCGCCGGTGACCGTGTTGCGGGTGTACTCCACGTGCCCGGGGGTGTCGGCCATGACGAACCGGCGCCGGGGCGTGCCGAAGTAGCGGTACGCCACGTCGATGGTGATGCCCTGCTCGCGCTCGGCCCGCAGACCGTCGGTCAGCAGCGCGAGGTCCGGGCCGCCCCCGCCGGGGGCCGCCCCGATCGCCGCGAGCTGGTCGGCGAGGACGCTCGCGGAGCCGTACAGCAGGCGTCCGGCGAGCGTGGACTTGCCGTCGTCCACGCTGCCCGCGAGGGCGAACCGCAGCAGTGCGGTGTCCGCGGGTGCTCCGCCCGTGGGCGGTGTCGTGATCGGCACGCTAGAAGTACCCCTCCCGCTTGCGGTCCTCCATCGCGGCGTCGGAGACCTTGTCATCGGCGCGGGAGGCTCCGCGTTCGGTCAGCGGGGAGGCCGTGATCTCCCGGACGACCTCCGCCACCGTGGTCGCGGCCGAGTCGACGGCCCCGGTGCACGACATGTCGCCGACCGTGCGGTAGCGCACCTGCCGCTTCTCCGGGCGCTCGCCGTCACCGGGTCCGCCCCAGTCGCCGGCGGTGAGCCACATGCCGTCGCGCCGGAAGACCTCCCGGTGGTGGGCGAAGTAGAGGTCCGGCAGCACGATGCCCTCGCTGCCGATGTACTGCCAGACGTCGAGTTCCGTCCAGTTGGAGAGCGGGAACACCCGCACGTGCTCGCCCGGGGCGTGCCGGCTGTTGTACAGCTCCCAGAGTTCCGGGCGCTGCCGCCGGGGGTCCCAGACGCCCCACTCGTCACGGAGGCTGAACACCCGTTCCTTGGCACGGGACTTCTCCTCGTCGCGCCGGGCGCCGCCGAACACCGCGTCGAAGCGGTGGGCCCCGATGGCGCGCAGCAGGCACGGGCTCTGCAGGGCGTTGCGGCTGCCGTCGGGGCGTTCCCTCAGTTCGCCGCTGTCGATGCGCTCCTGCACCGAGGCCACGTGCAGCCGCAGCCCGAACCGGGCCACCGTCCGGTCGCGGTAGGCGATCACCTCGGGGAAGTTGTGCCCGGTGTCGACGTGGAGCAGGGGGAACGGCAGCGGAGCGGGGGCGAACGCCTTCAGCGCGAGGTGCAGGACGACGGCGGAGTCCTTGCCGCCGGAGAACAGCAGCACCGGTCGCGCGCACTCGCCGGCCGCCTCCCGGATGATGTGGACGGCCTCCGACTCCAGTTGGGCCGTGTGGTTCACGCGAGTCCCCGCTCCTGGAGCAGGCCGAGCAGCAGGGCGGACGACTCCGCCGGACGCTGTCGATGGGCCGGGACGGTGAGGTCGGGGGCGCGCGGTGCCTCGTAGGGGTCGTCGACGCCGGTCAGGCCCTTCAGGTCGCCCGCGGCCTGGCGGGCGTACAGCCCCTTCACGTCCCGTTCGGCGCACACCTCGACCGGGGTGGCGACATGGATCTCCAGATAGGGCGTGCCGGACTGCTCGTGGCGCTTGCGGACGGCCTCCCGGGCGTCGGCGTAGGGGGCGATCACCGGGACCAGGGCTAGGACCCCGTTGCGGGCCAGGACCTCCGCGACCAGTCCGATGCGCTGCACATTGACGAAACGATCCTCCCTGCTGAAACCCAGACCGGCGGTGAGCAGGGCCCGGTTCTCGTCACCGTCGAGGATCTCCACTCTGCGTCCCTGGGGCGTCAGCCGGCGCGCCAGCTCCCTGGCCAGGGTCGACTTGCCGGCGCTCGGCAGCCCGGTGAGCCACACGGTCGCGCCGGGCCAGCAGGTGCAGTGGGGGCTTGGGTGCGTCATCGGCCACTCCGCAACGTCAGGGGATGGATACCGGTGCCGGCCGCGTCCCCGTGGAGCATCCGCCGGACGGCCGTGGCCAGCAGGTGGTGTCGTCGGGTGGCGGCCGGGAGCGCGGCGGCGGTGCAGCGCCAGGCCACGAAGCCGTCCGGCCGCACCAGCAGGGCACCGCCCGGACCGGTGCCGCAGACCGTGGTGAGGGGGACCGGGGGGCGCAGGACCCTGGCGACGAGGGGGACGGCGAGCTTCCCGGCGACCTCGGCCGCCGTACGCCGCCAGCCGTCGTCGCTGCCGAGCAGGAGCAGGTGCGGGCCGGCGGCGGACGGTGCGCACAGATCGAGGGTGGACATCTGCCCGGAGCCGCCGGCAGGGCCGGGCGGGAGCGGCAGGTGCGGGAGCCGGGTGCCGGGCGCGCCGGACAGCTCGAAGGTGCCGGGGAAGGGGCCGCCCGGCCCTGCCGGGCCGCCGATCACCGCGGCCGAACGGTACCGGTACCCCATGATGATGGTGCGCGGATCGCGCACCTCGGCGCCGAGTCGCTCGCCCGGGACGCCGTCGAGCAGCAGGGCCTGCTCGGCGGTCGCGACGCCGACCGGGCGGCGTTCGGCGTCGTAGCTGTCGAGCAGCGCGGGAGCGGCCCAGCCGTCCAGCACCGCGGCGATCTTCCAGGCCAGGTTGTGCGCGTCCTGGATGCCCGCGTTGGAGCCGTAGCCGCCGGCGGGCGGGTGGAGGTGGGCGGCGTCGCCGACCAGGAACACGGGCCCCGCGGAGAAGCGCTCCGCGATCCGGTGCCGGGCCTGCCAGTGGAAGGTCGCCGTCAGCTCCACCGGGATGCCGTCGGTCCCGAGCGCGGCCCGCACCAGCTCCAGGCACCGCTCGGGGCCGGGCTCGCGGTCCGGGCCGCCGACGGCCTCGGTCTCCACGGCCGCCGCCCACCGGTGGTCCGCGTCGAGCTGCATGACCGCACCGGAGAACCCCGGGTTCTCGATCATGCTCATGAAGAACCGGCGGCCCTTCAGCAGAGGGGTGAGGTCGGCCCGGAACAGGATGCTGGTGCGGCGCGCGATCGTGCCCAGGCCGTCGCGCGCGATGCCGGCGGCCTCGGGTATCCAGCCGTGCGCGCCGTCGGCGGCGACCAGGTACCGCGCGGTCACGGTCTCGGTACGGCCGTCCGCGCGGCGGACGCGTGCCTCGACACCGTCGTCGTGCACCGACAGCCCGGTCAGCTCCTCCCCGAACCGGACGTCCGCGCCCGCCCGTACCGCGGCCTCGCGCAGCAGCGGCTCGGTGCGGTGCTGCCCGCACCAGAAGGGCGGGCAGGGCCCCGGTACGGCGAGTTCCTCCTCCCCCGTCTCCAGTACCTCCGCCGCGTCGGGACGGGACAGCGAGGGGACGCCGACCACGGTGCGGGGCAGCACCCGGTCCGGCTCGGTGAACACGCGGGGATCACCGCCGGCGACCACCTCGAACCCGGCCCCGGCCATCGCCTCCTGGAGCCCGGCCTCGCGCAGCAGTTCCATGGTCCGCCGGGTGACGTGGGTGGCCCGGGGCAGGGTGGAGGTGCGCGGACGGCGTTCCACGAGCCGGACCGCGACGCCGGACCGGGCCAGGAAGAGCGCGGTCGCCAGCCCGGTGGGCCCGCCCCCGACGACCAGTACGGTCATGGCCGCAGACCCTCCGTTCAGGCCTTGCTCACCAGTTGGTCGCCGACGACCAGATGGTCGAGGTTCATGCCGGCGAAGGCTTCGACGGCCTCCTCCGGGGTCTCCACGATGGGCTGACCCGCCACGTTGAAGGAGGTGTTGAGCAGGACGGGGCACCCGGTCAGCCGCTCGAACTCGCCGAGCAGCCGGTACACCGCGGGGTTCTGGCTCTCCTCCAGCGTCTGGTGCCGGGCCGTGCCGTCCACGTGGGCGGCCGCCGGGATGGCGTCGGGACGGGTGACCTTCGTGACGATCAGCATGTACGGCGAGGGCTGCCCGAGGTCGAAGAACTCGTCGCTGCGCTCGGCGCGGACGATCGGCGCGTACGGCCGGAAGCCCTCCCGGAACTTGACGTTGTCGTTGAGGTGGTCGCGCACGGACGCGGGGAACGGGGCGGCGAGGATGCTGCGGTGCCCGAGCGCCCGCGGACCGAACTCGCTGCGTCCGTCCCACCAGCCCACGATCCGGCCCTCGGCCAGCAGGGCGGCGACCTCCCCGGGCAGGTCCTCGGGGGTCCGCGCGGGCAGCCCGGAGGCGGCGACGGCCTCGCGGGCCCGGGAACGCGGGTACTCGGGCCCCAGGTAGGCGTTCTCCAGAGCGGGGAGTTCCGCCATCGGCACGCCCTCCAGCTCGTGCAGCCCGTAGTAGGCGCAGCCGAGGCTGATGCCGTTGTCCCCGGCGGCGGGCACCACGAAGAGCCGCTCGAACGGCGTCTCCTTCAGGATCCGGCCGTTGGCGACGCTGTTGAGGCCGACACCGCCCGCGATGCACAGATCGGTCAGCCCGGTCCTCTCGTGCAGCGCGCGGGCGCAGTGCACCAGGGCCGTCTCCAGGACCTCCTGGGCGGCGCGGGCGATGGCCGCCCTGGTGTCGAAGTCGGCGTCCTTGGCCAGCCGCCCCAGCAGGTGGGAGACCTTGCTCGCGGAGATGCTGACGCCGCCCCCGGGCAGCAGGGTGACCAGTTCCGCCAGGTCGTCCACGAACCGCTGGTCGCCGTAGGGCGCGAGGCCCATGGTCTTGCCGTCCTCGCTGACCGGGAAGCGCGTCTTCGGCCCGGTGTAGGCCAGTCCGATGGCGAGGCTGGCGGTGCGGTACAGGTGGCCGAGCGAGTTGTCGGTCTCACCGGGCTGGTAGTAGGCGCTCTCCGAACCGGCGTCCACCGCGTGCGCCCCGCTGACCCGGTCGAGCAGCCGGATGCCCCGCTCGTCGGCGAGGAAGGAGCTGATGGTCTCGGCCTCCCGGGCCGAGGAGCCCGACTTGTCGCCGACGGTGAGACTGCCGGAGTTGTCGCACACCAGCACCGCGGCCCGGGACATGCCGGAGGCGCCGAACGCGCTGTAGGCGTGGGCCAGATGGTGGTTGATCACCGTCACCCGGCGCCGGAAGGAGTGGTAGAAGGGCCGCGGCACCAGCTCGCAGGCGACCACGTGCTCCACCTCGGCCGCGGTGAGGCCGAGCTGCCCGAGACACGTCTGCCGGCTGACACCGGCCAGCAGATCCGCGCCCAGGCCGTACTTGCTGCGCATGAGCCGTTCTTCGTCCACCGCGACGAGCCGGGTGCCGTCGGTGGCGCAGGAGGCCCAGTCGTGCCCGGATCCACCTAGGCCCAACACGGTCATATCGCGTCCTTTCCGGTGTGAGGGACATCGATCGGGACGTGCGGCGGTCGGCGCCCGGACCGGGGGTCGCCATGGCCGGCCGGACGGTGATCGAGCGGTGGCCCCGCGCCGGGAAGGGGGGGTGCCGCCGGTTCGCGATGCATGCCCCTGCCCGGCCGGGAACGCGCAGGGCGTGGGCGACGTACGGGCAGCCTGCGGACGGCGGGAAGGACGTCCGCGGAACGGCGGCGGGCGGGGAGACGGTGAGCGAACGGACAGCCCGCACTGTAGTCAACCGGCGTCGAGCACTGTCAAGGAGGCGTCCGCCCGGCCGGCCGTAGTTGACTGAAACACCCGTCCCCGGACGCCGGTGGGGCCCCGGCACGGTGCTCCACCGGGCCGTTCGCGGCCGGGCGACGGCGATACGGGCATCCCTTTCGGCCATCATCATCCAGGGGGCATACGCCGTCCGGATCGGCATGTACCGTGCAGTGCTGACGGCATGGCATCCGGGCGTGCGGCACGACCCCTCCCCTCGGCCCGCCAGGTGCCGAAGCGCAGAACACCACCGTTCCCACTTCGCAAGCGGCGATCCCCTGTACGGCTGGACAAGGGAGTACTGGGTGACGAAGCAGCATCGAACGATCGTGATCATCACGGAGGGCGCGGCTCCCGCCCTGCTGGACCGCTGGTGCGAGGCGGGTGCCCTGCCCGGGTTCGCCCGGCTGCGCCGCGAGGGCGCGCACGGCCCCCTGGCCGCGGAGGGCACCCCCTACGAACCACCCGGCCTGCTCAGCGTGCTCACCGGCAGGCGGGCCGCCGACCACGGCTTCTTCTCGTACTGGACCTGCCACGATCCCGAATACACACCGCAGGTCCTCGGCTCCGGGGACCGCCGTCACCCGCTGCTCTGGCAGCACCAGGCGTTCGCCGGGCTCAGGTTCGCCAGCATCGGGCTCTTCGGAACCCATCCGGTCGAGCCGATGGACGGCGCGCTGATCAGCTATCCGATGTACGCCACCCTGCACGCCTGCCACCCGCGCGACCTGCAGCGCCGGCTGGCGAAGCAGGGCATCCGGCCCGTGCACGACGTCTCCATCTTCTGGACCGGCCAGCCCCGCGAGGAACTGCTGCCCCGGCTGCTGGAGGCCGACCGCCAGCGCGGAAAGGCCGCCCTCGCGCTGCTGCCCGAGTCCGACGTCGTCATCGTCAACCTGACCAGCATCGACCGCACCTCGCACATCTACTTCCAGGAACTGGACCACGGCCCCGAACACGACCGGGACAGCGCGGTGTTCGCCGCGTACCGCACCTGCGACCAGGTGATCCAGGACGCCCTGGCCGTCGCCGACGATCACACCGACGTACTGGCCTTCTCCGAGATCGGCTTCGGACCGCTGCGTGCCTACTGCTCGATCAACGACCACCTGGCGGAGGCCGGCCTCCTCGCCACCGGCGCGGAGGGCCGCGTCGACTGGTCCGGCACCCGCGCCTTCGAGGCCGTGCAGGGCACCCACGGCGTCAACATCAACCTCCGCGACCGGTACAAGCACGGCACGGTCGGCCCGGCCGAGTACGAACGGGTCCGCGACGAGGTGCGCGGCCTGCTGCTCGACACGGTCAACCCCCGTACCGGCCGGCCCTACTTCGCCGCCGTGCAGACCCGTGAGGAGGTGTATCCCGGGAGTGCGACCGCGGGTGCGCCCGACCTGATCCTGGAACCCGCCGACTGGCGCTACCTCCCGCTCGGCGACCCGCAGTGGGCGGGCCATGTGCACCGGACCTGGCAGAGCGGCTGGCACCGCAGGGAGTCCTACTGGGCCGGGCTCGGCCCCGGTTTCGCCCCGGCGTTCACCGACGGCGTCCCCGCCGCCCCGGTCGACATCCCGGCCACCCTCGCCGCCCTCCACGGCCGCCCGGTCCCGGCCGACTGGCCGGGCCGCCCCCTGGGTGCTCCGGCCTGACCGTCCGACGCGGCTCCGCCACCGGCCGTCCGGCGTCTCCTCCGTCTCCCCCTTCTCCTGGAGGTCCGCGCATGCGCGACTCACGACCACCCGAACGGCGGCGCGAACTCCGCCGTACCGTCACCGCGCCCCCGGCCGGGACCGACCTGGAGGCGCTGGCCCGCGAGGCGGACCACGTCGTGTGGGAGCCCCCCTCGGCCGACACCCTCCCCTGGGCGGTGCCGGCCGGCCGTACCCCCCGGGAACTGCTGCGCGCCGCGCTCACCGAGGGGGCGATCGGCGGGCCCTGGGAGCGTGGTTTCCCGCGGTACGCCTGGCACCGCACCGGCGATGTCGTCCAGGAGTTCCGGCTGGCCGGCGCGGAACCCGGCCGCTACACCGGCTACACCCTGCACCCGAGCGAATGGCCGGAGGGACTCGCATGAGCACGCTGCCCGAGTTCTCGCTCGTCTGGAAGTGGCACGACCCGCCCGTGCAAGCGCGTGACGAGCGGACCGTGACCTGGGCCGACGTCGAGATGAGCATCGGCACCCTCGCCCCGCTGACCACGGTCGAGGACCCGGCCACCGGCACGGTACGGCCGTACACGACCGGCTCGCTGTACCCGCTCGCCGAGTGGATCGCCTTCAACTGGTGGTCGCTGACGGCGGACGCCCGCCCCGGCACCCAGATCTCCCAGCTCCGCTTCGCCTACAAGAACGGCGTCGGCGACCAGCGCGGCTCCTGGTGGCAGCGGTCGCGACGGCACGTCATGCGGGCCGCCTGCGACGGATTCCGCTGGCCGGACGTCCTGTTCGTGCCCGAGGGGCGGCAGACCCGGATCGTGTGGATGCCGGACGGCGGCCCCGACCCCCGGCCCGGCCCCCGCTACCTCGGACGCGGCAACCTCCTCGTCGGCTCCGAGGGACTCACCGAGACCCTGCGCGGCCTCGTGGACGCCGTCGTCGCCCGGCTGGCCGAATGGGGCGTCGACGACACCCCGCTCCAGCGGGAGTGGACCGCGCTGCGCGGCACCGGCGAGGACGAGGCCGCCTTCTGCCGCGCCGCGGCCCGGCTCGGCCTGGACCCCTACACGGAGGCCGGGCCCTACGCCGACGCCATCCAGCGGGTGCTACGGGAACTCCCCGAGTCGCACGCCTTCGACTTCCTCAACGGAGTCCGCCCCGAGCGCATCACCGACCGGCTCGCCTGGCTCGAACGGGCCCGTGCGGTGGCGGGCACCGCGCCCGCCGGGCGTCCGGCCGACCCGGCCGTCACCGAACTGCGCGAGCTGTGCGCCGACCTCCGCGAGACGTTCTTCGCCCCGGGCCGCCTCGACAACGCCTGGCACCTCGGCTACGAACTCGCCCGCCGGGTCCGCTCCTGGGCGGGGGTGGCGGCCACCGAGCGGTTCGAGACCGACGCGCTGCTCACCTACGTCACCGAGCAGACGGCGTACGTCGACCGGGGCCTGGTCGCCTTCGGCCGGCGCGAGGGTGCCCAGGGACCGGTGCTGGTCTCCAGCCGGCGCTACACCGAGCGGCCCCGCCGCTTCCTCCAGGCCCGGGCCCTGTGCCACTTCATCTGCGACCTCGACACCGACTTCCTCGTCGTCGCCGCGCACACCCACCGCCAGCATCTGGCCCGGGGTTTCGCGCTCGAACTGCTGGCGCCCGCCCGGGGCGTGGCCGAACTGCTGGGCCGGCCGGACGGGCTGGTCACGGCGGAGGACGTCGAGCAGATCGCGGAGGACTACGGCGCCGGCACCATCGTGGTGGAGCACCAACTGGACAACCAGGTACTGGCCCAGGACTTCCCCTTCGTGCCGGTGGAACCCGCCGTACGGCGCGGCACCCCGGACTATCCGCTGGGACCGGCCCGGTGAGCGCCGCCGCGCCGGAGGTCTTCCCCTACCCCGCGGGCCCCGGCGGCACCGTGCCCGCGCAGTACGACCGGCTGCTCGCCGAGGAGCCGGTCCTGCGGGTCGGGCTCGCCGACGGCAGCGCCATCTGGCTCGTCACCCGGGACGCCGACGTCCGGACCGTGCTGACCGGGCCGGCCTTCAGCCGGGCCCGGGCCGCCGCACTGCCGGGCACCGGTCTCGGGCGGGGGCAGGGCACCGGGATCGTGGACCTCGACCCGCCCCGGCACACCGCCTTCCGCTCCCCGGTCGCCGCGGCCTTCTCCGCCGAGCGCACGGTCCGGTGGCGGGCCCGCGTCGAGGAGATCGCCGGACAGCTCGCCGCCTCCCTCGGACGCCTTCCGGACCCCGTCGACCTGGTGGGCTCCTACACCGCCCCGTTCGCCGGCCGGGTCGTCTGCGAACTGCTGGGCTTCGACGGGGACCGGTGGCGGGAGATCACCGGTGACGTCGAGGCGCTGCTGATGTCCGGCGGCGCCGACGGACCGGAGCAGGAGGCCTGCCGGACCCGGCTGGCGGAGGCGTTCACCGGCCTGCTCGACGAGCGCCGGGCGCGCGAGGGCGACGACGTCGCCGGAGTCCTGCTGGGGCTGGACGACCCGGAAGCGGAGGGCGGGAAACTGACCGACGAAGAGCGGATCGTCCTGCTCCACGGGCTGGTCATCTCCGGCTTCATCGGGGTGCGGGACCTGCTCGCCCGCCACCTGTACGGCGTGCTGGCCGACACCGGCGTCCGGGACCGGCTGGTAAGCCGGCCGGAGCTGATCCCGGGCGCCGTGGCCGAGTTGCTGCGGTTCTACCCGTCCAGCAATGACGGCCTGCTGCGGGTGGCCACCGAGGACGTCGAGCTGTCGGGGACGCGCATCCCGGCCGGTGCCGCGGTGCTGCCCCTGGTCTCGGCCGCCTGCCGTGACCCGCGTGTGCTCGACCGGCCCGGCGAACTGGACATCGAGCGTCCGCAGACGCCCACGCTCGCCTTCGGCGCCGGACCCCACCGGTGTCCCGCCACCGACCTGGTACTGGTCCAGCACGCGGCCGGCATACGCGAGTTGCTCGCCGCCCACCCCCGTATCGGGCTGGCGGTGGAGCCCGGCGACGTGGCGCACACCTCCCGGTTGCTGCCGCTCGGGGTGGCGGCGCTCCCGGTGCGGCTCGACACGGCACCGTGAGCCGGGAGTCCGCGCCCGTGCTGCTGTGGTGCGTCTCCACCCGGGCCCCCGACCACGTGGTGCGCGCCGCGCGGCTCCTGTTGCCGGCGGCCGACCGGAACCGCATGGCACAGCTCAGGTCCCGGGCGGACCAGGACGCGTTCGCCCTCAGCCGGGCGGTGCTGCGCCGCTGCCTGGGCGCCCTCACCGGCGAGGCCCCGGCGCGGGTGCGGTTCACCCGGCAGGACAACGGCAAACCCGAGGTGGCCGGCGCCGGGCGGGACACGGGCCTGGCCTTCAGCCTCTCGCACACGGCGGGCCTGACCCTGCTCGCGGTGACCTGGGGCGGCCCGGTCGGCACCGACGCCGAACGGGTACGGCGGGTCGCCGCCGCGCGGATCGCCGCCCGGTACTTCCCCGGCGACGAGGCCGCCGCCGTCGCGGCGCGTACCGGTCCCGAGGCCTGGGACCTGTTCTTCCGGATGTGGGTGCGCAAAGAGGCGTGTGTGAAGGTCTGGGGCGGCCGGCTGCGGGAGGGCCTGCGGACCCCCGTGCACCCGGCCGCCCCCGGCCCGGCGACCGTACAGGGGCCCCAGGGGCGGCTGTGGCGGGTGTGGGACCTGGCGTGCGTGCCCGCCCCGTACCGGGCGGCGGTCGCCCTGCCCGGGGGTGCCGGCCCCGGCTCGCTGACGGTGCGCCGGGTGACGGCCGCGCAGGTGCTGGAGAGCGGGCCGGCCGCCGGGCGGGGCCGGCGCTGCGCCCTGGCCGCACCCTGACCCGCACCGGCGAAGCGCACGAGCCCGACGAGGAGAAGGCAGATGGCAGAGCACTTCCCGAGATACGTGGACGGCGGTCCGGCCCCGGCGCAGGACGGCGCCACCTTCCGGACGTTCGAACCGGCCACCCGCCGCCACCTGGCCGACGTGCCGCGGTGCGGCCCGGCGGACGTCGAGACGGCGGTGGCGGCGGCCCGCCGCGCCTTCGACCGGGGCCCCTGGCCCCGGATGGCGCCGGACGAACGCGCCGCGGTGCTCCGCCGGATCGCCGAGCGGATCTCCGCGGAGTCCGGCCGCCTCGCCGAGCTGGAGGTCCGCGACAACGGCACCACCGTGCGCAAGGCCCTCGGCGCCGACGTCCCCGGGGCACGCGCCGCGTTCGCCTGGAGCGCGTGGTGGGCCGAGCGGCTGCCCACCCGGCTCGGCCGGCCCGGCACCACGGAGGGCCGCTCACCGCACTACCTGCGCTGGCAGCCGCTGGGCGTGGTCGCCGCGATCGTTCCCTGGAACCTGCCGCTCCTGCTGGCGGCCTGGCGCATCGCCCCGGCCATCGCGGCAGGCAACACCTGTGTGGTCAAACCGGCGTCGTTCACCTCGCTCACGGCGCTGGAACTGGTCCGGCTGATGCACGAGTGCGGGCTGCCTCCCGGCGTCGTCAACGTCGTCACCGGCCCCGGCGGCACCACGGGGGACAGCCTGGTCCGGGCTCGCGGTGTCGACCTGGTGGCCTTCACCGGATCGGACGCGGTGGGGGAGAGCGTGCGCAGCGGCGCCGCCGGGGCCGGGGTGAGCACCCGGCTGGACCTCGGCGGCAAGTCGCCGAACGTGGTCCTCGCCGACGCCGACCTCGACCGGGCCGCGGCGGGCGTGGCGTGGAGCATCTTCCTGCACAACGGGCAGGTGTGCATGGCCGGTTCGCGCGCCGTGGTGCACACCGACGTGTACGACGGGTTCGTCGAGCGGATACGGCGACGGGCGGGTGCGCTGCGCCTGGGCGACCCGCTGGACCCGGACACCGACCTCGGCCCGCTGGTCTCCCGCAACCAGGCCCGCACCGCCCGCCACTTCACCGAGCGCGGTCTCGGTCAGGGCGCGCGGCTGGTGTGCGGCGGCCGGATGCCCGAGCCCGGGGAACTGCCCGAGGGACTGGACCCGGGCGCCTACTTCCTGCCGACGGTGCTCGCCGACGTGGCGCCGGAGGACACCGTCGCCCAGGAGGAGATCTTCGGGCCCGTGCTGTCGGTCCTGCGGGCCCGGGACGACGCCGACGCCGTGCGGGTCGCCAACGCCTCCCGGTACGGGCTGAG
The DNA here is from genome assembly GCA_014649155.1 of Streptomyces griseoviridis. GTDB lineage: Bacteria > Actinomycetota > Actinomycetes > Streptomycetales > Streptomycetaceae > Streptomyces > Streptomyces griseoviridis. The sequence goes on along the minus strand of BMSM01000025.1, from coordinate 34,674 downwards.
CGCCGGCGTCTGGTCGGCGGACGCCGAGCACGCGCGTACGGTCGCCGAGGCCCTGCGTGCCGAACAGGTGTGGATCAACGACTACCGGCTGGTCGACCTCGATCCGCCGCCCGCGACCGACGGGCCGGCCGGTACCGCCTGGGACCGGGTGACCAATGAACTGGACGCCTACCGCAGCCGCCAGGTCGTCGTCGACAGTACCGACGGACCGCCCGGCCTCGCCCCGACCCCCTACCACCTGCTCGGTTCCGGCCTGCCGCCGGCCGTGTCCCGCCCGCGGAGTACCCCATGAAGATCGGCATCGCGTTCCCCAACACCGTCCCCGGCGCCTCCGGGGCCCTCCAGACCCGGTGGGCCGTACGGGCCGAGGAGCGCGGCTTCTCGTCCGTCGCGGCGACCCACCGGCTGTGCTACCCCGGCCACGAGCCGCTCGCTGTGCTGGCCGCCGCGGCCGGGGCGACCTCGCGCATCGGGCTGTCCACCAACATCCTCGTCGCCCCGCTGACCACCGCCGCGGTGCTCGCCAAGGAGGCCGCCACCGTCGCCTCCCTGGCCGGGGACCGGGTCACGCTCGGCCTGGGGCCCGGGGTGCGCGCCGACGACTTCCGGGCGGCCGGGCGGGACTTCGCGGGGCGGGCCGCGGTGTTCGACGCCCAGCTGGCCGAACTCGCCCGGCTCCGCGCGAAGGGCGGCACCGGTGAGCTGCCGGGGGCGGTGCCGCCGGTGCTGGTCGGCGGGGTGAGCCGGGCCGCCGTCAGACGGGCGGTGCGCTGGGCCGACGGCTGGACCGCGCCCGGTCTGGAGCCCGAGCGGGTGGCGCCCTGGGCCGAGGAGGTCCGCGCCGCCTGGGACAGCGCGGGGCGCGCGGGACGGCCCCGGCTCGTCGCGCTCTCCAGGTACTGGCTCGGCGAGGACGTGGCCGAGGAGGCCGCCGCGTTCGTCCGGCAGTACTTCCAGGTGCTCGGCGCCGAGGCGGATTCCTTCGTCGCGAAAACTCCGAGTACACCGGAAGGCATCCGCGATCAGGTCGGCCGGCTGGCCGCCGCGGGATTCGACGAGGTGATCTTCCATCCGACCGCGGCACGGCTCGCGCAGGTGGACCGGCTCGCCGACGTCCTCATTCCCTGAACTCCGCATCCGTCCCTTCCACGCGCCCCGCGCCGCTGATAAATTCGACTTCATGTCTGCCAACCTGACGAGCGACAAACTGAAGGCTGCGGAGGATCTCCAGGAACACGGCTACTGTCTGCTTGAATGCCCGATATCCGAGCGGGATTTCAAACAGCTCAGAAAACGCCTCCTCGACGTGGCGAAAAAGGAACGGGAGGACGGCAGCGCATTTCTCTACGACGGTGGAAACCAACGGGTGTTCAGCCTGCTGAACAAGGGCGAGGAATTCGAGCGCAGCGTCCGTGAACCCCTGGTTCTGCAGTTGATGGAGGAGGTGCTGGGCTTCAACTTCCTGCTGTCCAGCACCCACGCGAACATCGCGGGCCCCGGCGGGGCCTCCATGAACGTCCACGCGGACCAGACGTTCGCCCGGCCACCGTGGCCGCCGTACGCGCTCGTCGCCAACAGCATGTGGATGCTGGACGACTTCACCGAGGACAACGGCGCCACCCGGCTGGTCCCGGGCAGCCACCTGCTCGGCCGACAGCCGGACTACGACCTCGGCGAGGGGGACGTGGAGACGATCCCCGTCTGCGCCCCGGCGGGCAGCGTCATGATCTTCGACGGGCGGCTGTGGCACCAGACCGGGGCCAACGTCACCGACCGGCCCCGGCACGGCATCCTGAACTACTACTGCCGCGGTTACGTCCGGCAGCAGCAGAACTTCTTCTCCGGCCTGAAACCGGAGGTCATCGAGCGCAGCGACGCCGGGATGCGGCGGCTGCTGGGCTTCGAGAACTACTTCGCCCTCGGACTCGCGGACGGCCTCGAATGAGTACGGCGGCCGTGGACACCGGCCGGTTCCTCCAGGCGCCGGGACCCGATCCGGTGCTGCGGCTGGTGGTGCTGGACCCGGCCGGCGTCCTGGGGCCGGGGCTGCGCGAGGCACTGCGACCGGAGGCGGCGGTGCTGCGGGCCGCCCTCGAGGACCCGCTCCCGCCTCCGTCGGCGACGGCCGGTGGCCTGCCCTGGGCGCTGCTCGCCGCGGCGGACGGGGGCCACGAGGGCGACATCGCGGCGGCAGCCGTCCGGGCGGTCCGGGCGGCGGGGACGCCTCCGTCCCGGGTGCTGTTCCACACCGGGCGGACGCTCGGCGCCGGGGACACGGCGGCACCGTCCGGCGGCCCGCTGCCGTGTCCGGTCTCCCTGCTGCTGACCGACCCGGGCACGGGGGCCGTGGGCGCCTGGCAGCGGCTCGCCCCGGACGGTTTCACCGTACGCGTCCTCGGCTCCGACGCGTGGACGCCGGCCGGCCTGCCGGTCACGGCCCGGCTCATCAAGGAGGAACTGCGCATCTGGCCGGCGTGAACCGGCGCCGGACGGAGCCCCGCTCCCCCGCGGGGCTCTCTCCCGGACCGGCCCGCGGGTGTCAGGCCGTCAGGGCCCCGTACAGCTCCTGCGGGCTGCACTTGCGCAGGTCCAGGTCGGGCGGGAGGTCGAGGCCGAGTTCCTCCTCCAGGAGGATGGCCAGTTCGATCATGCGGACGGACTCCACGGAGACCTGGCTGCCCAGCGGGACGTCCGGGGCCAGCTCCGTACCCTCCAGTCCGAGCCCCGTCACCACGGCGGTCAGGAACTCCGCCATGCTCGGCTGGCCGGGCGATGCTTCGGTCATGGCCGGGTTCTCCTCTCGGGCGTGGCCCGGCAGTACGGCGTCCCCGGGGCGGCCCGGGGCCCGCAGCGGCACGTCCTGGACGTAGGGAAGACCGAGACGCAGGGCGGTCTCGGCCTTGGTCAGCTCGCCGCCGAGGTAGCCGGCGTGAGACGGGTCGGTGATCACCCCGGCGCGCAACAGCCCCAGCAGCATGGACTCCGCCCGGACACCGGCCATCTCGTGCCGGGGCGTCAGGTCGTCGTCGTAGTGGCGCAGGACGATCCGCCGGGCCCGCCGGTCCAGGCTGATCACCACGAACCCGTCCAGGACCTGGCTGAGCCCCACCCGCCGGCCGCCCGCCCGCAGCCGGCGGAAGCCCGGCACCGGGCGGTACGGGCCGTCGGCCGAAGCCGCCCGCGCGTCCGGGGCCGGCGGGCGGGCGGCGCGGAGGCGGGCCCGCAGTCTCCGCACGATCTCGCCGAGCACCAGCGGATCGCGCTCCCCGCGCGCGTCCACGACCTCCACCCGGGCCCGCAGCCTCTCCACCTCGTGCAGCGGAACGGAGCGGAGCACCGGCAGGTAGCCGGCCGCTCCGACGATCCTGCGGCGCTCGGGGTCGACGCCGTCCCGGAAGAGAGCCAGCAGGCTCTGTCCGGCGAGGAACCGCGGTGACTCCTTGCCGCAGACGACCAGCCCCCGGATCGCCGGCCGGCGCGCGAGGGTGCGCAGCAGCTCCTCGATGCCGAGGTTGGCCGTCATCAGCGTGCCGGCCAGCGCCACGCCCGGCAGCGCGGAGAGGGGCGCCACCAGCTCCCGGCTGCTCAGGCTGCAGACCGCGATCTGGTCCTCCGCGTCCCGTTCACCACGTGGCACCGGTGCCCTCGCCGGTGTACGTGCGCGGCAGACCGCCAGGACGCACCGGTGGCAGGGTGGAGCTGATCTCGGACACCCGGGCTCCGAGCCGGGTGAGCCGCTTGCCCACCCGCAGCTGCTCCGAGCGCATCTGGTCGAGCCGGTCGCGGAAGTACTGCTCGACCTCGACGACTTGGCGCTCCTGCTTGTCGGCGTCCAGCGATTCGTTGAGCACCGCGTCGAGGTTCGCCATGAAGAAGGCGTAGTTGAACTGCCCCATCTCCTGGCGGACGGCGTGCACCCGCTCCTTGAACTCCTCCATCACCTCGTCCACACCGGGCAGCTTGCGGAAGCGGCGCTGCAGCCGGGAGATGAAGGTCTGCAGGACCACGTTGTAGGTCTCGAACTCGAACACCGCGGACTGCTCGGTGATGACCCCGCGCCGGTGGTAGTCCTCGTTGTTGTAGAGCCGCGCGAAGTGCTTGGCCAGCAGCCCGACCTTCTCGTCCGCGAAGGAGTAGCCGTACGGGTCGAGGCTGTCGCGGTAGCTGTGGTCGAGCAGGTCGTCGGATTCCAGGCGGTGCACGATCGCGGTACCCGGGTAGATCTCCAGCCGCTCGGTCATCCGGCGCAGGTTGTGCCCGGCGTTGTCGCGCAGGAACCGGGCGTTGGCCGTCAGGGTGTCGACGGTGGCGTACGGGTGGAAGGGGATGAAGCCCATCGCCAGGTAGATGCCGTGCTCACGCAGCATCCGGATGATGGTGACGTTGTCCTCGACCGTGGCGCGCTTCTCCCACAGCAGGAGTTCCTCGGCGGTGCCGGCCTCGATGCCGACGTTGACCTTCTCCAGCCCGGAGGCGGTGAGCAAGTCGAGGAGCGCGTGGTCCTCGGGGGTGTCGTGCCAGTTCTCGGCCCGCATGCAGACGTTGTAGTAGATGTCCAGGCCCCGGTCGAGGATGCCCTGGGCGATGGCGGCGACCCGCTTCTTGCCGACCCGGCCGCCGTCGGGGTCCTCGAAGGTGGAGTCCACGAAGTCGAAGGTGCGGAAGTTGTGGCGCTCCACGATCTGCGCCACCTCTTCGACGATCTGCTCGGGCCCGCGTCCGCGCCACGCCTTGCCGGCCTGTACCCGGTTCTTCAGATGGGGTGCCGAGCAGAAGGCGCAGTTGGCGACGCAGCCGCGGCTGGTGCTGACCCGTACGTACTCCAGCTTGTCGCCGTGCTGGCTCAGCTGGTCCCGGGCCGGGAACGGCAGCACCTCCAGGTCGTGGATGAGGGGCCGGGCCGGGTTCTGGCGGATACCGCCCTCACCGTCCCGGTAGCAGACCCCGGGGCAGTCGGTGAGCGGTTCCTTCAGGTACAGCCGCTGGGCGAGGTCGAGGATGGTGGGCTCGCCCTCGCCGACGGCGACGATGTCCGCGTACGGGTTGTTGCGCAGCACGTCCTGGCCGGCGAACGTACCGGCCGGGCCGCCGCAGGCGATCGGCGTGTCCGGCAGCACCTCGCGGATCTGCCGGCAGAGGCTGACGCAACTGGTCGTGTTCAGGCTCATCAGCGTGAAGCACACCAGGTCCGGCCGGTACTCCCGCAGGTGGGCGACGACCGCCGCGTGGTGCTCGTCGCCGTGCTCCACCTCCCTGATCTCGGCCGTGAAGCCGACGTGCCGCAGGGCGCTGGCCATGTAGGCGACGCCGAGGTGCTCCGGCGACATGACGAGGTCGCCGTCGAGCAGGATCAGGAAGCTGACCTTGAACGAGGCGGGATCGGTGACCCGCGGGTCCAGCGAGAGCTCGAACTCTCCCGGTTTCCGGCGGGGGCTGCGCGTTTCGAGGGTGACGTCCTGAATCATCGGCTCTCCAGGGAGACGGGGTCCGGGCACTCAGGCCGGCTCGTTGGCGGGTTCTCCCTCCCGCACCCGGCTGATGACGTACTCGGCGAGCAGGTCGAGGTCGTCGATCAGCTTGATCGAGAGGTCTTCGTCGGCGATCTCCACGCCGAACTCGCTCTCCACCCAGATCAGGAACTCGATGGTGTTGATCGAATCCAGTCCCAGCGCCTGGACGAGCCCCTTGTCGGGGACCTCGGACGGCTCGATGGACAGTTCGAGGGAGTCGACGAGCACCTTGCGCAGCCGGTCCTTCGTCTCCTGCAGTTCCATGTCGCGCACCCCTTCGTGTCGTTGATCGCTCACAGGTAGCCCATCTCGCGCAGCCGGCTGCTGGTGTAGTCGTCCTCGCCCGGTTCCTCCGGCGCGTCCGCCGGACCGGCCGCGGACCGCACGGCGTCCGGCCGGTCGAGATGGCGGGCCGGCCCGGGGACGGGTACGTCCTCGGTGAACACCTCGGTGCGCGGACGGCCGTCGACGTCCTGCGGCCAGGCGGCCCCGAGGTCCGTCAGCAGCGTGGGCATCGCGTCGGTCAGCGGGATCGTGCCGGGCAGCCGGCCCGGGCGGACGCGTGGCGAGCGCTGTGCCCAGATGCCCTCGTACCGGTGGAGTCCGGTCTGCGGGCTGGGGGTCCACAGCTCGCCGGTCAGCGAGGTGACCGGAAGCACGGACTCGTCCGCCGGGACCAGCAGCAGATCGGGGGCGCGCTCACCGTTGCCGCCCGGGTACGCCTCCTGCCGGGGCAGGACCGCCCGGAACACCGGGTCCCCGGTGGGGCCCTTCAGCCCGCCGAGCAGGTCGGTCACCTCCGCAGTGACCCGGTCCCGGTCCCGGGGGGCCACGGTGCCCCGGATCTGGCGGGCCTTGAGATTGAGGTTGAGCCCGTAGGAGCCGGGGACCGGCATGTAGACGGCCGTCCGGGAGAAGTCCACCCGCCGCCCGCCGTCGGCGAACCAGCTCGCGGTGCCGTCCGCGGGCACCGCGCCGGTCTCGGTGGCGAGCAGGCCCGCCTCCTCCAGCACCTGGTGGACGGAGAACGCGTACCGGCCCCGGCCCAGGCCGTGGTCGGAGACGAGGGTCACCACGGTGTCCTCGTCCACCAGTGCCAGCAGCTCGCCCACCGCGGTGTCCAGCGCCCGGTAGACCCGGGTGAGGGCCCGCTCCCAGCCGCTGTCCGCCGGAGCGTCCTCGTGCCGGGGATGCTCCGCGTCCTCGTAGTGCCAGTAGTGGTGTCCGACCCGGTCGGCCTCGGTCAGGACGACCATGACGACGTCCGTGGGCCGGGTGGTCATCAGGTGCCGCACGGACCGGATGCGGGCCTCCACATTGCGTTCGGCCTGGTCCAGGTAGCTCATGTCGCCGCGGAACATCGTGGCGAGGTCGGATTGGAAGTGCGCGCGGGCCGCGGCCAGTTCGCGCAGCAGCGAGTCGGGCCGGCAGTGCCGCAGGGTGCGTTCCAGGGGCCAGGTGATCTGGTAGCCGGGCAGGTCGGCCGGCGGATGGGACATCGGGATGTTGACCAGCCCGAGCGTGTACGACTGTGCCGCCAGCCAGTCCCATGCCGAGGACCGCCCCAGGTCGCCGGCCCTGGTGATCCGGGCGCCGTAACCGGGGTCCTGGGTGTCGTAGAACTGGTAGATGCCATGGTTGCCCGGGGCGGCCGCGCTGACGAAGGTGGACCACCCGGGAGCGGTGTGGGCCGGCCAGGTGCAGGTGGTCCTGCTGCTGGCCGAGGCGGTCAGGAGACGCTCGATGTTCGGAAGCAGTCCCCGTCCCACCAGGGGGTCGATGAGATCGAACGTCCCGCCGTCGATTCCGATGACGAGGGCAAGCGGCGAGGGTGGCACGTGATTGCCTCCAGCTGTGTCGCCGGATGATCGGGTCTGACCGTAACACTGAGGCAAAACGTCATTCGAGGAAAGGTGGTTGTCCGGAGCACCTTGACCGAAAATGGAGGCTCGGACGGACACGCGTGGCGAGCGGTTCTTGATCCGCCTCAGGTTCCGGTCGACCGCAGATGCGCATGGCGATCTTCGCCCGGGTACCCGGGCCGTCGGCCGACTGCCATGCCGTTATGGCCAAAAGGAATCGCCCCGCTTGATCATCAGGCGCTTCTCGCGTGTATTCCGGGCAGGCGGCCCTTCCGAAATTCCACCTGCCGGTTGACTTCCCGGGCTTCGCCGGTGGAGCCTCTCCGGGCGGGCTATTCGCCGACGGTCCGGTCTCACCCCGTGTCCTGCCTCTGTCGTTCACGCCGATTTCCGCAGCGCACTCTCACGTTCTCCCGCGCTCGGAGCGCGCCGGGACTTCGCCGAGCCGTGCCGACTCTTCGCCGACGGAAAGGCCGATGCATGTCCCCGCCCCTGCCCTCCGCGCCGATCACCCTGGCCGTGGTGGTCCCCACCCGGGGCGACCACGAGCGGCTGCGCGTCACGCTCGCCTGTCTCGCCGCGCAGACCGGTGCGCCCGCCCACGAGGTGATCGTGGTCGACGACAACGCGCCCGAGGACCGTCCGGCGCTCGCCGGCGTCCTGGCGGAGGCGGACGACCGGCTGCCGCTGCGGGTGGTGCCCGGACCCGGACGGGGGCGGGCGGCAGCCCGCAACGCGGGTGCCGGCGCGGCCGACGCCGCCTGGGTGGTCTTCCTCGACGCCGATGTCGTCGTCGGCCCGCGCTTCCTGCGGGCGTACGCCGACGCCGCCCGGCCCGGGGTCTTCCTCCACGGCCGGATGCGCGAACTCCCGACGGCGGCACGGCTGCTGACCGCGTTGAAGGACGCGCCCCGGCCGGAGATCCAGCGGACCGCGGCGGAGCTGACCGGCTCCGCGCCCGGCGCCCGGGACCGCGATCCCCTGCGCCGCACGATGGCGAACGCCCTGGAGCGCGCGGTCGAGGCGATGGACGCGGGCACCCTGCCGGACGTCGCCGCCTGGCTCGGCTTCGTCGGCGCCAACTCGGCCGTGCCCAGGGAGGCGTGGCGCTCCGTGGGCGGCTTCGACGAGGAGTTCGGGCGCTCCTGGGGCTGCGAGGACATCGAGTTCGGGGTACGGCTGCACACCGCCGGGCTGACGCGGTCCCTGGTTCCCGAGGCGTACGGCGTCCATCTCAGCCACACCAGGCCGGACCGCTGGCACCAGCACGGAAGGAACATGGAGCGGTTCGCGGCGCTGCACCCGCTGCCCGCGGTACGAGCCCTGACCGCCCTGCTCGGCCCGGACGGGACCCCCGAGCGCTATGTGGCCTCCGTCCAGGCCGAGACGGCGCGGTCCCGGCCGACCGGCACCCGGTGAGCGCGCCCCGCGGGACCCGCGCCCACCTGGTGGTCTCCCCGCACCCGGACGACGCGGTGTGGTCCCTCGGGGGGCGGCTGGCCCACTGGGCCGCGCGGGGGGTACCGGTCACGGTGGTCACGGTCTTCGACGGACCGGAGCCCGAGGGCGTTCCGGAACCCGAGGCCGTTCCGGGGGCCGAAGGCGTTCCGGGGGCCGAGGGCGTTCCGGGGGCCGGTCCGGCTCCCGTATCCGCGCCGCGGGAGCGGGCCTCGGCCCCGAGCCCGGCCGGCGGGTCCGGCACCCGGCCGCTCGCCGGCCGTCTGCCGCCGCGCCCGCGGGTCCCGGCCTCCGGTGCCTCCGGCTCGCCCGGCGCCCCGCGGCAGACCGCCCCGTCTCCCCCGCCGCTCCCGCACACGGACCCCTCGCCCGATGCCTGGCGGCGCGTCGCCCACCCCGCGCTCCGGCGTCGGGAGGACCGTGCCGCGCTCGGTGAGCTGGGTGTCGCGCACCTCTCCCTGGGCTTCACCGACGCCGCGCTGCGCACGTCGGACGGCCGGTACCGCTACCGCTCGGCGCCCCGGGTCTTCGCCGCGCGCCACCCGGACGACGACGACCTGCCCGGCGCGATCAGTGAGGCCCTGCGCCCGCTCTGCCCGCCCGGTACCCGGGTGCACGCTCCCCTGGCCGCCGGCCGGCATGTCGACCACGTGGTCTCCCGGGCCGCCGTGGAGCGCCTCGCCGCGCCCGGCACCGTCTGGTACGAGGACTTCCCCTACCCCTTGCGCGGACGGGACCACGACGGCCTCTCCGCCCGTTGCCAGCCCCTCACCGAGGCCGAGGTCGAGCGCTGGCTGGCCGCCGCCCTGCGGTACGCCAGCCAGGCCGAGGCCCTGTTCGGCGGAGCGGACGGGCTGCGCCGGGCCCTGCTCGCCCGGACCCGCGCCCACGGGGCCGAGGCGGGGACGCCGCACGCCGACCGCCACTGGCTGCGCGTCGAGCCGGGCCGCCCCTGGGAGGACCGTGCCGATACGTCATGACCTGCGGAAGGCATCGGACGGCCGAGGCGTCGGGAGACGGTCCGGCAGACCGGACCGGGCAGGTCCCGGAACCGAGCCGGGGCGGTGGCGACCACGCGTGCCGCTCCCCCGATCACATCCGGCGCAGTCCTCCCGGCATGCCACCGGCCCGGGTGCCCCGGCCCCCCGTACGACCGCGCGACACGTGCTCCGTCGGACGACCGTGAAAGGACCGCAGATGCCGCCCCTCGCCCCGCTCCCGCTGATCGGCAACGATCTGGTCATCAACGAGGACTCCTGCAACCTCAGTTGCACCTACTGCCTGACCGGGCAGAGCAACCTCAAGGAGGGCCACTCCCTCAAGCTCATCTTCGATCCGCCCAAGCGTGACGACTACTCCCCGGCATCGGGGCTCGGCAAGCGCATCAACACCGTCGCCGACCGGCTCGGCGACCGGTTCGGCCTGCCGCTGCTGAAGGTCACCGGGGGCGAGATCTTCCTCGTCCGCGGGATCATGGACTTCCTGGAGGAGCAGTCCGCCAAGTACGAGGTCCTCGTCATCCAGACCAACGGCGTACTGGTCGGCGACGAACACCTCGCGCGGATGCGGTCGTGGGGCAACGTCGTCCTGCAGGTCTCCCTGGACAGCCACCTCTACCCGGGCAACAGCTACCGCGTGCAGTCGGAGTCGCTGCACACCAAGGTGGTCCGGGCCGTCAGCCGGATCCTCGACTCCGGCCTGCCGGTCGAGATCTACGGTGTCCTCAACGACCGCAGCGTCGGCGAACTGCCGGACTTCGCCGGCTGGCTCGCCTCCTTCGACAACCCGCCCACGTTCTTCCCCTTCCCGGTCCGCGGCCCGGACGCCGCGCAGTTCGCGGTACGGCCCGACCAGATCGGCCACATCGAGGAACTCGTCGAGCGGTACGACGAGTTCAGCCAGGTGCTGCCGCCGCGCGCCTACTTCGCCCGGCTGCTCAGCTTCTACCGCGAGGGCAAACGCACCTTCCGCTGCCATCTGCCCCGGCTGGTCGTCTCCAGCTTCAGCGACGGCGTCGTCACCCCCTGCCCCAACATCTGGTTCTCCGACATGGGCAACATCCTCGGCGAGGAGTCGGAGAACCTCCTGACCAAGCTCGGCTCCAGCGGCCTCTACCAGGCGCTCCTCGCGCCCAAGCCGAGGCTGAGCGCCTGCCATGGCTGCTTCACCCCGTGGGACACCCTCTCCATGTACTTCGAGGACGAGATCACCCTCGACGAGCTGTGCGCCGCCCCCACCTACGCCCCGCCCCGGATCCGCGGCATGATCGAGCACGCCAAGGCCGAGTACCTGGCGAGCAGCGATGGCTGAGGGCACCGGACGGGCCCCCGGCACGCTCCGAGGAGCGCTCCCCGGCACCCTCCTGGACGCCGTGGGACGCCTCGCCCCGGACACCCCGGTGCTGGCCGGCCGTACCGCGGCCGAGCTGACGGCCGAAGCGCACCGGGCCGCGGACGCCCTCAAGGCCCAGGGAGCCGAGGGCGAGGCGGTGGCGCTCCGGCTGCCCAACGGTCCCGACTGGGTGGTGCACTTCCTCGGCCTGCTCGCCGCGGGCGCCCGCCCGCTGCCCGTGGCACCCGACACCCCCGGCCCCGAGGTCGGCAGGCTGCTCGGGCTGGCCGGTGGCGGCCGGGTGCTGGAGCCCGCCGACCGGGCCGGCCGGCCGGTCCGGCTGGAGGGCACCCCGGGTGCCCCCGCCGACGACGGCCCCGGCGTGCTGCTGCCCACCTCGGGCTCCACGGGCGCGCCCAAACTGGTCTGGCGCCCCGAGGCGAGCTGGCTGACCGAGGCCCGCCGCTACCGGGACGGCGTCGGCCTCACCGGCGAGGACGTCCTGCTGCTGCCCGTGCCGCTCGCGCACGCGTACGCCCTCGGCTGGATGTGCGGCGCGCTGCTCACCGGGGCCACCATCACGCCCGTGCCGCCCACCGGGCTCGGCGAGGCGGCCCGCGCCCTCGCCGCCGGCGCCACCGTCGTCGCCCTGGTGCCCGCGACCGCACGGCTGCTGGCCACCCGGCAGCGGCTGCGCGCCCGCCGCGCCGGGCCGGACACGGCACCGCCGGCCCCCCGCCTGCGCATCGCCATGGCGGGCGCGGGTCCGGTCGACGGACCGCTCGACGCGCTGTTCCGCGAGGCGTACGGCATCGGACTCGCCCGGAACTACGGCTCCACGGAACTCGGCGGGGTCCTCTCCGGGCCGGCCGGGCTGCCCCCGCTGTGCGTGGGCACTCCCCTGCCCGGGGTGGGCGTCCGCCTCCTGGACCGCACCACGCGCGCCGAGACGGCGGACGGCCCCGGGATCCTCCAGATCCGCACCGACGCGCTGCCCGACTGGCACGACACCGGCGACCTGGCCGTGTTCGAGCGGGGCGCCTGGCGGATCCTCGGCCGTGAGGGCACCGCCGTCCGCCGCGGCGCCCGCTGGGTGGCGCCACTGGAGATCGAGTCGGTGCTGCGCACCCATGAGGGCGTGCGGGACGTGCGGGTCGCCGCCCGGCGCCGGGCCCACGAGGGCGAGGACGGGCTGGTCGCCGAGGTCGTCGTGTCCGACGAGACCGACGAGGAGGCGCTGCGGGCCCACGCGGCCCGGCACCTCGCCCCGTACAAGGTCCCCGACACCTTCGTGCTGCGCTCCGCCCTGCCGAAGACCGCCGTCGGCAAGGCCGCGGCCCCGGTCCGCTACCGCCTCACCACGCGGGCGCTGCGCGCCGCCCGCGCCTACAAGGCGTCCGAGCTGCTCTTCGCCCTCCACGGCCTCGGTGCCCTGGACCTCCTGGCCGAGGGCGCCGACCTCGCCGAGATCAGCGCCGCGCTGGACTGCGACACCCGGGCGCTGGAGCTGCTGCTGGACATCGCCGCGGCCCTCGGCCTGCTCTCCACCTCCCCCGGCGCCGGCGGCCCCGCGGTCGCCGGCGCGGAACTCGCCGCGTTCGTGGAACTGGAGGAACGGCTCTCCCGCGATCTGGTGAGCCGGGAGGCGCTGGCCGCGGTGGCGCGTACGGGCTTACACCACCGGCCGTTCGAACAGCGCCCGCCGGACGACGCGTTGGTGCGTGTGTACCAGGGCGCCATGAGCGGGCCCTCCGCCCGCGCCCGCACCGCTCTCGGGCTGCGGCTGGTCCGGGCGCGTCCCGGTACCCGGCTGGTGGAGGTCACCGCCGGACCCGGCCGCTACCTGGAGCGGCTGCTCGCCGGCGACCCCACGGCCACCGGCCACCTGTGGCAGACCGGCCGGCTCGCGGGGCCGGTGAGCGGGGCGGTGCGTGAGGCCGTCGCCGCCGGCCGGGTCACCACCGGGCCGGATCTGCCGCACGGCGACGCCGATGTCTGCGTCGTCGCCAACAGCGTCCACGACCCCGCCGGCGGCGCCCGCCTCGCGCCGCTGCTGCGGACCCTGAAACCCGGTGGCCGGCTCCTGGTCGACGATGTCTTCCTGCCCTCCGGCGCCCCGGACGGCGAGCCCGGCGAGGGTGCCGAGCTGGCACTGGACTGGCTCACGCACGGTGGCACCCGCTGGCCCACCCTCGCGGCGCTCACCGCCGCTCTGACCGAGGCGGGCGCGGACCTCGTCCGCGACCTTCCTCTCGAAGGTTCCCCCTGTCATCTCGTCCTGGCCAAGGAGGCCGACTGATGGGTGATCCCGTCGTCCGTATCGCCGAAACCATGGGACAGCGCGGCCGAGTGGTCGTGATCTCCGGAGCGTCCGGGAGCATCGGCAGCGCCTGCGCGGCCCAACTGGCCGAACTCGGTGCCACCGTCGTCGCCGGCTACCACAGCGGCGAGGACCGGATGGGCAAGCTGGCCGCCCGCGTCGAGGAGGCCGGCGGGACGCTCGTCCCCGTCCGGGCCGACCTGTCGGAGCCGGACGGACCGGCCCAACTCGTCTCGGCGGCCCTCGACCGGTTCGGCCGGATCGACGGCCTGGTCGCCGCCGCCGGGCTGCGTACCCGGCGCCTCGCCATGGCCACCGACGCCGGCACGCTGGCCGAACTGCTCGACGTCAACCTGGCCGGCTCGGTCAACCTCGCCAAGGCGTGCCTGAAGCCGATGATGCGGGCCCGCTACGGCCGTATCGTCCTGTTCGGCTCCCGGGCCGGCACCAGCGGCCTGCCCGGACACAGCGCGTACGCGGCGACCAAGGGCGCCCTCCAGCCCTGGGCGGCCTCGCTCGCCGGCGAGGTCGGCAAGCACGGGATCACGGTCAACGTGGTGGCGCCGGGCGCCATCCGGGCCGAGGTCATGGACTTCTCCCCCGCGGAGCGGGACCTGGTGCTCCAGTTCATCGGCGCCGGACGGCTCGGCGAACCGGACGAGGTCGCCGCGGCGGTGTCGTTCCTGCTCTCCCCGGCGGCCTCCTACGTGAGCGGCAACACCCTCGTCGTGGACGGCGGTGCGCGCTTTTGATGCCCGGCGCGGCCGACGCACCCTCCGTGCCCGGCACGGCCGCCGCACCCGCGCGGTCCCGCCCGGCCGACGCCCCGCCCCTGCGCACGGCCGTCCTCGGGGCCGGCTGGGTCTCGCGCACGGTGTGGGTGCCGCTGCTGGAGGCGCATCCGGCGTTCGAGGTAGCGGCGCTCGTGGACGCCGACCAGGCCGCTGCCCGTGCCCTGGCGCCGCCCGGACGGGAGGTGGTCGTCGGCACCGGCCCGGAGGACCTCGCCGGCCTGCCCCTGGACCTCGCCGTGATCGCCCTGCCCAACCACCTCCATGTGCCTGTCGCCCGTACCCTGCTCGGCCGCGGGGTCCCCGTGTTCGTGGAGAAACCGGTCTGCCGCACCGCCGCCGAGGCCCGAGCCCTCGCCGAGGCCGCCCGGGGCGGGGCGGGCGTGCACGCCGGGAGCGCGGCCCGTCACCGCGCCGACGTCCGGGCCCTGGCGGCGCTGCTGCCCTCGCTCGGCGATCTGCGGGCCCTCGACCTCGACTGGTCCCGGGCATCCGGCATCCCGGAGCGCGACGGCTGGTTCACCGACCGCCGGCTGGCCGGCGGCGGGGCCCTGCTCGACCTCGGCTGGCACCTGCTGGACGTCGGTTTCGACCTGCTCGGCCGCCCCGGGGTGACGGACGCCCTGGGCACCGTCTCCGGTGACTGGCTCGGGGACGCGGACGCCGTCGCCGACTGGAGCGGGCGCGGGCGCGACGGCGGCACCCCGGCCCGCACGGCGGACGACCTGGTGGAGGACACCGCGCGCGGTTTCCTGCTCACCGACACCGGCGTCGCCGTCTCGCTCCGCGCGCGCTGGGCCTCGCACCAGGCCGTGGACCACACCACGGTCACCGTCGAGGGCACCAAGGGCGTCGCCGTCCTGCGCGGCACCTTCGGCTTCAGCCCGCACCGCGTCCAGCGCTCCTCGCTGACCGTGCTGCGGCGGGGTGAGCGCACCGAGGTAGCGCTGCCCGAGGAACCCGTGGGCGTCGAGTACGAGCGCCTCGTCGAGCACCTCGCCCGGCGGCTGACCGGCCCCGAGGCGTCCTCGCCCGACGCGGGCGGCGGCTCGCTCGCCGAGATCGGCGTACTCGCCTCGTGCGTCGACCGGCTCTACGCGGCGGCCGGACGCCCCGGCCTTCCCACGAAGCCACCGGAACCTCCCCGGGGCCAGGGGGCCCCGAAGACCCGGCAGTCCCTGTGACCACCCACCCGATCTCAGCTCCGGAGTGCCCATGAAATTCGCGTACTTCACCCACGTATGGGGACGGGAGAACATCTCCGTCCGCCAGCGGTACGAAGAGCTGTGGCAGGAGATCGAGGCCGCGGACCGGCTCGGCTTCGACTACGCCTTCTCCGTCGAACACCACTGCACCCCCGAGGAGAGCTGGATGTCCTCGCCGGCGGTGTTCTGCACCGGCGCTGCGCTGCGCACCGAGCGCATCCGGGTGGGGCCGATGGGCTGGGTACCGCCGCTGCACCACCCGCTGCACATCGTGGAGGAGGCCGCGACGCTCGACCACCTCCTCGGCGGCCGGCTGGAGGTGGGGCTCGCCTCCGGGGTCAGCGACCAGCCGTTCAAGCCGTTCGGCGCCGACTTCGCCGGACGCAAGGAGCGCACACGGGAGTGCGCCGACCTGCTGCGCACCGCGTTCGCCGGGAAGGGTTCCTTCGACTTCGACGGACCCGTGCACCGGCTGCGCGACATCACCCTGTCGTTCGGCGCCGAGCAGACCCCCCACCCGCCGCTGTGGATTCCCACCACGGACCGCGCGACCCTGCGCCACCTGGCGAAGACCGGCGGCCACACCTGTTCCACCATGATCGTCCCGAGGGCGGTCATGGGCCTCGTCTACCGCCACTACGTCGACTGGTGGCGCAAGGAGGGGCAGCCGGGCGCCCCGAACATCGGCTACTGGAGTCTGGTGCACGTGGCCGGGACGGACGCCGAGGCGGAGGCCCGGGCGGCGGAGCAGGCGACCCGCACCTTCGTCGAGACCCTGCGCTACGGGTCGGTGCGCCGCTCGGTCGACCGGCTCGCCCCGGCGAGTGGCCTGAGCACCGCGGACATCCTCGCCGGCTGCCACGACTTCCGGTTCCTGATGGACCACAACCTGATCTTCGTGGGTTCTCCGCGCACGGTCGCCGACCGCGTCGCCGAGGCGGCCCGCGAGGGGTACTTCAACACCCTCTTCGGGGAGTTCGTCTTCGGTGACATCACCGGGGACGAGGCGATCGGCTCCATGGAGCTGTTCGCCCGGGACGTCGTCCCGCACCTCGCCGCCTTCACCCCGTACGAACCGCCCGAGGCGGCCGCGCCGAGCGCCGCCGCCGCCTCCTGAGACCCCAGGGAATCCAGCCTTGACCTCCATGACCGAACCCGACGGAGTGCTGATCGCATTCGCCGGCGGCGACACCGCCGACCGCCAGGTGCTCGCCCGGCGCCTCACCGACACCGTCGTGCAGCGCGGAGCCCGGGCGACCGTCCTGGACGGTCCGGCGGTACCCGCCGGCCTGCGTGCCGCCCTCGTCCTCCAGGTGACCGGCGGACCCCGGGGTGCCGAGCCGATCGTCGTGCCTCCCGGCGAGCCCGATCCGCTGGACCACCTCCTGCGGGAGCTGGAGCGGCGCGGGCTGCCGCCGGCGTCCGCGGCGGCCTACAGCCCCGACGAGGAGGACGAGGTGGCCCGCCGTCTCGAAGCCCTCGGCTACATCGACTGACCGAGGCCGGCCCATGGTGACGCATGCCAGCAGTGAGCCGCGCGAGCGGCAGCTTCCCGAGCCGAAGCTCGTCGAGGACCTCGTGAGGCGGTTGCGCCAGGTACCCGACCGGCAGCGGCGCTTCTCGGTGACACCCGTTCAGGCCCGTCGCGTGCACGGCGTCCGCCCCGACCTGCTGGCCGCGCTCACCGCCGCCGGCGTCCCGCACGTCGGGGTGGGTGACGAACGGCTCTACGACGCCTACGACCTCGGCAACGCGGCTCTGCACCTGGGCCGGCTCTCGGTGCAGAGCCGGTCCATGCGCGCGTGGTCCAAGGCATGGCAGACCGCCCTCGGCCAGGCACCGGCCCACCGTGTGCAGGTGGTTTCCGCCTGCCCGGTACCGGGCCACCGCGGCCCCTGCCGCTACGGCGTGCTGCTGGGGGACCGGAGACACCAGGTCGAAGGTCCCGCGGCGGATGCCCGCCTGGGCGAGCTGCGCACCGCCCCCACTCGGGACTGGCCCGAACTTCCCGCAGCCGTACGGGAGTTGTTGCGGGAGGAGGCGGACATCGGGTTCTTCCTCCTGCCCGAGGCGGTGCGCTGGGACCAGGAGTTCATGTGGCGCACCCGCATGGCGGACTGCGGTGGCGCCGCCGCCTGGCTGGTCCACGAGGGCGGCCGGCGCGGCCTGCGGAGCCGGTTCTCCTTCGGCCTGCTGGTGGCCGCCCCCTACTCCACCCCGCACTGCTGGGCGGAGTTCCTCGTCGACGGGGTCTGGGTCCCGGTCGACCCGCTGCTCGTCCAGGCACTGAACCAGTGGGGCGGACTCGATCCGGGCGCCTTCCCGCCCGACGGCACCCCCGGTGCCCTCTTCCACCGCCTCACCGACCGCTTCACCAAGGTGGTGAGCCACGGTGGCGTCTGGGCGCAGGTGTCCTTGCCGACGGACCGGATCGACTGAGCGCGGGCCGGGCGGAAAGGCGACCCCGACGGCGCTTCACAGCACTTCCGGCACGGCCCCGGCCTTTTTCGGCCATCGTGTCCGCGACCCGGGCGCGTTGGGCGGTCACGCCCGGAACGACGGCCTAGGCTGACGGACGCGATCGGAGCGCAGGACCTCGTCGGCCTCGTGCCTCCGGGCACGTCGCTGACTCCCTCGACGACGAGAGGACGGGCATGACCCCTGAAGAACTGTCGGACTTCGCTCTGGAGTTGCCGAGCGCCACGGACGACGAGGCCTTCGGCCCCGGGGCCACGGTGTTCAAGGTCGAGGGCAAGGTGTTCGCCATCCTTCAGGACGCCACCGCCGAGGGACCCGCGCAGGTCACGCTGAAGTGTGAGCCCGACCTCGCGCTGCATCTGCGCGACCAGTACCCGGCGGTGGGGCCCGGCTACCACGTCAACAAGCGGCACTGGAACACGGTCCTGCTCGACTCCACCGTCCCGGCGTCCGAACTGCGGGAGATGGTGGAGCACTCCTACGACCGCGTGGTGTCCGGCCTGCCGAAGGCGGTGCGCGAGCGCCTGCGGCTCCAGCGGGGCTGACCCGAGGGGTCCGCCCGCACACCCCCGGCCGCCCGGCACCAGCAACTCGCCCCGACAACAAAGGAAAGAGCACCACTCATGGCAGTTCCTCAGCTGTCCCTCTTCGGGATCGTCGTCGACGACATGTCCAAGGCCCTGGCGTTCTACCGCCGCCTCGGGCTGGACATTCCCGCCGAGGCCGACTCGCAGCCGCACGTCGAGACCGTGCTGCCCGGCGGAGTACGGCTCGCCTGGGACACCGTGGAGACGGTCCGCAGCTACGACCCCGAGTGGAAGGCGCCCACCGGCAGCCACCGGTTCGCCGTCGCCTTCGAGTTCCCCGACGCACAGGCCGTCGACGCGAAGTACTCCGAACTGGTCGACGCCGGCTACGTCGGCCACGTCGAGCCGTGGAACGCCGTCTGGGGTCAGCGCTACGCCATCGTCCTCGACCCCGACGGCACCGCGATCGACCTGTACGCGCCGCTGGCCGACTGAACCGGCCCACGGCGGGCGCCGGCCGGCCCCCTGGCCGGCCGGCGCCGCGACGGGGCCCGGCCCGTCCGCCTCACCCGGGCAGGCGTCCGCCTCCCGGCAGGCCCAGCAGCTCCCGCAGTGCGGGAGCCACGTCGTACAGCGACAGGTCCTCCGCGCGGCCCGGTGCGATGCCCGGGGTGTCGAGCACGAGGATGCCGGTGTCACCGTGGTTGGCGTGGTCGGGGCCGGTGTCGTTCTCGGTGGTGTACAGCCCCTGGCCCATGCCCAGCGTGGCCAGCGCGCGCCAGCGCAGGTTGCCCACGTAGACCAGCAGGTCGGGGGCGATGCCGTTGACTTCCGGGTAGAGCTGCTCGGGACGCAGGGCGCGGGTGCCCATCGGGTTGCCCTGGTCGTCGGGCAGCCGTTCCAGCGCGCTCGCGATACGGTCCAGGGTGGCGTCGTACTCGCCCGCCGGTACGGTGCCCTCGGGTTCGCGCCCCTCCACGTTGAGGAAGATCCGGCCGTAGTAGCCGCCCTCCGCCCAGGCCGTGGTCCGCTTCCAGTCGACGTGCGCCCGCGCCATCGGCGTCGGTCCGGCGGGCTCCTTCGCCAGGACGAGCAGCCCCTCCCGCCGCAGCCACTCGTTGATGAACAGCCCGCCGACCATCGGCTGCGCCCCGTGGTCGGAGACCACCAGGACGGAGGTGTTCTCCGGCAGGCACTCCAGGAAGTCGCCGATGTGCCGGTCCAGCGCGCGGTAGTAGTCGCGGAACAGGTTCTCGTAGGGGTTGCCGGGCTCGTGGCGGGGGTGTCCCGGGTCGCAGTACTTCCAGAAGCCGTGGTGCAGCCGGTCCGGGCCCATGTCGACGAAGGAGAGGAACTCCCAGTCCTGATGGGTGGCCAGATGCCGGGCCACCTGGAAGCGCTGCTCGCTCATGTCGAAGATCTGCTGGGAGACCCGGCCCAGCTCGGGCGAGCGGAAGTTCTCCACGTCGAGCGCGTAGCCGCCGGTCAGCTTCTCCAGGTCGTCGCGGAGCGCGGGCGGTGAGGTGAACTCGGAGCGGGTCGAGGGAGCGAGGAAGCAGGAGACCATCGCGCCCCGGATCGGGGTCGGCGGATAGGTGCCCGGCACGCCCAGCACCACGCTGTCCCGGCCCTCGGCCGTCATCTCGTCCCAGATCCGCGGGGCCCTGATGCTGCGCGAGGTGGCGAAGGCGAGCGGCCCGTAGTCGTGGGCCGCCCGGTCCCGGAAGCCGTACACACCGAGTTCGCCCGGTGTCCGGCCGGACATCATGCACGACCAGGCCGGCATGGTGATGGGCGGGTCGACGCTGCGCATCGGGCCCCACAGCGAGCGCTGCCGCAGAGCGCTCAGGACGGGCATGTCCTCGGCGAACCGGTCGAACATCAGCTGCGGCGTCGCCGAGTCGAGTCCGATCACGGCCACCCTGCCGGGCTGGGGCATCGATTCCTGCCTTCCTGGGGAACGGGGGTCGGGGGCGGTCCAGGGCGGTCAGTCCGGTCCGGCCGCCGGAGGCACGAGCCGGGTGAGGGCCTGGGCGGCGACGCGGTAGCCGAGCGCGCCCAGGCCCATCACCACGCCCGCGGCGAGCGGGGCGGTGACGGACATGTGGCGGAAGCTCTCGCGCGCCCACACGTTGGACAGGTGCACCTCGATCCAGGGCGGCGCGAAGTCCTCCAGCGCGTCCCTCAGCCCCCAGCCGGCGATCATCAGCGCCCCGGGGTTGACCAGGGCGCCGACCGCGTCGCCGTGCTGCTGGAGCAGCTCGATCAGCTCCCCCTCGCCGTTGCGCTGCTCGGCGACCAGGGTCCAGCCGCGGGAGGAGACCTCCTCGGCCACGTCCGCCTCGATCCGGGCCAGCGTGGTGGTTCCGTAGATCTCCGGCTGCCGGGTGCCGAGGGTGCCGAGGTTGGGGCCGTTGAGCAACAGCACATGGCTCATTCCCGGTCCTCCTCGCGGACGTCCAGGACGACCGCGCCGTCGAGCCCCAGCGGCCGGATGCCGATGGAGGCCAGTACGGTCGGTGCCACGTCCACCATGTCGTACGGCTCCTGCGGCACACCGTCGTCCGCCCTCGGGGCGGGAGCGCCACGCCGGTAGAACACGGCGTTCTCCCGGGTGTGGGTGCCGGTCAGCGCGTCGGAGCGCAGGAGGGCCGTGCCCTCCCAGCCGCCGCGCAGCTGCACGCCCGGAGCGGGCAGTGCCAGCAGGTCCGCCGCATGGCCGGCCAGCGGCCCGTGGTAGAGGTCCGCCGGCCGGAACACCGCGGAGACCAGCGGGGGACCGTCCACGTCGGCGCCGACGTGCTCCCCGTCGCAGCGCAGCGCGGTCAGTTCACCGGCGATCTCCTCGGCCAGCTCCTCCGCCTCGGACGCGGTGAGTCCGCCGCCCCCGAACCGCTCCTTGCGGTGCAGGTAGATCCGGGCGGGATCGAGCGCGAAGGCCCGGGTGCGGGCGTCGAGTCCGGCGGCGAGCTTGGGCGCGGAGCCCAGCGGGGCCAGGTAACCGGCTTCCCTCAGCCAGGAGTTGACGTAGAACTGCCGGTCGGCGGGGCCGAAGCCGTGATCGCTGACGAGGAACAGCTCGTCGTCGTCCCGGCACAGGTCGACGAGCCGGCCGACGCAGGAGTCGACCAGCCGGTAGAAGTCCCGCACGGCCCCGTGCAGCGGATCGGCGGGGTCGGCCACGGCCCGCCAGAGGAAGTGGTGCACCCGGTCGGTCTCGGTGATGACGGCCACGCCCAGGTTCCACGGTTCGTGGGCGAGCAGGTGCTCCATGGCGTCGGTGCGCGCCCGCAGTGCCCGTACCGCCCGGCCGAGGAACCCCTCGGGGTCGCCGGCCACGTCGCCGACCTCGACGTCCAGTTCGTAGTCGAAGCCGCGCAGGACCGGCAGCAGCCGTGCCGGGGTCACCGCGTTCTCCATCCGGGGGGCCACGAATCCGGAGACCACGACGCAGTCGGCGGCCGGCGCGGGATAGGTGCCGGGAACGTTGAGGCACACGGTGCGGCCGCCCGCCGCGGCGGTCAGTGCCCACAGCGGGGGCTGGCGCAACTGCATCAGGTTCGGGAAGTGCGTCCGGTAGTCCGCGTCCGGCACGAGGTCGGTGAAGCCGAAGATGCCGTGCCGGCCGGGGTTGGTACCGGTGAGGAAGGTGGCCCACGAAGTGGAGCTGATCTCCGGTACCGGCGCCCGCAGCGGGGCGCAGTGGCCTTCGTCGAGCAGCTCGCCGATGCGGGGCAGGGTCCCTTCCGCCGCGAGTTCGGTCAGCAGGGTGCGTGGCATTCCGTCCAGCCCGATGATCAGGGCGCGCTCGGCCATGTCCGCTGTCTCCGTTCGTCAGGTGGCGGGCGTGCTGCTGCGGTCCATGCGGTCCTTGACGTAGGCGGCGAGCAGATCGAGGTCGTCGATCAGCTTGATCGAGAGATCCTCGTCGGCGATCTCCACCCCGAATTCGCTCTCCACCCAGATCAGGAATTCGATCGTGTTGATCGAGTCGAGTCCCAGCGCCTGCACGAGTCCGTGGTCGGGGATGTCGGACGGCTCGATGGACAGTTCCAGGGAGTCCACCAGCACCTTGCGCAACCGGGCCTTTGTCTCTTCCACGGCGGAGCGTCCTTTCAGGGCAACGCGAACGGACGGGCGGTGGTGCGCGGGAAGGCGGCGGAAGGGGAGCGGCAGGAAAGCTCGCGCCGGCACCGCCGCCGGCGCCGGCTGCCGCCGACCGGACGCCGCCGGCCTGCGCGGAATCGCGAACGGGCGGCACGCGAAGGTGACCGGAGTAACGCCGGTTTTCCGGCGGGGCACCACGATAAGCGGATTTACATTCCGGTCCAGGTGTGCATTCTGGCCATTCCTCCGGCGCGGGTACGGCGGCGGGACGCACCGGCCCCGACGTGGTGTGCTGCGGTGTCCCGGCCGGGGCCCGGCCCGTGTGAGCGTGGCAGAAAAGCAACCGTGCGGACCGCGGCGGACGGGACCCCTCCGTCGCGGTGTTGACGCCGTTCAGCGGAGCTTGCAGGATTTGGACCGCCGGGCGACCCGGATCGCCCGCCACTGTCTGCCCGTTTCCGTCAGCGCAGCACCACCGGGTCGGTCCCGACCCGCGATCCTCCGTCAGCGCGACACCCCGAAAGCCCCGTCTCGGCGCCGTGAGCGACGGGCTCGCGGCCGGCCCACGGCCACGTATCCGTTGCCGGACCGGACGCCGGTCCAGGGAGTCGCCGCAGTATCGCGCGCCGCACACCGACCGAGACGACGAGAGGCACGCCCATGTCATCCGCCCCGGCCCAGCCCACTCTGACGTTCCCCGCGTGGCCGCAAGCCGGCGCCGAGGAGCGCGAGGGTCTGTTGCGCGCCCTGGACCAGGACGGCTGGTGGCGCAACGGCGGCGGCGAAGTGGACTCCTTCGAGCGGGAGTTCGCGGAGCTGCACGGGGCGCCGTACGCCGTCGCCACCACCAACGGCACACACGCTCTCGAACTGGCGCTGTCCGTCCTCGGCGTGGGCCCCGGCGACGAGGTCGTCGTGCCCGCCTTCACCTTCATAGCGTCCTCGCTCGCCGTCCAGCGGCTCGGCGCGGTGCCGGTGCCCGCCGACGTCCACCCCGACACCTACTGCCTCGACGTCGAGGCCACCGAGAGGCTCATCACCCCGCGCACCAAGGCCGTCATGCCGGTGCACATGGCGGGCCAGATCGCGGACCTCGACGCGCTCGCGGAACTCGCGGAGGCGACCGGTGTGGCCGTGCTCCAGGACGCGGCGCACGCGCACGCGGCCCGCTGGCACGGCCGCCGGGTCGGCGAGCTCGGCTCGATGGCGGCGTTCAGCTTCCAGAACGGCAAACTGATGACGGCCGGCGAGGGCGGCGCCCTGCTGCTGCCGGACGAGGAGAGCCACCGGCAGGCGTATCTGCGGCACGGCTGCGGGCGCCCGCCGGGCGACCGGGTCTACGCCCACCTCACCCAGGGCTCCAACTACCGTATGAACGAGTTCTCGGCGGCCGTCCTGCGGGCCCAGCTGGGTCGGCTGGAAGCCCAGATCGCCGTACGCGAGCAGCGCTCCCGCCAACTGGCGCAGGCGCTCGCGCGCATCCCGGGTGTGGTACCGCAGGGGCGGGACGACCGCTGTGACGTGAAGTCGCACTACATGGCCATGGTGCGGCTTTCCGGGACGTCTCCCGAGCGCCGCGCGGCCGTGGTGGACGCGCTGAACGCGCACGGCGTCCCCGCGTTCGTCGGGTTCCCCCCGGTCTACCGCACCACCGGCTACTGGCAGGGCCCGTACTCCGGTGACGCGGAGGAGCTGGGCAAGCGCTGCCCGGTGGCCGAGGAGATCGGCGGCGACTGCGTGTGGCTGCACCACCGGGTGCTGCTCGCCGACCCCGCCACCCTGGACCGGCTGGCCGAGGTGTTCGCCGACGTCGTGGCCCGCGCCTGAACCGCGGGGCCCGGTCCGGCACGGAGCTTCTGTCAGGTCTATCAGCGAACGGGGAGCAGATGACGGCTCAGCCTGAGTTCGGCACGGTGGTCTTCGACCTGGACGGGGTGCTCATCGACAGCTTCGCGGTCATGCGCAAGGCGTTCGCCCTCGCCTACCGGGAGGTCGTGGGCGAGGGGGAGCCGCCGTTCGAGGAGTACCGCACCCACCAAGGGCGCTACTTCCCGGACATCATGCGCCTGATGAACCTGCCCCCGCGGATGGAGCAGCCCTTCGTCGAGGCCAGCCACCGGCTCGTCGCCGAGGTCGAGGTGTACCCGGACGTACCGCTGCTGCTGAAACGGCTGCGGGAGTGCGACGTCCGCACCGCCATCGCGACCGGGAAGTCCGGGGCTCGGGCGCGCACCGTCCTGGAGGTGGTGGGCCTGCTCCCGCTGCTGGACACGGTGGTCGGCAGCGACGAGGTACCACGGCCCAAACCCGCCCCCGACATCGTGCGCGAGGCGCTGCACCGGCTCGGCGCCGGACCCGACGACGCCGTGATGGTGGGGGACGCCGTCATCGACATCCGGAGCGGCCGGGCCGCCGCGACCGCCACCGCGGCGGCGCTGTGGGGGGAGACCGCGCCGGGCCCCCTGCGCGCGGAGCGCCCCGACTTCGTCCTGGAACGCCCCACCGATCTGCTGGCGCTCGTCTCGGGGGGAGAAGCCCGATGAGCAGCGAAACCCGACGCCCGCGCTGGAGCGTCGTCGCCCCGCAGGGCACCAACCTCGAACTGGCCGGACTCGACGGCGCCGGCGCTTGGCGCACCCTGACCGACACCGCCGCGCTGGCCCGCACCTGCGGGTACGACACGCTGTGGCTGGAGGACCGCACGGACACCCTGCCGCGCCGGGAACTCCAGCCGGTGACCGAGTGCTGGACCGCGCTCGGTGCCCTCGCGGCGACCGTTCCCGACATCGGTCTGGGTCTGCTCAGCGCGATCCCGCCCCACCGCAACGCCCTGCTGCTCGCGAAGCAGGCGGCGGGGGTCGACATCATCTCCGGCGGTCGCTTCACCCTGGGACTGTCCACGTCCCCGAAGCTGCCGGAGCAGGCCGCCGCGGGCACCGCCCGCCCCGGAGCCGGGACCGGGCCGGCCGTCGCCGAGACGATCGGGGCGCTGCGGGCCCTGTGGTCCGGTGCCCGCACCACCGTCGACGGCGACACCGTCACGCTCACGGGCGCCCACGCGGTACCCGTCCCCGTGCAGCCTCGGCTGCCCATGGCGATCCGCGCGGACGCGGCCCACCCGGACGCCGCCGGCCTGCTGCCGGAGGCCGCGGTCCGCGAGTGCGCCGTCGTGCAGTGGCAGGGGGAGCCCGCGGACGTGGCCCGCGCGGTCGCCGGGTTCGGTCTGCGGCGGGAGAAACTCGGCCTGGAACCGGGCCGCACACGGCACGCGCTCCTCGCCGAGTGCCGGGTCTTCGAGGACCAGGTGAGCCGGGACCGATGGCTCTCCACCCCGCACGTGGTGGCGTTCTGGAGCCATCACCCCGATCTGCTGGCCCGGCGCAGCCTGTACGGCACGGTCGAGCAGGTGCTGGAACTCGCCTCGCGCTACGCCGCCGCCGGGGTGACCGAGTTCGTCCTGTGGTTCCGCGACTACCCGGGGACCGAGAGCCTGCGCCGGGTCGCCGAGGAGATCGCCCCGCGGCTGCCGGCGCTCCCCAGGTCCGCCTTCCCGGAGGAGGTGTAGACGTGCCGACGCCCACCGCGCCCGCCGGCTACCTGTCGGACGCCTGGCTGTCCCTGGCCGCCGGCCTCGTTCCCGCGCCCGACCCCGGCCGGCGCAGCACCGTCTCCTTTCGCCTGACGGTCACCGACCCGCCTCCCGGGGTCCACGCCACGGTCGACGTGCGCGTCGACCTGGAGGGCGGCCGGCTCTCCGTCACCCCGGCGACCGGCGAGCCCCCCGGGCTGCTGATCGCCCTGCCGTACACCGGCGCGTACACCCTGCTGCTCGGCGCCGCCCGGCCACGCGCCGAGCTGCTGGAAGGCGGCGACGCCACCATCACCGGCAATTTCAGCCTGCTGTTCTTCATCGACGCGGCGCTGCAACGTGACCGCAGCGGCCAGGTCGCCGCCCTGCGCGACGGGACAGCCGTACCGGCGGGGCACGTGCCGTGGGACGAGCCGGAGCCGGGGGGCGGGGGGACCGGCACCGCCGGGGCCGACCGCGAGGCACTCGCGCGGGCCGCCGACGCCCTGCCCGGCACCTTGCGGGAGCTGCGCCGCGAGGTGGGCGCCTCCACCCCGGGAGCGCAGTTCTACGCCTCCCAGGACGGCAAGGTCCTGGCCGAGGTCGGCCTCGGGCTGGCCCGGCCCGGCGTCGCCCTGACGGCGCGGTCCGCTCCCCTCTGGTACTGCTGCGCCAAGCCGCTGCTGTCGGTCGCGCTCGGCCGGCTGTGGGAGGCCGGGGAGTTCGATCCCTACCTGCCGGTCGCCCACTACCTGCCCGAGTTCGGTACCCGGGGCAAGTCCGCCATCACGACGATGGAACTGGTCTGCCACACCGGACCGGTCCCCACGGGCCTCGACCCGTTGCACGGGGTGGTGACCGGCCCCGACGCGGAGCGGCTGCGGCGCGCTCTCGACGTGCCGGTCCCGGTCCGGCCCTCCGGGGGCCGGCCGGGCATCAACTACAGCCAGTGGTGGGCCTGGTTCGTCCTGGCCCGGCTGCTGCCGGCCATCGACGGCCGGGACTACGTGACCTATGTCGAACAGGAGATCCTGCGTCCCTGCGGCATGGACCGTACGCGGGTGTGCCTGACGCCCGAGGACTACGCCGCGTACGGCGACCGGCTGCCGCTCATCCACGTGTCCAACCTGGGTGACGTGCCGCAGCCCACCTACTTCTGGTCGACACGCGGCGCCACCACCCGCTGCGTCCCCGGTGTGAACACGCGGGGCCCCCTCAGCGATCTCGGCCGGTTGTTCGAGATGCTGCTGGACGGGGGGTCCGCCCCCGGCGGACGCGTCCTGGCGCCGACGACGGTGGCCGCCCTCACCGCCCGCCACCGCACCGGGGTGAACGACCGGTACGGAAACGCCGACTGGGGCTTCGGTCTCCGCCTGGAATGCCGTTCGCTCGGACCCGAGTACACGAGTTTCTCGCGTCACGCCTCGCCCCGCGCGTTCGGTCACGACGGACTGTGGACCGCCGTCGCCTTCGCCGACCCGGAGTCCCGTCTCACCGTGGCCGTCCATCTGAACGGCAAGGTGGAGCACGAGCGGCACCGCGAGCGCATCCTCCGGATCGCCGACGCCGTCTACCAGGACCTCAAGCTGACCTGACGCACCGGGGATTCCCCCGGTCCGCTCACGATTGACCGCGCACCCGCCCGACCAGAAAGGCACCCGATGGCACAGCAGCCCGCCCCGCCCACCCTGCCCGTCCCCGACGAGGTCGGCCGGCTGTACGACCGCTATACCGACCTCGGCAGTGCGACGCTGGGCGAGAACCTGCACTTCGGGTACTGGGACAGCCCGGACAGTCCCGTCCCGCTGGACGAGGCGACCGACCGGCTGACCGATCTGATGGCGGACCGCCTGCACCTCGGCACCGGCTCCCGGGTGCTGGACCTGGGCTGCGGCACGGGCCGTCCCGCCCTGCGGATCGCCGGCCGCACCGGCGCGGACGTCACCGGCATCTCCATCAGCCACAAGCAGGTCGAACGGGCCACGGCGCTCGCCGCCGACCACGGCCTGACGGACCGGGTCCGCTTCGAACGGGCCGACGCGATGAACCTGCCGTTCGCCGACGGCTCCTTCGACGCGGTGATCGCCCTGGAGTCCATCATCCACATGCCCGACCGCGCTCAGGTCCTGCGCCAGGTGGCCCGGGTGCTCCGGCCGGGCGGACGGCTCGTGCTCACCGACTTCTTCGAACGCGCGCCGATCCCCGACTCGGGGCGGCCCGCTGTCGAGCGGTACCTGCGCGAGTTCATGATGACCATGGTCCAGGCGGAGGACTATCCGCCCCTGCTGCGCCAGGCCGGACTGTGGTTCGAGGAGCTGACCGACATCAGCGAGCCCACCCTGCGCCGCACCTTCATCGAACTGTCCGCGCGCATCAGCGGCTCCGCGCGGCAACTGGCCGCCGACTACGGCGGCGAGCTGGTCGAGCAGTTCAACCCGGGTGACATGACGGACGTCAGGGAGTTCGGCCACCTCCTCGTCGTGGCCGTGCGGCCCGGCCTCTGAGGGTGGCGGGATATAGCCCTCGGCCCGCGAGCCGTCGGCACAATGGCCACCCATGTCACACATGACCTCCGAACCCGGTCCCGTCCAAACCGAGCGCCGTGGTGGCCGCACCGCGTGGATCGTGGTGTTCGCCGCGTGCGTGGGACAGTTCGTCGTCGTCCTCGACGTCTCGGTGATCAACGTCGCGTTGCCGTCCGTCCGCGCGGGGCTCGACATCGGCGAGGGAAGCCTCCAGTGGGTGGTCAACGCGTACGTCATCACCTTCGCCGGGTTCCTGTTACTGGGGGGCAGGGCCGCCGACCTGTTCGGACGCAAGGGCGTGTTCATCCTCGGACTCGGCATCTTCACGGCCGCCAGCCTGCTGGGCGGGCTGGCGACCTCGCCGGGGATGCTGATCGCGGCCCGCGCGGTGCAGGGCGTCGGCGCGGCCGTGCTGTCCCCCGCCACCCTGACGATCCTCACCACCACCTTCCCTGAGGGCACCGGACGCGTCCGTGCCATCGCCACCTGGACGGCCGTGGGCACCGGAGGCGGCGCGGCCGGCGGGGTCATCGGCGGCCTGCTCACCGACTACCTCTCCTGGCGCTGGGTCCTGCTCATCAACGTTCCGCTGGGGCTGATCGTCATCGTGGCGTCCGCGGTGTGGCTGACGGGGGGCAGGGCCGGGAAGGCCGGCCGGGGCCGGCTCGACGTTCCCGGAGCCGTCCTGGCCACGCTCGGCGCGGGCAGCCTGGCCTACGGCATCTCCCAGACGGAGTCGCACGGCTGGGGCTCGGCGCGCGCCCTCGGTTTCCTGCTCCTCGGCGTCGTCGCGCTGGGGGCGTTCCTCGCGGTGGAGCGCCGTGCGGCCGAACCGCTCACCCCGCTCGGGGTGTTCCGCGTGCGTTCGGTGTCCGTGGCCAACGCCATCACCGTGATCAGCGGCATGGCCTTCTACGCGATGTGGTACTTCCTGTCGCTGTACATGCAGAACGTGCTGAAGTACTCGGCCGTGGAGACCGGTCTCGCCCTGCTGCCGCACACCCTCGCGGTCATCCTCTCCGCCCAGCTGGCACCCCGGATCACGCGCTGGATCAGCGGACGCACGCTCCTCGCGCTCGCCGGTGCGCTGACGGCGGCGGGCTTCTTCTGGCAGGCCGCCATGAAGGCGGACGGCACCTTCCTGGTCACCCTGCTCGGTCCGGGCATCGCGTTCTCGTTCGGCGCGGGGCTGATGATGACCATCCAGTCGGTCTTCGCCACGACGGGCGTGCCCGCGGAGCGGGCCGGGGTGGTCGCGGGTCTCGTCAACACCTCGCGCACCATGGGCGGCGCGCTCGGGTTGTCCGTCCTGTCGTCCCTCGCCGCCGGCCGTACCGATCGGGAGGGCACCGGCCTGGAGGCGCTGAGTTCGGGCTATGCGAGCGCGTTCTTCGGGTCGGGGGTGGCCGTCGTGGTGAGCATGGCCCTGATCGTGCTGCTGCCCAGGTCGCCGCGGAGTCCGGCGACCGCGTGACCGGTGTCCCTCACGGCGGGCATGCGGAAGCATGCGGGGCATGAGCGACGACCACGCACACGTCCAGGAGTTCTTCTCCGTCCGCGCTGCCGACTGGGACAGCCGCTTCCCCGATGACGGTCCCGCCTACACCGGGGCCGTCGCCGAACTGGGGCTGCGCCCCGGGGACCGGGTGCTCGACGCCGGGTGCGGAACCGGCCGGGCCCTGCCGCCGCTGCGCGCGGCCGTGGGTCCCTCGGGGGTGGTGGTCGGGGCCGATCTGACCCCGGCCATGCTGAGGGCCGCCCGGCGGGCGGGGAGGGACCGGGACGGGCGACTGCTGCTGGCGGACGCCTGCCGGCTGCCGTTGCGGTCCCGGTCCCTCGACGCGGTGTTCGCCGCCGGACTCATCGCCCATCTGCCCCGCCCCGAAGAGGGTCTCGCCGAGTTGGCGCGCGTGGTGCGGCCGGGCGGTGTGCTGGCGGTGTTCCATCCGATCGGCCGAGCCGCGCTCGCCGCCCGTCAGGGGCGACGGCTCGCTCCGGACGACCTGCGCGCGGAGCCCAATCTGCGCCCCCTGCTGGCCGCCGCGGGGTGGCGCATGACGTCGTACGCCGACGAGGACACCCGTTTCCTGGCCCTGGCCGTCCTCGACGGCTGAGCCGGTGGGACCGTACCGGTGGCCGTCGGTGCGCTGCCGGGAGCCGCCTCGCCCCGGGCGCTCGGTGAACGCGGCGGGCGGGAGAACGCCGGAGGAATCCGGTCGGGGAGGGCGAGCCGTGCCCGCGTACGCGGACGGCCCCGCCTCGGGCGGGAGCGGTCGGTCGTGACAAGCGGCTTCCGGCCCCACTGGGTCCGGTCGTCGAACTCCCGTCGTCCACCCGGAGGGCGGGCCGGGCGGCGTCAGGTGCGTGCTCTCGGCGTGCCGGCCCCGGCCCCCGGCCCTCGTACCGGATGTACTCGGGTCGGGGGCCGGTGCGGCGAGAGCGCGTGCGTGGCGCCGCCCGGCAGGCGGGAATCCGGCGGCAGGGCCTAGGGTGTCCGCCGTTGGTCGAACCGATGGGGAGGCTGGGATGGCCGAGACGGACGAGGACGCCGTGATCGCCGAGGACGAGGCGCTGTGTGTCCTCACGGCGGTGCTGCTGACCCCCGCGCAGTTCCCGAGCGTGCTGGGCGACGACTACCCGGAGGCGTGCTCGGCTCTCGGTCTCCCTCCCGCGGCGGACGGTTACGGTCTGGTGCTCGGGCAGGACGGCTCCGGAGCCCGGTGGACGGTCGTGGTCGACGATGTGTCGCTGGTCGCGGTGGCCATAGCGTCCTGGGACTGCGGCATGGAGCACGAACTCTCGCCGGACGAGCGGGCCGTCGTCACCGCGCTGCCCGGCTGGCCCCTCACGGTCGCCGTGGCCGCTCCGGGCCTTCCCGCGCCGCACGACCCCGGCCCGCAGGCCACCGACCGGCCCCCGCTGTCGCCGCCCGACACGACCGTCTGGGGACCGGCCCAGCGGCGCCTGGGAGCGGACGAGATCGCGCTGCGGTGGACGCGGTGGCGGGAGCAGATCGACGACTCGGAGTTCGCCACCGGCAGCGACGCGCACGAGGGCCGGCCGGCCGCTCCCGGCGAGGACGAACGTGACAGCCGGGCCGGCGCCGAGGGGGGTGACGGCTCCCCGCGCGAGGCACCGGCGCACGGACACGGCGGCATCCGGCGGGTGCTCGCGGAGGCCCGCGCCTATATCGGCACTCCGCCGCCGCTCGGCCGGGTCCGGTCGTCGTTCGCCGCCGGTGACGCCCGCACGCTGCGCGCCGACGGGCCGGGCTGGTCGCTCGTGGCGCGGACCGACGACATCGCCTTCGTCCTCCTCGACGAGGAGCCCGGCGAGGTCCTCCCGGTGGGCCGGGGGCCGGAGCTGCCGGGTCTGCTGAAGGCCCTCGACGCGATGGCGGTGCGCCCCGGCTGAGCCACCGCGCCGGGCCCCATCCGCACGTCAGGCGGTCAGCGGCCCAGCTCCTTGCGGCTGACCCGACGCAGCCGGCGCCGCTGCGAAGGGTCCAGCGCGAGGTATGCGGCGGCGGGGACTCCCAGGACTATCAGGAGGGCGGCCCACCAGGGCAGCCAGATCCACAGGACGAGCCCGGCCGCCACACCCCCCGCGGCGATCTTGGCGTTCTTCGACATGGTGTCGCCTCCTCCGCGGCCACTGCCGCTCTCTGTCGTGAAAACGGACGCGCGTCCGCCACGGTTCCTGCCGCGACCCTGAGACACCCCTGAGAGCGGACCCTGAGTCCCCCTGAGAGGACATCCCCGCATGCGCCTGGACGCGCGCCGGCCCGCCGGGGTGCCGTGGAGCCCGGTGGTGGCGGACGAGGCGCAGCACTTGAAGAACGGCCCTCGGCGGCGGCGAGGCGGCCTGCACCGAGCCGACGGGCGCCGAGCCGGCCGATCCGCGTCGGCCGGCTCCCGCCTCCGGTCCGGCAAGGCCGCGATACGGTCCTCGACCGCCCCCTCGGCCACCAGGCGGTGCACCTGCACCGGCCGGGTCCGGCCGGTGCAGGTGGGCGCGGGCGTCGGCCCGCGCCTCGACGGCCGGGTTCCACCAGCGGTCGTGGTGCACGACGTGCTCCGCGCGGGTGGCATCGCGCCCGGTGCCGGCCGCCTTGAGCGACAGCGGGAGCACGGGCGCCGCCGCGCGGGCGGCGCCGCGGCGAAGGTCCGCTCCAGGTCACCGTCGTACCGGGGCATCACGCCTCACCCCGCGGTTCCGCCAGGGCCGGGGCTTCGCCGGCGTCTGGTGGGCCATGCCCGGGTGCGGGCGCTGGAGGAGTCGGTGCTCAACGCCGGGCAGGTGCGCGCGGGCCGGCGGCTCGCCCGCGCGGGAGCGGTCGGCGCGGTGCCGGTACGCCCGGGGCGGGTCACGGCGTCGTCGGGGACCGGGAGGGTAGGGGGCACCGCGCCGACGTCCTCCTGGCGGTGCTGTCCGGGGAGCGGTGGGACCGGTTCTTCGGCATGGCGGTCGAGCGGGCGGGCCATGCCGCCGCGCTGCTCGACCAGGAGATGCCTCCGCGTCTGGCCGAGGACGCGGCCGCCGCCGGGGTCGGGCTCCTGCCCGGTACGGGTGATCCGGAGCCGGAGTGCGACTGCGGCGCCTGGGGACCGCTGCGGGCACAGTGTCGCGCTGTGCTGCCAGGTGGCGCGGCTGCTGGACGAGGACCCGTTCGTCCTCCCGCTGCTGCGGGGACGGGGTGGACGGGCCGTACGCGACTCCCTCCGGGCGCGGGCGGCGCCGGCCGCCGGGGGCGACGCCGAGGGGGTGGACGCCGCAGCGGCGTACGCGGCCTCGGACACGGTGCCGCCGCTGCCGGAGCTTCCCGGTGTTCCCGGCGAGCCGGGTGTGCCGCCGTCCCTCGACACGGACACCGCCCCCGGCCCCGGGGTCGACCCGGCGGCGCTGGCGTTCCTGGCGTCAAGGGCCGCCGCGGAGGCCGGCGCCTGCTCGCCGACGCCCTGGCCGCCGGACGCGGGGAGCGGCGCCTGGAACGCGGGGTGTCCGTTACGCGGGATGCCGTACGCCTGGCGGCGGGAGACGCTCCGGAACCGGTGGGAGACCGTCCGGGACCTTCCGGGGAGCGACGTGAGCCGGCAAGAGGGGGCCCGGAACCGGCAAGGCCAGGTCGCTCAGGGCGGACGCCGGGCCCGGCACCGTGACGGCCCGTCTGGCGGACGGACGGGGCGGGGCGGGATCGGCTCGGGTTCGCGACGGCCGTCCGCGCGTGGCGGCTCGGCGGGGCCGGCGCACTGGCCGTACGGGAGGAGGAGCGGGAGGTGTCCGGCCGGGCGCTCGCACGCGCGCGTACCGCCCTGGAGCCGGCTGGGGCGCGGGCCAACCGGTGGACGGCCGACGGGGAGCCGCTCCGGCTCCGCCTGGACGCGGACGGGGAGACGGTGGCCGTACCGCGAGGAGGTCGGCCGGTGGATACCCGCCGACGGGTCGCACGGGACCCGGCCACCGCGCTGGCGTCGGCCGCGCGGGCAGCCGGGGCCGACGACCGGCCGCGTCCGCGACGGGATCGCCGTCCGCGTTCTGTGCCGGCGACGTGCCCCCGCGTCCTCGTCGCCCTGATCGGGAGCGGTGGGTGAGCGCGGGGGCCTCCACCGCTTCGACGCGGCCGGCCACCGGTCCGCGCGCCGAGTCCGGATGACGGTCAGCCGGGAGCCGGGCCGCTCCCGCCGGGACGGCGCACGAGGGCACCGTCCCGGCACGCGCGCGTGCCCTCGATCACGAGCGGACGCCGAGGAGGTGGTCCATGGCGAGCTGGTCGAGGTGTTCGAAGGCCATCCCCCGGGCGGCGGCGGCCTCCGCGTCGAACGTCTCGTAAGCCGACCGGTCGGCCAGCAGCCCGGCCAGTCCGTCCTCGGCGGTCGGCCGGGCCAGCTGGTCCAGCCGCGAGGCCGCCAGCGCCTCACGCACCTCCGGGTCCGCACGGAACGCCGCCGCCCGCTCCTTGAGGATCAGGTAGTTGCGCATACAGCCCGCCGCC
>BMSM01000024.1 GCA_014649155.1 Streptomyces griseoviridis | reverse complement strand
CCAGTTCCGCAGGGTCTCCGGGTTGATCCCCAGATCGGCGGCGACCGACCTGATCGTCGCCTCCGGCCGCGACTCGTACAGCGCGACCGCGCCCGCCTTGAACTGCGGCGGGTAGTTCTTCATGACCACGAGATGTCCGCCCTCAGATCCGCAGGATCCAGTGTCTCGTGTGTTCAACATCAGGGGTCAAGGTCCGTTGGAGTCGGCGACGGTGAGCTGCCGCAAGGGCGCAAGGGTCCGAAGTGGGCTTCGATCGGGTTGGCCCAAGACGCGTAGGTCGGGGTGAAGCACAGCTCGACCCGGTTCTTCCTCGCCCAGCGCCAGATGGTCTCGCCCTTGTGGGCGGACAGGTTATCGAGGATGACGTAGATCGGAGCACCGTCCGGGCGGGCCGCGCGGAGCGATCGGAGTGCTGCCAGGGTGTTGTTGGCGCCCTTCTTGCGGCGGTCGACGCCCCACAGTGTGTCAGCACCGACGGAGTAGCAGCCGTGGAAGTACCGCACCCCGTGGGTGCGGTGATAGGTCGCGGGGTGCCGCTCGGGGTGGCCGGCGGGGGCCCAGCTGGCGCCGACTCAGCCCCGCCCTCGGTCGCGCCGCTGCCCTGTGCTGCTACAAGCGACTCATCCGCCTCACCACGTAGGAGACGGTCGCAGTCGTTGACGATGCCGGGGCCAGCATTGCTCTGGGCACCCTAGGGCACGGGCAGGCTGCCCCGGCCTGTGCCGCTGCGCCGGAAGGTGATGCGGTGCGCTCGCAGCGCGAGGGGCTTGGTCAGAGCCCGCTGCCGTCGCAGAAGACTGTTCGGGCGATGCGGTCGACGTGGGCGTGAACCGCACCAGCGAGATCCAGGCCACCGCCGGAGATCACCCACTGCAGCTGCAGGCCGTCACTGACGGCGATGCACTCGCGGGCCACCACGTGACAGTCGGTGCCCTCCCGCAGCGTGCCCTGTTCCATGGCGGTGCGAAGCAGCTGGGCAAGCTCGTCGGCAGCGCGCTGTGGTAGCGCTCGGCGAAGAGGGTGTGCGCGGCGCTGGTGGGGTCCGCAGCCTCGGCGGAGATAAGGGCGAGTTCAATGAGGCCGGGCTCGGCGAGATGGCATTCGGTGACGGCACCATGGCCCGCAGGATGTCACGCCCGTCGGCGTCGGCAGGCAGACGCGACCACCACTCGGCCTCGCTGCTGAAGCGGTGCAAACTGCCAGGAATAGGTGTATCTCGTTGCGGAAGTGGGGCAGCAGGCCACCCTCGGTGACCCCGACGTCCTCAGCGATGCGGGTCAGCGCAGTGCCGTGGTAACCCCTCCTGCGCGAATCGCCGCGCGGCGGCTTCCACGATCTTCCGTCGACGGGCGATACCGACGGCGGACGACAAGGCCGCCGGGCGGGTCATGAACGACCTGGACGACCGCTATCTCGACGGCGAGGACAAGGAATCTTCATCTGAACGCATCACGGACAGCGCCCGTCCGCGCAGGCAGTGCCGGCCAGCCATACTTGATGCCCGCAAGGAAGTGCCAAGGCGTGCGGAGGCGGGACAGCATCCGGGACCGCGCCGAAGGCAGCAACCATGTTGATGCGTGAGTCGGGAGCATGATGAGCCCTCTGATCGATCGTCCTGCGATGGAGTCCGTGTTCGGTGCCGACGGGCTGGTGACCTTTCCCGACGAGACGCTCGTCGGCATCCCTCACCCGCCCACGCGCGCGTATCTTCGTGAGACCGGCCTGCCGGAACGTGAGCAGTGGTTCTTCACCTTCCAGGAGGTAGCCGAAGGGGACCTCACAGTTGTCGGCCCCGGCCGGCAGGCGGAACAGGGTTACGCCGACTGCCCGTACGACATGTCCTCGTGGCTGCCGCTGGGAGGCATTGCCATGGACAACGTCAGCGTCGACACGGTGACAGGGATCGTGTATTGCGTCCCCGAAGGCCGCTCCGTCCACGTGCTGAACAGCAGCGTCGACGCGCTCGGCTTCTTCCTGCACGCACTGGAGAAGGAACGCCACGCCTACGATCCCGACATGGACGATGAGTCCGGACTCGACACCACCGGCGCGGAGGAACGCCTCCGCGCCCTGATGCACCGTACCGACCCTGCCGCCCTGCAGAACCCCGACTCCTCATGGCACATGGTCCTGCACTACGTCGGCAACGGCCTCATGTTCTACTGACCCCGAGAGATCCACCATGCTTCGCGGCGGGTGCCTGATCGACCGCTTGCTCCCTGCCGGAGCCGTGAACTGCGAGCCGGTTCTCCAGTACGGCGAGTGCGGCGCCGCAGTCGTCGGACCCCGTCCCGGTCACCTGCCGTGCTGGAAGTCCTCGGCCGTGCTTCTCCCCGGCTCACTCACACAGCCGCACGGGGTCAAGTATCAGCAGCCGCTGGTGGGCAGCGAGTTCAGGGCCGGTGGGGTGGTGTTGTCGTAGAGGGCGAGGAGCAGTCGCTGCGGGCAGTGCTTGACGCCGCCGATGCGGATCTCGAAGTGGAGGCGCGGTCCGGTGGACTGGCCCGTGTTGCCGGACTCGCCGAGGTACTGGCCGGGGGTGACGGTGGTCCCGGCTCCGACGGCCCGGGAGTCAAGGTGACCGTAGATGTACGGTGACGCCGCCTGCGTCGGTCAGGGTGATGCCGTTACCCAGGCCGCCGTCGGGGTTGAGGTCCTGGTACCAGTACATGCCTCCCGCCGAGGTGGCCCCGTAGTAGAGGCCGCCATTGGGCGAGACGCGCTTGTCGAAGCCCGACCAGCCGGACGCGACGAGCTGCCTTCCCGTCCAGTCCCCCGCCTCGTCGATCCGGTACTCCAGCAGCCGGCCGTCGGCGGCGTTGACCGGAAGCCGGTCGTCCCCGGTGGAGGTCAGCGCCTTCAACACAGCCTATTGGCGCATCTGAACCGACACCGGTGGTGCCGAGCCACCATCAGCCCTCTCAGGGCCTGGGATCGGGAACTCGACCGCCGCGGCGCCGAACTCCTCTTCCAGGTTCTGACCGAACGCGAAGAGAAGAACAGCGTCGCCATCGCCTCCAACGAGTCGTTCGGCGGCTGGACCAAGACCTTCACCGACCCCCGCCTCTGCGCGGCCATCGTCGACCGCCTCACCTTCAACGGCACCCTCATCGAGACCGGCACCGACTCCTACCGCCTCGCCAGCACCCGAGCCCGCGCTGAGGATGCACCCAAGGCTGGCTGATCCCTGCCACTACCTACCTCGACGGCCCGCCGCTCTCCGGGCGGCGGGCCGTCCTCGCCGAACCCAGTCGTTCCGCCCAGCAGGCTCACTCAATCCACCGTCCGCGAAGCGGCCGCTTCGATGCCTGATGCCCGCAGCTTCCGCGCCAGGAGCTCCATCTCAGGCAGGGTCCCTGAGTACTGCCCGGTCAAGACCTGCTCCAGCACGGCCCGGACGCCGTCCAGGCCGATGCCGAGTTCCGCCCGCAGCACCCGCATGATGGCGGCGTTCCTCGTCGGCGGGGCTACCCGCAACCTTGCCCGCCCGGGCTCGGAGAGCAGTCGGCCCCGCAGTTCCTCCGGCAGGTCACCGCCACACACAGCCAGGGCAAACCCACAGGCCGGACACGTCGTCTCAACATCCCACCGCAGTGCCTCGCCCACCAGCGCCTGAACACCGCACCACTCCGCCTCGGCACCGCATCCCTGGCACACAGCGGAGTACCTGATGGACTCAACCAAGATCGACTTTTCCATAATCCCACCCCTCAAGAGGAGAGGTTGAACGGCAGGCGGCGAACGTCCTTCCGGGGCGCCAACATGTCCCCTGACACCCGAGCCAGCGGTCCAGGCCGCGCTGGTCCATGCGCTGACGCTATCTCTCGTGAACATTCCATGGCCCAGTGATCACCAACTGACGCCCAAACCAGCAGACAAACGCTGCTGCTGAACGTGAACAAAGCCAGGCCCATGACAGTGAGCCTTCTCCAACCTCAATACGAGCAGGTCACGTGCAGGGGAGGACTCCTGGACGGAGCTGATGATGCGGGTGGTGGAACATCCCAGCTCGCGCACGAGTCGCCAGGTCGCGAGGATGGCCTTGGCCTGCAGCGCTACTGTCCCGGCAGCAGTTCCGCCACCCGCACCATGCGCTGCCAACCGCCGGCCAGCAGCCCGCCGAGGACCATCCCCACCACCGGCGCGAGATCCAACGGGAGGCCGCTCGGTAGACCGGCCACCCGGCAGCCGAGCCATGCGGCAAGGGCTCCGCAGAACATGGCGACGATCACCCCCACCATGTGCGCCGTTTCTCGGAGCCTCTGGCGGGCGAGTGTCACCGGCTCCACGTCCTCCAGGTCCACCTCAGGCAGCAGCTGGCCCACCCGTCCCTCGGCATAGCGCTCGCAGACCGTGACCAGCTTCCCCGCCAGATCCCGCAGCGCCTCCTGCGGTTCGGCATCCACCCGGCACAGATCGCGGCGGAGCGCGCCTGCCACCAGTTCGGCGTGCTGGCGCGCGACGGTCCGCCGTGGCGAGGACCTCCCCATCGTTCTGCGGGTCCGGTGCGCGAGCAGCACGCGGGGCTCGATCCGGCGGTATAGGGCGTCGACCTCCTGCAGGAGCCCAGCACGCTCCGCTTCCAGCGCCTCCAGGGCGCGAACGCAGGCGAGCACCGTGTCCGTGCCCCTGTGCACCAGCCCGTCCCGCCGTCCAGCCCTATCAAGTCTGTTTGCGAGCGAAATACCCGCCGCGCCCATTAACACGTACCAGACCAGTCCCGTGCAGACACCACAGGCGATGGCGACCGCTCGCGGAGCCTCTTGCAACAAGACGTATACGCCCCAACCCGATGCGTACGCGCCATAGGTGCCGAGCACGGCAAGGAAAAGACCGAAAAGGCTGTTCCACCAAGGCTCTTTCTCTCCGGCACCGATCAGTGCACGGGTGCGTGGCACCTCATCCGGCGCCCGGGAGAGGCAGTCCAGCACCACGTCGTAGGCAACTTGCTTCGACATGGTGCGCGTTAGTCGCCGCTCGCCTTGCCGCTCCGGTGTTCGGTAGTACCTCTCTTCGTCAAGAGTCATGGCCCCGTGGTCCCTCTCGTTCGTCCCCGGCCGGTTCTCCGATCGTAGGAGATCCGCCTTGGGTGGGAGTAGTGTCGGAGGCTGCTGGCGCCTCAGCCTCCGTCGGCTCCGTCGCGGACTCGTATGACAACGCGATGACCGAGGCGCTGAACGGCACCTTCAAGGCCGAGCTCATCGAGATGCAGAGACCCTGGCAGGACGTCGACCAGGTCGAGCGGGCGAACTTCCAGTGGATCACCTGGT
The DNA here is from genome assembly GCA_014649155.1 of Streptomyces griseoviridis. Taxonomy (GTDB): domain Bacteria; phylum Actinomycetota; class Actinomycetes; order Streptomycetales; family Streptomycetaceae; genus Streptomyces; species Streptomyces griseoviridis. Next base: position 97,183 of record BMSM01000024.1, on the reverse strand, counting down.
ACAACAAAAAGCCTTCTGGCGCAGTCAGGAGCAAACCCCGCAGTCCGCCTGAACCAAACAAGGTCGGACTCCACGAAACTCGGGGCAACTCACATGGTCCTCCCGGGGTTTTCCTGGCCTGCGCTCACTGCCACACCTTCACTGACGCGAAGCCGACACATCGCAGGCGTCATCCTGTCGCTGTGCTGGGACGGGCGCAACGACGGTTTCCTCCAGGGCCACATCTGCCGGACACGAACCGGACAAGCTTTTGACCAGCCCGGACAGTCCACATCTGTCCGGGACAGAGGGCTGGCCTTGCCCCGGCCCGTCGACGGTGGGCAGCCTTTGTTGTGTCCAGCCGGGCGAACCGTTGTGAGGCCCGGCGGGACACGCGACACGGCGGTGATCCGGCAGCGGGTATGGCGACCGCTGGAACAAGGTTTGGCGAGGGAAGACGATCCTCCGCCCTCGAACCCGCCGGCGGCCACGGCTGGACCTGTCCGACAAGGTGGATAAGGTCTCGCGGAAAGCACAGAATCCGTCTCCTGAAGAGAGGAAGATATCGTGAAAGTAAGCGGGATTTCGGCGGTCACGAGTGTTGCTGGGGCCATTATGGCTCTCGGTATCGCCATTGTACCTGCCCAGGCCCAAGACTCCTCAGCGGCTTCATACTGCGGCAGTACCGGTGACTGGTCTTCAGACGGGGGCGCCTATGCCGAATTCGACGTCGATTGCGTCGTAGGTTCTGGAGCAGATTCCGAAGGGATTGTCATCGACGGATATTTGCACGACTACGCCAAGGACGGACTTGGTCCGCGTCTCTACGTACAGGCACTCACCCCCTCGGGAACCTGGGGACCGACCACGGAGGCGGCACGGAACAGCAACGGCTATGACGGGCCGCCAGCTCCCATCTACTTCGCCACCAATGCTTCCAGCTTCAACGCGCGGTTCAAGGTGTGCAACGGCGGCGTCAACAGCAACTGCTCGGGCTGGTTCGGGGTATAAAAGCGCAGTGTCGCTTGATCATGCTGACCGAGCCGGCTGTAACGCGGGAGTGGCTGTCGTGGACGGTCGGGGGAGACTGTTGGGGACGGTGCTGAGGACCCCTGCGGTCTCCGTCGGCGGCAGAGCGAGATCTGTGTCGTCACGGCGCATCGGGTAGGTCAGATACGGCTGGGGTTCGGCGCTCACGTCCAGCACAGGGGATGCGACCCTGAAGAACGACGGAGTCAGCTGCAGGCAAAGCGTAGATCTGATCCAGCACCTCTTCGATGTCCTCGACCGCCGGGAGTCTGAGGAAGCCCACCGAGTAGCCCGGTAACGGGATCAGATCGAACAACTGCTGCACCTTTGGGGACAAGCGTCGCAACCCAAACCAGTTCGGGTGGTTACGTTCCTGCGGTTGCCGCAGCGCGATATTCAGCTCAAAAAGCGCACGGGGTGTCTCCGTGAACGGGTGCTGGTCATGTCCTCGGCGGTGAAGTGGATGCGCACCGGCATGACACAGAGAATGTCCGAGCGCCGTCATTCGGGCTAGGCCAAATCACCGTCGACTCCTGACCAGCCGCCCAGTCATCCTGGTCAACGTTCCACCGGATCGAAAGCAATTACTGTGTGTCGGTCCCCGGCAACGCCGACACCGGCCCTTGGGGCCGGCACCTCGGACAACAGGCGGAGGCAACTCCGGACTAGACACTCACCAGGCCGGACAAGAGCGGGACTCGAAAATTCTCGATCGGACTCACGAAAGGAAGATCCATGCGATCTCGTCATGCCCTGGCAACCGCAGCTCTCGGTACGGCGCTCGCACTCGGTGCCCTGGCCGCCCCCGCGCAGGCGGCTCAGCAGGGAGTCGCCAGTACCAGTTTCACTTCAGCGCGGGCGGCTACTTCTGCGAGCGGTGACGAGCGACAAGTTTCGGGACCTGCTGGGTGGGTGTATGCAAACTGGTTCCTCTTTCAGTCAACCTGCAGGGCGGAGGGTAGTAATTGGGGCATTGAGTGGCGGGACTGGTACTGCGAAAAGAGTGGAGCTCTTTGGTACCTGTATTTCTGGCGCGGATGACAGACGCCAGGAGGTCCAAGGTGACCGAGGCGAGCGTGGGAATGCGGCGCCCGCTGATCGGGACAGCGATCAGGCGCTGCGCCGTCCTCGAGGACGATCAAGGTGCGGCGTAGCTCGATAGGCTCCGTGCGGCGGTGGTGACCACCACCGCAACGGCGTTCGCCACTTCTCTCGCCCGGGTCACGGCAGCTTCGGCAGTATCCGTTCGGGGAACGGTCGCAGTGACCGTTCCCCGAACGCTTTTCCAAAGCTCCCATTTGGGACTGACGCTCTTTGACCTGCTGCCACAGGGTTCAGAAACAGGTACCGAGCCCGGGTTCACGGACGGCGTCGGGGCGCACGGAAAGGCTCAGTGTCGCTGAAGAGCGGTCCGCACCGCCGGAACAGTGGGCGCCGCTTACGGAGGCTCAGGCGCACGGGGTCCTCAGCCCGCCCGGACGAGGAACTGCTGATCTGCCGTGCCGGAGCAGCGTTCCTCGATCGCCTCGGCGCCCACGGTGGTGTCGTTGTCGACGATTCCGATGCACCCGCTGCTGGTGGCCGGACGTAACCGGAAGGTCCCGGCAGTCGGTTCCAGGCGGAAGAGGGTGCCCTGCGCGCAATTCTGGCGAGGCTCGAGCATGCCTTTGATCTGGTCCTCGCCCATAACTGTCAGGCACCCCTTGCCCATCTGGGGATGGTGCCACTGGATGCGGTAGAGCCCCTCACCCATCGGTTCGAGGTAGGTTCGCGGCACCGGGGCCTGAGCACAGGGGAGTTGGACGGCTACAGCGCTGTCGTAGGCGCCGTCGCGGTCGCGTCCGTCGGTCAGGCAGAGATCGGGCGTGCGGGCGGGCCGGATGGTGACCCAGCCGGCGGGGGCGGGAGAAGCCGGTGTGCCTGGCTCGGCGGAGTCGCCAGAGAGCATCCCCCAGGCGGCCAGGGCCAGCAGCGGGACCGCGAGCGTTGTCGCGCCGGCGACTGTGAGTCTCTTGGGCCGGTGGGGCCGCGCGATCGCAGCCGCTTCAGTCTGCTGTTGAGTATCGGTTTTGAAGTCGCGCGCCGGGACGGGCGCCGTAATCGTGCGTGCGGCGGCGAGACGGTCCCTGGCGTCCAGCCAGGCGTCGACCCGCTCACCGTCCCCGCAGGCGCGGACGAACGCGGCCAGGACCTCAGGACGTGGCAGGCTCGTCCGGCGCAGTACGTCGGCGAGCGTGCTGCGCGCCAGGACATCACCACTGCGGGCGGCTCGCTCCTCCAGTTCGCGATACGTCAGCCCTGAACGTTCCTTGAGGCGCTGCATCGACGCGATGAAGCCGGCGACGTCCCGGACTTCGTGCGGCGGCACATCTTCGTACGGTGACAACTCCCCCAAGTTCCCCATGAGCGCCATCTTGTGGCGTCCCTGCCAAAAGAGACAACGGCGTATTCCGCCACGCCTGGCTACCCGGTCCAGTCTGGCAACCGTCGGTGGCGCGCTCCGTGCGCTTCGGCTCCAGAGAAATAGGCTGAGCGACCAGCCGATCGCGTCAGTCCAACCGTAGCCCTAGAGGCTCCCCCACGTGGAGGTTTCCCCTGTCCCGCCGCTCGAATCGACCGGGCGGCACCCAAGGAGAAGGCAGGCGAATATGTCGAGCACAAATCGCGGTGATCAACGCGAGGCAGCGCAGCGAGAAGCCATTGACGCGGTCCTGCGTGCCCTCGAATTGCCTGCAAGATCACTTGTGCCCGAGCGAGGGCTTCGAACGCAGGTGATCATGGCGACCGGGGCCGGGAAGGCCCGGGTGGCGGTCCGCAGCGCGGAGGAGCTCCACGCGGGCCGTGTGCTGGTGCTCGTGCCCTCGCTGGACCTGCTCGCCCAGACCGAGGCCGCGTGGCACACCACCGTCACGTGGCTCCTCAGCCGCCTCGACGGTGACGCCTTCGACACCGCCGTCACCACGTTCCTGCAGGCCGGAGCCCTCAGACAGCAGAATGGGGACGCGGCCGCCTGCGGGCGGTGGCCGTCGACGGGAAGCAGTTGCGCGGCTCACGGACGGGCGACGGGAAGGCGGTCTGGCAGCTGGCCGCGATGGACCGCTCAGGGACCGTGATCGCCCAGCGCCAGATCGACGCGAAGAGCAACGAGACACCCGCGTTCATCCCCCTCCTGGACGGCCTTGCCCTGAAGGGACACCGTGGTCACCGCGGACGCCGCCCACACCCAGCACGCCAATGGCCGCTGGCTACGCGAACACGGCGCCCACTACATCGCCGTCGACAAGGGCAACCACCCCGGCCTGCACCAGCACGACCGGCAGCTGGACCGCGACCAGGTGGTGCCAGCCGCCCGCGGCTTCCGTGGCCAGGGCGAGCAACTGCCCCACCGTGAAAGCCTCTTCCTCCAGGCCCGCCCAGGTGGCGACGCCGTAACCCGCCACGTTCCCGGCCGCCGCCTCCGCCTCCAGGACGACGAACGCGTCCCGCATCGCGGCATGCAGGGCGGCGCGGTCGCCGGGGTGGGCGCGCTCGGGGTTGTGCAGCAGGACCAAGTCGAGCCGCTCACGCCCGAGCTGTGCTCGGTTACGGCCGGTCTGCCAGCGCACGTAATCCGCGGCGAGGCTGTACCCGGCGGCGGCCTGGTCCTCGGTGAGGACACCGGCGTCCACGGCGTCGGCACCGGTGGCTGCGGTGAAGTAGCCGGCCTTCGTCGCGATCCGCAAGGACGGATGAGCGGCCAGAGCCGGAGCCAGCAAGTCCTGTGCGCGGCCGGTGGCGTAGTTGGGTGCGGTGTCGACCCACTGCGCGCCGGAGGCGGCCGCACGGACGGCCGCCTCCGGGAACGCCCCGCACCGGTAGGTACCCAGAGCGAGATCCGCTATCACAGCAGGCTCCCCACCGTCGCGGCCTGCCCGGCAACGAGCTCCTGGACCAAGCCGACGATGTCCTCCAGGGCGAGGCCGGCCGTCTCCGCGAGCGCGGCCAGGTCCACGGTCCGACCGTCGACCAGCGGGCGCAGCACCGCCAGGCCGGCGTCCAACTCGTCCTCATCGACGAAATCCACCGCCTCAGCCCCCGCACCACCACCGGCGCCCAAGCAGCCGACCTCCTCGAAGACCTCACCGAACGCCTGGCCGCCACCCTCATCACCTGCGGCCCCCTCCCCGCCCGACACGGCACCCGCCAACCCTTCCGCGACGTCATCACCGACATCGAAAACGCCCTCGACCTCCACCAGCACAAACCCGGCACCCTCCCCCGGCACGCCCCCCTACCTCCACCAACGCACCGCCAGCCGCATCGGATCCCTCACCCGCCTCATCCGCACAAGCAGCCATTACCGCCATCTGCGACGGCACCGAACGCATCACCAAAACCGCCCTCGACGCCGTACGCCTCGACCACCTCGCCGTACAACACAACCGCCCCACCCCCAGCCGCTAACCCCCGGCCCACCGAACAGGCAAAACAGCGCTGACCGGCACAAACACCAACCGAACCTTCACGCGCTAGAGAAACCCACAACGAGCCCGGTCCCACTCAGCACACCCGGCACAACCCCAGCTCACGCCCGGAACCGCCCGCTGGAACCGTGCACCCGGCCTCTCTCGACAACCCACAACACACCAGGCCAGCAAGCCCGCGATACACCAACAAGCCCCCCTCCAAGCGTTAAGGATGGCCTGAACGTGATGGAGTCCTCCAATGGAGCCCTACGGCACCGCCCTGATCTCCTCCTCGGAGAGGGCCCCTTCCCATGTGCGCACCTCGTCGATGTCACCGTCGAGGAAGTGGGCCCCCACGCCGTCGGCGGCGGAGTCCCGTCCTGCCTGCAGAGAGCTGCCGGCTTGCCAGGCGTCGGTCTCCGCGTAGGGTGCGCTGTCGGCGAGGATCCCGTCGACGTACAGCTGCACCTGACGGGCCTTTTCGTCGTACTGGAGCAACAGGTTCTGCGCCCCGCCCGGTGCCGGCGCGCTGAGCTGTGTGGTGTCCGCGTCCGCAGAGTCGGCGTGGGCGAGGACGGCGCGCCAGGTCTGGTCCGCCGCGTGGTAGCGGAGGGTGAAGGCGTCCGCCTGCCAGCCGGTCTGCGACAGGACAGCCATGTCTCGGTCGGGAGCGCCGTGCAGCCGGACCTTCGTGGAGACGGCCCAGCTTCGGTCGGTGTTGAGCGGCGGGATGTCGCTGAAGAGGTGGTCGCCGTCGCCGTCGAGCGTGATGTCGGCGCTCCCCGCCAGCGGTTCCTCGTTGCTGAGGCGGGCGTCGCCACCGAGGATGAAGCCGATGTTGTGGTGCGTGTCGGGGATGCGTGCGATGCCGTTCTCCAGAGTCTGGACGGACTCCATCGGCCAGTAGGCGAAGGGTCGAGGCTTGCGGCGGCCCAACTCGGCGAGTTCCGCGGCGGGGACGTCGGCGTTCCAGACCCTGACGTCGGCGAGGTCTCCCCGCCACTTTTGACCGAAGGTGTAACCGTCGGAGTCCAGGGCCTCGCCCATGACGAAGTGCCACAGAGCGGTGTCCGCGGGCACTACGGCGTCCCGGGCGGCTACCGCCGTGCCGTCCACGTAGAGGCGGGCTGAACCGGTGGCCGGGTCGTAGACCCCAGCCAGATGGGCCCACTCGCCCGCCTCCGGGGTCCCGCCGGTGACAGTGACCTGCCCGTCCGCCGTGGGCAGCGCGAAGCCCCACGTGGGCTTCCCGTCCCCGTCGGTGGTCGCGCCGAGGGCGAAGTTGGGTGCGCTCCAGATACCGGACTGGCTGACGGCCACCATCTCCTGGCCGGTGACCTCGGGACGCACCCACACCCCGACAGTGAAGGCGCGCGTGGTGTCCACGGCGATTCCCTCGGTGATCAAGTAGCTGTAATCGCCACCGTCGAAGTAGGCAGCACCCGGCATCTTCCCGTCAGGACCCTGCTCCCCGAGGCGGACGCCCGGGCCTGGAAGCCCGACGTAGGACCCCGCCCACTGCGCCGCCCGCGCGGAACCATTTCCGTCGTCGAGCCGCCAGGCGGCCACTGGCGGGGTCTCAGCCGGGCTCTCCTCCCCATCCCTCGCCGCGACCGACGCGGCCGAGGCGTCGGTGGACGGCCGGGACAGCGGATGGCCGACAGCGGCCGGCGACCAAGGTGCCGCCGTGAACGTCGCCACCGCGAGCACGGCGACCAAGGCGGTGCGGACTGCTGCTCTTACGTACAAGGTCCCTCCCGGGTACACGGCACGAGCGGGGAGCCCCCTTCCTGCCCACGCCCACCGTCCCCGGCGCCGCGACCGCACCGAAACAGTCGGCCAGCGCACCGCGGGCGCCCTCGTCGTACCGGGCAGGCGCCTGGCGTGAGCCACCCGTCGGCCCCCGGCCGACATTTCCAAGTGGCCCAGCCTACTGATCTTTTCGTAAGTTCGGTGGGTGTGGTGGGCGTGTGGGTGGGAGGCTGTCGGCGTGGCTTATCAACCTTCCCTTTCGGTTGCCGGCGCCTCCCTTCCTCCTTTGTCGCGGCCGCAGTTGGCGGAGGCGCGTCGTGTTCGGGCAGTCGAGTTGTTCGAGGACGGGCCTTGACCCGGAATTCTGGACACCGGTTATGCGGCTTGGGCCAGCGTAATTGGTGTGAGGTGGAAGGCGTTTTCGAAGGCGATGGGTATCGTTGTCCGAGGTGGGAATGTCGGCGTCGGGTGTTGTAGCGGTGGAGCCATCGGAAGGCGTCGAGTCGGGCCTCGCGCTCGGTCGGCCAGCTTTTTCGTCCTTGCAGGGTCTCGCGTTTGAAGGTCGCGTTGAAGGACTCGGCGAGTGCGTTGTCCGCGCTGGACCCGACCGCGCTCATGCTGCGCCGAACCCCTGCTGACCTGCAGGCTTGGCCGAATGCCCTGCTCGTGTACTGGGCTCCGTGGTCGGTGTGCGTGATCGATCCGGCGAGGCTGCCGCGGGTGCGGATCGTTGATGACCTGTGGGAGCGTGTGGCTCCGCTGCTGCCGGTGCGTGCGCCGCGTCGGCACCGCTACCCGGGGCGGTTGCCTGCCGATGACCGTGCTGCTCTGCGTGGGATCGTTCACGTGCTGCGCAAGAGTGTGAGCTGGCGGGACGTACCCGCGGAGCTGGTCGGGTGCAGTGGGGTGACGGCCTGGCGTCGTCTGCGGGACTGGACCGAGGCCGGAGTGTGGCCCCGCCTGCACGAAGTCCTGCTGGCAGAACTTCGTCGAGACGGACTGCTGGAGATAGACGACGCGGCGATCGACGCCTCGCACGTCAGGGCCCCCAAAGGGGGGCTCACGCCGGACCTTCGCCGGTTGACCGAGCGCGGCCGGGCAGCAAGCACCACCTCATCGTCGACCGGAACGGAACTCCGCTCGCTGTCTCTCTGACCAGCGGAAACCGCCACGACGTCACTCAGCTCATGCCCCTGCTGGACGCGATGCCCCGTATCCGTGGTCTGCGCGGCCGGCCACGGCACCGGCCCCGGCGGTTGTTCGCCGACCGCGGCTACGACTCCGACAAGTACCGCCGTCTCATCCGAGCCCGCGGCATCACACCCAAGATCGCCCGCCGTGGAGCCCCGCATGGTTCCGGCCCGGGCAAGACCCGGTGGGTCGTCGAGCGGACCTTTGCCTGGCTCCACCAGTTCAAACGGCTCCGCATCCGCTACGAGATACGCGCCGACCTCCACCTCGGACTCCTCCAACTCTCCTGCAGCATCATCTGCCTGAGACGACTCAGAACCTCATTCTGAAACGATCAGTAACTCTGAGTCCTGGGCGCTCTGGCGCTCTACTCCGTGATCGGCTGTGGGCTGGCGTAGCGAAGCCCGGCCCGGCGCGGTTCCTCGCACCCGGCCGAGGACGCCGCGCACGACCTGAGGGACCGGGAGGATCCCCAGCCGCCCGAGTACCGTCTCGCCAGCCGTGTGATCATGTTCTGCGGTGCCGGGCTCACCGGTCTGATCGCCTGCCTGACCAGCGGCGGGCTGCGGGTCCTGACGGTCGGTCCCACCGCCTCGGTCGCCATGACCGTGTGGACGTACTTCGACCGCCGCACCCGGTCGCGCGCCGCCGCCCAGTGGGGGTGAGGACCGGCAAGCCGCTCGTGACGAGGCCGGGCCCCCTCCTCCTGGGAGGGGGCCCGGCCTCGTCACGGCGTGAGGGCGCGTACACCTCAGGGCGTGGTCTGCGGATGGTTGCCCGGGCCGTCCGCGCCCGGGGACAACGGGGTGGGTGACAGCTTGGTGTCCTCCTCCCCCGGTTCCAGCAGGGTGTCGGCGGCTCCGACGATGAGCGGATCGGGAGTGCCGACGGCCTCCCGGTCCTTGTTGGCGTAGTCGATGCGCGAGAGCAGGCTGCGCATGGTCTCCAGCCGGGCACGCCGCTTGTCGTTGCTCTTGACGACGGTCCAGGGGGCGTGGGCGGTGTCCGTCGCGCGGAACATGTCGACCTTCGCCTCGGTGTAGTCGTCCCACAGGTCCAGGGAGGCCAAGTCCGTGGGCGAGAGCTTCCACTGGCGCACCGGATCGACCTGGCGGATCGCGAAGCGGGTGCGCTGCTCGGAGCGGGACACCGAGAACCAGAATTTCACCAGCAGCACACCGTCCTCGACGAGCATCCGCTCGAAGGCCGGGCACTGCGCGAGGAAGAGCTCGTACTCGTCCTTGGAGCAGAAGCCCATCACGCGCTCCACGCCGGCCCGGTTGTACCAGGAACGGTCGAAGAAGACGATCTCCCCGGCCGTCGGCAACTGTGCGATGTAGCGCTGGAAGTACCACTGGCCCGTCTCGCGTTCGGTGGGCTTGTCCAGGGCGACCACGCGGGCGCCGCGCGGGTTCAGGCGCTCGGTGAACCGCTGTATCGTGCCGCCCTTGCCCGCCGCGTCGCGTCCCTCGCACACCACGACCAGGCGTGCTCCGGTGTCCTTCACCCACCGCTGGAGCTTGAGGAGTTCGATCTGCAGGACGCGCTTGGTCCGCTCGTACTCCTTTCGGCCGATCTTGCGTTCGTACGGGTAGTTCTCGCGCCACGTCCGGATGGGACGCCCGTCGGAGTCCAGCACGATCGGCTGTTCCTGGCGGCTGTCGTCGACGGTCAGCCCTTCCAGCAACTTGTCCGCGTCTTGGGCGTGTTCGGCGTTCATCGTCCGGCTCCCCGTTCGGTCCGTTCCGTCATTCGGTCAGAACGGCATGCGGCCGCGGGAACGGCGGCCCGCCGCACCACTGCGGCTCACCGCTCGCGAGCTGGAGTGGAAGGGCTTGCTGAAGAGCCGGCCCAGCACGCCGGGCGCCTTGCTTCCGGCCCGGGCGCCGGCGCCCAGCGTCCGTTGCGTGCCGCGCTCCGGGTGGCGGGACAGCCGGGGGACGAGAAAGGCCAGGACGGCCAGGACCACACTTACGCCGATGACTGCGGCGACCACCATGATCGTGCTCCCTCCACATGGGTGACGTACACACGGGTGCCCCCGCGCGCCTCACCCATGTGGAGCAACGCGGAAGCGCCCGCAGGGGCCCTTCACCACAGGGCCGCAGCGGCAAGACCGTGGCCGGCGGCCGTCGTGCCTGTCAGCGGCCGCCGGCCACGACCCCCGTTCCGTCCGGAGGGCAGGAGGCGGGCGGGTCAGGAGATGCGGGAGGCAAGGTACAGGTCGGCGCGGCACCGGGGGGTGCGCGGACAGACGTCCGGGCGGGTAGGCAGCCGCTCTCACGGGCGGAGGGTCAAGGGCGGCCGTCGCCCGGGTGGGAGAGGTCGTACGGCCGCGGGTAGGACGCCGGCCGGTATGCGGTGTAGCGGGTGTCGCCGGAGGGGTCGACCTGCCGGGCGCGCGAGTTGAGCGTGCGGGGTGAGGCGTCCCAGCGGCCGGTGTCCAGTCGGTGCTCCAGGGTGTGCAGGGCGCCGATCGTCTCGCCCGGGGTGAAGGTGCAGTGGCCGGGGGCGCGGACGTAGGCCTGGCTCAGGAGCCGGGCGGAGCCGGCGGCGGTGTTGGCGCGTCGGTAGGCGCTCTCGGCCGACACCGGGATCAACGCGTCACCGGTGGTGTGGACGGACAGCTGGGGATCGGTGAGTCTGCCGGTGAACGCGCTGGTCCGGCGCATCCACCGGACGGCCGCGGGGTCGGCGGAGACACGGGGCGCGCGCTTCAGCGCGTCGAGGTCCGCCCGCAGGGACGCCCCCGCCTTCTGGTACAGCTCAGTCACCTCCTTGTACAGCGGTGAGGTGCGGAGCACGGCGGTGTAGTCGACGTCCGTGTTCCAGGACGGGTTGCCGCCCGCACGGCTCTCCGCCTCTTGCCGCCAGCCGAAGGCGGCACTCCGCACGAGGCCCTTCACGGCCGTGTACTGGTTGGCCTGCTGGGTGGCCCGGTCATCGGGGGCCGGTTCGGTCTGGCCGGGGCTGTTGTAGCCGGGGATGTGGTGCAGGGCCGCGGCGAGCGCGATGCGGGCGCGGCCCTCGGGGGTCCGCTGAGCGGCGTCGACCTCGGCGGAGAGCTCGGTCGCGGCGCTCCGGGCCGCTGCCTGGTCGGCGAAGCCGGTGAGGGGGATGCTGGAGTCCGGGGCCAGCAGGGTCCGCAGCGCGAACACCGGGTCGAGGGTGCTGTTCCAGTTGGCGACGCCGCCCTGCACGAGTCCGCACATGGACAGCGAGCCGTCGAAGCGGTCGGTGTGCCGCTCGGCGAGCGCGGTGGTGACCAATCCGCCGTAGGAGCGGCCCCAGGCGAGGGTGCGCCGGGCCGGGCCGAACTGTCCGGTGAACGCTTCGAGGGTCGCGAGCTGATCGGGTACGGCGTCGGTGACGGCCCAGCCCGTCGTCGCGTAGGAGGAGCCGATCAGCGCGTACCCCTCGTCGAGCAGTTTGTCCCGGGTGCGCGCGTCCGGGGCGTTCTGGGCCGGGTTGGCCTCGCCCGCGGCCTGGTAGCCGTGGCTGTAGAGCAGGACGGTTCCGTTCCAGGACGAGGGCACGTCCATCAGGTAGGCCGCCCCGGAGGGGAGCCGTCCTTCGAGGTGGGCGTCCTGGGCGGCGCCGTGCGCGGGGAGCGCGGTCGCGGCGCACAGGGAGACGGTCAGAAGAGCGAGGCGCCTTCTCAACGCGGGGTTCCTTCCGTTGCGGGGGCTATGGGGCGGGGCGCGGGAGAGCCGAGGGTGTCGGTGTGGGTCTCGCGCATACGCCAGACGGTGACGGCTGTGATGGCGGCACCGGCGCACAGCAGCAGGGAGACGGGGGTGCTGCCGCCGCCGTACGAGGCGAGCAGGCTGCCGGCGATCAGGGGGGAGAAGCCGGCACCGATCAGCGTCGCTCCCTGGTAGCCGAGGGAGGCACCGGTGTAGCGGACCTCGGTGCCGAAGAGTTCGGTGAGCAGGGCGCCGAGCGGGCCGTACATCGTGGACTGGGCTATGCCGTGGCCGAGGACGAGGGCGAGGATCAGCAGGCCGGGGGAGCCGGAGTCGACCAGGGCGAGGACGGGGAAGGCGAGGGCGGCGGAGGTGATGGCTCCGGTGAGGACCACGGGGCGGCGGCCGACCCGGTCGGACAGGGCGGAGGCGGCGGGCAGGGCCACCAGTGCGACGCAGGAGGCAAGGGTGACGGCGGTGAGGACCTGCGGTCGGCTGTAGCCCTCGTCGACGGCGTAGGAGATCATGAAGCCGGTCAGCAGGGACTGGGCGGTGAAAGCGCCGATGCCGACACACGCGGCCAGCAGGACGGGCTTCGGCCGCCGCAGCACTTCGACCACCGGCGGCTTCCGTGCCGGTTCCCGCTCGGCCTGGAGGAAGAGCGGACTCTCGGCGACCTTGAGACGTACGAACAGGCCGACGGCCAGCAGGACCACGCTGAGCAGGAACGGTACCCGCCAGCCCCAGGCGCGGAAGTCGTCGTCGGGCAGGGCCGAGACGAGGGTGACCACGCCGGCGGAGAGCACGGAGCCGATCGGGGCGCCGAGCTGGGTGAAGCTGGACCACAGGCCGCGCCGTGAGCCCTGGGTGCGCTCGGCGTGTTCGACGACCATCAGGGTCGCGCCGCCCCACTCGCCGCCGATCGCGATGCCCTGCACCACGCGCAGGGTGACGAGCAGGACCGGTGCCCACACGCCGATCGAGTCGTAGGTCGGGAGCAGTCCGATGAGGAAGCTGCCGCAGCCCATCAGAGCCATGGTCAGCAGCATCATCGACTTGCGGCCGATCCGGTCGCCGTAATGGCCGAAGACGATGCCGCCGAGCGGCCGGGCCACGTAGCCGGCGGCGAAGGTGCCGAAGGCGGCGATGGTGCCGACCGCGGGATCGGCGCCGGGGAAGAACAGGTCGCCGAAGACCAGGGCGGCGACGGTGCCGTAGACGAGGAAGTCGTAGAACTCGACAGCGGTGCCGAGCAGACCGGACAGCGCGACGCGGCGCAACTGCCCGGTGTCCGGGGAAGGCCGGGGGGCGGACGAGCGGGATGGCTGCATGGCGAGCTCCCAGATGCCGTGGATGCGCCACCGGCGGGGGACCGCACCGGTGCCCGGGTGAAGTTAGGCACTGATCGTGCAGCCGTCAAGAATGTGCGCAACGTCAGCGGAGGTCGGTCTTCGTGATCCGCAGCAGCAGCGCGTGCAGGGTCTCGCGCTCGCCGGGGTCGAGCGGTTCCAGGAGCTCGCCGGTCACGCGCAGGCCCGCTTCATCGCCGTCCCGCAGGAAGGCGCGCCCTTCGTCGGTGAGGGCGACGATCCGGCTGCGCCGGTCCTCCGGTGAGGGCCGGCGCTCCGCGAAACCGAGCCTCTCGAGGTCGTCGACCAGGCCGACGATCGCGCTCGGGTCGTAGCCGAGCCGGGCGCTCAGCTCACGCTGCAGGGCGCCTTCGGTGGTGGCGAGGAAGCGCAGTACGGCGTAGTGACGCAGACGCAGGCCCGACTCCTGGAGAGAGGCGTTGAACAACTGCCCCGAGCGCAGCCCCAGGCGGTACAGCAGGTAGCCCGTGTCGGCGTGCAGACCGCGCATCCATGGCTCGTCGGCGTCGATCGGAGCGGAGGCGGTGGCGTTCGTCGTGTGCGGCTGGCGGTCGATGGCGGACTCCCTGGTCTTCGGGCGGGCGCTGTGGACGGGAACCAGTTTCGCGCAACTCTCCGACTGGAACAACTATTGACGTCAGCAATCATTGCTCTTAGCTTCGATCTCACGGCCGCATCGCCGTCGCCTCGCTACGTCGCGGACGCGGACCACGCCGGCGTCTGCCCGTTCCACGCATCCCTTCGCCTTCATCGCTCGTCGAGAGGACTCGCACGTGTCCAGCATCGATCTCACCGGCAGGGCCGCCGTCGTCACCGGCAGCGGCCGGGGTCTCGGCCTCGCCTATGCCCACGCCCTGGCCGCCCACGGTGCGTCCGTGGTCGTCAACGACGTGGACGCGGCGGTGGCCGAGGCGGCCGCGAAGTCCATCACCGGGGCGGGGGGCACCGCGGTCGCCGAGGTCGTCGCGGTCGGTACGACACAGGCCGCCGACCGTCTCGTGGCGCGCGCGGTCGACGAGTTCGGCCGGCTGGACGTCCTCGTCACCAACGCGGGCATCCTGCGGGACAAGGTGTTGTGGAAGATGACCGACGACGACTTCGACGCGGTCGTCACCACCCATCTGAAGGGCACCTTCACGTGCGCCCGCGCCGCCGCCGTCCGCATGCGCGAGCAGGGCGAGGGCGGCAGCCTGATCCTGGTCGGTTCCCCGGCCGGCCAGCGCGGCAACTTCGGCCAGACCAACTACGCCGCCGCCAAGGCAGGCATCGCCGCCATGGCCCGCACCTGGTCCATGGAGCTGGCCCGGGCGAACATCACCGTCAACGCGATCGTGCCGGTCGCCGCGACCGCGATGACCGAGACCATCCCCGCCTTCGCCCCGTACATCGAGGCCATGAGGAACGGCGAACCGCTTCCCGACTTCCTGCGCAAGGGCGAGGGTTTCGGCACCCCCGAGGACTGCGCGGCCCTCGTTCCCTTCCTCGCCTCCGAGGCGGCCCGTGGCGTGACCGGCCAGTGCGTCGGCATCGGCGGCGACAAGGTGGCGCTCTGGTCGCACCCGCAGGAGGTCAGGGCCGCCTACGCCGACGGCGGCTGGACCCCCGACTCCCTGGCCGCGGCCTGGCCCACCTCGGTCGGTGCCGAACCGCAGACCGTCGGCATCCCCGCGCCCAAGCTCCCGGAGGTCTCGTGAACATCGACGACCTGGCCGCCATCGACGTCCACACCCACGCGGAGGTCTCGTCCAAGGGCCGCGCCTCCCTGGACGACGACCTGCACGACGCCTCCGCCGCCTACTTCAAGGTCGAGGGCAAACGGAAGCCGACCCTGGAGGAGACCGCGGCCTACTACCGCGAGCGGCGGATGGCCGCCGTCATCTTCACGGTGGACGCCGAGTCCGCCACCGGCACCGAGCCTGTGCCGAACGAGGAGGTCGCCGAGGCCGCCGCCGCCAACGCGGACGTTCTCATCCCCTTCGCCTCCATCGACCCCTTCCGGGGCAGGGCGGGCGTGAAACAGGCCCGCCGCCTGGTCGAGGAGTACGGGGTGAAGGGCTTCAAGTTCCACCCCAGCATCCAGGGCTTCTTCCCCAATGACCGCTCGGTGGCGTACGAGTTGTACGAGGTCATCGAGGAGACCGGCACCATAGCCCTCTTCCACACCGGCCAGACCGGCATCGGCGCCGGCGTGCCCGGCGGGGGCGGTATCCGGCTGAAGTACTCCAATCCCCTCCACGTCGACGACGTCGCCGCCGACTTCCCGCACCTGAAGATCATCCTGGCGCACCCGTCCTTCCCCTGGCAGGACGAGGCCCTCGCCGTCGCCACGCACAAGCCGGGCGTACACATCGACCTGTCCGGCTGGTCGCCGAAGTACTTTCCGCCGCAGCTCGTGCAG
The DNA here is from genome assembly GCA_014649155.1 of Streptomyces griseoviridis. Lineage (GTDB taxonomy): Bacteria > Actinomycetota > Actinomycetes > Streptomycetales > Streptomycetaceae > Streptomyces > Streptomyces griseoviridis. Next base: position 81,333 of record BMSM01000024.1, on the reverse strand, counting down.
TACGCCAACACGCTGCTGAAGGACAAGGTCCTCTTCGGCTCGGACTTCCCCGTCCTCACCCCGGACCGCTGGCTCGCCGACTTCGCCAAGCTGACGATCAAGGACGAGGTGAAGCCGAAGATCCTGAAGGAGAACGCCGCCCGCCTGCTCGGGCTGACGACACCGTAAAGGGGCGCGACATGCGCAACGAGGGACTGGGGTCGTGGCCGGCCCGCCGGGCCCGCAAGACCCCGCACCGCACCGCTCTGATCCACCACGACACGACGGTCACCTACGCGCTGCTGCACGAACGCACCACCCGCCTCGCCCACGCCCTGCGTGCCCGCGGCCTCCGGCGCGGCGACCGGATCGCGTACCTCGGCCCCAATCACCCCTCCTACCTGGAGACCCTGTTCGCGGCGGGCACGCTCGGCGCCGTCTTCGTCCCGCTCAACACCCGCCTGGCCGGCCCGGAGATCGCCTACCAGCTCACCGACTCCGGCGCCAAGGCGCTGATCCACGGCCCGTCCCACGCCGGGCTGGTCGCCGGTCCGCCCGGTGGCACGGATGTCCGGGCCTGTGTCGAGGTCGGAGCCGAGTACGAGGAGATGATCGCGCAGGCGGACGGTGACCCCATCGACGAGGCGGTCACCGCCGACGACACCTGCGTCATCATGTACACCTCGGGCACGACCGGCCGTCCCAAGGGCGCGATGCTCACCCACTCCAACCTCATCTGGAACGCGGTCAACGTCCTCGTCGACCACGACCTGATCGCCGACGAACGCGCCCTGGTCTCCGCCCCGCTGTTCCACACCGCCGGGCTGAACATGCTCACCCTGCCCGTGCTGCTCAAGGGCGGCACCTGCGTCCTGGCCGAGTCCTTCGACCCCGGTGAGACGCTCGACCTGGTCGAACGGCACCGCGTCACCTTCATGTTCGGCGTGCCGACCATGTTCGACCAGGTGGCCCGGCACCCCCGCTTCACCGAAGCGGACCTGTCCTCCCTGCGGATGCTGACCTGCGGTGGCTCACCCGTCCCCACCCCGCTGATCGGCACCTACCAGAAACGCGGCCTGACCTTCCTCCAGGGCTACGGCATGACCGAGGCCGCGCCCGGCACCCTCTTCCTGGACGCCGAGCACGCGCTCGCCAAGGCGGGCTCGGCCGGTGTGCCGCACTTCTTCAGCGACGTCCGGGTGGTGCGGCCCGACCTCACCCCGGCGGACGTCGGCGAGACCGGCGAGGTCGTCGTGCGCGGCCCGCACGTCATGGCCGGCTACTGGGGGCTGCCCGAGGAGACGGCGGCCGTCTTCGCCGACGGCTGGTTCCGCAGCGGAGACGCCGCCCGCGTCGACGAGGACGGTTACGTGTTCATCGTCGACCGCATCAAGGACATGATCATCTCCGGCGGGGAGAACGTGTACCCCGCCGAAGTGGAGGACCTGCTCCTCGCCCATCCCGACGTCATCGAGTGCGCGGTCATCGGTGTGCCCGACGACAAGTGGGGCGAGGTGCCGCGGGCCGTCGTGGTGCTCCGCGAGGGCGCCACCTCGGATGCCGACGAGCTGCTCGCGTCGCTCGCCGGACACCTCGCCAGGTACAAGATCCCCAAGTCGGTCGTGATCGCGGACGAACTGCCGCGCACCGCCTCCGGCAAACTCCTCAAGTCCCGGGTCCGCTCCCGGTACGCCAACGACTCCCAGTCAAGGAACGGCATATGAGCATCACGGTCAACGGCATCGACGAACTGAAGGAGCTGGCCGGAAGCGACCTCGGCACCAGCGACTGGATCGAGGTCACCCAGGAGCGCATCGACACCTTCGCCGACGCCACCGGCGACCACCAGTGGATCCACGTCGACCCCGAGCGCGCCAAGGACGGTCCCTTCGGCGCGACCATCGCCCACGGCTACCTCACGCTGTCGCTCTTCATCCCCCTGTTCACCGGACTGCTGGACGTCCAGGGCGTCACCACCAAGGTCAACTACGGCCTGGACAAGGTACGCTTCCCCGCCCCGGTCAAGGCGGGAGCGCGGATCAGGCTCACGGGCAGGCTGGCCGAGGTCCAGGAGGTGCCCGGCGGGGTGCAGATCGCCGTCGACGGCTCGATCGAGATCGAGGGCGGGGCCAAGCCCGCGGCCGTGCTGCGCAGCCTGTCCCGGTTCTACGCCTGAGCGTCGCGCACCGACCGGCACCAGGCCGGGCGTACGGTCGGCCGTGGCCGGGGCGTCTGCACGGCCGGCCCGTCGGTTCTCACGCTCGGTGCAGCCGTCGGGAAGTCGGCCCGGAGCCGCGGCGACGACCTCGTCGTTGTCCCGGCCGAACCTGCTCCAGGTAGGTGATCCGCGCGGACTCCGGGACCGTCACGTACGGATACGCGGGGCCCTCGTCGCGGAAGCGGTGCACGTCGTCGACGAACTCGTTCTGACAGCGCATCGTCTTCTCGGGATGACCGACGTCGCCCGCGATCCACTGCGGGAAGAGGACGGTGCCATGCAGCAGCCGCCTGGGCACGTCGAACATCAGGTTGACACAGGTACCGGTGGGCTCGTGCCAGTCGGCCTTGTACTGACCGTCGCCGTACTTCACGACGGCGGTTTCCTGGCGCCTGACCCAGCGGCCGCCGAGCCGACCGTGATGAACGCGGTAGTCGCACGCGCGCTCGTTGCGGGCGTACCACTCGTAGCGCCACCCGTTGGCGTACGTGTAGATGAAGTGGGTGCCGGTGAACCCGGACAGCTCCTGTCCGGTTCACCGGTGTGTGTGACAGGAGCTGCGGCACTCACCGTGCCCTCCCTTCCTCCGTCCCGGCGGACGGCTGCCGTGTCCCGTCGAAGTCCCGACCGGACGGCAACCACTTGCCGCCCGCACCCCTGTTCAGGACCCCGACCAGCTCCCGTGCCCGGCCGGCCGCCGGATCAGCGACGACAAGGTGCTCTCCCAGGTCGAGGAAGCGAAGCCAGCCTCAGCGCCGGCGCCACCCGCACCACACGCCGCAGAGACGCCCCGGGCAAGGCTCTGGTGAACGCGGCGGTGAACCCGGAGATGTCCGTGTTGCGTCCCATGGTCCTGCCGTCCGGCGTGAAGACCACGGTGTTGACGGCCCCCATCCGCGAGGCCGTGGCAGCCAGTCCGTCCAGGCGGGAGGACCATCCGCTTGAACGTATGGGTGAGGTCCGTGCCGGCGTAGCCCACGTTCTGAGCGCCTCGGAGCAGCCTGCGCAGGGCCATGCCAGCATCACGCCACGGTGCACCGGCGTCCAGCAGCCGGTAGAGGTGGCGCACACCCTGCCGGTCGGCTTCCCGCTCGTGCAGGCGCGGGGCTGAGGGAGTGACCGATGCCGTCCCGACGAGCCCCGCCAGATACGACTTCAGACTCCTGACTGCTCCGCGGAACACGTCGAACTGGTCCGATGCACTGATGACAAACGCCCAGGTCACGGCAAGCCGTTCAGGCGGTGAAGGTGCGTCCTTGCCCTGCAGGCGCACCGGGGGACAGACGCTAGGTGTTTCGGTTGCGACCGTCAATGATGTGCCGAACTATTTCACCGCCCCCTACACTGAGCCGCGTGACCAGGGCAGAAACGGAGCCCTTGACGGGGCAGGAGAAAGGGCCCGCGGCTTCCGCACGGCCGCAGACGCTGATGCTCGCCTTCCTGGGCCTGCACGTTCTCGAGCACGGCAGCGCCGTGTACTCGGGCAGTGCCATCGAAGTGTTCGCGCGTGTGGGGGTCTCCGAGGACGCGGTGCGCTCCACCCTGACCCGGATGGTCAAACGCGACCTGCTGGCCCGCCACCGCCGTGGCCGCAAGATGTACTTCGGACTCACCGCTCGCTCCATCGACGTCCTGCGCGACGGACACGACCGCATCTGGGGTGCCGGAGCCGTCAACCACGACTGGGACGGCACCTGGACCCTTGTCGGCTTCTCCCTGCCCGAGGCCTGGCGCAGCCAGCGGCACGACCTACGCTCACGCCTGATGTGGGCAGGCTTCGGCCCCCTGCAGAACGGCCTGTGGATCGCACCGGGCCACCTGGACGTCCCCGCCGTCGTCGCCGGGCTCGGCCTGGAGGACCACCTCAACGTACTGCGCGGACAGGCGGCCGAGCCGACCGAGGCGTCCCAGCTGCTCCATCGGGCCTTCGACACGGGCGCCATCGCCGAGCGCTACCGCGCCTTCCTCGGCCAGTGGGACCACCCGAACCCGCTGCCGTCGGCCCCCGACGATCTGGCCCGTCAGCTGCTCCTGCACACCGACTGGCTCCAGGTCGTCCGCTCCGACCCCCGGCTGCCCGCCGAGCACCTTCCCGCGGACTGGCCCGCCATCCGAGCGGAGCGCGTCTTTCGCACCCTGTCCGCGCAGTACGATGCACCGGCCAAGCAGTTGGCCGACGCGGTGCTGGATACCATCCCGGCCGAGCCGGCGAGCGGACAGGGCTGAGCGGCGCGGCCCCACGCCGCTCACTCCTGGTGCCCGCGGACACCAGCACAGCCGGCAAGACGCACCGGACGGGTGCCCCTGCGGCACCCGTCCGCCGTCGGAGACGGGGCCTCCCCCTGAGTGGTGGACACGCTGATACTGGATCTGCTTGCCCCTGAGGGAACGAGACGACCGGCGCGAGATCCTGAACGCGTTGGCGTACTGACTGCGGGCCGGCCGCGCCTGGCGACTGCTGCCGCGTGATCTGCCGCCGTGGCAGACGGTCTACCACTACTGGCGGCGATGGCAGCAAGAAGGTGTGCGGGAGCGGATGCTGACGGCGCTGCGCGAACGCGAGCGGGTGCGACTCGGCCGGGATTCCGCTCCCAGCGCGGCCATCGTGGACAGCCAGAGCGTGCGGACCGGTGAACGCGGTGGCCTGCACGGACAGGTACGACGGCGGCACGAAGATCAGCGGCATCGAGCACCACCTGCTCGTCGACACCCGCGGCACCGTCCTGACCGCTTGCGTGAGCCCGGCGAAGGCCGGCGATCGCGACGGCGCCGCAGTGCTGTTCTCCCGGGCCGCCGACACCTTCCCGCGGCTTCGCACGTGTGGGCGGACCAGGGCTATCGCTGCGTCGCCTTTTCACGCTTGGGCGCGAGAGACCACCGGCATCAACGTCGAGGTCGTGCAGCGCCGCGACGGCGGATTCCGCTCGACCTGAGTGAAGTCAGGGGCACCGCCTCCGGCCGCGCCCCTCCTCGCGGTGGTCCCGGGGCATTGGGTGGTAGAGCGGACGCTCGCCTGGCTGGGACGGTGCCGCCGTCTGTCGAAGGACTACGAGTACCCGAGCGCGTGTTCAGAGAAACGCCGTCAACCTCACCATGGACATGCTCCTTGCCGCGTCGCCTCACAAGACCAGCCCGCTGACCGGCTTCTCAGACGCCCTCTTCGTCCACTGATCACGGCCGTAGTAGGGAGTGCCGACCGTGGCGCCGGCTCCGCGGTATCCGCGATCGGCGAGTACGAGGATCTGCCTGGTCAAGCATGCCTGAATCACGCCGTGGGCGCGGGCGGCCATGGGGTCGTGGGTGCGTCCGGGCAGTGCACGCGAGTACCACCGTGCGGTGCCGTCCGGCCGGGCCAGGACCGCGACGTTCATCCCATGGTGGCGGTGCTTTCGCGAGTAGTACGGCTCGTCGGCGGCCACCCGGTCGGTCCTGATCAGAGTGCCGCCAAGGATGAGGAACTCGTTCGGGTCATGGTCTTGCGGCGCGTCCAGCAGGGTGGGCGCATGGTCGGCCAGAATGTCGACGGCCTCGGTCACGTACCGTCGGGCGATGGCGGTGGCGGTGGCGGTGGAGACACCGAACCCGACGCACACCTGGTGCAGCGTCTCGTTCTTGCGCAGGTGCACCAGCACAAGGGAAGCCTGCTGGAAGCAGCTCAGCCGCCGCCAAGGCGAACGCAGTTCACGCCTTCGGGCGTAGATGAGCCAGGAAACATGCTCAACCACCTGTGCGGGATGGTCGAGCGTGGCTCGATACGGGACCAGCAGGGCTCCTGCGTCGAGACGTTGATGAGTGAGATCACCAGCCGAACGACCAGGAGCCCTGCCACGTCACGCACTCCCATCAGCCCTTCGTCATCAGCCTCACACCCCAGGATGAGAAGGGTTCACCAAGCTTCTTCAGGCGAGGCCGTCGATCAGGGCCTCGAGGCGGCGCTCCCCGTCCCGGGTCTGCGCGCCGGCGGCCAGTGCCGCCTCTCCGCGGCGGCCCGCGTGGGGAGTGCTGAAGAGCTGGCCGAACAGTTCGTTCGCCGTGGCCAGGCCACCGGCGGTGGACACCGCTGCGGCGTCCACCGCCTCGACCGTGGCGCGGGCGACGCCGGGCGCCAGGGTGGCGATGCGGGCGGCCAGGGTGTCGACGACGTGGTCGAGCTCGGCAGCCGGCACGGCCCGGTTCACCCAGCCCATCCGTTCCGCGGTCGGGGCATCGACCAGCTGGCCGCTGAGAATGATCTCCAACGCGCGTGCGCGGCCGACGAGGCCGGGCAGATAGACGGTGCCTCCCGCGCCCGGGATGATGCCCATCATGTCCTCCGGCTGGGCCAAGCCGGCATGCTCACGAGCCGCGAACCTCATGTCCATCGCGGACAGCAGTTCCGCACCGCCTCCGCGTGTCAGCCCGCGCAGCTTGGCGATGGTGATCTGCGGCAGGGTCCGGATGCGTTCGTGCAGGCGCATCATCGGATTCAAGGAGGGGTCCTGCTCCGAGGCGACATCAAGCGCCGCGAACGACTGAGGGTCCTCGGCGATGCGCATGTCTCCGTGCGCGATGAAGAAGTCCGGGTCCGCGCTGTCGAAAACGATCACTCGGACGTCGTCAGCGGCGAACATGGCGCCCGTGAACCGGTCCAAGTCCGTCATGAGGGCGGCATCGAGCAGGTTGACGGGAGGGTTGTCGATGACGGCATACGCCACACCGTCGGTGACAGAGACATGCAGGGTCGAGTAGGTGTCGGCCATAGGGAGCCTTCCTCACGGAACGAACTACTAGATATCCAAGGTATATCTAGTAGTTCCGGTATACTGCAACGAAATCAGGTATCCCCGAGGAGACCGGCGTGACCCACATAGAGCTCGGTGACAACGGCCGACAACTACTCGACCAGCTCTTCGACAAGTGGTCGCTACTGGTGCTGGACGCCTTGTGCGACCGCCCCCGGCGTTTCAACGAGCTTCGCCAGCACCTGCCCGCGGTCACCCCGAAATCTCTGACGGCATGCCTGCGGCGGCTGGAACGCAACGGCGTGATCGAGCGAGTGATCCTGTCCACCGAGCCCGTGGCGGTCGAGTACCGCATCTCGCCTCTGGGGCGCACCCTCCAGGACCCTCTGCAGACCCTGCTGAGGTGGGTGGGCAATAACCTCGACACGGTGGACGCCTCCCGCTCCCGCTACGACCAGCGGCATACGCGCAGTTGAAGCCGAGGCCCACGCCGTCCGTGCGTGGTGAACGCGACCGAAGCGGAACCATCGCGTCGTGGGAACGTTTTCCCCACAGAAATCGGTGATCGGAGGGGCGAAGAGCTACGGAGAAGAGCCGCGGACAGGGCCGAGACGCAGACTCTTCATCCCCTTCATCGGCCGGAGACGCGCCCCGGTGAGCCGGGCTCGGCCTGACAGGTCGGGTGGTCCTGGCGGCGATCGGGGTGGGACTGCTGCTCCGGCTGGTGTGGGGCGGCCCTACGGCCACCGGCGACTGGTACCAGTGAGCGTTTTCAGCGTTACCCCTCCAGGGTGAGGACGGCTTCGGTGATGACGCTCATGCGGTGGGGGCTGATGCGGGATCTGCGGAAGATCTGCGGCCGTGCCATGGCTCGGCAATGCTCAGGACTTGCGGGTCGGGGCTCGGGGAGCACGCAGTGGGCGTACCTTCCCGAGTGATCGATTGAAGGTCACCGAGTAGGCCGACGCTGCGAACGTCGGCTGGGAAGGCACGCCCGTGCTCAGCCTGGTAAACGCCGACGGAACCACTCGTAACGGCTGCCGGAACGGTCGAGGCCAAAGCGCCACGAGTGAACGACGAGGGATCGTTTTGTTCACCGGCGAGCCCAAGCGGTTCTCCTCGGCGATCCTGCCGCCTTGGTTCCGCAAGTCCCCGAAGATCAGCGAGGTCCTCCCCCTGCTCTGTCCCCACGGCCTGTCATCCGGTGGCTTCGTTCCCGCGCTCGAGCAGTTCCTCGGCAGCTCGGCCGGCCTGTCGCCGGCCACCGACTATGTCTACGTGTGCACATCCGCCTGGCCGAAGAGAGCCCGCCGCCGCACCCCGGTCCGCACCCGGTGCAGGATCCCGTCGATCACCTGCCGCTGGTCCCGCCACCGGCCACAACGGCCGTTGCTCACCGTCAGGAACGGCCGCAGCCGTCCTCACTCGGCATCCGTCAGATCACCCCGCCCTACGCCCACAACAACGCCCCAGGAAGAGATGGTCACATGATCGCCCGGACGTGCCTAGGCGGTCCCGTGCGCCGCTTGTACGCCCTCGTGGTCGAACGTCGGCGGCCTGCCGCTCCGACTCGCCCCGTCATGGCCTGCTCAGGGGTTCCAGAAGACGGTGGTGAACACGCGCTCGAAGCGTCGGGCCGCGAGGTCCTCGCGCTGGATCGCCCAGTGGACGGTCGCGCCTTCCCGCCTCTTCACGTCCCTGCCGGCGTACCAGTCGGCGAGGAGCACCCAGTCGGCCACGTCGTCCGAGACGGGACCGTCCCAGTGGCCAGCGTCCACCGCCTGCGCCGCAAGGGACGCCGCGACGTCGACCGGGTCGAACTCCACGGCCTCCTCGTCCGCGTATCCTCCGATCTGCATCTGCGCCGAGGGAGCGATGAGGTTTTTGGTGTCCTCCCATATCTCGACGAGTTCGGAGCAGTAGGGATGCCCGGGAAGGTATACGGCTTCCTCCTCACCGGCGGGAACGATGAACTGGTGGTGAGGGAGCGACACGTCGGTCCGCGCCCGGAGCGGCCCCTCGGGATAGCTCGCGAACACCCTGTCGTACTCGGCGATGTTCGCCGAGTTCCAGGCGTACGAATCCCGAGGTGTGACAGCCGCGTCGGCCGGCACGTGGATCACCGTACCCATGGAGGTGCGGTCCCCAGCCTCGGGCAGGGCGAAGAACAGCAACCGGCCGTCGGGCGGCAAGAGGAGGTCCGTCGCGCCGGCCGGCAGTGCGGCCAGGTCGACCGAGGCTACGAAGGGGTGTCCGGGGTCCGGGGTGTCGGCCGGAAGCAGCAGGGGTCCGCCGAACCGTCCCACGACCGGTCCGGTGTCGTCGTCGGACAGTGTCAGGGTGGCGCAGGGACGGGCTGTGGCCAGCCACCGCTCCACATCGTCGGCCGGCACGCCTCGGACCTCGGCTTCTTCACGGAAGGGACGGAACCGGTCCTGTATCGCAGATGTCATGGGCGCACCGTACCGAACGAAGCGGAGGGCGGCGTCGACGCATCTCCCCCGCAGGAAACACCCGTTGGCGGTCGACGGCAGGGCGCCGCGAGCAGACCCCCGAAGGCTCCCCCGGCGGTCGGACGGTGCCGCTCGCCCGACCGACACACCGTCAGCCGAACGGCAGGACCACCAGGGGAACCTGACGCAGGGCGCTCAGGGTGAGCGGGAGGCCGGCCAGAGCGCAGACGGCACGCATGGCGATGGTGCTGTCGGCCTCGCCCGGCTCGATGCCTTCCTCCTCCACGGTGCCGGCGGCTTCGAATGCCGCGCGCAGTTCGGCGGCATACGGGGAAGTTCCTCCTCCAAGGCGAGACCGCCGACGTCGACCGTCGACCCATGCGACCTGCTTGCCATCGACCGCATAGGTGAGGCCGGCGTTCCCGTTGATGCTGAACACGCTCGCGGCCCCCGTCCGTCCATCGGCGGACAATGCCTCCGCCGCGTCCTCGAAGGTGAACCCGGAGCCGTCGTAGACGAAGGTCCACTCCCCGACGCGTCCCGCCAACAGCGCCGCGGACGATCCCGGGGCCAGACCGAGCCGCGCACGGCAGTGACGTCCACTCGTCCGGCCTGCTGTCGGGCAGTTCGCAGGGCTGCGTCAACCTCGTTTGGCGCCGAGCCTTTCCAGCGCCTCCGCCGGTTCGATGCCGTGCACGACGTGCAGGATGTGGTACGGGCCGTCGGAGGCCAGACCAGTGATCCACATCGGTGTTCCTTCGGGATCGAGCGTATGCGGCGGGAAGCCGGGCGTGGGCATCATGGACCTCTTTCCTCAGTGCCGCGTGGACTCCCCGGCAGCGGTGCCGCAGGTACGGCTCCGGTCATCAGGACGAGCAAGCCATGGGGCGCTCGGTCGTCGATCACGATCGGGTAGAAGCCGGCGTCGTCCGCTTCCGCAGCGGCGGCGCGGGGGAACATGGCTTGTTCGTGCGCGGTGAGTGCGGTCTCCGCATCGCCGGGGTGCGCGGCGAGGGCTGGCCCGGCCGAGTTCGGCGCCGCCCTGCATGGCCAGGTTGGCGCCTTGGCCGTTCGGCGCCCGGAGGTGGGCGGCATCGCCGAGCAGGGTCACCCCAGGCACACGGTCCCAGCGGTGCCCCGCCGGCAGTGTGAAGTTGGGGCGCAGGGCCGGCGGAGTGTTGCTTTCGGTGATCAGGGCGGTGAGTGCGGGAGCCCACCCGTGGAACTCCCTCGCAACCCGTGCGGTGAGGGCTACGGCATCGGTGATGTCGCAGTCAGTGAACCAGTCCCGGGCTTCTTCAGCTGCGCGTAGGTGTGCAGGGTTCCGCCGCCTTCACGGTGGGCCAGCAGTCCCCTGCCCGGGGCGAGTGCAGACGACGAGCCGGCTCCGACCGCCTCCGCAGAAGCGGGGTAGAGGGTTTCTGCGGTGAAGAGGAACGTCTCCACGCTGCAGACGGCGAGGCACTCCGGAGCGGCCTTTGAGAACAGCGGTCGTACGCGCGACCAGACTCCGTCGGCGCCGATGAGCAGGTCCGCGACGGCGGTGAGCGCTGTCGGCGAAGTCGACCTGGTGGCGGCCGTCGCCGATGGCCCGCACGGGTGATCTTCTGACTGACCGAGCATGAAGCGTGGCCTCCCGCACAGCTCCTGGGTGTCAGATCCAATCGAGCAACAGGAGGCTCCTGGTGTTGAGTTCCGTGCGGGCTCGATGCCGTCCAACTCGGCTTCCCTGTCGTGTCGTTGTCCCAACAACGGGTTCGGGAACGCCGGGACCGGCCGTACAGACGGCCAAAGCACTTGTCCGACATGAGCGACGCGGAGTGGGCCGTCGTACGCGGCGCGATGCCGGTGCCCGGCTGGCTGGAGGACCGACGCGGGCAGACGGAGAGCCATTGCCACCGGCAGCTGGTCGACGCGGTGCGCTACCTGGTCGCGAGGGCGGCGTCACCTGGCGGGCGATGCCGGCGGACTTCCCCGCGTGGTACCGCGGCTCCGCCTTCTTCTTGCGCTGGCGGGACAAGATCCTGACCGCCGAGTCCACGACCGGCTGCGCGAGAGGGTCCACCAGGTCGCCGGCCGGGACGCGCAGCCGGCCACCGGCATCATCGGCGCGCGATCGGTGAAGCCGCGTCGGTGCATGCCGCGGCCAGGGGCTTCGACGGCGAGAAGAAGGTCAACGGCCGAAGCCGCAAGTAGGTCAGGAGCCTGCGAATGTGTCGGTGCCGAGCACGGTCAGCAGGGCGAGCTTGTCGTGGCTCTCCGTGCCGGGTGTGGCGGTGAAGATGAGTAGCGACTGTCCCTGGTCGGGGTCGAGCAGTGTCTGGCAGTACACGTCGATGCGTCCGATCTGGGGGTGGACGAAGCGTTTGGCGCTGCTCCACCGCAATCCCACTTCATGGCGGTTCCAGAGCTCGGCGAATTCCTCGTTGTGTTGCAGGTCGGCCGCGAGTAGCGCGGCTGAGGACCCGGGCCCTTGCGCGGTGGCGCCAGCGCGCAGGGTGGAGACATAGACGCGGCTGTGCTGATGGTGGTCTTCGGGCAGGTACCGATGGCGGGCGGCGGGGTCGGTGAACCATCGGTAGAGGGCGCTGCGCGCCGGGCCGGTGTGGTGCGTTTCGTCGCCGAGCAGCGCTACCGCGGGCGGTGTCTGCTGCAGCGTTTCACCGACCGGGCCCACGATCTGTGCCGGGGTGTCCTGAAGCCGGTCCATGACGCGCAGCAGCCCGGGACTGATGTGCGCTTCGCGTAGGTGCCGTGTCGGGAGGCGGTGCCCGCACAGCAGGAACAGGTGGTCGCGTTCGTCCGGGGTCAGGCGCAGGCCCCGGGCGATGGCCGCCGCCATCTGCTGCGACGGCTGGGAACCGCTACCGCGTTCCAAGCGAGCCAGATAGTCGGCCGACATGTCGCACAGTTCGGCGACCTCTTCCCGGCGCAGCCCGGTCGTGCGCCGTCGCGCACCGCGGCGCAACCCGACGTCCTCGGGTTGCAGGGACGCCCGGCGTCCGCGCAGGAAATCGGCCAGACCATCACCGTCCAGTGCTGTGTCCACCATCGGGCTCCCCACTTCGAATGTCGTACACCTCCGCCTCATTGTCGGGCAGGTGAACGCGGGTAGCCACGCCCTGCCATTCAGTGGCTGGGCAGGTCCTTCATCCGCCGACACGGGCCCTTTGTACTGGACGACGTCAGGAACCCGGTAAGAGAGCCTCTGGAGAGTTTCACTATGCCCAAATGGACCGCGGACCAGTTGCCGAGCATGGCCGGCGTGACGGTGGTGATCACCGGCGCCGGCGGAGGGATCGGGCTGGTGACCGCCCGCGAACTCGCACGGGTCGGCGCCCGCGTGGTGCTGGCCGTGCGCAACGTCGACAAGGCGCGCCGGGCAGTGGCCGGTATGCGTGGAGATTTCGATGTCCGGCGACTCGATGTCGCCGACCTGGACTCGGTACGTGCGTTTGCGACGTCGTACACCGGTGCCGTCGATGTTCTGATCAACAACGCTGGGGTGATGGATATCCCGGCGGCACGCACCGCGCAGGGCCTGGACGTGCAGACCGCGACGAACTATTTCGGGCCGTTCGTCCTCACCAACCTGCTGCTGCCCCGGCTGACCGACCGCGTGGTGACGGTCTCCAGCCAACTGCACCGCTTCGGCAGGCTGGACCTCGACGACCTCGACTGGCGCACCCGCAAGTACAACGGGCTGGCCGTCTACGAGGCGTCCAAGCTCGCCGTGGTGCTGTTCTCACTGGAGTTGCAGCGCCGCTTGACCGCCTCGGGCAGCCATGTCCGCTCGGTCATCGCTCACCCTGGCGTCGCGCGGACCGGACTGGTCACGCACTCGCCGCTGAGATTCGTCAACCGGCTCCCGTTCCTGGTCCAGGACGTGGAACACGGAGCGCTGCCGCTCATGTACGCGGCCACACAGGACGTTCCCGGCAACGCCTACGTCGGTCCGGACGGGTTGTTCGGCTTCACGGGCTCCCCACTGGTCCGCAAGCCCAGCCGGGCCGGCCTGGACGGGGCCGTCGCCAAGAGGCTCTGGCAGGCAACCGCCGCTCTCACCGGAACCGGCACCTGAGACCAGGCACCAGGTGCGCCTTCGGGTGTAGCTCCCTCGGGGCGTGAGTTCACCGGCACCGAGCCGCGATACGGCGATCGCCCAGAACGTGTTCGCGTGTGGGACCGGCGCGGTCGCCGAGCGATTCGAGTCCCCCGCCCCGGCGGCTGTCAGGTCCAGCCGGCAACCCCGCGCAGACCCCGCCGGTGATGACCACGCCTCTCGGCACGGAAAGCCCCCGTCACGGGTGCGGTGCGGCCAGACCGGGTGCCGCCGGCGCCCCGCCCTATCGCGCGCGACGTCGACGGCGACCTCCATCACCATGTCGGGCTGCACCAGGTACACGTCGAGTCTCCGCCGGGTCCCCCACCCCCGGAGAATGTCCAGCCGGTCCACGGATGGCCGCCCGCCGGTTCGGCCAGACGGCCGACCAGGGCAGGCCCGGCACTGCGGAACACGGTGGTGGCGCGGCCGGTGTACTGGAGGACGCCCGCGGCGTCGTATCGGCCGAGCAGGAGCGTGCGCGGGTCGGTGAGGGAACCAGACGCGGGCGTCGTGTCCGTTCCCTGCCGGGAGCGCAGCCGCACCTGCCCGTCGGCGTGCACGGCCAGCTGGGCGCGGTAACCGTCCACGTCGGTTCCGCGGCCCACCCTGGGGGAAGGGAAGGGCTGTCGACGGCCACGGTCAGTATCGGCTGGGGCAAGGACCACGACGTCATGCCGTGATGCCTTCCACACCAGCTGCCGGGATCACCGCGAGTCGGCGGTGACGACCGGCTAGTCGAGGATGCCGAGGGCAGTGTCGGGCCGGCAGTGGAGGCAGGCCGGGACCTGCCGGCGCAGCGCCGCCTCGATCGCCTGCTGGCCGGTGGCCGGCGGCAGCGGCCGCTCTTGGCGGCTGCCCAGCATGCGCCGGTGTGCACGGCGTCGGTGTTCGTGCCATTGAGCCCGTGCTGGAAGACAGGTTCCTCGTCAGCACGCGGACCCCCGGTGCGGTGGAAGCCTCACTGCCCGGTCACCACGCCGTCGTGCGGGCCATAGGGGCCCGGGACCCGGCGGCCGCGGCGGCCGCGGTGCCGGCCGTCATCGAGGCCGCAGGAGAGGAGATCGCCCGGTCACCCGCGCGATGCCGTATGACGCGTCACGGCCGATGCGACCCTTCGGCGTCATGGGCAGGACCGGGAAGCGATCGACGTCGGCAAGGTCCCCTCTCGGCCCAGGGGGAGCCGGCCGGCCGGTCCGCACCGCCGGACCGGCCGGCCGCACCCGGGGGCGACCGCGCGGGTTCTGACGGTCAGGCCGTCACGGTCTCGTCGGCGAGGAACTTCTCCACGTACTCCCGTGCGCGTTGATCGAAGGCCGCGTAGTGCGCCTCTCGCTCGGCGTCCGCGCCCGCGTCGCCGACCAGCAGCCTGCCGTCGGCGTCGGAGAGCAGGCCGATGGTGGAGTGCGCCAAGCCGCAGTAGCGCGCGATGCCCTCGCTCAGGCTGGTGAGGACGGTCCTCATCCCCTCCGTGACGGGATCGTCGGCGGTGGCGCCGGCCAGCCCCAGCCACAGGATGCGCTTGCCGGCCAGTCGGGGCTTGCTGCGGCCGTAGGCGAACCCGTAGTTCCATACGCGGTCGATCCAGCCCTTGAGGATGGCGGGCACGTTCTGCCAGTACACCGGGAAGACGGCGACGACCAGATCGGCGTCGAGGAGGCGCCTCATGTGGGCGTGCGTTTCGTCCGAGTACCTCTTGTCCCGGTCGCCCCACTCCGGCTGGTCGGCCACGTTCATACGGGGGTCGAACCCCTCGGCGTGCAGGTCGAGCAGGTCGACGCGGTAGCCGGCGGCTTCGAGCCGGGCGGCGGCGCGGCGGGCCGTGTGCGCGGTGAGGGAATCGGGGCGGTGGTGTGCGACGACGACGAGGGCTGTTCTGGCGTGACTGTCCTGCTGCGGCACGGTGACTCCCGGCTGGTCTCGGGCGGTTGCGATGAGTCCAGTACAGCCGCGACGGTGTGGATGATCCATGGGAGATGCGCTGCGAAACATACGAGATCGTCTACGGTGTCTTCCGTGGATCATTTGAGTTCGCTGCTGAGCGGTATCCGGGCCGAGGGGTCGGTCTTCAGTCATGCGCTACTGACCGTGCCCTGGACCATCCGCTTCGCCGACGACGTGCCGCTCACCATGATCGGTGTGCTGCGGGGCGGCGGCACCCTGCTGCTGCCCGACGGAACCGAGCGAGTGGTCGGTGCCGGCGTCACCGCCCTCGTGCGCGGCCCCGAACCGTTCCACCTCGCGGACCGCCCCACCACCGTGCGCAGTCCCCATGCCGCTTACGAGATCGTCTGCTCCACCCCGAACGACGAGGGCCCCGCCCAGGAACTCGGCGGCGTCCGGTGGGGCGCCGACGCGAAGGAGGCGACCGCGCTGATCGTGGGCGCCTACCGCGCCTCGGGCCACCGCCACGAGCGGCTCCTGCGGGCCCTGCCACCCGTGCTGGTGGTCGAGGGGGACGCCGAGGTGTGTGCCTGGCTGGAGACGGCCGCCGTCTACGCCGCCCGTCAGTCGGCCGGTTCACAGGCGCTGATGGACCGGCTCCTCGACTGGGCCCTGGTGTGTACACTGCGCACCTGGTTCGACAGGGCGGGTGCTGACGCGCCCTGCTGGTACCGGGGCCTCGCCGACCCGGTCCTCGGCCCCGCCCTGCAGTCCTTCCACGACCAGCCCGCCGGGGCGTGGACGGTGGCCTCCCTGGCCGCCCGGTCCGGTGTCTCCCGGGCGCTGTTCGCCAAGCGCTTCACCCAGTTGATGGGCCGTCCGCCCCTCGCCTACCTCACCGAGTGCCGCTTGGACGAGGCAGCGGCGCTGCTCACCGACACCGACCTCAGCATCGCCCAGATCGCCAGGTCCGTCGGCTACGCCGACGCCTTCGGCTTCAGCGCCGCCTTCAAACGCCACAAGGGCCTGAGCCCCAGCGTGTTCCGCGCCACGACGACTACGGCGGCTCCGGGCGCTCCCCGGCCGAGGTAGCCGGGCACCGTACGGGCGCGGGCGGTGCCCGGTGACGTACGGAACCGTCAAGGGCTGAGGGAGCTGCCCTGCTGGCCCACGCCACGCAACAAGGTGCCGACCACGAGGGTTGCCGGCTCATCGGCATCGTCGACTTCGTCCGAGCGGTTCCGGCGGCCTCGTGGATGAGGGTGTGACAGACGTGGCGGGCCCACACCAGGCCGGTGCCGGGGCGGAGAACACCGGCTTCCAGCGCGCGCTGAACAGGCGGTCGCACTGATCGAGCACATCGGCGTGTACTCGTGCCCCCTCGGGGTCCTCCGGCGTGGTCCTGCTCACAGACGAGCCGGCCGACGTCCGCGCCGCCGAGCAGGCCAGCCGTCGACGCGCCCGCCGGGCCGGGCACCAGAGCCTCCTACGCGACCGAGGTGGCGCTGCCCGCGACCGGCACCTGGTCCCATCCCGGCAGGGGCGGCGCCCAGGCGGACATCGTCACCACCGCGCCCGAGAACGGGGTGCCGCTGCTGTTCGCAGAGATCGACAACTGCTACGAGTCCGCTCAGGTCCTCGCCGCGAAGATCGACAAGTACATGCGGTTCTGCCAGCGGAAGGTGAGGGACGCCGACGGCACGGAGCGGCCGATGTGGCGCACCCGCTGGTGGGCGCCCGACGGCCGCCACGGCGACCAGCCGCACCCGCCGCTGCCGCTCGCCCTCAACCGGATCGGCCCGCCCAACCCCGACACCGTCATCGCGCCGCTGGCCGAGCTCACCCAGCGGCACTGGAAGGCGTAGTGCCCGCGGTGCGCGGCCAGGGCATGGGTGAGCCAGGCGTCGGCGTCAGCCTGAACGTACGATCCGACGCTGTACGGCGATCCATCGAACTGAGCCGAAGCTCGGGAGTTGTCGGCTGCGACGCCGGATGAGCCGGCCAAGAGGACCGGTCGAGGCACGTTGGTCGTCACCGCTTGGGCATCCCGCTTGTCACAACCGCCCGGTCGGCAGGCTTTCTGTCACCGGTACCGGAGATCCTGAGTTCCCGGACGCCCCAGCGATGCCGTGCTCGGGGCTGAGCCCTTCCACGGCGAGGCGGAAGAGGCGGTCGGCCTGGGTCTCGGGGTCCTTGTGGTGCTCGGTGGCCAGGGCGATGCCGACAGCGAGGGTCAGCAGGTCGTGGAAGGTGACGTGCGGTGCAACCGCCTTGTCGCGGATGGCCCGCTGGAGCAGGGGAGTTCCGGCCGCTGCGATTCTGTTGCCACAGGAGTGCGGGGAGGACTCCTCGGTGGGAGGCTCATAACTGAGGGTGTTGGCGAATCCGCGGGCCGAGACGGCGTAGAGAACGAGGGCGTGAAGCCACTCCAGGAGGCCGGTGCGGCCGTCCTCGGTCGCACTCAGCCGGTGGGCGCGCTCGCACAGGCCCTCGATGCGCTCCTGGAAGACGGCTTCGAGCAGGGCACGGCGGGTGGGGAAGTGACGGCGCACGGTCGCCGAACCGACGCCTGCGGTGCGGGCGATCCGCTCCTGGGATGCCTCGGCGCCGTGCGCGGCGACCTCGGCTTGGGCGACGGCGAGGATGCGCTGGTAGTTGCGTCGGGCGTCCGAGCGCTGACCGGTCATGATCTCCTCATTGATAAACGGCGGGCCCCGCCATATCTTAGCGGCAGACGAAACGGCGGACCCCGCCGTTTCCTTTCTCCGGTCTGTGAGGAGCAGCAACCATGCCCGTCAACGGCGATACCGTCCTGGTCACCGGAGCCACCGGCCGGCAAGGCGGGGCCACGGCCCGCGCACTCCTGGCCGCCGACGTGCCCGTGCGTGCACTCGTACGCGATCCGCGGTCGAAGTCCGCCCAGGCGATCGAGGCGCTGGGCGCCGAGCTGGTGCGGGCGGATCTCTCCGACCGGGCCTCCCTCGGCCCAGCGGTCGAGGGAGTCCGCGCGGTGTTCTCGGTGCAGATGCCGCCGATGACCGAGACCGGCGTGGACTTCGCGGGCGAGCTCGCCCAGGCCACCAACCTGGTGGACGCGGCGAAGGCTTGGGGAGTACGACAGTTCGTGCAGTCCTCGACCAGTGGAGTCGGTGAGCACACCCGGGCACCCGGCTGGGCCGAGGGCCGCTGGGCGGCGATGGCGGACTACTTCCACACCAAGCAGGCGATCATGGAGGCGGTGCGTGGTGCGGGCTTTGCCCGCTGGACGGTGATCAAGCCCGCCTTCTTCATGGAGAACCTGCCCCTGCTGGCACCGAGGGGGCCCGGCGGCGGACTGCTGACGGTACTGAAACCGGACACCGAACTGGCCCTGGTGGCTGTGCGGGACATCGGCACGGCCGCGGCGCACGCTCTTCGAGACCCTGACCGGTTCCACCAAGTGGAACTGGAACTGGCCGGTGACCTGCGCACGATGGAGCAGATCGCGCAGACCTTGTCCGCCGCCTGGGGCGTGCCCATGACCGCGCCCTCCATGAGCCTGGAAGAGGCCCTCGCCGCGGGCATGCCGGCGTGGGGAGCCGGACACGAGTGGAACAACGCGGTCCTCCAGCCCGCCCGGCCTGAGTTCGCCCGGAAGTTGGGCATCCCGGTCACCACCTTCGCCGAGTGGGCGGAGGAGCAGCTGACACCCGCGTCCGGCTGACCAGCTCGCGCGCGGTAAGCGAGGGGACGTCGAGCGTCTGATCACCGGTCATGGTCGTGGGGCGGGGAACGCGTCTCGTGCGGTGATCACCAGCGACCGTGGGCTCATGGGCCTGTCGGCTGGCGTGATCGTCGAGTGCGTCGCCGAGCTGGGCCCGTTGTGGCACGGACGGCACCAGGCCGAGCTTGCGTCCCGGCCCGCGGAAGCGTGCTGCGGGCGGGCGCGCAGCACCGGCTGGTGTTCGTCGACCGGCTCCTGGCCACGCTCATGCACCTTCGCCATGCCGCCACGCACGACGTGCTCCCCCGCTGGTTCTCTGTCGGCCTCTCCCCATCCCTTCGGCCATCGGGGCCTGTTGGCCGACGTCGAGCCCGACGACCACGGCCTGGGGCGCTCGCGCGGTGGGCTGACCACCAAACTGTTCTGTGCGGTCGAGCATGGGCGGGCGCCGCTGTTCACGCTGGTCACCGCCGGCCAGCGCCACGGCGGTCCCCGCTCGCAGCCGGTCCTGGGCGGCATTCGGATGCCTCGAACCGGCCCCGGCCGACCCGAACAAACCGGATAGGGTCCGCGCGGACGCAGCGTACGGCTCCCGCGCCGACCGCGCCTACCTGGGCCGACGCGACATCCACTGCACGATCCCGGAGAAGACTGACCAGGTCCGCAGTCGCAAGAAGCCCGGTTCCCGTGGTGGTCGCCCGCCCAAGTTCGACAAGGGCGACTGCAGCCGGCGGCACGCGGTCAAGTGTGGGATCGACCGGTTGAAGCGCCACCGCGCGGTCGCGACGAGGTACGCCAGGCTCGCCGTCCGCCACCACGCGACCGTGCTGGTTACAGCCGTCAACGAGTGACTATGACCAGACGGTCACCCCTGGCCGTTGATATCCAAGGCCGTCCCGTACAACCGCTCCACCCTCAACCGAATGACGATCCTGAGCTCGGCGGCCACCTGCTCGAGGAACGCGTCTTCATCAGCCGGCTTCGCGGCCGTCGGGATCATCGCGAGCAGTTCCCGCCCGACCGCGTCGCCGGGAACCGTCGTGATCTCGGAAGCCTCCGCCACGCCCTCGGCCACGGCGAACGACCAGACGTCGCCACCCTGCACATGCAGCGCCGCGCGCGGGTCGCGCTGCAGGTGCTTGACCTTGATGCGATCGGCCGTGGTGGACAGCCTCACGATGCAGGCCTCGGGGTCCCAGCTGTAGAGCATGGTGGTCAGGTGCGGATGGCCACTTTGCCTGACAGTGGCGAGGGTCCCGAACCGCTGCCTGGCGAGCAGATCGGAGAGGGTTTCGCTGGACAGGGAGCGAGGCGCTGGGCCTTGAGTCATGCTGTGACCAACTTCCGTAACGTCCCCGGGATTCCACAGGGCGTGTTACGGATGTCGATCCAGGTGATGTGCTTGCGCTACTTCGGAGGTAATGGTCTCAGCCTGCCTGTGTCGGCACGATGGGCGTTCTCACCGCGCCGACAGGACGCGGGCCAGGAGGGAGGGGGCAGTCATGTCCATAGCCGCGCCTACGAACACGCGCACCGTGGTCGAAGAACTGCTGCGCAGGGTCGGTGAGGGCGACCCCGAGCGCGTTGCCGAGCTGTATGCCGAGCAGGGTGATTGGAAGCTGAGCTGGCCGGAGGCCGAGCATGGCCGTGCTGCCACGCCGTGGATCCGTCACCGGTCGACCAGGGCCGACGCAGCCGCTCACTATCGCGAGCTTGCCGAGCACCACGTGCCGGAGCAGGTGGCGACCGAGGTTGAGCGCATCCTCATCGACGGAAACGACGCGGTCGTGCTCGGCGAGATCCGCCAGACCGCCCGGCCCACCAGACGTGCGTATCGCGCGCGATTCGCCCTGCACCTCACTGTTGAGGACGGCCTTGTCACCCGGCACCATGTCTACGAGGACAGCCTCGCCGTCGCCCGGGCATTCGAGGCAGAGGATCAGTGAAGGGCCACAGGCCGATCGTGAAGGTGCTGGTCACTGCCACTCGTCGAGGGTTGCGACGAGGGCGGTCGCTTCAGAGGGCGGTTCGTGGGTCTTTGGCCAGTCTTGTCGTCGCCTGATGGTGTGGGTGCGGGCGGAATCCGCTGGCTTGCGATTGCCGATCTGATGGTGTGATGAGGTGAGTGCACGTAAGCCGTACCCGAGCGACTTGTCGCTACTGCCGAAGAACATCGAAGGCACCCGGGTCAAACTGAGACACCTGGCCCAGCTCGACATCCTCGCCGAAGCCGCGCCCGGTTAGCTGTGATACCGGGGCCGAGGCGTTCGGTTGAGGGGCCTACAGTTCGATCTCGATGTGCTCCACGTCGGTGAACTCCACGCCCAGGCCGTGCGCCCGGGAGTTGTCGGCGCGGAAGTACATCCGGGCGAGGCCGTCGGCGGCGATCTGCTGGAGCTGGTGCTCGGTGGCGCCCTGCTCGCGGGCGGTGAACAGCTGGGCGGCGTACTCGGGTGGCAGGGCCTGGGTGATGTCGCGGATCCGGGCGTCGTCGGTGGTGCCCGGCGCCGCGGTGAACCCGAACCGCGCCCGGGTGGAGACGACCAGGCCGTCGGTGGAAGCGGCCTTCTTCCTCGCCTTCGCCCGCACTTGCGGCTGCCAGCGCTTCCTGACCTCACGCTCCATGCGGCCGCGGAGGTCCTGGCGGGGCCGCTTGAGCTTGCCCGAGACGTACCGCTCCACCGTGCGCTGGGAGATTCCGAGTGCCCGCGCGGTGGCCTTGGTGCCCTTGAGCTGCTTGACCAGGTACTTCATCTGCGCCTGGGCGCTCTGCGGGATGCGGCGGGTGAACGCCCCCTCCAGGGCGCGGTCCAGGCTGTCCCCGAGCGAGTCCACCACGGCCTACTCCCCTTCTCCGGCGCTCTGGTCGGTCTTGATGAGGTTGGCGATGTTGAAGACGCCGCCGCGCTCCTCGAACTGCGCTTCCGCCCACAGGACGGTCTGGGTGCCCTGGTGCTTGACCATCCCGGGCGAGACCCCGAGCCGGAACGTGCCGGGCACCGGCTTGCCCTCGGGCGTGTGCGGCAGGACGTCCAGCGGGGACGGGCCGGGCGAGGGATAGACGACGGCGTCGGTGCCGATCGCGACCGGGTAGAGGCCGGCGGCGGCCGCCGTCTTCATCAGCTTGCGGTGCAGTCCGGTCCGCTGGGTCGCGAGCACGGCGGCCCGGATGTCGGGGCGCCACGTCTCCCGGTTCAGCGCCGGGTAGGGCTCGTAGTACGGCACCTGGCCCCGGCTGCGCTGCCGCAGCTTGCCGATCGCGCCCTTCGCCGTCGCCTTGATCGCGGTCTCCAGCAGCGCCATCGTCGGGTCGGTCTGCTTGCGCCGCGCCATCGCGGCCAGGAACTCCGGTCCGGTGAGTTCGGTGGTGACACCCATGTCGGCCATCGTCTCCACGTACGCGTCGCGCAGCCGCTTGTACCAGGGGTCCAGGTAGCGGCCGGTCCGCGTGCGCACGTACGCCTCGATCGGGGCGACATCGAAGCCGAGCTCGACGGCGTAGGCGACGGTGGGCGTGGCGTACCACGCCGGGCCCTCGGGGCGGTCTCCGCTCGGCGTGAACGGGCTGGGGAGCCGCTCTCCGTCGACGGTACGGCCGTTGGTCCGGACGCGGGAGAGGTCGACGTGGGACAGGTCGACCAACCACGAGCCGGGCAGCGCCGGGTCGAACCGCGGGTTGCCGGTCAGGTGGGTCGGTCCGTTCAGGCCGACCGTGAGGCCGTTGGCGGCGGCGGCGAACGACATGTTGAGGTCGACGACCACCAAGTAGGGGTTGGCGCACTCCTCGTCGGTCAGCGGCCGGCACCAGTCGTAGGGCTCCTCCATCAGCATCTCGGCCGGGGTGCGGAGGTGGTGCCGGGCGTACTTGCCTTTGAGGACGGGGTGTTCGTCGGGGACCTCGCACTCCACCACGTCGTACCGGGCGGTGAGCGCGTCGTCGTTGAGAACCCGCTTGAACTCGCCGGTGCCCGGGTCCTTCTCCGCGCGGGTCGGCGGGCGCAGCGCGGTCATCAGCTCCAGGCCGGTCGTCGCGGTGCTGCCGCGCGGCGTCATCACCCGGGCCGCGTACAGGCCGAGGTAGCGGGCGAGGTCGGCCGGGTGCATCGTCGGCAGCCGCGGGTCGTCCTTCCTGTCCCACTCGCGGGCGTCCAGCGCGTTCCAGGGCAGGACGCACAGCTGGACGCAGCGGCGCGTGGAACCTTCCGGGTCGCGGTAGAGGCGGGCCCACGGCCCGAACCCGCGCTGGGTGAGCTGGAGCCCGGCCCGCTCGATCTGCTTGACCACCTTGTGGCCGGCCGCCAGCCGGCCCGCGCGCCGCTCCTCCTCCGACAGGGCGGCGGGCAGGCCGTAGCGCTCCACCGCGGACGCGGTGAGAACGAGGACCGGGTCGGCGTCGCGGCCGTTGCGGTGCAGCCGGGTCTGCCCCAGGCGGGCCTCGGTCAGCGTCCAGTCGATCAGCGCCGGGATCGTCCTGGCGGGCACGTCCAGGACCAGGCCGCCGACGCAGTACGCCGACACCTGCCCGTCCGCACAGTCGATCACCGCGAGGGGACCGTTCTCGAAGCGCGGGTCGGCGGCGTCGGCCGCCGTGGTTCTCCTCGCCACCGCCTTCCTCGCGCCCGGGCGCTGCGGCGACACCGGCGGCCTGGTGCTGCTCGCCGCCGGCCGGGGGGCAGTTGCGGGTGCCGCCGGCGCTTGCGACGCGAGGGTGGGTCCGGTGAGCGCCTCCGGCGCCGCCGCGGGCTCGGGGTCCGGAGCGCGGGCTTCCTCGGGGGCCGGGAACCGCTCGGCCAGTCTCTCCAGCAGGCGGGTGTAGGCGGCGCGCTGCGGCGGCCGGGGTTCGTTCCGGCCGGACTCCCAGCTCGCGACCGTTTCGCGGCGGGTCTCCAGCACGGCCGCGACCTGGGCCTGGCTCAGGCCCGCGGCCTCGCGGAGCCGCTTGCGCTCGGCAGGGGGCGGGAGATCGGTCTGGGCGACTTGTTCAAGCAGCGCGTCCACCGCGCCGAACAGCTCTTCCTCAGTGGGCACGGACCTCACCTCCAGCGAGACCTTACCTCAATCGCACATTGAATCGCTCATATAAACAACGTAGATCACACAGATCACACAGATCACACGGACCGCACAGCGAGGCGGCCCTGGTCCTGACTGCCCTTCCCCTCGTGACCGGCGTCGTCCTGCCGGCGGCTGCGGTCCTCGCTGTCGTACGGGTGCCAGGGCGCGCCGGCCGACGGCCATCACCCGCTCCCCGGCCGGCGGGGCGGGTCCAGGCGCCGACGGCCGTCTGCGCGATCTGTTCGTCCAGGCCCTCCTGGCGGGGCCGGCCGCGCAGGAGGCAGGAGAGCCGGTGGGTTTCGGTGAGCAGATGGCGGCGGCGGGCCTCAGCCGCCGCCCGCGCCCGCCGTGCCGGCCCGCCGACGACCTCGGCGCCGCAGGGTCCGGATCAGCGAGGTGCGCCGTCGTTCGCGCGGCTCGGTCAGCGCCGGCGGCTCCGGGCGTTCCGGCCCGGCAGGCTCGGTGGTCAGCGCAGCAGGGTGTCGAGGAACGGGCTGGACACCACGTGGTGGGGGTCGAGGCGGTCCAGGGCCGCGACGGCCTCGTCCCAGCCCGGGCCGCCCCCGGCGCGCAGGGCGGCGGGGACGGTGCGGGCGAGGACGTCCGGGTCGGACCACGCGGCGGTCTCGGTGTAGGCCCAGCCCTTGGACCACTCCACCCGGACCGTCGCCCTGTCCCCGTCCAGGGCGAACAGGAACTGCTCGACCTCCCGGTAGAACCGGTGCAGGGCGGGTGTGGCCGGCAGGGAGAGGATGTCGATCCACACGGCGGTGTCGGCGTCCGGCCGGTCGGGGCGCGGCCGCAGGGCCGACAGCAGGGGCGGCCGTGCGCCCGGTACGCCGCACACGGACGGGTCCTCCAGGCCGGTCACGCGGATCTCGACCTGGCCGTTGACCGGATACTCGCCGCGCGCCGCGTACTCGGCGAGCAGCGTGCGGTAGAAGTCGGCGAACCGGCTGACCACCCACTGCAGATCGGCGCGGCGGACGAGGACGGCATAGCCGTTGGCCGTCTCGCGCAGCGTGGTGGGCCGGATGTACTCCAGCAGGTTGCGGGAGGCTCCCCACAGGTCCGATCGCAGCCCGCCGGCCAGCAGATGGGTCAGGACGTCGCCGTTCAGCACCTCGCGCACGAGGTCGCCGGAGAGCAGGACATCGGTGATGTCGCCGGTCAGGGCCACCTTGGCCAGCAGGTACTGCACCTGTCCGAAGAGCGGTGCGCTCGCCCAGGCCCCCGAGACCAGGGAACCGGCCAGCCGGGCCACCGGCTCGGGCAGGGAGTCGGAGAACGGGTAGTTGTACGGCTCGTCGACCTCGCGGGAGCCCAGAGGGCGTCGCGGAGCGACACTCCACACCTTCAGCCACGGCTTGTCGGTGAAGGCGAACCAGATCGCCTCCGCCCGGCCGGTGCGGTCGACGAACTGGGCCAGGGTCCGTTGCCCGGCCGCGGCCGCGGGGGCGGCGAACAGTTCGCCGGCCGGGATGTCCAGGAAGGACCGGCAGCGCAGGTTCTGGTCGGCGCCCACGCGCAGCACGGCCTCGGTGACCAGCGAACGGCCGAGGTGGGTGAGGAGCGCGTCGCAGTCGGGTTCCGCCCGGCCGACGGTCCGCAGGGCATAGCGGCCGGTGTCCTCGTCCCAGACGACCGCGGTCAGTTCGGTGACCAGGTTGCTCAGCGAGCCGTAGCCGTGGCCGGGCGGGGGGCTCTCGCCGACGGCGGGGACGGCCGTACCGTGCGCGCCGATGGCCAGTGCGCCGCCGACCGACAGCTGGCCGGGCGCCGGCGCGGCGGTGACACCGTGACCGGCGGCGCCGGCGAACGCGAGCAGGTCCTCCAAAGTGGCCCCGGTCTGGACCCTGACCTCTGCCGAACCGTCGGCGCCCCGCCGCTCCAGCGACATGGCGGTGAGGTGCGCGGTGGTGTCCAGGAGGACGACCCGGGACGCGGCGGGCGTGCCGTCGGCGACCGTGAGCGGGGCCCAGCCGTGCCGCTTGCCCTGCGCGCGTACCGTCCAGCCCGCACCGTAGGCCCAGTTCACGACGTCGAGCACGTCCTGGGCGTGCCGCGGGGCGCACGTCCACAGCTGGTCGGTGTGGATCTCGCCGGCCCAGTTCTCGTAGACGCGCCGGTAGATGTCCACGCCGGCCGGGAAACCCGTCGGCGCCGGGGGTGCGTCGGCGGCGTACGCGCCGCCCGGCCTGACCAGTCCGCGCAGCAGCCACAGCGCGCCGCCCGCGGCGGCCGACGACGCGAGCAGTCCGCGCCGCGACAGCCCGCCGCCGTCGCCCGGGATAACGTCGGGCATCCCTGGAACCTCCCCCTGTCCCGCCGGACTCAGCCGTACCGAGCCGGTCGCGCAGCCACGCTATCGGGCAACAGGCGTGTCACGCACCGCTGTTCGGCAGTTTCCCTCACACGGGGCCGCCGCGGTCCGGGAGAGCGGCGGTCCCCGGACGCCGGGCCGGCGGACCCGCCCGCCGGCGTGGGGCGCGCCCGGCGATACGCTCGCGGCGCATCCCGTACAGCCCGAAGGACAACCCTGTGCTCACGTCGTACGCCGCGCATTTCGACACCCCGGCCGGATACCTGGACTTCGCCCGCTTCGGGCCGCCGTCCCAGGACGCCGTGGACGCCACCACACGGGCCGTACAGGCCACCGCGCGGGCCACCCACACGACCGTGGACGAACTGATGCGAGCGGAAGGAGCGGCCCGGGACGCGGCAGCACGGCTGGCGGGCACGGACACGGCGCACACCGTGCTGCTGCCGAACGCCTCGACCGGGCTGTTCCACGCGGCGCTCGGGCTGCGTCAGGGGACCGTGCTCGCGCCCCGCGGCGACTTCCCGTCGAACCAGTACCCGTGGCGGCGCGCGGCGCAGCTGGGGCGGGCCGCGCCCCGCTGGCTGGAGCCCGCTCCCGGCGGCGGTGTCACCCCTGAGCTGGTGCGCGAGGCGCTGACGGACGACGTCGTAGCGCTGTCGGTGAGCGCGGTGGACTTCCGTACCGGGTTCCGGGTGGATCTGGCCGCGCTGAGGGAGGTCATCGGCCCGGACCGGCTCCTGGTGGTTGATGCCATCCAGGCTTTCGGGGCGGTGGTCATGCCCTGGCAGGCGGCCGACGTCGTGATCACGGGCGGGCAGAAGTGGCTGCGGGCGGGATGGTCGACCGGGTTCGCGACCCTGTCCGACCGGGCACTCGAGGAACTGCAGCCGGTGCTCACCGGGTGGACGGGGGTGGAGGACGCCGGTGTCTTCGACGGTGTGGAGCATCCGCCCGCACCGGACGCGCGCCGCTGGTCCGTCACCCATCTCAGTCCGGTCACGGCCGCGTCCTTCGCCGCCGCGCTGGAACTGGTGGAGCGGTACGGCGCCGCGGCGATCGAGAGCGCGGTCACCGTGCGGGTCGCCGAACTCGCCGAGGTCGTGGAGAGGTTCGGGGGCAGGGTGCTGTCCCCGGCCGGTCCCGGGCGGCGGGCGGGCATCCTGTCGTTCGCCGTGCCGGGGCGCGAACCGGCGGCGGTGGCGCGGGCGCTGCACCGGGAAGGCGTGACACCGACGGTACGGGCGGACTCCTTGCGTCTGTCACCGCACGCCTCGACTCCGGTGGAGGCGGTGGAGCGGGTGGCGGCGGCACTGGCCTCGGTGAAGGTGTCCGGCGAGCCGGGGTGACGGTGCCGGGTCAGTAGATGCTCAGGCCGTACGCGGAGAGCCACTCCACCACCGGCTGGTAGTAGGTGAAGCCCCCCGAGGCGCAGTTCCCGCTGCTGCCGGCGATGATGCCGAGGGCCGTGCCGCCGGAGAACGCCGGGCCGCCGATGTCCCCGGGCTCCGAGCAGACGTTTGACCGGAACAGGCCGTACACGATGCCGCCGCCGTAGTTGACGGTGACGTTGACCGCCTGGACGGTGCCGCAGCGGTAACCCGTGGTCCGTCCGGCGTGGCAGACCTGCTGTCCGACGACGGGGTTGGCCGCGGCCGTGATGTCACGGGTGCCGGCGCTGCCCAGCGAGACCTCGCCCGGGTAGGAGCCCGTGGTGTCGGTGTACCGGACGGCCGCGTAGTCGTTGCCCGGGTAGCTCACCCCCGCGGTGACACCGACGGCCACGGTCAGCGCGGGGTCGGCGTACCAGGTGGCACCGGCGCCCTGCGCACACCGCCCCGTCACCGAGCCGTACATGGTGGAGCCGGAACGCGCGTTGAACCCCACGGTGCACCGGCCGACCGTGCTGTAGAGCGTGTCGCCGCCGTGCACCACGACGCTTGCCCGGTCCTGCCCCCGCTCCCCCGCCCGCGCGTCCGGCCCGAGCGCGGCGGACCAGCCCAGCAGCAGGACGAGAGCGAGCGCCGCCCGCCAGGCGGTCCGGAAGGGGCTCACGGAACGTCTCACGGAACGTACAGGGTGCACGGCGACCTCCTACGGCGTGTGCCCGCCATTGTGGGGCGCGCGGCGTGGAACGGTGAGACCGAAAACCGCCAGACACGGGAGACGGCCGGAGGGCGTGCTCACGGCAGGGGCAGGCCCTGGACCGAGGCCGCGAGCTGTCCCACCGCCGTCACGAGCGGGCCGACCGGCTGCACGAACCCGGTGAGGCGGTCCAAGGCGCGGCGCAGGACCGTCGGCTGTGGCTCGGCCTCGTCCAGTTCCTCCCGCAGCCTGCCCAGTTCCCTGCCGGCGGCGTCGGGGTCGGCGAGCGCTGCCCGGTGTTCCTGGAGCAACTGCTCGACACGGGTGAGGAGTTCCGCCGTCCGCGCGGCCTGCTCGGGGTCCTGCGGCGAGAAGGAGACCGAACCGGAGTACGCGCGGGCGTGGTGCCCCACGGCCTGGTTGCCGACGTGGTGGGTGCCGCCGTTGATGACGAGTCCGTTGTTGACGGGCGGGTCGTGCCGCTGCTGGTCGTCGCGCATGACGGGATCTCCTAACGGCCGGGGGCGCCGGCCGCGCCGGGGGCGGTCGTGCCGGCCTGCTGCGGGAAGGTCTGGGTGGCGCTCGCGCCCGTGCCGATCGCCTGGTTGCCGATGATGCTCGTGCCGCCCTGCTGGATGAGTCCCTGGTTCAGGATGGTCTGCTGCTGGGCGCGGAAGTCGGTGGTGTCGAAGCCGTGGGAGTCGAGGAACTCCCGGACGGCCGCCAGGGTGTGGCGCTCGATCAGGGAGGTGATCCGCTGGGCGTCCATGACCTGGAAGTAGTTGTGGTAGTCGGGGCTCAGCGCCAGTTCCCGGATGCTCGTGCGGGCGCCGAAGTCGTACAGCGGGTCCTGTCGCGCGGCGGCGAACTCGTCGGCCATCCGCCGGGAGTGGCGGGTCTCGAAGCGGGCGTGGTACAGGGCCCGGAAGGGGGCGGCGGCGAGGACCCGGCCGGTGCGGGAGGCGGCGCCCAGCAGCAGCGCCCGCTCCTCGGCGGGGGTTCTGCCGCCGTCCAGGCGGTCCACGAGGTGGTAGGCGGCCCGCACGGGGCCGAGTACGTGGTGGTCGATGTGCAGGTGGAGTGTCTGTCCCACGGTGGTGACGTGGAGGAACGTGGCCGGCACCACGTCACCGCCCCACAGCTCCGCGTGGACGGCCAGGCAGTGGCGGACGGTGCCGGTGGGGCGGCGCATGATCTCCCGGACCGCTTCGTCCGCGAGGACGGTGACCGGGGCGATGGTGTCGGCGGCGAAGAACCGTTCGTCCTCGCCGAGGGCGGTGCCGGCGGCGAGGACGCGGTCCTCGACCACCAGGCCGCCGGGCGGTTCCCCGTCCCGGGGCCCTGCGCCGGTGAGCGAGCCGAGCCGCTCGCGGAGGTGGTCGATGAGGTCCTCGGCGGTGAACGGCCGCGGTGCCGTGGGCCGTGCCCGCAGGCCCGCCGGGTCCTCGGCGGGCAGCAGCGGCACCGCGAGGGACCACTGCGCGCTCGTCTCCGACCAGCCGACGGACGGCCGGTACCCGCTGTAGACGGTGGCGTTGCCCTGTCCGGCCCGCTCGACGGCCGCCAGCCGGCCGGCCACCCACTCCGGCCGTCCTTCCGCGCCGCCGCGCGGTGGCCGGTACGTCTGCCTGGTCAGGGTGGTGCGCAGCAGCCGGTCGGTCTCGCGGTCGTGGCCGAGGACCGTGAGGTACGCGCAGACCGCGCCCCCGACGGAGGCGAGCGCGGCCGGCACCCCCGCGAAGTACGTGCCCAGCAGCCAGCTCGCGAAGCCGTCCACCGGCAGACCGGACAGCACCACCCCGACGTAGAGGGTGAGGAGGGCGAACACGCCGGCCGAGACGCTGAGCCGCACCAGCGCCCCGCCGCCGGGGAGCCGCCGGCCGCGGGTGGCGAGACGGGGCCGGTCGCCCGCCAGCCGGGCCGCCCCGAGGAGCACCATGACGGCGGTGAGCCACAAGGGCGCGAGGACCGCGACGGCCCCGAAGACCGCCGTCAGGCGCAGATCGCGCCGGTAGCGCAGTTCCAGCGCTGCCAGGCAGTGCCGGACCACGGCCGCCGGGTCCACCCCCGGGGAGGGGGCCACGGCAGCGGTCTCGTCGGCCAGGACGTCCTCCACCACCCGGTCGGCGAAGTGCTCGTCCACGTAGGCCGCGGCGCACAGGTACCGGGTGACGTCCCCCGGTGCGCTGCCCACCGGCATGGCGACGGGTGCGGTCGTCATGGATCTCCCCCTTGTCACGCGGTGCGGTGCCCGGCGGGCGTCCCGGGTCCCGGACCCCGGGCCCGGGCGTCCGGTGGACAGCAGGGCCAGCAGCACGCCGAGCACCGAGCCGAAGATCAGGGCGCTGCGCCCCAGGTTCGTCGCGAGCACGCCGGCCGGCCCGAGTTCGGCGTCCTCGACCAGAGCCATGAACAGGGCCAGCCCCACGAGACTCGCCAGCCCGGCGGTGAGCACGCCGGCCACGAGACACGCCGGCCAGCGCCGGCTCCGGCGGGCCGGCAGGCGGGGGGCGACGAGCGTGAGCAGGGCCAGCAGTACGAGGATGCCCAGGTCGTTGGCGATCAGGCCGGCCGTGCCGGCGTACCGCTCGGCGGACAGGTCCCAGCCCGGGGAGAAACCCGCCTGCACCATCCAGCGCAGCAGGTCGTTTCCGGACCGCTCGATGTAGAACTCCCGCACGTAGAAATCCAGGAGCGGCCGCTGCGCCCAGGGGCTGCCGGCGGCGGCGACGGTCAGGACCAGCAGCGTGAGACGGAAGCGTGCGGCGGGCGACGAACGCCCGGTCATGGACATCTGGGGTCCCCCTCCCCGTGGCCCGAGCCCGGTGGCCCGCACCCCAGGACCTACCCCCCACGCCGCGGGCCCGAACCACCGACCCGCTGCCGACGGCAGCGGAGGCACGCTGTCGTCACAGTGTCGTCACCGACCCTCCCTGTGATCATCACATTAGATATGCTCCCCACGCTCCATCCGCACCACAGAGGGGGGAAACCTCATGCGTGTTCATCGCGTTCTGACCGCCGCCGCGACCACCGGTGCCGTCGCCGCGCTCGGTCTCACCGCCGCCGCTCCGGTCCAGGCCGCCGAGTACTCCTCGGCGCTGAAGATCAAGGGTGTCCAGTACGACGCTCCGGGCCGGGACTCCAACAAGTGCTCGGGCGGCAACACCAAGAACGAGTACCTGACGATCAAGAACTACTCGCGCAGCAAGGTCAACCTGAAGGGGTACGTCGTCAAGGACGCCTCCGGCAACAAGTTCGCCTTCAAGGACAGCCACACCCTGGAGCCCGGCGACTACGTGCACCTGCGGGGCGGCAAGGGCACCGACTCCGACGCCAAGAACGTCGTCTACCGGCAGAACTGCAACTTCATATGGAACAACGACAAGGACACCATCTACCTGTACAAGCCCAGTGGCGCCCGTGCCGACGTGCACGCGTACACGAAGAAGGCCAACGACAAGGACGGCAACGGGTACATCACGTACCACGGCTGATCGTCACCGTGCGGCGCGGCGTGGCAGCCGCGCCGGACCACACCGGCGCCGGGGGCAGAGGTGGGTGGTGACAGAGAACAGCGGCGCGGAGGCGTGGCCGATGCCTCTGAGCGGGGGCCGGCCGTCCCGGCCAGCCGCGGGACGCGGCCGGTGAGCGGCACGACAGGGCACACCCCATGTCTCATCCCTCCACACCGTTGTGCGGCACCGGTGGGTGCCGCGGGCGGAGGGCGAAGTCTTCAGCACGGTGGAGGGTCCGGGGGCAGCTCGCCGTGGGCGGTCAGGGCAGGCGGTCCGGGTTCTCGAGGAACGCGGGCCGCCTGCGCAGGACGTGCAGGGCGTACTGGACGGGGTCGAACGCGGTGAGCTGGACGCGCCAGGTGTCCCAGTCCCCGGTGACGGTCCCCCGGGCGACCGCGATCATGCGGACCAAGGGATCGTTGCGCTGGCTGCCGCCGTGGTCGGCGAGGCCGCGCAGGCCCGCGTCGGCGGCGGCGTCCCAGCGTTCCAGGGCCATGTCGGCGACGGCCTCGGCCTCGCAGCCGTCCTCGAAGAGGGCCTCGGCGAAGTGCCGTTCCGCCGGCATCCCGAGGAATCCGTAGTACTCCCGGCGGGCGGCCTCGACCTCTTCCAGCGCGTCCTCGTACCGGCTCAGCGCGATGAGCAGCCAGGCCCGGTGGATGTGCGGGGCCCAGGCGCGTTCGCCGGTCTCGTCGGTGACGGCGGCCAACTCCTCCCGCAGGGCGTCCTCGTCGACCGGCAGCCGGCCCCGGTCCCCCTGGTAGAAGGGGACCACGGGCGCCGCGGCCTCGTCGTGCGCCACGGCCGGCCCGGTGTCGTCGCCGGGGTGTTCGGCGAGGTGGTCGCGGGCGAAGGCGGCCGGGTCGAACGCGGCCAGTTCCTTCGCCGGGTCGAGCACGGCCTGCCAGGTCGCGATCGGTCCGAGGGTGCCCCGGCCCCAGCAGGCAAGTTCCCGCAGCCTGACGGTCCGCGGGTCCCGTCCGCACAGGTCGATGAGGCGTTCGGCGGTCATCTGCGCCTCGGTCCACTGCCGTTGCCCGATCCGGGCCGCGCACGTCACCCACGCCGCCTCCCGCAGTACGTCCCGCAGCGCGGCGGCCGGCACGGTCGGGCCCGCCGCCTCGCGCCGGGCCTCCCCGGCGGCCTCGACGGCGGCTTCGAGACGACCCATGGCCAGCAGCAGCCACGCCTCCCGTATCCGCAGTTCCCCGATGCGCCCCCGCACCGCGTCCAACCGTTCCCGCAGCGCCATGTCGTCCATGTCCTGTCGTCCCTCCCTGTCCCGTTCCGGCAACCGGCATCCGGTGACCGACGGGCTGTGCCCGGCACCGGACTCTCCGATCATGCCGGGTGCCGGTCGTCGGTGGGGGCGGATGACGCGACGTCGTCCGCCGGCCGGCGCCGCGATGCCGGATCCAGGCGCGCGGGAGGAGACCGGGGGCGGCGGGGGCGGGTGGCGGCCGCGCCGTGGGAGCCGGGCTGGTGGGCGGCGAAGTAGGCCGCGGGGGCGGGGGCAGGACGTCGACCGGGGTGCCGCCGGAGCGGAGCGAGGCGGTGGCGGCCAGGGCGGCGGCGACGGCCTCACGGGCGGCGACCGGTGAGATGTCGGTGGCGCCGCCGTGACCGACGAAGCGCAGGAACTCGGTGACGACGGCCGCATCGGCGCCTCCGGGGCCGGCCGGGCCCTCGTCGGTGACCGTCAGCGTCAGACTTGAGCGGGGGCGGGCGGCACAGGGGCCGCCCGTCCCCGCTGCCGGGCTCAGCTCACGGCGAGGGTGAACACGTGCAGGTTCGCGTTGTCGGGCAGCCGTACGGAGCTGATCCGCTTGCCGTCCGGGGCGGTGAACGGAGCGGTGGCGAAGACGTACGTCGCCACCGGGTCCTTGTCCGCGCCCGCGACATTGCGGTACGCGGCCTCGGCGACGACCTCGTTGCCGTACTGGACGGTGCCGCCTCCGCCGCCGGTGGTCCAGTCGGTGAAGGCGAGGTCGACGGTGGCGGTGGTGCCGTCGGTGAAGGTGACGGTCGCCCCGGACTTCTGGTTGCCGTTGACGGCGCTGCCGATGAACGACAACCGGGCGGCCGGGTCGGTGAGCCGGATGACCTGACCGGTGGCGGTGGCGTTGTCCGGGCGGCCGGCCGGGGAGCCGGGCCAGCTGTAGGTGAGGCCGTCGGCGGTGTGCCGCTCGCCCGGGGTGAGGCCCGCCGCGGCGAGCGCCTGGCGGGAGTAGCTCCAGCCGCCGCCGTCGTAGTCGGCCTCGTCGTGTTCGCCCTCGTCGTCGGAGACGCCGGTGTTGTCGTAGGCGGCCAGCAGGGTGCCGGGGGCGGCGACGGTGAGGGCGACGGGCTGTGCGTAGGAGCTGTCGCCCGAGGTGACGGTGACCTTCACGTCGTAGAAGCCCTGGGCGGTGCCGTCGGATGCGGTCAGTTCGATCCGCTGGGCGCCGTCCGTGACGGTGCCCTCGGCGGGGACGGCCGTGATGCCGTCCGGGGTGTCGACGTGGAAGCGGACGTCGGGGCCCTCGCCGCCGCTCACCGCGCGGGCGCGGATGTCGACACCGGTGCTGTCGCCGGGGGCGAGGGTCGCGGCGGTGGGGCCGACGCCGATCTGGTAGGGCTGTTCGCCGTCCCGGAAGGACGGCGGGGCCTGGCCTGCGCCCCAGGCGGGGTCGGGTTCCGAGGACAGGGTGTAGTCGAGGCGTCCGCCGTCGCGGACGACGGAGGCCGGGAGCCACGGGCGGTCGCCGGCGCGGCCGTTCACCTTCAGGGAACGGATGTACGGCGCGTCGGCCGCGGCGTCCCGGGCGTGGATGGAGATGTCCTTGCCGCCGGGCCGGTCGATCTCCGCGCGGGGGAACAGCGGGGAGGCGAGGACGAGTTCGGCACGGGACGGGACCTGCGGGTACATGCCGAGCGCGGAGAAGACGTACCAGGACGACATCGCGCCGAGGTCGTCGTTGCCCGGGATGCCGCCCGGCCCGGTCGACCAGAGCGCGTCCATCGCGGCGCGGACGGTCCGCTGCGCCTTGTAGGGGGCGCCCGCGTAGTCGTAGAGGTAGGGGACGTTGACGGACGGTTCGTTGTCCATGCCGGACTTGTCGCCGGGGCCGCCGCTGAAGACCCAGTCGCCGTCGGCGTCGTGGAAGAAGGCGTCCAGGCGCTTCAGCGCCTCCTCGGTGCCGCCCATCGCGGCGAACAGGCCGGCCGGGTCGTGCTGGACCATCCAGGTGTACTGGGCGGCGGTGCCCTCGACGAAGCCGTTGCCGGTGGCCGGGGTGAAGCCGGTGACCCAGCTGCCGTCGGCCTTGCGGTTGGCGATGTAGCCGCCGGTGGGGTCGGCGGCGATGTTGAAGTTGTTCTGCCAGTACTGGGAGCGGGCCGCGAAGGTCTTCGCGGTGTCCCGCTGCCTGGCGGCGGTGGCCAGCCGGGAGAGCGCGAAGTCGGCGCCGGACATCTCCAGGGTCTCGGCGGCGCCGCCCCAGGCGTTGGAGACGGACGGCATGTAGTGCAGCTTCAGGTACTTGTCGAGGGAGGGCCGCTGGCCGACCGAGAGGACGGGCTTGCCGGCCGGGGAGAGGTCCTGCTCGGTGGGGACGGTGGCCGCCTTCACCAGGGACCGCAGCGCACCGTCCAGGTCGAAGCCGGTGCCGCCGAAGGCGTGGATGCCGGCGAGGGCGATGGGCGAGGGGTCGCCGTTCATGACGTGGGTGCCGCTCGCGCCGTGCAGCCAGCGGTCCCAGACGCCGCCAATCTGCCCGGCGAACTCGTACAGCGACTGGGCGATGTCGGAGCCCACCCGGGGGTTCAGGAGGGTCAGCAACTGCATCTGGCTGCGGTAGACGTCCCAGCCGGAGAAGGTGCCGTACTGCGCCTGGTGGCCGCGGGAGACGCGGTGCGTCCTGCCGTCCGGGCCGCGGTAACGGCGGTCGGTGTCGCTGACGGTGTTCGGGTGGAGCAGGGCGTGGTAGAGCGCGGTGTAGAAGATGGTGCGCTCCTCGTCGGTGCCGCCGCCGACGCGGATCGCGGCGAGGCGGTCCCGCCAGGCGTCGCGGGCGGCGTCCCGGACGGAGTCGAAGGAGCGGCGGGGCGGGTTCTCCGCCCTCAGGTTGGCCTCGGCGCCGGCCTGGTCGACGTAGGAGACGCCGACCTTGACGTTCACCGGTCCGGTGCCGGGCTCGAACTCGACGTAGCCGCCCGCTCCCTTGCCGGCGACGGGGCGGCCGCCGTCCTCGGAGGCGGCGGTGGAGCCGGGGGTGAGCCGGTCGTCCCGCCAGGTGCCGGTGGTCCTGAAGGCGCGGTCGAAGGTCGCGGTGAAGTGCAGGGTGTAGTAGGCGCGGCGCCCCTCGGGGTCGAGGTAGCCGCAGAAGTTGCCGGAGGTGACGGAGCCCGAGACGGTCCGGGTCTTCGGGTCGATCCGCACCGTGGAGTCGGTGGAGCCGACCTCGGAGTTGGCGGTGCGGATCAGCAGGGCGGCGGGCCTGCCGGTGGGGTAGGTGAAGCGGGCCGAGCCGGTGCGGGCGGTGGCGGTGAGGTCGGCCGTGACCCCGGAGGCGAGGGAGACCTTGTAGTGGCCGGGTTCGGCGGTCTCGTCTTCGTGGCTGAAGTCGGAGGCGTAGACCGCGTCCTTGGTGTCGCTCGCCGGGGAGGACGTGACCTCGCCGCTGTACGGGAAGAACGGGATGTCCCCGCTGCCGCCCGCGCAGCCCGTGCCGGACATGTGGGTCAGGCTGAAACCGCGGATACGGGTGGCGTCGTGCTGGTAGCCGCCGGGGGCGACGGTTCTGGTGGCGTCGCCCTTGGTGTTCTCCGGGCTCCAGGAGAGCATGCCGAAGGGGACGACGGCCCCCGGGAAGACGTTGCCGGCGTTGGCGGTGCCGATCAGGGGGTCGACGTAGGCGGTGGGGTCCTTGACGAGGGACGTGTCGGGCGGGGCGGACGAGGCCGCCAGGGCGGGGGTGGCGCCGCTGGTTATGAGGGCCGCGGCGAGCAGCAGGGACATCGGACGGAAACGCATGACGCGGCCCCTCCTCCGGACGGGTCGCGCACCACGGGTCGCACAAGCCGCAGGGACACTAACGCGCCACAGGGGCGGGGCGGAAGAGCGCCTCGCCGGGGCGCGGGAGAGCGGGGTCCGGGCAAGCGGAGTCCGGGAGAGGGGAGTTCCAGGGGCGGGCGGAGCCCGGGGGCGGGCGGAGCCCGGGGGCGGGCGGAGCCCGGGGGCGGGCGGAGCCCGGGGGCGGGCGGCTGTAAGCCGGCCGGGGCCGGGAGTCGACAGCCGGAGTCGGCGGCCGGAGTCGAGGGCCGCGAGCGGGGCCCGTGAACAGCGGGGCCGACGGGGCCGCGGTGGCGCCGCGCGTCGGCCGTATTGACAGCCTTCGCCAGTACGGCGGTACTCTCAGGACCGTCAAGACAACGTTGTCGCACCGCGTGTCGTCACAAGCCGCGCCACCGGTCGCCTCACCAGCCGCGCCCTTGGCCGCGTCACCGACTCCATGCCAGTCGGGGTCACCAGCAGAACCAGAGAACCAGGAGAACCAGGAGCGGCACCGCCGTTCAGCCCGCCGCCGGCCGGCACACCCGCAGGGTGCCGCCACGGTACGCGTCCGCCCGCGCGGGCGGGTCCAGACGGTAGGAGCCGGCCAGTTCGCGCACCTCCGCCGAGACCACCGCGCCGTCCGCCCGCAGATGCTTGCCGACCAGGGCGACGATGCTCTCGGCCAGCCGTCCCTTCAGCGCTTCGGAGCGACCCGGCTTGAGGCCGACCTCCACATGCACGAAGGCGTCCCCCTCCCCCACCCCGTCGCCGACGCAGGTCTCGACCGGCCGCAGCAGCGTCTTGCAGACGCCCGTCGAGCCGCTCTCCTCGATGACGAGCGGATGCAGTTCCCTGACCAGGGCCGCGCGGTCGAAGGCGGCGCCGAGCCGTGCGGAGTAGTCGATGGTGAGGTGTGGCATGGAGGACCTTTCACGCGCCCTGGTTTTCTCAGGCAACCATTTTCTCGCGTCGCGGGGCGCTCCGGCCCGCCCCCCTCCAGGTCAAGCCCGTGCCGGGGATCGTCACACGGACGGGGAACGAACGCCACTCCTGGTAACTCACCGATTGCGGAACGTGACATGGCTGCGGCAGACTGCACTGCCCGCGCCCCGAGGAGATCTTGGCGGGCCGCCGGTGTGAGGGAAGGGGACGAGGATGGAGATGCGCGCCCACGCGGCGAGCGGGCCCGGTGAGCGGGTGCGGGGGAGGTCCTGGATGGTGCGCCTGGACCCCGTCGGCCGGGGCAGCTCGGCGGTGCGGTTCTCGTGCGTCCGCCCGGCCTGTCCCGAGCAGCGGCTGCCGTCCGTCGCCGCCGGCCGGGCCTTCGCCGTGGCGCACCTCACCGCGCATCTGCGGGCCGCCGGGGAGCCCCGGAGCGGGGTGTACTGCGCCTGCCGGGCCGACGGGTGCCGGGGCCACGCCGGTCCCGCCGCCGGGGGGCGGGACACCGGGGCGGCGGCGTGGCGGTGCGGCGGCCCGGTCGTCTTCGTGGTCGTCGCGGACCGGGCGGGGCGCTGGTGGCAGGCGCTCGAATGCTGCGCGCGCTGCGCGGCGGCCCACCCCTCAGGGCAGGTCGCGGCCACCGCTCCGCCGGCCGGGCCGGCACGGGCGTCCGGCGGCGCCGGGCCCGTCCGGGCCGCCGTGGCGCCGCGGCCGCGGTTCTCCGACGCGCCCGGGTCCGCGGACCGGGCCGCACCCGGCGGTGCCTCGCCGGCCGATCCCGCCGGGGTACCGAAGCCGCCTGGCGTTCCGGTGCCCTCCCCCCGGCCGCGGGCCGCCCGGCCGTACGGCAGGCACGGGAAGATCGCGCAGCGCGTCGTGCCGCACGAGCTGCGGCCGACCGCGCTGCGCGACGAACTCACCGCGCTGGGCGACCAGTTCCGCGCCTATCAGAAACGCGCGGAACCCGACCTGGCGCTCCTCGCCGACCTGCACACCCGCAAGGCCCGCGCCTTCCACGAGTGGGCCGAGGTGACCGGTGACGCCGAACTGCGCGCGCAGGCGCGGCGGGCGGAGCAGGCCGCGGTCACCGTCCGCGGCCAGCACCTCCAGCGCACCGGCCACACCCCCGACGGGCAGGAGACCGGCGTGCCCCGGGTGCTGCCCGGGCCCCAGCTGTGGGAGCACGCCCGCGCCGTCCTCGGGCACGTCCGCGACCACGCGCCGCTGCCCGGCCCGGAGGCGCGGCTGTTCTGCCTGCTGCTCACGCTGCGGACCGCGCGCAGCGGCTCCGGCAATCTGACCGGGCAGGACGTGTCCGCCCTGCCGCTGAGCGATCCCGGGGACCTCGTCGGACGGCTGGCGGCGTCCGGGTGGCTGTGGATCGAGTGCACCGCCGAGGAGGTGCTCGCCTCCCGCCCCGAGAACCCGACGGTGGTCACCGTGCCCTCCCTGGTACCCGGTCCGGACGGCGAGCGGGTGCTGGCGTTCGGGAAGAACACGCGGGCCAGACTCAGCGGCTGGGCGCAGCGGGTCATGACCGACCGGAGGCTGCGCAGGAAGCGGACGACGGCCGCCGCCCGGCTGCTGGCACTGGCCCTGGCCACCCGGACCGGGCTGGACGGGGAGGTCCTCGGCCCCGGCGGCGAGGGCGTCGACACCGGCTCGCTCGCCGCCCTGTACGCCGGTGCGCCCGGTGATCTCCCGGACCTGGTCGCGCAGTTGACCGCGGCGGACTGGCTGGCCGAGGCGGAGGTGAGCGGTGACCGTCTCACCGGGCGGCTCTCCGAACGGGTGTGGCCGCTCAGCTGTCCGCTGCCCGAGCCGTACGGCGGGGCCGGGTCCTGAGGGTCCGGCCGGCCTCGCCGCCCGGTGCGGCGTGGGCGGGCTCCCGCGCAGGCACGGGGAGGGCCGGTCCATGGCCCGGGGAGGCGGGCGGCGCGGGATCGTCCCGGCGGGCGCGGGGCAGCGTGGCGGGATGAGCGAGGAGACGGACGGTGTGGCGGCGGCGCTCGCGGGTGAGCGGCGGTTGCTGACGCCCGGGATCAGGGCGTCGAGGGAACGGGCGGTCCGCTGCTGGACCCGGAGTTCGTCGAGGTGGGGGCCTCCGGCCGCCGCTGGGACCGGGAGACGATACTCGCCCGGCTGCCGGGCATGGCGGGCGCGTCGGAAGCGGGACTCCGGCACCGGGTCTCCGGCCTGCGGGAAACCGCGCCGGCTCCGGGGCTGGTGCGGGTGACGTACGGGGCCCGCCTCGGCGA
The DNA here is from genome assembly GCA_014649155.1 of Streptomyces griseoviridis. Classification (GTDB taxonomy): domain Bacteria; phylum Actinomycetota; class Actinomycetes; order Streptomycetales; family Streptomycetaceae; genus Streptomyces; species Streptomyces griseoviridis. The sequence continues at coordinate 41,060 of BMSM01000024.1, read as the reverse complement.
GCGGCGGTCGTGGCACAGTTCGCTCTGGCGGAGCGGAGACGGGACGAGGGGTCCGGGTGGCGGCTGTACTGCCACCCGGGCACCGTCCTCCCACCGATGCCTGACCGGCGTACGGCAAGTCAGGCCCGCCCAGTGGAGGGGCCGAGGTCCTCGGGGGACGGTGCGCGGCGGCGTGGCAGGGGTGGCAGGCAGGTGATGACCGTTCCGGCGAGGACCGGCGCGCAGCCCGCCCCTGCCGGGGCCGTCAGGTGCTCGTGCGGGAGGAGGACGCCGATCAGGGCCGCGGCGAGGGGTTCGGCGAGGCTGGAGGTGCCGGCCGTGGTCGCCCGTACGCGGGTCGGTCGCGCGGTGAACAGCCGGTGCGCGACGGCGACGGCGGCGGCCGCCACGCCGAGCCAGGCGACCGGGGCGCCCTCACGCGGTGTCGGACTCGACGCGGCAGGCCGGCGCAGGCGCTCCTCCCGGTGCGCATCCGGCCTCCGGCCCGGCCCGTCATCGAGGGGTTCCGCGAGTGGGCGGCGCGGCTGCCCGAGGTGATCGGACTCTTCGTCACCTCGGGCGGTCACGGCTTCCCGATCCACGTGGCCGTCCCGCACGTGGACAGCGTGCACGCCTTCGTGATCGGCCGTCGCTCCGAGCGCCGGGAGGTCGCGGACGTACGGACGACGACGGTCTACGAGCGTGTCCGGCCCCGGCGCACGGTCCACGAGCATGTCCCGTCCCGGTGCGTCGAGCCGGCCGGTGCCGACCGTCCTCCGCGCGGGGCGCCCGGCGGCGCCTCAGGCTGCGGGGAGCAGGGGCAGGGCGAGGCGGTCCGCGAGTTCCCCGACGGTGACGCCGAAGGTCTCCCGGACGGCGACGCCCCGCGGGGTGATGTCGAAGACGGCGAGGTCGGTGTAGATCCGGTCCACGCAGCGGAGTCCGGTCAGCGGGTAGGTGCACTCGGGGACCAGCTTGGGCGCGCCGGTCTTGGTGAACAGGGTCATCATCACGAAGACCTGCTTCGCCCCGATCGCCAGGTCCATGGCCCCGCCGACGGCGGGGATGGCGTCCGGCGCTCCGGTGTGCCAGTTGGCGAGGTCGCCGGAGGCCGAGACCTGGAAGGCGCCCAGGACGCAGATGTCCAGGTGGCCGCCGCGCATCATCGCGAAGGAGTCGGCGTGGTGGAAGTACGCCGCTCCGGGCAGCTCGGTCACGGGGACCTTGCCGGCGTTGGTGAGGTCGGGGTCGATCTCGTCGCCCCGCGCGGCCGGCCCCATGTTGAGCATGCCGTTCTCGGTGTGCAGGACCACCCCGGAGCCGGCGGGCAGATGGTCGGCGACCAGGGTGGGCTGGCCGATGCCGAGGTTGACGAAGGAGCCGTGCGGGATGTCACGGGCCACGAGGGCGGCCATCCCGTGCTTGTCCAGCGGGCCGCGCCCGGTGTCCACGGCGGGGGAATCGGTGGTCATGCGGTCGCCTCCTGCACCACGCGGTCGACATAGATGCCCGGCGTGATCACGGTCTCGGGGTCGATCGTGCCGGTGTCGACGATCTCGCGGACCTGGGCGATCACGGTGGTCGCGGCGGTGGCCATGACCGGGCCGAAGTTGCGGGCGGTCTTGCGGTAGACGAGGTTGCCCATGCGGTCCGCGCGGTGGGCGCCGATCAGGGCCACGTCACCCTTGATCGGGTACTCCAGGACGTAGGTGCGGCCGTCGATGACGCGGGTCTCCTTGCCCTCGGCGAGGAGGGTGCCGGCCCCGGTGGGGCAGAAGAAGGCGCCGATGCCGGCGCCTGCGGCGCGCATCCGCTCGGCGAGGCTGCCCTGCGGCACGACCTCCAGCTCGATCTTCCCGGCGCGGTACAGCTCGTCGAAGACGTGACTGTCGGTCTGCCGGGGGAAGGAGCAGACGACCTTGCGGACCCGTCCCTTAGCCAGCAGCGCGGCCAGTCCGGTGTCGCCGTTGCCGGCGTTGTTGGAGACCACGGTGAGGTCCGTGGCGCCCTGGCGGATCAGCGCGTCGATCAGGGCGACCGGCATGCCGGCCATGCCGAAGCCGCCGACGAGGACCGTGGCGCCGTCCTCGACGCCGGCGACGGCCTCGTCGGCGTCGGCGCACACGCGGGTGCTCATCGGGCGGCCTCCCTGCTCTGCCCGGCCGTGTTCCCGCCGGCCGTGTTCTTCCCGGTCGCGTTCTTCCCGGTCGCGTTCTTGGTCGCTTTCGCCGCGGTCGTGTGCCCGTCCGTCGCGTTCGCCCCGGTCACGTTCTCCAGGACGACGGCGAGGGCCTGGCCGACGCCGATGCAGATCGCGGCGACGCCCCAGCGGTCGCCGGACTCCTTCAGACGGTGGGCGAGCGTGCCGAGGATGCGGCCGCCGGACGCGCCCAGCGGGTGGCCCAGCGCGATGGCGCCGCCCTTGGTGTTGACGACGGCCGGGTCGATGCCCCAGGCGTCCACGCAGGCCAGGGACTGCACGGCGAACGCCTCGTTCAGCTCGACCGCCGCGACGTCGGACCAGGTGATGCCCGCGCGCTTCAGGGCCCGGTTCGCCGCCTCGACCGGGGCGAAACCGAAGTCCTGCGGGTCGAGGGCGGACGCGCCGCGTCCGGCGACGCGGGCCAGCGGGGCGGTGCCGACGCGCTCGGCGGCGGCCCCGGAACCGAGCAGCACGGCCGAGGCGCCGTCGTTCAGCGGCGAGGCGTTGCCCGCCGTGATCACGCCGTCGGGGCGGAACGCGGGCTTGAGCCCGGCCAGCTTCTCGGGGGTGGAGCCGGGCCGGATGCCCTCGTCGCGGTCGAGGACGCCGCCCTCGGCGTCCGTCTCGACCGGTACCACCAGGTCGGCGTAGAAGCCGTCCCTCCAGGCGGCGTCGGCGAGCCGGTGGGAGCGGGCGGCGAACGCGTCCTGCCGGTCCCTGGGGATGCCGAAGCGCTCGGCCAGCTGCTCGTTGGCCTCGCCGAGGGAGACCGTCCACTCCTTCGGCATGCGCGGGTTGACCAGGCGCCAGCCGAGCGTGGTGGAGACGGCGGTCACGTCCCCGGCGGGGAAGCCGCGGGCGGGCTTGGGCAGCACCCAAGGGGCCCGGGTCATCGACTCCACGCCACCGGTGAGCACGATGTCGGCGTCGCCGGTCTCGATGGCGCGGGAGGCGATCATCGCCGCGTCCAGCGAGGAGCCGCACAGCCGGTTCACGGTCGTGGCGGGGACGGAGGTCGGCAGTCCGGCCAGCAGGACGGCCATCCTGCCGACATTGCGGTTGTCCTCGCCCGCGCCGTTGGCGTTGCCCCAGACGACGTCGCCGATCCCGGCCGGGTCCAGCCGCGGGGTCCTGGCCAGGACGCCCCGGACGGCGAGCGCCGCGAGGTCGTCGGGCCGGAGACCGGCGAGGGCCCCGTTGAACCGCCCGAAGGGTGTTCTTGCCGCTGCGTACACGTAACTGTCGGTCACGCCCTCACGGTAGGGGCGACGGCTCATCGCGTCCAAGACCTAATCCGGATCAATTCATAAGCCCCACTTATCACTCGCGGTAGGCTGGCGCCATGGAACTCCGCCAGGTCCGCTCCTTCCTCGTCCTCGCGGAGGAGTGCCACTTCGGGCGCGCGGCGGCCCGGCTGCACGTCGCCCAGCCCGCCCTGTCCCAGCAGATCAAGCAGCTGGAGCACGAGCTGGGCACGCCGCTGTTCCACCGCTCCACCCGGCACGTCGAACTGACCGAGGCGGGCCGTCAGCTGACCGGGTACGCCCGCACCCTGGTCACCGAGGCCGAGCGCGCCCGCGTGCACATGGCGGAACTCGCCACCGGCCACAGCGGCCGGGTCTCCGTCGGCTTCATCGGCACCGCCACCTACGACGTGCTGCCCCGGGTCGCCCGTACCGTACGGTCCCGGCTGCCGGGCATCACGCTGGACCTGCGCGGCGAACTGCTCAGCCCACAGCTCGTGGAGGGCCTGCTGACCGGCGCCTACGACCTCGCCGTCTCCCGGGCCGGCGCGGCGGACACCGAGGGCGTGCGGACCACGCCGCTGCGCGCCGAACCGCTGGTGGCCGTCCTCCCGGCGCACCACCCGCTGGCGGCCGGCCGGGAGGTCCCGCTGGCGGCGCTGGCCGGGGAGCCCTTCGTCATCCATCCCTCGCAGCCGCGGTCCGCGATGTATGACCGCGTCCTGGCGGCCTGCGAGCGCGCCGGTTTCCGGCCGGACTCCCTCGTGGAGGTCGGCGAGACCGCGACCCTGGTCGTCCTGGTGGCCGCCGGGCACGGGGTCGCGCTGGTGCCGCGGTCGGTGCAGAGCCTGCGGCTCGACGGGGTGACGTACGTGCCGCTCGCCGAGACGGAGACCGTCGGCCTGGTCCTGGCGCGCCGGGCCCACCGCAACTCACCGGCGACGGAGCAGGTCGCGTCGGTGATCGAGGAGTGCGTACGCGGCTGACCCGACGCGGCGCCGGGCCCCCTCCTCCTCCCCCCGCCGGGCCGGGTTCCGCCGCCGTCTCAGCGAGCGTGGACGTCATGTCCGCATCCGGTACGTCCCGTCCGCCGCCGCTCGCGGCGGTCGCGGTGCCGTCGCGGTGGTTCCCCGTCGCCGCGCTGACCGGTCCGGGGCTGTCGGCGCTCGCCGATCTGTTCGGCGTCGTCGCCTGGGCGCACCGCCGGGCGGCCTTCGGCGGGGACTCCGCTTTCCCCGCGGCCGTCCAGGGAGGATCTGGACGCGGCGCTCTCGCCGTACGAGACGGCGGCCCGCCCGCGGACCGTCGTGTTCCTGCCGCGCGCGGTCGTCTTCGTCACCTGGTTCCTCCGGATGCGCCGGGCCGCCGGGTACGGACCGGTTCCGCGACGGCGCCGGCCGGGCCCTCGCGGCCCGCGTCGTCCCCGTGGCGAACCCCTGGCTGCCGTACCGGGTCAACTTCGACGGGTGGAGCGCCGCCACCCCGCTGCCGCCCGGGGGACGAGAACCGCGAGGTGCGGTTCTGGCCGCTGAACCTGTGGTGGGGGCTGGCCGTCCCCAGCGCCGTCGCCGGCCGGTTCGCGGGACCGGCGTCGGGTCCTCGCGGGCGGTGGGCGGACGGGCTGACGCCGTACTGGTCCCCGGCGCCCTCCGCGTCCCGGCCGCGGCCGCCGCCGCGCACTTCGCCGTGCGGCCCACCGCGACGCAGCGGGAACACGGCCCGGTACGCCCCTGCGGCAAGCCGGCCGGGAGCACACCGGTCCCGCTCCGACCTCACGCACTCCCCGGGTGCCTGGCCACCCGGCAGGTGGCGGCGCTTGCCACCGGGACCGGCCGCCCCGCACGACGACTTTGCCATCTCTTTACAACCCGTTCCCCCGCTGCCCCGTCTCTCCCGTCGATCCCCGATCCGCCCCGCCGCGCCGTGCGGCCGGGCACGACGAGAGAGAGCGACCCATGCAGCGTTCCGCACGCCGTACCACCCTCGGTTCCCTGGCCCTCGCCGGCACCGCCGTCCTGGCCGGCGCCGTACCCGCGTTCGCCGCCACCGCGACCCCGAGTCCCGTCCCGGCCGAGAGCCAGGAGCCGACGACGGCGCCGTCCGCCGCCACCGGGACGGTGGCTCCCGAGCCCGCCGCGACGGTGGCCCCGGCACCCGCCCAGGGCCAGGTCTCCGTCGTCCCGTCCGGTGCCGCCGACACCGGCGTGACGGCGGCGGACGGCGGACCGGGCGCCGCCCCGGCCGTCGGGGGTGCCGCCGCCGCGGCCTTCGTGGGCGGCGCGACCGTCCTCGTCGTCCGCCGCCGTCGGGCGAACGGGGCGTGAGCGCGTCCTCCAGGCGGGCGCTGCTCACCGGGGCGTCGGCCGCCGCGGCCTGTCTGCTCGCCGGGTGCGGCGGCACGGGGACACCCGGCCACGGGCCGTCCGGGGACGGCCGTACGGCGGGGCGCCCGTCGCCGGCCGGCCCGTCCGGGGAGCCGGCGCGGCCGGCCGCGGGCGCCGCCCCGGTGCGGCTGCGGGTCCCGGCGATCGGGGTGGACACGCCCGTCATCCGGCTGGGGCTGGAACCGGACGGCACCGTGCAGGTGCCGCCGGTCACGGCGCACGACCGGGCCGGCTGGTACGCGCACTCGCCCGTCCCCGGCCGGACCGGCCCCTCGGTCCTCCTCGGCCATGTCACCGTCGGCCCGTACGGCGACGGTGTCTTCCGGCACCTGGACCGGCTGCGCCGGGGCGACCGCGCCGAGGCCCGCCTGGAGGACGGCACGACGGTCGCGTTCGAGGTCACCGCCGTGCGCACGGTGGCGAAGGCCGACTTCCCGACCGACGACGTCTACGGCGACACGGGCGGCCCGGAGCTGCGGCTCATCACCTGCGGCGGTCCCCGCACCGGCGACGGCTACGCCGACAACGTCATCGTCTTCGCGGCGCGGGTCCCCGCGGCCCGCTCCTCCCACGACCCAGGAGCCCGGTGAAACGCGCCCGCGACCGGGCGGCGTCCGAACTGTTCGCCGCCCTGTACCCCCGGCTGGCCGGCTGGTGCCGCCGGCTCGTCGACGACGACGGCACCGCCCACGAGATCGCCTCCGAGGCGTTCACCCGGCTCTGGGCCCGGTGGACGTCGGTGGAGGAGCCGCGCGGCTTCCTCTACGTCACCGCCGCCAACCTGGTCCGGGACCACTGGCGCCGGACGGAGCGCGAGCGCAGGGCCGTGCGCCGGGTCACCTCGGAGGCCGCCGTACGCCCGCACACCGAACAGGAGGACCCCTCGGTGCGCCTGCTGGTGCAGTCGCTGCCCGAACGGCTGCGGGTGCCGATCCTGTTGCACTATTACGCCGACATGCCGGTCCGGGAGGTGGCCGCGCTGACCGGGCGGAAGGAAGGGACCGTCAAGTCCGATCTGCACGCGGCCCGGGAACTGCTCCGCGTCCATCTGAGGAGAAGCCTTGACCACACGTCTTGAACAGGGCTGCGGCGAGGACCCGGAGTCCGGGACCGACGACCCCTTCCTGGTGATCCTGCGCCCCTCTCCCGGCTACCTCGCGGCCCCGCCGGGCCACTACGAGAAGATCCGCCGTACGGCGTCCCGGCGCCGGCTGGCGCGCGCGGCGGCCGGTGCCGCACTGGCCCTCGCCGCCGCCGGTCTCCTCGCGCTCCCGTTCCGGCACCCGGCCCCCGAGAGGCCCGCCGCGCCGACGGTGCCGATGGCTCCGCCGGCCGTGACGACACCGCCCCCGGCGGACCGGACGGCCACCCGGGCGCCGGACGATCAGAGTCCGGCCGTACCCGTGCCGTCCCGGCCGCCGGCCTCGCGGGAGGTACCGCGGCCGGAGGAGTCGGCCGTGCCCACCACCGGGGCGGCGGCGGACGACGGCGGGGCCTGACGGGCCTCCGCGCAAGATCACCGGAAGCCGTCCGTCCGCGGCCCGCGTCCGGATACCTTCCGGTCCATGACGGACACACGGCACACACCCGACGCACACGACCCGCGCACCGACACCCCATCCCCCGGTCGGGCCGGTCGGTTCAGAAGACGCGCGGTGGCCGCCTTCGCGGGAACGGCGGCCCTGGTCGCGCTGAGTTTCGGCATGGCCTTCGCCGCCGCCTCCGACGAGACCCCCGCGACGGGCGTCGAGTCCCCGAGCGAGGCTCCGACCTCGGACACCGGCACGACGGACGGGGGAACCGGCGCGGCGACCGACGGCGGAACCGACGGCGGCTCCGGTGACGTCGGCGGCACGGGCGGCGCCGGGGACGGCCCGAGTCCCACCTCCACCGAGGTGACCGACGACCCGGTACCGCCCACCGACCCCGGCGAGGGAACCGTCCCGCCCGACCCCTCCGGCGGTCCCGCGGACCCCGGCGATCCCGGCGTTCCGGACGACCTGGACGAGCGTCTGGCACGGCTGGAGGAGAAGGTCGACCAGTTGCCGACCAAGCGCGAACTGGCCGACGCCCTGCGCGCCTTCGCCGACGAGCTGGAGGAGTAGCCCCGCGCGGGGTCCCGGGCCGGTCAGCGGCCCGGGACCCCGCGCCCCGGACCCGCGCTCACTCCCAGACCACCACGCTGCGCCGCACCGGCACCGTCGACGGGTCCGCCGCGAACAGCTCCGGCGCGTGCGCGCGGATGCGCTCGATGTCGTTGAAGACGGCCCGCAGATGGCCGCGCATCCGCGCGCGGGCCAGCGGCACGTCCCCGTCGGCGACCGCCGCGAAGATCTCCAGGTGCTGGTCGGCGAAGACGGCCGGCGACTCGTGGCCGTGCAGGCCGAGCCGGCGCGCCCGGTCCAGGTGGCCCTTGGCGGCGGCGACGGTGGTCCACGCGTTGCCGTGGCCGCTCAGCCGCAGCAGCCCCTGGTGGAACTCCTCGTCCAGGGCGAAGAACTCCTCCAGGCCGAGTCCGCCGGCGCGCTGGCGCTCCAGGTTGTCCCGCAGCTCCGCCACGATGTCGGTGTCGAGCCGCTCGGGCAGGTCCTCCAGGGAGGCCAGCTCCACCGCCTCGCGCAGGAACTGGGCGTCGGCGACCTGCGCCGGGTCCACCCGGGACACGAACGACCCGATCTTCGGGAAGACCTGCACCAGCCCCTCCTGGGCGAGCAGGATCAGGCTCTCGCGCACCGGGGTGCGGCTCACCCCCAGCGACGCGGCCAGCTCGTTCTCCGACAGGGCGGCGCCCGGGGCGAGTTCCAGGGTCAGGACCATCTGGCGCAGCTTGCGGTAGATGTCGCGCCGACTGGTCCGCCGCCCGTTCGATTGAGGCATGGACCCATCCTACGTACCTGCGGAAAGGGCCTTGCCCCTCTGCACGACAAGTGCTTGTATACAAGTACTGCACGACAGGATGGAGCCGTAACAAGTGAGTACGATCGAGCGGGCCGAGGTGTTCGTCTCCTCCCCCGGGCGCACGTTCGTCACGCTGCGCGTCACCACCAGCGACGGGGTGACCGGGCTGGGCGACGCCACGCTCAACGGCCGGGAGCTGGCCGTCGCCGCCTATCTGCGCGACCACGTGGTGCCGTTGCTCATCGGCCGGGACCCGGCCCGCGTCGAGGACATGTGGCAGTTCCTGTACAAGGGCGCGTACTGGCGGCGGGGCCCGGTGACGATGACGGCGGTCTCGGCGGTCGACACGGCGCTGTGGGACATCAAGGGCAAGGTCGCGGGCCTGCCCGTGTACCAGTTGCTCGGCGGCCGGTCCCGCGACGGCGTCCTGGTGTACGGGCACGCCAGCGGGACCGACGTGCCCTCCCTCCTCGACGACGTCGAGCGCCATCTGGAGCTGGGCTACCAGGCGGTCCGGGCCCAGGCCGCGGTGCCCGGCGTCGGCGGCACCTACGGGGTGCGCAAGGGGACGATCTACGAGCCCGCCGCGGCCGACCTGCCGGAGGAGCAGCCCTGGGACACCGAGGCGTACCTCGGTTTCGCACCCGGATACCTGGAAGCGGTCCGTGAGCGGTTCGGCTTCGGCTTCCACCTGCTGCACGACGTGCACCACCGCCTCACCCCGCTGGAGGCCGCCCGGTTCGGCCGGAGCGTGGAGGCGTGCCGGCTGTTCTGGATGGAGGATCCGACGCCGGCGGAGAACCAGGAGGCGTTCCGGCTGATCCGGCAGCACACCACCACACCGATCGCGGTCGGCGAGGTGCTGAACTCGATCTGGGACGTCCAGCACCTCATCACCGGGCAGCTCATCGACTACGTGCGCACGACCGTCGCGCACGCGGGCGGCATCACGCATCTGCGGCGGATCTTCGACCTGGCGGCGCTGTACCAGGTGCGCACCGGTTCGCACGGCGCGACCGACCTGTCCCCCGTCAGCATGGCCGCCGCCGTCCATCTGGACGTCACCGTGCCGAACTTCGGCATCCAGGAGTACATGGGGCACGCGGCGGAGACCTTCGAGGTGTTCCGCAGCGGGGTGACCTTCGCCGACGGCCGTCTGAACCCGTCGGACGCGCCGGGCCTCGGCGTGGAGTACGACGAGAAGGCGGCCGAGCGGTTCCCGTACCGGCGGCGCTATCTGCCGGTCGCGCGCCGCCTCGACGGCTCGGTGCACGACTGGTGAGCGCCGTGGAACCACCGCGGCTGAGCCGTGCGGCGCTGGCCGGGCTGGCGCCCGCGCTGCGGCCGGCCGTCGATCCGCGTGACCTGCGCGCCCGTGTCGTGCACTTCGGGCTCGGTGCCTTCCACCGGGCGCACCAGGCGGTCTACACCGAGCACGCCGCCGCCCGCTCCGGTGAGCCCTGGGGCATCGCCGCGGTCGCGCCCCGCTCGGCGGAGACCGCGCGCGCCCTGCGCGCCCAGGACTGCCTGTACTCGCTCGCCGAGCTCCGGCCCGAGGGGGAGGTCCGCCGGGTGGTGGGGTCGGTCGTGGCCGCCCTGGCGATGGGGCCGGACGCGGGGGCCGTCGACGCGCTGCTCGCCGATCCGGACGTGACGGTGGTGACGCTGACGGTCACGGAGAAGGGGTACCACCGCTCGCCCGCGACCGGCGGCCTCGACCTCACCGCCGCCCCGGTGGCGGCCGACCTCGCCGCGCCGCCGGACGGTCCGCTCACCACCGTGGTGGGCCGGCTGGCGGCCGGGCTGGCCGCGCGGACACGGGCGGACGCGCCACCCCTGACCGTGGTGTCCTGCGACAACATGGCGGACAACGGCGCCGTACTGGGCCGGGTGGTACGGGACTTCGTGCGGGCGTCGGCCTGGCCGGACCGCGAGACGGTGCTGGAGCGGCTGGCCTCGGCGGTGTCCTTCCCGGCGACGGTCGTGGACCGGATCGTGCCCGCGACCGGGGAGGGCGACCTCGCGGCGGCCCGTGCCGCGCTCGGTGTGCGCGACGCGCTGCCGGTGTCCGGCGAGCCCTACCGGCAGTGGGTCCTGGAGGACTCCTTCGCCGCGCCCCGGCCGCGCTGGGAGACGGACGGCGCCCTGTTCGTGCCGGACGTCGCGCCGTACCAGCTCACCAAGTTGCGGCTGCTCAACGGCTCCCACTCGCTCCTCGCCCACCTGGGCCTGGCGGCCGGCCACGGCACCGTCGCCGACGCCATGGCCACGGGGTGGGGCGAGACGGCGGTCCGGGCGCTGTGCGCGGAGGTCGCCCCGACCCTCCCGGCCGGCGGCCCCGACCCGGCCCGGTACGCCGGTGACCTGGTCCTGCGGTTCCGCAATCCGGCGATGCGCCACCTGCTGCGGCAGATCGGCTCCGACGCCTCCCTGAAGATCACCGAGCGCTGGCTGCCCGCCCTGCGCACGCTGCGCGCCCGGGGCACGGCCACGCCGGTCCTCGAACTGGCCCTGGCCGCCTGGGCGTACGGCACCCGGCCCGGCGGGCCCGCGCTGCCCGACCCGGCGGCCGGGGCACTGGCCGCCTGCTGGGACCGGGCCGGCCGGCCGGCGGACACCGTCCGCGCGCTGCTGTGCCGGGTCGGCGCCGCCGACCTGGCCGAGGACACCGCTCTCACCGGAGCGGTCGCGGACCGGCTGCCGGCGCTGCGGGCCGGCCGCGTCGAGCTCTGAACCGGCCCCTCGCCGCCTCACCGACCCTCCGACACATCACCGTCCCCCGAACAACGGAGTTCACGATGAAGGACAGTGCCGTCTCCGCGGAGCAGCCACGCGCCGCGGAGCGCACCACGGGCGACCTGGCCCGGGCCGCCGTCTCGGGCTGGCTGGGCACGGCCATGGAGTTCATGGACTTCCAGCTGTACTCGCTGGCCGCCGCGATCGTCTTCAACAAGCTCTTCTTCCCGGACGTCAGTCCCGCCATCGGCCTGATCGCCGCGATGGCCACGTACGGCGTCGGTTACGTCGCCCGGCTCGCCGGTGCCGTCTACTTCGGGCGGATGGGCGACCGGATCGGCCGCAAGCGGGTCCTGTACCTGACCATCCTGCTGATGGGCGCCTCCACGACCCTGATCGGCGTGCTGCCCACCTACGGCACCATCGGCATCATGGCGCCGGTGCTGCTGGTGGTGCTGCGGCTGATCCAGGGGTTCGGGGCGGGCGCCGAGATCGCCGGGGCGACGGTGCTGCTCGCCGAGTACGCCCCGGCGAAACGGCGGGGCCTGATCTCCTCCCTGGTGTCGCTCGGCACCAACTCGGGGACGCTGGCCGCCTCCGGGCTGTGGGCGGTGCTGCTGGCCGTGCTCAGCGAGGAGCAGTTGCTGTCCTGGGGCTGGCGGCTGCCGTTCCTGCTCAGCTTCGGGCTGATGGTTTTCGCGGTGTGGCTGCGCCGGGGCCTGAAGGAGAGCCCGGTCTTCGAGGAGCGCCCGGACGTGGTGGACGGGGTCGCGCTGGCCCGTGAGGAGGTCGAGTCGGCCGTCGCCGAGGCCGGCCCCGAACGGGGCGGTGTCCTGGCGGCCGGTGTCCGCCAGCGCAAGGGCAGGGCCTTCTTCCTCGCCCTCGGGCTGCGGTTCGGGCAGGCGGGGAACTCGGGGGTCGTCCAGACCTTCCTCGTCGGCTACATCGCCACCAACCTCGCGGTCGGCCGGTCCGTGCCCACGGACGCCATCGTGTACGGCTCGCTGCTGGGCTTCGCCACCGTGCCGCTGGTCGGCCTGCTCGGCGACCGGTTCGGGCGCCGGGTGCTCTACCTGGTGCTGACGGCGCTGACCGTGGTCCTCGCCTTCCCGGTGATGCTGCTGATCACCTCGGGGACGACACCGGGCGTGATGATCGGCATGGTGCTCGGGCTGAACGTCGGGGTGCTCGGCCTGTTCTCGCTGGAGAGCGTGACGATGGCCGAACTCTTCGGCGCCCGCACCCGGTTCACGCAGCTCGCCCTCGCCAAGGAGATCGGCGGCATCCTGGCCACCGCGATCGGTCCGGTCGTGGCGGCCACCCTGACGGCGGTCACCGGCAGTTGGTGGCCCATCGCGGCGATGCTCGTCGTCTACTCGCTCATCACCTTCGTCAGCGCGTATCTCGCGCCCGAGACCCGCGGCCGTGACCTGGTCCGCCTGGAGGACGCCGTATGACCGCCACCACCTCGCAGCACGGCACCATGCGGGCGGTCGTGGTGCACGGGGCGGGAGACGTACGGGTCGACACCCGGCCCCGCCCGGTGCCCGGCCCCGGACAGGTGCTGCTGGCCCTGGAGTGGGGCGGGATCTGCGGCTCCGACCTCGCGTACTGGAGGAAGGGCGCCTCCGGCACGGCGGCGCTCGCCCATCCGCTGGTGCTGGGGCACGAGGTCGCCGGCCGGGTCGCCGCGCTCGGCCCGGGGGTGACCGGCCTGTGCGAGGGTCTGCCGGTGACCGTGCATCCGGCGCGGCCCGTGGGTGACGGAGCGCTGCCGGACCGGATCGCGGGCCGCACCAACCTGTATCCGCAGGTGCGCTACTTCGGCTCGGCGGCGTTCACCCCGCACACCGACGGCGGGTTCAGCGAGTACCGGGCGGTCGACGCCGACCAGGTCAGGCCGTTGCCGGACGGCGTGGACACCGAGCGGGGCGCACTCGCCGAGCCCCTGGCGGTGGCGCTGCACGCGGTGGGCCGGGTCCCCGCTCTGCGCGGCCGGACCGTCCTGGTGAACGGCGCGGGGCCGATCGGCTCGCTGGTGGTGGCCGCCGCCCGGTACCGCGGCGCCGGCCGGGTGATCGCCGCCGACCTGTCGTCCTCCGCGCTGGCCGTCGCCCGGTCGATGGGCGCCCAGGAGACCCGCGACCTCTCCCGCGGCGAGGCACTGCCCGAGGACGTGGACGTGGTGTTCGAGGCGTCCGGCGCCCCGGCCGCGCTCGGCGCGGTGCTGCGGGCCACCGCCCGGGGCGGCACCCTCGTCCAGGTCGGCAACCTGCCCGGCACGCCCGTCCCCGCCGTCCTCGGTGACCTGGTGACCCGGGAGATCAGCTGGATCGGCTCGTACCGTTTCGTCGAGGAGATCGACGACGCGCTGCTCGCGCTGCGGGACGGGGTGGACGTACGCCCGCTGATCACCCACCGGTTCCCGCTGGAGCGGGCCGAGGAGGCCCTGTCGGTCGCCGCGGACCCGGCCGCGGGCAGCGGCAAGGTGCTGCTGCGGCTGTCGGGCGGCTGAACCCGCCCCCGCCGTCCGGTGCCCGGGGCGTCGCGGTGGGCGCCGTGAGACCGGCCCGCGTTCCGGGCACGCCGGCTCCGGTGCCGGCGGTGGTGTGTCAGGGTGCCGTCCCCCGGGCCGCCGCCCGGAACCGCAGCGGGGTGCGCCCGTCGTGCCGGCGGAAGAACGCTCCGAAGTCGGCCGGGTCGGTGAATCCGAGATGCCGGGCCACGTCGGCGGCGCCGAGGTCGGTGTGGACCAGGAGCCGCTTGGCCTCCAGGACGATCCGCGCGTCCAGGTACGCCTTGGCGGTGGTCCCGGTCGCGGCGAGGGTGGCCCGGGTGAGGGTGCGGGTGCTGTAGCCGAGGCCGGCGGCGTAGTCGGCGACCCGGTGGGTGCGGGTGAAGTCCCGCTCCACGGCGGCCCGGAACCGCTCGAACGGCCCGTCCCGTCCCGGCGCCGCCGCCGCGCTCCCGGGTGCCGCGTGCGCCAGCCGCAGCAGCAGGACCGAGAGCAGTGCCCGCAGCGCCTTGTTGTGCGCCTCCAGCGGCATCGCGCCCATGTCCGCGTACTCCGCGACGAGATGCTCCCGCGCCAGGTCCACCAGCCGGGCCCGCGGGCCGGCCGGCCGCACGGGCACCGTCACCTCCGGCGGGTCGTCCGGGACGAAGCCGGGCCGCCAGATCACGATGACACCGTCCGCGACCTCCCACGGGCCCTCGGGCCCGGCCGCGTACTGGTGGACCTGCCCGGGGCGCACCCACAGCCAGCCGCCCGGCGGGACCACGTGCCGGGTGAAGTCCACGGTGTGCTCCAGCGGCGCGGAGCCGGGGCGGACGTGGATCAGGTGGTGGAAGGCGGGGCGCTGCGGGGCCGACAGGTCGATGCCGCGCCGCCGTCCGCGGGCCCGCAGCTCCGCGAAGTCGACGACGTCCATGCCGATCGGCGCGCTCAGCGCGGGCCGGTACGCCACCTCGGTGATGGTGACGGCCCCTGGCTCCTGTCCCATCGCGGCCCGCTCCTGTCCGATTTTCCCCATCGCTTGTCCTCAGCGTACCGCCGTCGGCCAGCAGGGCCTCCTAGCGTGAGCAGGGAACGGATCGGGAGCTGACCGAAAAGGGACAGGTGTGCCGTGCGGGTGATCGTGGCGATGACGGGGGCCACCGGTGCGCCCTTCGGGGTGCGGCTGCTGGAGCGGCTCGCCGAACTGCGGGACGTCGAGACCCACTTCGTCGCGAGCCGCTGGGCCCGGGCCACCGTCGAGCTGGAGACCGGGCGGACCATGCGGGAGGTGGCCGCGCTGGCCGACGTGGCGCACTCGCCCGAGGACCAGGGCGCCACCCTCTCGTCCGGTTCCTTCCGCACGGACGGCATGGTCGTGATCCCGTGCTCGATGAAGACCCTCGCCGGCATCCGCGCCGGGTACGCGGACGGTCTGGTCGGCCGGGCGGCGGACGTCACGCTGAAGGAGCGCCGGCCGCTGGTGCTGGTGCCCCGCGAGACGCCGCTGAGCGAGATCCACCTGGAGAACATGCTCGCGCTGTCCCGGATGGGCGTACGGATCGTCCCTCCCGTGCCGGCCTTCTACAACCGTCCGGAGACGGTGGACGACATCGTCGAGCACATCGTCTCCCGCGTCCTGGACCAGCTCGGCCTGCCCGCCGCGGGCGCCCGCCGCTGGACCGGCCTGCGGGCCGCCCGCGCTTCCTGACCCGCGCTTCCTGACCCCGGCCGCGCCCCCACCACCAGCCCGCCCCACAGGAGGAGACCCCCATGCCGTACGACGATCTGCGCTCGTTCCTCGACACGCTGGAGAAGGAGGGACAGCTGCTGCGGATTCCGGACGAGGTGCTGCCGGAGCCGGACATCGCGGCGGCGGCCAACGCCGCGGGCCGGATCGGCGAGGGGGCGCCCGCCCTGTGGTTCGACCGGGTCAAGGGGTTCACCGACGCCCGGATCGCGATGAACGTGCACGGGTCCTGGCGCAACCACGCCCTCGCCCTCGGCATGCCGAAGGAGACCTCGCCGCGCGAGCAGGTCGAGGAGTTCGCCCGCCGCTGGGACGCCTTCCCCGTGCCGCCCGAGCGGCGCGCGGACGCGCCCTGGCAGGAGAACACCGTCACCGGCGGCGACGTCGACCTCTTCGCCGTCCTGCCGCTGTTCCGCCTCAACGACGGCGACGGTGGCTTCTACCTCGACAAGGCGGCCGTGGTCTCCCGCGACCCCGCCGACCCGGACCACTTCGGCAAGCAGAACCTGGGCACGTACCGCATGGAGGTCATCGGCCGCGACCGGCTCGCCCTCCAGCCGGTGCCGGTGCACGACATCGCGCAGCACCTGCGCACCGCCGAGGAGCGCGGCGAGGACCTCCCGGTCGCCATCACCCTCGGCAACGACCCGGTGATCCCGATCGTCGCGGGCATGCCGCTGCGCTACGACCAGTCCGAGTACGAGATGGCGGGCGCCCTGCGCGGCGCGCCGATGCCGATCGCCACCGCGCCGCACACCGGTCTGGACGTCCCCTGGGGCGCCGAGGTCGTCATCGAGGGTGTCGTCGAGTCCCGGGTGCGGCAGATCGAGGGGCCGTTCGGCGAGTTCACGGGGCACTACTCGGGCGGCCGGCGGATGCCCGTCATCCGGATCGAGCGGATCTCGTACCGCTCCCGGCCCGTCTTCGAGTCCCTGTACCTCGGCATGCCCTGGACGGAGTGCGACTACCTGGTCGGCCCGAACACCAGCGTGCCGCTGCTGAAGCAGCTGCGGGCCGAGTTCCCGGAGGTACGGGCGGTCAACGCGATGTACACCCACGGGCTGCTGGTGATCATCTCCACGGCCAAGCGGTACGGCGGTTTCGCCAAGGCGGTGGGGATGCGCGCGATGACCACGCCGCACGGCCTCGGCTATGTCTCGCAGGTCATCCTCGTCGACGAGGACGTGGACCCGTTCGACCTGCCGCAGGTGATGTGGGCCCAGTCGGCCAAGGTGAACCCGAGGGAGGACGTCCTCGTCCTGCCGAACCTGTCGGTGGTGGAGCTGGCGCCCGCCTCCCAGCCGGCCGGCGTCACCAGCAAGATGATCATCGACGCGACCACCCCGGTCGCCCCCGACGTACGCGGCAACTTCGGCACGCCCGTCAAGGACCTGCCCGAGACCGCCGCGTGGGCGGCCCGGCTGCGCACGCTGCTGGCCACCCGCTGAGACCCGCCCCGTCACCCCTCCCCGGAAAGGACCCGTCGCCCATGACCGCCCCGACCGCTTCCCCCGCCGTGTGCCCCCGCTGCTCCGACGAGGCCGTCCGCACCGTCGCACACTCCCCCGTGCCGGACGTGTGGGAGGTCCTCCAGTGCGCCCGCTGCCTGTACATGTGGCGCACCACCGAGCCCGCCCGCCGCACCAGCCCCGGCGCCTACCCGGAGCGGTTCCGGATGACCGCCGAGGACATCGCCACGGCCCTGGAGGTTCCGGCGGTGCCGCCGCTCGCCGCCCGCTGACGTACCGCCCCCTGGGTCAGGAGGGCCGCAGGCGGCGCAGCGGCTCCTGGAGTTCGCGCTCGTAGAAGTCGATGAAGCCGTCCGGGTCGGGCCCGGCGTTCTGGAGGACCAGCCGGTCGAAGCCGGCGTCGACATAGCGCTGTGCCGCCGCCAGGTGGCGGTCGGGGTCGGGGCCGCAGGCGAACTTCTCCAGGACGTCCTCCTCGCGCACGGTGGTGGTGGCCGCGTCGAAGTTGACCGGGTTGGGCAGTTCGCTCATCACCTTCCAGCCGGTCAGTGCCCAGCGGGAGGTCCGCAGCGCCTCCCGCGCGGCCGTCCGCTCGTCCTCGGCCCAGGCCATGGGCACCTCCGCGTACCCGGGGCCGGAGCCGCCGGCCACCCGGTAGTGGCGGACGATCGACGGCTTGTCCTCCGTGGCGAAGAGCCCGTCGCCCAGTTCGGCGGCGATCCGCGCCGAGTGCGGGCCGCTCGCGGCGACGGCGATCAGCGGGAGCCGCTCGGGCAGGTCGAAGACCCGGGCGTCGGCCAGCCGCAGGTACCTCCCGTCGTACGAGCGGTAGCCGCCGCGCCACAGCAGGCGGATGATCTCCAGCGCCTCGCGGAGCAGCGCGTGCCGTTCGCGGACGGTGTCGGGGAAGCCACGGCCGACGACGTGTTCGTTGAGCCGCTCGCCGGAGCCCACCCCGAGGACGAACCGGCCGTCGGAGACGAGGGCGAGGGTCGCGGCGGCCTGCGCGACGATCGCCGGGTGGTAGCGGACGGTCGGGCAGGTCACCCCGGTCACCAGGCCGATGCGCTCGGTGCGGGCGGCGATCGCGCCGAGCACCGTCCAGGTGAAGGAGGAGTGGCCCTGGACGTCGAGCCAGGGGTGGTAGTGGTCGCTCATCTCGACGAAGTCGAAGCCGGCCGCCTCCGCGCGGACGGCCTGCCGGATCAGTTCCCGCGGCCCGAAGGCCTCGGAGGCCAGTTTGTAACCGATGTCCATGCCCCGACCCTGGCATCCGGCGCGGCCGGGGCCGGGCGTACGCCACGGGCGCGGGTGCCGTGTGCCATCCGAATGGCGGGCCGCGCGCCCGCCGGTGCGTGGTGGTGACGGCGTGTCAGACGCCGGCGAGCAACGCGGCGAGCGGGGCGGGGACGCGGTCGGCGTCGCACGCCTTCGCGAGGACCCGGCCGTAGCGGATCTTGCGGCCCTTCTTGGTGCCGAGGAAGCGGCGGAGCTGCTGCCGCGGGGTGCGTTCCCGCTGCGCGGGCTGACTGAGGAAGGTGCGCAGGGCGCGCAGGTCGCCCTCGGCCCGGACGAGTTCCGTCACCCGGCTCTCGCCGAGCGCGCGGATCAGTTCGTCCTCCAGGTCGGCGGCGCACACGAAGAAGCCGTGCCGCGCGGCGCCAGCCCGCTCCAGACCGCGGAGGTACCAGCCGTGCTCCCGTTCGTCGCAGAGCCCGGCCAGGCGCAGGCCGAGGCCGGGCGGGCCGAGCAGGCCGGCGTAGCGCGCGATGTTCATCGCCCCGCCCATGGCCAGGACGCAGATGCCCTCGGCGGCCAGGTCCCGGCCCCGGCGCTCGGCCAGTGCCAGGACCGCGGCCACGTCGCTGGGCCCTTCGAGGAGCACCGCCGTGCGGACGGGCAGCCGCGCGGCCAGTTCACGGACGGGGCCGTCGGCGCCGCCGACCGCCCACGCGGCCACCGCTTCCCGGAACGCCCCCATGTCGGTCATGGGACCAGTCTCCGTCCTTCCGCGTCGGGCTGGTAGGCGTTTTCCGGGAAGCGGCGCCGCGGCGCCGGTCAGCTCACCGTGATCCGCTCGATGTCGGGTGCCCGGCCGGAGGGTTGGCGATGGTGAGGGGCGTTGCCCGTGCCGCTGTCCAGGGTGAGGGCGAGGGGCGAGGGTGACGGTGCCCGGTGTGGTCCGGTCGGCGGTGGGGCCGAAGGAGACGGTCCGGGCGGTGCCGTCGCCCACCCGTACGGTGGCCGAGCGGGCCTCCGCGGTCGGGTAGTGCAGCGTCACCTGCCGGGTGCCGCCGCTGCCGCCGTCGCTGTCACTGTCACTGTCACTGTCACTGTCGCTGGCGCTGTCGCGGAAGGTGAGCGACGCGCCGTTGCCGAGGAGCCGACCTCGGCGCCGCCGGAGCAGCCCGCGCAGCCGGCGACCACGGCGGTGCCGGTGAGGGTGTTGCCGGCGGCCTCGGCCCGTAGGAGGCGGTGCCGGTGCCGCCGCCGGACCCGACGGTCATGGCGCCCAGGGCGAGCCACCCGTCGGCGTTCCTGCCCGGCGTCGGCGAGGCGGAACTTCTCGGCCTCGGCGCTGATGTCCTCCAGCGGGTCCTTGGCCTTCATGACGAGCCGCCGCGACGGGGACCGGGAGGCGCGGCGGGCGGTGCGCCGCTACCCCCGGGACCTCGCGGTGGGGCGGCGCTGGTGCTCGCCCCGGACCCGCAGGCCGTCCTCTACGGCGGCGGCCTCTCCCGCTCCGCCGACGTGGTCCTCGACCCGCCGCACCGTGAGCCGACCAAGCACTGTCTGCGGCTGCCGGAGCCGCGCGCCTCCGCCCTGGGCGACGAGAGCGTGGCCCTGGGGGCGGTGCGGCTCGCCCTGGACGAGGTCGACAGCAGGCTGCTGAGCGACGGGCTGGCGGCGCCCACGGCACCGCGGCGGTAGCGTCGCCGGGGCCGGAGAGCGGCTGTCTATCCTGGGGCCATGACTGCGACGGCCCCCACCCCGGTCCCGGCGGGGAAGCGGATGCTCTCCGAGCAGGTGCACGCCCAGCTGCGGGCCGCGATCATGCGCGGGGAGCACTCCCCCGGCGACGCCCTCAAGCCGCAGGAACTGGCCAGGGAGCGGGGCGTGAGCCTGGCCGTGGTGCGCGAGGCGCTGGTGCGGCTGGTCGGTGAGGGCCTCGCCGACCGGCTGCCCAACCGGGGGTTCGCCGTCCCGGCCCACTCCGACCGCCGCTGGCAGGAGATCGCGGAGGCCCGCAGGACCGTCGAGCCGGTGGTGCTGCGGCTGTCCGTCGAGCGCGGCGACCTCGAATGGGAGGCCCGGGTGCGGGCCGCCCACCACCGGCTGGCCCGCACCCCGGCGTTCGTCCCCGGGGAGGGCGAGCACTACAGCGACGCGTGGGCCGAGGCCCACCGGGTCTTCCACCGGGCCCTGCTGGAGGGGTGCGGCAACCCGGTGCTGCTGGAGACCTTCGACCGGATGTGGACGGCGAGCGAGCTGGCCCGCCGCTGGTCGTCGCGGCGCGCCCCCGGCCGGGACGGCGCCGGGGAACACCGCCTGCTGGAGCGGGCGGCCCTGGCCCGCGACGCCGACACCGCCGCCGAGGTGCTGGCCCGGCACCTCGCGCGGACGGCGGCCGCGCTGGCGTAGGCCCGGGACGGTCAGCGCCGGGACAGGTACAGACCGAGCGCCTTGTGCAGGACCTTGTTGAGCGGGTAGTCCCACTCGCCGGCGTACTCGACGGCCTCGCCGCCGCTGCCGGCCTTGAAGCGGAGCAGTCCCAGCAGGTGGTCGCTCTCGTCCAGGATGTCGGTGATGCCGCGGAAGTCGTAGACGGCGGCGCCCTGTTCGTGGGCGTCGCACAGCATGCGCCACTGGAGGGCGTTGTTCGGCTGGACCTCGCGCTTGCGGGCGGTGGAGGCGCCGTAGGAGTACCAGACGTGCTCGCCGACGGTCAGCATCGTGGCCGCCGCGAGGGTGTCGCCGTCGTGGTGGGCGAGGTAAAGCCGCATGCGGTGGGGGTCCTCGGCCGTCAGGGCGGACCACATCCGCTGGAAGTAGGGCAGGGGGCGGGGGACGAACCGGTCCCGTTCGGCGGTCTCGGTGTAGAGGGCGTGGAAGACGGGCAGGTCCTCGGCGCCGCCCTCCACGACCTTGACGCCGGCCTTCTCGGCCTTCTTGATGTTGCGCCGCCACTGCTGGTTCAGTCCCTGCCGGATCTCGTCCAGTGACCGGCCGGCGAGGGGGACCTGGAAGACGTACCGGGGCTGGCCGGCCGCGAAGCCGTCCGCGCCGCCCGGCTCGGTGCGCCGCCAGCCCGCCCGGCGCAGCCGGTCCACGACGCGGAGGCCGTCGGGGTCCTGGGCGGTGGCCTCGACGTCCGCCAGGCGCGCGGCCCGGGGGTCGGCGATGGCGGCCTTGACGGCGTCGGCGCTCCAGCGGCGGGTGACGACGGGCGGGCCCATCCGCACCGAGAAGGCGCCGCGCCGCTCGAGGTGGGCGAGCATCGGCTCCAGCCACTGCTCCAGGTCCGCCGCGGCCCAGTCGATGACCGGCCCCTCGGGCAGATAGGCGAAATACCGCCGGAGCCCCGGCAGGGGCCGCAGCAGCACCAGGCCGGCGCCGACGAGGCGGCCGGCCCCGTCGAACCAGCCCAGGCTCTCCCCCCGCCAGTCCGGCTTCACGTCCCCCCAGGAGGGGACCTGGAGGTGACTCACCGAGGGCCGGGTCCCGGTGAACGCCAGATGCTCCTCACGGGTGATCACCTTCAGGCGGTGGCTCATGGGCGGCACTCCTTCGTCCGGGCGCCCCACGCTACTGAGCCACACCCCCGCTCCCCCGTCACACACGGCCGGCCACCGTGACGTTCCCACCCCCCGCCCCATATCGACGATGATAAGGATAATCGATTATCTGTTACCGTGCTCACGGCTTGCGCGATCCGCAGGCTCGCGACATCTCAGGAGATGACCATGGACATGACCGCCGGCCGCCGCTGCCACCACGCCGTCAGCCCGCTGCACACGGCCCAGTACTTCGCACCGGAGCCGGCGGAGGAGTACGCCGCGCTCGGCCTGTCGACCGGGTCCATGTCCTACCTCGCCGGCCGGGCGGCACCGCTCGGCGCGGTCGGGGCGGGCACGGTCGCGGCGGTGTTCTACAACTTCAGCCCCGGGCACGTGGCCCGCTTCCTCCCCGCGGCCTGGTCCGTCGCCGCCCCCGAGGCGGTGCTCGCGGCCCGGACACGGGGCGCCGACCGGGCCCTGCGGCGGCTGCTCGGGGAGGAGATCTGCGCCTCGGAGGAGATGGCCGAGGCGGCGGCGCTGGCACTGCGGGCGGCCGAGGGCGGCCACGTCGAGGGCCGCCCGCTGTACGCCGCGAACGCCGTGCTGCCCGTGCCCGGCGAACCGCACCTGGCGCTGTGGCACGCCGCGACGCTGCTGCGCGAACACCGGGGGGACGGGCACCTCGCCGCGCTGGCCGTGGCCGGTCTCTCCGGCATCGAGGCGCTGGTGCTGCACAACGCGACCGGGGAGACGGTGACGTCGGCGGTGCTCCGGCAGACCCGTGGCTGGTCCGCGGAGCAGTGGGCCGCCGCCGGGGACCGGCTGCGCGACCGCGGGCTGCTGGACGAGGCCGGGGACGTCACCCCGGCGGGCGCGGCGCTGCGCGCCGACGCCGAGGCGCTCACCGACCGGCTCGACGCCGCCCCCTACGACCGTCTGGGCCCGGCCGCGACCGCGCGGCTGACCGAGCTGGCCGAGGGTTTCACCCGGATCGCACGGGAGGCCGGCGCCTTCCCTGCGCGGCTCTACGGCAAGGGCTGAGACGGGCGCCCGGAGACGGCCGGGCCGGCTCAGCCCCGCGCGCGCCAGAGGTCGCGGAGCAGGGCGATCTCGGCCATGTGGTGGATGAACTGGAGGTCGGCGCCGGCCGGCACGTCGACGAAGCCGTCCCCGGAGTGGGAGCCGTACGGGTAGCGGGAGAAGCCGACGGTGTCGAGCTGTTCGTCGGCCACCGAGGCCACGCCCGCGCGCCACCGGCCGACCGTCTCCCGGAACCGGTCCAGCGCCGGTGCGGCGTGCGGGCTGAAGTCGACCATCCGCCTCGGGTCGCGGCGCCGTTCGCCGAAGGCCCACTCCCACGCGCCCGCGCGGCAGGAGTGCGGGTGCCCGAGGCGCCAGGCGATGGTGGTGACCGGCGCCGGGCCGGTCACCGCCGGGGCGGCCCCGGCGAGGACCTCCTCGACCCGCTCGACGCCGACGCTCCAGTCGTCGGCGATCCTGGCGGCGGTCGTGCCGCTCGCGGCCTGCCGGGCGACCTCCGCGTACTCGCTCGCCGGGATGTCCGGGGCACCCAGGCCGAGGACCCACTGCCCCGGCCCGTACGCACGTGGGGTCACGGCCTCTTCCCGGCGGCGCACCGACCAGCGGCCGGGGACCGGTTCCCCCCGGTACTCCTCGTCACCGAGGCCGGCCAGCCGCACCCGGGCCACCTCCCCGGCGTGGTCGAACTGGCCGAGCACCACCTCCCGGCGGCCCGTCCCGCTGTTCCCGCCGCCCATGCCCGGCCCTCTGTCGTGGTCGCGTCCCGTGCTCCGCGGAAGGTAGCGGTCCGCCGGGCGGGACGCGACCGGGTTTCCGTCGTACGGCTCGGACGGGTCCGGCCGTCACGGCAGTTCGCCGGCGAGGATCGCGGAGGCGAGTTCGACCCGTGAACGGTAACCGGTGCGTTTGAAGAGCCTGCCGAGCCGGCCCTCCACGCTCTTCTCGCTGGTGCCGAGCACCACGGCCAGTTCCCGGTTGGTGAGCCCCTCGGTGACCAGGGTGGCGAGCAGCCGCTCGTTCTCGGCGACGACGCTGCTGCGGCGCGGCGCGATGACCTCGTGCTCGCGCATCAGGTTCCGCAACTGCGCCCTGCGCAGCAGCGCGTCGAGTTCGCCGTAGAGCGCGTACGCCTCGTGCAGCAGCGAGGCGTCGGCCAGTCCGTGCCGGACCACCGTGCCGATCGTGTCGGCCTGTTCCAGTGGCAGGCCGCGCCGCCGGGCCAGCCGTACCGCCTCGGCCGCGCGGGCGCGGTCGTGGTGCGCCACGGCGGTGGCGAGCAGCCGGCACAGCCGGGCCCGGCCGGTGCCGAGCAGCTCCGCGACCCGGCTCACCTCGTCCACGCACCGCCGCGCCGCGGCCGTGTCGCCCGCGGCCAGTTCCGCCAGGGCCATCGCCAGCCACAGTTCGTCGGTGCCGACGACCAGTCCGCGCCCGGCGGCCAGGGCGAGCCCGTCGGCGACGACCCGGCGGGCCCGGTCGGCCGCGCCCAGGCTCTGGTCCAGGTACGACTCCGGCGCGGAAAGCAGGTGCAGCATCACGGGCTGCACGGTCCGCGCGCGCTCGATCACCTCACGGGCCCGCGCCAGCTGGCCGCGCGCGCCGAGGATGACGCTGGTCTCCCGGCACACCTGGGTGTGGACCGGCAGGTCGCCGACGGAGAGGCCGGTGGCCAGGCTCGCCCGGGCCAGCTGGAGCGCCGGGTCCCAGCGCCCGGCCTGGCCGTCCGCCACCACCCGGTCCGGGACCGGCCGGTACCCGACGAGCAGGTGATGATCCGTCAGCAGCCGTTCCGCGCGATCCGGTTCACCGAACCCCATGAGGACCCGGGCCAGCTGCGACAGGCGCTCGAAGCGGTGCCGCGCGCCCTCCGTCCACAACGGGTACCGGGACGGGTCCGCGACGGCCAGGTCGAACGCCCCGGTCCGGCCGAGGTACGCGCCGAAGCACTCGTGCATGAGCTGGCCCAACGCGGCGACGACAACGTTGTCCCCGCTCCAGTCGTCCCGCCGCGCCGCGAGGTGGTCGTCCGCCTCGCGCCAGCGGTCCAGGTGGCACAGGGCGATGCACCGGGTGACGATCCGGTGTCCTTCCCCGCCCGGCAGCGAGCGCCAGCCGCCCTCGCAGATCTCGGTGAGCGCCGCGGTGTCGCCCATCCCGCCCAGGGCGCTGACGTAGACCAGTTCCATCTCCAGCAGTTCCTCGGGGGTGACCAGGTCGGCGTGGGCGGACAGGACCGTCCACGCGCTCTCCATCGCCTCGGCGTACCGCAGGTGGATGCAGCAGGTGGAAGCGTGGGCGAGCAGCCCCTGGACGCGCTGTTCCGGCTGGGTGATCAGGTCGATGGCGGCGCGCAGCCAGCGCTCCGCGCAGTAGCCGTCGGCCAGCATGGCGGCGCTGCCCTTGTCGAGCAGTTCGGCCGAGGCCCGCCCGGGGTCCACGAAGCGGCCCGCGGTGACCAGTTGCTCGGCGAGGTACCGGTCGTCCGCGACGGCCTCGCCCGCCCAGATCGCGGTGACCGCCAGCTGGGCGAGTCTGCGCCGCTCGTACGGTCCGAGGCAGGTGGTCAGCGCGGAGGCGAGCAGCGGCACCCGGAACCGCCAGTGGCCCGGTCCGGGCCCGTGCCGCAGGACCTCCTCGGCGTACAGCTCGTCCAGCGCTTTCCGCACGGCGGTCTCGTCCGCGCCCACGGCCTCGGCGATCAGCCCGGTCGCCGCGGCGCCCAGGGGGTGCAGGACGGCCACCGCCTTGGCCACCGGCCAGACCCAGCCGCCCAGTCGGCGCAGGTACTCGACGGAGGGCAGGTCGGCGGGGAGCGCGGGCGGCCAGTGCGGGGAGGTGAGGTAGGCGTGCCGGTCGAAGACGCGGAGCGAACCGCCGCGCTGGTGTCCCGCGAGGGCGGTGAGCACGGCGGTGGGCCGGCCACGGCACTCCCGGCGCAGATACGCGAGCAGCGCAGGCGACGGCTCGGCCTGTAATCGCCGGGTGACCAGGGCGCGGACCTCCGCTTCGCGCAGCGGACGCAGCGGTACCACCTCGGCGAGGCCGGCGGCGCGCAGCCGGTCCGGCGTGACGCCGTCGCCCGGGCCGGCCGGTGCGAGGCGGAGGGCGCAGACGAAGGTGACCGGGCCGCCGGCCAGGTGCCGGATCATCGGCAGCAGTACGGCACGGGAGTCCGGGTCGGTCCACTGGACGTCGTCGACGAGGACGGTGAGCTTGTCGCGGGTGGTGAGCGCCGCGCGCAGTTCGGCGGCGAGCCGGCGGCCGGTGTCCGGCCCGGGCGGCGCGGCGGCGGTCTTCGCCGTGGACCTGAGGACGGTGGCCCGGTCGCGGGCGTCGAGTTCGGCGCCGAGGCGCGAGGCCAGGGAGTAGGGGCGGTCGCGCTCGTTGCGCGCCAGCCGCAGGGTGAGGGTGCGCAGGCCGCGCGCCGTCAGTTCCTCGTCGACGGCGTCGAGCACCGCGCTGCGCCCGACGCCGGCCGGCCCGGTCAGCAGGATCAGCGGAGCCGCGTCCGGTGAGGTGGCGAGGTCGACGACGCGTGTGACGGTGGCGTCACGGCCGAACAGTACGCGCGCCGGCCGATCGGAATCGGCCTCGCTGTGCCAGTTGTTGACCACCGTGTCAGTATGCCCGGCACTCCGCTTCGGCAGGCGTTCGAAAGGTTACATTGACGTGGCCGACCGGGAGTTGACCCGGGAGATAGCCGGCCGGCGTCACGAGAGGAGGTCGGCGTGGCCCGAGCACGTGCCGCGGTCCGGGGCAGGGATCAGGAACTGGCGGTGCTGCGCGCGGCTTCGGCGGCCGACGGCGGACGCCTGGTCGTTCTCAAGGGGCCGGCCGGGATCGGCAGGTCGGCGCTGCTGGAGGAGGCGGAGCGGATGCTGGGCGCGGCCGGGGTGCGCGTCCTGGCGGTCCGTCCCGGCAGGGGCGGGGACGGCAGTACGGACGACGCCCCGGAAGGCGGTGCGGAGGCCGGCCGGGGTGGTGACGGCGGTGATCCGTACGCCCTGGCGCCGCTGGTGGGGGCCGTACGGGACCGGTTCGAGCAGTTCCAGGACGCCGGGCTGGCCGCGCCGCTCGGCGCCCTGGCCCGGATCGGTGACGCCGTGCGGCGGGACGGCGGCGGCTGGGCGCCGGCCATGGTCATCGCGCTGGATGAGCTGTTCGGCCGGCTCGGCCGCCGCGGGCGGGTCGCGCTGCTCGCCGACGATGTGCAGGAGGTGGCCGAGCCCGCCCCGGTGCTCACCGCGGCCCGCCGGGCCGGGTGCCTGGTGCTGGCCGCCTGCGAGGAGAGCGCCCAGTACGCGCCCGGCGTCGCCGAACTGCTGGCCGCCGCCGACCAGGTGGTGACGCTCGGGCCGCTGGACGACGAGGTCGCGGAGGCGCTCACCCGGCGGCTGCCGGGCCCGCGTCTCGACGAGGCGGTGCCGGGCGTGCTGCGCACCGCCCTGGGTCCGCTGTTCGGCAACCCCGGAACCCTGCTGGGCACCCTCGCCGATCTGCGCGGGCGGGGCCGGCTGGCCGTCTTCCGCGGGCGGCTGTGCCTGCGCGCGCCCCAGGAGCCGGTCGAACTGCCGGCCGGTCATCACCTCCTGCGCCGTACCAGGTCGTTCGGCGCGCCGGCCGTCCGGCTGCTGTCCTCGCTCGCCGTGTGGGACGGGTTCGGCGTCACCGATCTGCCGCTGCTCGCCGAGGTGACCGGGACCGATCTCACCGAGTGCGGCCGGTTGCTCGACCGGCTGATCGACGCGGAGGTGCTGGTCGCGGACGCGGCGGGCCGGGTGAGCTGCCGGTGCCCCGCGCTGGCCGCCGCCGCGGTCCGGCTGCCGGACGCCCGGCGCGGGGCCGCGTTGCACGCGTCGGTGGCCGAGCGGCTGCTGTCCCGGCGGCGGACCGGCGGAGCCGACCCGATGGCGCTCGCCGACCACATCGCGCGCGGCGGGCCGGCGGTCACGCTCGGCCGGCCCCGGATCGGCTGGCTGCTCGGCCTGGCCGCGGACGCGGAGCGGGAGCAGCCGGAGCGCGCGGCCCGGTGGTGCCTGGCGGCGCTCGCCCGCCTGTCCCCCGGGGACCCGGACCACGCCCGGACGCTGACCCGGCTGCTGAACCTCGTCGTCCGCACCGGCCGGTACGAGCTGCTGCGCGACGTGCTCGCCGGGTACGCGGAACGGGGCTGCGCGCCGGCCTCGCTGACGGAGATCCGTCTCGCGGCGATCCTGCTCGCCCTGCACACCGGCGAGCCGCCCGCCGAGGAGGCCGTGCGGTCCCTGCTCGACGAGGCGGTCACGGACCGCGAGCCGGCCGGTTTCGCCCAGTGGTGGTTCGGCCGTCCGCTGACGGGCGGCGGGGGCCGGGGGGCGGTCTTCGCGGCGGAGACGGGCGGGGCGGGCTCCCCGGGGGAGGCGCGGGGTGCCGTCCCCGTGGCGGGGACCGGCGGGGTGGCCGCGCCGATGGTCGCGCGGGACGCGGTTCGCACGGCGGGGTTGGGTGAGCCCCTCACGGACGCCCGGGACGCGGAGCCCGCGGCGGGAACCGGCGGGAGCACCACCCCCACGCACGCGCGGGACGCCCTCCTCACCGCGCACGCCGGCGGAGCCCCCGCACCCACAGCCCCGCGGGACGCGGAGCCCTCCACCCCCAAGGCCCCGCGGAACGCGGAAGCCCCCGCACCTACCGCCCCGCAGAGCACCGAACCCCCCGCCCCCGCGGACCCGCGCCACCCCTGTGCCGCCTCCGCGCCGGAGCTGATGGACCTCCTGAGTACCGCGCTCTTCGGGGACCTCGGGGCCTGCGAGCGGGTCTGGCACCGGCCTGTCCGGACGGCGGCGTCCCGGCGGGCGGGGCGGTCGCACGCCGGGCCGGAGCAGCCGGCGCCCGTCGCGCCCTCGGTGGCCGACCTGGCCACGCTGACGCACCTCGTCCTCGGCGCCCGCTACCGGAACCCCGGCACCGGTGTGCTCGGCGTGTACCGCCGGGTGGTGGACGGCTACACGGCCGTCGACTGGTCGGGGGCCATGTCCGCGGCCCGGGAACTGGAACTGTCGTCCGGCGAGGCCACGCTGGCGCACCAGGCGGCCCGCCTGTTCGCCGCCGACATGTGCGCCGCCCGCGGCGAGGCCCGGCAGGCGGCCGAGTGGCTGGCCGACGTGCGGCCGGTCCCCGGGCTGGCCGGGCCGCGCTCCTGGGTGCGGATCGGTCTGCTCAGCCGCGCGGGCGACGACCGGCGGGCGGCGCTGCTGGCCCTGCGGGTCAGCCGCCGGCTGCGCCGGGCCGGGGTCCACGCGGGCCTGCACCTGCTGCTGATGCGGGCGGTGCGGATCGCCGCGTTCGCCGACGACCACGACGGCGCGGCGGACCTGCTGGAGGAGGTCGAGCTGCTGTGCGGGGACACCGGGACGGACACCTCGGAGAGCCTGCTGCTGGCCCGCGGTCTGGTGGGCCGTGACGTCGAACAGGCCCGGCAGGCCGTCGAACTGGCCCGCAACCGGGGCGATCTGCCGTCGGTCCTCGACACCTGCCTGGTGATCGCGCGGTTCGCCGAGGACCCGCGGCCCTGGCTGCGCGAGGCACACGAACTGGCCACTCGCTGCGGCGCGTCGTCACTGCTGGAACGGGTCCGGGCGGTGACCCGGGAACGCGGCGTGCCCGCCCCCCGCAGCCGCGGCCGGCGGGAGGCGCCGGCCGTCACCGAGCGGCGCATCATCGACCTGATCGGCGAGGGCCTGACCAACCGGCAGATCGCGCTGCGCCTGCAGATCAGCGAGAAGACCGTGGAGAACCACCTGACCCGGCTGTTCGCGCGGACCGGCTGCCGCTCCCGGGTCGAGCTGGTCGCGGCCAGTCTGGGCGGCCGTCTCGGCCGGGCGACGACCTGAGCGCGCCGCGGTCTTCCGGGCCGTCGACTTTCGGACTCCGGACCGAAGATGCCATCCCTCGTTCCCACTCGGGCCGAGGCCGTCCGCCGGTGACGACAGCCCCCGGACGGCCTCCCTAACGTCGTGCCCATGACCGACATCGATGTTCCTCAGGTCGCCGATCCCGAGGTGGCAGCCATCGTGCGGGCCGAGGTGGAGAGCCGGTGGCCGCACGATGTATCGGGCCTCGACGAGCTGGTGCGGTACGGGCTGATGCCCTTCGGCAAGATGATGGGCCCCTGGCTGGTGATCCGTTCCAGTCTCGCGGTGGGCGGTGACATCGCCTCCGTCCTCCCCGCCGCGGTGGGGCTGGAATGTGTCCAGGTCGGCGCCATGATGCACGACGACATCATCGACAGCGACGGGGAGCGGCGCGCCAAGCCCGCCGCGCACACGGTGTTCGGTGAGTCGGCGGCCATCGTCGGCGGGGACGGGCTGTTCTTCCACGGCTTCTCCGCCCTGGCCGAGTGCGGCGAGGCCGGTGCCCCGCCGGAGCGCGTCGCCCAGGCGTTCACCGTGCTGGCCCGGACCGGACTGCGGATCGGGGACGCGGCCCTGCGGGAGATCCGGATGAGCCGCACCCTCTGCTCCGTCGAGGACTACCTCGCCATGATCGCGGACAAGAGCGGTGCCCTGCTGTGGATGGCCTGCGGTGTGGGCGCCACCCTGGGCGGGGCCGACGACACCGAGCTGAAGGCGCTCAGCGACTACAGCGACCAGCTGGGCATCGCGTACCAGATACGCGACGACCTGATGGCCTACGACGGCACCCGGGCGGGCAAGCCGAATGTCTCCGACGTCCGCAACGGCCGGCCCACCCTGCCGGTGCTGCTCGCCCACGAACGCGCCTCCGAGGCGCAGCGCCGGCGCATCGAGCGCCTCCTCGCCGACACCGCCGTACCCGTCGACGAGCGCTACGCGGCCATGGCCGAGCTGGTGCACGCCTACGACGGGACACAGGCGGCGCGCGAGGTGTCGCACCGTCACGTACGGATGGCCACGGCGGCGCTGGAGGCCCTGCCGCCCGGCGTCCACCGGGACGCGCTGGCGGATCTCACCGTGCCCGGCCGCCTGGTGTAGCGCGGACCCACTGCGAGGAGCTGGCCTGATGACCACCACCCCGACCTACGCGTCGTATCTGCGCCTGGACGAACTGCTCTCCCTCCAGCAGCCGCTCACCCCGGCGGAGCAGCGGGAGGTCAGCGACAGCGAGCGGCTCTTCATCGTCGTGCACCAGGCGGCCGAGACCCTGCTCAGCCAGGTGCTCGTCGACCTCAGACACATCGACGCCGGCCCGTGCGGACGGCAGTGCTTCGCCGAGCGGGTGGCCCGCGCGACGCGGCTGGTCGACGCCCTGACGGGACAGTTGACGCTGCTGCGCCGCACGCTGCGCCGGGAGGACTTCCTGCGGTTCCGGGACCGGTTCGGCACGGCCAGCGGGCTGGACTCGGAGCAGTTCAAGGAACTGTTCGCACGGGTCAGGAAGCTGACGAAACAGGGCGAGGGCGACCACTGGGCCGAGGAGGCCGGGCGGCTCGGCGAACTGGACGACGCCGTACGGCGGTGGCGGAGCACGCACCTGGAACTGGTGCGGTACATGCTCGGTGACCTGCCGGGCACCGGGGAGACCAGCGGCGCCGACTTCCTGGCCGCCCGCCTCGACGGCACACCGGGGGCATCCGCCGGTGAACAGCCGGCCGCCGCGCCGCCCCGCCCGGCCCCCGCGAGCGCCCCCGCCGCCCGGCCCCGGTCCTCCCTCGGGCATGTGGTCGTCGTGGGCGGCAGCGTGGCGGGCCTGCTCACCGCGCACGTCCTCGCCGGACACGCGGACCGGGTGACCGTCCTCGAACGCGACCAGTACGAGGACGGCCCCGGCCCCCGTCCGGGTGTGCCGCAGTCCCGGCACACCCATGTGCTGCTGGCCAGCGGGATGCGCGCGCTGGACGAGCTGCTGCCGGGGCTGCTGCCCGAGCTGACGGACGCGGGCGCGCCGCGGCTGGCGGTGCCGGGCGACCTCGGGGTGTGGCAGGCGGCGCAGTGGATATCCCGCCGCAATCCGTCCCGGCCGATCATGACCCCGTCCCGTCCCCTCCTGGAGCACCACATCCGCCGGCGGGTGCTGGCCGGGTCCGGCATCACCGTCCGCACCGGCGTCGAGGTGACGGGTCTGCTCGGCCGGCCCGGCCGCGTCACCGGCGTGGTGCTGCGCGAGCGCGGCGGCGACCACCACGGCCGCCAGGAGCTGGCCGCCGATCTCGTGGTCGACGCCACCGGCCGGGCCAGCCGCACCCCGCAGTGGCTGACCGAGCTGGGCGGCCGGGCCCCGGCCGAGGAAGTGGTGGAGACCGGGCGGGCGTACGCCACGTGCGCCTTCCACGCCGACCCGCCGGCCGCGGACCTGAAGGGTTTCTACCTCGTGCCCGACGCGGGGCAGCCGTACGGCGCGATCGTGCTGCCCGCCGAGGGCGACCGCTGGCTGGTCACGCTCTCCGGGCCGCGGGAGGAGACGCCGCCCACCGACCCGGAGGGCTTCGTCGACTTCGCCGGCCTGCTGCCGCACCCGGCCGTCCACAAGTGGCTGAGCGCGGCCCGCCCGCTCTCCCGGCCGGTGGGGTACCGGCACACCGCCAACCGGCGCCGCCGCTACGACCGGCTGGACCGCGACGCCACCGGACTGCTGGTGGTCGGGGACGCCGCGTGCGCCCTCAACCCCGTCTACGGGCAGGGCCTGTCGGCGGCGGCGCTCAACGCGGTCGCCCTGCGCGACGCGCTGGCCGGCCCTGCCGCCCCCTCCGTCCACGCCCTGCAACGGGCGGTGCTGCGCTCCTCCGGCCGGGCCTGGGAGGTGGCGACGGGCGCCGACAGTCCCGTGCCGGGAGCCACCGGCAACGCGGTGCGCGGCGGCCCGGCGGCCCGGCTGCTGAACCGGTACCTGGCCCGGGTGAGCGCGCACGTGCCGAACGACCCGGTGGTGTGCGCCGCCTACCGCGACGTCCTCTTCCTGCTCTCCCCGCCCCGCGCGCTGCTCACCTCCCCCCGCGTCCTGCGGCGGGCGCTGCTGAGCAGCCCCGGGCCGGCCTCCCGCGATCTGCCCACGCCGTGACCCTCACGAGCCGACAGCGAAGGTGCACCATGCGACACGCCAGTGTGTTCCCGGACCGTCCGTGTGCGGACCGGTCCCGGACGGCCTCCCGGCGCCCGGCCCGCCCGGCGGACGGCCGGTGGGCCTCATGACGACGACCCCGGTCCGCAGCCTCTCCCCCGTGCTCGACACCGGCCGTACGACGGTGGCGCCCGCGCTGCGGGACGCCGTCCGCACCCATCTGGGGCCGGAGATGAGCCGGATCGCCGAGTACCACTTCGGGTGGGCGGACGCCGCCGGGCGGCCCACCGGTTCCTGGGGCGGGAAGATGGTCCGGCCCACCCTGGCCCTGTTGTCGGCGCGGGCGGCGGGCGGCACCGCCGAGGACGGTCTGCCCGCCGCGCTCGCCATGGAGCTGGTGCACAACTTCTCGCTGCTGCACGACGACATCATGGACGGCGACGAGACCCGGCGCGGCCGGGCCACCGCGTGGACGGTCTTCGGCGAGCCGAACGCCATCCTGGCCGGCGACGCGATGGTCACCGCCGCCACCTCCGTGCTGCTCGCCGCGCCGGCCCCCGGAGCCCGGGCGGCCACCGTGTCCCTGATGGCCGCGACCCAGCGGATGATCGACGGGCAGACCGCCGACGTCGCCTTCGAGCAGCGCGACGACGTGACCCTCGCCGAGTGCGTGCGCATGGCCGGCGACAAGACGGGCGCCCTGCTCGGCTGCTCCTGCGCGCTCGGCGCCGAACTGGTCGGCGCGGAAGCCGGTTTGGTGGAGCACCTGAGCGCCTTCGGTGAGCACATCGGCCTCGCCTTCCAGCTCGTCGACGACCTGATCGGCATCTGGGGCGACCAGGACCGGGCCGGGAAGCGGATCGGGGCCGACCTGCGGGCCCGCAAGAAGTCGCTGCCCGTGGTGGCCGCGCTGAACTCCCCCGGCACGGAGGAGCTGCGCGCCCTGTACCTGGGTCCGGAGCCCCTGACCGAGACCGCCGTGCGGCACGTCGCCGACCTGGTGGAGCGGGCGGGCGGCCGGGACTGGGCGGAGCGGGAGGCTGCCCACCGGCTCACCGCGGCCCAGGAGGCCCTCGCCGCCGCCCGCATCCCCGAGGACGTGCGCGACGCGTTCCTGGAGGTCGCCGGCTTCGTCGTCGGCCGCCGGCTGTGAACCGGCACACCACCCCCGCCCCCAGGCCCGTACGGCCCCCGACCAGACAGAAAGGCGTCACCTCATGACCGACTCCATCGAGATCCCCATCGGGGGCCGGGCCGCCGGCTGCCCCTTCGCCCCCGTCCCCGAGCTGTACGAGGCGCAGAAGGACGAGGAGCTGCGCCGGGTCACCGTGCCCAGTCCGATGCTGGGCGCGTTCGACGCGGTGGTCGTCACCCGGTACGAGGACGTGAAGAACGTCCTCGCGGACGACCGGCTGCGGATGGGCGGCTCCATGCCGTACCAGGCGGGCAACCTGCTGAGCTACGACGGCCCCGAGCACACCCGGCTGCGGCGCATGCTGACCGCGTCGTTCACGGCCCGGCGGGCGCGCGAGCAGCGGCCGCAGATCGAGGAGGTCGTCACCGCCGCGCTGGACGAGGTGGAGAAGGCCGGTCCGGGCGCCGACCTGGTGCAGCTGTTCTGCACCCCCATCCCGACGCTGGTCATCTGCGAGCTGCTGGGGGTGCCCTACGCCGACCGCGAGGAGTTCCAGCGCCGCACCGCGATCGCGCTGGACTTCAGCAACAGCCGCGAGGTGCAGATGGAGAAGGCCGCCGAGATGGAGGCCTACATGGCCGGCCTCGTGGCCGGACACCGCGAGGAGCCGGGCGACAACGTCCTGGGCCGGGTGGTGCGCGAGTACGGCGACCAGCTGACCGACAGCGAACTGGCCGGCATCGGCAACATGCTGCTCATCGCCGGCCACGAGACGATCGCCAACACCCTCGCGTCGTCCATCGCCCTGCTGCTCCAGCACCCCGACCAGCTCGCGGTGGTCCGCGACGAGCCCGAGGCGGTCGACGGGGCCGTGGAGGAGCTGCTGCGGTACGTCGTGCCGGCCACCATCCTGCCCCGGCAGGCGTCGGGCGACATCCCGGTGCGCGACCAGGAGATCAAGGAGGGCGAGCGGGTGGTGGCGTCGGTGCTGGCAGCCAACCGGGACCTCGGGGCCTCCGGCGAGGACCTGGACCGGCTGGACGTGCGCCGCCCGGTGCAGCGCCACCTCACCTTCGGGTTCGGCCCCCACCAGTGCCTGGGCCAGCAGCTCGCGCGCATGGAGCTGCGGGTCGCGCTGCCCGCCCTGTTCAACCGGTTCCCCGAGCTGCGGCTGGCCGTCGCGCCGGAGGAGCTGGACTACCGGACCAACGCCCTGGTCTTCGGGGTGAACGCGCTGCCGGTCACCTGGTGACCCGGCGGGAAACGGAGAGCGCCATGAAGGTGGAGGTCGACGAGAGCCGCTGCCTCGCGGTCGGCAACTGCGCCCTGATCGCGCCGGAGGTCTTCGACCAGGGCGACGACGACGGCACCGTCGTCGTCCTCGACGCGGCCCCGCCGGAGCACACCCACGAGACGGTCCGGGCGGCGGCCCTGCGGTGCCCGGCCTCGGTCATCACCCTGCACGACGACACCACGCCCCCGCACGGGGCGTGACCCGCACCATGTACGACCCGCCCGGACCCAGGGGAATTCATGCTTGACACAGAGGTACCCGTTCTCATCGTCGGTGGTGGCGGCTGTGGACTCGCCGCGTCGGTCTTCCTGTCCGACGCCGGCGTGCCCCACCTGCTCGTGGAGCGTCGCGAGTCGACCTCGGTCCTCCCCCGGGCGCACTACCTCAACCAGCGCACCATGGAGATCTTCCGCCAGCACGGGATCGCCGACGACGTCTACCGGATCAGCTGTCCGCCGCAGCACATGAGCGAGGTCGCCTGGTACACCTCGCTGGCCGGTGACGGCCCCCTGGACGCCCGGGAACTGCACCGGATGGACTCCTTCGGCGGAGGCGTCACCGCCGGTCCCTACGCGGCCGACAGCACCGGCCCCTCGACCAACCTGCCGCAGCACCGGCTGGAGCCGCTGCTGCGCCGGCACGCGGAGCGCCGGGCGCCGGGCAGCCTGCTGTTCCACCACGAGCTGACGGAGTTCACCCAGGACGAGACCGGGGTGACCGCGCGGATCACCGACCGGGCCACCGGCGAGACGGGCACCGTCCGGGCCCGCTATGTGATCGGCGCCGACGGCGGCCGGAGCGTCGGCCGGGCGCTGGACATCCCGATGGACGGCGCCGGCGGCGGCTTCACCATCATCTCCGTCCACTTCAGCGCCGACCTGTCGCGCTGGTGGCCCGGCGACTCGGTGCTGATGACCCACATCTTCAGCCCCGACCAGGGGGTGTCGGTGGTCGTCGCCACCGGGCCCGACTGGGGCCTGGCCTCCGACGAGTGGGCCCTGCACTTCCGGGTGCCGCCCGGTGCCGAGGTGGACCTCGGCCACGAGGCGATCGCCGTGAAGGTACGGGAGGTGCTGACCCTGCCCGGGGACCTGGCCGTGCGGGTCCACCACGTCAGCGAGTACCGGCCGGAGGCGGTCGTGGCCCGCTCCTTCCGCTCCGGCCGGGTCTTCCTCGCCGGGGACGCCGCGCACCGGCAGCCGCCCGCCGCCGGCGGCGGTCTGAACACCGCGGTGCAGGACGCGCACAACCTCGCGTGGAAGCTCGGCGCGGTGCACGGCGGCCGGGCCGGCGAGGCGCTGCTCGACTCCTACGAGCCGGAGCGGCTGCCCGTCGCCACCCGCAACGTCAACTGGTCGATGACCTGCCTGCTCAACTACGGCGTCCTGTTCGCGAGCCTCGGCATGGTGCCCGGTCAGCCGGAGGCCACCCGGGCCGGCTTCACCGAGCTGTTCTCCGGCACACCGGTGGGCGAGACCCGGCGCAGCGTGGTGCGCGAGGTGTTCGGCACCCAGCGGATCGAGTACCAGGCGCACGACATCGAACTCGGCCACTTCTACCCGTCCGGCGCGCTGGTCCCGGACGGCACCGAGCCACCGCCCCGGGACCCGCTGGGCGCGGTCTACCGTCCGGTCACCCGGCCGGGCCACCGGCTGCCGCACGCCTGGCTGCTGCACGGCGACACCCGGGTGTCGACGCACGACCTCGTCGCCGGCGGCACCGGGTACACGCTGATCACCGGGCCGCTGAGCGAGGGCTGGGCGGTCGCGGCGAAGAAGGCCGCGGACACCCACGGGGTGCCGCTCGCCGTGGTGTCCGTCGGGAGCGGTTCCGACACGGCCGACTACCGGGACGCCGACGGCACCTGGGCCGCGGTCCGGGGCATCGACGACGACGGCGCCCTGCTGGTCCGCCCCGACCAGCACATCGCCTGGCGCAGCGTCCACGCCGGGCCGCACCTCGACCGGGACCTCGGCGCGGCCCTCGCCCGGGTCCTGGGCCGCACCGACGCGCCGACCACCGGGAGCTGAGCATGCCCGCCACCGACGCCGAGCGCCTCGTCCGCGCCTTCCTGACCGCGATGGGACCGACCCCCGAGGCCGTCCGGAAGGCCGTGGACGACCATCTGACCGACGACTGCGTGTGGGAGAACCCCGGGTCCCCGGTGTGCCGGGGCAAGGCGGAGATCCTCGCGCTGCTGCCGCCCGACTTCGCCCGGCTGGAGGTCAGGTTCCGGCACCTGGCCACGACCGGGGACACCGTCCTGGCCGAGCGGATCGAGAACATGTTCCGCGCCGACGGCACCCCGATCGCCCTGAACCTGAAGGTGATGGCGGCGTTCGAGGTGCGCGCCGGCCGGATCGGCGCCTGGCGCGACTACTACGACCACACCCATCTCGTCTCCGAGCGCCCGGACTGGTGACCATGACGTACGACCGAACGGACCTGCTGCGCCTGCGCTCCGAACTCGTGGACACGGTCCACAAGTTCGGCCCCGTCCTCGCCGAGGGGACCGCCGAGGGGGAGCGCGCCCGGCGGCTGCCCGACACCACGGTACGGGCGATCGAGGAGAGCCGGGTGGCCCGGCTGTGGACCGCCCGCGCCTACGGCGGACTGGAAGCCGACGTCCGCACCCTGAGCGAGGTCGTCAAGGCCCTCTCCCACCACTGCCCGTCGACCTCCTGGGTGGTCAACAACATCAACGGGTCGAACCTGCTGGCGGCGAAGTTCTCGCAGGCCGCCCGGGACGAGGTCTTCGGCGGCGGCCCCGACACCAAGCTCGCCTCGGTGTTCGCGGCCACGGGCACCGCGGTGCGCACCGACGGCGGGTTCCTGCTCACCGGTTCCTGGCCGTACGCCACCGGCATCCTGCACGACGACTGGGCGATCCTGGTCGCCCGCGAGCTGGGCCCGGACGGGCAGCCCGTCGGCGGGCTCTCCCTGCTGGTCCCGGTCTCCGACCTGACGATCGAGGACACCTGGCGCACCGTCGGGATGCGCGCCACCGGCAGCCACACGGTGGTGCTGCGGGACGCGTTCGTGCCCGCGCACCGGGTGATCTCGGCGGAGGCGCAGCGGGGACGGGAGAACACCACCGACACCTCGCTGCCCCCGCTGTTCCGTACGGCGGCGATCGCGGCCATGGCGGTCATCTGCGCCTCCGTGGTCGTCGGCATCGGCCAGGCCGCCCTCGCCCATGTCGTGGACAAGGCACCCGGGCGGGGCATCGCGCCCAGCCGGTACACGAGCCAGCCCG
Source organism: Streptomyces griseoviridis (assembly GCA_014649155.1). GTDB lineage: Bacteria > Actinomycetota > Actinomycetes > Streptomycetales > Streptomycetaceae > Streptomyces > Streptomyces griseoviridis. The sequence goes on along the minus strand of BMSM01000024.1, from coordinate 2,385 downwards.
GCTCCCAGACCTTCGTCTCCGAACTCGGCCGCACGGCCCTGACGATCGACGCGGCCGAACTGCACGTGGACCGGGCCGCCGACGTCCTCGACGAGGCCGCCCGCGCGGCCACCGGCCTGCCCGACACCGAGCTGCTGCGCATCCGCGGTGACGTGGGCCAGGCCGTCAACCTGGTCACCGTCGCGCTGGACGAGCTGATGTGGGCGCACGGCGCGGCGGCCTTCGCCGAGTCGAACCCGTTGCAGCAGTACTGGCGGGACGCCAACACGGCGGCCCGGCACGCCATGCTCAACCCCCGGATCGGCCGGGAGCTGTACGGCGGTGCCTTCTTCGGGCTGGACCCCGTCGTGCCCAGCCTCTGACCCGCTCCACCCCCTCGCTCCCCGCCCGCTACGCCCACGAAGGAACGCCATGGACTGGCTGCCCCCCTACCTCATCCCGATGTCGCAGGTCGCACCGGTCACCCAGGGGCGGGCCGACATCCCGGACGCCTTGTTCTGGGCCTTCGCCGGACCGACCGCGATCGGCTGGCTGCTGACCTACGTCCTGGCGATCAGGCAGGCCTTCGTGGACCGGCGGGTGGGCATCCCCGCCTATCTGGTGGCGGTGAACTTCGCGTGGGAGTTCAGCCTCACCTTCGTGCTGGAGCAGCTGCCCTCACAGCGCGGGATCAACTTCCTGTGGGTGCTGTTCAACGCCGTACTGCTGTACCAGGCGCTGCGGTTCGGGCCGCGCGACCACCCGGGGCTGACGCCCCGGGTCTTCCGGTGGACGTTCGCCGGCGTGCTGGTCTGGGCGGGGCTGATGGTCGTCGTGGGGGCGAACGAGTTCCACGACCTCGACGGGATGTACACCGGGATGATCATCCAGGTGCCGTTGAGCGCCTCGTTCCTGTACCTGCTCAGGCGGCGCGGGTCCAGTGCGGGCCAGTCCCTGTACATCGCCGTCGCCAAGCTGGTGGGCTCCCTCTTCGCCGGGCTCACCGCGTTCGTCCTCTATCCGTCCCACCACCTGCTCCAGGTGCTGGTGCCGACGTACGTGGTCCTGGACGTCGCCTACCTGGTGCTGCTGCGCCGGACGATGCTCCGTGAGGGCCGGCCGCTGTGGGCCTTCCGCCGGCCGGCCCAGGGCCCCGGGGCAGTGGGCGCGGCCGGTGGTGCGGCGGCGGCCGGTCCCGGTCGGGTGCCGGCCGCCGCGGGCCGGTCAGATGACGCCGCTGCGTAGCGCGTAGGCCACCGCGTGCGGGCGGTTGCGCAGGTTCAGTCTCCGGGTCACCCCGAAGATGACGCGTTTGACCGCCCGTTCCGACAGGCACATCTTGTCGGCGATCTCGGCGGTGTCCAGGCCCTCCGACATCAGCCGCAGGACGTCGATCTCCCGGGGGGTCAGCCCGGAGGTGTGCAGGCCGTGCGGTGACAGCACCTCGCGCTGCATCCGCTCGATCTGCCGGAGCAGTTCGCCGAGGAGCGGGGCGGGGAGCGCGCCGCCGCCGGCCGCGGCGGTGCGCACCGCCTCCTCGATGCGCTCGCTGGTGGCGGCCACCCGCGGCAGTACCGCCACCACCTGGCACTCCACGGCGGTGAACAGGTCGGCCCGGTCGATCTCCGAGGGGATGAGCACGATCGGGATGCGAAGGGTGTTCTTTATCCTGCGCAGCAGCGACGTCACTTCCACCGTCATGCGGTCGGCGACGACGACGGCGACGTCGGCCGGTTCGGGGCGTTCTTCGGAGACGACCTCGATGGCGGGGGTGGCGTCGAGATGGCTGCTGATGGCCGACCGGGTCAGTGGATCGGGGGCCCGCACCAGTGCCTTGATCGGACGGATCGTAGTGTGGGGGGTCATGGCGAAACCTCCAGGAACGGGGGCAGCGTGCTCGCCGGGACATGCCGTCGCGTGCCGTGAGTCGATCGTCATGTCCCGTGAGCCGGTGGGCGGCGCCGTGCGGTGACGCCGCTCAGGACGGCCGGGAGTGCCGACGTGACCGAGCGCACCGGCCAGGGGACGGGGCCGGGCGGGTGAGTGAGCCGCGCTCGCCCGGACAAGGGCGGACGGGATCCCGGCGTCGGGTGCCCGTCACTCGTGGCGCGGCCGGTGTTCGATGCGGGTCCGGCAGTGGGCGTGCCAGCACGTCGAAGCTCCCCGAGAGTGGCCTGTCATGGTCGGTAACCGTCGGAAAACGATGTACCGACCATACTGTGGCCGCTCCCGGGGAGCCGGTTGACCGGGGCTTTCGCGTTCTCCGGAGGGGAATCCCTCGCTCAGCCCGCGACGACCGTGACGGAGCCCCCGTCCACCACGTCCATCGTCTCGGCGAGGATCATGGCCTCCTCGATGAGGGTCTCGACGATCTTGGACTCGGGGACGGTCTTGATGACCTCGCCC
>BMSM01000023.1 GCA_014649155.1 Streptomyces griseoviridis | reverse complement strand
GCGGTTGGGGACGGCGGGGGCGACGACCTTGAGGCCGCGCTTGAGCAGGCCGGGGATGACACTGGCGTAGCTGGAGGCGTCGGCGAACGCGCCGTGGACCAGGACGACGGTGGGCTGCTGCGAACGGGACATGAACGAACTCGCTTCTCTTGCTCGGTACGGAGTGACAAGAGCCCCTGCCGAGGGGCGGTGGCCGTGGGCCTGGGGACAAACTAGGACCGTGCGGAAGCCGCGACTTTGCTCTGCGCGTCCTCTGGGTGGTCTCTGAGCGCCGGGACACGGCCAGGCGCCACGGCCGGGACCGCCCGTGCGCGCGAAGTGCCCCGACGGTGCACGGACGGGCAAGAAAGCCCGTGCGGTCTTCCTAGCGTGAGCCTCCTCAGGCCAGCCGACCCCGAGGAGTGCCGTGGCCAAGCAGAGCATTGCCGAGCAGTACGTCGACCTACTGGCCCGCGCGGGCGTGGAACGCGTGTACGGGGTGGTGGGGGACAGCCTCAACCCCGTCGTCGACGCCGTGCGGCGGCACACCGCCCTCGACTGGGTCCAGGTCCGGCACGAGGAGGTCGCCGCCTTCGCCGCCGGTGCGGAGGCCCAGCTCACCGGCAAGCTCGCCGCCTGCGCGGGCTCCTGCGGACCGGGCAACCTGCACCTGATCAACGGCTTGTACGACGCCCACCGGTCGATGGCCCCGGTGATCGCGCTGGCGGCACAGATACCCAGCGGCGAGATCGGCACCGGGTACTTCCAGGAGACCCACCCGGACCGGCTGTTCGCGGAGTGCAGTCACTACTCCGAGCTGATCTCCTCGCCCCGGCAGATGCCCCGGGTGGCGCAGACGGCCATCCAGCACGCGGTGGGCCGGCGCGGGGTGTCGGTGGTGGCGCTCTCCGGTGACGTGGCCGACCAGGACGCCCCGAGCGCCGGCGCCGAACTGGCCATGCCGCTCGACCTGCCCGCCATCCGCCCCGCCGACCAGGAACTGGCGAGGCTCCGCGACCTCGTGGACGCCGCCGACAAGGTCACCCTGTTCTGCGGACGGGGCGTCGCCGGGGCGCACGCGGAGGTGATGGCGTTCGCGGAGAAGGTCAAGTCCCCCGTGGGCCACGCCCTGCGCGGCAAGGAACACATCCAGTACGACAACCCGTACGACGTCGGCATGTCGGGACTCCTCGGGTACGGCGCCGCCTACGAGGCGATGCACGAGACCGATCTGCTCATCCTGCTCGGCACCGACTTCCCGTACGAGAACTTCCTGCCCCGGAACGTGAAGACGGTGCAGGTCGACACCCAGCCCGAGCGGCTGGGCCGGCGGACGCCGCTGGAGCTGGCGGTCTGGGGTGACGTACGCGAGACGCTGAGGTGCCTGACGCCGATGGTCCGGGAGAAGCGCTCCCGCCAGTTTCTGGACCGGATGCTCGACCGGCACGTCCACGCGCTGGAGAAGGCCGTCCACGCCTACACCCATGACGTCGAGACCATGACGCCCATCCACCCTGAGTACGTGGCGTCGGTGCTGGACGAGGAGGCCGCAGACGACGCCGTGTTCACCGTGGACACGGGCATGTGCTGTGTGTGGGCGGCCCGTTACCTCACTCCCAACGGCCGGCGCCGCATCCTCGGCTCGTTCGTGCACGGCTCGATGGCCAACGCCCTGCCGCAGGCCATCGGCGCCCAGTTCCTGGACCGCGGCCGGCAGGTGGTGTCCCTCTCCGGCGACGGCGGCTTCTCCATGCTGATGGGCGACTTCCTCACCGCCGTCCAGTACGGCCTGCCCGTCAAGGTCGTCGTCTTCAACAACTCCTCGCTCGGCATGGTCGACCTGGAGATGCTGGTCGACGGTCTGCCCCCGCACGGCACCTCCTACCCGCACACCGACTACGGCCATCGCCACCGCCGCCGGCGCGCGCGGCATCCGCGTCGACACCCCGACCGCCCTGCGCGGCGCGCTGCGCGAGGCGTTCGCCCACGACGGGCCGGTCCTGGTCGACGTGGTCACCGACCCCGACGCGCTCGCCGTCCCGCCGAAGACCACCGCCGAGCAGGTCAGCGGCTTCGCGCTGGCCGCCGGCCGCAGCGTCCTCACCGGCGGGGTCGGCCGCATGATCCACCTGGCCCGTACCAACCTGCGCAACATCCCCCGACCCTGACCATCCGAGGAGAACAGCACGACATGCGCGTCACCCGAGCGGGAATCCGCACCGGCCTCATCGCCTCGGCCCTCACGGCCGCCCTCGCCCTCGCGGCGGCCGGCCCCGCGCCCCTGGCGTCCGCCGCCCCGCGCGGCACCGCCCGCGTCCTCGCCCACCTGGACATCACCCAGGGACAGCGCCCGGAGAACATCGCCCTCGAACCCGGCGGCGGCGCCGTGGTCACCTTCGCCTACAGCCGCCAGGTCGCCCGGATCGACCACCGGGGCACGGTGCACGTCCTCGCCACCCTGCCCCAGCCGCCGGCCGGCTCCGTCACCCCCGCCCTCTCCTCGCCCTTCCTCGGCGGTATCGTCCGCGCCCAGGACGGCACGCTGTACTTCCTCTACGCCACCGGAAGCGCCGATCTCACCGGCCTGTGGCGCCTGCGCCCCGGCGGTACCCCGCAGCGCGTCGCCGCCCTCCCGGCGGACGGACTGCCCAACGGCCTCGCCCTGGACGAGCGGACGGGCCGGCTGTACGCGGCCGACTCCGTACTCGGCGCGGTCTGGCGCATCCCCGTCACCGGCGGCAAGGCCACCCGCTGGGCCGACGCACCCGCTCTGGACTCCCAGGGCTTCCTCGGCGCCAACGGTCTCAAGCTGCACGACGGCGCGGTCTGGGTGAGCAACCTCGACCAGGGCACCATCGTGCGCATCCCGGTCACCGGACGGGGCACCGCGGGTCCGGTGCAGACCCGGGCGACCGGTCTGACCGAGATCGACGACTTCGCGTTCACCGGACACGGCGACACCCTCCTGGCCGCCCTCAACGCCGAGAACGAGATCGCCCGGGTCCGGTCCGACGGCAGCCACCGCACCGTACTGACCGGTGCCGACGGACTGCAGAACCCCACCTCGCTCGCCGTGCGCGGCGACACCGCCTACATCGCCAGCGGGGCCTATTTCACCGACGAGGACCCCAACATCCTCGCCGCCCGCACCGGAAGGACACCCCGATGACCCAGCTCCGGCCCGATGCCACGCCCGCCGCGTTCGACCCCGCGGCCTTCTCCGTCGTCCCGCCGCGCACCTTCGAGGACCTCCGTGTCGGCGAGGTCTTCCGCGCCCCCAGCCGTACCCTGACGGACGCGCACGCCGCCGCCTTCCAGACGGTGTCCGCGGACAACCACCCCATCCACTACGACGCCGAGTTCGCCCGCCGGCACGGCCACTCCGCGCCCGTCGTGCACGGCCTTCAGGTGCTCGCCTTCACCGCGCCGGGCGCCACGCTGTTCCCGCACCACATCGGCGAGGTGTTCGTCAGCTTCCTGGAGCTGTCCTGCGAGTTCCTGGCCGAGGTGCACGCCGGGGACACCCTCTACCCGGCCCTCACCGTCACCGCCCTGGAACCCCGGGGCGACAACGGGGTCGTCACCACGGCCGCCACCGTGCACAACCAGCACGGCGAACTCGTGCTCTCCGGCCAGCACAAGTACCTGCTGCGACGCTCCTGAGCGATCCGCGGACGGACGGGGAAGGGGCACGCCTCGACGGTGAGGCGTGCCCCTTTCGGCTGAGCGGTGGCACGGGAGACCCGCCCCCGCGCGGGGGCGGGTGTCTGTGGGGTGGACCCTACAGCGGCCTGGGGGAGCCCCGAGGCGGCCGGAGGGGACACACGACAGACCGCGACGCGGCCCTCTCCGAGACTGAGAGCCGTGACCGGGGGGCTGGACATGGTGCGGACACGCGCGACGACGAGGCCCGTCGCCCGGCCCGGATCGCCACATCCCGCTTCCCGAGGAGCCGACCGTGCGACAGTCCACCCTTGCGCTGAGGATCACCTACCGGGTGTCCTTCTCCTTCTCCCTGCGCCTGAACTGCGAGCTGTCCTACCGGACGGACGACCCGCTCGCGGTCACGGTGCTCATCGGCAGAACGGGCCTGCGCCCGGTGCGCTGGGTCTTCGGCCGTGACCTGCTGGCCGAGGGCATGGCCGCCCGCTGTGGTGACGGTGAGGTGGTGATCTGGCCGTCCCGCGCCGACGGTGACGGACCGGCCCACTTCTGCCTGCGGATCGGCGACGCGCGTACCGCGCTGTTCGAGATACCGGCCGCACCGGTCGCCGCATGGCTCGACGGCACCTACGCCATGGTGCCCCGGGGCACGGAGCTGGAAGGAGCCGACTGGAACCGGCTGCTCCAGCTCGCGGAGTGAGCGCCCGGCAGGGCCGTCACTTCACCGACCCGGCCATCACCCCCTGCACGAAGTGCCGCTGGAAGGCGAAGAAGACCACCAGGGGCACCACCAGGGACAGGAACGCGCCCGGCGCGAGGACGTCGATGTTGCTGCCGAACTGCCGGATCTGGGACTGGAGCGCCACCGTCAGCGGCTGCGCGGAACTGTTCGCGAACAGCAGTGCCACCAGCATGTCGTTCCACACCCACAGGAACTGGAAGATGGCCAGCGACGCGATGGCCGGCTTGCCCACCGGCAGGATCAGCTGCGCGAAGATCCGCCACTCGCCGCCGCCGTCCATCCGGGCCGCCTCCAGCATCTCCTTGGGCAGCTCGGCGAAGTAGTTGCGCAGCAGGAACACCGCGAACGGCAGCCCGTAGGCGACGTGGAAGAGGATGACACCGGGAATGGTGCCGAACAGGCCCAGCTGCCCGAAGAGCTTGGCGACCGGCAGCAGACCGATCTGCACCGGCACCACCAGCAGCGCCACCACGACGAGGAACACCGGGTCGCGGCCCGGGAACTCCAGCCATGCGAAGGCGTACCCGGCGAGTGACGCGACGACCACGACCAGTACGGTCGTCGGCACCGAGATCAGCACCGTGTTCCACAGCGCCCGCGTCATGCCGGTGTTCTCCAGCAGCGCGGTGTAGTTGTCGAAGGAGAGCTGCCCGGGGCTGCTCAGCGCCGTCCACCAGCCGCCCTTCGCGGTGTCCTCGGACGACCGCAGCGACGACAGGAACAGGCCGGCCAGCGGGGTGAGCCAGACGAGGGCGACGAGGACGAGGAAGGCCTGGACGAGCCCCTTGCCCAGCAGGCGTCGTACGGCGGTCATCGCTGACTCCTTCGGAAACGGCGGACGTTGAACACCATGGCGGGGACCACGAGCAGCAGCAGCAGGACACCCAGCGCGCTGCCCATGCCCTGGTCGTTGCCGCCGCCGAAGGACACCAGCCACATCTGCGTCGCGAGCACGGTGGCGTCCTCCTGCACCGGGCCGGGCGCGATGATGTAGACGAGGTCGAAGACCTTCAGCACATTGATGACCAGGGTCACGAACACCACGGTGAGCACCGGCGCGAGCAGCGGGACGGTGATCCGGCGGAAGATCTGCCACTCGTTGGCGCCGTCCATCCGCGCCGCCTCCAGCGCGTCGCGCGGCAGGGTGGCGAGGCCCGCGCCGATCAGGACCATCGCGAACCCGGTCCAGATCCACAGGTACGCGCCGATGATGGCGGGGGTGACGAGGGCCGGCCCGAGCCAGGAGATCCCGTCGTAGGGCGGGGCGAAGTTCGCCGCGGGCAGGGTCAGCGTGTACCGGCCGGGGGCGAGGCCGGTGAAGGCGAAGGAGCCGTCCGGCGCGGTGGTCGCGGTGGCCGCGGTCCGCCCGTCCTGGACCGCCCGTACGGTCATGCCGGGCAGGCCGCGCTCCTCGGCGTCGACCTGGCCGGGGGCGCCCTTGCCGCCGGGCGCGAAGTCGAGGTAGGCGACGCCGCGCAGCTCACCGGGGGCGGCGCCGCGGGCGGCGGCCGCACCGGCCCGCTTCGTGCCGGCGGGGAGGTCCTTGGGCAGGACACCGACGAAGGGCAGGGTCACCGTGTCGCCGGGGGAGACGGTCCGCGCCGTACGGTACGAGCCGTCGCCGGCGTGGGTGAGGCCCTGGCCGTCGCGGGCGCGGGCGGTCGGGTAGGGCGAGGTGCCCGCGAAGGCGTCGTGCACGGCGACGGCCGCCGCGTTGAGCACGCCCTTGTCGGGGTCCTCGTCGTAGGCGAGCCGGAAGATGATGCCGGCGGCGAGGAAGGAGACCGCCATGGGCAGGAACAGCAGCGTCTTGAACGCGGTGGCCCAGCGGACCTTCTCCACCAGCACGGCCAGGATCAGTCCGAGGCCGGTGAGCAGGACCGGGGCGACCACGACCCAGACCACCGTGTTGCGGATGGCCTTCAGGGTCGCGGGGTCCCGGACCATCTCGGTGTAGTTGTCCACGCCGATGAAGCGGGTGCCGGAGGCGTCGAAGAAGCTGCGGCCGACGGAGAACAGGACCGGGTACACGACCAGCGCGCCCAGCAGGAGCAGCGCGGGCAGCACGAAGAGCAGGGCGACGGCCCGGCCGCGCCGCCGGGACCGGCCGCCGGGGGCGGTGCCGGGCCGCGGCGGGGCGGGGGGCCGGGCGTCCTTGACGAGGGTGTCGGTCATCGCCGGTCAGCCCTTGTACGCCTTGGCCGCGGCCTGCTCCAGCGCGGCGGCCGTGGCCTTCGGGTCCGACGGGTCGCGCAGGAAGTCCTGGAGGATCTTCCACTCGCCGGTGCCCTTGGTGCCGCCGAAGGCCGCCGGTGCCTGGTCGGACATGTCGAAGCGGACGGTGTCGCCCGCGGCGACCAGGGACTTTGCGGTGGCCCGGGTGACGTCGTCGGCGTAGGCGCCCGGGTCGACCTGCTTGTTGGGGGAGAGGAAGCCGCCCGCGCCGGCCCACACCTCGGCGGCCTCCGGGGTGGCCAGGTACTCCACCAGCGCCAGCCCGGCCTCGCGCTGCTTGCCGTCCTTGAGGACGACCGCGGCGTCACCGCCGCTGACCACCGGCGCCGGGCCGCCGTCGACGGCGGGGAAGGGGAAGAAGTCGGCGTCCTCGCCGATGGTCCGCTGGTACTGGTCCTTGGCCACCCCGGCGACGAAGTCACCCTCGTAGACCATGCCCGCCTCGGGCTCCGGGCCGAACACCTTCTCCACCGAGCCGGGGAAGTCGGTGTTCAGCGCGCCCTTCTGCCCGCCGGCGATGAGCTGCTTGTCCTTGAACAGGGTGCCGAGGGTGGTGAGGGCCTTCACCACGCTCGGGTCGGTCCACTTCAGCTCGTGCGCGGCGAGCGCGTCGTACTTCTCGGGCCCGGCCTGTGAGAGGTAGACGTTCTCGAACCAGTCGGTGAGGGTCCAGCCGTCCTGCCCGGCCACGGCGAAAGCGGTGAGTCCGGAGTCGGAGACGGTGTGCCCGGCCGTCAGCATCTCCTCCCAGGTGGCGGGCGCCTCGACACCGGCCTGGGCCAGGGACTCGGGGTCGTACCAGACCGTCGACTTGTGGGCGGCCTTGAAATACAGGCCGTACAGCGTGCCGTCGACGCTGCCGTACTCCTTCCACACCTTCGCGAACCCGGCGTCGACGTTCTTCTCCACGTCCGCGCCGAGCGGCTGGAGCCAGCCGGCCTCCGCGAACTGCCGCAACACCCCGACCTGCGGGACCATCACCACGTCGGGCGCGTCCCCGCCCTCGATCTTGCTGCCGACCACCGTGGAGACGTTGTCACCGGTGGAGACGAACTCGGTCTTCGCGCCGGTCTTCGCGGTGAAGGCGTCCAGCACCTTCTGGAAGTTCTCCTGCTCGCTGCCGGACCAGACACCGGCGACGGTGACCGTCCGGCCGTCCAGGCTCTTGTCACCACCGCCGGCGGCGACCGGCTCGCCGCCGCCGCAGGCGGTCGCGCCGAGCGCGAGGACGAGGGCGGTGCAGCCGGTGAGCAGGGTGGAGCGTCGCATCATCATCGATGGCCTTTCCATGGGGTGTGCGGGGACGTACGTCAGTCGTGGGTGCCGTCGGTGATCCACCAGGCGGCGGTCGAACCGGCGAGGACACCGGGCGGGCAGGGGCCGCTGGTGAGCAGCGGCTCCCCGGCGACCGGGGCGGGTGTGGGCGCGGTGCCGAAGTTGACCGCGCAGACCAGGCCGTCGCCGCGGGAGAAGGCGAGGATGCCGGGCGGGGTGTCCAGCCAGCGCAGCGTGCCGTCGCCCAACTGGGGCAGACTCGACCGCAGTTGGAGACCGTCGCGGTAGAGGTGCCAGAACGAGCGGGTGTCCGCGAGGGCCCGGTCGGTGGCGTGCTCGGCGAACCACTCCGGCTGCGGCAGCCACGGCTTGACGCCCGCCGCCTCCTGGGTGAAGCCGAACGGCGAGGCCTGCCCCGACCAGGGCAGCGGTACCCGGCAGCCGTCCCGGATGCGGGCCCGGCTGCCGGTGCGGCGGAAGATCGGGTCGGTGAGGACGTCGTCGGGCAGGTCGACGACCTCCGGCAGCCCCAGCTCCTCGCCCTGGTAGATGTACGCGGCCCCGGGCAGCGCCAGCATCAGCAGCGCCGCGGCGCGGGCCCGGGCGGCGCCCAGTCCGCTGCCCTCGGGGGCGGGTTCGCCGTAGCGGGTGACGGTGCGGACCTGGTCGTGGTTGTTGAGGACCCAGGTGACGGTGGAGCCGGTGCCGGCGATGTCCTGGATCGCCTCGGAGATCACCTTGCGGAAGGCGTCCACGTCCCAGGGCGCGCTGAGCAGGTCGAAGAAGAACGCCTGGTGGAGTTCGTCGGGGCGGACGTACCGGGCGTGCTCGCGGGCGGTGGGCACGGAGACCTCGCCGACCAGGAGGCGCTCGCGGCCGTCGCGGGCGGTGTACTCCTCGCAGACGGCCCGCCAGTGCCGCCACACGTCGTGCACCTCGGGCTGGTTCCAGGCGAGCGGGTTGACCGAGTCGCGGGTGCGGGCGTCGGCCTCCGGGTCGGGGGAGTCCGGCAGTCCGGGGTGCTTGAACAGGCCGGCGGCCACGTCGATGCGGAAGCCGTCGACGCCCCGGTCCAGCCAGAACCGCAGCACCTGGTCGAAGTAGGCCGGGACCTCGGGGTTGCGCCAGTTCCAGTCGGGCTGCTCCGGCGTGAACATGTGCAGGTACCACTGGCCGGGGCTGCCGTCGGCCTCGGTGACCCGGCTCCAGGCGGGCCCGCCGAACATGGCGTGCCAGTTGTTGGGCGGCTCGGACCCGTCCGGCCCCCGTCCGTCGGCGAAGTGGAAGCGGGCGCGGGCGGCACTGCCGGGCGGCGCTGCCAGCGCCTCGCGGAAGGACGGGTGCTCGCTGGAGCAGTGGTTGGGCACGATGTCGAGCAGGACACGGATACCCAGCCGGCGGGCCGCCGCCACCAGCAGGTCGAACTCGCCGAGGTCGCCGAAGACCGGGTCCACGTCGCGGTAGTCGGCGACGTCGTAGCCGTGGTCGTGCTGCGGCGAGGGGTAGAACGGGCTCAGCCAGATGCCGTCGACCCCCAGTTTCTTGAGGTACGGAAGGCCGGCCCGGACGCCGGCCAGGTCGCCGATGCCATCGCCCGTGCTGTCGAGGAAGCTGCGGACGTAGACCTGGTAGATCACCGCGTCGCGCCACCAGTGGCGCGCGTCGTTGCGCTGGGAAATCACCCCATGTGCCTGTCTGTGAGGCGTGGTTGTTATGCATGCATGTTAGGTAGCGATGACGCGCGCGTGTCAATGGCTTGAACAGGGAAATGCCCCGACGTGCATACCTAACGCGTAAGTAGGGAGATCAGCGCTCGGCGACCGCGGCCAGCTCCGCGGCCAGCCGCCGCACCGCCGCGTCCGGGGACAGCCTGCCGGTCAGGGCGTCCTGCGCGACCGCCTGCACCACCAGGCTCACCTGGTCGTAGCGCGGGCTCTTGGGCCGCGGCGCGGCCGACAGGACCGCGTCGCGCAGCACCGGCAGGTACGGGAACCGCCGCACCAGGCCGGGGTCCTCGTACAGCGCGGCCCGCACCGGCGGCAGGGCGCCTTGGGTGAGGACCCGGCGCTGCACCGGCGTGCTCGTCAGGTACGCGATCAGCCGCTGCGCCGAGTCGGGATGCCGGGCGTGCGCGGCCACGGCCAGGTTGGACCCGCCGAGCACACTGGTGCCCGGCCCGTCCGGCCCCGGCAGCCGGACGACGCCCACGTCGCCCGCGACCGCCGAACCGGGGGAGTCCGCGGCGACGTACGCGTAGGGCCAGTTGCGCAGGAAGAGCAGGTGCCCGTCCTCGAAGGCCCGCTTGGACTCCTCCTCCGTGTACGACAGCGCCGCGCGCGGTATCCAGCCCTCGCGCACGCCCCGGGCGAGGAAGGCGATGCCCTCGCGGGCGGCCGGGGAGTCCGCGGTGACCCGCCCGCCGTCGTCGTCCAGGAGGGTGCCGCCCGCCGAGTACACCGCCTCCGCGGTGTTCACCGTCAGCCCCTCGTACGGCAGCAACTGCCCCGCGTAACCGTCGAGTCCGTACTCCGGCGCCACCGTCGCCGCGGCCCGCTCCAGCTCGGCCCAGGTGCGCGGCGCGGACAGTCCCGCGCGCGCGAGGACGTCCTTGCGGTACAGCAGCAGCCCCGCGTTGGTGACGTACGGCACGGCGTACAGCCGGCCCTCGTATGTGGCCGTGTCGACGACCGGCGGAAGGAACCCGTCCAGCGGGAAACGCTCCCGGGACAGCGGCCGGACCCACCCCGCGGCGGCGAACCGCGAGGTCCAGCCGACATCGATGTTGAGCACGTCGAACCGGCCGCCGCCGGCGCCGCGCAGATCCGTCTCCATCTGCTCACGGGTCTCGTCGGCGGAGTCCGGCAGTTCGACCAGGGTCACCTTCTCCGCCGGGTGGGCGCGGTTCCACTGCGCCAGCAACGGACCCAGGTACCCGGTCAGGTCACCGGCGGTCGCCAGGGTCAGCGGACCCCGGCCGGCCCCGGCCCCCTCGGCCCGCGTACCGGCGGAGACATAACCGGACAGGAGCACCAGCAGGACCAGCAGAACCCGGCCGGAGGCGCGCGTCCTTCCCATGCGCCCCTCCCGTTCCACAGCACCGGGCCCCTTCGCCACGACGCCACCAGCATGTATACCTGTTAGGCATGCGCGATACTAGGGGCTACGGCCCGGCGGACATCCGGCGCACCCGCCCGTGGTCGCCCGGCCCGCCGGACCGACACGGAGACGAGGTGGAGAGCGCAAGTGCGGCTGCCTCTCCTGGCCCTGCTGGCCCAAGGCCCCGCCCACGGCTACGAGCTGAAGCAGGATCTTGAACAACTGCTGGGCGCGGCATACCCTCAGCCGAACATCGGCCAGATCTACGTCACCCTCGGTCGCCTGGAGAAGTCGGGGCTCATCGACGGCGAGGAAGTGGAGCAGTCCGGCCGGCCCAACAAGAAGACCTACCACCTGACCGACGCCGGCCGCGAGGCGGTGCAGGCCTGGTTCGAGGAGACCTCGGAGGAGCCGCGGGTCAGGGACGAGTTCTTCATGAAGCTCGCCCTCGCCCCGCGCACCGGGCTCGCCGACCGGATCGCCCTCATCAACAAGCAGCGGCGCCAGTACCTGAACACCATGCGCTCCCTGTCGAAGCTCGCCGCCGCGGAAGACCGCGACAACCGCGTCTCCCAGCTGCTGATCGAGGGCGCCATGCTGCACCTCCAGGCCGACCTGGACTGGCTGGAGCGGTGCCAGGAGGAATGGGAGAGACCGCAGTGAGCGAGGACGCCGTCCCCCTTCTGCACGCCGAGGGGCTCGTCAAGACCCACCACGGCCAGGGCGCGCCCGCGCACGCCGTGCGCGGGGTCGACCTCACCGTGCGGCGCGGCGAGTTCGTCGCCGTCACCGGCCCCTCCGGCGCCGGCAAGTCGACCCTGCTCCACCTGCTCGCCGGCCTCCAGCGGCCCGACGCCGGGCACATACGCCTGGACGGCGCCCGCACGGAGGAGTACGACGAGGCCCGCTGGGCGGTGGAACGCCGCACCCGCATCGGCCTCGTCTTCCAGTTCTTCAACCTCGTCTCCGACCTCAGCGTCGCGGACAACGTCGAACTGCCCGCCCTGCTCGCCGGCACCCCGGCCCGCCGGGCCCGCGCCCGCCGCGCCGAACTCCTCGCCGAACTCGGCCTGGACGGCAAGGAACGCAACATGCCGGGCGAGCTGTCCGGCGGCGAACAGCAGCGCGTCGCCCTCGCCCGCGCCCTGGTCAACCAGCCCGACCTGCTGCTCGCCGACGAGCCCGCCGGCAGCCTCGACAGCCGCGGCACCCGCGAGGTCACCCGGCTCCTGACCCGCTTCCACGCCCGCGGCCAGACCATCGTCCTCGTCACCCACGACGCCCGCCTGGCCAGCGCCGCGGACCGGGTCATCAGCTTCTTCGACGGCCGGATCGTGGACGACGCCGTCCTGAGCGCCGGCCCGCTGCGCGCCCCCGGCGCCTCGGGCGTGCTCCGGCTGAGGGACTGACGGGTGGACCACCGGGGTACGGCCGGCCCGCGGACCGGCGGGCACGAGAGAGGACGGTGACGGGGTGCGGGCCATCCTGCGCTGGGCACGGGCCGACTTCCACCGGCACCGCGGACAGGCGCTCTTCCACGTCCTCGCCACCGGGGGCATCGTCGCCTCCCTGCTGCTGGCGACGGCCCTGTTCGCCTACGCCACCAACCCGTGGCAGCGGATCTTCACCCGCTCGAACGGCGCCCACGTCACCCTCCACACCGACACCTCGGCCGACCCCCGCCGGCTCGCCGGCCTGGACGGCGTCGACACCGTCTCCGGCCCCTACCCCACGGAGTCGGTGACCCTCGCCACCCACGGCGTCCGCGCCTCCGCCGAACTGCGCGGCACGCCCGCACCGCCGGCGGTGGGCCGCCCCCTGCTCACCGCCGGCCGCTGGCCGCGCCCCGCCCAGCCCGACGGCGTGGTCCTGGAGAGCGGCCTCGCCCGCGCCCTGCTGGCCGGACCCGGCGACACCCTCACCCTGCCCGGCACCGCCCGGACCCTCACCGTCACCGGAGTCGCCGACAGCGCCGGACCCGGCTACGCGCCCGGGGAGCGGCCCGGCACGGTCTGGGCGCTCCCGGACGCCCTGCGCGCCCCCGACGGCCAGGTCACCGACCTGCGGCTGACCGACCCGGACGGCACCGACTACGCCGTCCAGCGGGCGGTCACCGTCCTAGGCGCCGGCACCGTCGGCGAGGTGACGACCTGGCAGCAGGCCCGCTCCCGGGCCCAGGGCGACGACCGGCTGCTCGGCCAGGTGCTCGGCCTGTTCGGCCTGGCCGCGCTCGCCGCCGCCTGTCTCGCCGTGCACGGCGCGATCGGCACCCGCGTCCGGGGCCACCTGCGTGACATCGCGGTCCTCAAGGCGATCGGCTTCACCCCCGGCCAGGTCGTCGGCGTCTTCGTGCTCCAGCACCTCGTCCAGGCGGTGCTGGGCGCCGTCGGCGCGGCCCTGCTCGTCACCGGCACCGGCAGCCGCCTGCCCGGCCGCCTCGGGGAGGCGCTCACCGTCTGGCAGGGCCTGCCGTCGCACACGGCCGGCCTGCTCGCCGTGGTGGCGGGCACCGTGCTGTTCATCGGTGTCGCCACGGCGCGGGCCGCGCTGCGCGCCGGCCGCGTGCCGGCCGTGCCCTCCTCCCCGCAGGTCACGCACCCGGGCGCCGCGCTGTCCCCCCTCGTCCGCTCGGCACTCGGCCGGGGACTGCCGCCCGCCCTGCTCCTCGGGGCGCACCGCGTCGCGGCCCGCCGGGGCCGCTCCCTGGCCACCCTGGGCCGGCTGGCCCTGCCCCTGCTGCTGATCGTCGTGGCCATGAGCGCCTGGACCACCATCGACCGCCTCCACGACCACCCCGAACAGGCGGGCCGCGCCGCCGCGCTGCGCGCGCAGGGCGACGGCCTGGGCCCCGCCGAGGTCCGCGCACTCCTCGGTCGCGACCCGCGCGTCACCGCCGTCTACCCGGGCGTCGAGCTGAGCGCCCTGGTACCGGGCCAGACCGCCACCATCGCCCTGCGCGGCGTCGGCACCCGCCAGGAGCCCTACCCGTACGCGCTCGCCGAGGGACGCCCGCCGCGCGGACCCCGCGAGGCGGTGGCCGGCCAAGGTCTCCTCGACCTCCTCCAGATACGCGTCGGCGACTGGGTGCGGATGACGGTCGGTGCCCGCCCGCAGATCCTGCACATCGTGGGCCGCGCCATCGAACCGGAGAACTCGGGCCGGGTCGTCTCCACCGCCCTGGACAGCCTGCGCGTCGACGCCACCGCGACCCGCCCCACCCGTTACGACGTACGGCTCGTCCCGGGCGCCGACGCCGACGCGGTCGCCGCCCGCCTCACCGCCCTGGCGGACGGCCGCCTCGACGTGCACACCGTGGCCAACCCCGTCGACGGGCTCGCCCCGCTGCGCCAGGTCGTCGCCGGGCTGATCGCGGTCCTCGCCTTCATCGGGCTGGTCGAACTGCTCACCGCGATCGGCGCCGCCGTCCGCGAGGGACGCCAGGACGTACTCGCCCTCCAGGCCCTCGGACTGTCGCCCCGTCAGGTCATCGCGTCGTTCACCGTGGCCGTGCTGTGCACCTGTCTGGCCGCCGTCGGCATCGCCCTCGCGGCGGGGCTGCCGGCCGCCCGGTGGCTGATCGACGCGCAGGCCCGCGCGACCGGCGTCGGCGGCGGGCTCGCCCACGTGCCGCCGGCCGGCCCGCTGGCGGTGTTCGCGCTGACCGCGGTGGCCGGCGCCGCCGTCCTCGCCACGCTCTCCGCCGCCCGCACGGTGCGCCGCCACCGCCCCGACCCGGTGCGCTGACCTTCCCTCAGACGGGCAACACCCCCGGCCGGGAGAGAAGTTGTTCGACAGTGCACTGCTTCTGCTTGATAGTGCATGGTCAGGCGCTTGAACACGGGTGCGCGCTCCGGAAGCTGTGATGATCGGAGCCGAGTGAAGAGCGCGCCGTCCGACCCGAACGGCACGGCCCGGGACGCGGGCCTCGTGGGTCGCGCGCTCGTTCCGCGCAGTCGCGCCCTCGACAAGGAGTTCCATGCCTGCTGACAATGACGAAGTGCGCCCTGTCCCGGGAGTCGTCGTACAGGCCGACGACCTTCTCACCCGGGACGGGACGGCCGCCTTCCTGGAGGCGGACGACCGGGTCAAGCTGCTGCCGGCCGAGGATCTCGCCGACGCCGACATCCTGATCGTCCTGACGGCCGCGGTGACCGGCAAGACGCTCTCCGCGATGAGCCGGGCCGGCCAGATCTCCGGCGGCCGGCTCCGGATCGTCCTCGTCGCGGACAACATCAACGAACAGCAGCTCGCCCTCGCGGTCAATCACGGCCTGGTCAGCTTCCTGGTACGCCCCTACACCAGTTTCAGCCAGATCGCGGCGGCGGCCGTCGAAGCCCACCACGGACGCGCGGTGCTCCCTCCACTGCTGACGAACATGCTGCTCGACCGGATGCGCACCATGCAGCGGACCGACAGCCACTCCGGCCTGCTCCCCGTGGAGTTGTCCCAGCGCGAGGTCGACGTGCTCCAGCTGCTCGCCGAGGGCATGGACACCGTCGAGATCGCCAACAAGCTCAGCTACTCGGAGCGCCTGATCAAAAGCGTCATCCAGTCGGTGACCAAGCGACTGGAACTGCGCAACCGCACCCACGCCGTCGCCTACGCCATCCGCATGGGCATCCTCTGACCTCCTGCGCCGTGTCGAGAAGGGTACGAGTGATGTGCGTCCGTGCAGGCCCGTCCGGGCCGGTCCGCGCCACTGCCGGGCGCTCCCTAGGATCTCCGCGTAGGCGTCGGCCGATGAGCGGTCACCTATCCGTTCCACCGGGGAAGGCACCGGGAAAGGCACCGGGAAAGACATGGGGATGAACCACCGCGAGCCGGGGGCCGGCCACTCCGACGCGCACGCCGGGGCACCGGGCGGAGAGGCGGTGTGGGAGAGCGAACTTCCCTGGGAGTTCCCGGCGCCCGACGACACCGCGGCCACCACGGTCATGCCTCCCGTCCCCGCTCCGGCTCCCGTCGCCGCGGACACCGCCCCCGCACCGGCGGCCCCCGTCGAGCCGGCCGTCGAGGAGGCGCCGCTCGTCGCCCGGCCACCGGCCCGGCGGCCCGGCGGGCGGCGGTCCCGGAACGCCACCGGTGAGCGCCCCGTTTCCCGCGGCCATCTCGCCAAGCCGATCCTGGCGGGCGCGGGCGTCCTCAGCGCCCTGTTCCTGCTGGGCCCCCACCTCCTGAACGACGACGCGCCGTCCAGGGCCGTGCAGGCCGGCGCGGAGGACATCGACCCGGAGATCGCGCCCGCCACCGGCACCCCCGAGGACCCCGCCGCGACACCCGCCCCGACGGCCGCCGGCGCCCCGCGCGGCACCGTCGGCAGCGGCGCCGGACACGACCGCATCGCCGAAGTGGCGGCGGCCGTGCCCACCGGGTCGGGGAGCCCCGTCGCCGCCACCGGCAGGGCCCACGCCCCGGCCGGCGCCACCACCACCAGGAGCGCGACCCCCCGCGCCACCACCGGCTCCAGCGCGCCCCCGCGACAGCAGCAGCAGTGGACGAGCACCGCCATCGACGGCACCAGCGTGCTGGAGCCCGGACAGAGCTGGTCCACCAACCGGATCGTCCTCGCCTTCCAGGGCGACGGCAACCTGGTCCTCTACGACCGCCAGGGCACCCCGCTGTGGTGGTCGGGCACCGCCGGACAGGGCGGCGTCAAGGCCGTCTTCCAGGCGGACGGCAACCTCGCCGTGTACGCCGGGGACGCGCGGACCGTGTGGTCCTCGCGCACCGACGGCCACGACGGCTCCCGGCTGGTGCTGCGCGCCGACGGGAACATGGTGATCGAGTACGGCGGCACGGTGCTGTGGTCCACCGGTACCGCCATGTGACGCCCCCTCAGGACGCCGGCCCGTCAGCTGCCCTGAGGACGGGCCGGACCGCCGTGCCGCCCCGCCCCCCGTCGGGGCGGCACGGCACCCCCGGCCGGACCCGGTGGTAGGACGCGACCGCACGGAGAGGCAAGGCATGAGCGGCAACCCCACAGCAGCGCCCGCCCACCCCGGCGGACCGGCCGCGCCGCCCGCGCCCGGCCCCCGCTTCACCGCCCACCACGCCGGCCGCGCCTGGCTGCTGGCCCCGGCCGGCCCCGTCGACCCGCGCGCCCGCGCCTTCACCGCCGGACTCGCCCCCGACCCCGAGGCCACCGTCGTCGTCGCCGATCTGCCCGACGGCGCCGACGACGCCACCTTGGACCGGCTCGCCCGGGCCGTTCCCGCCGGGACCGGTGACCTGCGGCTGGTCTTCGGCCGCCCGCCGCTGCGGGACCCCGTCGCCGTCGCCCGGTGGCTCGCCGCCCGGCTGGGCCGTGCCGTCGTCGTCGCCCGGGGACCGCTGCTGTCCGTCCCCGGTGGCGGCCTCTACGCGGGTCCCGCGCACGGACCGGGCTGGCTGCGCTGCCCGCCAGGCGGGCCCGCCGTGCCCCACTCCCGGACCTTCCCCCGGCCCACCTGGGAGGCCGCGCTCCCCGACCACCCCTGGCGGCTCGGCCGCAGCGTCGCCGAACCCCTCCCCGCCGGCGTGTGGCTGCGCCCCGCCGACGGCGTCGCCGACCCGGGCGGCCACCGCGGGCGGCTCCTGCGCGGCGCCGGCGTCCACGCCGACCTGCTCACCGTGGCGGTCGGCGCCCCCGGTGCCCCGGCCGTGCCCGTCGCGGACGTCGCCCGGTTCTGGCAGGACCTGCCGCCGTCGCTGCGGCCCGCCGTGCGGTTCCTCTGCTACGGACCCGCCCGCCTGAGCGGCGGACGGCACTTCGGTGACGTCCTCGCCCAGGTCGTCGGCGAACCCGTCCGCCTCCTCGGCGGTCTGCCCCGTCCGGGCCGTGACGGGGCCGACGCCGCCCTGCTCACCGGCCCGGACGGCACGCCGGGCAGGCCGCTGCGGGCCCGGGAGTTCGTCCATCTGCCGCCGGCCGCCACGGAGCCGCCCGCCTCCCCGTACGCGGTGGCCCACGGATGGCCCCTCGGTGATCTCCCCGAGGCCGGCCCGGGCGCCCACCGGCTCGCCGAGGACGTGGTCGTCGAGGTCGTCCGCGGCGGACTGTGGGTCCGGCCGGAACCGGCCCCCGCGCACGCCGCGCAGGTACGCGGCGCCGACCCCGACCCCGAGCACGAACGCGTCCTGTGCGACGCCGGGTCGGAGGACCTGCTCCCCCGGCTGCGGAGACTCGCCCAGGAGCTGACGCGTTCCTTCCCCGCCGACCTGCGCCGCGCGGTCCGCCTCGGCGTCTGCCGGCCCACCGGACCGGACGGCGGCGCGGTGCCCCACGCCGCACCCGCGCCGGGAGGCGGCACCGCACCCCACCGTGCCGCCCCGCCTCCGCTCACCTCCGGGGCCGGTGACGCGGCCCGCACCGGTCTCACCGCCCTCGCGGCCGAGGTGCTGCGCCGGCACCCCGAACTCACCGGCCGGGAAACGGACGCCGACGCCGTCACCGCCCTCGCCGCCGTCCTCGGCCGGCTGGCGGGCGCCGCCTGCGAGAGCCCCGGCGACCTCGCCCTGCTCCGCCGCGGCCTGGACATGCTCCCCGTCCACCACGGCCCCACCGGGCTGCGCGCCCCCCTCGACGAGCCGATGCGCCAGTGGTACGCCACCCCCCGCGAGATCACCGACCCGCAACCCTGCGAGGCGTCGGCGCGGGGGCCGGCCGACGCTCCGGGCGGCACCGACTTCCTCATCTGGTCCACGAACGGCCGCCGCACCGATCTGCTCGACCCGCTCGTCCCCGGCCGGGTGCTGTTCGCCCCCGGTACCCGGTTCCGGGTCCTGGAAGCGGACCCCGGCGCCCCGGGCGTCGTCCTGATGCGCGAACTGGCCCCCGGCGAACCGGCCGGCGACACCGCCGCCGACCGCGCGGCGGCCCGGGACCTGGTCCGCGCGCTGCGGACCTGGAACACCGGCCACGACACCCCCTGAGGCAGGAACGCGCCCCACCCCGCGCGGTCCGCCGCGAGGACGTGTGCGCGGGGTGGGGCGCGTCCCACACCCGGGGACGGGTGCCTCGGTCTCAGTCGTCGTAGATCTCGGTGCACCGGTTGTTCGAGAACAGCGGGCCCTCGACCACGGGGAGGTCGTCGGCCGGGTCCTGGATGACGGTGGTCAGGCCCGTCACCTTGCCCAGACACTCGTCCGCGGCGCTCTCACTGTCCCCGCTGCCGCCACCGACGTACATGTCGAGCCAGGTGGTGGCACCCTCGGGCGCGGAGTCCAGGTTGTGGCAGGGCCCGTCCTGGGGACTGCCCCCGTCACCACAGGCGTCCTCGACGATGAAGTACCGGCGGACCTTGGGGAAGTAGAAGCGGGTGCCGGCCGGATAGTCGAGGGTGTCCTTGCCTCCCTCGTTGACATGCCCGACCGCCAGGGTGATGGGGTCCTCCCAGGTACCGGTACCGCCGGCCTCGTCGTGAACGACGGGATGGGAGATCTGCGCGCTGCCCCGGGGCGTGTTGTCGAACCAGGTGTAGCCCGTGGTGAACGCGTTGGAGATCGTCTTGCCCGAACCCGAACCCGAACCCGAGGCATCCACCGCGCCTTCCCGCATCCCAGCCACCGGCGAGGGGTCGACCGCGCCGCCGCGGAGCGTTCCCTCTTCCGTGGCGGACGGGGACGCCGGCGGTGACACCGGTACCGGATCGACCGCTCCGCCGGGAAGAGTGGCCTTACCCGTCCCGGGGGCTGTCGTGTTCACCTTGTTGAAGATCTTCAGGAACTCGTGGGCCTGCTGCTCCGTGCCGCTGCAGTCCTCGGAGAGCCCGCCCGCCTCCGGGCAGGCCTTGTCCCGGCCGACCGCCCAGAACGAGAGCTGCTGGATCCCCTTCTCCACCGCGAAGTCCGCCAGACGCGACGCGTCCTCCACCGTGAACGTCTCACCCGGGGTGTCGTTCACACCGATCATCGGCGTGTTCCCCTGCATCGCCCACAGCTCCTGCTCGGACTTCCCCGGCCAGATCTGCCCCAACTGCCCGTGCAACGCGGTCGCCGCGTCGATCGCGGCCTGGCCCATGTCCGCCACCGCCGAGCCGTAGTCCATCGTCATGATGTTCACCAACGACACCCGCAGCCCGGACTCCGCCGCGTCCTGGAGCATGGCCACCCCGTCCGCCTGCAACCCGTCCACCCCCGACGGCAGCGTGAACTGCACGTCCAGATGCCCCCCGGCACCCTCCACATCCTTCTGCAACGCCGCGAGCGCCTCATTGCGACGCCGGTTGGCGTCCATGTCGGCCAGCGTCGCACCCTCGATGTCGAAATCGATCCGGGACAACCCGTACGCGTCCACCACCGACCGGTACTGCGCCTCCAGCGCCTCCACCGAGTCACACCCCGACGCCAGCTCGGTGCCCGACGCCCCACCGAACGACGCGATCACCTCACCGCCCGAACCGCGCAAGCCCGTCACCGCCGCCAGCCAGCCCTCGTCCGACACCGGCGTCGTCCCGTTCAGCGCGGCCTTGCACCCGCCACCGTCCAGCACGAACGCCAGCGACGCGTACCGCAGTCCCGCCGCCCGCGCCTCCTCCAGCACCGACGGCGACTTCCACGTCTCCACGTACGGAGCCGCGTACCGCGACGGGAAGGCCGAGTCGGTCGCCAGCGGTGCCTCGCCCCCCGTCGGCGGGGCGATGTCCTTGCCGTCCTCGGTGACGAACTTCCAGGTGATGCCCTCCACCAGGCCCTTCTCCAGCGGCGCGAGCTGCTCGAAGGCGGACTGGGAGAGGTCGAGGTGGCCGGAGTCGCAGGAGGGGCACATGTCCTTGACGGGCACGGTGATGGTCTTGCCCCCGTACGACACCTGCACCGAGACACCGTCGCAGAGCGGGTCCTGGTTGGGGTCGGCGGAGGTCCACCACTCGTGGGACACCGCGACGAGGTCCTCGGTCGCCGCGTCCACCTGGGTGCCGCAGGCGCCGTACCCCTTGTCGTTGTAGTACGTCATCTGGCCGGCGATCTCCTCGGCACTGACCGGGGTGTCGGCCAGCGCCAGGGACACGCCGCCCAGGGCGACGGCCACCACGGCGACTGCGCCGCCCGCGATGACCCGGTTCCGGATGGGCACGCTTTCTCCTGATCGGTCGGACGGTGGTGTTCGGCCCCCGGCCCGGCTGATCCAGACCAGGGCGACGGCGCCGAACGGGGGCCCGTGACGCGGGCCCGCGCGGTCCGTGGCGGACGCGGCACCGGGCTGATCATGGGAGAAGGGGGCGGGTCCGGGCGGAGAACCGGCGGGCGTGTGCCCGGTGGGCCACTCACTCCGCCTCTTCGGCCACCGCGCCGCGCGGGTCGTTCACGAGCGGGCGATGGCCACTCGTGCAGGGCTGTCCGCAAACGGGCAGTCCTTCGCCGCCCGCCTGGAGGAGCCCCCGCCGCCTCTGGTCCGATGGACCGGTCGGATGCCACCCCTGCCAGGGGAAGCGCGTACAGCACGGCCAGGACAGCGGGTGAGAAAGGCTTGGGCGAGACGCCTCAGCGCCGCCCCGGCGGCGCGCCGGCCCACCGCCCCGGCGTGCCGCCCGCCGGGGACGGCACCCCGTGAGCAGGCGCACCTCCGGCGGACGCGGCCCCCTGCGGAGCCTCGCGTCCCGGCTCGGCGGCTCCGGACCGGCCGCCGGTGCCGGCCCCGTGGTGCTGCTCAGGCCGGACGCCGCGCGGTCCGCGGACCTCTCGGCGACCGTCGACGCCCTGCGCCACGAGGACCGGGACCACGCGACCGTGGTGGTCGAGCCCGGCGACGACGCCACCCGGGGCGCGTGGCGGCACCTCGGCTCGGTACTGGACAAGTTCGTGAAGTCCGGTGTCACCACGGTGCGGTTGGTGTGGGCGGGCGCCGCGGCCGAGCGGCCGGGCCGGACCGCCCCCGCGCGGCGGATCAGCGACGACTGGGGGCTGGCGGTCGTCGCCCCGGCCGGACCGGTGGTGGTCGTCCCCGGAGGCTCGCTGTTCGCCCCCACCGGGCCAGGGGGCCTCGGCGGCTGGTGGCGGCTGGAGCCCGGCTCGGACCCCCGGCCGCTGGGCCTGCGGCATCCCCTGCCGGTCTGGGAGGACGCGGCGGCGCTCCTCGCCTCCGACGCCGTCGAGCACCATGTCGTGGCCTCCGTGCCCGCCGGGGTGCAGATCCGCCGGGCGGAACCACTGCCCGGCGGCGCGGCGGACATCGGCGCCTTCATCCCCGTGGACCGGGACCGGCTCACCGTCGTCGTCGGTGCCCCGGGCACGTCCGAGGTGGCCGCGCGGGCGCTGGCCGCACTGCTGACCCGGCTGCCGCCCCGCGCCCGGTCCGCCGTGCGGCTCGTCCCCGGTGACGGACGCGACCTCCTGGACGTGGGCCGGCGGACCGCGAACCTCCTCGGCACCGAGGTGGAGGTCGTCAACGGTGTTCCCGCGCTGCTGGAACCGGCGGACGGCACGGCGGGCGAGGCGGCGGTGGTCCTGGTCGGAGCGGACGGCGAACCGGCCTGGCGGCCCTTCGCCGAAGCGGTCGCCTGCCTGCCCGCCGGGGGCGGAGGCACCCCCGTGCCGCGCGTCCTGCGCCCCCGGTCGCCGGTGGCGGGGGAGACGGTCGGCGACGACGGGACCCTGCAACTGGACGACGACTGGCAGGTCACCGTCACCCGCGCGGGGCTGTGGGTCGGACCGCGCGGCACGGAACGGCCCGCCCACCTGGGGTGGACGCTGGACCCCGAGACCGTGGTCGTGGACGTCGGCGTGCCCGGACGGCGGCTGGACGACGGGGTGTGGCCGGTGCTCGACGG
Organism: Streptomyces griseoviridis; assembly: GCA_014649155.1. Lineage (GTDB taxonomy): Bacteria > Actinomycetota > Actinomycetes > Streptomycetales > Streptomycetaceae > Streptomyces > Streptomyces griseoviridis. The sequence continues at coordinate 87,572 of BMSM01000023.1, read as the reverse complement.
CTTCCTGGAGCGGCTGGAACCCGGCGTGAGCGAGCGCACCACCCTCCACGTCAGGGGGGTGAGCGGCACCCGGGGCGGACGTCAGGCGCGCCGCGTCGCCGAACGCCTCGGGCTCGGCCTGGAGTACGACGTCGAGCCGTCCGCGGACCACGACGAGCCGGAGGCCCGCCCCGCGCCCCAGCGGGACGGCGCACCGGACGCCCCCTGGCACGCGTCACCGATGAGCGTCCGCATCCGCCATGTGGCGGCACCGCCCGCTCCCACGGCGACCGCCGCGGCCGGTCCGACGACGGGTACGGCCGCCGAGGGCGGCGGTGCCGGCGTCCGCCCGGAGGGCGGGGGGCGGACTCCCGGGACGCCGGCCGGGCGGCCGGTGCCGGCGCCGGACGGCGTGCTTCCCTCGTGGCTCCCGGCGACGGGCACCGCGACGGCTGCGGCGACGGGCGGCACCGCCGGAGTGCCGGGCGGCGCTGCCGGAGTGCCGGGCGGCGCCGCCGGAGTGCCCGGAGTGACTGGGGTGCCCGGAGCGTCCGGGTCCTCCGGGGTGTCCGGGTCCTCCGGGGTGTCCGGGTGGTCCTCCGGGGTGTCCCGGACATCTGGGGTGTCCGGGGCGGCCGGTGACGGAGTCGCGGGCGCCGGCGCGGCGGTCGCGCGGCCGCCGGTGGTGCCGGTCGTCGCCTCCTCGCGGATAGCCGACGGTCCGGTCGCGGGAACACCCGCCGGGTCGGCCCTACCGCCGGGATACGCCGAGGCGTACGCGGCCAGTCGTTCCCTCGGGGTGCCGGGGCGCCGCCCGGTGCCGGTGGCCTGGAACACACCGGGTGCGAAGGGGACCACGGCGGCCGTGGCCCGGCCTGTCCCGGGGCCGCCCTTCCCGGCCTCGCCCGTCGTGGCTCCGCCCCTGCCGGCCCCGCCTGTCCCGGCTCCGCCCGCCCCGGCCCCGCCCGCCCCGAACCCGCCCGTCCCGGCCCCGCCCGCGCCGACCCCGGCCACCGGGGCCCGACCCGGCGCCTCCCGGCCGGCGGCCGTACCGCCTGCCGCGCGCCCGCTCGCCGGGAGCCCCGCCGGTACGGCCCCGCAGTCTCCCGCGTCCGGTCACCCTGGTCCTCCCGCCGGCTTCCGGCCGGGTGGTACCCCGACGCCCCCCGCCCCGTATCCGGTCACCGGGAACCGGCCCGGTGCGCCACAGCCGCCGGCACCTTCGGGGCCGGGCGTCCCCCCGCCGGCACCGGCGGCTCCCGCCCCGGACGTCCCCGGCGGGGCCGGGCGGGAGGTGCCGCGGTCCCGAAGGGGGCCGGCCGGCCCCGGCGCGGCGCCGGACCCGGCGGTGTCACCCGGCCGGCCGGACCCGTCCCCGCACACTCCGCCGCAGGCCCCCGTGCCCGCGCAGCCGGCCGCCGCGGGGATCGGGCCGCTGTACCGCAGCGGTCCGGCCGACCGGCAGGCGTTGCGGGCGCTGGGCGGCGAGCAGTGGTGGCAGCAGCAGGCCGCCGTCGCGCGGGTGCTGACCGTGTCGCCCGGCCTGCGCGGAGGTGACCCCGAGGACGTCGTCCTCCCCGACCTGATCGCCGTCCGCTCCTTCCTCACCCTCGACGACGCCCCGCTCGGCTGGCGCTGGCTGGAGCGCGCGCTGGCCGCCGGGTCCGCCGAGGCCCAGCCCTGCCTCGCCGGCCTTGCGTCCGGTCTGCGACGCCTCCCGTCATACCGGGGCGTCGTCCTGCGCGCCGCCGGAACGCTCCCGCCGCGCGCCCGGGCGCCGCTGCCCGGGAGTGAACTGTGCCCCGCGGGCCCGGTCGGCGCGTACGCGTTGGACGGGGCTCCCGTGCCGGGTGGTGACCGGTACCTCCTGTGGTCCCTGACGGGCCGCAGAGTGCGCGCCCTGACCGGCTCCGCCGCACCGGACGGGCCGGAGGAGGTCGTCTTCGGACCCGGCACCCGCTTCCGCGTCCTCGGTACGCGGGACACCCCCGGCGCCACGACGGTGCTGCTGCGCGAGGTGGCCGCCGGTGAGCCGGTCCGCCGCCCGGGGGACCAGGACGCCATCGACCGCCAGGCGATCGAACAACTGACGCAGGTGGCGGCCGGCCTTCCCGTGGCCGAGCACCCCGCCCCCTGGCCGCCCCGGCTCACCGGGCCGCTGGCCGAACGCAATCCGCTCGGGGACGGCGCGGCCTGAGACCGCGGGCCGACCGTACCCACACCGTAGAGGAGAAGAGACATGAGCGCTGAGCGCAGGACGCCGCGGGGCGGCACGCCGCCGCAGGGCAGCGACCGGCTGAGGATGCGGCGGGCCGTCGTCCTGTCCGACGCCGGCCCCGGTGATGGTGCGCAACCACTGCCGCCGGCCGGGCGGCGAGGCCGGCCGGACGGGGCGCACGGCGGCGGTGACGGGGGCGCCCCGGAGGAGGAGACCTCGGCCGCCAGGACCGGCCACCGGCCGATGCTCGCCGCCGCCGCGGTCGCGGGCGCCGTCCTGGTCGCCCTGCCCCTGGCACTGAGCGACAACGACGGCGGCGGCGACCACGAGGTCGACTACGAGGCGTCCGGCCACCGCACTGCCTCCCCGCAGAACACCGGCCCCAACTTCACCATCGACGTGCCGACGCCCACGTCCACGCCCACCCAGGGGCCGGGCGCCCAGGAGTCCGAGACCGCCGACCCCCCGCGGGCGGCCCCGTCCGCGTCGGCCTCCCCGGCCATCCCGGTCTCCCCGCGCAAGACGTTCCAGGGCCCCGGCATCCGCGCGCCGCATCCCACCGCGTCCGCCTCGAAGCCCGCCGGGCAGGCCGATCCGAAGCCCGCCACCGAACCCGCCGACGACTCCGGCGACGACCGGACCGACGAGGCGCCGGACACCCGCACCACCGCCCCCGAGCGGCCCGGGAGTGCCGTCGCGCTCGTAGCCGACCCGGCGGACGACCCGCACGCGCAGCGGCCCCCGGAGACGAAGCCGCAGCCGGACGCGCGGCCGGAGCCCGAGTCGCGGCCGGAGCCGGAGGCCACCGTCGTCACCGCCTCCGTCGTGCCCGACGCGACGATCGCCAGGGCCACCGAGCCGGACCCCGGCGCCCCCGTCCCGCAGACCCCGCAGCCCGGCCCCGACAGCCCGGACCCGGACGTACAGCCGACGCGGCAGAGCACCACGGTCACGGCGTCGGCCGTCACCACGCCCACCCCCACGCCCACCCCCGAGACCGCCCCCGAGGTCACCACGCAGGAGGCGGCGCCACCGCGGACCACCGGCGCGGACACCGTCGTCCAGGCGACCCGGGTACTGGAGACGGGCCAGTCCCTCGCGTCCGAGCGGGCCGTGCTCACGATGGGCGAGGACGGCAACCTCGTCGTCACCGACGAGAACGGCACCGTCCGCTGGTCCTCGCACACCGAGGGCCAGGGCCACAAGGCCGTCTTCCAGGCCGACGGCCACCTCGTGGTCTACACGAGCGACGACCGCACCGCCTGGTCCTCCGGCACGGCGGGCCACGACGGCGCCGAACTCGTGCTCCAGAGCGACGGGGACGTGGTGATCCGGCAGGACGGCACCGACCTGTGGGTCAGCGGTACCGCCCACTGAGCGCCACCGGCCGCGGCTCGGCCGACCGGCCCGGTCCGGGCACGGGAGAGGCGGGGCGGTCGGGCCGCGGCGGCAGGGCGAACGGGTCGGGGTCGCGCGGGCGCACCACGCCGTTCCGCTCGTCCGCGCGCCACAGCCGCGCCATCACCGCGAGCCGCCGCGCGACCTCCCGCCGGGTCGCCCCGGCCGTGCAGAGCCCCGGGGGCGGCGCCTCGGCCAGCAGCACCGCCGCGCGTCCGCCCGCCGGGCCCGCGACCCCGAGGACCTCGAACCGCGTACCCGGTGTGAACAGCACCCGGTCCGGCAGTTCCGGCTCCAGCAGCGCCGTACGGCGCCCGGTGAGGGAGTGGACGAGGACATCGGTGTTGCCGGGAACGCCCGGCACACCGGACAGCGACCCCGCGCACACGCGGTGCGCGGTGGCCGTCCGCCCGGTGCGGTAGCGGCGCAGCTCCGCCGCGTCCAGCTCGGCGCGGAGCGCCACCACGCCCTGGTGGACGGGGAGCAGCGCCAGGGCAGCGAGCGTCTCGGGATCGATGTCCGGGGGCTCTCCGGACCCGTACGGCTCAGGCTCCCGGCCGGCCCGCAGGGCGGAGACGGTGAGCCGGAGCCGTACGGCGAGCAGGCCAGCGAGGACGATGTCGGGCGGCAGCAGCCCGCCGAGCCCGGGCTCGTGCTGAAGCGCCAGCGCGACGACGGCGGTGTCCTTGGGCGTGCCGGTGCCGGCCCCGCGAGGGGGCGCGGCCGGGACCGGCGCGGCCGGTGGCGGGGGCGCGGCCGGGACCGGGTCCGCCGGTGGCGGGGGAGCCGGCCGTTCGGCGGGCGGGGCGGGCGGCGCCGCGGGGAGCGCGCGGGACGGAGCCGCCGCGGGCCCGGCCGGCAGGGCGCGGGGCCGGCCGCCCGGGGTGCCCCAGGGCCGGTCGGCGGTCACCACCCGGACCAGCAGGCCGTCCTCGGCCGGCAGCCGGTGGAGGACGTCCTGGGCGAGGCCCCGCAGCCGGGGCAGGTCCTCGACGGCGCTGTCGTCGCACAGGATCAGGGCGTGCTGGGGGTCGGCGGGCGCCGCGCGGACCTCGTCGGCGTGCGCCGGTTCGACGGCGGGGCGCACCCACAGCCCCCACGGCAGGACCTCCAGGACCACGCCGGGACCACCCCGGTACAGGCCCTGACGGAGCATCGGCAGATGACCGAGCGGCCAGCGGTGGTCCGTGGCCAGCGGGGCGTGGGACACGCTCCCCGGCTCCGGCGGCAGGTGCAGGAACTCGCGGGCGAAGACGGGCCGTGCCGGTGTCCCGTCGCGCGTCAGGAGCAGCACCTCCTCGCCGCCGTCCCGGCCGATGCGCGGATCGCCGGTGGGGAAGCCGTTGCAGACGTGCACCGGCTCGCCGGTGAGGGCGGCCAGGGTCTCGCCGAACGGCCTGCTCCCGGGGGCAGGGACGGTGCCGTACAGCACGAAGCGCGGGGCGGCCGGGGGGTGGCCGGGCAGGCTCCGCCAGAAGTGGGCGACGTCCTCGGCCGGCGGTTCCGGTGCGCCGGGGGAGCCGAGGACGACGGTCGGCGCGTCGTCCCGGCGGCGCAGCCGGGCGGCGAGCCGGCCCCGGTGGCGCTGCTGGTCGGCGTCCTCCCGTACCGGCCGCACCCACACCCCGGCGCCCAGCGGCTCGGCGACGGCGGACGGCCCCACCGGACCCGGGCGGTCGGGCAGCCACCCGTCCCATGCCGGGCGCGGGAAACGGCGGGAGAGGAACCGGCTCTCGCCGCCCGGCGCGCACCGCACCCAGCCCCGGCCCCGGTCGGCACCGATGAACAGAGCGCCGCCGGCGGAGGGCCGCACGATCCCGTCGGGGACGACCACGGGCTGCCCCAGCCGCCGTGCCAGCCGGCGCCCCGTGGGCGCGGCACCCTGGGCGGGCGTCCGGCCGAACACCACCCGCAGCCCGGCGGGCCCGGCCGGTACGTCTCGGGCCAGCGCCTCCTCCACCCCGTCCAGGGGCGCGTACGGCGGAAGGTCCACCACCACCAGGGTGTACTCGGGGTCGGCGGCCAGCCCGGCGGCGAACAGCAGCGACTGGCGGTCGGGTCCGGCGGCGGGGTGCACCAGCCAGGCGTTGCCGACCCGCCGCACCCCGCAGGGTCCGGCGGGGGCCGCAGACGCGAGGGGGAGGACGGCGGTCTCGGCCTCCGGGAGCCGGCGCGGACCCGCCGCGGGCGGTGCCGAGCGGGTCCGCGCCGGCCGCCAGGGGCGCCGCTTGCCGGCCGTGCCGCCGTCGTCCCGGTTCCGCGGCGTCAAGTCCCGGTCCGCCCGGACGCGCACCCACGGGAGCCACCCGGCCCCGTCACCTGACTGCGTCTCATGCGCGGCATCTCCGTGGTCGTGCTGAAACCCCGCTGTCCGGGCCGATCATAGGGAAAACAGACATCGCCGGACGTGTCCGTGCCCGAGGGGGAAGGAACTGCGCCCTTCCGTGCACGGACGGGCGTCACGACGTGTGCGCGGCCGGCAGCCGCAGCCAGATCTCGAAGTGTCCCGAGCCGACCGAGGTGCGGTACGTCAGCGCGCTCGCCAGCCGGTAGCGGCCGGTGGACCGCATCTCCTGGCGGATCAGGGTCTGGATGTCACCGGGCTGGTCGGACCAGTCGAGGACGATGCCGTCGAAGTAGCCGTCCTGGATCGCGGCCCGGTACCCCTCCGGGCCGCTCAGGTGCCGGCCCTTGCGGCCCGCGTAGTCGATGTAGAAGATCGACGTCCACAGGGTGTAGTCGGTCAGGCCCCGGTCGCTGAGGTAGTAGACGGGTCCCTCGTGCGGCTGGCCGAGCCACTTCTGGCCCGGCCGGACGTTCTTCGCCAGCTCCGGGATCAGACGGCCCGTGTCGGGCCAGACGCCGTAGTTCTGCGCGGACTGCGACATGCCGAAGGTGAGCGCCAGCACGCCGACCGCGATGACCGCCTGCGGGAAGCGGAGGTGGGCGCCCATCAGCCGGGACAGGCCCACCCCCGCCATCGGCGCGGCGAACAGCAGGCCGTACCCGATGTGCTTGTGCAGCGAGATGCTGGTCTGGAGGTGGATCTGGTAGGCGGGCGCGAGCAGCGCGGTGCCGGTCAGCACGGTCCCCAGCGCGATCCGCCAGCCGCGCGGGGGCGCCGGGGGCGGCCGGTGGCCGGGGATCTCACCGAGGCCGGGACGGCGGGTGTACAGGACCGTGCCGAGGCAGGCCAGGAGGGACAGCAGCCCGCCCCACCGGACGCTGTCCCGCACCAGCAGCCCCACCGACGTGGTGCCGTGGGCGCGTTCGGTCGTGGTGCTCTGGATCGCCTGGAGGTAGTCCGTGCTCAGCAGGGCGATGCCCAGCAGCAGCACCGTGCCGGCGGTGAACACCGCCCCGCGCCGCACCGCCTCCCGCGTGCCCAGCCGCCGGTACGCCACCAGCATCAGCAGCAGCGCCAGCGTGGGCAGGTACAGCGCCGAGGCGTACTTCACGCCCACCGCGAGCGCCGCGACCGGTGCCACGGCCAGCGGCAGCGCCCAGTGGCCGGTGGCGTTGCGGACCAGCAGCCAGGCGGTCAGCGCGAGCAGGGACAGCGACATCGCGTCGTACGTGGCGAAGTTCCCGAGGAACAGCGTCGACTGGGTGACGGCGAAGATCCCGGCGGCGAGCAGCGCCGCCCGCTCGTTGAACAGCGTCCGGGTGAGGGAGTACAGCAGGCCGGTGGCGCCCAGCATGAACGCCAGGCTCATCAGCCGGACACCGGTCAGCCCCGCCGCCGAGTCCACCCAGGCCGCCAGCACCGGGTACAGCGCGGGTGAACCGGAGAAGTACGTGTCGAAGCCGCCGTAGTCCGGGGCGCCGTGGAACAGGTGGTCGATCATGGCGTGGCCGGCGTACACGTACAGCGCCTCGTCCTCGAAGGCGCTGTTGTGCAGCCGCAGCGACAGCACCGCCTGCGCCAGCAGCAGACAGGCCAGCAGGGCCCGGCTCACCAGGGTCCGGCGCGGCGAGGGCGCCGCGGACCAGCCGCGGTCGGGCACCCGGCCCAGCACCCAGTCGGCGCGGGTGATCTCGTCGAAGGTGTAGCCCGGGGCGAGGTGCGGTCCGCGCGGAGCCGGCACCCGCAGCCGCAGGGTGGACTCGGGGTCGTACCGCCCGGTGGTCGCGCGGTCGTCGGTGGCCGTCATGGGCGCCTCACGTCGAAGCCGAACCGCGGGTCGGCGACACCGCGGCGGAAGGCGTCCAGCGCCCCGGTACTGCTGTCGATCCGCCAGTCCGTGCGGTCGGTGGCGTCCACCCAGACGAAGCCGACCACGTCGTCGCGGGTGGTCACGGCCCGCGTCAGGTCCTTCACCACCGCCGCCTTGCGCCCGCCCGCCGGCGCGGCCGTCCCGGCGACCAGCACGGGGGCCCGGGTGAAGGCCCGCGCCTCCTTCACCACCGGGCCGAAGAGGCCGTCGTAGGTGCGCGGCCCGTCCGTGCCGTACCGGCCCGTGAGCCCCAGCCAGTCGGCGTACGCGTCACCCGGCCAGTACGGCTCCAGCGGCACCGCCGGTCTCGCGGTCACCGTGGGACTCCACGTCCACACGACGTTGGACACCCCGGTGTCCTGGAACAGGTCGTGCAGGTGCCGCCACGCGGCGACGAACTCCCCGGCGCTCGCCGCCCGAGGGCCCCAGGGCAGGCCGCGTTCGTTCATGCCGGGGGCGAAGGCCAGGGCGACCGGCACGTTCAGGTCGCGGACGGCCTCGGCGGTCCGCCGGACATGGCCGTCGTCCACGCCCGCCGCGATCTCCCGCAGGGTCCGGCCGCGCGGCTCCCAGGCGAGGTACGGCAGGATCCGCTGCCGCCACACCGCCGTGACCCGGTCCGCCGGGAACTCCTCGCCCCAGGAGAAGCGCTGCGCCAGCAGATTGGGTGCCTTGCCCGCCTTGCGCGACCACAGGTCCAGGTAGCCCGGCGTCACCGACGCCCCGCCGAAGGAGACCCCGAGGTACTTGCGGCCCTGCCGGGGCCGGATCAGCCAGGTCACGTCGAACGGCACGTACGGCGCCGTCCGCCGCTCCCCGCCCTCCCCGCCCGCACCGATCGGCGCGGTACGGCTCGGCGCGCAGCCCGCCGACGCCGCCACCGAGGCCAGCGCCCACCTGAGGGCGGCCCGGCGGCCCACCGCCGTCATGCGGGGACCCCCTCGGCGGCCCCGGCCGGCTCCTCGGGCCGGGGCACCACCACCACCCGCAGCACGGCCGCCGCGTAGAACAGCCCCGAGGCCAGCGGCAGCGCGAAGTCCTCCGGCACCATCGTGTCCATCCGCCACAGCGCGGCCCCGACCCACAGCGCCGTCGCCGGCACCGTCCACGCCCAGATGCCGATCCAGAGCCGCCGGGTGTTGTTGCGGCGCGCCCCGCCCGACCCGGTGGGCTGCCAGCCCATCGCCCGGCCGCGCAGCACGTCCCAGATCGCGAACAGGTGCGACCAGCTGTAGAGCACCCGCGCCGCCCACGCCTCCAGGCGGTACGGCGCCCGGTGCCACAGCGGGTACACCACCACCAGGTACACCAGCCCCGGCAGCAGCAGCCGCATGTCGGTGAACTTCACCTGTTCCGGGAAGAACAGCAGCAGCACGCAGACGATCAGCGGCCCGGTGAAGAGGATGAGCGCGGACTCGATGTAGTAGACGAACCCGGACAGGTAGCACAGGCGGCTCGCGAACCGCATCCGCACCTTCCAGAAGTCCTCGACGCTGGCCAGCATGCTCATCGACGCCATGCACCAGCGGTACTGCTGGTTGTAGTACGCGCCGATGGTGTCCGGGCACAGCCCGGTCGCCAGCGCCAGCGGCACATAGCGCAGGTTCCAGCCGCGCGCCCGCAGGTCGAAACCGGTGTGCATGTCCTCGGAGTGCTCGATCAGGCTCGTGCCGCCCACCTCCGCGAGCGCCGTGCGCCGGTACACCGCGCAGGAGCCGACGCAGATCGAGCCGTCGCTGCGCTGCCGGGACACCTGCACCGAGCGGTAGAACAGCTCCTGCACCGCGCCCGCGCCCCGTTCGATCCAGTTCTGCTGGTCCAGCACCCGGAAGTACTGCGGGGACTGCACGATCCCGAGGCCCGGATCGGCATCCATGTACGGCAGCAGCTCGTCCAGGAGGTCCGCGCGCGGCACGAAGTCCGCGTCCAGGATCAGGATGAACTCGCTGTCGGAGTGCGCGAACCCGTGCCGCAGGTTCCCGGCCTTCTTGAACCAGCCCCGGTCCGGCCGCACCAGGTAACGGAAGCCGAAGTCATCGGCCATCGCGGCCACGTCGGGACTGTCGGAGTCGTCCAGCACCAGCGGCAGCACCCGCCCCGGATAGGCGTCGGCCATCCGCTGGAGGTGTGTCCAGGTGTTGTGCAGCACCTCGATCGGCTCCCCGCAGACCGGCAGGAACACGTCGACCGCCGGGTACTCCCGGGGCGCCCACGCCCGTACCAGCGCGCGGTGCGCCCGCAGGTCGAACCCCGGACTGAACAGTTCGAGGCGCAGCGAGATCAGCACCCCGAGTACCGACAGCAGCAGCACGGGTGCGAAGAACCAGATCCACGGACCGTGCCGGGCGGAGTCCACCTGGCTGTAGAGCACGCAGGTGAACCCCAGGAACGAGGTGCTGGTCAGGAGCCAGTTGTGGCGCCGGACGTACGCGTACTTCTCCCGGTCGTCGGGCGGGGTGGGCAGCAGCCCGGACGGAGCCGCCGGCCGGGTGGCCCGGGGCGGGGTGAGAACACGGTGGACAGCCATACGTGGGTGCTCCAGGGGCGGCTGGTGGGGAAGCGGTCCGGAACGGGCCGGCCGACAGCACGGGCGCCAGGCTAGGGACCCGTGCGCCACGGCATGCCCGCGCGGGGCGGACCGCGCCCGTTGGTGCACGAGGTGTGCACCAAGAAGCGGCCGTGGTCCGCGACCGAACCCGCCCGTCCCTTCGGACAGAGCGGGCGTCCAACCGGGCACGGGCCGCGACCTGCTGTTTCCCTCCCGCGCTCCGGTGTTGTTGGTTGGCTCGCGAAGCGGTGGCACGTGCCGTCCGCGGACCTGAGCGCGGGAGGAGTGAGTCGATGTCCACGCCGTTCGACGAGCAGATCGAGCAACTGCAGGAGACCTACCGCACACAGCTGGCCCAGATCTCCGATCTCCAGCGCCGTATGCGCGAGGTCTCCGCCACCGCGACCGCCAAGGCGCAGGCGATGAAGGTCACCGTCGGGCCCCAGGGCGAACTGCTGTCGGTCGAGTTCCCGACCAACGCCTACCGCCGCATGACCCCCAAGGAACTCGCCGACCTGATGGTCTCCACCGTCCAGGACGCGCGGGCCAAGGCCACCGCCGAACTGGCCAAGGTGCTCACCCCGCACCTGCCCGGGGACGTGGACGCCGAGCACCTGCTGAAGGGCACGGCCGACGTCGGCACGCTGCTGCCGAGCGAGCCGGCCATGCCGGACGCCGTGCGCCAGTACCTGGAGCGGGGACAGCTCGCCCCGGACACGGGGCAGGGGCCGGGGATCGCCCGCCGCTGACCCCGCCGTTCGTTCTTCCCCGTCCGTCCGCCGTCTCTCTGTTTCGCCCTTGGAGCGTGTCCCATGCCGGAGCCCCTGCGCGTCGACACCGAAGGCATCGAGCGGGCCGCCGCCGTGCTGCTGCCCGTCGCCGAGAAGCTCAGGCTGCTCGCGGAGAACACGGGCCGCCGGATCGAGGCGCTCGGCGACCCCGCGGGCAACGACAGCTTCGGCCGCCAGTTCAAGGGCAAGCACGACCCCTCGGCCCTGCTGGTCAGGGAAGGGGTCACGGGAGTCGGCAAGGCGGTGGCCCAGGCCCAGGAGGGGCTGGAGAAGATGGCCGCCCTCTTCGAGGCCGCTGAGCAGGGTGCCAAGCAGACCACCACCCGCCTCAACACGCACATCGGTGAGGGCGGCGGCACGGGCGGCGGAGGGCGCCGGTAGTGGCGCACGTCCCCGAGCCGCTGCGGTACGCGGCTTACCTGACCGGTACGGAACTGCCGGAGGCGGACCCCGAGGGGCTGCGGCGCCAGGGGCAGATCTGGGCTGAGCTGGGCCGTCAGGTGCAGGCCATGGTCGGCGAGGTCAACGCCGCCAACGCCGTGGTGCAGGGGCATGTCACCGGTGAGCCGGCGGAGGCGTTCACCGACTACATGCGGCAGTTGAACAGCACGCTGCCGGCGCTGGCGCAGGCCGCGGACAACCTGCAGGTGATGAGCGACGACTTCGCTCTGCAGGTCGAGCACGCCACCAACCTCGTCATCGCAATGCTGTCGTGGATGCTGGTCGAGCTGGCCTTCCTGATGAACACGCTGTTCGGGATGGCCGCGGTGCCCGCGCTGATCACGGGCGTACGCCAGGTCATCATGGCGATCCTGCGGCGCCTGCTGACCTCGGCGGCCGTCGGCGCGGGGGTGATGACCGGTCTGGAGACGCTGCTCCAGGCGATCGAGATCCTCCAGGGTCACCGCAAGAACATCGACCCCAAGGCCATCCGGGACATGGCGGTCGGCGGTGCCATCGGCGGCGCGGCCTTCGGCGGGCTCTCCGGGATAGGCAGGGTGGTCGCCCCCAAGTACTCGAAGTCGTTGATCGGCCGGGGGCTGATCGGTGGTACGGCGGGTGTCGTCGGCGGCGCGGCGGCCAACGCGGCGCTCGGCGGTTCGATGGATCTCGGTCTCGCCTTCCTGGGCGGCGCCGCGGGCACGGCGCTGGGCCGGCCGGACACGGGCGGCGGGCGACTTCCCGACACCGCGGCCGGGTCCGCCGCCGACGCGGTCAAGTCCCTGCCCCGGAAACCGGACTTCACGGGGACCGCCGGACCGACGCCGCCGGCGTCGGCCGGCCCCGTCGTCCCCACGCCGCCCCGGGGAGCGGCCGGACCAGGGCCGGCGTCCGGAGCGCCGGGAAGGGGTTCGGCGGCAGCAGCCGGCGAACCCCTTCCCGGCACTCCGGACGGGGCCACGGCCCCGGTCCCCACGGCCACCGTCGCCACGGCCCCGGGTTCCACGGTCGCGGGCGGTGGTACGGGGGGTCCCCGGCCCGCGTCCACCGGGACGGGCGCTCCTTCGGGCTCGACCGGTGCCACGGGGACACCGGCGGCCGACACGGTGACCCCCGGCCCAACGGCTCCGGTGGGGGCGTCCGCCGATGGCACGGGCACCCCGCGGCCGACGGCGGGCGGCCTGCCCGGCTTCGAGGGAACCGCGCCCACGCGGGCGGGGGCGAGTGAGCCGGCCGGCACACCCGTCCGGGAGCCGGGGGCGGCGACCGGTTCGGACGAGCCGGCGGTGTTGCCGTCTGTGCCGGTGCGGGACCCGGCGGTGGCTTCCGGCGCCGATGCGTTGGCCGTGTTGCCGTCTGTGCCGGTGCGTGATCCGGCGGTGGGTGCGGGGATGCGGGAGCCGGCGGTGGCTTCCGGCGCCGATGCGTTGACCGCCTTGCCGTCTGTGCCGGTGCATGATCCGGCGGCGGGTGTGCCGGTGCGGGAGCCGGCGGCGGCTTCCGGTGCCGATGCGCTGACCGCCTTGCCGTCTGTGCCGGTGCATGATCCGGCGGCGGGTGTGCCGGTGCGGGAGCCGGCGGTGGCTTCCGGCGCCGATGCGTTGACCGCCTTGCCGTCCGTGCCGACGCACGATCCCGCCGGTGTGCCCGCGCGGACGGAGACGGGGCCGGACGCGGACCGGGGGACGGCCACGGCCGGAGGGACGCACACGGCACCGCCCGGGACGGCTCCCGGCCCCACGCCGCACACGGGCACTCCCTCGACGGCCGATTCCGCCGCCCCCGGTGGCCAGGCCGGGCCCGGAGCGACGCAGGTGCGGGCGGCCGACGGCCCGAACGCCACCACGACGCGCGGCAGCGAGCCGGCGGCGACTCCCGCCGCGGCGCCGGGCGCCTCCACCGGAACCGCCGCGCGCCCCGACACACCCGGTGCCCAGACCCGCCAGGACGGAACGGCGACTGCCGCCCCGGCACCGGCGCGTCCCGCCCCGGCCGGCCCCGCGTCCCCGGCGCCGGCCGGGGCCGGCCCCGTACGCACCCTCTCCCCGGGGCCCGAGACCGCCGGAGCGGCCACCCCGGCACGCCCCGGCGAGGGCCCCGCCTCGGTCCGTACCGAAAGCACGGCGGCCGGCCCGGCGGGCCGCGGGCCGGCACCGGCGAACGCGCCCGCGGGCCCGCCCGTCCGCACCGAGAGCGCCGCCGGTGCTCCCGGCCAGGGAGAGCGCACGACGGGCTCGTCGTCCGGCCCCATCACGCGCGCCGAGGGCACGTCGGGACTCCCGGCCGGTACCGGCGCCCGTACGGAGAACGCACCCGGCACGGGCCGCGCCGACACCGGCACCGGCGCCCCCCGGGTCCGTACCGAGACCGCCGCGACCGCTCCCGCCCCGCCCGCTGACGGACGTACCGGTGAGCCCACGACACCCGCGCGCGCCACCGCGTCCGCACGCGCGGAGGCCACCCCGCGCCCCGCCACCGCGGAGACCACCGGTCGTCCGCCCGGCCCCGCGAGCACCCGCACCGAGACCGACGGCGGCGCCGACGGCCCCGCCGGCCGCGACGCCGCCCGGAGCACGGACGCCCGTGCCACCGACCCCTTGTCGAGGCTGGCCGCGCTGTCGGCCCCCTCGGACACTCCGGGCGCCGTCACCCCGGCGGGGGGCGACACGCGGACGGCGGCCCTCCCGCGGCCGGACGCCCGCGAGGGGGGCGCCGCCGGGGGCGCGGACGAGACCGCCCCGGACCCGTTCGCACGGCTCGCCGGCACCCGCGTACCGACGGACCCGCCGGGGCCCGCCCTGCCCGACCTCCCCACCGCGCCCACCCAGGCACCCGTGTCCTACGCCGCCTACGTCCGGGGCGCCGCCACGCGCCTGGACGAGGTCGCGCGGGACGTGGGGCTGCCCGGCGACACCAGGACGGCGCTTGTCCGCGACATCCGGCGGGCCGCCGACGCGGACGACTGGCCGGGCGCGGCCGACGCGATCGCCCGCTTCCGGGACGCCGTGGAGGCCCAGGACCTGGGCGGCCGGTACAGGTCCTTCGAGTCGCACCTGGCCGGCGGTTTCGACCGGCTCGCCGAGCTGGGCGTGCCGCGGGCCGAGTGGCAGCGTGCCGGCACCGCGGTGCGCGAGGCGTGGGCGCGGCGCGACGGCCACGCCGTGGACGAGGCGCTGCGCGACTACACCGCCTTGGTCGAACGGCACGTGCCGGCCGAGGTGCTGACCGGCCGGGACGTGCCGGTGCACCACGACCCGGAGCCGGCGCGGCTGCGGCGGGACATGGAGCGTGCGCGAGGTGCCGAAGCGGACCGGCTGTACCGGGACTTCCTGCGCGCTGAGGCCCTCTCGCAGCAGATGCGCACGCGCCTGGACCAGGCCGTGGCGGACGGGGAAGGGGTGCGCGAGGCCGTTCTCCGGCAGCGGCTGCGCACGTCGAGCACCCCGGAGGAGGCCACGGCCGCCGCGCGGGAGCTGGACGACCTGCTGCGCACCCAGAGTCTGGAGGAGCGTCTGCGCCGACTGTCGTCGGACGACGACGACGCCACCACCGAGGAGGACGCGGCGCTGCGGCGCCGCCTGGACGCTCTCGGGGACGGCAGCGCGGCGGACCGGCAGGAGCGCGAACTGCGCCGGCGGCTGGACCGCGCGGAGACGGATGAGGAACGGCTGGGCGTCCTGCGGGAGCTGGAGGAACACCGCGACCTCCAGAGCCTGCGGCAGCGCGTCGAGGACCTGGGGCGGGAGGACCGGCCCGTCTCGGACGAGGAACTGCGTGAGCGCTTCCGCGCGCTGACGGCCGACGACACCGGGGCGGTGGCCGAACTCCGCCGCGAGATCCTGGACATGCCGGACGACACCCCCGAGGACATCGCGTCCCGGCGCGCCGACCGGCTCGACGCGCTGCTGCGCGAGGAGGAGGAAACACGGCTGCGGCGCGTGCGCGAGCTGGAGCGCGAACTGCAACGGCTCCTGGACGAGCGGCAGGCCGAGCGGTACGACCAGCTGGCGGGCCTGCGTCCACCGAGCGCCATCCCCGCAGGGGAGCCGTCGCGGCCCGGCGCGGACGCCACCTCCTCCGCCCCCGCGGCCCCCTCCGCTCTCGCGGACCGGATCACCGCGGCGCGCTCGCGTCTCGACGAGGCCAGGAGCGAGGCGGAACGGCTCCAGCAGTTGCGCGGCGAGCTGCTCACCGAACTGCCCCGCCTGGAGAACGCGGGCCACCTGGAGAGGATCACCGACCGCGGACTGTCCGAGCGGCGGGAGCGGTCCGCCGCCGACCGGACGGACGAGGTGAGCGGTCTGCTGCCGTCACCTCCGGACGCCGTGCGCACCGGGGCGGACGAGCCCTCCACCACCTCCGAGCCGGGCACCGGCCCCGACGCACCGGACAGCTCCGGCACTCCTGACGTTCCCCTGACCCCCGACGAGCCGGGCAGCCCCGGCACCCCCGACGCCCTGATCCCCGACGCGCCGGTCACCGGACGGGACGCGTCGGACACTCCCGGTGCTCCCGAGGACCTCCGCGCCTCCGGCACTTCCGACACCCCGGGCGTCATCTCCGAAACCGCCGCCGGCCCCTCTCGCTCCGACACCACCGCCGATCCCTCTCGCTCTGATGTCACCGCCGATCCCTCTCGCTCCGACACCGCCGCCGACCCTCCTCGCTCCGACGTCCCTGCGGAGCCCCCTCGCCCCGACAGACGGGATGAGCCGGCGGTGCCGGCGGCCGGCGCCGCCGTCGAGGAGGGCACCGCGACCCTCCAGCGTCCTTCCGCGACCGATCCGGAGCCCGGTCAGCCGCCCGTCAGCACCGGGGTTCCGCCGCGTGCCGCACCCTCGACGGTCCATACCGTGCCCCCGCCCGCGCACATGCCGGCCAGTGACTGGCGGGCATCGGCCTGGCGGACGGCCCAGGAGGAACTGCACCAGCGCTACACCGAGGAGTTCGCCGCCGTTCCCCGTACCGGGGAGACCACACCCGACGCCGATACGGCCGCGGCCGTCACCGAGGGTTCCGAGGCGTGGGACCGCCGGGTCGACGAGACCTTCCGGCAATGGCAGCGGGAGGCGGCGCCACGGCTGAGCCCGGAGCAGCTCCAGCGCGTACGGCAGCGGGCCGAGACGGACCTGGGCCACCTCATGGCCACGAGGCCGCGCGACCCGGAACCGGAGGAGAGCGGACCCGTCCCCGCTCGGGAACCGGAGGAGAGCGGACCCGTCCTCGCCCGGGAACCGGACGAGGACCGGCTCAGGCTCGCCTTCGCCACGGCCGCGGCCTGGGAGCTGGGCCTGGCCCGGGGCGAGACCGCCTTCGACCGCGTCTACCACGAGGATTGGGGCAGCCGGGTCACGGAGACCTGGCGCCACCGCATCGGTGATGCGGCGGAGCCGTTCGCGCTGACCGGTGAGGCGATCACGGCGGCGCGCGACGACGCCCACAGCGCCTTCCGAGCGGAGTGGAACCAGACTCTCCGCTCCTCGCTCACCACGGTCCGCTCCGAGGAGGAACTGCGGTCAGCGGTGCGGGACGCGGCGCGCGAACTGCGGCGGCTGACCGCCTCCCTGCCCGGCCGGCTCGACCACCGGGTCCTGCTGCACGGCTTCCTCGACCGCCTCCAGGAGACGGCGGACGGCATGGCCGCGGCCCCCTCCGCGCACCTCGACGACCGCGGCCGGGAATTGCTCGCCGCCTTCGAGGCCGAGGACGTGCCGGTCTCCGGACCCGGGCTGGCCCGCGTCCTGGACGAGGCCGCCCGGACCCTGGCCGACGACTTCGAGCGGGTCTTCCCCACCTGGGACCGCGCGGCGGGCGTCTTCTCCCAGGGCCGCGAGCTGCCCGCACGGTGGGTGGAGGACTTCCGCGCGCTGCTGAGCGAACTGCCCGTGCGCCATGCGCGGCAGGCCGTCCAGGAAGCGGAGATCCTGCGCTCGCAGGAGGCGGTCGAGCGGGCGGCCACGTCCTGGGCGGGAACGGACTCGACCGTGCGACGGTCCGTCGCGGAGCGCTTCCCGGTGGACCTCGCACCGCCGCGCCCCGCCGTGCTCCAAGCCCTGCGCACGTCCGTGGCCTCGGCGGTCAGCCGGCGGTTCGACGAGATCGTCGGCGCCCCCGGGGACGCCCCCCTGGCCGACCGCGTGCGGCAGTTCCGGTCCGCCTACGAGGACCTCACCGACCCGGAGCGACTGCACACCTGGCTGACCTTGCACCAGGCCCGCGAGCGCGTCACCACTCTCGCCGGCCAGGTCTTCGACGACAGTCTGCGACAGTGGCGTGCGGAGCACGCCGGAGCCGACCTGGCCGAGCCGGATCTCGCCAGGGCACGGGCCGGTCTGGACGAGCGGCTCCTGTCCGCCTTCGACGAGCTGTTCACCGCACGCCCCGTCACCGCCCGGGAAGTGCCCGGCCTGCTGCGCCGCTGGGACATTGTCCTCGCCGGCGAGGCAAGGACCCTCCCCGCCCACTTCACCTTCGAGACGGACATCGCCTCCTCGCTGACCGGCGCCGCCCGCTCCTTCGAGGATCTGCGGGCCGGCCGGGACATCCCGCCGGAGCGACTCGACCGGCTCGCCGCGGACTTCCGCGCCGACTTCCTCGCCGCCTACACGGACGTGTGGGGCCCGCGGTCGCTGTCCGCGTCCTGGGCCCAGCACGAGGCGGCCCACGCGGACTCCTTCACCAGCGGCCTGGCAGCCGCCCGCCTGCGTTCCCTCCTCGCGGAGGACGACGGCGACGACCGGGACGACCTTCCCGGGACCACGGAAGAGGCCGGGGACCGGCCGCGGCAGCAGGACGGCGAAGAGGGTTCCCGGCAGCTCCGGGACCGGACGGGCGAGCCGTCGCGGCCCGCCGTACCCACCGGACGGGAAGCCGGGACCGCTGTCGACCGGCGGGCGCGAACCGCCGCGGACAAGGCGGCCGGGGGAGCCGAGGGAGCCGAGGCGGCCCGGCGGCGGCTGGACCCCGGGGAGCGGGAACCGGCCACCCCGGACCGCCCGGAACCGGACGCCACCCGGCTCACCGTCACCGAGGTCCGGGAGCTGGCCGGCCTCCTGGAGGTCTCCACCGGCACGGCCGAGTCCCTGCTGGTCTCCGCGGGCCGTTACCTCTCCGCCCCCTTGGAGATCGGACGGGAACCCGAGGTCGAGGCGCGCCGGGAGGCGCGCCGGGACGCCCTCGTGCGGATCGCCGAGACCCTGCACACGCGCGGGGCGGAGGCCGCCGCGTCGCTCGCGGACCGGCTGGCCGCCGACCATCCTGATCTGTGGGCGGCCGGACCGGGCCTGCCGGCCGGTGCCCGACGCAAGACGGCGGCCAGGAACACCGGCACCGCGGAGCAACAGGGGGAGAGCAGCCGGACCGGTGCCGCCGCCACCGCCGTACCGGAGCCCGCGCCTCCGGCTCCGCTCACCGAGCGCGGCAGACAGCAACTGGCCGCGGCGGCCACGTCCGTCACGGCGGACACACCGGCCGTGCGCGGTGTGCTGCTCGAACGCCTCACCCGACTGGCCCGGGCCGCCGGATGGCACGAGCAGTGGCCGGTCAGGGCGCTGGCCGGACTGGCGCACACCGACCGGCGGTGGACCGCCGAGGAGAACCGTCCGGTGGTGGTCCGCCTGCTGCGACCGGACGCCGTCCACCTGATCGAGCGGGCGGCCGCCAACCCCTTCCTCTCCGTCTACCTCTTCACGACCCCGGCGCTGGCGGACGTCCTCCCGTCCGCACCCACCCTGCTGAGCAAGCTGTTCGAACTGCCGGGCCGGTACCAGCAGCAGGCCACGACCTTTCTGCACCACCCCGAGTATCTGGCCGCCCTGGTGGCCGAGTCCGCCCCCGGCCGGCGTGACCTCCTCGAAGCGATCGAGAGCGGGGCGGTCTGGACCGACCGGCTCTTCAAGACCCCCGAGCTGGCACACCGTCTGCGGAGCCAGGTCGACCTGCTGCGCGTCGTGTCCCACGCCAACGCGCTGCCGCTGGCCAACCTCGTCGCCCGCAGCGAGGAGTTCGCCGAGGCGCTGCGCAGGGCCGACCGCCCGGTGCAGCGAGCGGAACTGCTCGCGACCGAGCACACCCTGACGGCCGGGCTCACCCGGCTGACCGGCACCCCGCCCCCGGTCCCGCTCGATCACCGCAGGCTCCTCGCCCATGAGGAGCTGCGCACGGCGCTGCGGTCCCACGCGGACCAGCCGTACGCCCTGTTCGGGGTGCCCGGTCTGCTCGACCTGGCGATGGCGGACACCTCCGTGCCGGACGTACTGGCCGCCAGCCCGAAACTGATCGACGTCCTGCCGGACGTGCCCGCCTTCGGCGCGCGGATCGCCCGCTCCAGGGCACTGGTCGAGGCGGCGGCGGGCAACCCGGCCGTGGCCACCGTGCTCTCCCACGATCCCGCCGCGTTCGACGACGTGCCCGAGGACCGTCTGGCCGACGCGCTGACCGCCGCCGTACCGCCGCGGCGGCACCCCTCCGCGGCGGTACGGCCCGCGTCCACCGGCGGCGACGCGGTGGCCCGGCTGCGAGCGGCCGACCCCGTCGCCGACCTGGCCCTCAACGACCCCGGGCTGGTCGCGGAGCTGCGCGGCACACCGGGGCTCGCGGAGGTGCTCACGGACCGTCCCGGCCTGTTCCGCGAGCCCCACGAGTACCGGCGACTGCTGCGGAAGCACAGCGCGGCGGTACGCGCCATGGTGGCGAGGGCCGACATGGCGGAACTGTTCCAGCCGGGCGTGCTCAGGACCGTTCTGCGGCACCCCGCCCTGGAGAACCAGATGGTCGGCGAGTTCGCCAGGGACGTGGTCCGGCGCCTGGCGGGACTCATGTCCTCGTCACCGGGCATGCGGGAGGCCTACTACTGGAACGCGGCCCTCGTCGAGATCGTCGCCATGACACCGGGCATCGCCGTCATCTACCGGCCGTTGGCCGGCTTCGAGGAGCGGCTGCGGACCGGTGACCACCTGGTGACACTGGCGCGGGTGACGACCGGTGACTTCCTGCCCGACCCGATGCGGCCCGTCCGCGAGCGGCTCGCGGACGGGCTGACCGAGAACGGCGGAGCCCTGCTGACGCTCTTCGCGCGCAACCCGCGCGCGGCCACCGCCCTGACCCGGCCGGCCCGGCTGGCCAACGTCCGCGCCCATCCGGAGGTCGTACGCGACCTCGCGCACCGGCCCGGCCTCCCGCTGTCCGTCACCCACTGGGAGCAACTGTTCGAGGACCGGCCGCTGCTCGGCGTCCTGGAGGGCCGCAGCGACGTCCGGGAGATGCTGCTCGCGGCACCCGAGACCCTGCTGGAGGCCGTCGCCCGGCCGGGTTTCGCCGGCGCGCTGGCCGGCCACCGGCTCGACGAGGCACTCGCCCGGGTGGCCGACACCCGGGCGAACGCGAAGAACAAGAAGGGCCGAGCCTGGATCAACGACCTCCTGGACGTCATCCGGGACACCGGGGCCCCCGTGCTGTCCGTGGAGGGCATCCGGTACACCGGCCAGGACCTCTCGCTGGCCCAGGTCCTCACCCGGCCCGAACCGGAGGCCGAAGCCGAACTGCGGCGACTGATCCCGGACGACGGCCGGGGCGGGCTCGTCCGGGCACTGGAGACGAACCGGGACGTCCGGAAGGTGCCACGGCTGTTCGAACTGGCCAAGGCCCGGCCGGCGCTGGCCGCGAGTCTCTTCGGCAATCCGGAGCTGCTGGCGACCCTGCGCGACCGCAAGGCCCTCCTGGATCTCGTGGCCGATCCGCAGGAAGGCGTCCTGGCACTGCTGCACGACCACCACGACCTCACCCGGGCGCTCCGTACCAACGACTACCTCTACCGGTACATCGTCACCGACAGTTACAACCGCGCCTGGCTGATGAAGACGCCCAGCGGTGTGCGGCACCATGTCGACAACCCGGAACTCTCCCGGCTCGTCCTGTACCGCCGGGAGGTCAATCAGCGCCTGCACAGCGATGACGACAACAGGCTGGTGACGGCCAGCCAGGACGTCGCCCGGGTGCTCGCGGACGGCGGTCCCGTCATGGAGCTGCTGGTGCGGGAGCAGAGCCTGCGGCAAGGCATGCTGCGGGTCCTGCCGGCGCCGCACGGCCCGGCCGCGATCCGTGCGGCGGTGAGCAGCCTGCCCCTGCTCCAGACGCTGGTGGGCCACCCGGAGCGCCTTGCCGTGCTGGCGATGGTGCCCCGGCTGGCGGAGGCACTGGCCGCCCGGCCGGACGTCCTGACCACGCGGGCGCAGTACGAGAAGCTGCTGGACTCGGCGTCCTTGCGGAGCATGCTCACGCGCCACCCGGAGCAGACACCGCTGGTGCTCGGGGACGCGGCGCTGTTCGACACCGCGAGCGCGCAGCCGGCCCTCGTGGCGGCCCTCGCGAAGGACCCGCACGTGGGCCGTCTGCTCCAGCGCCGGCCGGTGGTCCACGAACTGCTGCGGCTCCACCCGGAGATGGCCGGCCGGCTGAGCGAGGACGGCTCCGCCCTGCGCCGGGCCCTGGAGTCGGTGCCCGGGCTGGCCGACACGCTGCGGGAGCAGCCGGGCGTCTGGCGGGACATCCAGCGGGCCCCCTGGCTCGTGGACGCGCTGCTGCGCAGTCACCGGCTGCTCGACGCGGCCCGGACCGGCGGCGCGCTGTGGCGGGCGGCACGCGCCGACCGCGTGCTGGCGCAGGTGTTCACCCCTCAGCTCGTACGACGGCTGGCGCCCCGGGAAGCCCTGCTGGCCACCCTCGCCGAACACGGCCTCGGCACCGCCGGACCGGAGGCCGAGGAGGCACGGCAGGTGCTGTCCCGGACCGATCTGGTTCGCTTCCTCGACGAGGAGACCTGGTTCGCCGTCCCCCTGCTGACCACAGCCGCCTGGCGGGAGCGGGCCCTGCGGGACAGCGGCGTCACCGAGATCCTGCGGTCGCTGACGCGTGACGGGCGGCTGCGCGACCTCGTCGCGGCGCCCACGCCCGAGCCGCTGCTGCGAGCCCTCACCCGGACCGGCGGGCCGGCCAGGACCACGGCCGAGCCGGCCCCCGCCGAGCGGCAGCGGGACACGGGACGGCAGGGCCGCGGCGGCACCGCGACGAGCCGGACGGCGGACCGGCCTGCCCGCACCTCCGTCTGGGCGCAGGCCCTCGCCACCGTGCCCGAAGCCGCCGAACTGCTGCTGAGCCCCGAGGCCGCCACGCTGGCCGCGGCCACCGTGGACCATCCCGAACTGCTGCCGCTGCTGCTCGCGGTGCCCACGGTCGTCGAGGACCTGCGAACCGATCCCGGCCAGTGGCGCGACTACACGTTCGCGGCCTTCCTCGAAACGCCCGAAGCCACCCTCGTCGGCTTCGAGGACGACTACCAGAACTGGCTGGACGGCCTGAACCTGGTGCTGGAAGGCGACTATCGCGCACGTGTCGCCGAAGCCGCCCGCGCGGTGTGGTCGCGGGCCCGGGCGGAGCGCGCCGCCGAGCGGGCGCGCGAAGCCGCGGAGGTCGACCGGCGGATGACCGCCTTCGCGCCGCACGACAGCGGCACCTGGGAGTACAGCGGGCGGCTGGTCCTCGCCGCCCACGTACGGCCCGACCGGCTCACCGCGGAGCACTACCGCGTACTGCGCGAGGTGGCCTCGGGACAGCGCCGGCCCCGGGAGAACGCGGTCCACGCCAACAAGGCGCTGCACGTGCACCTGGACGGCGGCAGCGGCGGCGCCTCCCTCGCGCACGTCCTCGCCCCCGACGGCCGGGTGGACACGCTGGTCTACGCCCTCAGCACCTCCCGTCAGGGCAACCGCTACCAGTGGGAGGGCCACGGCGCCCGGTACGTGGACGGTCCGCTGGAACTCGACGCGGTGTTCAACGCGCCGCCGCTCGTGGCGTCGGCCGAACTGGTCCGCGAGGCCGCCCGGCGGGCCGGCACCCGGAGCACCGCCGCGGCGACCGGCACGGGGAAGAAGGGCAAGGGCAGGACGCAGGACACCCCGGCCGCCGCCGACGCGGTGCCGGCGCCGGTGACCGACCCCGAACTGTCCCGGCTGACCGGCGCCCTCGCCACGTACCACACGGCTCTCGAGGAACACGCCTCCGCGCGGCAGGCCCGGAACGCGGCCCGGACCATGGCCACCGCGCAGGGCCGGCTGGAAGAGGCCCGGCGCGCCCTGCGTGACCTCGGGCTGGACCCGGACCTCCGGGACACCGACGCCGGGCCCGCCCTGCTGCGGATGAGCTCGTCCGTCCGGCAGGCCGCCGGGCCCTCGACGTTCCCCCAGGACCGGCGCCGCGCGGACGGATCCTCCCGGCGGGCGGCGCCGGTGCCGGACGGCACCGTCTCGCTGCGCGACATCGACCGGCGGGAACTGATCGACGGCACCGGCCGGCGCGTCGGCTACGACCTCGTCCCGACGCGCGACGTGGCGGCCGGCCGGGTGCGGGCACTCCCCGGCGAGTCCGTCTGGCGGATCGACTACGACCCGGGCGTCGCCGGGCACTCCGCGCCCGCCGTCCGCGCCCACGGCCCCGACGGCCCGGTGAGCCTGCCGCTGCGCGCGTTCGCCGACCTCGTGGCCGCCCACCGCACCCGGCCGGGAGCCGTGCGCCTGGTCGCCCCGTACGCCGCCCGGTACGGCCTCGACCTGGCGAGGGCGGTGGCCGACCGGACCGGCACCCGTGTCTACACGCACCCGGGCCGGGTCGACCTCGTCCCCTCGGCCCTGGGCGACCTGGAGATACGACCCGTCGGCCGGACGGAGGACGGCGACGCGGCGGGCGACTGGGTCCACGTGGACCCGGGCACCGACCGGGCCACGGACGGAACCGGCCCGCGCGACGGGAGCGGCCCGGAGAGCGGAGGGGAGACCGTCGTCCACTCCGTGACCGGCGAGAGCGTCCCCGTCCGCTCCCTCGCCCTGACCCCGCTCGCCGACGCCCGGGGAGAGCTGATCGGACACGCCTCGCTGCCCGAGCGGGAACTCGCGGCGTTCCGGGAGGCGCTCACCGGCCTGCCGGACACGGAGACCTACGAGGTGCCCTCCGGGAGCGGAACACACGCGGCGGCACGCGGTCCGAACCCGTGGGCCGGCGCTTCCGGTGCCCGGTACCTCCTCGTCTCCCACGGTGTGGCCGAGGCGCCCTACACGAACCTGGTCACCCGGGACGGCCGAACCCTGGCCTTCACCGGGGACCAGGTGGCGGCGGTGCTGCGCCGCCGGGCCAGTTTCCGCGCGTTCCACGCGCGGGCGGTCCGGCCTGCGGACAGCTCCGTCACGGTGGTCACCTGCTACGCCGCGGCCACGCCCGCCGCCCGTGCGACCTCCTACGTCCAGAGCCTCGCCGACGGGCTGGGCCTGCCGGTCACCGGGCCGACCGGACCACTGGAGATCGGCGTGGGCAGGGTCGTCCTGGTGCCCTCCGGCGGGGAGGCCGGCTGGCGGACCGCGCGCCCCGGCGACGAGACCACGGTGTTCCGGGGCTTCACCGGGCTGAGCGAGGTCACCACCGGGGACGGCCCCGTCCGGCCGGCGGGCACCCTCGCCCTGTCCTCGGCCTCTTCGAGCAGCGGCGACCTCCCGGGCGCGGCGGTTCTGGAGCCCCGCCCGCCCCGCCCGGCGATGCCGAGCCTGGACGGCCTGCTCACCGGGCTCGACCTGGGCACCCCGCCCGCCGAACGAGCCGTACGCGAGCACCCGGTCACCCCGGCCGCCGAGACCGCCCGGCAGAGCCGGGACCGGCGGGATGCCGCGCTGGTGTTCGCTCCGCCGGCGTACGCCCTGTCGCAGGACGCCGGGCGGGGCGCGGGGACGGAGACCTACGCCTTCGCCGGCGACCGGCTGCCGAGGGCCCTCCGCGACGGTGTCCTGGACCTCGTCCCGAGCGCCCGGCGCGCGGAGACGGGCCGGCTGCTCGACACCTACCTGGCCGGCGCCGGCCTCGACGACGCCGTGCGCCAGGCCGTCGCCGACCGGCTGACCCTCGTACTGCGCCCCTCCGGCGGTCCGCTCACCGTCACGGTACGGCTGCGCTTCGGCGACTGGACCCAGCTCACCGATCCGCGCGGGGAACCCGTCGGGGACGCCGGCACGGCCGGCGTCCTGCGGGACGCGCCGCCACGCCCCCTCGCCGGGCAGGTCCGGGACTGGCGGGAGAGCGCCACGGCCGACCGGTCGGTCGACCACAGCCTGCGGCCGTACCTCAGCCTGCCCTTCTCGCAGGCCCTCGCCCATGTGCCCGGGCTCGGCCAGGCCGACTCCGTGGCGCAGGCGGTCCTCGGCGGTTTCTCGAAGAGGACCGCCTACAGCACCGCCACCTCGTCCGGCAGCACGCGGACCGTGCGCCCGGCCTCGGCCGGCCGCGAGGTGAGCTTCCTGCACGATGTGGAGGTCGGCCTCACGGTCCGGTTCGCCGGGCAGGACGAGCGGCGGTCACGGCAGGTCGTCGAGCGCGCCCTCATCGGGACCTACCCGCGCCGGGCCGTGACCGCGCTGCCCGCCCCCGCCGGCACCCGGCACGCCACCGGCGCGCTGTGGACGCGGCTGTCCGCCACCGCCGCGACGGACACCGCCGAGCCCGGAGCGACGCCGGACGGCGGGCCTCCCGCAGCCGGGGCCGCGTCCGCCCCGGGCGGTGCGGCCGTCACCCTTCCCGCGCTGTCCTGGGTGGACTCGGTGACCGGCGCCGCGGAGTACCGGGCCGCCGTCTTCGCCGCGGCCGACCCCGCGACGCGGGCCGACCCGGCCTCGGCGGCCTTCGCCGCACTGGACACCTTCGCCGGGGTCCGTTCCCTGCTGGACGGCCTGCCGGACGCCACCGCCGGCGGCTACTACTCGGCCCCGCTGGTGTCCGCCGCCGGACGCGCCGACGCCATCCGGGTCGACGCCACCCTCCACAACCCCCGCCCGGTACCGGACAGCACGGAACTGTCCCGGGTGGACGTCGAGGACGTCCGCTCGGGCAGCGTCGGCGCCGCCTCCGTCCAGGGCGACGCCGCGAAGACCGGCGCCGGGGCCGCCGTCACGCTGGCCGCCGCGGCCCTCGGCATCCCCGCGCAGGTGCCGCTGCCCACCGTCACCTTCGGACGGTCCGTGCAGTACACCCGGCCCGGCCGGCAGGACGACAGCCTGGAGGTCCGCCGGCTCCGGCACACGGACGAGCCCACCACCGTCGTCGAGTTCGACGTACGGGTGGCGACCCGGTCGCTGGCCGGACGCCCCGGAGCGTCGGCCCGGCTCACCGCACGGGTGCGCATGCTCACGGCGGACGCGGCCCGCTACGGCCTGTCCCCGGCGGACGCCGGGGACACCTCCGCCGGCCCTCCCGCGGACCCGGAGACCACGGCCCGCACCCGTCCCGGCCGGACCCTCACCCTGCCGCCCTCCATGGGCGACTGGCTGCCGCCCACCAGCCGGATCACGGAGCTGGACCCGCCGGCCGCGGCACGGGCGCTGCGCGCGGGCCTCGACCTGGTCCGCGTCCACTTCCCGGGCTACCTGTCCGCGCGGGAGCCGGGCGACGCCCTCGCCGGCGCGCCGCAGCCGCACCACATCACCAACCACCTGGCCCTGGCGGAGGCACTGCACCCCGCGGCTCTCGCCCGCCGGGCGCATCTGCTGACCGGCGCCGGACACAGCGTCGTCCTGACCCGCCCCGCCGGGCCGGACACGGAGCAGCTGAGGGTGACCGTCCGGTTCGGCCTGGAGCAGGCGGACTTCGCCTACGTACGGTCCCGCCGCGGCCAGACGGAGGTCGTCCACGGCACCTCGTTCGACCTCTTCAGCTCGGCGCTGAGGCAGTCGAAGGCCGCCGCGGGCATCGGCGTCGACCTCGGTGACCCGACCGGAACCGAGTCGTCCGCGCCGAGCACCCGGATCGCGCCCAAACTGAGCTGGAGCCGGTCGGTCGACGAGACCGGCGGCTTCTCCGTGGCCGGCGCCTTCGGCGGCGGGGCGCTGTGGCTCGCGGAGTTCACCGGACCCGTGACCCTGCACCTCACCGCCCGACCGGTCACCGGCCCCGGGCAGGACGTCGCGGAACCGGTGCCGGCGCGGGCGGTGCCGGCGCGGGCGACGCTCGTGGTGCCGGAGGACCTCGCCCTCGAACAGGACGCCGGCGGCCGGCCGCGCAGCACCCTGGACTTCACCACGGAGACCGACGCCGACGGGACGGTGCGGCGCGTGCCGCGCACGGTGGACCCGGCGCCGCGGCGGTCCTGGACCCCGGCCCCCGGCGAACGGCTCCCGCAGGACGCCCTGCACATGGTCCGCACCGACCACCTCTTCCCCCAGGCGGTCTCACTGCTGCGCGAGGCCGGCGTGCACCGCCTCGACCCGGCCGACGAGGCCGCTCTGCGGACCTCCCTGTCCGGGCTCGCCGCCAGGATCGGCGACCTGGGCGGAGCCCCGTACCCGGTCTGGCGCCGGCCCGCCGGGACGGGCACCTTCACCACCCGGGCCTGGGCGGAGGTGGCGGTCCAGGTCAGACACGCCGGGCTGACCGCACTCGGCGAGAGCGGCCACGCCTTCCACTACGACCACACGGCGGCCACCGCGCTGGTCCGCGACAGCAGGACCGGCGAACGGGGCGTGGAAGCCACCGTCGGCAGCGCGTTCGGCCCGCCCGCGCAGGACGACGCGCCGCTCGCCGGCCCCGACGGCACCCGGATCGACCTCGGTTACGGGCGCGGCACCCCCGTCACGACCGGGCACACGGCCAGCGGACGCGGCGACCGGACGCGCACCCGGGTCGGGGACCACGTCTGGGCCGAGGCGCCCGTGGACCTCATCGTCACCGTGCGGCGCTGGGAAGAGCCGTCGCTGCCGCTCACCGGCGGGTTCAGCTCCCGCCGGGCCGCCCAGCGCGAGATCACCGGTGAGCCGCTGCGCACGCCGGGCCTGGCCCTCGTCCCGTCCGACGCGGCACGGGCGCTCGGTCTGCTGGACGGGACCGCCGCCACGGCCGGTCCGGCCGGGGAGCCGCAGGCGCCGCGGTCCGTGGCACCCGCCAACGTGCTGCGCGGCGACGGCTTCGACCAGGCCCTGGTCCTGGGCGTGCCCGACCTCGGCCCGCTGGTCCAGCGGACGCTGACCCAGGTGCGCGCCCTCGGCGTGCTGTCCCGGGAGCACGCCGACGCGGTGGAGGCGGAGCTGTGGAAGGTGGCCGGGCGGCAGGGCACGGCGGCCCTCCTGGAGACGATGCTCAGCGGCCTGCCCGTGCTGGTTCCCCACCGCAACGCCATCAGCACCGCCATGGCCCGGATCACCCTCACCGCCGAGCTGGGCGCACCGCGCGCCCTCGGCCGGGCCGACGACGCGTACCTGCTGGAACGCGCGCACGTGCTGGTGCGGGAAGGCACCCGGACCGTCACCCGGAACACCAGCCACCAGGGGCGGGTGGGGGCCGCAGGCACCTCGGACCAGGCGGACCTCCTGACGGACCTGGGCTCCGACGTGGCCAGATCCCAGGTCTCCCGCGCGGAAAGCTCCGGTACCCGCAGCGCGGACCGGCGCGAGGCCGCCGCCCTCCAGATTCTGCGGCCCCAGGTCACCGCTTTCGACGTGCGGGTCACCGTCGAACTGGAGGCACACCGGGCGCTGAGCGCCGCGCCGTCCCTGCTCGGTGTCGTGACCCCGCTGCTCGGGACGGTGGGCCGGCACACCCTGGGCACGTCACTGCTGCCGGGTGAGCTGCGGCTGGGGCACGAGGAACGGCTGACCCGCCCCCGCACGGAGGTGGTGCCCCGGCCCCCGGCGGCCGTCCGGCCGGCGCCCGCGCGGTGGCAGCGCCCGGAGCCGCTGCTGTCCCAGGAGGTGCTGCGGGACGCCTTCGTCGGCACCATCGGTGACCTGGCCGGTCTGCGCCGGGCGACCGAGTCCCTGGTGACCGGCCTCGACGCGCTGACCGGCGCCTCGCCCGCCGCCCACTCCTGGCAGGGCGGCCTGTTCCTGCTGCACTCCAAGATCGCGGCCGTGTTCAGTCCGCCGTACCTGTACCAGCGGTTCCTGGACCTGGTGGCGGGCGGGACCCTCCACGAACCGGTCACCCTGCCGGGCACGGGCAGTGACCTGTCCGCCCGGCTGGAGATCTCCGCGGACGTCCGGGGGCTGCGCGGGAGCGGCCCCGGTGACCTGCCCGGCACCGTCGTCCAGCAGCCCCACCGCTCCGTGCTGCTCCCGGCGGGCCGGCCCGGGGCCGACGTGCGGCTCGGCCGTCCCCTGGGCTCCGGACCCGCCCTCGGCGCACCCGAGCGGGCCGCCGACGAGACGCTGGTGCTCACCGGCCCCGCAGGACAGGACGGCCGGGCCTTCTCCCGCCTGGAGGCCGACTCGGTCACCTGGCACCTCGTGCTGCGGCCGGCGGTCGGCCCGCCGCGGGCCGTGCGGGTGACCGTGACCGACCAGGCGGCCGTGCTCTACGTGCCGGCCGACGTCCTCGACGCGCTGCCGGACGACCGGGCCGGCACCGCACGCGGCACGGCGGAGCCCGACGGCGAGGCGGCGCACACCCAGGACACGGACAAGGACAGGGACAGGGACAGGGACAGGGGCAAGGGCAGAGCGGCCGATACCGCCCGGGAACCGGACGACGCCCCGGACACGGCGGACGACGACGCCCGGGCCGGGCAGGACTTCACCGACGCGCTCACGCGTCTGGAACGCGCGGAGGCGGAGCTGGCGGCGCTGACGGAGCGTCAGGCACACTCCAGCGCCGGGGGCTCCGCCGATGCCGCCCGTGCGCTGGAGGAGGCCGAGGCCGCGGCGCGGGAGGCCCGGCAGCGGGCGCAGTCCGCCGCGGACCGCCTGTCCGACGCCCTCGACCGGGCCGAGCGGACGGGCCGGGCCGTCCGCCCCACCCCCACGGACGCCCTGCTGCGCGACCGCCCCGGCCTGCTCGGCGCCGGGCTGCTGGACGGCCTCCTGCGGCGGCGCGGGGACACGGCGGCCGTGCCTCCGGCCGAGACCGTCGAGCTGCGCCCCGTACCGCCGCGGCGGACACCCGCCCCCACCCGGGACGAGACCACCGGCAGCACCCCGCGGCCCGCCCCGGACGGGGACCCCGTAGCGCGGCCGGCCCCGGACGGGGACACCACGACGAGGCCCGCCCCGGACGGGAACGACGCGCGGCGGGCCTCCGCGGACGACCTGGTGAGCGACCGGTCCCCCTGGGGCGAACCCGTACACGACCGCCCCTCCTGGGTCGATCTCGTCACGGCGCGGCCCGCCCGGGAGGAGCCCGCCGTGGCACGGCGGCCCGAGGACGCCGGCCCGGCGCCGGTCACCACCGCCGAGCCCGAGCACCCCTGGTACGTGGACCACGGCCTCCTCGGCCACGCCTCCGTCACCTCCACCGCGGGCTTCGGCGCCGTGGCGGCCCAGGAGGCGGCCGAAGCGATCGCCGGGCGGCTCCCGGAGGCGCTGCGCCCCCTGGCCGGCGACATCGAGGCCGCGGTGCGGAGCCTGCTGCTCACCAGCGGCAGCCACGCCTGGGAGGACCTCCTGGCCCACGGGGTGACGCTGACGGCGCGGGGCCGGCTGGTCTGGCTGCGCCCCGTACTGGTGGACGTGCGCCCCGCGGCGGTGGCGGAGCGCGCCGACGGCGTGCGCGAGTACGGGGTGCGTTTCGCGACCACGGCCACCGGCCGCCAGCGCACCCGGCAGCGGGCGCTGGGCGCCGAGGCCGCCACCCTGCTGGGCTTCGGCACGGCCTCGGCGGTCGCGTCGTCGATGCTGCTGGGACTGCCGCAGCTGCACGCCGAGACCTCCGCCAGGACCACCGACGTCCTGCGGCGCAACGTCATCGCGGGCCGGACCCTGTTCATCGGCGGCAACCGGCCGTTCACCGCGTCCGTACGGGTCCGGGTCTTCGTGGACGGTGCCGAGCACACCCCCGAGGTGACCGTCGACCGGCGGCTGCGGGTGGAGTTCCCCGCCGAGTACACCGGCACCACCGCGCCCCGCCCGGACATGACGGCCCCGCCCGTGGCCGCCGCGCCGTCCACCGCTGTCGGCGCTCCCGCCCCCAGGGGACTGGACCGGCCGGTGCTCAACGCGATCGACATCAGCCCGGTCGTCGCGGAGCTGCACCGCAACCTGCGGCACGCGGGACTGGACGCCTCGGCGGCCGGGACGTTCATGCGGCACGCCCGGGAGATGCTCAACGAACGCACCGCCCGCACCCGCAGCCGATGGTGGCTCACCAGCGGGGACACCTCGGGTGTCATCGAGGTCCCGCTGACCGCGGGCCGCTCGGCGCGCGCCCGCCTGTCGGTGCGCGCCGAGGTGGACAGCCTGCAGTTCGCCGGGATCAGTCCCGGCGTGCAGACCCGTGACGACCTCGGCCGGGGCATCGCCCGGGGCACCGGCCGCGCGACGAGCGGCTCGGCCGGCGTCTCCTTCGGCTACAACGCGTACGGCTTCTCCATGCCGGTCACCGAGGCCGGTTCCACGGCGCCGGGTGCCAAGGGCCTGCTGCCCCTGTTCGGCGTCGGTTTCGACCGCGGCACCGGCAGCGGACTGACGGTGACCTCCCAGACCCTCAACCACACCGTCCTCAACATGAGCGGGGACCAGGCCAGGTACCGGGCCCGGCTGCGGGTCACCGTGGAGGTCGGCGGCACCGGACGGCTGCGCGTCGCACCGGTGTCCCGGGTGGTCGAGGCGGACCTCGGGGTGCCCCTGCGCGACGGGGGCGGCGCCGCCGACTTCGAACGACGGGTGCTGGGTGCCGTCCACACCCCCGGGCTGCTTCCCGACGCGCCCACGGTGCTCCCCGGCCCGGTCGCGGCGCAGCCGCACGTACGGGCCCTGCTCCGGGAGTCCGGCACGGCGCCGGTCCGCCTGCGGGAGCTGCCGGAGCGCATGGCGGCCGGCCGCCCCCGCGCCCTGGACCCCGCCGAGCCGCTCGCACTGGCCGCGCGCCGGGGGCAGGGCTTCGCCATGGCCCTGGCCATGCCCGGTTCCGAGCTGGTGGGGGAGCACCTGCTCGCGGCGCTGCGGGACCAGGTCACGCCCGCCGTACGGCGGTCCACCGACTGGGCCGCCGTCGGGGGCGAGGTGAACCTGTTCTTCGGCCGCCCCGTGCTGGAGGCCGACCTGCCGTCGATGCTCGCCGGGATCTCGCACACGGTGACGGTCGGCGGGGCCCGGTACCGGCTGACGGCGCGGGCCCTCCTCGGCGACCGGCTGTCGGGCGGCGGCTTCGACATGACCGTCAACGCCCGCGCCGCGCGCACCGAGACGGTCACCGGCAAGCGCGGCTCCGAGTGGCGGGTCTCGGCCGGCGGCGGTGGCGGTGTACTGGTGCCCCTGGGCGAGGGCCGGCGCCTGCGCGTCGGCGGGCTCACCGTCCGCGGCGGCCTGGAGCGTTCCGTGGACGAACAGTTCACGGCCGCGCACGCCGGCTACCGCCGCACCGAGACCGAGGGCGCCGTCCAGGAACACGTCTACGACACCGTCTACGAGCTGTCCGTGCGCCGGGAGGACGCCGCCCCCGGCCGGTCCGGCGCCGAGACCTGGTGGCTCGACCCCGCCGAACGCCTCGTCACCCAGGTCGTGGTGCCGCGCCAGCACGTGCCGGCCGCCCCGGTCGACGCGGCCGCCGTGGCGGAGGCGGGCCGGGTCACCTTCCAGCGCGACTGGCCCGCGGCGACCGCACGACAGCTCGACCTCGCCCACGGCGGCACCGGGGGTCTCTACCCGTCCTTCCTGGTGATGCCCGAGCTGACCCGCCTGATCGCGCACGGCTACGCCTCCCTCGCCGGGCTGCCCCCGCGCTGGACCGCCGACCGGGGCAACTGGCCCGAGGAGATCACCGAGCTGACCCAGCCGTCGGTGCTCGCCGCCCGGCTGGGCGCCCTCACCGGCCCGGACGGCCACGAGACCGTCCTGCCCAAGCGCGACGGATGGCGGTACACCGTACGGCTGCGCCTGCGTGCCTACGCGCCCCGGGACCTCGGGCCGACCGGGGGGCCCACCGAGATCGAGCAGTACGCGCAGACCGTCGACAAGTTCGGGCGCGACGAGCGCCGGACCTGGCGGGTCGGACTGTCGGGCAGTGTCGGCCCGCAGTTCGGCGTGGGGGCGTTCGCGGGGAACTCGCACGGCACCCGGCACGACGACGGCGCGGCCGTCCTGGCCCGGACCGAGGACCCGGGGCACGGTCACGCGGACCCGGACACCGGCGGGGAACACGGCACGGTGGCGGGGGAGTCCGGCCACGCCGGGGCCGGCGCGCGCGTCGTCGCCCTGGCGCAGACCGAGGCCAAGTGGGCCTGGGGGAGGGGCACCGGCAAGGTGGCGGGCGTGGTGGAGATCAGCCGCGCCACCTACGCGGGCACGCCCCACGTCCTCCAGGCGTCCCCGGTCTTCGAGGCGACCGTGGTGCGCACGAAGGGCCGCCGGCGCGAGGAGTCCGTCCGGTACCTGCGCGTCGAACGAGGACTGGAACTCCTCGTCCCCGAACGCCGCCTGGAGGACCTGCTGCGACCCGCCCCCGAACCGCCCTCACCCACGGCCGCCCCCGTCTCCGAGCCGTCGGCGACCACCCCCGCCCCCGAACCGTCCGCCACCACTCCCGCCCCCGAGCCGGTGGCGTCCGGCTCCGGCCACCGTGCCCTGGACCGCCGCCACCTCCTCGGCCGGCCGCTGCCCGGGGCCGTGCACCCGGAGATCCTCCGCGCCGACGGCGTCCTGCGCGAGATCGAGCAGCGGCTCCAGCGGCGGGGCGCGCTGTCCGCGACCGGAGCGGCCCGCGAGCAACTGCGGCGGGCCCTGCGCGCCACCTTCTCCTCCGACGCGCTCCAGTCGCAGTACACCGCGCTCACCGGCACCGGTGTCGCCCGCTGGTTCCCCGTTCCCGGACCGTTCGGCACGACCCGCTACGTGTGGGTGAGGGCGACGGCCGAGGTGCTCCCGGCCCACTCCCACCGGCCCCGCCCGGAGATCAAGTTCACCCTGCGCTCCGAAGCGGTGAACGAGGACGTCACCGGCACCGAGCGCTCCTTCAAGGCAGGGGCCGGCCTCGGCATCCGCACCCGTTTCGGCGCCCACGACGCGCACGGCGGAACGGAGCTGGAAGTCGGCTACGAGGTGAGCCGGGAGCACGCGCACGAGGTGGCCCGGCAGGTGGTGGACATTTCCCGGGCCAACACCCGGGAAGGCTCCGAGGAGTTCGAGCACCCCCTGAACGTCCGGGTCGAGATGCGCATGGCGACGGAGCCCCCCGCCGTCCTCGCCGTACCGCTGGACACCGCGCGGCAGGCGGCCCGCCGCACCCTGGCGGTGCTGCGCGGCGACCTCACCGCGGGAGCGCCGGAGCAGCTCAGGTGGGGCACGTGGTACGACGACGGCCTCGCCGCGGACCAGCGGGTGCCCGCGGAGGTGCGCCTGCTCGTCCCGCGCCACCTCACGGTCGCCGCCACCGCGCCCGAGCCGCCCCTGGCCGAACCGGCCGGGCCGGTCACCACTCCCCACTGGACCGACCCGGTCCCGGCGCCGGCGGTGCCGCAGGCGCTCACCGACTTCATCCACCCCTGGGAGGTGCCGGCGGCGCCCGCCGTGCAGCGCTGGGCCAAAGCCGCGGCCCACCAGCCGGTGACCGCTCCGGACCTCACCCGGGACAACGCCTGGGAGGTGCCCGGTCTCGTCCCGCACGACATGGCAGGCGTCCGCTACGACCACCACACCTCCACGGGCATGCTCCGCGCCAACGTCGTGCCGCTGCTCCGGCACGGCTACCGGGTGCCGGTCGGCGACCGCACCGTCACGGTCGGGTTCGACCTGACCGCCGCCGTACCGGTCGGCCCGGACGAAGGCGTCAAGTTCAAGGCCCGCCGCTACCAGCAGGACCACACCAGCCCCAAGAGCGAGCAGAGCACCTCGCGCGGTGTCGTCGTCGCCGCCGGACCCGAGACCGGCGGCATGCCGGACGGCGACAGGCTGTACGAGCGGACCACCTTCGACGTGTACAACCGGGGCGCCGGGGAGCACCAGGGCTTCGAGGCGGGCGAGACCCGGGAGACCAACCGGGAGGCCACCCGCCCCTACCGCCACTACCGCTTCGACGTCGATGTGGTGGTCCAGCCCGCCGAGGGCGCCCGCCGGGCGCTGCGCGTCCCGGTCCCCGGCGGCCTCTACGCCATGCTCCCGCTGGACGCCGACGGCCGGCTGGCGGGCGGCCTGGAGGAGTCCATGGCGCACGTGTTCGCCGGGCGCGAGCAGACACCGGAGCCCGTGCCGGACACCGCTGCCGCACCGGCGGAGAGCCAGGAGCCGACCGCACCTGAGCCGACGCGCGCCGAGGAAGACGCGGCCACCACGTCCGGGAGGACCACGGCCGGGCCGCCCGCGCCCGTCCCCGTCGAGGACCTGCTGGAGGGCGTGCGGATCGCCCGCGCCGCGGACCGGCCGGTGGCGGTCTGGCTGCCCGGGGCCGAGGCCGCGGGGCTCGCCCTGGACGAGGCCACCCTCGACCGGCTGCCGGACCTGCTGCCCGCCGACGGCGTCCTGGTCCTCGGCGAACCGGTGACGGACGGCACCCCGGCCGTCGCGGACCGCCCGGTCACCGTGGACGCGCTCGCCGCACTGCTGACCTCCGCCGCACCCGGACACGCGCCGTTCCTCGCGATGCCCGGAGCCGACCGGATCGCGCCGGCGCTCGCGGAGCGGATGGGCGTGCCGGTCGTCGCGGCCGAGCACGGCCTCGTCATCGACCCCGCCGCGGGCGCCCTCGTCGCACCGGCCACCCCCGGCGCGACGGGCACCACCGCGCTCCTCCGCTTCGACCGGGAGCACCCGGCCGGACTCGCCCTCGGTGCAGCGCCCCGTACCGCGCCCTGGTCGCCCGCGGAACCGGTGGCCGCGGACACCGCGGCCGGACGGCACCCCGACCGTGAGAGCGAGCGGGAGGCCGAGCCGCAGCCGGGACTCGGCGACCCCGTCGCCGTCCACCCCGCGGCCCGCACCATCGGCATCCCCCGGGCCGGACTGCCCGGCCTGCCGGAGGTGCTGCGGACCCTGCGGAGCCTGGTGCGGGACGCCGGACGCGGCGTGCCGGAGACCGTCTGGAGCCTGCTGCCGCAACGCCTGCTGAGCAACTACCGCTACCTGGTCCCGGACGAGGAGGGCGCGGTCGGCGGGCTGCTGGTGCCGCTGGGCGAGGCGGAGGCCCTCATCACGCTCGACCCGCTCGACCCGCGGGCCGTCAGCCACCCGGCGGCGTCGTACGACGGTGTCTCGGCTCCGCGCGGCGACGCGGAGGAAGCCGCCCCGGCCCGGGTCACCCCCTTCGGGCTCGCCGCCATTCCCGAGGAGGAGGAGGGACCGCGCGGCCTGGTCCCGGACCGGGCCCCGGGACCGGAGCGCTTCCACGCCAACGAGGCGATCAACGCCTCCTACCTGACCGGGGCCTTCGTCCGCTCCCACTCCGGACCGACCACCGCCACGCGCGGCGGGATCTCGATGTCCTACGGCATCGGCGTCGCCCCGGGCGTGCTCCAGGTCGCCCGGGTCGGCGCGGGCGTCTCCGGCACGGCCAACGCGTCCTCCCGCTCCACCAACTGGGTGGGCGACGCGGAAGGCGGCCACGTCGAGGCGGCCAAGGCCGACTCCGTGATGCTCGCCTACCGCCCCGAGTGGACGGTGCGCCTGCGCACCGACGCCGCGCGGAGCTGGGACACCGTCGCACCCGTGCGGGTCGCCACCGACGACGACCGCAGGCTCCTGCTGTACGTCCCGGACCACTACGTCCGGGAAGCCGGTGAACAGGTGATCGCCGAGGGCACGAACGGTCTCGAGGACCTGCTGCCACGCGTGCACTACGCCTCCGGTCTCACCGGCCTGCCGGCGCTGTTCGACCGGATCGTCGAGGCCCTGCGCGGCGAGGGACTCCACCTCCCCGTCGGCAGCGTGCCCCGCGAGGAACTGCTGCAGAAGCTGTGGAACCTCGACTCCCACCTGGACGAGGCCGTCGGTGACCGGCACGGCTATCCCTTCACCCTGCACAACCGCTACGGCAAGCCCATCGCCACGGTGGAGGTGCACTCGGTGCGCCAGTCACGGGGCACCCGGGTCGGCAGTACCAGCGACAAGGCGCCGATCGAGAACGTCAGGACCGCGATCGACGGCACCAGCGGCGCGCACGGCCTCGGCCAGTCGACCACGCTCAGCGCCCCGTCGGCCGAGCTGAGCCTGGTGCCCCTGCCGCTCGTCAACCCCGCGCTGGGCCTGGGGGTCAGTGCTTCCCTGTCGATGACCTGGAACCACTCCGACGGCATCAGCAGCGGCCGTACCGGACTGAGCGTCGTGGTCCCGCGCGACACCGGCCCGAGCGCCGCCTACCGCGTGGAATTCCAGCACAGGGCGCACGTCGCGGTGCGGGGCGGCAAGCTCGTCACCACCCCCGCGGTGCGCGGGCAGGGCATGGTGCGCATGCCCGAGGCCGAGGCGTTCGCGCACGGGTTCCCGGTGGACCGGGAGGCGCTGAACGACACCGCCGCCACCGAACCCCGCGTGCCGTACCGGCCCGGCCTGCTCCGCGACACCGGACACCGGCCGGACGACCCCCTCCACCTCGACCTGCCGCCGCACGTCAGGGAGGGCCGCGGCATCGGCACCGGCGTCGTGGAGTTCGACGAGCACACCGTGCGCGAGCTGCATGGCGCCCTCGCGGCCGAACTGCGGCGTCTCGGCTTCCTCACCGGCGACCGGACGGCACCCCTCTCCGACGCCCGCTGGTGGTCGCACGCCGCCACGGTGGACGGTCTGCTGCAGAACCACGAACTGCTCGACAAGTACGTCTCCCGGCGGGGACTGGAGTCGCACATCGACCAGTTGCTGCAGACCGGGGTGATCATTCCGATGACGCGGCCCCGGGGCGTCCTCGGCGTCGACCTCGACCTGGACGCCGTGAAGATCACGCTGCGGGCGCGGCCCAGTTCCGCGGAAGAGGCGCCGCCGGAGTTCCTCGGCGTCACCAGGACCAGGCCGGTCGTCTACCTCGCCATGGGGATGGAGACCGCCGGCCAGTCCACCGGCGGCAACCGCCAGATCGGGCTCGGCATCCGCTTCCGCACGGGCTTCAACCAGCTCAAGGCGGCCCCCGTCGGCCTGGACCTCAAGCGCACCGTGGGCGCCACCGCCGCCGTCACCTTCCTCAACAACCGGCCCGAACTCCTGGAGTACAACGGCGTGGTCGGCAGACACGCCCTGTACCTCGACCTCACCGCCACCCTGGAGCTCCAGCACAGCGGCCTCCAGGGACGGTTGCGGCCGGGCGCCCGGGACCCGCTCCCCATCGAGGTGCCCCGGCAGCGGATCACCGCCTATCTGCCACCGCTCGACACCACCGTGAGCACCGCGGTGAGCCACCGGCGCCGGACCGACGCTTCGGTACTCGACCGGGCGGTCGTCTACCACGTCGACGCGACCGGCCTGCACGAAGCGGCCGTCTCCGCACTGGACGACCTGACCGGCCCGCAGGGCCATGCCGACTCGGAGCTGCACTCCTTCACCGGCACCATCCAGGTCCGGGCCCACCTCAAGGAGATCGTCCGCGGGCGCTACACCAGCGATCAGTTCTTCGACACCGGGTTCCGCAACACCCACGCCGCGGTCGACGTGCGCGCGAGCCTCGGGCCGTCCGCCTTCGCCGGTGTCCTGGAGGACTTCGTCCTCGGTGACATCGGTCTGTGGATGACCCAGACCAGCCACACCGACACCTCCTCGTCCGGCGTGAGCTGGGCGCAGGCGGGTGTGACCGTCGGCGGCCCGGTGGGCGGCGGCTCCCTGCAGGGGGAGACGGGCGCCACGAGGAACTGGCAGTGGAACACCTCCGCCACCCGGGGGCAGACCGGTGCCGAGGAGATGATCCGGCTCGGGTTCGGCCGGGGATACGTGTACCGGGCGCAGGCGGACTTCGAGGTGCGCAGCCGGTGGGAGAAGTCGGCGAAGCTGCTGCCCTCCAGCCACCGGTCGGACCGGCGGCTCGTCTCCGGCAACACCGTGATGTACGTCCTCAGCGAACCGGACGCCCTGGAACGCTACGCCGAGGACGCCCTTCCGGTGCCCGACGAGCGGCTCGTCGACGTCATGAACCGCTGGTACGCCGGTGAGGTCCGGCTCAGCGGAACCACCGTCGCCGGCGTGCTGTCCCGGTGGATGGCCGACACGCCCGAGCCGGCCGACCGGACCGCCGCCCACCCCCTGGCCGGACTGACCCTCGGCCGCCGGGATCTGGCCCGGACCCTGGCCCAGCTGCACGACAACGGCGTCCTGCCCGTCCTGGACGCCCGCACCAGGGCGGCGTTCGGCCGGCGCTTCGGCCTGCCGCTCTCCGAACCGGGGAACGCCTTCCCCGCCAGCGGCTTCCCCGAGTACCTCACCCACCGGAACCCGGGCGGCACCATGCTCGGACACAGCACGGTGCGCGGTGTCTCCTACGACACGGCCCGGTCCACGTACGACATCGTGCGCGCACAGGTCGACCGGGTCGCGCCCGGACTGCTCGCCGCGCGGCCCGAGCTGTGGCGTGGCGACGGACGCCGGATCGGCCGGCTGCAGGGCTCCGTCAACGTCCTGCAGTCGATGCTGGCCGAGGGCCGCGACTCGGCGATGTGGGAAGACCTGCTGTCGCCGAACGGGCACACCTTCTACCTGGTCAACCCGATCGGCTGGCTGCTGTCCGACGTGGTCGAGATCAAGCTGAGCGACGCCCTGGACTCCGCGCCGCAGGTGTACGACTTCCGGCCCGACTCCGGCCTGGAGAAGTACGGCCACGGTTACGAGTCCACCTCGGCCGGAAACTCCCGGGATGTGGGCCAGAGCTTCACCGTCGGCAAGATCGGTGGCGGCGAGACGTACACCTCCCACAACGGCGGGATCGGGGTCGGGACCGGCTCGCACCAGGGCGTCACCAGGGCCGAGACCGCGGCCACGGAGCGGACGGCGTACGCCTGGGGCGGCACCTACCTGGTCCATCTGCGCCACACCCTCACCGTCTCCGTGCGCCGTCTTGACACCGCGGGCCGGCCGCTGAACACCTGGCTCACCGGCCTGTACCGGGGGCTGGACGGCGCTCGTTCCACCACCGCCGTCACCACCGCCTCCGGCACACTCGACCTCCAGGTCCCGCGCGGCCTCGGCGAGTTCCACCCCCAGTACGGCCCCTCCGGCGCGCCCGACCCCCGCCCGCTGCCCGAGCTGCCCGGCGACGCGTACGTGGCGGGCACCCTGCTGGACGACGCGCTGCCCGCCGGCCAGCGGCTGATGCGGCGCCTGTTCGGCGCGGACGCCGACGGCTCGCGCATCCTGAACCCCCTGCTCAGCCGCCTGCACCTCACCAACCACCTGCTGCAGGCCACCGCCGGCCACCGCCACCTGCTCACCGACTCCCTGTTCGAGCCGGGCCGGACCTCCCGCCGGGCCCGCCTCTACCTGCGGGGCGACCTCTTCGGCCTGGAAGTCCTCGGCCCGGTCCACGGCACCGGCACCGGCCGCTACACCAAGCACCAGAGCGGCACGACGGCCAGCGCCTCCCACGACCGCTGGCGTCCCGTGGCCAGCGCGGGCACCTCCGCTTCCGGCGTCCTCGCCCAGCACGACCCGGCGAAGACCTCCGACGGGCAGAGCTACCCGCCGTACACCGGACAGGGCGGCGCCTCGGCGTCCTGGAACACCGGCAACGGCCTCGCCGGGGCCGGTACCGAGAACTACCGGCGCGAACAGCACATCAAGCAGCAGGGCCCGGTCCACCTGGTACGCCTGCGCGGCCGCTACCGGCTGGAGGCCGAACCGTACACCCGGCACCTGCTGGGCCCGGCCACCACCAGGCCCGGCGGCGTCGGCCCTCTGGTGAGCGACCCCTTCACCGGTGACGTCTACGTCGAGCTGTTCGAGGCCGAGATCGGGGAGCTGAGGGCCCGCCTGGAGCGCACCGGTCCGCCGCCGGCCCTGCCCGGCACGGCCTGGGAGAAGCT
This sequence comes from Streptomyces griseoviridis, assembly GCA_014649155.1. Lineage (GTDB taxonomy): Bacteria > Actinomycetota > Actinomycetes > Streptomycetales > Streptomycetaceae > Streptomyces > Streptomyces griseoviridis. Next base: position 46,051 of record BMSM01000023.1, on the reverse strand, counting down.
GGCCGACGCCCCCGCCCTCGACCTGACCGCCCTGCTGGAGCGGGCCGTCGGCGGGCCGGAGGGGACCGTCTTCCGCCTCGGGCAGGAGACGGCCCGCCTGATCCGGGCCGAGGACGTCGCCACCCGCGCGAAGGGCGCACTGGACGCGGCCGTGCTCCGGCTGGACCGGCCGGAACTGGTCGCCCGCGCCCGGCGCGCCATGCTCCACTGGGCGGTGGAGACGCTCCGCTCCGACCTGGAGGCGGCCCGCGCCACCGACCCGGCCGTCCCGGCCCCGGCGGCGCTCGCCACCTTCGAGGGGCTGCTCGGCGGCCCGCCCGTCCCCGCCACCGAGGAGTCTCTCTGGGACGTGGCACGGCAGGTCGACCGGGCCCGCGGCGAACTGGCCGGGGGCCGGGTGCCCCCCGTGGCCCTGCCGCCGCTCGCGGCCGTGACCGGTCTTTCCACGACCCCCTTGCTGCGCGAACTCGCCCACGAACTGGACATACCGGTCCGTGCCGACCTCACGGGGACGGACGGCACCCTCCTGCACCGCTGGGTCGAGCCCAATGGACGGGTCCACGCCTTCGACCCGCTCGCCACCGACGGCCCCGGCGTGCACGCCCTCACGGTCGAACAGGCCCGGACTGCCGGTCTGCTGGAGGAGGACTCCGCCGTCCTGCTGGACGGGATGGGGGTCCCGGCATCCGAACTGCCCCGGTTCCTGGCCGAGCTGTACCGCACCTCCGTGGAGCGCCGCTCCGCACTGGCCGAGGAGATCAGGGCCGAGGCCGGGCGCCGCGCCGGTGCCGACCGGCCGTCGGTCCGCACCACCGACGCCCCCACCCCGCCCGTCGTCTCCGACGCGCGGACCGACGGCGACCGGGCGTCCGGCGACGACACGGCCGACGCCCCCCTGCGCGTCGACGCCGTCGAGGAGGCGGTGCGCGCCGCCGACACGGACGCCGGCGCGGGGACCGCGACCGCCGCCCCGCCCGCCGTCCCGACGTTCGGCGCGCCCCCGGCCCGCCCCGCGCCGCAGGACGCGGAGGAGCGGACACCGGTTCCGGCACCGGACGTCTACGCGTCCGCGGCGGACCCCGGGACCGCCGGCCTCGTGGCCGGTCTGATCCACCTGCCCGACGGGGTGAGCCGGCCCGTGGCGGCCCGCAACGAACTGGTGCGCCTGTTCACCCGCGTCCTGCGGGACCGGGACGTGGCCGCACGCGTCGCCGCCTCCGGAGCACGGGTACTGGTACTGCCGCGCGGCACCCGGCTCACCGACCTGCCCGGCGTCGCGGACCTGACCGGCCCGCCCGACGGTCCCACGGACACCCTGCGCGGCGTCACCCACGCCAGGGCGGGCCTGGTCGTGGTGGCCGAGGAGAACCTGCTCGGCCAGGACCCGGACCTGCCGGAAGCCGTGGGCCACCCCGACGGCTACTCGACCGTCACCCACGAACTCGCCCACCTGGTGCACCTGTTCGGTCTCGATGAGACCGACCGCGCGCTCGTCCGGACCGCCTACGAGCAGCTGCTGGCCGCGGGCCACGACGCCGAGTGGGCCGACGGCCCACGCCGGGACACCCGGGGCGCCCCGGTCGACAACTACGCGTCCACCGGCGTCGAGGAGTACTTCGCCCAGACCAGCACCGCCTATCTCGGCGCCAACCGGGGGCACGACCCGTACACCGGCCGGCCGCGCCACAACGGCGCCGACTGGGTCCGCGAGCACGAACCGCTGCTCGCCCCGCTGCTCCGCAGGCTCTACGGTGACCACCCCGACAGCGAGCCCCCCGGCAACCCCGTGCTCGCCACCCGCGCGGAGGACGAGGCGACGACGGCCGCGCGCGACCTCGACCGGCTCACCACCGCACCGCCCGACCCGCTGACCGTCCCGCTGCCCGAGTCCGTGGCCGACCTGACCGAGACCGCACCGCCGGCCGTCCCCGCCGAAGAGCGGCTCAGCAGCACCGTCGCCACGTTCGGCACGGACCGCCCGGGTTCCCTCGGGCTCGTCCACGTCGCCCCGGTGCCGGACGGGACGGTGAACTGGCTGCATGAGCGCATCGCCGAGCAGGTCGAGGCCGGACGGGGCGAGGACGCCGCCTTCCGCCGGGCCCTGCGCGCCGAGCTGACCCCGGCTCGCCTCAGCAGCGAGTGGCCGCGGCTGTTCAGCACCCACGGCCTGCCGCTGCGGGCGTCCTACCGCGGCGACACCTACCCGGTGGCCCTGCGCTTCACCACGGACACGCCCCGCCGGGTGTCCGCGCGGATCGAGGAGATGCCGGACGGCCCGCCGGTCAACATCCAGCGCTGGGCGCTCGGCGTCAGTGAGGCCGGCACCACCGACTCGGTCGGCGACCTGCGCTCGCTCGCCGTCAGCCATGGGCACACGCTGCCCTTCGCGCACACCGGATGGTTCCGCCGGCTGACCCTGACCCCGCAGGTCACCTACACCCACAACCAGACCACGACCTCCGTCAGCACCAGCGCGACGGTGATGCCGATGGCCATCCTGCAGAGCCGTGAGCGGTCCTGGCCGGTGGAGTACACCCTGCACGCGGAGATACGCACCACCGGCTCGGTCCGCCAGGCCGTCACCGGCACCCCCGCACCGCACCAGTGGGGCGCCCCGCGGACCGCCCCGGACCCGCTGACCGTCTGGTTCCCCCAGCACCTCATGGAACCCGTGCCGGATGACGGCGCGCAGCCGCGCCCGGCGCCGCTCCCCACCCTCCTGGAGGAGGTCCCGCTCCTCGCGGCCGAGGCCATGCCCGAGGCCGACGTCTTCCTCTCCGACCTTTTGGACGCGTTCGCGCACGAGCTGGGCGACGCCTCCGAGGCGTCCCTGAACCAGCTCCGCCAGTTCCTCGACGAAGGCGTGGTGCGCGGCAACCTGCCCCTCATGACGGGCGGGCACCTCAGCTCCCCGACCCTGTACACCACGAACGGCTCCGTCATCGGCATGCTGCGGATGCGGGCGGAGATCTCGCAGACACCGGGCGGGGAAACGCTCGCCGGGCCGGCCACGCGCAACGTCGTCCTGCAGAGCCATGTGCTGCGCTCGGTACGGATGTCCGGCAGCGCGGCGGTCACCAACGCGGCCGGTCTCGGACTCGGCGTCAGCGGCGGCCTCGCCTTCGGCGCCCCGGACCCGGCCGGAACGGAACCGGCCGGCCTCACCCTGACCGCCCAGGGCACCCTCCAGCAGCAGGTCACCCACACCCTGACCGCCGGTGGCAGCGCCCGGACCTCCCGCTCCCTGCGCACCGCCGCCCCCCTGCTGCGGATGAGGACGCAGGTGGTGTTCGACGTCACCCTCGTCCGGCCCGACGGGCTGGAGGTCACCCCGTCCGCCGGGTCCGCGCCGGCCACCGGGAAGGCGTACCCGCTGATCCTGCGGGCACCGTCCCTGGAGACGGTCACCGGCGCGCCCGTGCGCCCGCGCCACCTCCCGCCGGAGATCCTGCACCTCACCGACCTGGGCGCCACCGTGACCCCGCTGGCCGTGCGGGGGGCCGAGCCGCTCTTCGACCACTTGGAGACCTGGCTCGCCGACCACGGGTTCCTTCCGCCCCGCCGCAACCGCCCCGGCGGCTGGTACCACGGCCCGCTGAGCGGCGCCGTCCACCTCCAGCGGCTGAACAACCAGCGGGCCCTGGACCAGATCCGCTCCGCCACGGGCCTGCGCGCCGGCTTCGACGAGATGACGTCCGGCGGACTCCCCGTCGTCTTCGAACTGCCGGGAATCACCGGCACCCAGCGGGTGTCCTTCCGCCTCACCGCGGAACGCCGTTACCTCGACGACCAGGAGCACGGCGGCGTCACCCACGACCGGGACCTGGCCGCGGTGCAGACGAACAACTTCACCGGCTCGACGGTGCTCGGCGACGAGCAGCTCAGCAAGGTGCCCCTGGTGCTCAGCGGCGGTCTCCAGGCATCGCTCAGCAACCCCTTCGACCAGCGCGGCAACCTGTGGTTCCAGGGCCTGACGCCGGAGTACACGTACAGCCGCCAGTCGGCCACCACCACGGGGTCCAGCGCGGGCACCGGGCACGAGTACTACCTGCTCAGCCCCACCGCCGACGGCGTACAGGTGCACACCCTGCCCGTCACCTACCGCGCCTCGATGTCGTACAGCCACGGCGAGGCCCCGCAGGCGGTCCCGGCCGAGGGCCGGGTCAGCCTCGCGGTGCCCACGTACAGGACCCTGGAGCACCCCGACGAACGCCGGCCGGCCGCCCCCGGCCGCCCCCGGCCGGTCACGGACGCCGACGCCGCTCTCCGGGACGACGCGGTCAGACTGCCCGAGACCGCGCTCATCGACCGGGCGGCCGGCAGCGAGCAGTTGCGCGCGGCGGTCGACGACATGCTCGCGGCGGCCGGCCGTCCGCCGCGCCCCGAGGAGGAGGCCGCCGGGGAGACGGACCAGGGCATCGAACTGCGGCCGGTACCGGGCGCGTGGCCCGACGCCGTCCCGGAACACCGGGAACCCGCCGCGGCGCCCCCCGCCCCCTCGCCGTACGCGCGCTGGGCGGCCGACGCCCTCGGCGGTGCCGGACGGGCCGTCCAGTCCGCGGTGGCGAGCGCCGCCGCCCGGCTGGGCGCGTCAGCGGCCGGCGAGCCACTGACCACACCCGGGAGCGTGGCGCGGCAGGTCGTCGAGACGGCGCTGTCCCCGCACCACCTGAACGCCAACGCCTTCCGCATCTTCAACGACAGCTACGTCATCGAGGGCACCGCCGGCTCGGGCGTCCTCGCGGGCACCGACGTCGTCATCGAGGTGGAGGGCTATCTGTCCGGCGTACGGGAACTGGCCCGGCCCGGCATCCTGGACTACGAACGGTGGGTCCAGTCGGTGGACGCCGCCGCCGACACCCGCAGCGGCACCAGCGCTCACGCGACGGGTGTCACCCTCGCCGCCGACTACGGGGCCGGCACGATCGCGCCGGCCGGCCACTACGCACGCCGGAGCGCCGTCACCGAAGGCACCACGGTCACCGACACGTCCGCGGTCTTCCGGGTCACCAGTGAGAACGACGTCCCCGCACACCGCTACACCGCCGACATCACCTACAAGGTCACGGTCCGCGCGGGCCTGCGCAACGTCGTGACCGGCACGGTGGCCGGCCGGCCACGGTTCGAGGACTCCCGGATCGTCGAGGTCCCGGGCGGCCTGGAGTTCCTGCTCAGCGACCACGACCTCGCCAACGACCCCGACTTCGCCCCGGACGCGCTCCCCGCGAAGCCGGACCCGGCACCCCGGGACCGCGCCCTGCCCTCCTGGTTCACGGCGAGCGGCGGTCGCCTCGGCTTCGGAGGCGTGACGGAGGTGCGTCCGCCGGCGGAGGAGACCGGCTTCCGTTCGGTGTTCGAGGGGACCGTGCGCGAGCTGGTCGAACGGGTCGCCCCCGGAGTCACCGTGCCGGGCTCGGCGACCCATCTGCCCGGTGTCCTCTCCCGCATCAACGAACACGCCTCGTCCCTCGGCATGCGCGTGCTCGCCGCCCTCGGACCGGACAGCCGCACCGCCTTCCACTTCGTCCACCGCTCCTGGCTCGGACCGATGCTGGTGGAGGTCGCCCTGCGGGCCGTACCCGACACGGCACTGGACGCTGTCCGGGGCCGGCGCGCGGCGGGGAACCCCGGACTGGACACGATCCTCGGCCACGCGAGCGGCGCCGGCGGCTCGCTGCCGGTCCCCGGCAGCACCCGGCAGACGGTCACCCGGACGACCTCCGACACGCTCGACGCCTCGCCGGTGGTGCAGCACGACGGCATCCGCTACCGGCCGACCCTCGCGGTCACCCGCCAGTCCGGCACCACCGACGCCGCCACCTCGGTCCGCGAACGGCGCGTGTGGCAGCGGACGATGAAGGACGTCTCCGAGTTCGAGGTGCCCTACCGCTTCGAGGTGACCGTCTCCGCCCGAGCCATGGACGAACTCCTCACCGGCATGCCCCTGCGGCTGCTGTACGGCGGTGCCGACCGGGCCGTCGGGCAGGTGGCACGGCTGCTGCCGCCGAGCGTGCGCGACCTGCTGCCCCGCCCTGTGCAGCAGGTCACCCGGCACGTCACCGCGGACGTGGTGCTGCACTTCAACGGCTCGGACACCCCCGCCGCCCCGGTGCCGTCGGACGCGCTGGCCGAACCTGCCGTCTACCGGACGGACCCCGCCCTGCCCCCCGTGGCCAGGCCGGGGGAGACCGCCGTCGACATGGAGGTGCCCCCGGAACTGCGCGCTCTGCTCACCGGCCCGGCATGGGTCCCCACGCGACCGTTCGCGCTCTACCACCTTGATGCCCTGCCCCAGCTCGCCGAGGCGCTGCGGGCCGTCGACCCCGCGCTGGGCCGGCCGGGCGACCTGCCGTTCTCGGCCTCGGCGGAGGGCATGCTGGTGCGTCTGACCCAGCTCGCCAGGAGCGGCCGTCCGACGCTGCTGTCACCGGCCGCGACCGCGCCGTTCCTGGGCCAGCCGGGCACGAGCGCCACCTCCGTGCACATGGCGCTGTACGCGCCGCGCGGTGAGGCGGACAGCATCGACGCCGGTGTCGACCACCTGGAGGTCTCCACCGACGGTTTCGTCTCCCAGGGCGACCTCACCACCTCGCCGGCCCTCGGGTTCGGTGCCAGTGTCCCGCTGGACGCCGCCGCGGCGGACCGCGTCGGCCCCACCGTGCCGGTGACCGGACAGCGCACCACCGCCGGACTGACCCACACCCAGACCGCGCCGCGCCGCGAGGTGCTCCGCTTCGGCACCGCGCTGGCGGGCGCCGAACGCGGCGCCCACAGCCACCAGATACGGGCGCTCGCGGTGCTGCGGGTCGTCGGGCCCCGGGGAACCCGCTGGGTGGTCGGCACCGTGGTCCTGCGGACGACCGAGACCCCGCCCGCCGACCGCGGCACCACCCCCGCGCCGCCCTCGTCCGAGGCGGCCCCCCGGCGGACGACCGAGCCCGCCCCGCGGGCCGGAAGCCCCACGCCGCCCTCCCCGCGTGCCGTACCCGTCCCGCGCCGCCACCTCGCCAAGCCGGCCACCGGAACCCGCAGCCGCGGCCACCGTTCCCCGACACGCCTTCCGCGACCGGACGGTGACCCCACCGGCCCGGAGACGACGGACGGCGTCCCTCCGGGTGACGCGCCGGCCTGATCAGCCGGGCGGCGGACGGCGCAGTCCGGCCGCGATGCCGCGGATCTCCTCCAGCACCGTCATGACCGCGGGCACCGAGGCCATGTCCGGCCACAGCAGCGCGTAGGTGCGCCGCAACGGCCACTGCCGCAACGGGCGGTACACCAGGCCGGGCGCCACATGCGCGGACAGCGCCATCTCACTCACCAGGCTGATGCCGAGCCGGGCGGCGACCAGGGCCTGGATGGCACTGACGTCGTCCATGGTGGCGACGATGCGCGGTTCGAACCCCAGATTGGTGCAGGCGGCCAGGAAACGGTCACGGAAACTCTCCATCACCCAGTCACGCGAGGCCAGGGAGGCGAGGTCGACGGTCTCCTGGGCGGCCATCGGATCGTCCTCGGGCATGAGGACACACCGGCGGTCGGTCATCAGCTCCACCCGCCGCATCGTGGCCTCACCCTCGGGCAGGTCCTCGTTCTCCCAGTTGCACAGCAGACCGAGGTCGGCCTCACCGGTCCGGACCAGATGCCGTGCCTCGACCGGCTCGGCCTGGGTCACCGTCACCCGCACCTCGGGGTGGAGGCGGCGCAACCGGGCGACCAGTTCCGGGACGAGAGTGACGCAGCTGCTCTGGAAGGCCACCATCCGCACCAGTCCGCCACCCCGTGCCACCTGTGAGGACACCTCCTGGTCCACGGCACGCAGGACGGAGAAGATGGCGTCCGCGTGCTGGACCAGGGACCGGCCGGTCTCGGTGAGCCGCAGCCCCCGCCCCACCTTCACCACGAGCGGTGTGCCCACCGCCTGCTGGAGCTGACGCATCTGGTAACTGACCGCGGGCTGGGTGTATCCGAGCGAGGTGGCCGCCGCCGTGTAGGAACCTGTCCGGGCGACCTCGGTCAGCACCTTCAGTTGGTGGATGTCCAACATGGGCGAACGATAAGCGACTTTGATGCAAGCGCGAAAAAATCCTCGTTGGACACCACCGGCGCGGTCCGGTCAAATAGCACGTGCAGATGAGCCGTTCGTCTCCCACTCCCCGCCCCCAGCAGGAGTTCCCGTGACCAGTACGGTGCGGACCGACGCGGTCCCCGAGACCGGCGCCGGCAGCGCGTCGGCCGACGGGAGACCGTGACCGCGGGCACCCCCCCCGCCGACGGCGTCCCCCGCCCCGCCGAGGGACGGGAGCCCGGCCGGCGGCGCGCGGATGCCCGTCGCCGCTGACTCCGTACCGATCCGGCGGACACCCCGCCCCCAGACACGGACCGGACGCGACCTCCCCCGCTCACCCGGTCCGTCCGGTATCGCCGCCACTGCGACCCAGGGCGGCGATACCGGTGCCCCCGTCCTGTCGAACCGTTCCCTCGCTCCCCGGAGAGTCCATCGTGCTCAGCACCGTACGCGGGCGCCGACGCGCCCCGCTGGCCGCCGCGGCGGCCGCCGCCGCCCTGGTCCTGGCCTCCGCCTGCTCCGGCTCCTCGGACACGGTCGTCCCGGGAGCACCGGCCGCCGCCGGCAAGAAGGCCGACACGAGCGCCATCGACCGGCTCATCGCCGACGAGAAGCCCGCGAGCGCGTCCCTGATGCCGGCCGGCTCCACCGCCGCGAAGATCAAGGAGGCCGGCACCCTGGTGGTCGGCGGCACCCAGACCGCCGCGCTGTTCTCCCAGCTCGACCCCACCACCGGCAAGGTCGAGGGCTTCGACGCCGCCCTCTCCCGGCTGCTGGCGAAGTACATCATCGGCAAGCCCGACACCAAGCTGGTCAACGTCACCGCCGCCACCCGCGAGGCGCTGCTGAAGAACCACTCCGTCGACGCGGTCATCGCCACCTACACCATCACCGACGAACGGGCGAAGGCCGTCAACTTCGCCGGCCCCTACTACGTCGACGGCCTCGGCATCCAGCTCCGCGAGGACCAGAAGGGCATCGCCTCCCTCGACGACCTGAAGGGCAGGACGGTCACCACCCAGTCCGGCTCCACGGCCGCCGCCGTCGTCGAGGAGCGGGTGCCCTCCGCGAAGATCCAGCTCTTCGACACCAACACCGAGTGCCTCCAGGCCCTGCGCCAGGGCCGCGCCGACGCCTACGTCCTCGACCAGGGCGTCCTGGCCGGCAACGCCGGCACCCACCCCGACGTCAAGGTGGTCGCCGGGACCTACGGCGAGCAGCCGTACGGCATCGGCCTCCCGCTCGACCGGCCCGACTTCAAGACGTTCGTGAACGACTGGCTGAGGAAGATCGAGGCGGACGGCACCTGGGCCACCCTGTGGAAGAACACCATCGGCACCCAGGTGCCCGGACCGGTGCCCACCCCGCCCGCCATCGGCTGAGCCGTGCACGTCCTCACCTCCCACCCCGGCGTCTTCGCCCACGGCCTGCTCGTCACCCTGCACCTCAGCGCCGCCACCTTCCTGCTCGCCGCCGCCGTGGGACTGCTGCTCGCCGTGTGCCGGATCTGCCCGGTGCGCCCCCTGCGCCTGTTCGCCGCGCTGTACGTGTCGGCGGTGCGCGGCGTCCCGCTCCTCGTGCTGCTGACCCTGTTCGTGTTCGGGCTGCCGGAGATCGGCGTCGTCTACTCGCTGTTCTGGACCGTCGTCACCGCGATGGGCCTGTACTGGGCGGCGTTCCTCTGCGAGACCGTGCGGGCCGGCGTCCGGTCGGTGCCGCCCGGCCAGACGGAAGCGGCGCGCGCCCTCGGTCTGACCTTCGGCCAGGTACTGCGCTGTGTCGTCGTCCCCCAGGCACTGCGGGCCACGGTCCAGCCGCTGGCGTCCCTGCTGATCGCCGTGGTGCTCAACTCCTCGCTGGCCGCGGCCGTCGGCGTCACCCAGGAACTCACCGGCCAGACCGTGCTGCTCGACCAGCGGTACGCCCAGCCCCTGTTCACGTTCGCCGCCGCCGCCGCGTGCTACGTCCTGCTCACCCTCGCGATCGGCCGCACCGCGGCCGTTCTCGAACGACGACTGGCGGTACTGCGATGACCTCGTCCCTGCGGGAGCCGCGTACCGAGCACCTGTACGGCGAGGACGCGTACCCGGACCGCCCGCCCCGCGCGCGGTCCGGCACCACGGCGGCCGGCCGGGGCACCCGGCAGCGCCTCCCGCACCGGCTCTCCGCCGCCCTGGACCACATCGACGGTGACGACCTGCGGCTCTTCGACGAGCCCGGGCCGCGCGCCAGGCGCCGTGCCGCGGTCCTCACGGCCGCCTCCCTCGTCCTGTTCACGGCCCTGCTCGCCTGGGTGCTGCGCCAGTTCGCGGCGCACGGCCAGCTCGACCCCGCCAAGTGGCGGCTCTTCGGGCAGTGGCCGGTGCTCCGCTACCTGCTCGACAGCCTGGCGGCCACCGTCCAGGTCACCCTGGTCAGCGGGGCGATCGCCCTGCCCCTCGGCATCCTGCTGGCGCTGGCCCGGCTCAGCGGCACCGGCTGGCTGAGCCGCCCGGCCGCCACGTACGTGGAGGTCCTGCGGGCCGTTCCCCTGCTGCTGCTGGTCTACGCCTTCCTGCTCGGCCTGCCCGCGGCGGGCCTGCGGCTGCCGCTGTTCTGGCAGTTGGTGTGGCCCATCGCGCTGACCAACGCGGCGGTCTTCGCGGAGATCTTCCGGGCCGCTGTCCGGGCCCTGCCCGCCGGACAGCGGGAGGCCGCCCTGGCGCTGGGCTTCGGCCACGCCCAGACCCTCAGGCTGGTCCTGCTGCCGCAGGCCGCGCAGCAGAGCGCGCCCGCGCTCGTCAGCCAGTCGGTGCGGCTGCTGAAGGACTCGACCCTCGGTTACGTCGTCAGCTTCCTCGAACTGCTCAACGCGGCCAAGGTACTGGGGGAGTTCAACCACACCGTCATCCAGAGCTACCTGGTGGTGGCCCTGGTCTTCGTCGTCGTCAACGGGGCACTGGCCCACGGCGCGGCCCGCCTCGAACGGCGACCGGCCGGCCGCCGGACCACTGCCCGGGCGGCGCGACCGCCCGGCTGACCCTCCTCCGGGCACCCGCCCGGACACCCCGTCCCACCCCACGTCCGACTCCCGGGCGTGGCCGTACCGCCACCGGCGGCGGCCACGCCACCGGGCGGTCCGGCCTGCCCGCGCACTTCCCGCGCCCGGCCGCCCGCCCCGGCCCCACGTCCCGCCAAGGAGCAGCCCGCCATGTGCCGACTCATCGGCGCCGTCTCACGACAGACCTTCCCGCTGCGCGACCTGTTCGCCGACGACCTCGAACCGTTCCTGGAGCTGGCCGAGGAACACGGCGACGGCTGGGGCACGGCCGTCCGCGTGCCCGACGGCACGGTCGAGGCGGTGAAAGCCCCCGAACGCGCCCACGACGGACCGCTGCTGAACACCGTCCTGAACCTGTCGGAGTCCGACGCGGCCCTGCTGCACCTGCGCATGGCCAGCCCCGGCCTGCCCGTCGACCGGACCAACACCCACCCGTTCGGTGACCGGGACATGGCCTTCGCCCACAACGGCGACTTCGTCCCCGTCGACGTCCTCGACACGGTCATCGGCCCCGACCTGCTGGCGTCGGCCCACGGCACCACCGACAGCGAGCGCTTCTACCTCGCGGTGCGCCGGCGCGTCGACGACGGTCTCGACCCGGTCAAAGCGCTGATGCAGGCCGCCGACGACATCCGCGCCGCCGCCGAACGCTCCGCCAGCCTCAACTGCCTTCTGCTGACCTCCGAGGCGCTGTACGCCTACACCGAGCACGACCCCCACTCCGTGGTCATCGACCGCCGGGGCACCGGCTACTTCGGCCTGCGCTACCGCACCACCGAGGACGGCCGGGCCGTCGTCGCCTCCACGGGCTGGCCCCAGCCCAGCCCCGAGTGGACCCACCTGCCGGAACGCCATGTCCTGCGCATGAGCCCCGGCACCCTCGACCTGACCGTCCACGGCCGATGACCGCCCTGCCCCGGCACCACCCCGCCCCGAGAAGGGACTCCGCCATGCCCGACTCGACCGATCCCGGTGACGGTACGACCGTCCCGGCACCGTCCGTCGTCGTCCTCGCCGACGACCCGCTCACCCGCGACGGCACCCACGCCTTCATGGCCGCACGCGGCCACGTCGAGGTACTGGCACGCGACCGGCTCCGGGACGCCGACGTCGCCGTGCTGATCACGCCCCGGATCACCGGGCAGACCCTGGCGGCGCTGCAGGACATCTCCCGGTCCACGGGCGGCCGGGCCAGGATCGTGCTGATCGCCGACAGGGCGAGCGCGGGCCAGCTGGCGATCGCCGCCCGGCACGGCGTGGTCACCTTCCTGCTCCGGCAGCACACCAGCTTCACCCAGATGGAGAAGGCCGCGCTCGCCGCCGCCCGGGGCGAGCCGGTCCCCGGCACCAGGGCCACCCCCGACACCTCCGACGCCCCCGCGGGGCTCGCGCCGCGCGAGATCGACGTACTGCGCCTGCTCGCGGAAGGCCGGGACGTGGCGGAGATAGCGGGTGAACTGAGCTACTCCGAGCGGCTGATCAAGAGCGTCATCCACAGCGCGGTCAAACGGCTGGGCAAACGCAACCGCACCCAGGCCGTCGCCCACGCGATCCGCACGGGCATCCTGTGACCGCGCGGGGCTCCGGAGCGGGAGCCGGGCCGCCTGCGCGGGACTCCGGTGCGGGAGCCGGGCCGCCCGCGCGGGACTCCGGAGCGGGAGCCGGGCCGCCCGCGCGGGACTTCGGAGCGGAAGCCGGGCCGCCCGCGCGGACGCCCGTCACCGCGCTCGCTCGCCGGAAAGGGAAACGTGTCCGTCCGTCCGGGCACGGAACGCGGGCGCGCCCCGCTCCCGTCCGCGCCCCCTCCTACGATCACGCCCGGGCGCTCCGGCACCGCACACGGTCACCCACCCGTGCGCCCTCACCACCGAGAGAGGCGCTCACGTGGCACAGCAGCAACCGGGCACCGGCCGTGTCCCGGGGCCGGCCTCCCCGGAGGCCGGCCCGGCCGGCGATCCGGTGTGGCGGCGGTCGCTGCCGTGGCAGCAGCGGCCGCTGGGCGACGCGGGCGAACGGGACACCGGTGCCGACAGCGACACCGGCAGCGACACCGGCGCGACGCGGACACCGCCGCCGGTCGGCATCGCCCTCCTCGCCACCGGCACCCCGGACGACGACCGCTTCGAGCCGGACACCCGCTCGTCCCTCGGCGGCCGCCTCACCAAGCACCTGCTGGCCGGTGCCGTCGGGCTCAGCCTCCTCGTCCTGGTCCTCCCCGTCCTGCTGCTCGACGAGTCCCGCACGCCGCACCGCTCCGAGGCGGACGGCCCGGACCGGGAGTTCACACTGGACCGACCCTCCGCGCCCGCCGGCCCGGAGGCGACACCCGGGCCCGGGAGGAGTCCCGGCGCCACCGCGACCCCGCGCGCCACGCCCACCGACGACTCCCGACCCACGCCCGCACCGGGCGGCGGGACCGTCCCCGTGCGCCTCGCGGCACCGCGGACCGCTCCCACCCCGGCCGCCACCCCGGAGAGCACGGCCGGCCCGACCACTCCCGCGCGGCGCGCGACGGCCGCCGTGGTACGCGGCACCAGCGTGCTGGACCCCGGCCAGGCATGGACCGGCGGCCAGACCGTCCTGGACTTCCAGAGTGACGGCAATCTCGTCCTGCGCACCGCGCGAGGAGACACCCGCTGGGAGTCCGGCACCGCCGGGGAGGGGGCCAAGACGGTCTTCCAGGCGGACGGCAACCTCGTCGTCTACACCGCCGGCATGCGCACCGCCTGGTCCTCACGGACCGACGGGCACGACGGTGCCGTCCTCGTCCTGGAGGCCGACGGCCACGCCACCGTCCGTCACGCGGGCGCCGTCCTGTGGACCACCCGCACGGGCGGGTGAGAAGCCGCACCGTGACATCGGGCAGTGGTCGTGTCCGAGCAGGCACGTCCGCCGGTCCGTCCTGGCCCGCCGGCGGCCCGCCTTCCTAGATTCGCCTCACCTTGAGGCTTGTCGCCGGCTGGAGATGCATTTATGAACACCGTGGTCGTGAAACGTCCACCGCGTGTGTCAGGGCCCGAAGTCCCCGAGACCCGGATCGAGCTGGCCGAGCCGCCCATCCTCGGGGAACCCGCCTCCGCCGACCTTGGCTCCGTGATGGTCGTCCTGCCGATGGGCATCGGCTTCGGCGCGATGGCCCTCATGTTCACCGCCGGCGGTTCGACCTCCACGTACATGATGTCCGGGATGATGGGCATCGGCATGATCTCCATGAGCATGGGGCAGATCGGCCGCGCCGGACTGGAACGCAAACGCCGCATGCGCTCCGAGCGCCGTGACTACCTGCGCTACCTCGCCCAACTGCGCACCCAGGCCCGGCAGACCGCCGAGGCCCAGGTCGCCGCGTCGCTGTGGGACAACCCGCCGCCGAACCGGCTGTGGTCGGTGGTGCGCTCCACGCGGGTATGGGAACGGCGGGCCGCGCACGACGACTTCGCCAAGGTCCGGATCGGACTCGGCACCCGGCGCGCCGCCCTGGAACTCGTCGCCCCGGAGACCAAGCCCGTCGAGGACCTCGACCCGCTCGCCGCGATCTCGCTGCGCCGTTTCACCGCGGCCTTCCAGACCGTGCCCGACATGCCCATCCCGGTGGGGCTGCGCAGCTTCACCAGTGTGGAGCTGGCCGGAGACATCGAGGACGCCCTCGGCCTGGTGCGGGCCGTCCTCGGCCAGCTCGTCACCCTGCACTCGCCCGACGAGCTGCGCGTCGCCGTCCTCACCGACGAGACGGGCCGCGCGGAGTGGGAGTGGGTGAAATGGCTGCCGCACAACGCCCATCCCAAGGAGTACGACGAGGCCGGACCGCTGCGTCTCCTCGCCACCGAGCACGCCGAACTCACCGACCTGCTCGGCCCGGACGTCTTCGACCGGCCCGACCACGACCCGCACGCCACCCCCAGCGCCGCCGAACCCTTCGTGGTCGTCGTCGCCCACCGCACCGCGCTGCCCACGGGCTCCCGGCTGCTCGGCGCCGGGCTGCGCAACGTCGTCCTGCTGGACGTCACCGGCGCCATGCACGGCGGCACCGGTGTGCTCCGGCTGACCACCGAGGACGGCCGGGTCTCCTTCCCCGTCGCCGACGCCACGGCCGACGCCGCGGCGGACTTCCTCAGCCGGGGGCAGGCCGACGGCCTGGCCCGGCTGCTGGCACCGCTGCGCACCAGCGGCACCATCGACCTCACCGACAACCCCTTCGAGTCGGACTTCGAACTGACCACCCTGCTCGGCATCCGCGACCCGCGCGCCTTCGACGTGGCCGCCCAGTGGCGCCGCCGGCTGGACCAGAGCACCCGGCTGCGGGTGCCCATCGGTGTCACCGAGGACGGCGAGGTGGTCGAACTCGACCTCAAGGAGTCCGCGCAGACCGGCATGGGCCCGCACGGCCTGCTCATCGGCGCCACCGGCTCCGGCAAGAGCGAACTGCTGCGCACCCTCGTCATCGGCCTGGCCGCCACCCACTCCTCCGAGGTGCTCAACTTCGTCCTGGTCGACTTCAAGGGCGGCGCCACCTTCCTCAACATGGAGAAGCTGCCGCACACCTCCGCGGTCATCACCAACCTCGCCGACGAACTCCCCCTGGTCGACCGCATGCAGGACTCCATCGACGGCGAACTCATCCGCCGTCAGGAACTCCTGCGCGCCAGCGGCCACGCCTCCCTGTACGAGTACGAGAAGGCCCGGCTCGCCGGAGCCCCCCTCGCCCCGCTGCCCTCCCTCCTCGTCATCGTCGACGAGTTCTCCGAACTCCTCGCCAGTAAACCGGAGTTCACCGATCTCTTCGTCACCATCGGCCGGGTGGGACGCAGCCTCGGCGTCCATCTGCTGCTGGCCTCCCAGCGCCTGGACGAGGGCCGCATCCACCGCGTCGAGGGCCATCTGTCGTACCGCATCGCGCTGCGCACCTTCTCCTCCATGGAGTCCCGCAGCGTCATCGGTGTCGCCGGCGCCTACGAACTGCCCTCCGTGCCCGGCAACGGCTTCCTCCGGGTGGACACCACCAACCTGGTGCGCTTCAAGGCCGCCTACGTCTCCGGCCCCTGCCCCGAGAGTCCCTCGGGTGAGGACGCCGACCGTCCGGACCTCTCCACCGGCCACGAGATCGTGCCCTTCGGCCTGGACCAGCGCCCCGCCGCCGAGCAGCCGCCCGCGCAGCCGGAACAGGCCGAGGAACGCCCCGCGCCCCCGGCCTCGCCCGCGAGCCCGGCCGCCGAGAGCGACGAGACCCTGCTGGACATCCTCATCGAACGGCTCACGGACGCCGGGCCGTCGGCCCGCCAGGTGTGGCTGCCGCCGCTCGCCGACCCGCCCAGCCTGGACCAGCTGCTGCCCGGCATCGTGCCGGACCCGGCACGGGGCATGACCGCCGCGGAGTCCGCCCTCCTCGGCACCCTGCGGGTACCGCTCGGCATGGTCGACAAACCCCATGAGCAGGCCCGCGAACTGCTGGTGGCCGACCTGTCCGGGGCCGGCGGACACGTCGGCGTGGTGGGCGCCCCGCAGACCGGCAAGTCGGCCCTGCTGCGCACCCTGATGATGTCGCTGGCCCTCACCCACACCCCCGAGGAGGTCCAGTTCTACTGCCTGGACCTCGGCGGCGGCGGCCTGGTGTCGATCGCCGGGCTGCCCCACGCCGGCTCGGTCGCCACCCGGCTGGAACGCGACAAGGTCCTGCGCACCGTGGAGGAGCTGTCCCAGCTCCTCGAACGGCGTGAGCAGGTCTTCACCGAGCGCGGTGTGGAGTCCATGGCCGGCTACCGGCAGCAGCGCCGCACCGGGGCCGTGGACGACCCGTACGGCGACGTCTTCCTGGTCGTCGACGGCTGGGGAACGCTGCGCCAGGACTACGACGAACTGGACGACCGCGTCACGGCCCTGGCCGCCCGGGGCCTCTCCTTCGGTATCCACCTCGTGGTCTCCGCCGTGCGCTGGTCGGAGATCCGGCCCCGGCTGCGCGACCTGCTCAGCACCAAGCTGGAACTGCGGCTCGGTGACTCCATGGAGTCCGACATCGGCGCCCGGCAGGCCGCGGGCGTGCCCCAGCAGCCCGGCCGCGGCCTGACCAGCTCCGGACACCACTTCCTGTCCGCGCTGCCCCGCCTGGACAGCTCCTCCGCCACCGACGACCTCACCGCCGCCACCAAGGTCGCCGCCGCCGAGATCGGCACCTTCTGGACCGGCCGCACCGCCCCCGGCGTACGGCTGCTGCCCAGCCGGCTGCCGGTCTCCCGGCTGCCCGCCGCCGAGGGCGACCTGCGGGTCGCCGTGGGCTGGGACGAGCAACGGCTGCAACCGGTGTGGCACGACTTCTCGGCCACCGCCCATCTGCTGGCCTTCGGGGACGGCGAGACCGGCAAGACCAACCTGCTGCGTCTGATGGCCCGTGCCATCACCGCGCGGTTCCGTCCCGAGGAGGCGCGCATCCTGCTCGGCGACCCGGACCGGAACCTGCTCGACGTCGTCCCCGAGGAGTACCGGGTCGGCTACGCCGTCGACAACCAGGGACTCAGGGAGCTCGCCGGCAACACCGTGGTGTCCATGAGCAAGCGCCTGCCCGGCAGCGACGTCACCCCCGAGCAGCTCGCCCGGCGCGACTGGTGGCAGGGACCGCGCCTGTTCATGCTCATCGACGACTACGACATGTTCGCCAGCACCTCGGTGGACAGCCCGATCGCTCCGCTCGTCCCCCTGCTCGCCCAGGGCGCCAACATCGGCATGCACCTGGTGGTGGCCCGCTCCACCTCCGGAGCGATGCGGGCCATGATGGACCCGGCCCTGCGCCGGCTCTGGGAGCTGGGCAACCCCGCCCTGGTCTTCTCCTACCCCAAGGAGGAGGGCAAGTTCATCGGCGAGGTCAAGCCCCGCACCCTGGTTCCGGGCCGCGCCCAGCTCGTCACCCGCCGGGGGATCCGCCTCATCCAGACCGGCCTGGTGGAACCCGAGTGACCCGCTCCCCGTCCCCCGGTGGCCGCACCGCGCCGACCGTCCCCCACAGGAACGCCATGACCTCCTCCAGCATCGTGTCCCACTCCGACTCGCCGGTGGTGTGCCGCCTCACTGTCGCGGGGCCGGAGCGCAGCGTCGACCTGGCGGTCCCCGGCGGCGTCACGGTCGGCGCCCTGCTGCCGGTGCTGGCCGACCGGCTCGGCGACCAGGACGACCCGGGCGGCGTGGGACACGTCCTGCAAAGACTGGGCGAGGAACCACTGGACCCCGACGCCACCGTCGAGGCCCTCGGACTGCGCGACGGTGAGGTACTCCACCTGCGCCGGGCCGACGAGGCCCTCGCGCCGATGATCTTCGACGACCTGGCCGACGGCGTGGCCGCCGTCATCAACGCCCGTCCCGACCGCTGGCGCCCCGAGCTGACCAGGCGGCTCTTCACCGGGCTGAGCTGTCTGACCCTGCTGGCGCTGGCGGCGGTCGTCCTCACCTCGCCGGCCGGACTGCACGTCGCCGCCGAGTGCGGTGCGGTCGCCGTGGCGCTGATCGCCGCGTCCCTCGTCGTCGGCCGCGCACCGGCGGCCGATCGCGGCTCCGCCCTGGTCACCGGAGTGGCCGGCTGGTGCTTCGCGGCCCTGGCCGGACTGACCGCCCGCCACGGGACGGCGGCCCTGCCCCTGCCGGACAGGCAGGAGCTGCTGACCGGCGGTGCCTGCGCGGTCGCGGCGGCCCTCGTGCTGCTCATCGCCGGCAAGGTGTCCGCGCGGGTCTTCGGCGCGCTCCTCGTCGTCGCCCTCGCCACCGAGAGCGGCGCCGGCCTCGCCCTCGGCTTCGACTGGGACGCCACCACCGCCACCACCGTCGTGGCGGTCACCCTGTTCGTGCTCAGTGCCGTCGCCCCCCGCCTGGTACTGCGCCTGGCCGGCCTGCGCGTCCCCCAACTGCCCCGCAACGCAGATGAGTTGCAGCAGGACACCGAACCCCGTACCCAACGGGAACTGGACCGGCGGGTCGCCGACGCCGACACCTACCTCACCCTGTTCACCGTGGGCGCCTCCGCGGTGTACGCGACGGCCATGGTGCTGCTGACCCGGGACAGCGGCTGGTTCGAGTGGCTCCTCGCCCTCACCCTGGCCGCCGCGGTGACCCTGCGCTCGCGCGGCGTCACCGAGACCGGCCAACGGGTGGCGCTCGCCCTGGCCGGCACCCTCGGCCTGATCCTGGCCCTGGTGTGGCTGTTCGTCCCCGGAGGGCCCGTCGGCCATGTGAGCCTGACGGTCGTCCTGCTGGCCGCCGCGGCACTGCTCCTGCTCGGCGCCCTGCGCCTGCCGACGATCCGGCTGCTGCCCATCTGGGGGCACACCGCCGACATCCTGGAAATGGTCACCGCCATCGCCCTGGTGCCCCTGCTCCTCCAGCACCTGCACGTCTACTGGTACTTCCGTTCGCTGGCCGGCTGAGGGGACACCGTGCAGAGCCGTCGTGACCACGTCCACGCGTATCAGTTCGCCACCGGGCGGCTGGCCGCCGCCCTGGTGACCGGCGAACCGGCCACGGGCGAGCCACCGGCCCGGCGGAGCGTCGTCGGCGTCGTCATCGGGGCCGTCCTCGCCGTCCTCGCCTGCGCCGGATTCGCCGTGTACGGCCTCATCAGGCCCGGTGGCAACACCTCTTGGGCCAAGCCGAACGCCATCGTCGTAGAGAAGGAGACCGGCACCCGCTTCCTCCATCTCGACGGAGTGCTCCACCCGGTCGCCAACTACTCCTCCGCGCTGCTCGGTGCCGCCGGCTCCCCGGCCGGCACGAAGGTGTACACCGTCTCCCGCAATTCCCTGAAGGACACCCCGCGCGGCGTCGAGGTCGGCATCACCGGCGCACCGGACTCCGTGCCCCCGGCCGCGGCGCTGCTCACCGGGGAGTGGTCGCGCTGCCTGACGCCGGGACGCGGCACGGGGGAGACCGTGGACTTCGCGCCCGAGGAGGGCCGTGCGGCGGGCCGGCGCCGCATCCTGGTCACCGACGGCGACGGCACGTCCTACCTGCTCTGGGACGGCCGCCGCTACCGGATCGCCGGCCGCTCCGCGCTGGTCGCCCTCGAACTGGACGGACAGGACCCGCTCGTCGCCCCCGCGGCCTGGCTGGACGCCCTGCCCGCCGGACCGACCGTCGCCGCCGCCTCCGTACCCGGCCGTGACAAGCCCGGCGCCCGCATCGGCGGACGGCCCGCCGAGGTCGGGGAGGTCTTCACCACCGCCGCCGACGGGACCGGACCGGCCCAGTACTACGTGCTGCGCGACGACGGTCTCGCCCCGGTCAGCCAGACCGAGTACCAGCTCCTGGCCGCCGGCTCCGGACAGGGCGCCGGCCGGCAGGTGACCCGCGCCGACGTCGCCGCCGCCCCCGGCTCAGAGGACCGCACCCTGCTGCACCGGCTGCCCGACTTCCTCTCCGGCCCGGTCGCCCGCCCGGGTGAGGAGACGGTCTGCCTGCGGCAGCGCACCAAGGGCAGCGAGGTGCGTACCACGCTCGCCTGGGAGGAACCGCCGGCCGGGGACCCGGTGCCGGTGGGCACCGGGCTGCTGCTGACGCCCCTGCCGCTGCCGGCCGCGGGCGCGCCCGCCACCACCTATCTGGTCACCGAACTCGGTGTGAAGTACCCGCTGGCCGACAGGGACGCCCTCACGGCGCTGGGCTACAGCGCCGGCCAGGTCCGCCCCGTCCCGCCCGCCGTCCTCGGCCAGTTGCCCACCGGCCCCACCCTGTCCCGGCAGGGCGCCCTCGTCCCGGTACCCGTCGTACCCGGCCCTTCCCCCTCACCCTCCGCCTCGAAGGACGGCTGAGATGGCACTCGGACTCGGACCACGCCGGGCCGGGGAGAGACTGCACCTGGACGGCCGCCGGGTGGGCCACGTCCTGCTCGTCCACGCCCGGGGCCGCGTGGACCCGCAGGCCCTCGCCTTCGCCGGCGGACTGCCCGAGGACCCCGACCACCGGCTCGTCGTCCTCGACCTGCCCACCGAGCTGCCCGAGGCGTCGTGGCCCGCCCTCGCCCGGCTGCTGGGCCGACGCGACGGCGGCCTCCGGCTGGTCGCCGGCCGCCGGCCCAGGGGCGGGCTGCTGCCGCTGGGGCAGTGGCTCGCGGACCACCTCGACCGCACCGTGCTGGTCGGCGACGGCGACGTGGTCCCCGCGGCCGGAGGCGTCCTCTACATCCCCGGTGACGGCGGCTCCGGGTGGGTACGGCTGAAGCCGGGCCGGCCCGCCGTACCGGTCTCCCGCCGCTTCCCCGCGCCCATCTGGGAGTTCTCCGTCGCCGACCGCCCCTGGGACACCAGCGACCGGGCGGTCGCGGACCCGCTGCCGAGCGGTGTCTGGCTGCACCCGCGCGCGGGGGAGACCGTGCTCGGCGACCACCGCGGCAAGCTGGAGGCCCGCCTGGCCTGCCAGCGTGACCTGCTCACCGTCGTCCTCGGCTGCCCGGGCACCCCGGAGCTGCCGCTGGACGACATCTCCCGGTTCTGGGGCTCCGTCCTGCCCGGCGCCCGCTCCCAGGTGCGCTTCGTGCGGTACGGGCCGCTCGCCGTCCCCGGGAACGACGCGGACGGCCAGGTGCTCGCCGACCGGCTGGACTCCCCGGTGGTGGTCTACAACGGGCTGCCGGTCGGCCGCGCCCTGTGGGAACCCCCGCGCACGCACACCGTGGACGACGAGGGCATGCTGGGCTGGGCCACGTACGCGAAGGAACTGTGCTATCTGCCGGTCCGGATGACGGGTGGCCGGCCGACCGCGCCCACCGTGCTCAGCCACCGACCGGTCCTGGCGGACGTCCCGGAGATCGCCCCCGGCGTCTACCGGTACGCGCGGGACGCCGTCCTGGAGGTCGTGCCGAGCGGGCTGTGGATGCGGCCCGCGGAGGAGCCGGCCGAGGCCGCGGTGATCCGCTCGGCCGCCGCGGACCCCCGGCATCCGCGCATCGTCCACGGGACGGCCGCGCGGGCCGCCGGGCGGATGAGAGAACTCGCCGAGAACCTGCTCAGCCGTCTCGACCCGGTCACCCGCGGCCTCACCCGCCTGGTGCCCGCGTCCCATCTGGCCCGTGACGCCGGGGCCGAGAGGCCGGCCCGGACGGCCGTGCCCGAGGCGGAGCGGTCCGTGCCCGCGCCGCGAGCCGGGACACCGGCACCGGTCCGCCCGGGGTTCCTCGCCGCCCTCGCGACCGAGGTCACCGGCCCCGCCACGGCACCGGTCCCCCCGGCCGTCCCGGCACCGGCCGCACCCGTCCCGCCGGCCGCCGCGCAGGCGCGTGCCGCTCATGCCACGGCAACGGCCGGCACGGCGGGGGGAACGACCGAGCCGGGGCCGGCCGGGGTTGCCTCCGGGCACTCCGAGCCGGGGCCCGCCGGAGTTGCCTCCGGACACTCCGAGCCGGGGCCGGTCCGGGTTGCCTCCGGGGCCCCCGCCCCGTCGGCCCGGACTCCGTCCGCGGCCTCCGCGCCGGGCGAGGCCGGACAGCCGTCCCGGGCCCCCGCGGAACCCCCCGCCCAGGTGCGTCCTCCGCAACCGCCGTTGCCGCCGGCCGCCTTCGGTCCCGAACCCGCCGAACCTCCCACGGCCGCCCCGCCCCCCGCGCTGCCCGACGGCCCCGCCACACCCGGCGGCACCCCGCACCCCCCTCCGGCCCCCCGCCCGGACCGGAGCGAGCCCCTCGCTCGTCCCGCGCCGCCCGTGCCCGCGCTCCGCCTGGTGTCCGCGCCCGCCCCCGGCGGAGGCGCACCCGCACCCGCCCCACGCCCCGGCGCCGCCCACGCCCAGTCCGCGGCGACCGCGCCGCCCCCGGCGGAACCGGCGCCCGCGCGGGAGCCGACGCCCGCGCGGGAGCCGACGCCCCGGCCCGCCACGTCCGGTACCGGGCCCGCGGCCCTGGCGTGTCCTCAGCCGGTGCCGAGCCCGGCGGCCTGCGCACTGCCGCCCGCCAAGGGCCTCGCCCGTGAGCGCGCCTGGCTGCGCGGTGCCTTCCGGCAGCAGTACAACGACGCCGCCGGCACGGTCGCCCGTGTCCTGTCCCAGGCACCCGGCCTGCGCGGCACCGGGGAGACCTCCACCGAGGACGTCGTGACCGACCTGGTCGCGGCCCGGCTGTACCTCCGCGGTGACGGCGCCGGAGCCCCCCTGGACCAGGCGGTCCGCGGCGCCACCGTCGGCCCGCACGTGCCGCTCGCCCGCTGTGTCACCGCCGGACTGCGCCGACTGCCCTCCTACCGGGGCGCCACCCTGCTGCGGGCCCGCCTGGACGACGCCGGATGGGCCTGGTACGGCAGCCGCCGCCTGGTCACCGAGTGGGCGTTCTGCTGGGCGCTGACCTCCGTCACCGCCGCACTCCCGGGCGACGCCGACTTCCTGATCTGGTCGATGACCGCCCGGCGTACCGCCCTCCTGGACCCGGAACCGGCCGACCGGGTCCTGTTCCTGCCCGGCACCAGCTTCAAGGTCCTGGCGGCCCGCGACGGCGACCGCCGCACCGTGCTGCTGCGTGAACTGTCCGCCTCGGAGATCGGCCCCGACGGCAAGGTCGACGTACGGACCACCCCCCTGGACGAGATCGCCCTGTCCGGCCTCGACCAGGCCCACCGGATCTGGCAGGACGCCGAGGCACAGTCCGCGCCGGAACTGCCCGAGGCCGTGACGGACCGGTTCGGCGCCCCGCCGGGCCTGCTCACCACCCCCGGCGCCTGATCCCCCCTGTCCATCCCGGCCCCCTCCGCGAATCGAGGACGACATCATGAGCCGGCAGGTCTTGCTGGTCTCCCAGGACGGCTCCGCGCCCCACCGGACCATCGGCGCGGCCCTCGCGGCCGCCACCGACGGCGCGCTCATCACCATCTCCCCGGGCACCTACCAGGAGTCACTGGTCGTCAGCCGGGTCGTCACCCTGGCCGCCGGTGCCGCCGGTGTGGTGATCGACGGCGCCGGGGAGAGCGCCGTCGTGATCGACGCCGAGGCGGCCCGGCTCTCCGGTCTCACCCTGACCGGCGGGGGCGAGCAGACCCCGGTCGTGGAGGTCCGCCGCGGTGAGGCCGCGCTGGAGGAGTGCGCGGTCTCCGGCGACGCCTGGGCCGCCGTACTCGCCTGGCACCAGGGCATCCTCATCGCCCGTTCCTGCCGGGTGTCCGGTCCGGGCGGCGCCGGCATCGTGGTGACGTCCGGCGGACCCAACGTGGTCGAGGGCACCACCGTGGAGCGGACCCGCTCCTCCGCGATCGTCGTCACCGAACGCGGGCGCCTCACGGTCCGCGCCTCCCGCCTGGACGACGCCGGAGGCAACGGCGTCTGCGTCAACGGACAGGCGTACGGCACGGTCGAGGACACCGCGATCACCGGCAGCGGCCAGCCGGCCGTGGTCGCCGAGCAGCACGGCCGCCTCGACCTGCTCCGGGTCACCGTCTCCGGCAGCGCCGGTCTCGACGCCTACCTGACCAGCGCCGCCGACACCACCCTCACCGACTGCTCCTTCACCGGCTCGGGCGGCGAGTCCGTGCTCGTCGCCGGCGGCGCCCGGCCCGCGCTGCGGGGCTGCGCCCTGTCCGGCGCGGCCCGCGACGGCCTGCGGATCACCGAGGCGTCCGCACCGCTCCTGGAGAACTGCACGGTCACCGCCACCCCCGTCGGCGTCCTGGTCGACGGCGGCAGCCGCCCCGTGCTGCGCGGCCTGACCGTACGCGACACCGACCGCGGCCTGCTGGCCGGCGACGGCTCCACCGTCGAGGCCGAGCGGCTGACCGTCACCGCGGGCACCGCCGGTGTCCTCGCCACCGGCGGCACGGAACTCGTCGTCCGGGAGTCGGAGGTGACGACCGACCGGCAGGGAGCGGCCGTCGAACTCACCGAGGGCGCCACGGGCCGCCTGCACGAACTCCGGCTGCGCGCCACCGGCGGCCCCGCCCTCGCGCTGACCGGCGCCACCGCTCTCGCCGAGTCCTGCGTCCTCACCGACTCCGGGGTCCTCGTCGGCGCCGACGCCCGGCTCGACCTGAAGGACACCGAGGCCGGCGGCTCCGACGCCGACGGCCTGCGGGTGGCCGGCGGCGGCCGGCTCACCGCGGTCGGCTGCCGGGTGCACGGCGCCCGCGGCCACGGTGTGCACCTCCAGGCCACCTCCCGAGCGGAACTCGACCACTGCGTGGTGTTCGACAACGCGGGCGACGGCATCCGCGTCAACACCGAGGAACCGGTCCGCGTCCAGAGCTGCGAGATCCGCGACAACGGCGGCCAGGCCCTGCACCGGATGCGGTCCGAGGCACGGCTCACGGTCATCGACGTCACCGGCGCGGACCCCTCCGACGACCCCGGTCCCGGTGCCGCCCGCGACCGGGCGCCCGGTCCCGGACACCCCGCGCCGGCCCCCGCCGCGCCGGACGCGTCCGCGCCGCCGGGACCACCCGCCGCCCGGCACACCGGCACCGGACCGCTCGCCGAGATGGACGCGCTGGTCGGACTGGAGAGCGTCAAACAGGAGGTCACCGGCCTCATCAACCTCAACAAGATGACCCGGCTGCGCGAGGAGATGGGCCTGCCCATGCCCCCGATGAGCCGCCACCTGGTGTTCGCCGGCCCGCCGGGCACCGGCAAGACCACCGTGGCCCGGCTCTACGGCGCCGTCCTCGCCGAACTCGGCATCCTCAGCCAGGGACACATCGTCGAGGTGTCCCGCGCCGACCTGGTCGCGCAGATCATCGGCGGCACCGCCATCAAGACCACCGAGGTGTTCAACCGGGCACTCGGCGGTGTGCTCTTCATCGACGAGGCGTACACCCTGACCAACCAGTCCAAGGGCACCGGTCCGGACTTCGGTCAGGAAGCCGTCGAGACGCTGATGAAGCTGATGGAGGACCACCGCGACGAGATCGTGGTCATCGTCGCCGGGTACAGCGCGCAGATGGACCAGTTCCTCGCCTCCAACCCGGGCATGGCCTCCCGGTTCTCCCGGACGGTGGAGTTCCCCAACTACACGGTGGACGAGCTGGTCACGATCGTGCGCGGCCTGTGCGGCAAGCACTACTACGAGCTGACCGACGACGCCCTGGAGGCGGTGGGCCGCTACTTCGAGCACATCCCCAAGGGCCCCACCTTCGGCAACGGCCGTGTCGCCCGCCAGCTCTTCGAGACGATGATCAGCAAGCAGGCCTCGCGCCTGGCGACGTCCGCACCGGAGCACAACTCCGAGCTGAGCCGCCTGACCGCGGCGGACGTGGAGACGGTCCCGGACACCGGGGCGGGGGAGACCGCCGGGGCGGCCACCCCGGACGGAACCGCGCCGGGCACCGGCCCGGCGAGCCGCGCGCTGCGGCGCATCGCCGCCCTGATCGGCCTGGACGACGTACGACAGGCACTGGAACTGCGCCTCACCGCGCTGGCGGACGCCCACCGCACCGGCACGTGGCCGGCCGGATCGGCCAATCTGGTGCTCGCGGGAACCGAGGGCAGCGGCCGGGACGCCGTCGCGGTGCTGTACGCGAAGGCCCTGGCCGAGCTGGGCGTCCTGCCCACCGGGACGGTCCACCGTGTGGCGCTGTCAGCAGTGCCGGCCCGCTGGTCCGGACAGGCGGAGGCCTACACCGCGTATCTCTTCGGCGAGGCGGCGGGCGGCCTGCTGCTGACCGAGGCCGACCCGTACTTCCTGCAACGTCCCGACGAGGAGCGCACCGCCGTCATCACCGCGCTCACCGAGGAGACTCCCCGGCACCCGGATGTCGCCCTCGTCCTCTCCACCGATCCCCAGCTTCTCTCCGGTCTGCTGGCCGACCCCGCCGGGGTCCGGCTGGCCGAACTCTTCGCGCAGCGGCTGGACTTCGCGTCCTATACCCCCGAGGAGCTGGCCCGGCTCACCGTCCGGCGGCTCGCCGCCTCGGGCTACGAACCGGCGGAGGGCACGGTGGCGGCCCTCACGGAACACTTCGCCGCGGTCCCGCCCGGCAGGGGGGCGTTCGACGCCCACTGGACCGCGGACCGGCTCGCCGACGCGGCCCTCACCCGCACCATCGCCGTCGAGGACCTGCCGGCGACCCTGAGCGAAGCGGACGCGGACCGGGCCGATGTCGCGGCGGTGGCGTGACCCGTGGGCGTGACCGACGCCGGGCGGGCAAGGGCCGTGTCACAGAGGGCAGTACGGGCCCGTCCCACTGTCGGCCGTGGCGTGGGACGGGAAGGATGACGAGCACGGAGCGAAGCCTTCATCGCCCCGACATCCAGTGAAGGAGAATGGTATGGCTTCAGGAGTCGAGTCAGTAACCCTTGAGGGGATGGCGACATCCGGCAACGTCCACCTCCAGACCGCCGAGCACGTCCGGACGTCCTACAAGACGATGGAGTCCCTGGCGGAGCAGGCCAAGGCCGGCTGGACCGGAGACGCGGGTGCCGCCTTCGGCAAGGCGCTCGACGCCTGGATGGCGAACTACAGGGTCGTCGCCAACGTTCTCGACCAGATGCACGAGCGCATGGGCACGCACACCAAGGTGCTGACCGCCACGCACGATGCGACGACCCAGGCGACGATGCAGAGCGGCGCGATCGTGGCCGAGCCGGTCGGGCTCACGGGATTCTGAGGAGAAGATCATGCCTACGTACACGGTCAACTGGGCCGCCTTCAACGAGGTTCTGGACCAGCTCTCGGTGCTCCAGAAAGAGATCAACACGCTGAACGCGCAGTACAGCTCGGGCAACAGCTCAGCGCTGCAGGAGTGGACCAGTGAGGCGCGGGACGCCTTCCACGCCAGCGAGCTCCAGTGGACCACCGCCGCGTCGTCGATGGAGCAGCAGGCGGCCCTGGTACAGCAGACGGCGGACAAGTGCCGTGACGAGTACCAGCACGCTGTCCAGTACGGTACTCAGCTCTGGAGCAAGTAGCCATGGCCGAGGCTCCGCTGACCGTGGACCCCTCAGGTTCCAGCACCGGGGACCCCTCCGCGACACCGCAGGCGTGGGACCCGACGAGCGTGCACCGTCCAGCGGTCGTGTCCGACCCGGTCACCGGGGGAGTTCCGGACCCGCCACCGGTGCCCAAGGGCGGGGGCGGCGGCTCGGGCAAGGAGGTCGTGGACACGGCTTCGCTCGACCTGTTCGCCCAGAACATCGAGAAGCTGGTGCCCACGGTGGTGGCGGCCCGTGACCGCATGCGGGCGGGCACGGCCACGGTCGTACAGCCGGGAGCGTTCTACGACGCCTATCAGCTGCGGTCCCAGACCTCGGGACCCAACGGCGGCAACGGTCTCCAGGAGCGGTACTACAAGACGCTCGCGGATCTCGCCGAAGGGCTCGCGGACATCAGCCGCGGTGCTCAGTTGATGAGCAAGAAGTACACCTCCACGGAGGAGCTCAACAAGATGAAGTCGAGCGACCTCCAGGAACTGCTCAGCGACGCGACGGCCGACTTCCAGAAACTGGCGGACGACAGCGGAGCGTCCGTGTCGACCACGGGTGGGACCACTAGCTCGACCCACAACACCACCAGTGGCTCGACCAATGGCTCCACCAACGGCTCGACCAACGGCTCCACCAACGGTTCCACCAACGGTGGCAGCAACGAATAGTTCGACA
The DNA here is from genome assembly GCA_014649155.1 of Streptomyces griseoviridis. Lineage (GTDB taxonomy): Bacteria > Actinomycetota > Actinomycetes > Streptomycetales > Streptomycetaceae > Streptomyces > Streptomyces griseoviridis. Next base: position 17,417 of record BMSM01000023.1, on the reverse strand, counting down.
AAGGCTCTTCGCCGCGCGTCGCACTGCCGCCGGCGGTACCGGACGACCCGGTGCCGCCGGTAGCCGTGCGAGCCTCCCGGGGACTCAGGAGAACGCAGGACCATGCCCGACTACAACCAGGGTGGATTCCGGCAGGACGACAGCGGAATCTACGGCGACCCGACCGTCCAGGGTTCCACCGCGGACTACGACAGTTGGGACTGGAAGCAGATCATGGCCGCCATCACCGGCGGCTCCAATCTGACTCCGGGAGCCGGTGGTGAGAACCGGGCGTCCGGCGTGGCCGCTCCGCAGACCCTGATGACCGCGGCCAACGACTTCCAGTACGTGCAGCAGGTCCTCACGATGGTCGCCCAGAGCCTGGACGCCCAGGCCAAAGCACTGGCCGGAGGAAATGGGGCGCCCTGGCAGGGGGCCGCGGCCGACGCGTTCGCGGACACCATGGCGACCTTCTCCAAACAGGTCGCTTCCACCGCCGAGGCACTCGCGGGTGGTACCACGGGCAGTTCGGTCGCCCAGAACCTCGTCTGGAGCGCCAACGCGCTGACCGTCGCACAGTCGAACATCCATGCCATCGACACCTGGTACGCCGGGCAGGCGATGAAGGTCGGGGTCAAGCCCATGGCCAACGGGCTCATCCCGGTCAGTCAGCGGCCCGACATCGTCGAGATGATGACGAACGACATGCGGGCCGAACTCAAGAAGCTCGCCTCCAACTACGCCCAGGTCAGCCAGTCGCTCGGCCAGGTCCAGCCCAAGCCCGTCGTCTCGCCCGTCCGGGACCCCGGCAGCGCCAACGGCAACGGCGGCACGGGTGGCGGCAGCGGCGGCACCGGCGGGCCGGATCTGAACACCAACACCGGCACCGGCGGCGGTGGCGGAACGGGCGGCGGTATCACCCCTCCGGATGTGTCGACATTGGACACCGGGGGCGGTGCCGGCGGCACCGGTGGGACGGCCTCGCCCTTCGGCGGCGGGACGGCGTCACCCGAGCTGGGTACCGTCGGCGGTACCGGCGGTGGCAGTGGCCTGAACACGCCGGAGCTGTCGGTCCCCGAGACCGGCGGTGGCACGGCGTCGCCGTACACCGGCGGCGTGGCCTCGCCCGAGCTGGGCACCGGTGGCGGCACCGGTACGGGCGGAGTGGCGGCCCCGTACACCGGCGGCGTGGCCTCGCCCGAGCCGGGTACCACCGGCGGCGGCAGTGGCCTGAACACGCCGGAGCTGACGGTCCCCGAGACCGGCGGTGGCACGGCGTCGCCGTACACCGGCGGCGTCGCCTCGCCCGAGCTGAGCACCACCGGCGGGACCGGCACCGTCCCCGCGTACACCGGCACCCTCGACCCCACGCTCGACGACGTGCTCAATCCCTCGGCCGGTACGACGGGCACGCCCACACCCACCGCCCTTCCCGTGGGTGCGCTCGGCAGTGTCCCGCCCACCTCCGGCGGCGGTACGGGAGGCGCCGGCACGACCGGCTCCGGACAGGGCCTCAGCGAACTGCCGGACACCTGGACCGGCGGGTCCTCGGTGCCCGATCTGCCCGGCAGCACGGCGACCGGCCTCCCCGACACGGCGACGACGGGACTCCCCGACACGGCGACGACGGGACTCCCCGACACCAGTACGGGCATCACCCCCAGCGCGCTCCCCGCCTCCAGCCTCGTCTCCACCCCAGGTGTGGGCGAAGGCGCCACCGGTTCCGGCATGCCGATGATGCCGATGATGCCGGGTTCGGGTGCGGGTGCGGGTGCGGGTGCGGGTGGGGCTGGTGCGGGTGTGGAGCGTCCTGATGCTGCCGGGTTGTTGGGTGGTGAGGGGGTTGTTCCGTGGACGGGTTCGGGTGCGGCTTCGTTGGATGACGTGCCGGTGGCCGGTGCGGCGAGTGGTGGTGCGGGTCTGACGGGTGCGGGTGCGGAGGTGGGTGCGGTGCCGGGGTCGGCGTTGTCGTCGGCGGGGATGCCGATGATGCCGATGGCGCCGGGTTCGGGTGCGGCGGGTGCGGGTGGGGCTGGTGCGGGTGTGGAGCGTCCTGATGCTGCGGGGTTGTTGGGTGGTGAGGGGGTTGTTCCGTGGACGGGTTCGGGTGCGGCTTCGTTGGATGACGTGCCGGTGGCCGGTGCGGCGAGTGGTGGTGCGGGTCTGACGGGTGCGGGTGCGGGTGCGGAGGTGGGTGCGGTGCCGGGGTCGGCGTTGTCGTCGGCGGGGATGCCGATGATGCCGATGGCGCCGGGTTCGGGTGCGGCGGGTGCGGGTGGGGCCGGTGCGGGTGTGGAGCGTCCTGATGCTGCCGGGTTGTTGGGTGGTGAGGGGGCTGTTCCGTGGACGGGTGAGGGTGTCGGTGGTGTGTCGGAGGGGGCGCCTACGGCTGGTGCGTCCGCCGGTGGTGCGGGCCTGTCGGGTCTCGGCGCCGGCGCCGGCGTCGGTGCCGTTCCGGAGGGCACTGCGGCGACCGTGGCCGGTGCGGGGATGCCGATGATGCCGATGATGCCGGGTTCGGGTGCGGCGGGTGCCGCTGGGGCCGGTGCGGGTGCGGAGCGTCCTGATGCTGCCGGGTTGTTGGGTGGTGAGGGGGCTGTTCCGTGGACGGGTGAGGGTGTCGGTGGTGTGTCGGAGGGGGCGCCTACGGCTGGCGCGTCCGCCGGTGGTGCGGGCCTGTCGGGTCTCGGCGCCGGCGTCGATGCCGTTCCGGAGGGCACTGCGGCGACCGTGGCCGGTGCGGGGATGCCGATGATGCCGATGGCGCCGGGTTCGGGTGCGGCGGGTGCCGCTGGGGCCGGTGCGGGTGCGGAGCGTCCTGATGCTGCCGGGTTGTTGGGTGGTGAGGGTGTCGTTCCGTGGACGGGTGAGGGTGTCGGTGGTGTGTCGGAGGGGGCGCCTACGGCTGGCGCGTCCGCCGGTGGTGCGGGCCTGTCGGGTCTCGGCGCCGACACCGGCACTGGCCCGGAAGGCACCACGGCGACCGCCGCCGGCGCGGGGATGCCGATGATGCCCATGATGCCCGGCATGGGACCGGCGGCCGGCGGCGCCGGAACCACACGGGGTGAGAGCGGCGAACGACCGGACAGTGCCGGTCTGCTGGACGCCGGCACCTCCTCGTGGGTCCCCGACCCGTCCGAGGTGGCCACCGGCGCACTCGCGGCCGGTGCCGCGGCCGGGGGCGCTGTCCTGCACGGGTCCTCCGGCGCGGCTGCCACTCCCGCCGCACCGCCCGTCGACCCGGAGAACGGCCGGTCCGACGAGACGGCACCGACGACTGACGTGACCGGCGCGGAACAGCAGGCATCCGTACCCGGCGCACCCGGCGCACCCGGCACCGCCGCGGGCGCACCCGGCACCGCCGCGGGCGTGCCCGGTACCGCCCTCTGGGCGGCCCCACCGGCCGTCGCACCCCCGGCGTCCGGGACCGGCCGCGGCCGGCAGGGCGGGACCGCCCGACCGGCGACGGCCGAGTCCGGGAGCACCCCTCACCCCGAGCCGGCCTGGGCGGACGCCGCCCCGGGCGCCACGAGCGCCAGTGCTCCCGACGGGGCGGCGCCCGTGGCGGCCGTCGCCCCCGCGGCCCCGCCCGACGACCGGGTGCCGGTCATCGCGTCGGACGACGACGGCGACGACGTCTCCGCCTGGGGAGTGGCCGCCGCGGGCGCCACCCCGCTGCTGTTCGGCCTGGCCGGCCGGGCTGCCGCGGCCGGAGCCGGCGGGGACCGCGAGACCTCCCGCTACACCGTCGCCGCCCCCGCCCTGTGGGACGCCGAGGAAGGGGACGCCGCACGGCGGGCCGAACACGCCGTCGCCCCGCCCACGGCCGCCGTCGACGACCGACCCGAGCTCACCACCTGGCGTCCCGCGCAACGGCCCACCCCGTCCGCGCCCGCCCTCGCCCACGCCGCCGCCGGACCGGCGCGCTCCGGCGACGGCGGCGATCCACCGCCGGAGGACCCGGCCCCGGCGGGCAAGGACCGTACGGAGGGAGACGACGACGAGGAGGAGACGGAGGAGAGCAGCGCCGTCGACCTGTTGCGCCAGGACGCCTCCACCTGGGGCGGCCCCCGCAGCCCCGCCATCCCGGACTCCATCGGCTAGCCGGGGAGGTCCGGCACCAGACGTCCGCCCGGTTCGCTGTGGGGGTGACCAGGGCGGACCGCGGTGCGGCCTTGCGCAGGGCCGCACCGCACCCCTTCTTCCACGGCACGGCGCACCGGATACGGCTCCGCCGACACGGTCCTGCGGGCCCTGGCCGGCGCCCACCTCGCCGTCCTGGCACGGACCGACGGGAGCCCGGTCACCGCCGCCACCGCCGAAGGCACCGCCGTGGTCCCCGTCTTCACCGCCCGGCCCCACCTGGACGCGATGGGAACCCTGGCGCACGAGGTCATGCCCTGCTCGGACCTCGTGGACCGGCTCCCCGCAGGCCATGCCCTCCACCTCAACCCGGCCGGCCCGGCGCCCATGACCGTGCACGTGGAGCCCCTGCTGGCCGTCCTGGCGACGGTGGCACCGCCACCCGCCGAGGAAGGGCCCGTGGGCAACGGCACCTCCGCGGTGCCCCGGGACGGTACGGGCAGCCCGGGGCGTCGTCCCCCGCACCCGCTGGCCGAAGAGGCGGAGTCGGTGGCTGACCGGGCAGACGCCCCGGCGAACGCCACCTGACACCGTCCGCGTCTCCCATGATCGGCCCTGCGCGGCATCCGTCCCTCCCGCCGACGGGACACCGGACGGGGCCGGAGGCCGCCCCGCGGGTTCCGAGCCGAAGCCGATCCACCACCATGGGACCGACTAGGAGAATGCGTGTCCATCCGGAACCGGATCATCGCGGGCGGCGCCGTCGCCGTGCTGTCCGTCACCGTGGGTACGGTGTCACTCGCACTGGCCGACGATCCGATCAGTACCCAGACGATCTCCGGCCAGATGACGTACTACAACGACAGCGGGTACGGCGCCTGCGGCAGCCAGATCGACGCGTCCTCCCAGGACCTCGTCGCGGTGTCCCATGAGTGGTGGACATCGGCCAACCCCAACGAGGACCGGCTCTGCGACGGCGTCGACGTCCAGGTCAGCTACGAGGGCAAGACCATCACCGTGCCGGTCAAGGACATGTGTCCGTCCTGCGACTCGGGCCACCTCGACCTGAGCCAGTCCGCGTTCGAGCAACTGGCGCCCCTGGAGAAGGGGTTGGTCAAGGGCGTCACGTGGAAGTTCGTCACCGACGGCGGCGAGGCCATCGCCCTGCCCGACGCCTCCGCGTCCTCCGGCACCACCGGGGCCGCCCCGGCGTCCAGTGCCGCCGGCTGGCCGTCGCGGTACGCCGCCCCGTACGTGGAGACCTGGGGTTCCGCGTCGGACCTGGACCGGGCCCGGCAGGCCGGCCTGCGCCACGCCACCCTCGCCTTCGTCCTGGACGGCGGTGGCTGCAAGGCCACCTTCAACGGCAACCAGCCGGTGACGGACGAGAGTTGGCTGGCGGCGGTGCAGAGCCTGCGTGCCGCGGGCGGTGACGTGATCGCCTCCTTCGGCGGTGCTTCCGGCACCGAACTCGCCCTGGCCTGCGATTCGGCCGAGGCCCTCCAGGAGCAGTACCGGACGGTCGTCGACGCACTCGGCCTCACCCGCCTCGACTTCGACATCGAGGGCGCCGCACTGGCCGACACCGAGGCCAACCACCGCCGCAACCAGGCGCTCGCGGCGCTCCAGAAGGAGTCCGAGGCGGCGGGACACCCGCTGGACGTGCAGTACACGCTTCCGTCCGGCACCAAGGGCCTGGAAGCCGGCGGTGTGGCGATGCTCAAGGACGCCGAGAGCACCGGTCTGCGGGTGACGCTGGTCAACATCATGACCATGGACTACGGGTCGGCCGTGGACGACATGGGACAGGCCGCGATCGACGCGGCCACCGGCCTGCACGACCAGCTCGGCCAGATCTGGCCGGGCAAGTCGTCCGAGGAACTGTGGGCGATGCAGGGCAACACCCCGATGATCGGCGTCAACGACACCCCGGGTGAGACCTTCACCACCGAGGACGCCGAACGCCTCGCGGCCTTCGCCATCGAGAAGGGCATCCAGCAGCTCTCCTACTGGGCCGTCGGCCGGGACAGGGCCTGTGACCGCGCGGGCCAGCTCTCGGAGTCGTGCAGCGGCACCGAGCAGAGCGACTACCAGTTCCTCAAGACCTTCAACACCGTCACCACCACGAGTCCCGGAAACCGGCTCACCACCGAGGCGGTCACGGGACTGGCGACCGGCAAGAGCGCGAGCCCGTCCCCCTCCGGGGGCACGGCGACCGGGGACCCGGACCGTACGGCCACCGGCAGCGCGGCCCCGAAGGCCGCGGCCGGCGGCGGCCGCAGCGGCATCGACCTGTCCATCTGGCAGCTCCAGGAACCCGTCGGCTCCTCCGGTTCCCCGACCACCATCGGCCCCTCCCAGCTCCAGGGCGGCTACGAGGACGACTACTTCTACACCGACACCGACGGCGCCCTGACCTTCTGGTCACCGGAGAAGGGCGTGACGACCCCCAACTCCAAGTACCCCCGGTCGGAGCTGCGTGAGGTGGAACCGGGCGGCGGCAGCGCCAACTGGTCCCTTGAGGGCACCCACCGGATGAGTGCCACCCTGCGCGTGGTGTCGGTGACCTCCAACGTGTGCGTCGGCCAGATCCACCTGGGCGAGGGCGGCGGCTCCACGAAACCCCTGCTGGAGCTGTACTACCGTGCCAGCGGCGACATCGTCCTGGGCACCGAGAACTCGCCCGAGGGCGGCCAGACCCTGCACGACGTGGGACACGTCCCGGTCGGCGAGAAGTGGAGCTACACCATCGGTGTCTCCGGCGGCGACACCATCGACCTCACCGTCAACGGGAACACCACGCACTACCCGATCGCCGACTCCTTCAAGTCGTACAAGCAGTACTTCAAGGCCGGGGCCTACAACCAGTCGGCGTCGGACAGCAGCACCCAGGGGGCCAAGGTGGCGTTCTACTCGCTGGACGTCTCGCACAGCTGATCGCACCTGATCCGGCAGGGGCCCGGCGTCCTCGGGACGCCGGGCCCCTGCCGCGAGGTCACGGCTCCCGCCGCCGCGCCTCCGCCAGCGCCTCGGCCGGCGTCTTCTCGCCGGTCAGCGCCAGCTGGATCGCCCGGTGGATGCGGTCCGCCACCTTCGGCCAGGCGGTACCCACCCGCGCCGTACGGGCACGGGCGTGCTCGACGGCGTCCGCGAAGACGGCCATCGACGGCTTGTGCTCCACGTACTCCTCGGCCACCGCCGTCCGGGCGGGCACCGTGGAGTACTGCCCGGCCACGGTGAGCATGGTGTCCCGGCCGGTCAGGCAGTCGATCACCTCGGCCGCCTTCGCCTGCCGGGCGGGGGAGGCGGTCGTCGGCACCGTCCACAGCTCTCCGCCGAGCGCCGTGACGACGCTCTGCCCCCGTTCCCGCACGGGTATCGGGGCGGTGCCCCACCGGATGTCCCCGGCCTTCTCCAGCGCGGAGATGCGCCAGGGACCGTTGATCATCATGGCGGTCCGGCCGGCCGCGAACTGGTCGTGCACATCGGCCTGGTCCCAGTTCAGCACCGACCGGGACATGGCTCCGCTCTTGACGAGGTCGGTCCAGAGACCGAGGGCCTCAGTCGCCCGCGGGTCGCCCAGGTCGGTCTCCTCGCCGCCGTTGGACCACAGGAACGGCAGGAACTGCCAACTGCTCTCGGCGGTGTTCCCGGCGGACACGGCCATGCCGTACCGGCCGGGACGGGTGAGCCGCTGCGCCGCCGCCTTCAGCTCGTCCCAGGTGCGGGGTACGGCGACACCGGCCTCGTCCAGCATGTCCTTGTTGTAGAAGAGGACGGCCGCGTTGACGGCGGGCGTCACCCCGTAGACCTTCCCCCGGTACGTCCCCGCCGATGCGATGCCCGGGGAGTAACCGCCGGTGTCGACGCCGAAGTCGCTCAGCGGGGTCAGCGCGCCGGTCTCGGCCACCTGCTGCACGTCGGCGTTGTCCAGCATCAGCACGTCCGGCAGCTCGCGTGCGGACGCCTGCCGCAGGACCGTCGGCACCAAGGACGGCCCCGGCACGCTCCGGTGCTCCACCCGCACGCCGGCCGACCGGCCGCAGGCGCTCAGCAGCCGCCCCCACTGGGTGTGCTCGCTCTTGTCGGTGTAGTAGTCCAGTGCCGTGATGGTCGTGACCGCGCCCGAGGCGGCGTTGTCACCGGCGCAGCCGGACCCGGCCGTGAGCACGGCCGTCACTGTCAGGAGGGCGGCGCCCCGCCGCACCCCGTTACCGCACCCTGGCCCCATGTCGTGCCCTTTCCGGTACTGCGTTCGCACGCCGCGGCGGTGACGCGTGTCACCCCGGAGCGCTCGAACAGATACCCGGTCATCGTAATCGGGGACGGGAATCGGGGACGGGGACGCTCAGCGTGGTCGGGACGTGCTGGTAGTGACTGCTCCGGGCCCCCGTAAGGCGGCCTCCATGATCATCGCCGCCACCGCGGCGGGCTGGGACAGGAGAGCCGCGTGCGAGGCGTCCAGCAGGTGCTCATGGGCCGCCATGCGCTGGGCCATGAAGCGCTGGGCACTGGGGTTGAGCATCTGGTCGGCGGCCGCGACGGCGTACCAGGAGGACGTGCGGGTCCACGCGGGCGGCCCCGAACGGTCGGTCAGCGCGCGTGGCGCGAGGGAGCGCTGCGCGCGCGCCCGTTCCGTACTCGCGCGCGGGGGCAGATCATCGGCGTAGGCGTGGCCGAACCGGTGCGTGTCCAGTATCAGTTCCTGCCGGAAACCGGTGTGCGCCGAACCGACGGTCTTGACGGTGAGGGCCGCGTGCACCCGGCGCATGGGTGCGAAGCGGTCGGTGATGTCGAGCAGGCACTCGCCGGCGTCGAGGCCGAACCCCGCGACGTAGCACAAGGCGACGACATGGTCGGTGCCGGCCGGCACCTGGGTGATCACCGCTCCGCCGTATCCATGGCCCACCAGCACCACCGGCGCGTCGATGCGGTGCACGACGTCCATCAGATGACGGGTGTCCGCGACGAGGCCCCGCAGCGGGTTCGTCGGGGTGTGGACCACGGCACCCGCCCTGCGCAGCAGGAGCGCGACCTCCGCCCACGACGAGGTGTCGGAGAACGCCCCGTGGACGAGCACGACGGCCGCTGGCACGAGGCGTGTCAAGTGCATGTCGATGACCTCTGCGTACGGAGGGCCTCAGTCAACCCCCTGCGCGCGCCCGCCACCTCGCGCGAACGTACCAAACCGGGGATCAGTCCTCGTCGGAGGCCAGGACCACGTGCGTGAGCTGCACCCGGGACCGGACGGACAGTTTGCGGAAGATCGAGGACAGATGGGTGTTGACGGTGTGCGGCGAGACGACCAGCAGATCGGCGGCCGCGCGGTTGCTGTGCCCCGCGGCGACGAGACGCGCGACCTTCCGCTCCGACGCGGTCAGGGCCTGCCAGCCCTGGAGCGGACGCGGGTTCCCGGACCCGCGTCGGACCCGCGTCCCCGCACCTCCCAGCAGGCCGTTCGCCCGGGCTGCCGCGGCGTGCGCCCCCGACTCGGTGAACACGGCCCGCGCCTCGGTCAGAACCTCGGACGCTTCCGCCCGGTGGCCGGCGCTCACCAGTGCCGCTCCGAGGTCGGCCAGGGCCTCCGCCAGGTTCAACGGCCGGGGACCGTCGCGGTGCAGAGCCACGGAAGACCGCAGCAGGCCGATGTCGTTCGAGACCAGCCCGCGTGTCCGGGCCGCCAGGCCGGTGGCGGTGGGCACCCCGGGATTGCGGGCGGCGTGTGCCTCGGCCTGCGCGGTGAGATCCTCGGCCAGCTCGCGGTCACCCCCTCTCAGGGCGATGCGGACCGCCTCGTCCACCCACGGGCGCAGCAGGCGCCACCGCATGTAACCGTCGTGCCGCTGGACCTCCCGCAGGTGCTCAAGGGCCAGGGCGTGATCGTCCATGGCATCGGCGTGCAGCGCCTCCAGGTAGCGTACGGCTGCCGTATTGCCCGGATTCGGGTGGGGCGCCAGCCGTTCGCGCGCGGCGAGCAGATCATGCCGGGCCGCCGTGCGGTCGCCGCGCAGCAGGCCGATGCGTGACCGGATGACGCGCGCGTTGACCTGCTGGACCGAGGCTCCGACCTCGTCCTCCAGCCGCTCCATGGTGACGAAGTCGGTCTCGGCGTCGTCGAGCCGCCCGAGTCCCAGCCTCTGCTGTCCCTGCGCCCACTGAAGCATGGCCTCGCGGCGAGCGCCTTCGCCCTGGCTCGTCGCCCGGCCGAGCAGGCGCTCGGCACGCGCGAAGTCGTCGAGGTGCTGGCAGGCGACGATCTCCTCGGGCAGATAGGCGGGGTCGACCGAGCTGAGCGCCATGAATCGTTTCTGCGCATCGGCCGTATCGCCGGCGTTGAGTGCCGTCTCGCCCAGTCCGAACAACGCCTGGACGTGGGCCTCGCGGTCGCCGGTGGCGATGGCCTGTCGGAGTGCCGTCTCGCCGGCCTCCCGGGCGGCGGCGAGGTCGTCGCCGCGTGACAGGGCCAGGGCCCGCAGGGCCGTCAGCCGCGCCCGCGTCCGCGGACGGGCGCCTTCGACGGCGAGCGTGGTGTCGACCAGGCGCCGCAGATCCTCCGCGCGGTTGAGGTTCCACAGGGTCGCGCCGATCGCCGCCTGGATGCGGCCGTACACGTCCAGCGGGGGGTGCCGCGCGAGCAGCGCTTCCCCGGTGGCCAGCGCCTCCTTGTCCCGTCCGGCCCGGGCCAGGGCGACGATCGCTCGTTCCCCGACGTCGAAGCCGACGGGTCGGTGCGCGGGAATCAGTTCCACGGCGCGCGTGAGCAGGTCGGCGGCGAGACCGGGTGCCACCGCCAGTACGTCGTCGGCGGCCCGTCCCAGCAGCAGGCCGGCCTCCTCGTCACCGGGCAGCGCTCCGGTGAGCAGGTGGGAGACCGCCTCGATCGGCTGACGGCCCGCGTCGACGAGGTGCTGGGCGGCCGCCCTGTGCAGGGCGCGGCGAGCGGAAGGCGGGATGTCGGCGTAGACCGCCTGGCGCAGGAGGTCGTGCCGGAAGATCAGCGACTCTCCCTCGTCGGCGAGCACATGGGTGCGGACCGCCTCGTCCAGCGGACCGATCATGGCCGCCGGGGACCGTCCGCTCAACGCGGCCGCGTCCTGGAACCGGAACCGACGGCCCAGTACCGCGCCGATCCGCAGGAAGTGCAGGGTGTCGGCGGAGAGCGTCGACAGCCTGCCGCGCACGCCGACCACCAGTCCCGAGGGAACGGACCGGCCCGTGGACTCCGTGGACCGCAGCCCCGCGAGCATCTCGGCCGCCAGGAAGGGATTGCCCCCGGCGCCCTCGAGCAGGTCGTGCACCGAATCGTCCACGGCCGCCCCCAGGGCGTCGGCCGCCATCTGCTGGATGACAGCCGCCGGCAGCGGTCCCAGGTGCACGTCGGCCGTCGTCAGCGCCCGGGACGCCGCGGTGAGCGTCTCGTCCGCATCCTGGGGAGGCCCTTGGCGCTTGGTCAGCAGCCACAGCACGGGCAGGGCGCGCACGCGCGTCGGAAGCTGGGTCAGCACGAAGACGCTGAGGGGGTCAGCCCACTGGAGGTCGTCCAGGCCGATGAGGACAGGGGCGCGCGCGGCCAGCGTCTCGATGTGTTCCGCCAAGCGCTGCACCAGCCAGATGCGGTGGTCGTGGCTCTGGGGCAGCTGAGCGAGGGCCTTGTCCGGGAGCAATGGCCGGCCACCGGGGGTGAGGCAGGTGAGCAAGGAGGAGAGCGGCACGAGGTGATGCAGTTCGTCGGCCTTGCCCAGGCCCACCGAGTACCCGGCCGCGGCCGCGTGCTCGGCGGTGTCCATGAGGAGCACCGTCTTGCCGATGCCCGCCTCACCCCTGATCAGTGCGAGCGCCGCGCTGCCCGTGCGCGCCACCGAGGCGACCAGTGACCGAAGTCGTTCCCGCTCGGCTTCCCGGCCACGCAGACCGCTGCCGGACAGCGCTTGTCCCGCCGCCGTCACAGGCGTTCCTTCCGTCCGCAAGCACCCGGCCGAGAGCCAGGCCATACCACACTGTCCGGTACGTGCACCAAGCGCCACGCGCCGAAATACCACTATCGCACGCGCGGGTTGCGTTTGGCTGAAAGTATGCGGATGACCGGAATGCTGTGCTCGATCGGGGAGTGACGGAAGGCGGGGGAGGGGCAGTCAGGCCGCCGCGGGTCCGGGCGGCCGTCGCAGGGACAGGGCGCTCAGGAGCGGCATCCGTGTTCCGCGCTCGGCCGTCCCGGTGGCCGTCTTCCTGGTCTGGACCGGCTCGCTCTCGCGCAGCACCTTCTCCCGCCACTCGGCCGGGGACATCCCGTAGGCGCGGCGAAAGGCGCGACTGAAATGCGCGGCACTGGAGAAACCGGACTGCCGGGCCACGCTGGAGATGGTGAGGGTGGCGGACTCCTGGCGGGCCAGCTCGTGCCGGCACCGCTGCAGTCGGCGGCGCTGGATCCACCGGCTGGCCGTGGTGTCCTCGGACTCGAAGAGTTTGTGCAGATAACGGACCGATATGTGATGGGCCCGGGCTATGGAAGCCAATGACAGAGCGGGGTCGCCGAGCCGCTGGTCGATGTACGACTTGATGCGGCTCAGCAGGTCCTGGGAGGCGGGGGAGGAGGGGTGATCCGCGGGCAGTGGCTCCTCGGCGACGACGGAGAGCAGTCCGACGACGTGACGCAGCAGCACCTCGCCGCTGCCGGGCGGGAGCTTCGGCACCGTCTCCCCGAGGCCGGCCAGCAGCGGCCACAACAGCGACGCGGAGGGCGCGCACCTGCTGATCGGCGCCCCCAGCACACGCCGCAGGTGTGTGTCCGGCAGTCCGATCAGCGTCCGCGGGAAGATCAGGCAGGCGACCCGGAACGCGCTGGTGAAGTCGATGCGCATCGGCCGGGCGGAGTCGTAGAAGACGGTCTCACCGGGTCGCACGGGTGTCACCTGACCGCCCCGCGTCACCACGGCGGTGCCGTCGAACAGTGACATGACCATGAGGCAGCCGTCGGGCCGTGACCCGGCGGGCTGGGCGGGCCGATTCATGGCCATCGGCGCGCCCTCCACGGTCACCACCTGTACGAGGCCGAGCAGGGATGCCTGAACGGTGCCCCGGCAGCCCTCGTCCGCGACCGGGACCTCGACGCCCCCGAAGACACGGGTCAGGGCGTCGGACCAGTAGGCCGCCCGGCGGTGCTCGGCCACGTCATCGGTGGAGAAGCGAGCGGTGGTCGGTTTCCTGGTCCTGTCCGGTGTGGCCGCGTCCGACGACATGTGTCCTGCCCCTCGAGCTGTCTTCCTGAGGACACCGTGCCAGCCGCTCGCTCCCGGTACATCACGTGAACGCGTCAGATGCCCTGTGTCACCATCGGTGACACAGGGCATCTGACGCGTCGGTCACTCCGCCACGAATCGCTGGCGCAGTTCCCCGATGCCCTCGATGGAGCTGATCAGTCGGTCCCCGGGGGACAGCCACCGCTGGGGATTCCGTCCCAGGCCGACGCCGGACGGTGTACCCGTGTAGATCACGTCTCCCGGATACAGCTCCAGGACCTCCGACAGCTTCGACACGAGCGCCGGTACCGGAAAGATCAGGTTCCGGGTGGAGCCGTGCTGCACTTCCTCGTAGTTCACGCTGCACCGCAGCTGGAGGTCGTCGGGGTCGTCGAACTCGTCGGGGGTGACCAGGCAGGGCCCCATGGGGGAGAACCCCGGGAAGGACTTGGCCAGGCCGAACTGCGGGGCGGGACCGCTCATCTGCAGAACGCGCTCCGACAAATCCTGTCCGACCGTCAGACCGGCCACGTGACGCCACGCCTCGGCCTGCGGAACCCGGCGCGCGGTCCGGCCGATGACGACGACCAGCTCCACCTCCCAGTCCGTGTGCCCCCCTTCCGGAAGCACCACATCGGTGACCGGACCGGTGATGCTGGCGGCGAACTTGGTGAAGACCGGCGGCATGCCCTCGGGCTGGGTGAAGCCGGCCTCGTCCACGTGCTCGCGGTAGTTCAGGCCGACGGCGAAGAGCTGACGGGGAGCGGGCGCGGGCGCGCCCAGAGCGGCCGGGTCGTACGGGACACCGGGTGCCGTGCCGGCGTCGGCCCACGTGCGGAACTCGTCCCAGCGCTCGTAGACGGCCTGGGGGTCGGACGGGAAGCGGCCGCCACTGGCGTCGTGGACGTCCACCGCCCGCCCGCTCTTCAGCAGCGTCAGACGTCCGGACAGGTTGGCGATGCGCATGACGGATTCTCCTGGACAGGGGGAAAGGACGGGCGATCTCGCGTCAGGCGGGCCTGGTGACCCGTTCGAGAAGAAGCAGCACCGACTGGTAGGGGCGGCCGGTCACGTGCTCCATGCCGATCTCGCAGGTGCGGTTCGCCGAGAGGTACGCGTCGTACTGGCCGGCGACGACCTCCTCGGCCTCATGGGCCGTGGCCGACTCGGTCAGTTCCCTGTGCAGCATCCCGCGGTCACCGGCGAAACCGCAGCACTCCGCGTACACCGGCACGGTCACCCGGTCGGCCACGAAACGCGCCAGCGATTCCAGCTGGGCCACGTCACCGAGGTGGTGCATCGAGCAGGTCGGATGGATCACCGCGCTGCCGACCGTGGTGACCGCGACCAGGCGCGGCAGCAGTTCCTCGGCCGCCCAGACCAGCGAGTCGACCACCTTCAGCCGCTCATGACGGAGCTTGTTCTCAGGGGTGAGGTACGGAACGATCTCGTGCCCGATGCCGAGGGCGCAGGACGAGGCGTCGACGACCAGCGGGAGCGTACCGCCGTCGGTCCATTCCCAGGCCCGTTCGACGGTGCGGTTGGCCATGAAGGCGTTGCCGTCGTCGTAGCCCTTGGAGTGCCAGATCGTCGCGCAGCAGGAGCCCGTCAGGTCCGACGGCACCCACACCGGGCGGCCGGCCCGTTCGGACAGGGCGACCACCGCCTCCGGGAGGGAGAGGTCCTCGCCCCCCTCCGGTCCCGCGAAGATGCGGTTGACGCAGGCGACGAAGTACACGGCGGCGGCACCCTCGCGGCGGGTGTGCGGCAGCCGTTTGCCGGCCGGGCCGGGGATCGCGCTGATCCACTCCGGCATCAGATCGGGCGAGACCGCTTTGCGGGCGAGTGAGGTGACGCCGTGCAGGAGGCGGTCGTCCACGTGCTCGGCCACGCCGAGCGCGGCACGTACCGAGGTCTCCACGGCCGCGAATCGCTCGGCGATCCGCTCCGCGTTCCGCTCGGCGCGCCGCCCGTGGCGCTGGTGCCGGAAGTGCTTCATCATCGCCCCGGTGTCGATGCCGACCGGACACGCGATCTTGCAGCTCGAATCGCCGGCGCAGGTGTCCACGGCGTCGTAGCCGTAGGAGCCGAGCAGGTGGTCGGTGACGGGCGAGTCGGACTCCTGCCGCATCATCTCGCGCCGCAGCACGATCCGCTGCCGGGGTGTCGTGGTCAGGTCCCGGCTCGGACAGACCGGTTCGCAGAAGCCGCATTCGATGCACGGGTCCGCGATGGCCTCGATCGTGGGGATCGTCTTCAGGTGCTTCAGGTGTGCCTTGGGGTCGCGGTTGAGCACCACGCCCGGGGCGAGTACGCCGTGCGGGTCCAGCGCCCGTTTGACGCGCCACATCAGTTCGGTGGCCCGCGTCCCCCACTCCGCTTCCAGGTACGGCGTCATGTTCCGGCCGGTGGCGTGCTCCGCCTTCAGCGAGCCGTCGAACCGGTCGACGACCATGGCGCAGAACTCGTCCATGAAGGCCGCGTACCGCTCCACCTCCTCGGGCCGTGCGGCGTTGAAGGCGAGCAGGAAGTGCAGGTTGCCGTGGGCCGCGTGACCCGCCACCGCGGCGTCGTAACCGTAGCGGCGCTGCATCTCCAGCAGCGCCTCACTGGCCTCGGCCAGCCGGGACGGCGGGACGGCGAAGTCCTCCGTGATCAGGGTCGTCCCGGTCGGCCGGGCCTTGCCCACGGCCGTCATGAACGCCTCACGGGCGTGCCAGTAGGTGTGCACGGTGCCCGGATCGGTGACGAAGGCGTCAGTGACCGAGGGGACGGGAGCGACCAGGTGCAGCCCTTCGGCGACCGCCCGGGCGGCTCGCTGGTTCGCGAGGTGGTCCTCCGGGGTGGACGCCCGGAACTCGACGAGGAGTGCCGCGTTCTCCTGCGGTATGTCCCGCCAGTCGTCGGGCACGCCCTCGACGGCCGCGCAGGCGCGCAGGGTGTTGCCGTCCATGAGTTCGACCGCCCGTGCTCCGGCGTCGTTGAACAGGGGCACCGCGGCCGCCGCCGACGGCAGGTCGGGGAAGAACAGCAGCGCGGTGCAGGTCAGCCGGTCCAGGGGGACCGTGTCGAAGACGGTCTCCGCGATGAAGCCCAGCGTGCCCTGGGAGCCGACCATCAGGCCGCGCAGGATCTCGACGGCGGTCGCCCCGTCGAGGAAGGCGTCCAGCCGGTAGCCACTGGTGTTCTTCAACTCGTACTTGGCGCGGATGCGGGCTGCCAGCGCGCTGTCCGCCTCGATCTCCGCCTTGAGTCCCAGCAGCGTCGCCACGAGGTCCGGCTCGGCCGCGCGCAGGCGTTCCTCGGCATCCGGGGCGGCGGTGTCCACGATCGTTCCCGAGGGCAGCACCACGGTGAGCGAGGACAGCAGCCGGTAGGAGTTGCGGGTGGTGCCGGCGGTCATGCCGGAGGCGTTGTTCGCGACGACGCCACCGACCGTGCACGCGAGGGAACTGGCCGGGTCCGGACCCATCAGACGCCCGTGCCGGGAGAGCGAGATGTTGGCCCGCCCGATCGTCGTGCCGGGTCCGATCCGCGCCCGGACCTTGTCGTCGAGCATCTCCAGACCGGTCCAGTGACGGCGCACGTCCACCAGGATGTCGTCGCCCTGGGCCTGGCCGTTCAGGGAGGTGCCGGCGGCGCGGAACACCACGTGACGGCCGTGCTCGCGGGCGTGCCTGAGTACGGTCGAGACGTCGGTGGTGGTCTCCGCGACGACGACCACGCGGGGCACCAGACGGTAGGGGCTGGCGTCCGAGGCGTACCGCACCAGATCCGAGATCTTGTGCAGCACCTTGGCCGGGCCCAGCGTCGCGACCAGGGCGTCCCGCAGGGCGTCCGGGGTCCCGGAGGCGCGCTCGTCGGGCACCCGGTCGGCGGCGGGACCGTCCACGGGGTGCGGGCGCAGCGCACCCGGTTTCGGATCGAGCAGCGGCATGAAAGGTTCCTTTCCTGCCGCGCCGTGCCGTCCGGTCTGCCGGACGCCGAACCGGCCGTGTGGTCCAGCGGCGGGGGACGGGCGGCGCGGCGTGGCGTACGGGGCGCGGTGGGTTCCCTGAGGGTGCGGTGTTACTTGCTGGTGGCGTCGATGGCTTCTTCGATGAGGGCGATGACGCGTGC
>BMSM01000022.1 GCA_014649155.1 Streptomyces griseoviridis | reverse complement strand
CATGAAGGAGAAGAACGGCAGCAGCACCGCCCCGGTCGCGAACATGTGGTGCGCCCACACGGTCACCGACAGCCCGGTGATGGCGATGGTCGCGCCGATCAGCCCCATGTATCCGAAGATCGGTTTGCGTGAGAAAACGGGGATGATCTCGCTGACCACGCCGAAGAACGGCAGCGCCAGGATGTACACCTCGGGATGGCCGAAGAACCAGAACAGGTGCTGCCACAGGATCGCCCCGCCGTTCTCGGCGCCGAAGACCTGCGCCCCGAACCGCCGGTCGGCCTCCAGCACCAGCAGGGCCGCCGCCAGCACCGGGAAGGCCAGCAGCACCAGCACCGAGGTGAGCAGCACGTTCCAGGTGAAGATCGGCATCCGGAACATGGTCATGCCCGGCGCCCGCATGCAGATGATCGTGGTGATGAAGTTGACCGCGCCGAGGATCGTGCCGAACCCGGACAGCCCCAGCCCCATGATCCACAGGTCGGCGCCGACGAAGTTGGAACGGATGGACCCGCTGAGCGGCGTGTACGCGGTCCAGCCGTAGTCGGCGGCGCCCTGCGGGGTCAGGAAACTGGCCAGCACGATGAGCCCGCCGAAGGCGAACAGCCAGTACGAGAACATGTTGAGCCGGGGGAAGGCGACGTCCGGGGAGCCGATCTGCAACGGCATGATCGCGTTGGCGAACCCGGCGAAGGTCGGCGTCGCGAACAGCAGCAGCATGATCGTGCCGTGCATCGTGAACGCCTGGTTGTACTGCTCGCTGGAGACGATCTGCAGCCCCGGCCGGGCCAGCTCCGCCCGGATCACCATCGCCAGCAGCCCCCCGACGAGGAAGAAGCAGAACGAGGTGATCAGGTACAGGTGCCCGATCTTCTTGTGGTCGGTGGTGGTCAGCCAGGACACGATCACCCGGCCCCGGCCGCGGCGTCCTTCCGCGGCCGGAACGGGGGAGAGGGGTTCAGTCGTGTGAGTCGCCATCACGATCCTCGTCGGGGCCACGGACGCGGCGTCCGGTGGGGTGCGCTGCGGACAGGCGGTGCGTAACCGGTCGCGAGGAAGTTAATCCACCCCGTCGTCCCCGCGGATCGGCGTTGCGCCGAATGGCCACGCGGACCACCCTTTCGAGTTCCCGCGCTCCGGGAAACGGCCGTCCCCGGCGGAGCACCCCGCGCGTGAGCCTCCGCGCACCGGGTACTCCGTACGGGCCCCCGCAGCATCCCCGTACCCGCACCGCACATCCCCGGGCCGTCCCCCCGGGCACGGCCCCCGACGGGTGAGGACCACCATGGCCGCCTGTGACGACCCGCTCGACGTGCACTTCATCGGCAACGCGACGGTGCTCCTGCGCCACGGCGATCTCACCCTGCTCACCGATCCCAACTTCCTGCACCGAGGTGAACGCGCGCACCTGGGGTACGGGCTGGTGAGCCGCCGGCTGACCGAACCGGCCCTGGACGTGGCCGAGCTGCCGCCGCTGGACGCCGTCGTCCTCTCCCACCTGCACGGCGACCACTGGGACCGGCGGGCCAGACGGGGACTGGACCGCTCGGTGCCCGTCGTCACCACCCCGCACGCCGCCCGGCACCTGCGCACCTGGCAGGGGTACGGCCGGGCCGGCGGCCTGCGGACCTGGGAGAGCTGCACCTTCACCCGCGGCCGGTCCCAGGTCAGGATCACCGCCCTGCCGGGCCGGCACGCGCTGCGGCCGGTGCTCAGCCGTCTGCTGCCGCCGGTGATGGGCAGCATGCTCGAGTTCGGGCCGCGCGGCGGACCGGTCGCGCTGCGGGTCTACCTCTCCGGCGACACCCTCCTGTACGACGGCCTGGACGAGATCGCCCGCCGCTTCCCCGGCGCCGAGCTGGCCGTGCTCCACCTGGGCGGCACCCGGCTGCCCGGCGGCTTCGTCGTGACCATGGACGGCGTCCAGGGCGCGGAACTCGCCCGCCGGCTCGGCTACCGCCGGGTGCTGCCCGTGCACCACGACGACTATTCCGTCTTCCGCTCCCCCCTCGACGACTTCCTCGCCGAGGCCGGCCGGCTGGGCCTGCGGGACCGGATCGTGCACTGCGCCCGGGGACAGCACGCGCGCGTGGAACCCCGGGGCCGCGTGTCCTGAGCCGGTGTCCTACCCCATGCTCTTCGCGCCGTCGAGGGACTCCCGGATGATGTCGGCGTGACCGGCGTGCTGGGCGGTCTCGGCGACGATGTGCAGTACGACCCGGCGGACCGACCACCGCGCGTCCGCCTCGAACCACGGCGCCTTGGGCAGCGGCCACGAGGCGTCCAGGTCGGGCACGGTGGCCACCAGCTCGTCGGTCCGCCGGGCCACGTCCGCGTAGTCGGCCAGCACACCGGCCAGCGTCTCCTCGGGCAGCAGCCGGAACCCGTTCTCGCGCCGCGCCCAGTCGTCCTCGGTCATCTGCGTGAAGTCCGGCAGGGCCGAGGGGCCGTCGAGGACGAAGTCCCCCCAGCCCCGCTCGACCTCCGTGACGTGCTTGATCAGGCCGCCCAGGCACAATTCGCCGGCCGTGGTGCGCGAGCGGGCCTGCTCGTCGTCGAGGTCACGGGTCGTGAAGCGCAGGAAGTGCCGCTGTTTGGCCAGTGCCTCCAGCAGGTCCGCGCGCTCCCCGCCGGCCGCCGGGCGTCCGCTCTGCTCACGGGTGGTCGACTCGTCGCCGCTCATGGTTCTCGCCTTCCGCTGGTCCTGTTCCGTCGTCAGAACCACGCTAGAGATGAAAGAGGTCAGATCCCGTCCTCGATCGCTCACGGTCGGCCGATGTCCGCCGTACTCATATGAGAAGACCGGTACGCGCCCAGGCCCCGCCGATGCCCGGACGGCCCGTCCCGCCTCCCGCGTGCCCCCGGTCCGCGTACACACCCCGACGCGCCCGGATGACACTCCGTGATCGTCCGGGCGCGTCGGGTGAAAGCGGCCGGACGGCCGCGCCACCGCCCAGGTCTCTCCCCACTCCAGCTCAGGCGGATCTGACACCGTCCCGGACACCGCCGGCCGCGCCGGGCCCGTGAGGACGGGAGCCCCGGTGCGGCCGGCGGCGGTCGCGGCACCGGTCACCAGGTGAGGGCGTCCGCCGCGTTGTCCTGCCAGTACGTGACGGAGGCGGCGCTGTTGAAGAAGGTGCCGCCGTGGGGCAGCTTCAGGGTCTTCTCCTCGCCGGTCGCGCCGCCCTTCTTGTCGGTGAGGAGCACGCCCAGGGTCTTCACGTCGGCACCACCCTCGCCGTCGGGGGAGTACGTCAGGATGCCCGCGTAGGCGGACCGGCCCGGCTGGAGCGTCACCACGGACTGCGGGGTGGTCTCCGTGGCCCACGGCAGCGGGGCCTGGGCGTCGTCGCCGGCCCGCAGGAACGGGGCGCTGTAGGCGTAGCAGGGCTTGGTTCCGGTGTTGGTCGCCTTGAGCAGCAGGTGGTTGATCGGACGCGACACCTCGGTGACGGTCAGCTTCGTGTTCGACGCGGTGCAGGTGACGGCCGTGGACGCCTTCTTCGGAGCGGCGGCGGCCTGCCCGGCGGCCTGCACACCGACGAACGCGAGGGCGGCGGCGACGACCACGGAGGAGGCGGCCGTACGGGAGAGGAGACGAGTGGCGATACGCATGACGGACTGCTTTCTCTGAAGGACCGTGTCGGCCCGGCTGACCTCGACCGCACCATGCGGACACACGGCGTACGAGGGAGGAGTCGAGCGCGGTGGCCCACCGTGTCCGGCGTGACCCCGTGCTGCGATGACCTCAGCCTGTGCCCGGTCCCGTCCCATCCGCCACTCCCCGGGCGAACGCGGGACACTGGGACACACACACCGCCCCCCACCTGGGCAGACGTGTCCCTGCTGGGACGCCGGGTGGAACGCCGGGACGACGATCTCGCCGAACGACCCGCCCGGGACGGGTCACCTCGGCGCGCCGGTGGCTCGCACCCCTCGACCCGCAGGCGGGCGCGTTCCCCGGCAACGCGGTCCAGGCGTACGAGGGCGTGCGCTGCTCCGAGCTCACCGCCGCGCGGGAGAAGCTCCTCGGCATCGTCGGCCGGAGGCACCGTGGGCGACTCGGCCTTCTCCGTCCGTGTGCACGGCCCCGTCGCGTGGGTCGCGGTCGACGGCCGGGGCCCCGGCCCCTCCCCGGCGCCTCCCCGGCGCCTATGGAGCCTCTGGAGCGGCGATGAGCGCGGCGAACCCACAGGTCGGGGGCGCCCGTCGGTGCCGGGGGGCGGTGAAGCCGTCGTAGGGGTGAAGAACTCATGCCGCCTCCGTGCCCGAACTTCCCGGAGGCGCGCACAGGCTTCTCCTGCCCGCCCTCCCCGCGGGGCACGGCTACGAGCGCAGGGCGTCGACCGGTTCCATGCGGGAGGCCCGCAGTGACGGGTAGAGGCCGGCCAGGAGTCCCACCAGGGCTCCGGCGACCGGGGCTCCGAGGGCGAGGCGGACGTCCAGGACCGGTGTCCACTCCTTGACGGCGGAGACGATCACCACGACGACCACGCCCAGGGCGGCGCCCACGACACCGCCGAGGAGCCCGATCGTCGTCGACTCCACCAGGAACTGGCCGGCGACCTGCCGCCGCGAGGCCCCGAGGGCGCGGCGCAGTCCGATCTCCCCGATCCGCTCGATGACCGTCACCAGCGTCACATTGGCGATACCGATGGCCCCCACCACCAGCGAGACCAGCCCGAGGACCAGGAACAGGCCGTTGACGTCGCCCTGCACTCCCTTGCGGGCCTCGGCCGGATCGGCCGGTGCGGTCACGGTCAGGGAAGCCTCGGCGCCGGGGGCCAGCGCGATCGGCGCCTGGCGGGCGACCTGGCCGGCCGCGCCGAGCGCGGTGTTGATCAGCACCCGGGTCACGGTCCCCAGCCCCATCCGGTCCGCGGCCGTCGTGGGCGGCAGGATCACCGCGGTGGCGAGCTGCTGTTCCCGCTCCACTCCGCCGAGTATCCCGATCACCGTGTACGCCTGGCCCTTCAGGAAGACCGCGGGAGCGTTCTCCACCGAGCTGATGCCGAGGAGCCGTGCCGCCTGGTCGCCGAGGACCGCCACCCGGTCGTGCCGGGCGATGTCCCCGTCGTCGAGGAAGCGTCCGGTGGTCATCCCGCCCCGTACCGCGGCCGGCAGCGTGGGGGACGCGGCGACGACCGCCATGGTCTGACCGCTGACCTCGCCGGGAGCGGCCACGTCGTCGGCCCGCACCTCGACGCCCGCGGTCTCCTGGGAGGCGGCGATCGCCGCCACCGACTCGACCCCGGCCAGCCGGCGCACCGCGTCGACCCCCGACCAGTCCACGAGCGGACCGGGGCCGGCCGGGTCCGCGGAGGACACCCCCACCGTGACCGAGGTGGCGGTCAGGGCGTCGAACCGGCCCACGATCTGGTTGCCCGCCGTGGACGAGACCCCGATGGTGATGACCAGGGTGGTGATGCCCAGGACGGTGCCCAGCGTGGTCAGGGCGGAGCGCGTCGGGCGGGCGAGCACCCCCGCCAGCGCTTCGGACCACAGGTCCCTGACGTCCATCCAGGGGCGCTCGACGGTCCCCGTGGCGGGTGCTCTTCCGCCGGCCCGTGCCGTGCCCGTGGAGGCCGCGGCTCGCGGGACGCGTTTCCGGGACCTCATCGGTGCTCCTCGGTGAGCCGTCCGTCGCTGATCCTCACCCGTCTGTGGGCACGCCCGCTGACCGCCTCCTCGTGCGTGATCACCACCAGGGTCATGCCCTGCTCGCCGAGCCGGCCGAAGAGGTCCAGCACCGACTCGGTGTTCTCGCTGTCGAGGTTGCCGGTGGGCTCGTCGCAGAGCAGCAGGGCGGGTTCGCTCATCAGCGCCCGGGCGATCGCCACGCGCTGTCTCTCACCGCCGGAGAGCCGGTCGGGCCGGAAGCCGGCCCGGTGCGCCAGACCCACCCGTCGCAGTGCCTGCTCGGCCCTGGCGCGGCGGCCGGCCCGGCCGCGCCCGGGGCGCGGCCGGCGGTAGGTCTCGGCCAGCATGACGTTCTCCTCCACGGTCCGGTACGGCAGCAGGTGGAAGGACTGGAAGACGAACCCGATCCGGCTGCCACGCAACGAGGTGCGCTCCAGGTCGCCGAGCGCGTTGGTCTCCACCCCGTCGAGCCAGTAGGTGCCCGAGGTGGGGCGGTCCAGCAGCCCCAGGGTGTTGAGCAGCGTCGACTTGCCGGAACCGGACGGGCCGACGATCGACAGATGCTCGCCGCGCCGAACGGTCAGGTTCACCTCGCGCAGGGCGTGCACCGGCGGTTCGGAGTCGAAGGTCCGGTCCACGGCGATCAGCTGGATGACCGTGTCCGCGTCGGGCACGACCGAGAACGGCGGACCGCTCATCGCCCGACCACCACCTGGTCGCCGGAGTGCAAGGCGGCACCGGGCGACGGGGTGACCTCCACCTGGCCGCCCGCGGAGAGTCCGGCCTCGACGGGGACGTCCACCTCCTCGCCGCCGCGCACGACCCGCACCCGGGCCTTCCCGTCGGCGGACGTGTGCAGCGCGGCGACGGGCACCGTCAGCACCTTGCCCTCCGACGAGCCCACCTCGATGGTGACCTTCGCGGATTCGGCGGCTTTCTCGGCCAGCGTCCCCGCCGGCACGGAGATCTGCACCGGTACGGGAGCCGAGCCGTCGCCGCTCCCGCCGTCCGAGGCACCCTGCTGCTTGCCGGTGCCGGCCGGAGCGTCCTTCGGCACGTCGTCGCCGAGTGCCACCACTTCGCCGTCCGCCTCCGTGCCGTCGGCGGTCTCCACCCGGGCCCGCATGCCCTGGTGGAGCAGTTCGGCGTCGTCGGCCGGGACCACGGCCCGTACCACGACCTTGGAGCTGGTCACCGTGGCGACCGGTCCGGAGGGGTTGTCCCCCGTCTTCACGGACACCTTGTCCAGCCGGGCCGGCAGTTCCGGCAGGAAGACCACCTCACCGGCGGGGACCTTGGTCCCGTAACCGGCCTGGAAGGCGGAGAGCGCGGCGTTGGCCGCGTCCAACTGTTGCTGTGCCGACTTGAGCCGCAGTTCGGCGGCGTCCCCGCCGGCGCCCGAGCCGTCTACGGAGCCGCCGCCGGACTCCTCGGAGCCGCCGCCGGACTCGCCGGAGCCGCCGCCGGGCTCCGCGGGGCCTCGGGTCCCCCCGGTCCCCCCGGTCCCCCCGGTCCCCCCGGTCCCCCCGGTCCCCCCGGACCCCCCGGACCCCCCGGACCCCCCGGACCCCCCGGACCCGCCGCCCGGGTTCCGTGCCGCGAGGAGGGCCTGCTGCGCGGTGGTCACCGCCGCTTCGAGCGTCCCCAGTTGCTGCTTGTCGGCGACGGTGGGCTCCATGGCGCGGTAGCCCTCGCTGTCGTACCAGCGGCTCACCGCCGCAGCGTCCGACTGCCCGTATGTCCCGCTCGTCGAACCGGGGTTGAAGCCCAGCCGGGTCAGCGCCCGCTGGAGCTGCCCGACATCGTCCCCGGAGGCGCCGGGCCCCAGTGTCCGGTACATCGGCACGGTGCCCCGCAGCACCAGGACCGGCCGCCCGCTCACCTGCATCAGCACATCGCCCTCCTTCACCTGCACCCCGGCCGCCGGTGACTTGGTGACCCGCTGGGTGACGCTGTCACCGGCCCCCGCGTCGCCGGACCCGGAGCCTGGAGAGCCGACGGGCCCGGCCAGGGTCACGCTCCGCGGCGAGGCGAACTCCACCGAACCCTGGGCCACCACGCTCGCGGTGAGCGAGCGCCGCTCGACCGTGACGGTGACGGGACCGGCTTCCGGCGGCCGGTGCGCGGCGGCGGCGTCCGCGGGTGACTGCATCCGCGATCCGGCGAACCAGCCGCCCGCTCCGACCAGCGCCACCGCGGTGACGACGACCGTCAGCTGTCCGGAACGGGTGCCGACCAGCCTGCGGACCCGCCCGGGACGGGGGCCGGCCGGTTCGGGACGCCGCCTCACCCGGCACCGCCACCGCTGGTCGGGGCCTTCAGGAACTTCGGGAAGTAGGCGGCCCGGAACTCCTTGCCGCACTCCAGGTCCCGCATCGCCAGCTCGATGTCCCTGGTGAGCAGGGGGAGGGCCTCCTCCTTGCTCAGGGACTCCTGGGCGTTCCCGCTCCCGTCGGCGGCGGAAACGCCACCGGCTCCGGCCGGAGTGGACTCGAACGCCTGGAGCTTGACCATCTCCCCGATGCCGGTCGGCTGCGTGGTCGTGACGGAGATGCCTTCCTTCCTCAGGCACGAGGCGTACGACTGCGCCAGCGCGACCAACTTCGGATCACCGTTGAGCGCCTGCGCGTTGGCCTGGTTCCGGTTCGTGGTCGCGGTGCCCCGTTCCCGGGCCGACGCGGAGCCGTAGACCTTCTTGTCGGCCTCACCCAGACAGCCGGTCCAGTTCTTCTCACCGGCCTTCGGGTCGGGGAAAGCCCCCAACGCCTCGTCGTACGCGGCCTTCTGCCCGGGAGTGAGCGTGTCGACGTAGTCCGCGTTGGGCGTCCGGTCCGAGTCCTGCCGGGCGGCCGCACTGCCCGGCGCGCCGGCGTCGCCGGGGTAGACGATGCCCGCGTAGATGCCGAAGCCGTACTTCTGCCGGTACTTCTTCGTCAGCTCGTAGTCCGCCCCGTCAGTGGTCCAGGAGGCGGCGGGATCCTCGGGGGCCACGGGGGTGTAGGGGAATCCCTGCTTCTTCATGCAGGCCGCGATCGCGTTCTCCAGGAGGTACTGCTTCTTGAGATCGGCGTTCGCGTCGGCGGGAATGCCGAGCTGCCCCGACGAGCCGTCCGTGGTCTTCTCACCGTTCGACGCGTGGGACTCCGAGCCGGTGTCGGTGTCGGTGCCGGCGCCACAGGCCGCGAGCAGCGGCAGCAGACTGACCGCCGCCGCGGCGGCCAGTCTTCGGACAGTGCGGGATCGAGTCATCTGCTTCCATCCGATCGGAAGGGAGGGGGATTTCGCCTGCGGACGCAGGAGAAAGCGGAGTTCACAGTGGTGCCGGCGGTTCATGGCCCTGGGGCCGGTACATGACCGAGCTGTAACGGCCGTTCGCCGTGACGGCCGGCCTCGGGACGGGCGCCGGTCATACGGGCGGTCCGGTGACGAAGTCACCGTTCTCGTCGTAGGGCCAGGCGTTGGCGACGCACCCGTGCAGGCCCTTGATCTGCTGCATCATCACGGGGGCCAGTTGCCCGGCGCCCCCGCAGGTGACGTGCGAGTGGCCGAGGGAGTGCCCCACCTCGTGGTTGATGATCAGTGCCCGGTAGTCGTGGATCGGCCCATCGAAGGTGGGCGAGCCCTTGACCCAGCGCTTGAGGTTCACCACCACCCCTCCGGGAACCTCGCAGTTGTACTCGCCTCCCGTGTCCTGCTGGATGCCGGCCCAGCACAGGGCGTCCGCCGTCGCCGGTGTCGCGATCTTTATCGTGATGTCGTGCGGCGATCCCGCGCCCACCAGCCGGAACGCGTTGTCCGGGTCGTGGGTCCAGCCCCGCGGGGCGGCGAGTATCCCGGCGATCTCGTTCGCCGCCTGGGACGGCGAGACGTCGAGGCCGGTCTCGACCTCCACGACGTAGCGCACCGGGCGGGGGCCGCTGCCCACCTTCTCCCCACTGGCCTGCGCGGTGACGAACGTCCCGGTGCCCGTCGGGGGAACGTCGATCTCGGTCCGGCTCGCGGTGGGAGAGGGAGAGGGAGAGGGGGAGGAGGGGGAGGGGGTGGGGGCGGGGGAGGAGGGGGGCGGTGTGGGAGTGGGGGTGACGCGCGTGCTCCGCGGGTGCGGCGCACCGCCCGACGCGTCGCTCCGCCCGCCGTCCAGCAAGTACGCCGCCGGACCCAGCAGGCCGGCGGTCACCAGCAGGCTGATCAGCAGGCTCCGGCCCCGGCGGCGCGGCCGTTCCCGGCGATGGGCGGACCGGCGTCGGCGGCCGGCGCGGCGGCCGGCGCGGTGAGCGGCCGTGGTGCCGCCGGTGGCGGGTGCGGATTGCCGCTGTCGTGCCGAATGCATGGCAGGTCAATCTGGTGATCCCAGATGATCCCCATGAGCCGGTGCCGTCACGGAAAGATAACGACGCCCCGCGTTCCCGGCCCCGTGTGATCGTTGTGTAACGGCGGTCGGAGAGGGGCCTTCCCCGGGACGGTCGCCTCGTCCGGTCTGCTTACACTGCCGAAATGCCACGGGTCCTGATCGTCGAAGACGACCTGGATGTCCGCAGGGCCGTCCAACTGGGTCTGCGGCACCAGGGACATGAGGTCTTCGCCGTCGAAACGGGGGAGGAGGGGCTGGAACAGCTCCGCCCCTTCCGGCCGGACGTCGTCGTACTGGATCTCATGCTGCCCGGCATGTCCGGCCTGGACGTGTGCCGCCGGATCAGGGACCGCGACCAGGTGCCGATCATCATGGTGACGGCCCGGGGGGACGACGTCGACGTGGTCGTGGGACTGGAGACCGGTGCGGACGACTACGTGGTGAAGCCCGTGCAGGCCCGGGTGCTCGACGCACGGATACGGGCCGTACTGCGCAGACAGGACGCGTCGCTGCCGGACGGCACCCGTCCCCGGGCGGAGACGTACGGCGAGCTGGTCGTCGACCGCGCCGGGCTCGTGGTGACGCACCGCGGCGAACCCGTCACCCTCGCCCCCTCCGAACTGCGGCTGCTGCTGACCCTGTCGGCCTCGCCCGGCCAGGTGTTCAGCCGCCAGCAGCTGCTGGAAGCGGTCTGGGAACACAGCTACCACGGCGACATACGGCTCGTGGACGCCTGTGTGAAGCGACTGCGCAACAAGCTCGGCGAGGGCAGGAATCCCCGTTACGTGCAGACCGTACGCGGATTCGGTTACCGCTTCGGCACCTCATGAGCGACCGGACGTCCGCCGCCGTACCGGGTGCCGGCCCCCGGCGGTTCCTCCGGGCGGCACTGGCGCGCATCCCGCTCCCCCTGCGCGGCCTGCGCCCCCGCCTGCTGACGTCCTTCGTCCTGGTGGCCATGGCCAGCTCCCTGGGCACCGGGGCCCTCGCCTTCCGCGAGGCGCGCACGGGGGTGCTCCAGCAGAGCCAGGACTCCGTCATCAACCGGTTCCGTGCGAGCGTCGACGCCGTCGCGCCCGCCATCCCCCTTGCCCCGGACCAGTCGGACCTCCAGTTCGCGGTGGACCAGGTGCGGTACGCGAACCGTTCGTCGGACTGGCGGATCATGGCCGCGTACGGCGGCCACCGCGCCTATGCGCCGAACCCCGGTTTCGTCGAGTTGAGCCCCGAAATGCTCCGGTCCGTCCGGGACCGACGTGTCGCGGTGTTCCAGCGGATGAACGTCGACGGGCGCCCTCGTCTCGTCGTCGGCATGCCCGTCACGTACACCTCGGACGAGGGCCTGGAGACCATGCTCTCCGGGCTCGTGATGTACCTGGAGGTCCCGCAGACCACCGAAGAGGGGTACGTCGAGGCCATGGTCCGCGGCATCGAGCGGGCCACCCTGGTGGCCCTGTGCCTCGCCGTCGTCCTGGCGCTGCTCGCCGCGAGCGGCGTACTGCGTCCCGTACGGGCGCTGCGCCGGGCGACGCGCCGGATGGCCGCGGGTCACCTCGACGTCCGGCTGGACGTCTCCGGCTCCGACGAACTGGCCGACCTCTCCCAGTCCTTCAACGAGACGGCGGCGGAACTGGAGCGGACCGTACGGGAGCTGCGCCGCCTGGAGGCCCAGGGGCGCCGCTTCGTGGCGGACGTCTCCCACGAGCTGCGCACACCGCTGGCGGCGATGTCCGCGGTCACCGACGTGCTGGACCTGGAGGGGGAAGGGGAGACCGGTGAAGCGCTGCGGCTCATCAGCGAGGGAACGAACCGGCTGAGCGGACTGGTGAACGACCTGATGGAGATCTCCCGTTTCGACGCGGGGGCGGCCGAACTCAACCGGGACGAGATCGACCTGGCCGAGTCCGTACGGCGCACCGTCGCCTCCCGGTGGAGGCAGGAGCAGGTGGAGACCCGGCTGCCCGGACCGGGTGAGCTCCGCGCGCGCGTCGATCCGCGCAGGCTCGACGTGGTGACGGCCAACCTCATCGGCAACGCGCTGCGGCACGGAGAGCCGCCCGTGCGGCTGACCATGGGGGTACGGGTGGACGGGGCGGGCACGACGTGGGCCGTCATCGAGGTGACCGACAACGGGCCGGGGATCGCCGAGGAGGACATGCCGCACATCTTTGAGCGGTTCTACAAGGCGAGCACCTCACGGGCCAGGAGCGAGAGCAGCGGCCTGGGTCTGGCCATCACGGCGGAGAACGTGCGCCTGCACGGGGGGCGCATCCGGGCGGCGAACCTGCCCTCGGGCGGCGCGGTGTTCACGGTCGAACTCCCGCTGCACCGCGACGACACCGACACCGCCGCCGACACCGGTGCCGGCGGTGGGAGCACCCGGTGAAGGGCTCGCGGACGGCAGCGCTGCTGTCCGGGCTCACGGCCGCGGTCGCTCTCACGGCGTGCGGAGTCCCCCCGTCCGGTGTCATCGAGGCCGGTGCGCCGGCGAGCGGCATGTACTCCCCCAGCGCGGCAGCACCCTCGACGCCCGCCACCGTCTCCCTCTTCTTCCTGCGCGACGGGGACCTGACGCCCTATCCCCGCCGCGTCGACGACGCCGGGGACCTGGAGGCCGTCGTGCACCTGCTGTTCGAGGGACCGGCCGCGAACGAGACCGCGACGGCCACCACGGAGCTGCCGCGCCTGACGGACGCCCCACGGGTGGTGGCCGCCGACGGCATCCTCGTCATCCAACTCCCCGGCACGACGACTCCGCTGACCCGTCGGGCCATGCTCCAGCTGACGTGCACGGTGACCCACGCGGAAGCCGACGGCGGCACCGCGCGCCGTTCCGTCACGTCCGGCAGCCTCCATGTGCTCGGGGACGGATGGACGGTGACGCAGTCGGACCACGCGTGCCCGGTCGTGTCCCCTTCGCAGGAGCAACCGGAAGCACTGACCCCGGAGCCCTCCGGCTGACCACCGGACGGCCCCCGCCCGGGACCGGAACCGGCCCTGCGCCGCCGCTCCGTGGAGGATCCGTGGAGGAGGGGAGTGGAGTGCTCTCGTTTCGAGTGCGACTGGCAGACGCCCGGGGCACCGCCACCAACGACACGCGCGTGATCCTGAACGCGAAGCGGGCCCCGCACCACACCGGGGCCCGCTTCGCGTGGGACGTCAGCCGCAGCAGTCGCAGCCGGCGCGGCACCCGCAGGCGTCTGTCCCGGCCGCGGCGGACGGGACCGGTGCGGCGGACGTGGGCGCGCAGCAGCCCTTGCCTTGCCACGCGTCGTGGCCTTCCTTGACGGCGACTGCGGCGATGACGAGGGCGGCGACGGGGTCGGCCCAGGACCAGCCGAGGGTGGCGTTGAGGACCAAGCCGAGAAGGACGACGGCGGACAGGTACGTGCACAGCAGTGTCTGCTTGGAGTCGGCGACCGCGCTCGCGGAGCCGAGCTCCCGGCCGGCCCGGCGCTGGGCGGCGGACAGGAACGGCATGATCGCGAGTGACAGAGCGGCGATGACGATGCCGGAGACGGAGCGTTCGGCTTCACCGCTGCCGGTCAACGCGCGGACGGAGTCGAAGCTGACGTACGCGGCGAGCGCGAAGAAGGAGACGGAGATGATCCGCAGAGTGCGCTGCTCGCGTGCTTCGCGGACGGCGTGGTCGGCCGCGGAGAACTGCCAGGCGACCGCGGCGGCGGAGGAGACCTCGATGACCGAGTCGAGTCCGAAGCCGATCAGGGCGGTGGAGGACGCCATCGTGCCCGCGGCGATGGCGACGACTGCCTCGATGACGTTGTAGGTGATGGTCGCGGCGACCAGGAGGCGTATCCGGCGAGCCAGCGCTTCGCGGCGGGCTGGAGACGGTCCGAGGGACATCGATATCCCGGCGGCCATCAGCAGCATCCCTTCTCGTCGACTTCGCCGCAGGTCCGGTCGGTCTCGACGGCCACCACGGCGGTGCGCAGGTCGTCCAAGGCGTGGCCGAGGCGTTCGTCGGCGAGGTCATAGCGGGTGCGTCGGCCGTCGGGCACGGTGACGACCAGCCCGCAGTCGCGCAGACACGCCAGGTGGTTCGACAGCCGGGTCCGCGAGATGCCGAGGGCATCGGCGAGGTCGGCGGGGTAGGCGGGCGCTTCGCGCAGGGCGAGCAGGACGCGGCAGCGGATCGGGTCGGCG
The DNA here is from genome assembly GCA_014649155.1 of Streptomyces griseoviridis. Lineage (GTDB taxonomy): Bacteria > Actinomycetota > Actinomycetes > Streptomycetales > Streptomycetaceae > Streptomyces > Streptomyces griseoviridis. The sequence goes on along the minus strand of BMSM01000022.1, from coordinate 100,643 downwards.
AGCGCGCGGCCGAACCGGGCCAGCACCTCGATGTCGGAGGCAACAGTCAGCACCCCCCGAAGGTACATCACATCCTGAATTCAGGACAGCGTGAACCTTTGGCGGCCCATGTGCCTCCTGCCGCTGACCGCCGGCGCACTGCCCACCCGCGCCGAGCCGCAGTCATGCCCAGCCGCGCCATGGCCCTTCCGGCGCCTGTGCTCCTCCAGGCCAACCCGTCACGCTTCCGCCGAGGCCGCAACCGGGCCGCGACACCTTGCCGCCGTCTCGCGACGAACTGCTGCCCTGCGGACGCCGCATCCCGCCCGACACCGCGAAGAGCGGCGCGGGGTACGCGCAACGCGTCTCACGATTCGAGACGTCCCGGCGTCGAGTAGGTCGGAACGGCGCACCAGGGCCCCGTCTGGCGCGAGTACGACGAGATCGCGGAAATGTTCTCCGGCCTCTATCCCGATGCGGCGGTGCCGAAGAACGCAGGGCGTTGGATCAGCGCGGTGCGACACCGTACGGCCCGGGCCGGGGAGCATCGCAGGAAGGCAGCGACATCACGGAGAGGCCCGGCGGGATGTGACCTCCTCGACTTCCGCGCGGCAGGAGGGAGCCTGCGAACGGTTCCCGCGTCAACTGGCCGCATCGACGGTGCGGAAGACCCGGTCGAGGTGGTCGTCCAGGACCGCGGTGGCGGACTCGGGGCTACGTTGTCCGACGAGGATGCTGGTGCCGAGCCCTGCGGACATCGCGAGCAGGCCGGCCGCCGTCAACCGCGCGTCCACACCGGGCTGCAGCAGATCCGCGTCCTGAGCCTGCAGGAGGATGTCGGTCAGGGCGGCTTCGGCGACATCGGGGTCCTTGATGAAGGGCTGGGCCGCGAGCGTCCGGTCGGTCACGGCCAGAACGGCGTACGAGGTGTAGAGGTGGTGGAGGACACGACTCTCCTCGTCGGTCGGCAACGCCGTCATCAGCAGCGCCTCGACCATCGCGCGGGGCCCCGGCCCGTCCCCGGCGGCCCGGATACGGGCGGCGAGCCGCTCCCCGAACTTCCCGGTCAGGTGCTCCAGCCCGAAGAGCAGCAGCTTCTCCTTGGTCTCGAAGTAGTACTGCACCAGCCGCAGTGACACGCCTGCCTCGGCTGCCACATCGCGCATTCCCACGGCGTGCAGCCCGCGGTGCCCGGCGACCCGGACGAGCGCCTCCGCGATCTCGGTGCGCCGTTCGGCATGGTCCACACGCTTGGGCATCGGCTGGTTCTCCGCTCGTCGTTCGCCCGTGCCCCGCCGGGCCGGGCCCTTTGATGATACGGCCGTATCAGCATCGTGGTACGGTCGTACCACGAAAATCGAGCCCCTCCGGAGGTGGCCGTGTCCGAGACCACTGCCCGCGCCCAGGCCGACGTCGGCCGCTACGTGAGCGACGCCTGGCGCGACCGCTACTTCGCCGCCTGTGACACCGTCTTCGCGCTTGGAGCGCCCGCCTTCGCCGAACAGGACGTGGAGACCTCGTTCGGCACCACCCACGTGTACCGCTACGAGCCCGACGACCCCGCGGCCCGCTCCCGCACCCCGGTCGTCCTCGTGCACGGAGCGGGCTCCTGCTCCGCCATGTGGTACCCGAACACCCCCACCCTCAGCGCCGAACGCCCCGTCTACGCCGTCGACACCCCCGGCGATCCCGGGCGCAGCGTCCAGCGCGAGCCGATCCACCAGCCCGAACGGGCCGCGCAGTGGCTGGACGAGACGCTCGACGGGCTGGGACTCGACCGCGTCCACCTCGTCGGCACCTCCTACGGAGGCTGGCTCGCCCTCAACCAGGCCCACCGCGGGCCCGACCGTCTCGCTTCGGTCACCCTGCTCGACCCGGGCGGCCTGGAGAAGGTGGGGCTACGCTTCTTCGTCTGGATCTTCGCCGGCCTTTTCGCGACCTTCGCGCCCAGAGCACTGCGCCCACGGCTGGCGGCCTGGTTGGATCAACCGGTCCTGGTCATGCCCGAGTTGCGCACGATGATCAGGACCGCCGTCCGCGCCTACCGCATCCGTCGCCCGGCACCGCTTCCCCTGTCCGAGGCGGAACTGACCACCATCCGTACGCCTCTCTACCTGGTGCTCGGCAAGCGCAGCCTCCTGCTGCACCCCGAGCGGCAGAGGGAACGCGTTCCACGCCTGATACCGGGCGCCCGTGCGGAGATCGTCACCGGCACCGGGCACGGACCTCAGATCGACCACGCGGAGGACGTGAACCGCAGGATGCTGGCCTTCATGGCCTCCGTCTCCGTCGACTGACGACCACCGAGCCGCGCATGCGGCCGGACTGAGGCGCAAGACCTCCTCTGCCGCTCTTGCCGGGAGCGCCCAGTGCCCAGCCCCTCCATCACCCCACACTCGGGCGTGCACGGCCGCCGTCGCGTATCCGGATCCCCGCCGAGTGACTGATGAAGCAGAAGCCCCAGGTCGCCGACCTGGGGCTTTGACAAGCGCGGGTGACGAGGATCGAACTCGCGCTCTCGCTCGGGAAGCTGCGCGTGTTCGTGGCCGGTTCGGGCACTGATCTGGGCGAACGGCTGTGGTGCGGTCTCGTCCGGCCTGGTCGCTTCCACCGTCCTTCCCCGCTGTTCCCCAGTCCGGTGTGAACCCCCTTTGAGGGCCCGGACGTGCGAGGCGTCGACCACGGCGTCCTCCATGTCCAGCAGGCCGGCTCTGCGGCGTTCCGCGAGGAGGATTTCGTGCCGGCGGGGCCAGACGCCGGCCTTGGTCCAGTCCCGCAGGCGCCGCCAGCACGTCACCCTGCTGCAGCCGATCGTCTCGGTCGGCACATCCGTCCAGGTCACACCCGTGCGCAAGACGTAGACGATCCCGCGCAGAGCCGCACGGTCATCCACCGGCAGGCGGCCCGGATACCGCCGACGCCGCAGCGGACGAGGAGGGAGCAGCGGCGCGACACGTTCCCACAGATCATCAGACACAAGATCATCCGGCACCTGCACCACTCTGCCGCCACCGCCACCGGATCCGATCACCAAGCCCTCACACCGAACTCATCCCGAAAAAATCAGTGAAGGGTGTCCACGCCTTTGTCGAATGCCTCCCTGTGTCGTTCGACTTCGGGGAGGTGGTCGGCGGTCCAGGAGCGCAGGATCGAGAAGGGCTCCTCAAGCGTGCGGCCCAGCGGTGTGATCCGGTACTCCACAGCAACGGGGCGTTGCACCAGTACCCGGCGCTCGACGAGGCCGTTGCGTTCCAACCGTCGCAGTGCCTGCGTCAGCGATTTCTGAGTGACCCCATCGAGTTCTCTCTTGAGCTCGTTGAAGCGTCGCGGCTGCCGGCACAACGCGGCCAGCAGCAGATGACCCCACTTGTCCAGCAGCTGATCCAGGAGCTCGCGCTGCGGGCCGACGATGGTCTCGTGACCGGCCCGATCTTCACGGATACCAGGTTTCTTTGAAGTACCTGCCATGCACCAGGTATACCATAGATACCGGCAACCCAAGGGAATCTCATGACCGAACAGTCCCTGCCCAGCCTCGATCTCAAGCGCCAGGACGGAGTGCTATGGGTCTCGATTGACGTTCCGCCCGTCAACCTGATGACGGCGCAGCTCATGCTCGACTTGGACGCCGTCGCTGCATCGGCCGAGAATGATCCCGATCTGCATGTCATCGTGGTCCAGAGCGCTAATCCGGAGTTCTTCCTGGCGCACGGCGACCTGTCATTCGTGGAGGACCCCGCGACCTACGCTGCCCTCCCGGTCGCGGAGGAGACGCTTGTCGGGACGGGCCCGATGATGCGGCTTCATGAACGCTGGCGGCGTCTGCCTCAGACCACCATCGCCAAGGTCGCGGGACTCGCCCGTGGCGGTGGAGCCGAGCTGGTCTCCAGCCTGGATCTGCGATTCGCGGCCCTCGAGACTGCGGCGTTCGGCCAGTTCGAGGCGCTGATCGGCATCGTCCCTGGAGCCGGTGCGACTGCCCACCTGCCCCGCCTCGTGGGTCGCGCTCGCGCTCTCGAGATCGTGCTGACAGGCGGGCTCGTCGACGCGGCGACTGCCGAGCGGTGGGGTTGGGTGAACCGAGCTCTGCCCGCCGCAGAACTGGATGAATATGTTGAGTGGGTCGCACTGGCCATCGCGTCTCTGCCCGACGGTGTCCGCGCCGCGGCTGTCGAAGCAATCGACGCGGCCGACGGCACGCTTGAGGACGCACTGCGCGCGGAAAACCGCCTGCTCGGCGAAACGTTCACTCCCGCATCTGGAGAGCTTGCCCGGGCAGCGCTCGCGGCCGGGGTTCACACGCGCGAGGTGGAGCTGAACCTCGAAAAGGTACTGCGCGCGAACCTCGCCCGACATTAGTAATGAATCGCCCTGCGCGGGTGGAGTGCAGAAGTTGTCCGTACGGTCCGTTTGGTAATTCGGGTCGAACGACCGTACGGGTCGCCTCCAATTCTGTGAAGCTGATTGTTTCGGGATGAGTTCGGTGTGAGGGCTTGGCGATCGGATCCGGTGGCGGCAGAGTGATCCAGGTACCGGATGATCTTGTGCCTGATGATCTGCGGGAACGTATCGCTCCACTGCTGCCGCCCCGGCCGCCGCGCCGTCATCGGTATCCCGGACGCTTGCCGGCGGACGACCGCGCGGCCAACAAGAAGGGAAGGCGTCGCCGCTTCGGCGCGGTGCGTCAGTACCGCTCCGGTCGCTGGACCGCCTCCTACCTCGGCCCTGATGGCGAGCGCATCCGTGCGGAAGAGACCTTCGAGCGCGCACCCGACGCCAGCGCGGTCAACTTCGGCACGTACGCCGAGAAGTGGGTCGAGGAACGAAAGCCGGCGGTCCGTACCGAGGGCCTGTACCGACACCTCCTCCGACTGCACATCCTCCCGACCTTCGGCACACTCGACCTGGACGAGATCACGGCACCCCGCGTGCGCGAGTGGCATGCCGAGCGTCTCCGCACCACCGCAGCCAAGACGACCGTCGCCAAGTCGTACCGCCTCCTCAAGGGCATCCTCGAGACGGCTGTCGACGACGACCTGATCAGCCGCAACCCCGCCCTTCCGGCGCACCTCGTTCGGGCGGAAGTGGCGACGGGCGCGCACGGTCGTCGGTCTCCCCTACGGCTTCCGCTTCTACGATCTCCGGCACTCCGGGCACACGCTCTCGACACGCTCCGGCGCCACCCTCAAGGACACGATGGTCCGCGCCGGCCAGTCGTCCGAGAAGGCCGCGCTGGTCTACCAGCACTCCGACGAGGAGCGGCAGCGCGACGTAGCGACCGGGCTCGACGACATGGGCCGCGCCGAGCGTGCGAAGAACCACACCGGCGACCACCCGCACCACAGCGAGATGACCGCCGACGGGTAGCGCGTCCCTCTGGTGCGGTTGTGGTGCTCAGCCCGCTCACTGGTCCAGACAACAAACAACCCCCGGGTCGATGACCTGGGGGTTTGCTATGGAACGGGTGACGAGAATCGAACTCGCGCTCTCAGCTTGGGAAGCGACGGCGCTTGGGTGGGCTCCATGGCTCTGGCCAGCGCGTATACCAGGTCCTTGGAGCGGTCCTGAGCGTTGAATTGCATCCCTGTCAACCGTGGTTTTCCCTCCTTACGGGCACGCGGAGGGCACGAGGCTCGGGCGGCCTGTCGAGAGAGGCCGGGTGTCCCGAAGAGCCTGAGCTGAGCCGGGACAGGTGGCGGACCTTCGGCGCCAGGTTGCGGCTGCGTATGAACTGTCTTGCGCCCTCAGGATCCGACATTAACGGCATTTTCAACCTTTTGTGGAGGTAGGTGTTTTTACCGACACAGTTCTTTGATCAGCGTTTGCAGTCCCTCCCCGTCCAACGGTGTTCGGTGGGCGAGCCGGTTGCGTGCGTCGCGGAGGATGCGGAGGTGACGGCGGTCGCGTTGGGTCAGGGCAATGGCACCGTCGCGGAAGGCACCCCACATGGAGCCCACCTCCATGGTCTCGATGAGGGTGGTCAGCGGCACGCCGCCCTCGTCCGGGTCACGGCGTGGTCCGTACTGCTCTGCGAGGCGCTGCAGGGGGATACGAGCGTTGGCTCGGACGATGTCCGTGAAGCGCTCGCGTGAGGCGTCCAGCAGGGGGAGCAGCACGTGATTCTGGGCCAGCCACACCTGGGATGCCATGGCGTGCTCGTTGTCCAGGAAGTGGGCCGGGTGACGGCGGAGCCGGCCGTCCCAACTCTCCACGGCAGCTGCGTTCCAAGCGGGCAGCAGGGTCTCGTCGGGGTGGGCGCCCGGACCGCGGGCGAGAGACTGGTCGGACAGGAGAGACGCCTCAGGGGCGGGTCCGGCCTCGATCACGTCGTGCAGGGCGTCCGGTAGGGTCTCCGGGCAGCCGTCGGCCCATCGCGCGGCCAAGGTCGACGCGATGTCGAGGAAGGGGCCGCAGATCTCCGTGATGGTGGCTTGGGCGACGGCCTCGAAGAGCTGCTTGCGGGCGATGGGGGAGTCGAGCGGCGGTCGGGAGAGGGCGACCACCGTGGCGGTGTCCAGACGGCCGGCAACGCCCCACCACCAGTGGACTGCCACGTCCTCGCGAGCGAGCTGACCGGGCAGGCCGGGTGGCAGGTCGTCGGTCGTGGCGACCACCAAAGCACGCGGGCCGCGACCCGGCGGCAGTCCGGCCTCCTTCGTCACTGCCACCATACGGCGCAGGAGATGGCCGGTGGCGGACGGTGCGGACTCGCGCCATCCTCGGACCACCACCGGCCTGGTCTCGGGCTCGCCGTTTCGGCATCGGACGAGACGGGTGAGCACGTCCCCCTCCTCGTCGTCGCCGTCTGCTCTGCCGCCCTGGAGGTTCACCTCCTTCGCGAGGCGCTCCAGGAGGTCGGCCAGCGCCTCCGCCTCGGACGGGCCGGCGACCTGCCGCCCCGGCCCGTCCTGAAGGGTCGGTGCCCCAAGTTCTGGCGTCGCCGGCGGCGCGGATCCGAACAGGTCGCCGAGTCCGTCGTCGTAGTCCAGGACCGGGGCGAGGCCGGACCACCGGGCGGTGTCGGGTGCCGCCCGCTGTGAGGGAAGCCAGGCATCAGCTGTAGACGGGGCAGCGTCACCGGTCGCGGCCGGAGGGAGCAACACGTAGTCGTCCAGTTCGTGCAGCACCTCGTCCAGCAGGTCCTCGCTCGGCGCCCCGGGCCCGTTCCCCAGCCGTGTGGGCAGCAACAGCAGGCAGCTGCGCCCCCGCTCCAGGTCATCCGCCAGACGAGTGAGCCGGAGCCGGACACCGGGCAACACCGTCCGCCCGATCGTTGTCGGGTACGTCACGCCTGGCGCTCCACCGTCTGCAGTGCCCGGAAGCTGACCAGGTCGAGGGCGTAACCCTCCTCCCTCTCGTCCAGGACGCCGTGATCTTCCAGCCTACGGATGAACTCGGAGGTCTCCTCGGCGGTGAGACTGGTGACTGCGGCGATGTCCGCAAGGGTCGACGCGTCACCGGGCTCCAGGTACTGAACCCACGTGCCTAGCAGGGTGAGGGTCCGCACGTCGAGTTCGACCCGTTCCAGGTGGCCGCGGGCAGCCTCCTCCAGGTCGTACACGGCCTTGCTCGTCTCCAGAGCGGTCTCCAGGGTCGCGCCGCCCCGGGTCGCCAGATCGACGGTGCGCTCCACCAGATGCGGCCAGCCACCCGTCGCGTCTACCAGGCGGCTCCTCTTGTCCGGGGTGTCGAATGGGCTCTCGGGCCACGCCCGGAGACTGTCCACGTTCCACCGCGCAGGCCGTATCACCTCGGTGACCCGCTCATCGTCGAGTACCGCTCGCGCCCGCGGATCCACCAAGGCGATCACTGCACGATTCTTGTCCCCCCGGGAGATCGCCGTGTACTGGTGGAACCGTTCCAGGGCCTCGGTGAGACTGTCCATGCCCAGGTAGCGGAGGTCGGCGACGACCACGCCCGGCAGCCGGTCTCGGGTGGCCTTGGTCAGGACGTCGACGAGCGTGTCCGGCGCCGCGTTGTAGACGGCGAGCTCGCGCGCCTCGGCGTAGGACCGGACGGCGTCCATGGTCAGCTTCGGGCCGTGCGCCTTGGTGAGGCACACCAGGCGGAGTCCGGGGCTGGTAGCGAGGAACAACTCCTGCTCAGTTAGCGGGCTGTAACGGTGCACGCCCTCGCGGTCCTGCCCGACCAAACGCCGCGAGAACCGCGGGTTGTAGTCGTAAGGCAGGCTGAACTTGGTCTGCTCCAGCTCCAGTTCCAGATCTTCCCGGGTGCCTAGCATGTGCACCACGTTGGGGCTGCGCACCGCGTAACGCTGGTGGTCGCCGACCTGCTGGACCAGCAGCCCTAGGCCGACCATCTCGTCCAGGTAGATCTTCACGTCGTTGGCGGTCAGACCGCGGAAGCCGTCCTCCCAGCGTTCTCTCGCAGCATGCAGGAGTTCGTCGGCGTCGTAGCCCCGCTGGAAGCCATCGGCGTGACTGCGCAGCGCGATCACCAGGGCGAGCACCCGGTAGCGGTCCTCCAGGTTGATGGTGAGCCTCATCCGCTCGGCGATGGACCGGTGCACCTCCGCCGACCGCGTCACGGCCCGAACGTCCTCCTCGGTGACCGTAATCGGCCACTGCGCCGAACCGACCGGCTTTTCACGCAGCGCGGTGACCAGGCGCTCGCAGAAGATCTGCACCAGGCACGCCTGGTAGTTGGTAGCGGCGAGCACTCGCCATACCAGCTCCGCCCGCTCGAACCGGTACCCGAACGCGGCCATCGGCCCGACGACCAGCCGCTGCGCCTCAGCCGGCTTGAGCGGACCGATCAGCAGCTCACGGCCATGGGCTAGCGGCACGTTCGACAGCTTGCTGAACCGCTGCACTTGGTGCAGACCGGCGAAGATGACCTTGAAACGGCGGTCGGTGCTGTCCATCAGCCCTTTTAGCCGCGCTACGTTGGCGAACGTGCCCTCGCCGCCAGCGCCACGCACTGCCTTCGAGTCTGCCGTCAGGAAGGCGTCTGCCTCGTCCGCCAGTACCAGTACCCGTCGGTCCGGATTTTCCTCGAGCCAGCGGCGGACCTGCTCCACGAGTTGGTCCGGTGGCATCGCGGTGGACACCTTCGACGCCAGGATGCCCACCCGCTTCAGTTCCGCAGCGAGCACCGGCCAGATACGCTCGGCCGGTTCGGCTTCCCCCACCCCGCGTGCTTTTAGGTCCAGGTAGACGGCCTTGCGCTCCGGGCTCGACGGATAGTCCGCCTCGACCTTGCGGAGCAGCGCCGATTTGCCGAGTTGCCGACCTCCGTAGAGGAACAGGGCACCCAGCGGGTTCACGACCTCGGCCATCTCCTCGCTCCGGCCGTAGAAGACCTCCGGCGGCACCAGACCCGCCACGAACGGCGTGTACGGCTTGAAACCTGTCCACGGCAGGGTCACACGCTGCAGTGCGCGGAACGAGCGCGGCGACCGGGCCACGACCCAGCCGAAGACGGCCGGGTCCACGACCAGCGCCTGCTGTGATGAAGTCCGGGCGTGCATGACCAGCTTGCGGCGGCCCGTCATGCCCAGCGGGTAGAGGTAGAGGATGATGCACGCACCGGTGTCGTTGCGGTCGAGCAGTTCCAGCGGGCTGCGGCCGCGCAGCTCGTCGGTCACCACCAAGACCGTGTAGGTAGAGGCCGCAGAGCCGAGATCTGCGACATAGCCGGGCGCGCTCTCGCCGGCTCGCAGCTTGGCGGTGAGCCGGAGGATGCCCCGCACCTGGCGCTGGTCGTCACGGGAGGGCGGACGGCCCTCAAGCCCCAGCAAACGCAGCACAGTTGGCACGTGCTTCTGCCACTCCGCGCCGCGGGTCGTCGGCCTGCCGAGTGCGTCCCAGGATTCCAGCCCGGCCAGCGCGGTGTCGGTCAGCGGCTCCCCGTCCGCATAGGCATTCGCCCATGGACGTGCCGAAACCCCCTGTTGGCCCGACTTGACTGGAGTGATGGTGTCCAGTCCGGCGACGAAACGTTCGAGGTCCTCTCCCGGCGCCTCGCCGGTCCACTCCGGCAGGCTGTCGCCTTTGCGCAGCAACGCCAGGCACTCCTCCGCGGTGACGGTGTCGCCCGACTCCAGCAGCCCGTGGATACGGTCACGATCCTTCTCGGATAGGTTCATCGACTCCAGTTGGCCGCGCAGACGGCGCACATGAGCCTGCACCCGGTCCTCGAGATCAGCCTCCAGACGGCGGATCCGCTCGACCGTGGTACGGAAGGCTCCCTCCGGTACGGTCTGCTCCAACTGCTCCAGACGTCCCACCAGGCCACGTTCAGTGACCACGTCCAGGTTCTGTTGGGTGCGCAACTCAGCGAGCAGCCCTGACGCCACACGGTGCCGCTCCGCGCGGATCGCCGACCAGCGCGCCCACTGCGTGTCGCGCCGCGCCCGCCAATCGGTCGGCAGCATCCCCTGCCCCGTCCCGACGGAGGGGACGAGCCCCTGGCCGAGGGTCTCGACCAGGGCGTCAGCGAGGTGCAGGTCGCCGCGTTCGGCGTAGGTGAGGAGTATGGAGGGCACGTCCACCGGCCCGAGCAACGCGCCCACAGCCTCAACGAAGCCGGGGGCAGTCGGATCAGGCTTCCCATCCAGGGTGCGCGGCAGATCGGGGGAAGCGAGCAACGCATCGGCGGCGGGGTGCAGTGCCCGGGAGAAGGCGGGTATCGGTCCGTGTCCGTACCCATCCGGACCGTATTCCTTTCCGTACTCCGACTCGTCCGAGCCCTCAAGGAGGGCCTTTCTGGGGTCAGTGGCGGACGGCGCGTCCTGGCCCTCGAACCAGCACCGGAGGCGCAACAGCGCTGCACCTTCCACGCCGGGGGGTGGTTCCTCCTCCCCGACCTGTGCGAGGGCGTGGCCCAAATCCGTCAGCGTGTCACTGCGTTCCTTGGCCTCCGATGCGGCCAGGGCGCGCGCCTGGACCAGCAGGGTGACCACCTGGTCGATGCGGCTGAGCAAGGATCGCCGGGCCTTCGCCTCGATGGGTACCTTGGCCTGCTTCGGGGTACGGATCGCTGCGTCGGCATCCTCGATCACCCGCTCCGCCGCGTCACGCTTGCTGAATACCCGCCAGGCGTCGTCCAGCAAGGACCGTTCGGCGGTGCCGGAGGCCCAGTTCTCGATCGCCCGCAGGGCGAAGCCGAGCGGCTGGTCGTGGCGCATCAGCAGGTTCTTCACCTGGGTGGCGCGCGCGTAGCCGATCCTGTGCTTCGGCACCTCCTCCCGGAGCCGTGCAGCCTCCTGAGCTATTCCGGCGCGGGTAAGCGGGGGATTCGTGACGTCGGCGAACCGCAGGGACGCCGGGTCCAGCGGCTGGTAGCGCTTCAGGATGTCGAGTGCACACTCCAGCAGGCGACGCCAGGGGCCCTGGAGAGAGGCGGATGGGTCGCACTGCAGCAGTACGTCGTTCGGGTGGCCCGCGATGAGTCCCGCCCGGACGGAGGCGACCGCAGCAACCATGAGTGCGGGGCGGTCGCTCTGAAGGCGTTCCAGATCGGGGCCGAATCGGGAGATCACTGCGGTGCCGTCCTCCGGCAGGACAGTGGCGAAGGCGGCGTCGGCGAAGGCGAGGCAGTCGGCCCGGTAGCGGGGTTCCCCGGAGCCGACGGTCATCCAGTACGCCTCCTGGAAACGGCCGGCCTGCACCAGACGCTGCACCGGGGAGACGGAAGAAACCTCTGGGGACAGCGGGTTCCCCTGCCAGACGAGGGGTCTCTTCGTGTCCGCCTCCTCCGGTGCCGGGGCGGCAGGCATGTGAGGGGAGTCCGTGACGGCGGCGGTTATCCCGGACTCGGTCCCGCCGGTTCTCTCGGTGCCGGCCGTCGGGGACTCGGGCATCGTCCGCCGGGAGGACGGCTCCGTCACCGCAGGGCTAACCCCCCGGGGGCACGCCTCCTCCGGGGCGTCCTCGGGCGGCAGGGCCGGTTCCGCAGCGGGGGTTGCCGTGATCGAGGTGTCCGGGGCGGCCGGCTCGGGCACCTCAGCCAGGCCAAGCGGCCCGCGGGTGGTCACCGAGGCCGCCTCCCCCCTCGCACTGTCCGGCTGTGCCCCTTCGCGCGAGGGTGTCTGCCCTACGACTTCGTCCCCCGCTCGGAGCGACGGCACCCGGACCTCGTCCGCGTCGGTCTCCGGTTCGGTGCCGACCGCCTCGCCTCCCAGCTCCGTGATCTGCTCGTCCAGAGCCCGCAGTGCCTGCCGTATGGGGTCGACGTGAGGCCCTCCACCGGTCTTCTCGATCATCCGCAGGGCTGCGAGCAGCCCCTTCCGCTGTTCCTGCAACGTGGCGATCCGGCTCGCACTCTCATTCGCCCTCTGCTCCTCGGCGCGCAGATCGTCGACAACTCCCTGAAACTGCGACCACCCGCTGTCCTCCGTCCATTCCCGGCCGACATTCTGTGCTGCTCGTGCGGCAAACGCTCGCTCGTTGTTCCATTCGGCCACGCGCGCCAGCACGCTTTCCGGCACGGCACGTCCGTCAGCTACGTTCTCGGCAGTGGCCCGCAATAGGCTGGTGAGCTCCTCCGCCTGCAGGCGAAGCCTTCCTAGCGCCTTCTCCAGGACCGTCGCCGTAACCTGGTTGGGAAGGGACGCCATTTCCTGGCCCCGCTCGTCGACCGCGCCGCCTACTTCGGCCAAGGGGTCTGCCCCGCCGCTCTCTTCGCTCTCTTCCCGCAGCGACATCCCCTGCTCCGCCTGTGCATCCTGATGATCAACCGATTTCGCTGCAGCTTCGGTGAACCGCGTCCAGTGCTCTTCCACCATCGCCTGCCGAAGAGTTCCCTCCTCCAAAGCGAGCGCGTGGAGCGTCAAGGTGGCCAGCACCGGCGGAAGTGAGGTGAACAGAGTTTCGAAAACTTCGGGGTCCGCCCCCTCGAAGCGTTCCGCGGGCAGATCCTCACGGGTGGCCAGTACGTCACCGGAAAACTTTGCCGCAGACTCCGCTATGAGCTTGACATCGTGGGCCTTGGCGCGACCCAACCAGGCGCGCGCAGTGCGAAGTTCGCGCTTGCCGTACCGAATCGTCCTGCCGGGAAGGCGGACGTTAGCCAAATACGGCAATGGCCCCGGTAAGCGCAGAAGTTCACGCAGCCCGTCATCGTCTAGCCCGCACAACCACGCCTTCAGGTCCCCACCCGATCTTGCCATGACGGGATGATGCCAGAGCATGACGATTGAGCCAATCCGCAGGGACGAATCATCGCAGACGGGAAGGCGCCTTAAGCGGAATTGAAACCTCCACTCGTGGTCGTTGTCACGCCCGGGGCCCTCGCGGCAGGGGACGTCACCCTGGGAAGGTCAAGGGGAACTGCCCGTGAGGGGAGGAAGTGACCTTTAGGTGCGCCACGTGGACGACGTTGTCCGCTATGCGGAGCTGCTTGGACTGTCTTAAATCGACAGATCCACCGCCACGGGTGCTGCTAGCGTCACGTTCGTCACATGGGCATTTAAATGCCCCACCAGTAACGGCACCCAGGACGACCGTGAAAATCAAGCGCGTTCGCATCGAGAACTTCTGTTGTCTCCACAAGGTGGACGTGTCCTTCGAAGACATCACCTCCTTCATCGGGCCGACCGGCGTCGGCAAGTCCACCGTGCTGCGCGCGCTCGACTGGTTCTTCAACGGCGAACGGGGGGTCTCGCTCAGCGATGACGACGTCCACTCCGGGTCCGCGGACGGCCGTATCACCGTGGAGGTGGAGTTCGACGGGCTCACCGACCACGACCGGCAGGTTCTCGGCCGGTACGCGCCCGAGGGAGCGCGGAGCGTAAGCATCTGGCGTACGTGGCAGGACGGTGACGACAAGATCACCGGGAAGGCGCTGGCGTACGGGCCGTTCGAGGACGTACGCCGGAACGAGAAGGCGATGGACTTGCGCCGCGCCTACGACCGGCTGCGGGAGAGCGACCCCAGCCTCGGGCTGCCGGCCGCCGGAAGCAAGGACAAAGCCCTGGAGGCGATGCAGACCTGGGAGCTGGCCCACCGCGACCGTCTCACCGAGGCCGAAGTCGAGGACACCCACTTCTTCGGCTTCGCCGGGCAGAGCCGGCTCGCCCAGTTGATCGACTTTGTGTTCATCTCCGCCGACCTGCGGGCGTACGAGGAGGTGGACGACCAGAAGACGACTGCGGTCGGCCGCATCCTCGACCACGCCGTGGACCGCTCGCAGGCGAACGAGCAGCTCGGCGAGATCGAGGAGAACGCCCACCTGGCCCGCCAGGAGCTGCACACCAAGGTCTACGGCCCGGTGCTCGACGAGGTGTCGGCCGCGCTGTCCGCCGAGGTCGCCAAGTTCACCACCGGGCGCGAGGTGGTCGTGACCCCGACGGTCCACGTGCCGAGGCCGGCCCGGACCACCTTTCAGGTGAGCATCCGTGACGGCGCCGCCCAGACCTCGGTCTACCGGCAGGGGCATGGCTTCCAGCGGGCGTTGATCATTGCGGCACTGAAGTACTTGGCTGACCGCAGGAGTTCGGCTGGCGGCGGCGTGCGGACGCTGTGTCTGGCCGTGGAGGAGCCGGAGCTCTTTCAGCACCCGCCGCAGGCACGGACGTTTGCGAAGGTGCTGCGCGAGCTGGTCGCGACCTCGCCGCTGGGACGTACCCAGATCATGTACGCCACCCACAACCCCGTCTTCATCGACCCGAAGGGCTATCACCAGATCCGCCGACTCAGCCGCGACATCGGCGCCGAGCACCCGGCCACCGAGGTGTGGCAGGCCACGGAGGAGGACCTGTGCCGGGTCCTGGACGGGCTGGTCGACAAGCAGGTGATCCGCAGCCGGACCGAGGGCACGCTCGGCGGCGCCCTGGCCGAGGGCTTCTTCGCCCACGCGGTGGTGCTGGTCGAGGGCGGTGGGGACGAGGGTGTGATTACCGGCTGTGCGGAGCGGTCGGGGATCAACCTGGGAGCGGAGGGCGTGAGCGTCATCCAGGTCAACGGCAAGGACAACCTCATGCTTTCCGACGCGCTGTTCAGCGCGCTGGGAGTGCCCTGCCACGTGGTGTTCGACGGTGACGCGGGCCTGGAGGAGCGCAAGCGGGAGGCGGTGAGCCACCGCGACCTGTTCGAGCGCGAGAAGGCGGAGCGGAAGGCCGAGAGCCAGGCCCGGCACAACCGGACCAAGAACGCCAACCTCCTTCAGTACTTGGGCGCGACGCCCACTCCCCAACCCGCCGACGAGTCGACCCGCCGCTACACCGTCTTTGAGGACACCCTGGAGACCTACCTCGACGAGCACTGGCCGTCCTGGCAGGAGCGCAGGAAGGAACTGGTCCGTACCGGCCAGGGCGTGGACGGCAAGAACTCGGCGACATACCTGGAGACCACGCGGACCGTCGCGACGGAGCCCCCGTTCCTGCTGTACGCGTTGCTGGAGAACGTCCGTTCCCTGGCCGCGCGGCGGTAGCCGGCATGGTACCCATTCGGAATGTGCTCGCGCCATTTCTACTGGCCTATGTGATGGCGCTCCTCTGTTCTACAACTGGGCCGTCGCCATGACTCCAGTCCGTAGTCGACAGCGACGGTTCAGCCGCTCAAGGCCGGCTGCCGGTTCTGCCCCCACCCCGCAGGGTGAGGGCAAGCCGAAGAAGCACTTGGGCGTACTGTTCGGCGGACATATTGGCGACGGCCGCGTTCCTGGCCAAGGCTCGGTGTTCGGTCGGGTCCAAGTGGATCAACACGCTGTGGGACGGGCCGATCCCGAGGAGTCCGGGCGTATAGGGCCGGTGCAGGTGCCCAGTGAGTAAGTCGGCGAGGAGTTCCGGGACAGGTGGGCGTGGCTTCTCGCCTCGCCGTATCCATCGGCTGACCCGTGACCGATCAGCAGCGACGCCATGGTGGCCCCGTTCCTGGGCCAAGGCGTTGATCCGTCGGGCGGTCTCGCTGTTGTTCCAGCCCGCCTCGGCGAGGGCCAGCGCGAGCGCGTAGTTCGGGGCCCTCATCTGGTGCTCTCCGAACACCACGGTCCTGCGTGAGCCCGGGGGTCGTGTTGCGAACGCATCCGCAACGTCGCAGGTCGTAGACGGTCCGAGGGGCCTGGCGCGACTGTTGCCGTGCGCCCGGCAACGCGGGCGCGCTGGTTGTCAGAGGCGGCGGTCGTCGCCTCGGAGGAGGCTGTTTCATGGCGGAAACCGCAGTCCCCACGATCACACCGGATCTGTCGGCCGGCGGATCGGTCGACCTGAGCCGGGTGCACTTCGTCGGTGTCGGGGGCACCGGCATGCTCCCGGTGGCGCGGGTGTGCGCCGAGCGGGGGTTCACCGTGTCGGGCAGCGATGTCCGGGTCACGGAAGCCCTGAACGCGCTGGCTCGTCTCAACGTGCGGGTGCACACGGTTCACGCGGCCGAGCACGTCCCGGGTGACGCGACCGCGGTCGTGTTCACGCACGCCATCGGACCGGACAACCCGGAGATCCGTGCGGCGCGAGCGCTCGGCGTGCCGGTCGTGCACCGGTCGACGGTCCTGAACGCGTTGATGGCCGCACAGCCCAAGAAGGTCGCCGTGATGGGGACGCACGGCAAGTCGAGCACCGCGGGCATGCTCGCCTTCGCCCTCCCGCGCCTCGGGCAGGAACCGTCGTACGTGGTCGGAGCGGACCTCGACGTGCCGGGCAGCGGCGGTCACGCCGGGCAGGGCTCCCTCTTCGTCGCGGAGGTCGACGAGTCGGACCGCTCGCACGTCGGTATGAACATGGACGTGGCCGTGATCACCAACATCGGCTAGGACCATCCCGAGGTCTACGACGACGAGGACCAGGTCGTCGACGCCTTCGAGAGCGGCCTCGCGCTGGGTCTGCGCGAAGGCGGCACGGTTGTGGTCGGCATCGATTCGCCGGGCGGTCTGGAACTCGCCTCCCGGCTGACCGCGGCCGAGAACGGACCGGGGGTGGTGACGTTCGGCTTCTCTACATCTGCGGACTGGCGGCTGACCGAGGTGTCCATCAAGGGCCGGGGCAGCAGTGCGGTGCTCGTCGGGCCGGGAGGGGTGGAGTACGCGCTCGACCTGCGCACCGTAGGCGGGCACCAGCTGCTGAACGCCGCTGCCGCCGTCATCACGCTCCACGTGCTGGGCCAGCACTGCGGCCAGGCGGTGGAGCAGCTGCGGTACTTCGACGGTGTGGTGCGTCGCATGACGCCTGCTTTCGAGGCGGGCGGCGTCCGGGTGTACGACTCCTACGCCCACCACCCTGACGAGGTGCGCGCGGACCTCGCCGCCGCGCGTTCGGTGGCCGGGGAGCAGGGCCGGATGATCACGGTGTTCCAACCGTCCGGTCCCTCCCGGCTGACGGTCTTCGGCTGGGAATTCGGGAAGGCCCTGGCGGGCAGTGACGAGGTGGTGGTCACTGGCAGCGCCCAGCGTTTCGCCGTGGCCGGGCTGGAGACGTTGTCCGCCCGCATCGACGCCGCGGGTGGCACGTGCCGGCACGTGGAGCCCGACCGGGCCGAGGCCGCCGTCCTCGCGGCGTCGCTGGCCCGGCCCGGTGACGTGTTGGTGCTGATGGGGCCTGGTGACATCGCCGAGGCGGGCCAGGTACTGCGGTCCGCGCTCGGCGACACCGTCGGTACGGCTGTCTGACCGATCCGGGGTCAGGGGTTCAGGTGCAGCAGCGCGTCGGCGAGCTGCTGCAGCTGGACCCCGCGACTCGCCTTGACCAGGACGACGTCCCCGGCGCGGAGGATCCTGTGGAGCAGTTCGAGGGCAGCGTCCTGGTCGGGCAGGTGCACGGCGCTTCCGCCGACGCCGCCGGCACCCTGCTGCATCCATCCGGCTTCGTCTCCTCCCACCAGGATGATGTGATCGAGCCCCAGTCCGGCCGCGTACCGGCCGATCTCCTCGTGTGCTCCGCGGGCGTCGTCGCCCAGCTCGTTCATCCGGCCGAGTACGGCGACGGAACGCTGGTCCTGGCCGCGGGTCATAGCTGCCAGGGCGTCCAGGGCGTGGCGCATGGAGTGCGGGTTAGCGTTGTAGGCGTCATTGATGATCGTGACGCCGTCCGGCCTGGTGGTGGTCTCCATACGCCAGCGTGAGCGGGGCAGGGCTTCGGACAGGCGGGCGGCGGTCTGCTCTACGTCGAGGCCGGCTTCCCGGGCGACGGCGGCGGCAGCGAGGCTGTTGTGGACCTGGACGTCGCCGACGAACTGGAGCCGTACGCCGGCTCGTCCTTCCGGGGTGACGAGGGTGTAGGAGGCGCGGCCCTGGCCGTCGATCTCAATGCCGGTGGCGCGGATGGTCGCCTCCTCGGCGAGGCCGTAGGTGACGACGCGGGCCTGGGTGCGGTTGCGCATCACGTCCACGAAGTCGTCGTCGGCATTGAGAACGGCGAGCCCGCCCGGCTGGACCGCTTCCACGATCTCCCCCTTGGCCTCCGCGATGTTCTCGCGGCCCCCGAACTCGCCGACATGAGCGGTACCGACGTTGGTGACGACGCTGATGTCCGGCGGTGCGATCCGGGTGAGGTCGCGGATGTCGCCGATGTGGCGTGCGCCCATCTCCAGCACGAGGTAGTCGGTGTGCCTGTCGGCCATGGTGATGGTCAGCGGGAGGCCGATCTCGTTGTTGAAGGACTGCGGAGTGGATACGACGTTGCCCGGCAGCACCTGAGCGATCAGGTCCTTCGTGCTGGTCTTGCCGGCCGAGCCGGTGATGGCCACCACCTTTGCCGCGGCGAGCCCGTCGTGCAGCAGGAAGTGCCCGAGTCGGCCGAACGCCCGCAGGACGTCGTCCACGACGATCGCGGGGACACCGACCGGCCGGGTGACGAGCGCGGCGGTGGCCCCTTTGTTGATGGCGGCCTCGGCGTAGGCGTGGCCGTCGGTGTGCTCTCCCTCAAGGGCGAGGAACAGTGACCCGGTGGTGGCCTCACGTGAGTCGAACACCGCGGGCTGGGTGACCTGGGCTTCGGGATCGAGGACGTCGGCGAGGCGACCACCGACGACGTTGGCGATCCTGTTCAGAGGCATGGGTTGCAACGTGTTCTCCCTGCTCAGGTGGTGGGTTGCGACGCTACCGGCTGGGCGGTAGCGGTCGGTGTAACGCCGCGATGGACGCGGCGGCGCGGAATCGAGCGAGATACCTCGGCTGCCGAAGGAGTCTCCGAAGCGGCCCGTCGGTGGCGCGCTGGCGCGTGCTTCGGGGCGTGGCCGCTGGGGTGCCTACCGAAAGGCGCCCATCGGTCTCACGGGGTATCAGGGCCTCCACCACGCCCGCCACGGCCGAGTGATGATCTCCCGGTAGGTGTGGTGTGAGGGATTACGGCTACCGTGCTCGAACACCCAGCCCTGCGGTTCGGCGAAGTCGGTACAGGTCGGAGAGCTCTCGTCGCAGACCCCGCACTGCATCGCGTAGGTGATGGGCGCGGCGTCCGGCTCCCGGTCGGGCTGGAGGGTCCACTCCTTGTGGCACACGACCGCTCGGGGATTCACCGGTACACCTTCCTCACGGCCGCGCTGACGTACGGGTGCCGCAGCGCGGCCCGGAGGGCGTCGGCATCGGTGAGGGTGTCGTCGTGGGGCAGCTCGTACCAGCCGCCGAACCAGTCGTCGATCTGTTCCAGGCTGGGCGCGACGAGCCACGTGTCGCTGGAGAGATGCCGTACCGGCAGACCCTCCCAGGTGTCGGCGGTGCCGGTTCCGATCGCGTAGTAGAGGCGATCGTTGGGGCCGTCGTACAGCACCGGTCCGATCTTCACCCCGCTGGTCCGCAGGTGTGCCAGGGCCAGCAGCCCGATGTCTGCCGGGGTACGCAGCACGTCCCAGCCATCGCCGACCCGCAGCAGCCGCAGGGCGGGCACGTCGGCGACCATGGGAGCGCGCCTCAGGGCGTCGCGTACGGACATCAGGCGCCTCCTGGGTGATGATGCGGCTTTGCGTGTCCGGAACGCGTCGGGAGCGCCGACATCCCGGTGGAGCGGATCACGATCAGGCGGGTGCCCTTCTCCGCTATCTGCCGCATCCGGTCGGGGACGAGCCGCTTCGGGCCGAGGTGGCTGAGGGCCGGGACCACGGCGCTGTAGGTGCCGGGCAGTT
This sequence comes from Streptomyces griseoviridis, assembly GCA_014649155.1. Taxonomy (GTDB): domain Bacteria; phylum Actinomycetota; class Actinomycetes; order Streptomycetales; family Streptomycetaceae; genus Streptomyces; species Streptomyces griseoviridis. The sequence continues at coordinate 80,652 of BMSM01000022.1, read as the reverse complement.
CGAGCGCGTCCAGCAAGCCGACGAAGGCGGGGGAGCGGACGGCCATCGCCGCTTGGCGGTCTGTGAAGACGCCGCACAGTGTCAGTTCGTGCTGTCGGCAGTATTCGGCGAGGCAGTCGACGAGAGCGGCGTGGCGGGCCGGGCCGCCGGCCGCGTAGCGCAGGTAGCCGAAGACCTTCGGGAAGGCGACGGGGCGTTGTTCCGTGATGACTTCGTCGTCCATGGTCACAGCGTCGGCTTCCGCGAACGGCCGCGAAATGACCTGCTGTTGCACTTCCGTTGCACTTTGCGCCCCTTGCGGTCACAGAGAGTGCTTCCATACATGACGGAGGGAGGTCATCCGTGGTCAGTGTGCAGCAGTGGACCGGCCGGGAAGCGAGTGCCCTGCGCGCCGCGCTGCGCATGAGCACGCGCGCCTTCGCCGAGCATCTAGGTGTCGCGCTGCGTACGGTCGCCAAGTGGGAGAGCCTCGGAACGGAGACCCAGCCCCGGCCGGACACGCAGGCCATTCTGGACACCGCGCTCGCCCGTGCGGACGCCGCCGCCCAGGCCCGGTTCGAGAACTTCCTCTTTCCCGACCGCAAGAGCACGCGGCCGGCGGACTACGAGACGTGGACCGAGGACATCGAGCGCGCCGTCGTCTGCATCAGCCGCCAGAACTTCCCTTTCGCCACCACCCTCTTGAACCGTTGGCTGGGACGCCTTGACCCACACCAGCTCGATCACAAGGGCCTCTACCTCTACGGCCGTTCCCTCGTGCTGCTGGGTGATGTGCAGCGCGACCAGGGAGCGATCCTCGGCCCGCTGTCCGCCCGGCACTCCTACCTGACCGCCCGAGGAATGTTCACGGAGCTGGACATCCCGCGCCGCGTCGCCCAGATCGAGCTTTCGCTCGCGGTCGTCCAGGAGATGTCGGGCCGGCTTCAGCCCTCCGCCCGCCAGTACGAAGTCCTCGCCGATGACGAGCGTCTCAGCCTCCGCGACCGGGCCAGGGCCCGGCTCTGGGTGGGTACGGCCCTCAGTAAGGACGGCGACAACGAGTACGCGACCCGGGTCATGACGGCCGCGACCCGCGCCTTCGAGGACCTGGGCGAGCCGGAGGACTGGTCGGTCGCCCACCAGAAGCTGGCCCTGGCCCACCGCGGAGCCGGTGACCTGACCCAGGCCCTGCACCACATCGACATCGCACGCACCACCGGCACGGTCGACTCCCCGATGCAGCGCGTACGGCTGGACACCGCCTACGGGCACATCCTTCTGTCCGACGCGGCGACCCGGAATGATGGGCTGTCCGTCCTCGATCAGGCGGCGCAGGTGGCCCGGCAGTACGGGCTGAGCCACCAGCTGCGCAGTATCGAGGGCATCCGGAAGGGCCAGCAGGGATGAGTCAGGGAGTGCCAGTGCCGCAGCACGAGCAGCGCCAGATCACCGACGAGCAGTTCCACGACGCGACGCTGATCTGGAACTACCACCAGATGGGCCACGAACAGCGGCCCTGCTCGGCGGCGATCGGCCTGGGAAGCCACGATCTCGGAGTGGCGACCACGGCCGCCGATCTCTACCGCGCCGGCCTGTTCCCGGTCCTGGTCTTCAGCGGCGGCAACAGCCCCACGACCCGTGCCCGCTTCCCACGCGGCGAAGCCGTCCACTACCGCGAGCACGCGCTGAACCTGGGTGTGCCGGACGAGGCGATCCTGGTCGAGCCGAAGGCCGCGAACACCGGGCAGAACATCACCTTCTCGCGGGAGCTGCTGGCCGAGGCCGGCATCGCGGTCGAATCGCTGCTGCTGATCTCCAAGCCGTACATGGAGCGGCGCTCGTACGCCACCTGCCGCAAGCTCTGGCCCGAGGTGGAGGTCGTGTGCGCCTCCGAGCCGCTGGAGCTGGACGACTACATCAAGTCCATCGGTGACGAGAAGCTGGTCGTGGACATGCTTGTCGGCGATCTGCAACGAGTGATCGAGTACCCGAAGCTCGGCTTCGCCGTCGAGCAGGAGGTACCGGGGGACGTGTATGACGCCTACGAACGCCTCCTCGGCGCCGGCTTCGACAGCCGCCTCATCAGCACCTGAACTGCTGGGTGCCGGCGCGTGGGGCGGGCGCTGCGCGATCCACCAGCCGAACTTGTTCCCCCGGCTGGCCACTCTGGCGAAGCTCTTCGCCGCCGACCGGTGGATCGTTCTCGACGACGTACAGTTCGCCCGCCGCGACTACCAGCACCGCGCCCGTCTCGCCGCCCTGGACGACCCGGCTCGGCAGCAGTGGCTCTCGCTGCCGACGCACCTGCCCGGCGGGCGGCCGACGCTGATCAGCGAGGCCCGGCTCGTGGATCGGCACCGTTCCCGCCGGTCGATCGAGCTTCTTGTGCGCCAGTACTACCGCCGCAGCCGCCACTGGCCTGTCGTGCGTGATGTCCTCGGAGCGGTACTGGACAGCCTCGATACGACCGACCGGGTGGCCGGCATCGCCCAGGTATCCACGGTCGCCCTATTGACCGCCCTGGGATGGAACGGCGAAGTACTCGTCAGCAGCGGGATACCGTGCCGCCAAGGCCGCTCCGAGCGCCTCGCCGACCTCGCGGCCGCCACCGGCAGCACCCACTACGTGTGCGGCACCGGCGGCATGCGCTACCTCGATCACGCGCCCTTCGATGCCCACGGCATCCCCGTTGTTCCGTTCCACACCCCTGTAGACCTGGATGATCCGCTCTGGCAGACGGCACGGCACGCCAGCAGCTTGTGGGCTCTGAGCACGCTGGGGCCTCGGGCGCTGGCGAGTCGGTTGGCTGACCAGGTAGGTCCAGGGGCGGGTAGGGCAGCGATGCCGGCGGCTCGGTAGAGGGAGACTCGCGCCGCACTGGTCTGAAGTGCCGTGACGAGCTTGAGTTGCTGGATGGAGTGCGTCCAACAGGGTCGGGAGGTGCCCCTGGCGGGCTCAGCAGTTCGCGCTGTAGCGGACGCATCCGGGTGGTGGGGCGTGGCTGCGGTCCCAGTCGTGCTGCGTGGCCATGAGCGCTCCGCCTGCCAGGAGGGCGACCAGCAGATGTGCGATCACGGTCCATCGGGCGCGGGAGACCGCCGCGAGAACCGCCAAGATGAGCACGGTGATCAGCAGTGTCCGTAATCGTCCCATGTACGCGAGACTGGCCGCGTCGATTTCCCATTGCTCGCCTTGCGCCGCCCATACGTCGAGGCCGTAGCCGTATACCGCGTCCAGCGCGAGCCACCCGGCCTCCAGCAGGAACAACGGGATGGTGAAGGCTAGGTCCACGCCCAGGCGGGTCCGGTGCGACCAGGGGCGTCGCCGTCCCTGGGCCGGGATGTCGGTCATGGATGCACGGTGCCGCGAGTGGTGCCGGCGCGCATGAGTACCTGTACTCAACCGTGAGCGCCGCGGCCAGCTGCCCATCTGCGGCACCGTGCCCAAGGTCATCCGCGAAGACGTTGCCTGCGGTTCCGGTCCTGGGGTGATCCGCCGCACAGCGGCCTTCATCCCCCTGCATTACCAAGGGCTTGAGGTAACGGGTCCGCAGCTAGGGTCGGCCCAGCCGGGTTCCGGACCGGCCCTGTGTGTGCTGCGTCGCTGGGTTGGCCGGGCGTCCCGCCGTGTGGCTGCCAGCGTCCGCGTGGCTGGTGTCGGCGGGTAGGCCGGCGGTGCGGCGTAGACGCCATACCAGCACGTGGCTTACGGACTGCGCCGTGTTGAGTTCCCGTCGTCCGGCGGCGGCGGTCAGGAGGGCTGCGGGCCGTGGCCGGCGGCCTCGGCGTCGGTGATGGTGGCGGCGAGCGCGTACCAGCCGGGCTCGCTGAGGATCTGCTCGGCCAGCTCCGGCACGGCTTTGCGCAGCATGGCCGTCTGCCGCTGGAGGCGGGCGGCGGCTGACTGCTGGGCGTGGCCCTTCTTCGCGTGCCAGTGGGTGGCGGCGGTGACGAGGAAGAACTGCATGTCGATCACCATGGCGGTGGTCGCTCCGTCCTCCCCGCGGCCGAGGGCCGGGCCGCTGTGGACGGGGTCGCGGGCGGCCTGCCGTAGTGCCTGGTCATGCCCGTGCTGGGCGCGGATGTGGGAGCGTGTGGCGCGCTCGAACGCGAATGCGGCTTTGCGTAGTTCGCGTCGGGTGTGGGCGGCTGAGGTGGCTGCGAGCGCGTCCAGGACCTCGCCCGCGGCAGCGATGTGCGCGGCCACCGTCGCCTCTTCGTCGTGATCGATGATCAGGATCGTCTGCCATGCCGCCGTGGCTGCTCGATGCCGTGCCGTCGCCGGGTCACTGAGCGTCGTGTTCGTGGCCGGCTCCGACGGCTTGTCGCTGTGCTGGTCCGTGGTGTGGCCGGACCAGCGTTCGCGGATGCGGGGCAGGGACAGATCGGGGGCCAGACGCGAGCCGGAGTAGAACACGGGCTCGCCGTGGGAGCTCCGCTGGCATCTGGAGTCGTACGCCGAGCCGGGGCCAGAGGGGTTGGTCTTCGTAGGGGAGAAGGGGGCGCCCTTCCGGCGCAGCACCTTCGGGCGGAAGTGGCGGCGGGCGCGAGAGGTCGTCGGGATGCCTGAGGGCTTCCGGTTCTACGACCTCCGTCACACCGGGCACACGCTCTCCACCCGTTCCGGGGCCACCCTCAAGGACTCGATGGCCCGCGCCGGGCAGTCGTCAGAGAAGGCGGCGCTGATCTACCAGCACTCCGACGACGAGCGTCAAGAGGAGGTCGCCGCCGGCCTCGACGCGACCGTCCAGAAGGCTCGGGCCGCCGCTGCCCGGGAGGCCGACGAGAAGCGTTCTGGCACGGATCTGGCACGCGACGAGTGATCACCCTGAACAGCAGAAAGGCCCGGGTCTCTGACCTGGGCCTTCTTCGTGGAGCGGGTGACGAGAATCGAACTCGCGCTCTCAGCTTGGGAAGCTGATGTTCTACCATTAAACTACACCCGCGTAGGCAACCGCGGACCCCGGTTGGAGCCGGTGTCCGGATGCTCGCTCACTCTACCCCATGGCAGGCTCCCGGTGTTCGCGCCGTGGGGCCCGGCGGTGTTTTCGGGAGGGGGGACGGGGCTGCGGGGCAGTGGAGTTGGGGCGTACCGTGGGGCCCCGCAGAGGGGTCGGGCGGGGCGGAGTGCCGCGTGAAGCGTCGTTCCTTTCATCCCGTACTGTGGGCTTTTGTCGCCAGGGTGACCTGGCCAGACGCGGCTCTTGGGGAAGGGACTTGAAGGACTTGATGGAGCGCACCCTCGTCCGCTGTGCCGATGGGCACGTGTTCAGCACCTCGTCGTTCCCGATGCAGCAGGCCGAGCGACTCGGCCCCGGGCGGCTCGTCCGGTGTCCGCGGTGCGCGCGGCTGCGGAGCGTCGTACCGGTGACTCTCGAGAAGCGTTAGCCGCGAGGCGGACAAGGCGCGCGGAGTGGCCGATTGTCGGCGCTCTGCGCGCCTTGCGTATCCTCGGGGCGTGCTTCTCTCAGACAAGGACATCCGGGCCGAGATCGACGCCGGGCGGGTACGGATCGATCCCTACGACGATTCGATGGTGCAGCCGTCCAGTGTTGATGTACGTCTCGACCGGTTCTTCCGGGTCTTCGAGAACCACCGCTATCCGCACATCGACCCCTCGGTCGAGCAGGCGGATCTGACGCGGCTGGTCGAGCCGGACGGGGACGAACCGTTCATCCTGCATCCCGGCGAGTTCGTGCTGGCCAGTACGTACGAGGTCATCACGCTGCCGGACGACCTCGCGTCCCGGCTGGAGGGGAAGTCCTCGCTGGGGCGGCTCGGGCTGGTGACGCACTCCACCGCCGGGTTCATCGACCCCGGGTTCTCCGGGCACGTGACGCTGGAGCTGAGCAATCTCGCCACGCTGCCGATCAAGCTGTGGCCGGGGATGAAGATCGGCCAGCTCTGCATGTTCCGGCTCAGTTCGCCGGCCGAGTACCCGTACGGCAGTGAGCGGTACGGGTCGCGTTATCAAGGGCAGCGGGGGCCGACCGCCTCCCGTTCCTTCCTCAATTTTCATCGGACCCAGGTGTGAGCGCGGACAAAGGTATGAGTGACGTTCGGGAGAATCTCAGCTACGAGCAGTTCGGCGTCGCCGTCCGGGAGCTGGCGCAGACCGTGGCGGACGACGGGTTCGAGCCGGACATCGTGCTGTCCATCGCGCGCGGCGGGGTGTTCGTGGCCGGCGGGCTCGCGTACGCCCTCGACTGCAAGAACATCCACCTCGTGAACGTCGAGTTCTACACGGGGGTGGGGACGACCCTGGAGATGCCGGTCATGCTGGCGCCGGTCCCCAACGCCATCGACTTCTCCGACAAGAAGGTCCTCATCGCCGACGACGTCGCCGACACCGGCAAGACGCTGAAGCTGGTGCGGGACTTCTGCCGGGACACGGTCGCCGAGGTGCGCAGCGCGGTGATCTACGAGAAGTCCCACTCGCTGGTGAAGTGCGAGTACGTGTGGAAGCGGACGGACGACTGGATCAACTTCCCGTGGTCGGTCGAGCCGCCGGTGGTCAGGCGTTCCGGGCAGGTCCTCGACGCCTGAGCCGCGTCGGGGGCCGCGCGGGCCGAGACGAGAAGGGGCTCCCGGTACCCGCCGGGAGCCCCTTCTCGTGCGTCCGCCCGGGACGTGAGCGCGCGGGACGCTAGGGCCTGCGGTTCGGATCACGCTGCGGACGCGGGGCCTGGTGCGCGCACCTGCCGCGTTGTCGTCACTCGCCGATGCTCCGCGTCGACTCCCTCCTCCGCCTCGCATCCGCACGCACCAGGCCCCGCTCACCGGCGCGAGGAAGGCACAGCCGCTTCCCCGCGACCTGATCCGAACGACAGGCCCTAGAACGTGCCCAGCTTCACGATCGACAGCAGTGCCACCAGCTGGATCGCGGACGCGCCCAGCGCCTTCGGCCAGGGGAGGTCGTGGGAGCGGCCGACCATCAGGGTGAGCAGCGCGCCGGCCGCGATCCAGGTGATCCAGCCGAGGATCTGGACGAAGGGCGCGTCGCCGCCGGCGAACATGGCGACGATCAGACGGGGGGCGTCCGTGAGGGACATGATCAGCATGGAGAGGCCGACCGTGGGCTGCCAGGCCCCGTCGCCGCCGAGCTGGCGGGCGAGGGTGTGGGTGACGACGCCCAGGACGAAGGCGGAGAGGACCATCGCGACGGCCGTCACCAGGACGATGGGGATCGCGTTGGACAGCGTCGCGTTGATCGCGTCCTCGCGGGCGCCGTCGAAGCCGAAGACCGCGATCAGGCCGTAGACGAAGGTCACGATCAGGGCGGGGCCCCACATCGTGTAGTCCCGCATCTGGAGGAAGGTCCGGTTCGGGGCGGTGACGATGCCCTTCAGCAGGTCCTTCCAGTGCAGGCGGGGGCCGATCGGGCCGGGGGGCGGGGACGCCGAGCCCGCGCGGTAGGTGTCGCCCTGGGTGTAGGGGTCCTCGCCGATCGAGAAGGCCTGGGTGTGGCCGGGGTTGTTGGCGGCGTAGGGGTCGTGCGGGGCGCCGTGCGGGTGGCCGCCGTCGCCGAAGTACTCCGGCTCGCCGTGGTCGCCGGCCGGCCGGCCGCCGTAGCCACCGCCGCCGCCGTCGGCCTGCGGCCATCCGCCGGAGCCGGCCGCGTACGGCTGGTGCTGCGGAGGGTACGGCTGCGGCGCCGGGGGATAGCCGTACGGCTGTCCCTGCGGCGTCTGCTGCCCGTGCGGGGGGTGTTGCGGTCGCGTCTGAGGAGCGCCGTTGTCCCGGCCGCGTCCGATCCTGAATCCAGCCACGCTTCCGAACGTACCTGGTCCCGCAGAGTGACGTGCCGGGGCCGGGGCTCCTGGGGCGGCTTTGCGGCCGAGCTGTGACATCCCTTACGGGGGCGGGACGCCGGGCCCTTAGGGGGTACGGCGAAGCCCCCTGGTCCGCCGGGCGGGCGGGGCAGGGGGCTTCGGTGTGCCGCGGCCTGGTTACTTCGCCGGTTCCGGTTCCGGCGCGGGCTCCGTCTCGGCCTCGCCGGCCGGGTCGGCCGGGGTCTTGACGGAGTCCAGCAGGAGCTGGGCGACGTCGACCACCTGGATCGACTCCTTCGCCTTGCCGTCGTTCTTCTTGCCGTTGACCGAGTCGGTGAGCATGACCAGGCAGAACGGGCAGGCGGTGGAGACGATGTCCGGGTTGACGGAGAGGGCCTCGTCGACGCGCTCGTTGTTGATGCGCTTGCCGATCCGTTCCTCCATCCACATCCGCGCGCCGCCGGCGCCGCAGCAGAAGCCGCGTTCCTTGTGGCGGTGCATCTCCTCGTTGCGGACGCCGGGGACGGCGGCGATGATCTCGCGCGGCGGCGTGTAGATCTTGTTGTGCCGGCCCAGGTAGCAGGGGTCGTGGTACGTGATGATGCCCTCGACCGGGGTGACCGGGACCAGCCTGCCCTCGTCCACGAGGTGCTGGAGCAGCTGGGTGTGGTGGATGACCTCGTAGTCGCCGCCGAGCTGCGGGTACTCGTTGCCCAGGGTGTTGAGGCAGTGCGGGCAGGTGGCGACGATCTTCTTCGCCGACTTCGGCTTCCTCGACTCCTCGGTCACCTTGCCGTCGTCGTCCGTCTCCTCGCCGAACGCGGCGTTGAGGGACATGACGTTCTCCATGCCGAGTTCCTGGAACAGCGGCTCGTTGCCGAGGCGCCGCGCCGAGTCACCCGTGCACTTCTCGTCGCCGCCCATGATGGCGAACTTGACGCCCGCCATGTGGAGCAGCTCGGCGAAGGCCTTGGTCGTCTTCTTGGCGCGGTCCTCCAGGGCGCCGGCGCAGCCGACCCAGTACAGGTACTCGACGTCCGTCAGGTCCTCGATGTCCTTGCCGACGACCGGGACCTCGAAGTCGACCTCCTTGGTCCACTCCAGGCGCTGCTTCTTCGCCAGGCCCCAGGGGTTGCCCTTCTTCTCCAGGTTCTTGAGCATCGTGCCCGCCTCGGACGGGAACGCGCTCTCGATCATCACCTGGTAGCGGCGCATGTCGACGATGTGGTCGATGTGCTCGATGTCGACCGGGCACTGCTCGACGCAGGCGCCGCAGGTGGTGCAGGACCACAGGACGTCGGGGTCGATGACGCCGTTCTCCTCCAGCGTGCCGACCAGGGGCCGCTCGGCCTCCGCCAGCGCCGCCGCGGGGACGTCCTTCAGCGCCTCCTCGGACGCCTTCTCCTCGCCCTCCATGGTCTTGCCGCCGCCGGCCAGCAGGTACGGCGCCTTGGCGTGCGCGTGGTCGCGCAGGGACATGATCAGGAGCTTGGGGGAGAGCGGCTTGCCGGTGTTCCAGGCGGGGCACTGCGACTGGCAGCGGCCGCACTCGGTGCAGGTGGAGAAGTCGAGCAGGCCCTTCCAGGAGAAGTGCTCGACCTGGGAGACGCCGAAGACGTCGTCCTCGCCGGGGTCGGTGAAGTCGATCGGCTTGCCGCCGGAGGTCATCGGCAGCAGCTCGCCCAGCGAGGTCTCGCCGGTGGCGTTCCGCTTGAACCAGATGTTGGGGAAGGCCAGGAAGCGGTGCCAGGCCACGCCCATGTCGGTCTTCAGGGCGACCGTGATCATCCAGATGAAGGAGGTCGCGATCTTCAGCCCGGCGAAGAAGTAGACGAGGTTCTGCAGGGTGGACAGGCTCAGTCCCTTGAGCGCGGCGACCACCGGGTACGAGATGAAGAAGGACGCCTCGTAGCCGTCGACGTGGTGCAGGGCGCCCTCCAGGGCGTGCAGCATGAAGATGCAGACGCCCACGATGAGGATGACGGCCTCGACGAAGTACGCCTGGCCGAAGTTGGAGCCCCCGAAGCGGGACTTGCGGCCCGGCCGGCGCGGGTGGCTGAGCTGCCGGACGACGATCAGCGTGAGGATGCCGAGCACGGTCATCGTGCCGATGAACTCGACGAACACGTTGTACGGCGCCCAGTCGCCGAGGACCGGCAGGATCCAGTCGGCCTGGAAGAGCTGGCCGATCGCGTTGACGATGGTCAGCAGCAGGGAGAAGAAGCCCACCGCCACGAACCAGTGCGCGACGCCGACGATGCCCCAGCGGTTCATCCGGGTGTGGCCGAGGAACTCCCTGACCACCGTGAGGGTGCGCTGCGCGGGGGCGTCGGTCCGGGTGCCGGCCGGTACGGGCTGGCCCAGCCGCATGTAGTTGACGATCTGCAGGACAGCGCGGGCGAAGAGTGCCACGCCGACCACGATCAGAACCAGCGACACGATGATCGCGGCGAGTTGCATTTGGGGGCTCCTCGGGCCTGCGAGGTTTCGAGGGGGCTGTGTGGTGCGGAGCTGCCGGGTTGCTCGGCTGCTCGGTGTTACTGAGCGGTAGCTTATGCAGTCCGTCTGAGACTACCCCTATCCTCCGCCGCACTGTAGTCGGGCGTGTGGTGATCTGTGTCGCTGAGGCGACCCTGACCGGAGCGGCCCGGTCCGCCCGGGTGCGCCCCCGCCGCCGCGCCGCTGGTCCTGCCCCGGCGGGGTACTCGAACGCGTCGGCGAGGGGATGTCCGGTGCGAGAAGCGTGCCCCCGCTCATGTTTTCGCTGGTCGGCGCGGTGTTGCGTGTAAGGAACGGATAAGAGTTGAGTCCAGTTGACTCAGGTCTGTTGACCCGGCGGACGTCGTGGTGCACACTTGAGCCTGTTCCACTCAAGTCAGCTGGAGGAATCAACCATGGCACGTGCGGTCGGCATCGACCTGGGCACGACTAACTCCGTCGTCAGCGTTCTGGAGGGCGGCGAGCCCACCGTCATCACCAACGCCGAGGGCGCCAGGACCACGCCGTCCGTCGTCGCCTTCGCGAAGAACGGTGAGGTGCTGGTCGGCGAGGTCGCCAAGCGTCAGGCGGTCACGAACGTCGACAGGACCATCCGGTCGGTCAAGCGCCACATGGGCACCGACTGGAAGATCAACCTGGACGGCAAGGACTTCAACCCGCAGCAGATCAGCGCCTTCGTGCTGCAGAAGCTGAAGCGGGACGCCGAGGCCTACCTGGGCGAGAAGGTCACCGACGCGGTGATCACCGTTCCGGCGTACTTCAACGACGCCGAGCGCCAGGCCACCAAGGAGGCCGGCGAGATCGCGGGCCTGAACGTCCTGCGCATCGTCAACGAGCCGACCGCCGCCGCGCTGGCGTACGGCCTCGACAAGGACGACCAGACGATCCTCGTCTTCGACCTCGGTGGCGGCACCTTCGACGTGTCCCTCCTGGAGATCGGCGACGGCGTCGTCGAGGTGAAGGCCACCAACGGTGACAACCACCTCGGTGGTGACGACTGGGACCAGCGCGTCGTCGACTACCTGGTGAAGCAGTTCCAGTCCGGTCACGGCGTGGACCTCTCCAAGGACAAGATGGCGCTCCAGCGCCTGCGCGAGGCCGCCGAGAAGGCGAAGATCGAGCTGTCCTCGTCCACCGAGACCTCGATCAACCTGCCCTACATCACGGCCTCCGCCGAGGGCCCGCTGCACCTGGACGAGAAGCTCACCCGCGCCCAGTTCCAGCAGCTGACCGCCGACCTGCTGGAGCGCTGCAAGACGCCGTTCCACAACGTCATCAAGGACGCCGGCATCCAGCTCAGCGAGATCGACCACGTCGTTCTCGTCGGTGGCTCCACCCGTATGCCCGCCGTCGCCGAACTGGTCAAGGAACTGACCGGCGGCAAGGAGGCCAACAAGGGTGTGAACCCGGACGAGGTCGTCGCCATCGGCGCCTCCCTCCAGGCCGGTGTCCTCAAGGGCGAGGTCAAGGACGTCCTGCTCCTCGACGTCACCCCGCTGTCCCTCGGCATCGAGACCAAGGGCGGCATCATGACCAAGCTCATCGAGCGGAACACGACGATCCCGACCAAGCGGTCCGAGATCTTCACCACCGCCGAGGACAACCAGCCGTCCGTGCAGATCCAGGTCTACCAGGGCGAGCGCGAGATCGCGGCGTACAACAAGAAGCTCGGGATGTTCGAGCTGACCGGTCTGCCGCCGGCGCCCCGCGGCGTCCCGCAGATCGAGGTCTCCTTCGACATCGACGCCAACGGCATCATGCACGTGACCGCGAAGGACCTGGGCACGGGCAAGGAGCAGAAGATGACCGTCACCGGCGGCTCCTCGCTGCCGAAGGACGAGGTCGACCGGATGCGCCAGGAGGCCGAGCAGTACGCGGAGGAGGACCACCGCCGCCGCGAGGCCGCCGAGACCCGCAACCAGGGCGAGCAGCTCGTCTACCAGACGGAGAAGTTCCTCAAGGACAACGAGGACAAGGTCCCCGGTGACGTCAAGACCGAGGTCGAGACGGCCCTCACCGAGCTGAAGGAGAAGCTCAAGGGCGAGGACACCGCCGAGATCCGCACCGCCACCGAGAAGGTCGCCGCCGTCTCCCAGAAGCTGGGCCAGGCGCTGTACGCCGACGCCCAGGGCGCGCAGGCCGCCGGCGGCGAGGCCCCGGGTGCCGGCGCCGGCGCCGGTGCCAAGGCCGACGACGACGTGGTGGACGCCGAGATCGTCGACGACGAGCGCAAGGACGGTGCCGCGTGACGGAGGAGACCCCGGGTTTTGACGAGAAGCCCGACGTCCCCTCCGGCGCCGCCTCCGAAGACGCCGAGCCGAAGGCCGCCCCCTCCTCCTCGGAGGCGGGGGCGGCCCCGGCCGGGGACGCGAGCCAGGACGCGGGCCTGCTGGCCCAGCTGGACCAGGCGCGCACCGCGCTCAACGAGCGCACCGCGGACCTCCAGCGGCTCCAGGCCGAGTACCAGAACTACCGCCGCCGGGTCGAGCGGGACCGGGTCGCCGTCAAGGAGATCGCCGTCGCGAACCTCCTGACGGAACTCCTCCCGGTCCTCGACGACATCGGCCGCGCCCGGGAACACGGCGAACTGGTCGGCGGTTTCAAGGGCGTCGGCGAGTCGCTGGAAGCCGTCGCGGCCAAGCTGGGCCTCCAGCAGTTCGGCAAGGAGGGCGAGCCCTTCGACCCGACGATCCACGAGGCCCTGATGCACAGCTACGCGCCGGACGTCACCGAGACGACCTGCGTGGCGATCCTGCAGCCCGGGTACCGGATCGGCGAGCGCACCATCCGCCCCGCGCGGGTGGCCGTCGCCGAGCCCCAGCCCGGGGCGCAGACGGTCAAGCCGGCCGAGGAGAGCGAGAAGCCGGCCGACGCGGAGTCCGGCGACGACAAGGAGAGCGGTGGCCCGGCCGAGGGCTGATCTCGTGAGCAGCAGGAAGGAGGGACGTCGGGGATGAGCACCAAGGACTTCATCGAGAAGGACTACTACAAGGTCCTCGGCGTCCCCAAGGACGCCACCGACGCCGAGATCAAGAAGGCGTACCGGAAGCTCGCCCGCGAGAACCACCCGGACGCCAACAAGGGCAACGCCCAGGCGGAGGAGCGCTTCAAGGAGATCTCCGAGGCGAACGACGTCCTCGGCGACCCCAAGAAGCGCAAGGAGTACGACGAGGCCCGCGCCCTCTTCGGCAACGGCGGCTTCCGCCCGGGGCCGGGCGCGGGCGGCGGCACCTTCAACTTCGACCTGGGCGACCTCTTCGGCGGCGCCCAGGGCGGCGGACAGGGGGCCGGCGGCTTCGGCGGCGGGCTCGGTGACGTCTTCGGGGGCCTGTTCAACCGCGGCGCGGGCGGCGGCACCCGTACCCAGCCCAGGCGCGGCCAGGACATCGAGTCCGAGGTCACCCTGAGCTTCACGGAGGCCATCGAGGGCGCCACGGTCCCGCTGCGGATGTCCTCGCAGGCGCCCTGCAAGGCCTGTTCGGGCACCGGCGACAAGAACGGCACCCCGCGCGTCTGCCCGACCTGCGTCGGCACCGGCCAGGTCACCCGGGGCTCGGGCGGCGGCTTCTCGCTGACCGACCCGTGCCCGGACTGCAAGGGCCGCGGCCTGATCGCGGAGAACCCCTGCGACGTCTGCAAGGGCTCCGGGCGGGCCAAGTCCTCCCGGACGATGCAGGTCCGCATCCCGGCCGGGGTCTCCGACGGGCAGCGCATCCGGCTGCGCGGCAAGGGCACCCCGGGCGAGCGCGGCGGTCCGGCGGGCGACCTGTACGTGGTGGTGCACGTCAAGGAACACCCCGTCTTCGGCCGCAAGGGCGACAACCTCACGGTCACCGTCCCGGTGACGTACGCGGAGGCGGCGCTCGGCGGTGAGGTCCGGGTGCCCACCCTGGGCGGCCCGCCCGTCACGCTGAAGCTGCCGGCCGGGACGCCCAACGGGCGGACCATGCGCGCCCGCGGCAAGGGCGCGGTCCGCAAGGACGGCACCCGCGGCGACCTGCTGGTCACCGTCGAGGTGAGTGTCCCGAAGGATCTGACGGGGAAGGCTCGTGAGGCGCTGGAGGCGTTCCGCGAGGCGACCGCGGGTGAGGACCCGCGGGCGGAGCTGTTCCAGGCCGCGAAGGGAGATTGACATCAGATGGACGGTCGTCGGCGCAATCCGTATGAACTGACCGAGGACACCCCGGTCTACGTCATCTCGGTGGCGGCCCAGCTGTCCGGCCTGCACCCGCAGACCCTGCGTCAGTACGACCGTCTGGGCCTGGTCTCCCCGGACCGCACCGCCGGCCGGGGCCGCCGCTACTCGGCCCGGGACATCGAACTGCTCCGTCAGGTCCAGCAGTTGTCGCAGGACGAAGGCATCAACCTGGCCGGCATCAAGCGCATCATCGAGCTGGAGAACCAGGTCGCCGCGCTCCAGGCCAGGGTCGCCGAGATGGAGGCCGCCCTCGACGGCGCGGCGGCGGCGATGCGCCAGCGCGAGGCGGCGGTGCACGCGTCGTACCGCCGTGACCTGGTCCCGTACCAGGAGGTCCAGCAGACCAGCGCGCTGGTGGTGTGGCGGCCGAAGGGACGCCACACCGACTGAGGCGCCCGAGCCGGACGAGCGTACGGAAAGAAGGGGCCCGGATCGCATCCGGGCCCCTTCTTTCCGTCGTTCCGCGTCCGGGGCCGGTCAGAGCCAGGAGTCCCAGATGCCGTACGCCCGCTCGGTGGTGGCGGCGTCGGCGCCTGCGGCGTCGGTGCGCACGACCCGGTAGTAGTACAGGCCCAGGCGGTCCTCGTGGACCGTGGTGTCCATGTAGTACGCGCTGTCGCCCGCCACGCCCTGTTTCAGGGTGAGCCAGGAGGCGGTGGCCGGGTCCCAGCGCTCCACGCGGTAGCCGGCGAACCGGGCGCAGTCACCGAGGCCCGAGGACTCCGAGCAGCCCACGTACAGCTCCGGGTACTGGTCCTCGCGGACGTCCGTGCCGGTCCAGCCGGGCGGCCGGGTGTCGGGCAGGGTGACCGTGATGTCGGCGGTGTGGAAGGCGTCGGGTCCGGCGTAGGGGTCGATGAGTCCGGAGCCGTCCGAGGCGGCCACCCGGTAGACGTGCGCGGCGCCGTCCGGCACGGTCGGGCAGTAGATCTCGGTGGCGGTCAGGGAGCTGCCGGTCCAGCAGTTGTCCTCCCAGACCGTCTCGCCGGTCTCCGGGTCGGTGACGCCTTGCCAGACGGCGTACGACTGGACGTCGTCGTCGGCGGGCGGGGTCCAGGCCAGGTGGACGCCGAGCGGGATGATCTCGGCGGTCAGGTTCTCCACCGGGGCCGGGCGTTCGGTGTCCGGGGTGGTGGCGGTGGCGGCCGGGCCGGGCCGCGAGGCGTGGCCCTGCGGGTCGACGGTGACCACCCGGTACTCGTACGTCGTCTCGGACGCCCCGGAGACGTCCCAGCAGACCCCGTTGACCTGCTTGCGGCCGGCGTAGGAGGGCGCGTCGGAGCCCGACCAGGTCCAGTACGTCTTGGGCGCCTCCGGGGGCAGGTCGACCGAGCTGTTCGGCTTGCACAGGTCGACGGTGGTGGTCGCGCCGGTCGCCGGGTCGGTGCGCTCCAGGCGGTAGCCGAGCAGCGGGCCGTCGCCGTCGAAGGCCCATGGGTCGGTGCTGCTCCACTCGACCATCACGCCCTCGCCGAAGGGGTGGGCGGTGGTCCGGAAGGCGGGGATCGCCTCGGGCCGGGCGGCCAGGTCCACGGTGATCTCGGCGGGGGTGGCGGCGTTGCCCTTGGCGTCCAGCGCGCGCACCGCGTACCGGTAGGTGTCGCTCACCGCCGTGAGCTGGCGCGGGACGACCTCGGTGGCGGTCGTGGTCCCCGGCGCGGGCAGGGCGTCGAGCCAGCCGCCGGTGGCCGGGTCGTACTGGAGCACCTGGTAGGCGGTGGCGTCCCCGGCGGGGGACCAGAGCAGGTGCGGCACGCCGGAGCGGTACTCGACGCGGGCGTCGGCGACGGGGGCCGGCGGGGTGCGGTCGGCGGTGGTGAAGGTGGCGGCGGGCGAGTACGCCGACCAGTTGCCGGCCGCGTCCCGGGCCCGGCCCCGGTAGGTGACCTCGGCGCCGTCGGCCGGGGTGCCGGTGTCGCAGAAGGCGCCCTTGGCGGCGGTGGCGACGGTCGTCCAGGCATCCGAGGACGCCTTCCGCCGCTGGAGTTCGTAGAGCGCGATGTCGGCGGCGTTCGCCGCGGTGGTGACCAGTTCCGGGGCGGCGTAGGGCTGGTCGGCCGGGCAGGCGTCCATCTCCACGAACGGCGCCGCGGGCGGCGTCCGGTCGACGGTGGTGACGGGCTGGTCGGCCGTCCCCGCCGAGGTGTTGCCCGCCTTGTCGTAGGCGCGGACCTCGTAGTAGAAGACCTGGCCGGTCTTCGGGACGGTGGTGTCCGTGAACGAGGTGGAGGTGGTCGTGGCGAGCGGCTTGCTGCCGTACTCGGTGCCCTTCAGGCGGCGGTGGACGCGGTAGCCGACGAGGTCCATCTCCTTGTTCTTCGCCCAGGAGACCTTCGCCTTGCCGGTGGCCTCGTCGTACGTGACCGAGGCCCCGGTGGGGGTGAGCGGCTTGACCTTGTCGACGGAGGCGGAGGTGCGGGGGGTGTAGGCGAAGGTGACGTCCGCCTTGCCGGTCCAGTTCACGAAGTCGACGCGGAGGGTGTGCCTGCCCTTGGGGACCGTGACGTCGACGGTCTTCTTCCGGGTCGAGGACACGTTCTTCCACAGGTCCACCTTGCGGACGCCGTCGAGGTAGACGCGGATGCCGTCCTGGGCGGCGGCGGTGAAGGCGAACGGGCCGCCGGAGCCGAAGTCGCGGGTGACGGACCAGCGGACGCCGAAGCGGTCGGCCGGCAGTCCCTTGGCGGGCGCGCCGGAGCCCCAGTTCTGGTCGATCGCGGAGTCGCAGTCGGTCTTCTTCGGGGAGCCGGAGAAGGCGGTGTTCGCGAAGAACTGCCGGGTGAAGACGGGCGAGGCGCAGCTCGCGGCGGCGGAGGCGGGCGCGGCGGTGGTGAGCAGCCCGCCCGCGGTGGCGAGCACGACGGCGGCCGAGGCGGCGGCCGTGGTCGTGCGTCTGGCTGAGTTCATTCGGTCCTCTGATCGAAAACGGCGGGGGCCGCCGACGGCCCCGTGATCACGACTCGTGAGGAAAGGAGTTGGTTGTACGGATCTCGCGGGTCCTGATGGGGATGGCTGATGGCCTTTGTGTGAAGGGATGTTGGAGAAGAAGTCGTTCTGTTTTCATCGCGGGAGCGCTGCGTGATGTTGCCATCTCGTTAAGTGGTACCGCTTGACGGTGAGGTGGGTGGACGCGTTGTCTTTTCAGTCACCTGGGTCGCAAAGCGGCCACCGCGTCCGGAAGGCACCAGAAGTGATCTCCTGCATGCGCCGTATCGCCATGTCCGTGGCCGTGTCCACGATGGCCGTTTCGCTGACGGCCTGCGGTGCGCTCAACGTGTCGGGCGGCAGTGACACCGCGAGCCCGACCAAGGGCGACGACCTCACGGTGGGGCTGCTGCTGCCGGAGAAGGCCAACACGCGCTACGAGCAGTTCGACCACCCCATCTTCGAGAAGAAGGTCACCTCCCTGACCGGCGGCCGGGGCACCGTCGAGTACGCCAACGCCGAGGCGAGCGCGAGCAAGCAGGCCGGGCAGATGCAGAAGATGATCGACGACCGGGTCGACGTCATCGTGCTGGACGCGGTCGACGCGCACGCCATCGCGGGCAGCGTGAAGAAGGCCAAGGACGCCGGCATCCCGGTGATCGCCTACGACCGGCTGGCCGAGGGCCCGATCGACGCGTACATCTCCTTCGACAACGAACTCGTCGGCGAGGTCCAGGGCCGATCCCTGCTGGAGGCACTCGGCCCCGACGCCGCCGCCGACACCATCGTCATGATGAACGGCGCGCCGACCGACCCCAACGCCCGCCAGTTCAAGGCCGGCGCGCTCACCGAACTCGCCGGGAACCTGCGGATCGGCGCCGAGTACGACACCGAGGACTGGAAGCCGGAGAACGCCGAGAAGAACATGGCCGAGGCCATCGCGAAGCTCGGCGCGGACGGCATCGACGGCGTCTACTCCGCCAACGACGGCATGGCCGGCGGCGTCATCGAGGCGCTCAAGGCGGCCGGCGTCACCGAGCTGCCGCCCGTCACCGGCCAGGACGCCGACCTGGCGGCGGTGCAGCGGATCGTCTCCGGCGAGCAGTACATGAGCGTGTACAAGTCCTACCCCCAGGAGGCGGAGAGCGCCGCAGAGATGGCCGTGGCCCGCGTGCAGGGCAAGGACATCCAGTTCGACGCGCTCACCGCCGACCGCGTCGACAGCCCCACCGACAAGGACATCCCGGCCCAGCTCGTCACCGTCGTGGCCCTGACCAAGAAGAACATCAAGGACACCGTGGTCGCCGACGGCATCCACGAGGTCTCCGACATCTGCACCGCCGCGTACAAGGCGGACTGCGCGGCGATCGGCCTGAAGTAGGCCGCTTGTTGCACAGGCGGTCCCGGCCGCGCATAGTTGCGCTGCGGAAAGCGGCGGCAACCGGGGGTGGACTGGGCGATGGCCGGGCACGGGACGGACGGGCATCCACACGGTGCTGACCGACTGTGCGAGGCCGGGGACCAGGTGTACTCCCGTGCCGTGCGGCGGGGCCGGGTGCCGCGCGGGGACGCGGAGGCGGTGCCCTGTCTGCTGGACCTCGCCCTGCTGCACCCCGACCCCGACGACATGGGGTTCCTGGTGCCGACCGCGCCCCAGGAGGTCATGACCCGGCTGCTGCGCGAGGTGTACGACGAGGTCAGCGCCGGGCAGCGGCGGCTGGGCGCCGCGGTCGCCGCCGTCGAGCGGTACGCGGGGCTGGGGGAGCAGCGGCAGCCGGCGGCCGGCGAGGGCACCGCGATCCGGGTCCTGGACGGCCTGGCCCGCATCCAGGCGGCGATGGACGAGGCGACGCAGGCGTGCACGACCGAGGTGCTGACCGTGCAGCCCGGCGGCATCCGGCGCGAGCACGAGCTGTCCGAGGGGCTGCACCGGGCGCTGGCGCTGCGCGGGCGCGGCGTACGGATGCGCGACCTGTACACGCACGTCGCCCGGCACGGGCAGGGGCTGCTGCACTACATGGAGCTGATGGGCGACGCGGTGGAGGCGCGGACGCTGGACGAGGTGATCGACCGGCTGATCCTGTTCGACCGCACGGTGGCCTTCGTCCCCGCCAACGCCGAGCGGACCATGGCGCTGGAGCTGCGCCACCCGGCGCTGGTGGAGTACCTGGTGACCGTCTTCGAGCGGCTGTGGCGGCTGGCGCTGCCGCTGACCGCGCCGCTGCCGGAGACCGGCATCGACGGCATCTCGCACCGGGAGCGGTCGATCGCGGCGCTGCTGGCGGAGGGCCACCAGGACGCGGTGATCGCGGAGCGGCTGGGGATCAGCGTGCGCACCTGCCGGGCGCACATCGCCCGGCTGTCGGAGACGCTGGGCGCGGCGAGCCGCACACAGCTCGGCGTCCGCATCGCCCAGGCCGGCCTGGACGGCCCGCCCCGCACCCCGGCCCCGGTCAGGCGTCCCGGTCGAGAATCCCCGACCGCGCGATGAGATAGCCGAGCTGGGCACGGCTGTCGCTGCCTAGGGTGGCGGCTAGTTTGGCGATGTGGACGCGGGCGGTGCGCACGTTCATGCCGAGGTGGTCGGCGATGACGGCGTCGGTGTGCCCCTCCACCAGCAGGGCGGCCACCGCGCGCTGGCGCGGGGTGATGCCGTCCAGGGTGGGCGGCTGCTCGGCCTGCGGGTACATGGGAACGGCCAGCCGCCACAGGCGGTCGAAGACGGTGACGAAGTAGGTGATCAGCGCGGGGTGGCGGATCTCCAGGGCGAGGGTGCGGTCCTCGTTGGCGGGGATGTAGGCCACCCTGCGGTCCACGGTGATCAGGCGTTCGGTGACCTCGTCCAGGCTGCGGGCCTGCACGTCGCCGGTCAGCCGCTCGTAGCGGGCCAGCACGGTGGGCGCGTACCGCAGGGTGTGCTGGTAGAGGGCGCGGATGCGGCCACCGCGGGCGAGGAAGGCCTGGTCGCGTTCGATGACGGGTTCGTGGACCTGGGGCGGGGGGCCGATGTGAGCGCCGTGCGGCTGGATGGTCAGCACCTCGTCGGTCGCCTCGGCCATGACCTCGGCGATGGCCCGGCTGATCCGGTCCTTGCCGCTGAGCAGTCGTAGGGCCGGTGAGTCGTCGGCCGACGCGTGCGGGCCGCCGATGCGCAGCAACGGGGCGAAGGTCTCGGCGAGCCGCTCGCCGCGCCGCCGTTCACCGGCGACGCGCTCGTCGGAGGCGCGCAGGAGGCGGTGCAGGGCGACGGCGGGGGCCACGGGCTCCAGTCGGTCGGGAGTGTCGACCACCGGGCGGAGCAGACCGGAGTCGAGGAGGCACGGTGTCGCGTCGGCCGCCGCGGCCGGGAGGGGGCCGTCACGCAGGGCGCGGGTGTACAGCTCCAGTCCGGCCTGGCACAGCTCCTCGTTCGCGTGGTCCTCGTGTGCCGTCGCGGTCACGCGTGACTGCCTCCTTGGCGTCAGTGGTCCTGGTCCAGTATTCCGGACTGCGCGATGAGGTAGCCGAGTTGGGCCCGGCTGCCGCTGCCGAGGGCGGAGGCCAGCTTGGCGATGTGGGCCCGGCAGGTCCGTACGTTCATCCCGAGGCGACGGGCGATGGCCTCGTCGACGTGGCCTTCCACCAGGAGCTTGGCGATGGAGTGCTGGATGTCGGTGATGCCGTCGGGCGCGGTCTCGTAGGGGGCGCCGGCGGTGAGCGGTACGGCCCGGCTCCACATGAACTCGAAGACCTTGATGAGGTAGCGGACCAGTCCGGTGTGCCGCAGTTCCAGCGCGGTCTGCCGGTCGTCGCGGATCGGCAGGAAGGCGACCGTCTCGTCGAGGATGATGAGCCGCTCGACCAGTTCGTCGATGGTGCGGTACTCGGCCTTGCCGTTGGCGAACTGCTCCACGTAGGCCAGCCGCTCGGAGTTGTAGCGGGCCGTGTGCTGGTAGAGGGTCCGGATGCGGACCCCGCGCTCGATCAGGGGCTTGTCGCGCTCCAGGGCCTCCATCAGCCTCTTCTCCGTGCTGCGGGGACCACTCGGCTGGATGGTCAGCATCTCGGAGGCGCACTCGGCGGTCGCGAGGTCGAGGGCGGCGTTGATCCGGTCCAGCCCCTCCAGGACGGTGATGGCGTGACCGGAGGAGGTGTCCTGGGCGCTGAGTGTGAGGAACGGCTCGAAGGTCTCGGTGAGGGCGATCGACAGCCGCCGGTGCTCGGAGATCTCGCGTTCGATGGGAGTCAGCCGCTGGGCCAGGGCGACGGACGGGGGTACCGGGCGCAGCCAGTCGGAATCGTCAGGGTCCGGGTGGAGGAGGGCGAATTCGGTGAGGCAGGGCGCGGCTTCCGCGTCCGCTCGCGGGATGCGACCGTTGCGCAGGGCATTCGCGTACAAACGACTCCCTGCCTCGCACAACTCTGTGACCGAGTGGGGATGTGTCTCCTTTGTGTCCTTTTTACCCATATCTCCACCCCCCAGGGTCATGAACGTGCAGGAACATGATGCACCGATCGTGTGGCCACGACGTACCTGAATGAGCCATCGTCTTATCCGACGGGGGAGTGAGGGGACCTTCAAGTGAGGACGAAGCCAACCATGCGCAAGAGAATGCTTCGCTCGGTGCTTGTTGCCGCCTTCTCCGCCGTTGCGGCCTTCGGAACAGTGGCTGGCCTCTCCGGCGTGCAGGGCGACGCGCACGAGGTGGGCAGTGAACAGTCCGTCGCTGTCGTGGCGGTCGACGGCGAGGCGCCGTCGTACACCACGAACGACAGCAAGTGGGACTGATGCGGATGTCCACCCCACCCGACGACCGATCATTCCGTCGCGAGATGGCCACCGCCTTCCGCTCCGGCTGGCACTTCATCGACCTGGTCACCGCCATCCCCCACAGTGGTGACTCCCTGATGGTGACCGTGTTCGGCGAACCGGTCGTCGTCACCCGGGACGAGGACGACGACGTGCGGGCGTACCGGTGTCTGCGGCGGCCTCGGGGGGCGCCGCAGCCTGTGCGGTGTGCCATCCGGTACGGAATGATCTTCGTGAATCTTGACCAGAGAGACCATCGGCTGGTGGAACCCGAATCCCCCACCTCGCGGACCATCTCAGCCACCCCCCGCAGTGCCTGACGCGATTCCCCCGTCGTAAAAAGATCGCTCAGGCGCTTCCCCCCGCAGCGGCGTCACCGTGACCTGAACACGGTGACGCCGCTGCAGTTTTGCATGTCCTGCCGCGGACATCCTCCGTTTCACCACACTCAGGTGGTCCCCAGGGCCCGGTCCACCGCGATCTCGATCACCACACGGGTCGGATTCGGCCGCGGTGGCTTGTACCGCTCGGCGTACCGCCGCTCCGCCTCGGCCACCTCCTCCGGCGCCTCGCGCACGACCGCCCGCCCCTCCAGCGTCGACCACCGCCGGCCGTCCACCTGGCACACGGCGGCCCGCGCGCCCGTCTCCCCGGCGGCCCGCACGTACCGCGCCTTCGCGCTCGCCCGGTCCGTGATCACCCGGACCACCCCGGCGTCCGGGTCGTAGGTCGCCCCGACCGGCACCACGTGCGGTGTGCCGTCCGGGCGGAGGGTGGTCAGGGTGCACAGATGCCGTTCCCGCCAGAAGCCTAGGTCCATGGACGGGAACCTATACGGGCCGCCGGGTACTCGTTCCCCCTGGCGGCTCCCGATCCGCACTTGAGTGGAATAGACTCAACTTTATACACGTTGCCTGAGTCAGGACGTTGCCCAGTCGCCAGGAGGAGAACCCGAACGTGGACGCCGAGCTGACCAACCGGAGCCGGGACGCGATCAACGCGGCCAGCAACCGGGCCGTGACCGGGGGACACCCGGACCTCACCCCCGCCCACCTGCTCCTGGCCCTGCTCCAGGGTCAGGACAACGAGAACATCACCGACCTGCTCACGGCCGTCGACGCCGACCAGGTCGCCGTCCGCACCGGCGCCGAGCGGGTGCTCGCCGGACTGCCCAGCGTGACCGGGTCCACCGTCGCCCCGCCGCAGCCCAGCCGTGAGATGCTCGCGGTCGTCGCCGACGCCCAGACGCGGGCCAAGGACCTCGGCGACGAGTACCTCTCCACCGAACACCTCCTGATCGGCATCGCCGCCAAGGGCGGTGCGGCCGGCGAGGTGCTCAAGGCGCAGGGGGCCACCGCGGACAAGCTCCAGGAGGCCTTCCGGAAAGCGAGGGGAGGGCGCCGGGTGACCACCGCGGACCCGGAGGGCCAGTACAAGGCGCTGGAGAAGTTCGGCACGGACTTCACGGCCGCCGCGCGCGAGGGCAAGCTCGACCCGGTCATCGGCCGGGACACCGAGATCCGCCGCGTCGTGCAGGTGCTGTCCCGCCGTACGAAGAACAACCCGGTGCTGATCGGTGAGCCGGGCGTCGGCAAGACCGCCGTCGTGGAGGGGCTCGCCCAGCGCATCGTGAAGGGCGACGTCCCCGAGTCGCTGAAGAACAAGCGGCTGGTCGCGCTCGACCTCGGCGCGATGGTGGCCGGGGCGAAGTACCGCGGCGAGTTCGAGGAGCGGCTCAAGACCGTCCTGGCCGAGATCAAGGACTCCGACGGCCAGATCATCACCTTCATCGACGAGCTGCACACGGTCGTCGGCGCCGGTGCCGGCGGCGACTCCGCGATGGACGCGGGCAACATGCTCAAGCCGATGCTGGCCCGCGGCGAGCTGCGCATGGTCGGCGCCACGACCCTGGACGAGTACCGCGAGCGCATCGAGAAGGACCCCGCCCTGGAGCGCCGCTTCCAGCAGGTCCTGGTCGCCGAGCCGTCCGTGGAGGACTCCATCGCGATCCTGCGCGGTCTCAAGGGCCGCTACGAGGCCCACCACAAGGTGCAGATCGCGGACAGCGCGCTGGTCGCGGCGGCCACCCTCTCCGACCGGTACATCACCTCCCGCTTCCTGCCCGACAAGGCCATCGACCTCGTCGACGAGGCGGCCTCCCGCCTCCGCATGGAGATCGACTCCTCCCCGGTCGAGATCGACGAGCTCCAGCGCGCCGTCGACCGGCTGAAGATGGAGGAGCTGGCGATCGGCAAGGAGACCGACGCCGCCTCCGTGCAGCGCCTGGAGAAGCTCCGCCGCGACCTCGCCGACAAGGAGGAGGAGCTGCGCGGCCTCACCGCCCGCTGGGACAAGGAGAAGCAGTCCCTCAACCGGGTCGGTGAGCTGAAGGAGAAGCTCGACGAACTGCGCGGGCAGGCCGAACGCGCCCAGCGCGACGGCGACTTCGACACCGCCTCCAAGCTCCTGTACGGCGAGATCCCGAACGTGGAACGCGATCTGGAGGCCGCCTCCGAGGCCGAGGAGGAGGTCGCCAAGGACACCATGGTCAAGGAGGAGGTCGGCGCCGACGACATCGCCGACGTCGTCGCCTCCTGGACCGGCATCCCCGCCGGCCGCCTGCTGGAGGGCGAGACGCAGAAGCTGCTGCGCATGGAGGACGAGCTGGGCAAGCGGCTCATCGGCCAGACGGAAGCGGTCCGCGCGGTCTCCGACGCCGTACGGCGTTCGAGGGCCGGCATCTCCGACCCGGACCGCCCCACCGGCTCCTTCCTCTTCCTCGGGCCGACCGGCGTCGGCAAGACCGAACTGGCCAAGGCGCTCGCGGACTTCCTCTTCGACGACGAGCGGGCGATGGTCCGCATCGACATGTCGGAGTACAGCGAGAAGCACAGCGTCGCCCGCCTGGTCGGCGCCCCTCCCGGCTACGTCGGCTACGAGGAGGGCGGCCAGCTCACCGAGGCGGTCCGCCGCCGCCCGTACAGCGTGGTCCTGCTGGACGAGGTGGAGAAGGCCCACCCCGAGGTCTTCGACATCCTGCTCCAGGTGCTGGACGACGGCCGGCTCACCGACGGGCAGGGCCGCACGGTCGACTTCCGCAACACCATCCTGGTGCTCACCTCCAACCTGGGCAGCCAGTTCCTGGTCGACCCGCTCACCAGCGAGGCGGAGAAGAAGGAGCAGGTGCTGGAGGTGGTCCGGGCCTCCTTCAAGCCGGAGTTCCTCAACCGCCTGGACGACCTGGTCGTCTTCTCGGCCCTCACCAAGGACGAGCTGAGCCGCATCGCCCGCCTCCAGATCGGCGCCCTCACCCGCCGCCTGGCCGAACGCCGGCTCACCCTGGAGGTCACCGACGCGGCCCTGGAGTGGCTCGCCGTCGAGGGCCTCGACCCGGCGTACGGCGCCCGCCCGCTGCGCCGCCTGGTCCAGACCGCCATCGGCGACCGCCTCGCCCGCGAGATCCTCTCCGGCGAGATCAAGGACGGTGACACGGTACGGGTGGACCGGTTCGAGGACGGTCTGATCGTGGGGCCGGTGTCCGGAAAGACACTCTGACGCCGCCGCGCCGCGGCACAGGGCCGCCGGGGCTTGCCACCCCCCTCCCCGGATGAGGGAGGATGGCGGAATCCGTACGAAGGGAAAATCACGGTGAGCATCGACCCGTCCTCGATCCCGAACTTCGGGGGCAAGCCCGAGCCGCAGCCCCAGGGCCCGGCGGGCCCCGTGGTCCCGGATCAGGACCTCGTGAAGCAGCTCCTCGACCAGATGGAGCTGAAGTACGTCGTCGACGACGAGGGTGACCTCGCGGCGCCGTGGGAGCAGTTCCGTACGTACTTCATGTTCCGCGGCGAGGGCGACCAGCAGGTCTTCTCGGTGCGGACGTTCTACGACCGCCCGCACGACATCGAGACCAAGCAGCAGCTGCTGGAGTCGGCCGACGACTGGAACCGGCGCACCCTGTGGCCGAAGGTGTACTCGCACACCCACGACGACGGCACGGTCCGTCTGATCGGTGAGGCGCAGATGCTGATCGGCACGGGCGTGAGCCTGGAGCACTTCGTCTCGTCCACGGTCAGCTGGGTGCGCGCCGCCATCGAGTTCGACCGGTGGCTGGTGGAGCAGCTCGGCCTGGAGCAGGAGATCGACGGGGCGGAGAAGCCCGAGGACGACGACGAGTAGTCCCGGTCCGTCCCCGCTGCGCCGGCGGCGCCGTCCACAGGCTGTGGACGGCGCCGTTCTCGTGTCAGCCGAGGGCCTTCAGGCGCCGCACCGCGTCGGCGAGGACGGCCGTCCTCTTGCAGAACGCGAAGCGGACGAAGGGGGCGCCCGCCTCCCGGTGGTCGTAGAAGACCGCGTTGGGGACGGCGACCACGCCCGCGCGTTCGGGCAGGGCCCGGCAGAAGGCGACGCCGTCGGTGTGGCCGAGGGGGCGGATGTCGGTGGTGACGAAGTAGGTGCCGGTGGGCCGGTGGACGCCGAAGCCGGCCTCCGCGAGGCCCGTCGCGAGCAGGTCGCGCTTGGCGCGCAGGCCGTCGCGGAACGCGGTGAAGTAGCGGTCGGGCAGCGCGAGGGCCTCGGCGATCGCGTACTGGAAGGGGCCGGCCGAGACGTACGTCAGGTACTGCTTGGCCGAGCGGACCGCCGTGAGCAGGGCGGGGGCGGCGGTGATCCAGCCGACCTTCCAGCCGGTCAGCGAGAAGGTCTTGCCGCTCGACGAGATGGTGACCGTGCGTTCGCGCATGCCGGGGAAGGACGCCAGGGGGATGTGCTCGGCGTCGTCGTAGACCAGGTGTTCGTAGACCTCGTCGGTGACCACCAGGAGGTCGCGGGCCACGGCCAGCTCGGCGACGGCGGCCAGCTCGGCGCGGGTCAGGACGGTGCCGGTGGGGTTGTGCGGGGTGTTGATCAGCAGCAGGCGGGTGCGGTCGGTGACCGCGTCGCGCAGCTCGTCCAGGTCCAGGCGGAACTTCCCCTCGTGCGGGCGCAGGGTGACCGGGACGCGGGTGCCGCCGGCCAGCGCGACACAGGCGGCGTAGGAGTCGTAGTACGGCTCCAGCGCGATCACCTCGTCGCCGGGTTCCACCAGGGCGAGCAGGGCGGCGGCGATCGCCTCCGTGGCGCCGGCGGTGACCAGGACCTCCGTGTCGGGGTCGTACGACAGGCCGTACCAGTGCCGCTGGTGGGCGGCGATCGCGGTGCGCAGCTCGGGGACGCCGGGGCCCGGCGGGTACTGGTTGCCGCGGCCGTCGCGGACCGCCCGGACCGCCGCCTCCCGGACCTCCTCGGGGCCGTCCGTGTCCGGGAAGCCCTGGCCCAGATTGATCGCGCCGGTCCGCACGGCCAGGGCGGACATCTCCGCGAAGATCGTCGTCCCGAACTCGGCGAGACGGCGGTTGAGCAAGGGGCGCGCGCTGGAGGTCATGCCGGCCATCCTGCGCCGAAGCCCGGACGATCCTCAACCGCTCCCGTCGGCTCACCCGGGACGCGCGGGGACCCGTATGGACCCGAATGCCCCGGTGTGGTCGCCGCGCGGACGCCCCCGGGCGACGCTGTGACGGTGACGGATGCGCTCGTTCCCGCCGTGCCGTGCCGTGCGGCGCGGTGCGCGACCGCGCCAGGACGAAGGGCTGACAGGCGATGACGGACATGCCGCACGGAGCACGACCGCGGACCACGGGCGCGCGGGACGACGGCCGGGCGGCCGGACCGCTGCGGTACTTCGGGGTGTTGCTCCTGCTCAGCGGTGTGCTGAGCGTCCTCCAGGGCATCGCCGGCATCGCCGAGGACCGCCTCTTCGGCGTGCCCCGCGCCTACGAGTACCGGTTCGACCTCACCGGTTGGGGCTGGATCCACCTCGTCGTGGGCGTCGCGCTGATCATGGCCGGGGTGGCGGTGCTGCGGGCGATGCCCTGGGGCCGCGCGGCGGGGGTGACGGTCGCCGCGATCAGCCTGGTCACCCAGTTCATGTTCATCCCCTACTACCCGCTGTGGTCGATCAGCGTGATGACGCTCGACCTGATCATCCTGTGGGGCATGGCGCGGATCGCGGTCACCTGACCCGGGCTGTCCGCACGGCCGGCCCCGGAGGCCCCCCACCAGCGCTTCGGCGCAGGTGAGGGGGCTTTTCCGAGCCATGACCCTCAGAAGTTGCTCAACTCTGCTTTGGCGCGTCGTGGCCGCGGGCATCTCCGGTGCAGCGCAACGGGCGGAGCACCCACGGGGGGTCGCTCAGGGGTTGCTCGTCGGGTCGCTCAAGGGAAGGAGGGTGGCGCCATGATCATCGGCATCATCCTGGCAGTGATCGTGATCTTCATCGTGGTGCGCAGCGTGTCCGTCGCGCGCTCGGGAGCGCGCGCCGGTGGGACGCGCCGGCGGGCGGGCCGTCGGACGGGGGGCGGGGACGGCGGGTACGCCGGTGGCGGCGACTCCGGTGACGGCGGGAGCTGGTGGGCGGACGGCGGCTCGTCGTCGGACGGCGGCCACTCGGGCGGCCACTCCGGTGGTCACTCCTGCGGTGGCGGGTCGTCCTGCGGCGGTGGCGGGGGATGCGGTGGCGGAGGCGGTGACTGACACGGGGCAGTCGGCGCCGCGCGAAGGGGGAACCGCATCCCCGGACCGGGAAGGCGTCCGCCGGGCCGTGCGCCCGGCGGGCGCCTTCGGCGTACTGGCGCGCGGTGTACCGGTAGGCGCACGCCGTGGTGGAACAGGTGAGCTGTTGAGCCCCCTGAGGGATGGAAATACCACGAAGTTGGGTAAAAACGCTGTGGCGCCGCCACCGTCCATGATTGCCTCTCATTCACCCAAGCAGCCCCTCGGGCGTCCCGCGGACCTCTTCTGACCGGCCGACCGGGCTGTGACAGGGCCGCGCCCGGCCGTGGCCGGGATCACGGGACCCTGCCCTTCTTCCCCCCTGTGTGCTTGCGGAGCCTTCCATGCTCACGACCCTGAACACCGCCTACACCGACACGCGCGCGGCCGACCTCGCCTGGGCCCTCGGGCGGGAGCCGCTCCCGGCCCTGGCCACCCTCGAAGTCGAACTGGAGGGCGCCGCACTTCAGTTGAGACTCCTCGGCGCCTCCCACCAAGTGCTCTTGGAGGAGGAGCGGGGCCTCTGCTCGGAGACGGTCGCGTGCATCCCGGGCAGCCGGACGCCGCTGCCGCTGGGCGTCGCCAAGCGGGTGGGCGACTGGGAGTACGAGTTCGCCGCCCGGGTGGAGGTGCTGTCGCCCGACGCGTTCGCCGGCCGCGCGCAGGAACTGCTCGCCCTGGTCGCCGACCACCCGCACGGACTGGTCGGCGTCTTCCCGGGCAGCCCGTACGCCTTCACCGCCCTGCTGGCGCAGCGCACCGACGGCCAGGTCACCTGGCGCACCTGGCACGCCTATCCGCAGGAGGGCCATCTGGTGGCCACCCGGACCCGGGTCGGCGTCCGCGCGGCCGCGGGCCGTCCGGCGCGTGCGCCCGCTGGACCGGGGTGCGCGCCGATAAACCTGTGACCGCCCACCGCGCGCCCTTTCCACTCCTGTGGGTGACGAAGCGCGATAAGATAGTGACGTAACGTCACAGCGTGATCGAACGGCACGCCCCCGCCCCGCCCGGCTCCCGGCCACCCCGGGGCGGTCCGAGCGGCCCCCGTGGCACCCCCGCGCCGCTGCCCGTGCGGCCGGCCACCGCACGGTTCCTGGTCCTCGCGGGGGTCTTCGTCTGCGCCGCCTGCGGCCTCGTCTACGAGCTGGAACTGGTCGCCGTCGCCTCGTACCTGACCGGCGACTCGGTCACCCAGGCGTCCATCGTCCTGTCGGTCATGGTGTTCGCGATGGGCATCGGCTCGCTCGTCGCCAAGCGGCTGCGGCGGCTCGGCGCGGCGGGCTTCGGCGCGGTGGAGACCGCCCTCGCCCTGGCCGGCGGCTCCAGCGCCATGGCGCTGTACGCGGCCTTCGCCTGGACCGGCGACCGGGGCGGTCTGTGGGCCGACGCCCCCCGCGCGCTGCTGGTCGTCTTCTCGCTCACCATCGGGCTGCTGATCGGCGCCGAGGTGCCGCTGCTGATGGAACTGATCCAGCGCGTCCGCCGCCAGGACGTGGGCGGCGCCGTCGCCGACCTCTTCGCCGCGGACTACGTCGGCGCGCTGATCGGTGGTCTGGCCTTCCCCTTCCTGCTGCTGCCGTTCCTCGGCCAGCTGACCGCGGCCCTGGTCACCGGGACGGTCAACGCGGTGGTGGGCGCCGCCCTGGTGCTCGGCCTGTTCCGGCGTGACCTGACCGGCCGGGCCCGCCGGCTGCTGCTCACCGCCGGCGTCCTCGTCATCGCCCTGCTCACCACCACCGCCGTCCTCGCCGACGACTTCGAACGGGCCGCCCGGCGCGCCCTGTACGGCCAGGACGTCCGGGTGGCCGTGCGCACCGGCACCCAGGAGATAGTCCTGCGCGGCGACGCCGACGGCCGCCCCCTCGACCTCTTCCTGGACGGCCGGCTCCGGGTCGCCGGCGGGGACGAGCGCCGCTACCACGAGGCGCTGGTGCACCCCGCCATGGCCGGCCCGCACGCGCGTGTGCTGATCCTCGGCGGCGGGGACGGACTCGCCGCCCGCGAGGTGCTGCGGTTCCCCGGGGTGCGCCGGGTGGAGATCGTCGAGGTGGACGCCGGGCTGTCCCGGCTGGCCCGGCACGACCCCGGACTGTCCGCGCTCAACGGGCACGCCTACGACGACCCCCGGGTATGCGTCACGACGGACGACGCCTTCCACCGGCTGCGCGGGGTGCCGGCCGGGGCGTACGACGTGGTGGTCTCGGACCTGCCCGACCCGGGCCTGACGGCCGGCGCCAAGCTGTACTCGCAGGAGTTCTACGGCCTGGCCCGGCGGGTGCTGGCGCCCGGCGGGCGGCTGGTGGTGCACGCCGGGCCGTACGCCGCGCGCCCCCGGGTGTTCCACACGGTGGAGTCGACCCTGCGCGCGGCCGGTCTGCGGACGGCGTCCTACCGGGTGAGCGGTTCCCCCGGCGGCGACTGGGGGTTCCTGCTGGCCGGGGCCCGGACGCCCCCGGCGCTGCGCCTCGCCCCGCGCGGGCCGCGGCCGGCCACGCTGACCCCCGGGTCGCTGGCCCGCGCGGGCCGCGCGACGGCGGACCCCCGCGGCGGGGAGCGTCCGCCGCCGTCGACGCTGGTGCATCCGCGGTACTGACGCCGCCGCCCCGGGTCCGTCCCCCTCGTACAGGGAGAGTTCCGGCCGACGGGGCGTGTTCCCGTCGCACGCTGGGTAGGCTCGGCTGACATGGAGCATGAGGTGTTCGTTCCGGTTCCGGCCGAGCGGCTCAAGGAGGCGCTGGCCGACCCCGCCCGGGTCGCGGGCGCGGTGCCCGGGCTCCAGCAGGAGGCCGGCGCCGAGCCCGTCACGGGACGGCTGAAGGTCCGCGTCGGCAGCCACTCCGTCACCTACCGCGGCACCGTGCGGCTCACCGCGCGGGACGACGGTGCGTACGGCGTCGAGGGCGAGGCCGCCGAGGCGCGCGGCACCGGCACGGCGGCGCTCGCGCTGACGGTCCGGATCGCCGGCGCCGAGGGCGGCGCCACGCTGACGTTCACGGGGACGGCCACCGCGGACGGCCGCCTCGGCGACCTGCCGCCGGACGCGGTGAGCGCGGCGGTGACGCGGCTGCTGACCCGGTTCGCGGAGAACCTGGGCCGGGCGGCGGACGACCGGGACGAGCCGGAGACGGCGGAGCCGACCGACGCGGCGCGTGCGGGGGACGCGGCGGGCACGGCGGACGCGGTGCGGACGGCGGACGCTGACGGCACGGCGGACGCGGTGCGGTCGGCCGACGCGGAGGACGTGAACGACGTGAACGACGCGGAGGATTCGGCGAAGACGGCGCGGTCGGCGGACGCTGACGGCTCGGCGGATCCGGCGCGGTCGGTGGACGCTGACGGCTCGGCGGACCCGGCGCGGTCGACGGACGCTGACGGCTCGGCGGACCCGGCGCGGACGACGGACGCTGACGGCTCGGCGGACCCGGCGCGGACGGCGAACCCGACGAACACGACGGACGGGGCGGACGCGACGCAGCGGACGGACCCGGCGCAGACGGCGAACCCCGCGGACGCCGCGGAGCCGCCCGCCGACGCGCCCCCGTCCGTCTTCGAGACCGAGGTGCCCCCGCCCTCCCTGGACCGCGGTGCGGACGAGCAGGGCGGGGCCGCCGCCGAGCCCCCCGCCGAGGCCGCCCACGCCCGCCGCACGATGATCGGGCGCAGCGCCGAGGAGGTCGACCACGCCCCGCCGCGCGGCCGGTACGCGCCCGTGCCCGCCCCCGAGGCGGTCACCGCCGGTACTCCGCTGCGCTGGGCCGCCCCCGCCGCCGCGCTGGTCGTCGCCTCCGCCATCGTCGTCGGCCGCGCCCTGCGCAGACGCCGCTGAGCCCCGGAAGCCGGGTCGCCAGTAGGGTCAGGGCGTGAGCAACGAAGAGATCACTCTGAGGGCGGGCGACGCGGAGGCCACCGTACGGCCCGGCAACGGCGGCCGGATCGGCTCGCTGCGCGTCGACGGCGTGGAGCTGCTCCGCCAAGGCGACCGGTACGGCTGCTTCCCGATGGCCCCCTGGGTCGGCCGCATCCGCGACGGCCGCTTCCGGGACGGCGCCACCGTCCACCAGATGCCGCTGAACTCCGCGCCGCACGCCATCCACGGGCCCGCCCGCGACGGCGCCTGGGTCACCGCCCGCGCCACCGCCGACGAGGCGGTCCTCACGTACGACCTCGGTGACCCCTGGCCCTACCCGGCCAAGCTCACCCAGGTCGTCGCGCTCGCCCCGGACGCGCTGACGCTCACCCTGGCCGTCGAGACGTACGGCTCCTCCTTCCCGGCGCAGCTCGGCTGGCACCCCTGGTTCAACCGGACCCTCGACGGCGGGACCGGCGTCGAGATCGCCTTCGACGCCGCCTGGCAGGAGGAGCGCGGCGCCGACCACCTCCCCACCGGCAACCGGATCGACCCCCGCCCCGGCCCCTGGGACGACTGCTTCGGCATGCCCGACGGCGTCGACGTCACCCTCACCTGGCCGGAGCGGCTCGAACTGAAGGTGACCAGCCGCGAGCAGTGGGTCGTGGTCTACGACGAGCAGGAGGCCGCCGTCTGCGTGGAGCCGCAGACCGGCCCGCCCAACGGGCTGAACACCCTCCCGCGCCTGGTCACGCCCGTGGAGCCGCTGGAGGCGACGACGACCTGGAGCTGGCGGCGCCTCTAAGCTGGCCCCCATGAGTGACGTACGTGGCGCGCTGCTGCAGCAGATCAAGGACAAGGCCGTGGTGCACGGCAAGGTGACCCTCTCCTCGGGGCTGGAGGCGGACTACTACGTCGACCTGCGCCGCGTCACCCTGGACGGCGAGGCCGCGCCGCTGGTCGGGCAGGTGCTGCTCGACCTGACCGAGGACCTCGACTTCGACGCGGTGGGCGGGCTGACCATGGGCGCCGACCCGGTCGCCGCGAGCATGCTGCACGCCGCCGCCGCGCGCGGCCGGCGCCTCGACGCGTTCGTCGTCCGCAAGGCCGCCAAGGCGCACGGCATGCAGCGCCGCGTCGAGGGCCCGGACATCGCCGGCCGCCGGGTGCTGGTCGTCGAGGACACCTCCACCACGGGCGGCTCCCCGCTCACCGCGGTCGAGGCGGTGCGCGAGGCCGGCGCCGAGGTGGTCGCCGTCGCCACCATCGTGGACCGCGCGACCGGCGCCGCCGAGAAGATCCAGGAGGGCGCCGGGGTGCCGTACCGGTACGCCTTCTCCAAGGACGAGCTGGGCCTCGACTGAGCCGTCTGGGAAGATGGGGCCGACGATGACGTCGCCCCAGGTGCCCCACGGCGCCGCATGGTCTAGGTCAGGGCCGTAAGCACGCACCACACAGCCCACCCGCACATACAAGGAGCGGACAATGCCCATCGCAACTCCCGAGGTCTACAACGAGATGCTGGACCGGGCGAAGGCAGGCAAGTTCGCCTACCCGGCCATCAACGTGACCTCCTCCCAGACGCTCCACGCGGCGCTGCGCGGTTTCGCGGAGGCGGAGAGCGACGGCATCGTCCAGATCTCCACCGGCGGCGCCGAGTTCCTGGGCGGCCAGCACAACAAGGACATGGTGACCGGCGCGGTCGCCCTGGCCGAGTTCGCGCACATCGTCGCCGAGAAGTACGACGTGAACATCGCGCTGCACACCGACCACTGTCCCAAGGACAAGCTGGACGGCTATGTGCGCCCGCTGCTGGCGCTCTCCGCCAAGCGCGTCCAGGCCGGCCTGAACCCGCTGTTCCAGTCGCACATGTGGGACGGTTCCGCCGAGACCCTGGCCGACAACCTCGCCATCGCCACCGAGCTGCTGGAGCAGGCCCGCGCCGCGAAGATCATCCTCGAGGTCGAGATCACCCCGACCGGCGGCGAGGAGGACGGCGTCTCCCACGAGATCAACGACTCCCTCTACACCACGGTCGACGACGCCCTGCGCACCGCCGAGGCGCTCGGCCTCGGTGAGAAGGGCCGCTACCTGCTCGCCGCGTCCTTCGGCAACGTGCACGGGGTGTACAAGCCGGGCAACGTCGTCCTCCGTCCCGAACTGCTCAAGGAGCTGAGCGTGGGCGTCGCCGCGAAGTACGGGCAGGAGGCCGGCTCCAAGCCGTTCGACTTCGTCTTCCACGGCGGTTCCGGCTCCACCGCCGAGGAGATCGCCACCGCGCTGGACAACGGCGTGGTCAAGATGAACCTCGACACCGACACCCAGTACGCCTTCACGCGTCCGGTCGCCGGCCACATGTTCGCGAACTACGACGGCGTCCTGAAGGTCGACGGCGAGGTCGGCGACAAGAAGACCTACGACCCGCGCACCTGGGGCAAGCTGGCCGAGGCCGGCATGGCCGCGCGCGTCGTCGAGGCCTGCGGCCACCTGCGCTCGGCGGGCACCCGCATCAAGTAGCGCCTCGCGCTCGGCGGGCACCGCGTCAAGCAGTGCCCCGCGCCGGGCGGGCACCCGCGTCCGGCGGTGACGCCTCGCGTACGACGGGCCCGGCACCCTCGCGGTGCCGGGCCCTCGGCATGCCGCAGACTGGGAGCTATGGCCATTCACGAGAACCTGCTCGGGGGACCGCCCCCGACCCACCTCCCCGACGACCCCGGGCCGCGCGAGCTGCTCGCCGCCGGCACCTCGCCCGCCGAGGTCGCGGCGCGGTACCCGACGTCCTCCCTGGCCTGGGCGCAGCTCGCCGACGACGCCTTCGAGCGGGGCGGCGTCGTGGAGTCGTACGCGTACGCCCGGACCGGCTACCACCGGGGCCTGGACGCGCTGCGCCGGAGCGGCTGGAAGGGGCACGGGCCGGTGCCGTGGGAGCACGAGCCCAACCGCGGTTTCCTGCGCGCCCTGCACGCCCTCGCCCGCGCCGCCCAGGCGATCGGCGAGAAGGACGAGTACGAGCGCTGCACGCAGTTCCTGCGCGACTCCTCGCAGGAGGCGGCCGACGTCCTCGGCTGACCCCGCGCCCATCCCCTAGGGGCCCGTCCGAAGGGGCGGGCCTTGCGCGTGCCCGGGACGATTGCGGAGTATGCCGGTGGGGACCGGGGCCCCGTGCCGGTAACGGCAGGGCGGACCGCCACCCGAAGCACATACGCAGGAGACAGCGATGTCCCAGGAAGCCCCGAACCTCGATTTCGAGGGCAGCACGCCGTACGAGGACTACGTCAGGGCGGACGTCCTCACCCACCTCCAGCACACCGTCTCCGACGATCCCGGCGAGATGGTCTTCCTGGTCACCAGCCAGGTCATGGAGCTGTGGTTCACCGTCATCGTCCACGAGTGGGAGACCGCCGCCCGTGCCCTGCGCGAGGACCGCGTCGGCGTGGCGAAGGACGCGCTGAAACGGTCGGTGCGGGAGCTGGAGGCGCTCAACGCCTCCTGGAAGCCGCTCGCCGGACTCACCCCGGCCCAGTTCAACTCCTACCGGGGCGCCCTCGGCGAGGGTTCCGGTTTCCAGTCGGCCATGTACCGCCGGCTGGAGTTCCTGCTCGGCGAGAAGTCCGCGTCCATGCTGGTCCCGCACCGCGGCACCCCGCGCGCCCACGCCGAGCTGGAGAAGGCGCTGCACGAGCCGAGCCTGTACGACGAGGCGGTCCGGCTGCTGGCCCGGCGCGGCTACCCGATCCCGGAGACGGTGCTGCACCGGGACGTGTCCCGGCCGTACGAGCCGTCGCCCGAGGTCGAGGCCGCCTGGACGGACGTGTACGCCGGGGACCAGGACGGCGAGCTGGCGCGACTGGGCGAGGCGCTCAGCGACGTCGCCGAGCTGGTGTGGCGCTGGCGCAACGACCACCTGGTCGCCACCCGCCGGGCGATGGGCGCCAAGACCGGCACGGGCGGTTCCGCCGGGGTGGCCTGGCTGGAGAAGCGGGCCCGCAAGAACGTGTTCCCGGAGCTGTGGACGGCGAGGTCGTATGTCTGAGCTGATGAGCGCCGCGTGGGAACTGGACGCCGAGGACCCCCTGGCCGGGGTCCGGGAGCGCTTCCTCCTCGACGACACCGTCTACCTGGACGGCAACTCGCTGGGCGCGCTGCCCGCGCACGTGCCGGGCCGGGTCGAGGACGTCGTCCGCCGGCAGTGGGGCGAGCTGCGCATCCGGTCCTGGGAGGAGAGCGGCTGGTGGACCGCGCCCGAGCGGATCGGGGACCGGATCGCGCCGCTGGTCGGGGCGGCCCCCGGCCAGATCGTCGTCGGCGACTCCACCAGCGTCAACGTCTTCAAGGCCCTGGTCGCCGCCGTGCGGATGGCGGGGGAGGGGCGGGACGAGATCCTCGTCGACGCCACCACCTTCCCCACGGACGGGTACATCGCCGCGTCGGCGGCCCGGCTGACGGGCCGTACGCTGCGGCCGGTGCTCCCGGCCGAGGTGCCCTCGGCGCTGACCGGCCGCACCGCCGCCGTGCTGCTCAACCACGTCGACTACCGCACCGGCCGGCTGCACGACCTGCCCGGCCTCACCGCCGCCGTGCGCGCGGCGGGCGGGTACGCGGTGTGGGACCTGTGCCACAGCGCGGGCGCGCTGCCGGTCGGCCTGGACGAGCACGGCGTCGACCTGGCGGTGGGGTGCACGTACAAGTACCTCAACGGCGGCCCGGGCGCACCCGCGTACCTGTACGTCCGCCGCGGTCTCCAGGGCCGCTTCGACTCGCCGCTGCCGGGGTGGAACTCGCACGCCGAGCCGTTCGGGATGACGTCCGCGTACACCCCGGCCGACGGCGCCGTGCGCGGGCGGGTGGGCACGCCGGACATCCTGTCGCTGCTCGCGCTGGAGGCGGCCCTCGACGTGTGGGACGACGTCCCGGTCGCGCGGGTGCGGGCCAAGTCCCTCGCGCTGACCGACTTCTTCCTGCGGTGCGTCGAGGCGTACGTGCCCGCGGGCCGGGTGGAGAACCTGACGCCGGTCGCGCACGCCGAGCGGGCCAGCCAGGTGGCGCTGCGCTGCGCGGACGCCGGCGAGGTGATGCGGACGCTGATCGAGCGCGGTGTGGTCGGCGACTTCCGGGCCCCGGACGTCCTGCGGTTCGGCTTCACCCCGCTGTACGTCGGCTTCGCGGACGTCGAGCGGGCGGCGCGGGTGCTGGGGCAGGTGCTCGGCACCGCGTAGGGGCCGGGGAGGGGCGGGCGGCGCGCGAGCGGGGCCACCCTCCTCACCCAGCGTGATATCCCCGTGTCGGTGCACGTCACCGGCCTGGTACCGTCCCGGCAGCGGCCGATTTCCATCTCCTGGTCGGCCAACACCGTTTCCCCGCTGAGAGGTTGGAGCATGCCGGACGCCGCCGCTGAAAAGGGGACCCCCGCCGGGCGGAACGAGGCGGAGGAGAAGTCGCTCCTCGCGCACCCTGCGGTCGCCCCCGACCTCACCGCCGCCTACGGCACCCACCCCGACCAGGTGATCGACTTCTACGTCCCCCGGGTCCAGGCCGGTCCGGGCGGTCCCGCGCCCGTGGTCGTCGTCCTGCACGGCGGGGCCTGGCGGGGTCCGTACGACCGGCGGCACATCAGCCCGTTCGCCGGGTTCCTGGCGGGCCGGGGGCTCGCGGTGGCCAGCGTGGAGTACCGGCGCGGTGACGGGGGCGGGGCCGCGGGGCGCTGGCCCGAGACCCTCGACGACGTGGCCGCGGCCCTGGACGCGCTGCCCGCGCTGGTCCGGGAGCACCTGCCGGACGCCGATCCGCGCCGTACGGTGCTCACCGGTCACTCGGCGGGCGGTCACCTCGCCCTGTGGGCGGCGGCCCGGCACCTGCTGCCCGCCGACGCTCCCTGGCGCACCGACCGGCCGGCGCCGCTGCGCGGCGTGGTCGCCCTTGCCCCGATCGCGGACCTCGCGGTCGCCGACTCGCTGGCGGTGTGCGGCGGCGCGGTGCGGCAGTTCCTCGGCGGGGACGAGACCTTCGCCGAGCGGGTGCCGTACGCCGACCCGGCGCTGCTGCTGCCCACCGGTATCGCCACCACCCTGGTGCAGGGCCGGGCCGACGCGGACGTGCCGCAGGAGGTCGCCGAGGCGTACGCCGACGCGGCGGCCCGTGCCGGGGAGGTGGTGGGGGTGACCCTGCTGGAGGACGTCGGCCACTTCCCGCTGATCGACCCGGCGGCGGACGCCTGCGCGGTGGTGGCGGAGGAGATCGCACAGCTGGCGTGGTGAGCGGGCGGTACGGGGAGTGCCGCGGGCGGTTCGGGGAGTGCCGCGGGCGGTTCGGGGAGTGCCGGTAGTACGGGGGAGTACCGGTATGGGGGGAGTACCGGTAGTACTTGAGACGGACCCGGCGAAACCCGTCTCGCTGCGGACGACGGGGTGCCGCACCGCCCCCTACGGTGCTGTACGTGACCGAGACGACCCGTATACCGTCCTCCCCGCCGCGCAGCCCGGAGGCCCGCCTCGCGGCGGACGCCCTGCGCGGGCTGCGGCAGGACCTGATCCACGACGCCTTCGCCTACCGCCCGCTGCCCCCGATGCGCACCGACGGCCCACTGACCCGGCGGCTGCCGGGCGCGCTGCGGGAGTACGCGCAGTGGACGCCGCACGCCGTGGTGGTGGCCGCCGGCCTGATCGCGATGGCCTTCTCCTTCGCCGGGACGACACAGGGAAGCGAGGCCCTGGAACTCTTCAACGCCCTCCTCGCCCTGGTGCCCGTCCTGCTCACGCTGGTGCGGCCGGTCGGTGCCTTCTGGGTGTCGTGGGCGGCGGCCCCGTTCGTCGTGCTCTTCTCCGAGCGGTGGGACGACTGGCCCTGGTCGCCCGGCAGTTTCGCCTGCCACCTGATCGTGCTGACGCTGGTGGCGTTGCGGACCCGGCCCCGGACGGCGGCCTGGATGTGGCTGCTCACCGCCGTCTACAGCCTCGGTGCCGACACCCTGCTCGGTGGGGAGTACCAGAATTCCAACAGCGCCCCGCTGCTGGTGCTCACCGCGATGGTCCTGCTGGTGGTCGCCGTACGGCAGGTCCGCCGGGAGGCCCGGCAGGAGGTCACCGCCCAGCGGACGGTGACGGCGCGGGAACGGTCCCGGCGCACGCTGCTGGAGGAACGCACCACCATCGCCCGCGAGCTGCACGACGTGGTCGCCCACCACATGTCGGTGGTCGCCATCCAGGCCGAGGCGGCGCCCTACCGGGTGGAGAACCCGCCGCCGGAACTGGAGCGGGCCTTCGCCACCATCCGGGAGAACGCGGTGGCCGCCCTCACCGAACTCCGCCGCGTCCTCGGTGTCGTCCGCGCCGAGGACTACGAGGCCCCCGACGCCCCGCAGCCCACCCTCGCCGACCTGGACGCGCTCCTCGCCAACGTGCGGGACGCGGGCCTGCCGGTCGACAAGGCGGTCACCGGCGCGGTACGCGAACTGCCTCCCGGCGTGGAGCTGTCGGCGTACCGCATCGTCCAGGAGGCCCTGAGCAACACGCTGCGGCACGCACCGGGCGCGTCGGCCCGCGTGGAGGTGTCCTACGTCCTCGGCGGCCTGGGCCTGCGGATCGTCAACGGCCCGGTCCCCGCGCCCGCCCTGGTCAAGCCGTCACCGGGCGCCGGCCACGGCATCACCGGCATGCGGGAACGGGTGTCGATGCTGAACGGCGAGATGACGGCGGGACCGACCGGGGAGGGCGGCTACGAGGTGGCGGTCTTCCTGCCGGTGGCCCTGGCGTCCGGGGACGAGGCATGACCGGCCGGCCGATCCGCGTCCTGATCGCCGACGACCAGATGATGGTCCGCGAGGGCTTCTCGGTCCTGCTGAACGCGATGCCGGACATCGAGGTCGTCGGCGAGGCGGTCAACGGCCGCGAGGCGGTCGCCAAGGTCCGCGAACTCGTCCCCGACGTCGTCCTCATGGACATCCGGATGCCGGAACTGAACGGCATCGAGGCGACCCGTGAGATCGTCGCGGCCGACAGCACGTCGAAGGTGCTGGTCCTGACCACGTTCGACCTCGACGAGTACGTCTACCAGGCACTGCGCGCGGGCGCGTCCGGCTTCCTCCTGAAGGACGCCTCGGCCCGCCAACTCGCGGACGGCGTACGGGTGGTGGCCTCCGGCGAGGCCCTGCTCGCCCCGTCCGTCACCCGCCGCCTGATCACCGAGTTCTCGCGGCTGGCGGACAGTCCGCGTCTGCTGCCCGCCGCGCACGCGGCGTACGGCGACCTGACCGAGCGGGAGACGGAGGTGCTGGTCCTGATCGCGCAGGGCCTGTCCAACAGCGAGATCGCCGAGCGCCTGATGGTCGCGGAGTCGACCATCAAGACCCACGTCAGCCGCGTCCTGGTCAAACTGGGCCTGCGCGACCGCACCCAGGCGGCGGTCTTCGCCTACGAGGCCCGGCTGGTGACACCGGGGTGAGACGGGGCCGTCCCCAGCTCGCACCACACGTACTTCCCCCGGTCCCCGGACCGCGACAGCGGCTGCCACCCCCACAGATCGGAACAGGCCCGCACGAGAGCGAGTCCCCGCCCTCCCTCGTCCTCCGCGTGGGCCATCTCCCCGACCCCGGGCGGCGGTTCGGGGTCGGCGTCCCACGCCCCGATCCGCAGCACCCGCCCCGACCAGCACACCCGCAGCGCGGCGGGCCCTTCGGTGTGCAGTACGGCGTTCCCCACCAGCTCGGCGGCGAGCAGCTCCGCGACGTCCACGAGCCCGATCAGCCCGTGCACCGTGAGGACCAGCCGCAGGGTCCGCCGGCAGACGGTGACGGCACGGGGGTCGTTCGGGATGTGGAGGGAGTACTCCCAGGACTCGCTCTCGGACATACGTGTGGCTCCGTCGGTGTAGGGGGGGTCGCCCACCGGGCGGGGGTGTCATTGCCGCGCCCGTCACGACACGACGGGGCGGTGCGCTTCCGGTGCCCGGGGCTTCGCAGCGTGTGCGGCGCGTCACCGACGGTAGAGGAGAAATTTCTCCCGGTGCAAGCTGTTGGCGTAGCCTGGCACCCGAACGAGGCACGCTGAAGCGGCCTTCGGGGACGGGAGAACGAGTGGCGCCGAGAAGCAACCCCACGGCCCGGCAGATCCGGCTCGGTGCCGAGTTGCGCAAGCTGCGGGTCGCGGCCGGCCTGAAGGCGCGCGAGGTCGCGGCCTTTCTGGACTCCACGTCGGCGCAGATGAGTCAGATCGAAGCAGGGATCTCCGGAGTCAGCGCGGAGCGCGTTCGCCGCCTCGCGAATCATTACGAGTGCGAGGACGAGGCATTCGTCGATGCCCTGGCGACGGTGGCCGAGGAGCGCTCGCGCGGTTGGTGGGACGACTACCGAGGCGTCCTGCCTCAGGTGAACCTGGACGTGGCCGAGGCGGAGCACCACGCCACCTTCATGCGGGAAGTCGTGATCACGTACGTGCCGGGACTGCTCCAGACCCCGGACTACGCGCGCGCTGTTTTCAGGTACATGCGCCCGGACCTGACCGAAGCCGAGCTGGCGCCCCGCGTGGAGCACCGCATGATGCGGCGCAGGGCGATCGAGGGCGACAAGCCGACTCCGTACGAGACGATCGTCCACGAGTTCGCCCTGCGCATCCGGGTGTCCGACCGCCGGACGTCGTTGTCCCAGCTCCAGCTCATCCTGGAAGAGATCGAGAGGGGGCACGCCGTCGTGCGGGTCATCCCCGTCCACCGGGACGGCTTCGCCGGTGCTGACGCGTCGATGATGTACCTGGGCGGACGGGTGCCCAAGCTGGACACGGGGCTCCTCGACTCGCCCACCGGCACCCTTTTCATCGACGCGGAGGAGCACTTGAATCGACTCCGAACACTTTTCCGCACGGTGAGGGAATCGTCGCTGGAGCCCTTGGAGTCGCGGGACTTCATTCACCGGTTGATGAAGGAGCTTTGATGTCCTGGCGCAAGTCCACGTACTCCGGTGGAGGCGAAGGGAACACCTGCGTCGAAATAGCGACGTCACCCACCCGCATACGCATCCGCGACTCCAAGGCCCCCGCCCGAGCGACGCTCTCCGTACCGGTGTCCTCGTTCGCCGCCCTCGTCGAGAGCCTGAAGGCGGGCGCCCGGCCCGACGCGGCCGGCCGCTGACCCGCCACCGCGCCCACGGAACTCCCTGGTCCACCGGAC
Source organism: Streptomyces griseoviridis (assembly GCA_014649155.1). Taxonomy (GTDB): domain Bacteria; phylum Actinomycetota; class Actinomycetes; order Streptomycetales; family Streptomycetaceae; genus Streptomyces; species Streptomyces griseoviridis. The sequence goes on along the minus strand of BMSM01000022.1, from coordinate 37,901 downwards.
GGCGTCCCCCTTACCGTGACCCCCATGACCGACACCCCCGCCACCCCCGTCCCCGCCCACGAACCCCCGTACTACGTCGCCGTCTTCACCACCGTCCGCAGTGACGACCAGGACGGTTACCGGGAGACCGACGCGCGGATGGAGGAGCTGGTGAAGGAGATCCCCGGGTATCTGGGGATGGACCACGCGCAGACGCCCGGCGGGCTCGGGATCACCGTCGGGTACTTCCGGGACGGCGACGCGCTCGCGCGGTGGAGGTCGGACGCCGAGCATCGGGCGGCGCAGCGGCGCGGGCGGGAGCAGTGGTACCGGAGTTACACGCTGCACGTGGCGAAGGTGGAGCGGAGTCACGGGTTCACGCGGGAGTAGGGGCGTCGTAAATCCGTCGTCTTCCGCCGTCCTGGCCGGTACGGTCGCCGCGTCCGCGTTCCCCTCGAAGGCAGGTAATCCATGGCGTGTCGTATCGGTGAGCTGGTGCTCGGGTGCAGGGAGCCGGAGGTGCTGGCGCGGTTCTGGTGCGAGGTGCTGGACTTCGTCGTCCTCGACCGGGAAGGCGACGACTGCGTCGAGATCGGGCCGCGCGAGGGCTTCGGGGGACCGCAGCCGACGATCATCCTCAGCCGCCGGGACGAGCCGGAACCGGGGAAGGCCCGGCTGCACATCGACGTCAACCCCACCGACCGGGACCAGGACGCCGAGCTGGCACGCCTCCTGGCACTAGGCGCGCGCCCGGCCGACATCGGCCAGACCGGCGAGGAGCAGTGGCACGTCCTCGCCGACCCGGAGGGCAACGAGTTCTGCCTGCTCAAGGCGCGTATCGACCCGGTGTGACACGGGCGGGCGCGGGCGGTTGTGTCTCCGTCCTGCTGCCCGTGTCCGCGTTCTGTCACGGCGCGGTCGTGGAACACCCGTGTCGCTGGTGCCGGGGTCCGTGGGCGGTGCATGGTCGTCTCACAGCGGCGCACAGGCCGCGTACCGCTCACTCCGACCGCCGCACATCTCCCGAAGGGGTCTCCTCGCCATGACCACGCTGCGTGCCCGTTCCGTCCTGTTCGCCGCCGCCGCCGTCGCGGGCACCCTGCTGATGACGGCCTGCCAGAGCGACGACACCGCCGGGAGCACCGGCGCCGGCACCACCACCGAGGAGACGGTGAGCGCGCAGGCCGCCGCCGCGAAGAAGCGGGGCGGCGTCAGCGGCACCTTCTCGGGCGGCGAGGTCGCCTACCTCGCGCCGGGCACGTACACGGTCACCGCCGGCGGCAAGGAGCAGCAGTTCTGGATCGCCGATGACACGAAGATCTGGGGCTCCGGCGGGGTGTGCGGGGACGCCGCGGGGCAGGCGGCCACCCAGTGCACCGAGGCGCAGCTGGAGAAGGCGGCCCGGGCCGGCGCGGTCGACGCGGACGTCGTGCTGAAGGACGGCATCGCCGTCACCGTCACCGAGCGGCACACCGGTGACGGCGGCGCGGACGACTCGGCGCCCTCCGGTGAGGACACGGCCGGTCAGGGCGGAGACGGCGTCAGCGGCACTTGGCTGGGCACCGTCTCCTACCTCGCCCCGGGCAAGTACACCGTGTCCGACCTGAAGGACACCCAGCAGCAGTTCTGGCTCGCCGAGGACACCGAGATCTGGGGCGTCGGCGGCATGTGCGGCGACGCCGAGGGGCAGACGGCCACGCAGTGCACCGAGGCCGAGCTGGAGGCGGCGGCCAAGGCCGGCACCCTGGCCGCCGAGGTCGAGATCACCGACGGCATCGCCACCCGCATCACCGAGGAGGGCTGAGCCCTCCCGCCGTACCCCCTGGTCAGCGGCGCCCCGGCCGGGCTAGCGTCCGGTCATGGCAGCCTTCGACCCGTGGGACCCCGCGTTCGTCGCCGACCCGTACCCCGCCTACGCCGGACTCCGCGAACGGGGCCGGGTCCATTACTTCGAGCCCACCGGCCAGTGGCTCGTCCCCCGCCACGCGGACGTCTCCGCGCTGCTGCGTGACCGGCGCCTGGGGCGGACGTACCGGCACCGCTTCAGCCACGAGGAGTTCGGCCGGACCCCGCCGCCGCCCGAGCACGAGCCGTTCCACACGCTCAACGACCACGGCATGCTCGACCTGGAGCCCCCGGACCACACCCGCATCCGGCGGCTCGTCTCGAAGGCGTTCACCCCGCGCACGGTGGAGCGGCTCCAGCCGTACGTCCGTGACCTCGCCGGCCGCCTGGTGGACCGGCTCGTCGCCACCGGCGGCGGTGACCTGCTGACCGACGTCGCCGAACCCCTCCCCGTCGCCGTCATCGCCGAGATGCTCGGCATCCCGGAGTCCGACCGGGCCCCGCTGCGGCCCTGGTCGGCCGCCATCTGCGGGATGTACGAGCTGCACCCGTCCGAGGAGACGGCGGCGCGGGCGGTGCGCGCGTCGGTGGAGTTCTCCGACTACCTGCGCGGCCTGATCGCCGCCCGCCGCGCGGACCCCGGCGACGACCTGGTCTCCGGCCTGATCGCCGCGCACGACGGGGACGACGACCGCCTCACCGAGCAGGAGATGATCTCGACCTGCGTCCTGCTGCTGAACGCCGGTCACGAGGCCACCGTCAACGCCACCGTCAACGGCTGGCACGCGCTGTTCGGCAACCCCGGCCAGCTCGCAGCCCTGCGCGCCGACCACTCCCTCGTCCCCACGGCGGTGGAGGAGCTGATGCGCTACGACACCCCGCTCCAGCTCTTCGAACGCTGGGTGCTGGACGACATCGAGATCGACGGGACGACCATCCCGCGCGGCGCCGAGATCGCGCTGCTGTTCGGCTCCGCCAACCACGACCCGGCCGTCTTCGCCGAACCCGGCCGCCTCGACCTGGCCCGCCGGGACAACCCGCACATCTCCTTCAGCGCCGGCCTGCACTACTGCATCGGCGCCCCGCTCGCCCGCATCGAACTGGCCGCCTCCCTCACCGCCCTCCTCGAACGGGCCCCCACCCTCACCCTCGCCGCCGAACCGGAACGCAAGCCGACCTTCGTCATCCGGGGCTTGCGCGGACTCCACGTCGAGGCGTGAGGGAGGGCGCCCCGGGTCAGCCGCCCACGTCCCGCCTCCGCAACCCCACCACCCCGGTCGCCACCAGCACCCCCGCCAGCCCCAGCAGCACCAGGACCGGGCGCCACTCCATCCCCGCGCCGGGGAGTTTCGGCAGGTGGGCGAAGGGTGACAGGTCCAGCAGCGCCCCCGGCAGGTCCAGCGCCGGGCCGATCCAGCCGAGCAGCAGGGCCGCGCCGGCCACGGCCCACGCCACCGGGGCCGCGCGCGGCAGCAGCCCGAGCAGCAGGACCGCCGCCCCGCCGACCACCCACACCGCGGACACCTGCACCAGGCAGGCCGCGAGGATCGGGCCGAGGTCCCGGCCGTAGCCGAGGGCGTATCCGCAGCCGGCCGTCAGCAGCAGGACCACCGCGCCGCCGAACGCGGCCACCAGGTGCCCGGCGGCCCAGCGCAGCCGCCCCACCGCCCCGGCGAGCACCGGCTCCGCCCGCCCGGAGGTCTCCTCGGCGTGCAGCCGCAGCGCCGAGGCGACCACGTACAGCGCGGCGACCATCCCCAGCGTGCCGACCATCGCGGAGACGAAGGAGTCGGCCGGCCCGGCCTCCCCGCCCATCCGGGCGATGACCTCCCGGGTGCCCTCGTTGTCCGCGAGCAGCTCGGCCGCGCCCTTCGTCATCGCCCCGTACACCACCCCGGCGACGAGGAAGCCGAGGCTCCAGCCGAGCACGCCGCCCCGCTGCAACCGCCACGCCAGCGCCCCCGCCGTGCCGAGCCGGCCGTACGCCGGTCCCGGCCGGGCCGGCAGCAAGCCCGCGCCGACGTCCCGGCGCCCGGCCAGCGCGTACGCCACCGCCCCCTGGGCCAGCACCGCCCCGGCGGGCACCGCCAGCACCCACCACCGTTCGCCCGTGAACGCCCGGACGTTCTCCGCCCAGCCCAGCGGGGACAGCCAGGTCAGCGGGGAGGAACCGTCCGCCGTGCCCGAGTCGCCCGCCGCCCGCAGCACGAAGGCCGCGCCCAGCGTGCCGGCGGTCAGGCCCCGGGCCGCCCGGGCGCTCTCGGTGAGCTGGGCGGCGATCGCCGCCATGGTCGCGAAGACCAGGCCGGCCCCGGCGACGCCGAGCGCGAACGCCACCGCGCCCGCCGTCCCGTGCGCCGACAGCCCCGCCGCGAGCAGCAGCGCGAGGACGGCGTCGGCGACGGCCGCCGCCAGCAGGGCCGCCGTCAGCGGCGCGTGCCGGCCGACCGCCCCGGCCCGCAGCAGCTCGTCCCGGCCGCTCTCCTCCTCGTCCCGGGTGTGCCGTACGACGGTCAGCAGGCTCAGGCCGGCCGCGAGCACCGCCGCGTACACCCCGACCCGCCAGGCGGTCAGCGCGCCCAGCGAATCGCCGAGGAGCGGGCCGGTCATCGCCCGCAGCGCGGAGTTCGCCCGTAACTGCCCTACGAGATCGGCGCGTTCGGCCGCCGTCCCGTACAGGCCCTCCAGGGTGCCCGGCATGGACAGCACCATCACCGCGGTCACCGCGATCCACACCGGGAGCGTCACCCGGTCCCGGCGCAGCGCGAACCGCAGCAGCGTGCCGGTGCCGGCGAACGGACGGGAACCGCCGTCCCGGGCGGCGACGGCGACGGCGGCGGTCATCGCTCCGCCCCCTGTTCCCGGTAGTGACGGAGGAACAGCTCCTCCAGCGTCGGTGGCGCCGAGGTCAGCGACCGCACCCCGGACCGGCCGAGCGACCGCAGTACGGCGTCGAGATGGCCGGTGTCGACCTGGAGCCGCACCCGGCTGCCCCGGACGTCGAGGCCGTGCACGCCGGGCAGCGCGGCGAGGCCGTCCGGCGGGCCCGCCAGCTCGGCGGTGACGCTGGTGCGGGTCAGGTGCCGCAGCTCGGCCAGCGAACCGCTCTCCACCGTCCGTCCCCTGCGGACGATGCTGACCCGGTCGCACAGCTCCTCCACCTCGCCGAGGATGTGCGAGGAGAGCAGCACGGTCCGCCCGCGCGCGCGTTCCTCCGCCACACAGTGCCGGAACACCTCCTCCATCAGCGGATCGAGCCCGCTGGTCGGCTCGTCCAGGATCAAGAGGTCCACGTCCGAGGCGAACGCCGCGACCAGGGCGACCTTCTGCCGGTTGCCCTTGGAGTACGTCCGGCCCTTCTTGGTCGGGTCCAGCTCGAACCGCTCGACCAGCTCCGCGCGCCGCCGCCCGTCGAGGCCGCCGCGCAGCCGGCCGTACAGGTCGATGACCTCGCCGCCGGAGAGGTTGCGCCACAGGGTCACGTCGCCGGGGACGTACGCGATCCGGCGGTGCGCGTCGACCGCGTCCGCCCACGGGTCGCGGCCGAGCACCCGCGCGGTGCCCGCGTCGGCGCGCAGCAGGCCGAGCAGGACCCGGATGGTGGTGGACTTGCCGGCCCCGTTGGGCCCGAGGAAACCGTGCACCTCACCGGTCTCGACCTCCAGGTCGAGTCCGTCGAGCGCGTGCGTCCGGCCGAACGACTTGTGGAGTCCGGCGACGCTGATGGCCTTCGTCATGCTTCGGAACGTACGCTTCTTTCAGAAAATTGTGAAGTTAAGAAACTGTTAGAGGTGTGCGGGATGATCGAGGGATGACGGACGACACGGGAGCAGGCCGGGAGCGGGACCGGGACCCCGAGGCGGTGTCGCGCTTCGTGGAGGGGTTCGCCGCGCAGCTGGTCGAGGCGGGCATGCAGCGGATGCCCGCCCGGATCTTCGCCGCGCTGCTCGCCTCCGACTCGGGCGCCCTCACCTCGGCGGAACTCGGCACCCAGCTCCGGGTCAGCCCGGCCGCCGTCTCCGGGGCCGTGCGCTACCTCGCCCAGCAGCACATGGTGTCCCGGGAGCGCGAGCCCGGTTCGCGGCGCGAGCGGTACCGGGTGCACAGCGACCAGTGGTACGAGGCGCTCACCAACCGCGAGACGGTGATCAAGCGCTGGGAGGCCGCCCTGCGCGAGGGTGTCACCAGCCTCGGCGCCGGCACCCCGGCGGGCCGCCGCATGGCCGAGACGCTGGCCTTCTTCGAGTTCGTCGACGGCGAGATCGCGGCGATGATGGAACGGTGGCGGGTGCACCGGGAGAAACGGTTCTCATGACGGCTGAGTGATCAGCCAGGGGTACGTTCCGTGATGACCGGTCCGCGTCAAGGGGGGGCGCATCATGACGGTCATGGCGGAGCGACCGACGGCGGGCGGCACCGGGTCCCAGAGCTTCGAGGAGCTGTTGACGGCCCTCGACGAACTGGACGTACCCGACGGCTTCCGGGCCGAGATCATCAGGGGGAACATCGTCGTGTCGCCGTGGCCCCAGGGCTATTACCACCGGGTCATGCGTTGGGGACACCGTCCGCCGAGGGGTACGCGTCCCGCTGCACCCGGCCGTTCGGCGAGGAGCTGCCGATGCCGGAGCCCTTCGACTGCCTGCTCGACACCGCCGGCTTCGAGGCTCCGGCCGGCTGACCCGAGCGCCCGGCCGGCCTCAGCGCGCCGGCAGCGTCAGCCCCCACGCCGACTCGCGGACCGTCCAGGTCCGCGTCCCCACCGGGCCCGACTCCACCGCGTCCGCCCGGTAGCGGAAGTGCGCCCCCGAGACGGTCACCGTCCGGCCCCGCGCCGTGAGCGGGGACGCCTCCGCCCCCACCGACAGCGGCCGCACCTCCACCTCGGCCAGCCCCGGGCCGCCCGGGATCAGGGAGACGCCCGCCACCGGCTGGTCGAGGTCCACCAGCGTCACCCCGTCGACCTCCACCCGCAGCCGCGCCGGGCCGGGACCCGTGGCCGGCCCGGACCGGGCGGGGCGCGGGTGCGCCAGCGTCCGCACCAGCGACTGGCAGGTCCGCAGCCAGGGCCGCACCGACGCGTCGTCGTCCGCCCCGGCGGCCTCCTGGGCCGCCCCCGGCGCCGGCGGGATGCCCACCGCGCCCAGCACCACCCCGTCACTGTCGTCGACCAGCAGGTCCAGCCGCCGTTCCGCCCCCTCCAGGACCGCCCGCGCCGCCGCCACCGCCCCCGACGGCACGCCGAGCGAACGGGACAGCTCCTGCGCCGGGCCGACCGGCACCAGCGACAGACCACATCCGGCCAGCTCCCGCCACCGGTGCAGCAGCCCCACCGCGCGCAGCAGCGCCCGGTCGTCACCGACCACGACCGGACGCCGGGACCCGCGCCGGCCGAGCATCCGGGCGAACTCCTCCGGGCTGTCCGGCAGACACACCTTGGTGTGCGCCGCACCCGCTCTGAGCACGTCTTTCGCTATCCGGACGGACTCCCCGTCCACCCGCCGGGCGACCGGGTCGACGACCACCAGAAGCGGATCGGACAGCGCGGAAGAAGTCCCGGACGATCGCGCGGAAGTCGCCACCTCGGCCATGCCTCACTTCCTCGGGTAGCATCTTTGTGCAAGAGCCCCTTGCGCTATTGCGCCAGGGGCTTCGTCTATACCGGGGCACCCGGTCCGACGGTTGGCGGCCAACGACGGTCGCGGTGCACGCGGCAGCGAACCCGCCGCGTCCGCCCTCGACCTTGGACATGCCCCGCCCGGAAGGGGTGTACGCGCGTGCCCGCACTTGTGCTGCTCGGTGCTCAGTGGGGTGACGAAGGCAAGGGAAAGGCGACGGACCTGCTCGGCGGCTCCGTCGACTATGTGGTGCGCTACCAGGGCGGCAACAACGCCGGCCACACGGTAGTCGTGGGCGACCAGAAGTACGCCCTCCACCTGCTCCCTTCCGGGATTCTCTCCCCCGGCTGCACGCCGGTCATCGGCAACGGCGTCGTCGTCGACCCGTCGGTCCTGCTCTCCGAGCTGAGCGGTCTGAACGAGCGTGGCGTCGACACGTCCAAGCTCCTGATCAGCGGCAACGCTCACATCATCACGCCGTACAACGTCACCGTCGACAAGGTGACGGAACGCTTCCTCGGCAAGCGGAAGATCGGCACCACGGGACGCGGCATCGGCCCGACCTACGCCGACAAGATCAACCGCGTCGGCATCCGGGTCCAGGACCTCTACGACGAGTCGATCCTCACCCAGAAGGTCGAGGCGGCGCTCGACGTCAAGAACCAGATGCTCACCAAGCTCTACAACCGCCGGGCCATCGCCACCGGCCAGGTCGTCGAGGAGCTGCTGGGCTACGCGGAGAAGCTGCGCCCGTACGTCGCCGACACCGTCCTGGTCCTCAACCAGGCGCTGGAGGACGACAAGGTGGTCCTCTTCGAGGGCGGCCAGGGCACCCTGCTCGACATCGACCACGGCACGTACCCCTTCGTGACCTCGTCCAACCCGACCGCCGGCGGTGCCTGCACCGGCGCCGGCGTCGGCCCGACGAAGATCAGCCGGGTCATCGGCATCCTGAAGGCGTACACCACCCGCGTCGGCGCCGGCCCGTTCCCGACCGAGCTGTTCGACGAGGACGGCGAGGCCCTGCGCCGGATCGGCGGCGAGCGCGGCGTGACCACCGGCCGCGACCGGCGCTGCGGCTGGTTCGACGCGGTGATCGCCCGCTACGCCACCCGCGTCAACGGCCTCACCGACTTCTTCCTCACCAAGCTCGACGTCCTCACCGGCTGGGAGCAGATCCCGGTCTGCGTGGCGTACGAGATCGACGGCAGGCGCGTCGAGGAGCTGCCGTACTCGCAGTCCGACTTCCACCACGCGAAGCCGGTCTACGAGACGCTGCCGGGCTGGTCGGAGGACATCACCAAGGCCAAGACCTTCGACGACCTGCCGAAGAACGCGCAGAACTACGTCAAGGCCCTGGAGGAGATGTCCGGCGCCCCGATCTCCGCGATCGGCGTCGGACCGGGCCGGGACGAGACGATCGAGATCAACTCCTTCCTGTAGGCCGCCGCAGGCCCCCGCACCACCGCCGCGACCGTCGTTCGGCCCCCTCCCAGGGGCGCCGGCGGCGGTCGCGGTGTCGTATCGGGGCATGACCCTCTCCTGTCAGGGCCCCTACGGCTGCCAGGGCCCCTACGGCGCCGAGGGCGACCCCGGCGACTGCCCGGACCCGGCCCGGTTCGAGGTCGTGCGGCACGGGCTGCCGCCGCTGCGGGTGTGCCCGGTGCACCTCGGGCCGTCGCTGCTGCTGGCGGCCGGGGTGCTGTGGCCGCCGGGGATCTCGCTGATCGGGTGACGGTCCGGTGGCGGGCATAGCCTGGGGGGAGAACCGCGTATCGACGACAGAAGAAGGTGAGTGCGATGCGCGTGATGCTCAGAGCGACCATGGACACCGAGAAGGCCAACGAGATCATCCGCAGTGGCAGGATGCCCGGGCTGATGAAGGAGACCCTCGACCGCATCCGGCCGGAGGCCGCCTACTTCGGCCCCCTGAGCGGCCGGCGGACCGCGCTGCTCGTCTTCGACATGGCGGACAGCTCCGAGTTGCCCGCCGTCGGGGAACCGTTCTTCACCCAGTTCGGCGCCGAGGTCGAGGTGTTCCCGATCATGACCCGCGAGGATCTCCAGAAGGGCCTGGAGAGCATCGGCCGGAGCGCCGGTCTCGACTGAGGACCGCCGCCCGCCGGGGACGTCAGCTGAAGACGATCATCGAGCCCTGCGCCAGGCTCCGCGTCGCCGCCGCGTGCAGCCCCAGCCACACGTGCCGTTCCCGCGCGAACGGGCTGGGGTCGTGCGGCCCCGGTGCCGCCGGCTCCTCCAGCTCGGTCGGCCCGGCGGGCGGTCGCGGGGCGGCCGGGGGGTTGGCCGGGTCGATGCCGAGGGCCGGGGCCACCGCCTCCAGCTCGCGCAGCAGGGCGTGCGAGGAGCCCAGTGGGCCGCCGCCCGCCAGGAGTTCGTCGTTGGCGAGGGGGTGCGGGAAGTCGACCGGGACGTAGGCACCGGCGTGGTCGTAGTGCCAGACCAGGTGGGACTGCTGGGCCGTGGCCTCGAACATCTCCAGCAACTGCTCGTAGTCGCCGCCGAGTTCGTCCACCGGCGTCACCGGAAGGCCGCAGAGCCGGAGCAGATGGGCGCGGCGCAGGAAGTGCAGCGCGTCGTAGTCGAACCCGGCCACCGGGGCGACCTCGCCGGACAGGCCCGGCATGTACGCGAACACCGGCACCGGCGGCAGGCCGGCCTCGGCCAGGGCCTTGTCGTACTGCGCGAGTTCCTCGGCGAAGGGGTTGTCCGGCGCGTGGCACAACACGTCGACGAGCGGTACCAGCCACAGGTCACAGGCCAAAAGAGTGCTCCTCACACAGCACGGTGGTCAGGGCAGGGTAGTCGGTGCGGCGGGAGTGCGGCTCCCCTGGGAGAGCCCTCGTTCCCCCTCCCCTACCCAGGTGCGCGCCTCCCACCCCGCGAGCCGGGCGCACGCGGCCCCGCGCGGGTGGGCGCTCAGGTGGCGGAGAGCCGCTCGATGACCCGGAGCGAGTGGGTGTTGTACGCCGTCACCAGCGCGCGGGCCGCCTCGGGGTCCCGGCGCACCAGGGCGTCGACCAGTTCGGTGTGCCCGGACCACAGGACGCCCCGCAGATCGGCGGCCCGGCGCAGGTGCTGCACCGTGCACACCCAGCTCTGCACCCGCAGCCGGTGCAGGAAGTCGGCGAGGTACGGGTTGCCGAACAGGGCCGCCAGCTCCCGCCAGAACCGCAGGTCGTAGCCGATGAGCACGTTGAGGTCGCCGGCGGTGGCGGCCCGCTGCGCCTCCTCGCCGCGCCGCCGCACCCCGGCCAGCGCGGCCGTCAGCCGCTGCTCGTCGCCGGGCGTGACGGTTCCGGCCCGGCCGTCGGCGAGGGCGTGGAACATCCCGTCCGTGACCAGGCAGCGGGCCTCGATCATGCCGCGGAAGTCGGCGGGGGAGTACTCGTGGACCCGGAAGCCGCGGTGGTGGTCCGCGTCCAGCAGCCCCTGCGCGGACAGGTCGACCAGGGCCTCGCGCACCGGCGTCGCGGAGACGCCGTACTGCTCGGCGATCTCCTTGACGGTGAACTCCTGCCCCGGCTGGAGCCGGCCGGCCAGCACCTCGTCGCGGAGCGCGTCGGCGATCTGCTGCCGCAGGGTGCTGCGCGTCACGGCACCGGTGCCGCTGGGGCCGGGCATGGTCGGGCGTCTCCTCGTCGCGTCCGGGGCGTACGCGCGCCGGCCCCGCGGGCGTGCGGGTGAGCACGGATCGCGCGGGCGTGCGCGTACACACGTATATATGTACGAGCACGCCACCTTACGCGTTCACGCCCCGGCCCTCGCGGCGGCCGGTCAGCCGGTGTACGTGTCCGCGACGGACAGCGCCGCGTCCAGCGCCGCCAGGCCCTCCTTCAGCTCGGCCTCGCTCACGTTGCACGGCGGCACCACGTGGGTGCGGTTCATGTTCACGAAGGGCCACAGGCCGTGCCGCTTCGCGGCGGCGGCGAAGGCGGCCATCGGGGCGTTCGCCTCGCCGGTGGCGTTGTACGGCACCAGCGGCTCCCGGGTCTGCTGGTCGCGGACCAGCTCCAGGGCCCAGAACATGCCGGTGCCGCGCACCTCGCCGACGCTCGGGTGCCGCGCGGCCAGCTCCCGCAGCGCGGGCCCGAGCACGTCCGAGCCGAGCCGGGCCGCGTGCTCGACGACGCCCTCCTCGGCCATCACCCCGATCGTGGCGACGGCGGCGGCGCAGGCCAGCGGGTGCCCGGAGTACGTCAGCCCGCCCGGGTAGGGCCGCTTCGCGAAGGTCTCCGCGATCGCCGGGGAGATCGCGACCCCGCCGAGCGGCACATACCCGCTGTTCACGCCCTTGGCGAAGGTCATCAGGTCCGGTACGACCCCGAACAGGCCGGCCGCGAACCAGGTCCCGGTCCGCCCGAACCCGGCCATCACCTCGTCCAGCACGAAGACGATGCCGTGCCGGTCGCAGATCTCCCGCACCCCGGCCAGATAGCCGGGCGGCGGCACCATGATCCCGGCCGTCCCCGGGATCGTCTCCAGCACGATCGCGGCGATCGTCGCCGGCCCCTCGAAGGCGATCGTCGTCTCCAGGTGCTCCAGCGCCCGCGCGCACTCCTGCTCCTCGGTCTCGGCGTGGAACCGCGAGCGGTACAGGAAGGGCGCCCAGAAGCGCACGACCCCGGCCGTGCCGGTGTCCGAGGCCCAGCGGCGCGGGTCCCCGGTGACGTTCACCGCCTGCTGGGTGCCGCCGTGGTACGAGCGGTACGCCGACAGCACCTTCGGCCGCCCGGTGTGCAGCCGGGCCATCCGCAGGGCGTGCTCGACGGCGTCCGCGCCGCCGTTGGTGAAGAAGATCTTGTCGAGGTCGCCGGGGGTCCGCTCGGCGATCAGCCGGGCCGCCTCCGACCGCGCCTCGATCGCGAAGGCGGGCGCGAACGTCGTCATCCGCCCCGCCTGCTCCTGGATCGCGGCGACGACCTTCGGGTGCTGGTAGCCGATGTTGGTGAAGACCAGGCCGCTGGTGAAGTCGAGGTAGCGCCTGCCGTCGTAGTCCCAGAAGTACGACCCCTCCGCGCCGGCGACGGCGAGCGGGTCGATGAGGTCCTGCGCGGACCAGGAGTGGAAGACGTGCGCGCGGTCGGCGGCCTTGACGGCGGCACCGGAAGGGGAGGAGTCCGGGGTGCTCTGAGGGGTCATGCGGCCGAGGGTAGGCGGCGCGGGCGCGGGGACGGTATCGGCGTCCTGTCTGCGGGGCGGGCCGATCCGCGACAGGGTGTCGACGACCGTCCGTCGGCGGACCCGCACCACCTGTTACGGAACCGTCGAGGCCCCGTGGTCCGTGCGGCCGCCAACGCGGCACTATTCTCGGGCTGTTGTTCATGGACGGGTGTGCGGCTGTCCGGGTGCCCGGAGGCCCGGGTGGCCGGGTACGCACGGGGCTGGTTCGGGGAGGGCGGCGCGACGATGGAGCGGCTCGCGGCGGGGGACCCGCGGTTCATCGGCGAGTACCGGCTGCTGGCGCGGCTCGGCGCGGGCGGCATGGGGCAGGTGTTCCTCGCCCGGTCGGAGCGCGGCCGCACGGTCGCCGTGAAGCTGGTCCGGGCGGACCTGGCGGCGCGGGAGGAGTTCCGGGCGCGGTTCCGGCAGGAGGTCGCGGCGGCCCGGCGGGTCGGCGGCCCCTGGACCGCGCCGGTGCTGGACGCCGACACCGAGGCCGCCGTGCCCTGGGTCGCCACCGGGTACGTCGCCGGGCCCAGCCTCCAGCAGGTGGTCGGGCACGACCACGGGGCGCTGCCCGAGCGGTCGGTGCGCATCCTCGGCGCCGGGCTCGCCCACGCGCTGAAGGACATCCACGCCGCCGGGATGGTGCACCGCGACCTGAAGCCGTCCAACGTCCTGGTCACCATCGACGGCCCCCGCGTCATCGACTTCGGCATCGCCCGCGCCCTGCTGACCGACACCGGCGCGGGGCTCACCCGGACCGGCGCGCTCGTCGGCTCGCCCGGTTTCATGGCGCCCGAGCAGGTCCGCGGGGAGCGTGTCACGCCCGCCTGCGACGTCTTCTGCCTCGGCTCGGTCCTCGCCTACGCGGCCACCGGCGTCCCGCCCTTCGGGAGCGCCGACAGCGGGGCGCCCGCCCAGCTGTTCCGCATCGCCCACGAGGACCCGGACCTGACCGGGGTCCCCGAGGGCATCGCCGACCTGGTCCGCGCCTGCCTGCGCAAGGACCCCGCCGCCCGCCCCTCCCTGGACACCGTCCTGGCCCGCACGGGCGCCGAGGACACCGTCGCCGAGGGCCGCTCCCGCGACCCCTGGCTGCCGGGCGCCCTGGTGGCCCAGCTGGGGCGGCACGCGGTACGGCTGCTGGAGGTGGAGGACCCGGAGACGGCGGAGCTGCGGACGGTCACCGGGCCGGTCGCGCCGGGCGGGGGAGGGGGCGGGGTCTCTCCGCTGCCCCCGGCGGGCGCGGGCCGGAACCCGTTGCCGTCCGTACCCTCCGGGAACGCGGGGCCTCCGGGAACCGGGAACGCGGGGCCTCCCGGGGCCGTGAACGCCGGGAGCCCGCCGCCGTACGGCACGCCGCACGCCGGTGCCGGCCCGACCCCGCCGCCGTACGGCGTCCCCGGAGCGGCCTCGCCCTACGGCGTCCCCTACGGCACGCCCTACGGCGCCCCCGGCCCCACCCCGCCGCCCCACGGCACCTCCCCTTACGCCAGTTCCCCGTACGCCAGCGCCCCGCAGAGCCCGCCGCCGAAGGCGCCCGCGCCGCCGAACCGGACCCCCTCCACCGTGCTGCTCCTGGTGATCGCCCTGGTCGTCGCGCTGGCCGCCGGCGCCTCGGTCTACGCGCTGATGAGCGGTGGCGGCAGCGGCGACGGCGACGGCGGCCGGGCGTCCGACGACCCCCGCCCCGCCCCCACCGCGGCCACCTCCTCCGCGTCCCCGGCCGGCAGCCCCGCCGAGGAGACCGAGGCCGCGAAGGAGACCGGGGGCGCGCTCCCGGCCGCCTACCTGGGCACCTGGACGACCACCGTCGACAACGCCACCGGCCACCACCGCCGGAGCCTGACCCTCCGGCAGGGCGAGGTGGGCGACACCGTCCTCTCCCTGGTCGCGGACGGCGACGGCTACCACTGCGCCTTCGAGGCCGCCCTCACCGCCGACCCCGGCACCGACGGGCCGCTGCGGTTCGGGCCGTCCACCGTGACGACCGGGGAGCCGGCCTCGGCCTGCACCCCGGGCTCGTCCTCCGAGGTGTCCCTCCTGCCGGACGGCCGCCTGGAACGCGTCCTCGCCGACGACGGAAAGGCGCTGGCCTTCACCCGCGGGTGAACGGCGGGCGAACTGTTGCCCGCCGGCGTGAACATCCCGCCACGGCGCACGCCGGTTCCCTCGCACAGCCGTACGGTGACCGGACGACGGGACCGGTGCCCCGGACGGACGACGGACGGGCGGCCGGACGGGCGGCCGGACGGTGGCTGGGGGCGGGGGGCCCACTGTGCAGTGGTTGAGCGCGGAGAACCTGATCGCCGTGGCCACGGCGGTCCTCGGCATCGCCGCCTCGGGCGTGATGCTCTGGTTCGAACGGCGGGTGCCGCGCCGCAAGAGGATCGGTTACCGCGTCCAGATGGACAACCCCATCGGCGACGACGCCCGGTCCGGCCGGCTCAACCGCCGCCTGGGCCTGTTCGACGAGGCCCCGGACATGACGGACGCCACCCTGGTCCTGCTCCGCGTCGAGAACGACGGCTCCCAGGCCATCGACCGCGACGACTACACGGGACCCGAACTCCACGGGCTGACCGCGGTGTTCACCGACCGTGTCATCCGCGGCGTCTCGGTGACGCAGGCGTCCACCACCGCCCACCTGACCGACCACTTCACCGCCGCCCGCGGCTTCGGCTACGAGGGCAACACCCTGCGCATCCCCCGCGTACCGCTGAACCAGCGCGACCACTTCAAGCTGCTCGTCCTCCTCTCCGGCGGCTCCGTGGGCGGCGAGATCCGGCTGACCGGCGGCCTGCGGGACGGCGAGGTCCACCCCAACCGCAGCGCCACCCCGGACGACACCCCGCCGCTGTTCGGCCGCGCCGCCCGGCTGGTCACCGTCCTGCTCACGGTGTGCGTGGTCACGCTCGCCACGCTCGTCGTCGCGCGGGACGGCACCCGCCCGCCGATCGGCTGCGCGAGCGGCCGGCTGACCCTCATCGGCTCCACGGCCTTCGCTCCCGTCCTGCGGGAGGCGGCCGAGCGGTACGAACGGGACTGCGCGGACGCGGAGGCGGAGATCGAGGTCGACGCGCACGGCTCGACGTCGGGCGTACGGGAGCTGGCGGCGGCCGGCGAGAAGGCGGCGGACGGCGCCCCGCCGGTGGTGGCCTTCTCCGACGGCGCCAAACCGAACGGCCTGCCCGAGCTGCGGGAGAGCCGGGTCGCCGTCTCCGTCTTCGCGCTGGTCGTCAACGACGGCGTACGGCTGCCCCGCGGCGGCCTCGCCACCGCCGACGTCCAGCGCCTCTACCGCGGCGAGATCACCGACTGGCGCGAGCTGGGCGGCCCCGGTCTGCCGGTACGCCTGGTCAGCCGGGACGCCGACTCGGGCACCCGGCAGGTCTTCCAGCGCCGGGTGCTGGGCCGGGGCGAGATCGCCAACTCCTCGCTCGACTGCGTCCACAAGGACGACCCGGCGGCCGACGTGGTCCGCTGCGAACTCGACTCCACCGACCAGGTCCTGTCGGCCGTCGCCGACATCCCCGGCGCGATCGGCTACAGCGAGCTGAACCTGGCCGGCCGCGCGAAGGGCGTCCGCAGCCTGGACCTCGACGGCCACCCGCCGTCCGTCGACGCCCTCGAGCGCGGTACGAACGACTACCCGTACCGCGAGATCGAGTACGCCTACACCTACGGCCGCCCCCCGGCCGACTCCCTGGCTTCCAGCTTCCTCACCTACCTCACCCGGGGCAACGGCCAGAACATCACCCGGACCCACGGCCACGTCCCCTGCTACACCCCGGAATCCCTGACCCTCTGCGCCACCTAGCCGCCCCCGCTGCGGGCAGTCGTGCCTCCCCCAGTGCCTGAACGGCCTGGGAGGTACCCCCAGGGCGGCACGGGTGGGCGCAGCGGCACCCCGCCGGCGCCGGACGCGCGACACCCTCCCGACCTCGGTCCTCACCCCGCTCACCGGCCGGCGTGTGGCGCCCTCCCGACCTCGGTCCTCACCCCGCTCACCGGCCGGCGTGTGGCGCCCTCCCGACCTCGGTCCTCACCCCGCTCACCCGCCGGCGTGTGGCGCCCTCCCGACCTCGGTCCTCACCCGCCGGCGCCGGATGCGCGACATCCCTGGCCTCATCCCCGCCCCACTCACCCGCCGGCGCGGGACACCCCCCGACCTCAGCCCCCCCACCCCCCGCTCACCAGCGAAACGCCGGCCCACTGGACCCGAAACGCCTTCACCGAGCCTCAGGAGGCCGCTGCCGAGGCATGTTCGGCCGCCCTCCCGGCGGCACCCCGAACCTCCCCTGCACCACAGCCCCCTCACCCCCCGTCCCGCCCCGGCCCGCCCCACCGCCACCATCCGCCCCCACGCGCATCCCCCACGGCGCCACCCCCGCCCGGAACGACACCATCCAGTCCGCCGTCTCCGCCCGCACCAGCTCCGTCACGTCCTCCGAGAACCTCCGCAGCACCAGCAGACACCGCTCCGCCGCCTCCCCCGCCGTCCCCTCCGCGGGCCCCAGCACCTCCCGCGCACTCTCCGACGCCCAGTCGAACTGCAGCGCCTGCAACCGCCGCTGCACCGCCTGCGCCGTGGCCACGTCCCGCATCCACCCGGACGTCACCCCGAAGTACCGGTCCACGGCCACGCACGCCACCCCCAGCAGCAGCGCCACATACCCCCAGACCGCGACCCCGCCCACCGCCCCCGCCAGGTCCAGCAACGGCAGCGCCGCCCCGGCGACCGCCCCCGCCGCCGCCCCGCCCCGCAGCACCCGCGCCGCCCGCCGCTTCCACGTACGGTCCGCGAGATACCACGCCACCGTCTCCAGCGCCCCCCGCTCCACCCACCGGTACAGCTCCTCCAGCCGCTCGGCGGGCAGCCCCCAGTCGCCGAGCGGCAGGGCCCGCCCCGCCAGGTCACCCGGCTCACCCCGCCCCTCCCGCTGAGGCGGACCCTCGGGCTGCATCTCCGGCTGACCCACCCGGCACTCCCCACTCCTAGCGAACACGCAGCGTGACGACTGTGTGACGAATCGGTGACGACTTCGACGCGCCGGACCCTTCCTACCCCCCATCGGGTGGCGAAAGCCCCGGTATCACCCGTTTTCCGTCCGGGAGGGGTCGCTGATCAGGTATAGGGATCACCCACTCTCACTCGAAAGAGTGCCGGGGCGAGGGCCGCCCGGACCACGTAGGCTCGTGCCGAACGGAAAAACCGAGCGAACCCGCGAAGCGGACCGCGGCGACAGGAGCTGATCGTGATCCCCGGTGGTGGCCAGCCCAACATGCAGCAGCTGCTCCAGCAGGCCCAGAAGATGCAGCAGGACCTGGCGAAGGCGCAGGAGGAACTGGCGAGGACCGAGGTCGACGGCCAGGCCGGCGGCGGCCTGGTGAAGGCCACCGTCACCGGCTCCGGCGAGCTGCGCGGCCTCGTCATCGACCCCAAGGCGGTGGACCCGGAGGACACCGAGACCCTCGCCGACCTGATCGTCGCCGCCGTCCAGGCGGCCAACGAGAACGCGCAGACGCTCCAGCAGCAGAAGCTCGGCCCGCTGGCCCAGGGCCTGGGCGGCGGCAGCGGCATCCCGGGCCTGCCTTTCTGAGCCGGCCCGCCCCCTTTACCGTCGTACGTAGCGCAGGAACCCAGGAAGGACGGCAGTCCGTTGTACGAAGGCGTGGTCCAGGACCTCATCGACGAGCTGGGGCGGCTGCCCGGCGTCGGTCCCAAGAGCGCGCAGCGGATCGCCTTCCACATCCTCCAGGCGGAACCGACCGACGTACGGCGTCTCGCGCACGCCCTGATGGAGGTCAAGGCCAAGGTCCGCTTCTGCGCGGTCTGCGGCAATGTCGCGCAGGAGGAGCACTGCAACATCTGCCGTGACACCCGCCGCGACGCCTCCGTCATCTGCGTGGTCGAGGAACCGAAGGACGTCGTGGCCATCGAGCGCACGCGCGAGTTCCGCGGCCGGTACCACGTGCTCGGCGGCGCGATCAGCCCCATCGACGGCGTCGGCCCCGACGACCTGCGCATCCGGGAGCTGCTCGCCCGCCTGGCCGACGGCACGGTCACGGAGCTGATCCTCGCCACGGACCCGAATCTGGAGGGCGAGGCGACAGCGACGTACCTCGCCCGCATGATCAAGCCCATGGGCCTCAAGGTCACCCGCCTGGCCAGCGGCCTCCCGGTGGGCGGCGACCTGGAATACGCGGACGAGGTGACCCTCGGCCGCGCCTTCGAGGGGAGACGACTCCTAGATGTCTGACGCCACGCTGCACGCGACCGACCAGAACCCGGACGACTTCGCGGTCCAGATCGCCGACCAGATCGAGAGCTTCCTGGTCGCCGTCACCGAGGTGGCCCGGGGCGACGAGCCGGCCTCGGCCGTCCCCTTCCTCCTCCTGGAGGTCTCCCAGCTCCTCCTGGCCGGCGGCCGCCTCGGCGCCCACGAGGACATCGTCCCGGACGAGCGCTACGAGCCCGACCCGGGCCCGGAGCTGGACGTGGACGAGCTGCGCGAGAACCTCGCCCGCCTCCTGGAGCCGGTCGACGTCTACTCCGAGGTCTTCGACCCCTACGAACCGCGCAAGGCGAGCGTCCCGGCCCGGATCTCCGACGACCTCACCGACGTCATCTCCGACCTGCGCCACGGCATGGTCCACTACCGCGCCGGGCGCACCACCGAGGCCCTGTGGTGGTGGCAGTTCTCCTACTTCTCCAACTGGGGGTCCACCGCCTCCGCGACCCTGCGCGCCCTCCAGTCGGTCGTCGCCCACGTCCGCCTCAACCAGCCCCTGGCCGCCCTCGACGGCCTGGACACCGACGAGGACCTCGGTGACGAGACGCTGGAGGCCGAGGCAGGCCGCGTCATGGTGGAGGAGATCGCGGGCCCCCTCGGCCTGCGCCCGGTGAAGTAGCGGCACCCGAGTGTGCCGAGAGCCCTGACGACCACCGTGTGCCGGCGCCATCATGTGAGGTATGAGTGGCGTGTTCGATCGGCGGCCGGGTGTGGCCGCGTCGGGGGACGAAGCGGTCGCGGCGGGCCGCGACATCGGCACGGCTGTCACAGCGCCGGGCGCCATCGGTAAGCAGCACATCGAACATCTCACGCTGCTCGCGGCCGCCCCGCCCGCACCCGTGCCCCGTGCCGACCTGGTCGACGCTCCCCCTGGGCTGACGAACCTTCCCGAGCGTCCCCGGCTCTTCGTCGGCCGCCGACGGGAGCTGGATGTGCTGCGGGCGGGCACGGCGACCGGGACGGCTCCCCTCGTGCATGTGGTGCACGGCCTGGGGGGTGTCGGCAAGACCACGCTCGCCGCCCATTGGGCGGCCGACCACGCGGCGTATTCACCGGTGTGGTGGATCGCCGGCGACGACCGGGCAGCGGTCGATGCGGGGCTCGGTGCCCTGGCGACGGCCCTCCTGCTGCGGACCGGCGCCGCTTCCCTGCAGGAGCCCCAGCTCCGCGACTGGGCGCTTCAGTGGCTGGCCGCGCACGACGACTGGCTGATCGTCATCGACAACGTCAGCGAGCCGGCCGACGTGAAGCACCTGCTGGCCGCGGTCCGGGGTGGGCGGTTCCTCATCACCAGCAGGCGGTCCACCGGTTGGCACGGTATCGCCGAGACGATGGCCCTTGACGCCCTCACGTCGGAAGAGGCCGTCGAGTTGTTCGCCCGTATCGCCCCCGACGCGGGAGATGCCGTCGCGGACGTCTGCTCGGAGCTGGGGCACCTCCCGCTGGCGATCGAACAGGCCGCTGCCTACTGTCTGGAGAGCGGCACGGCGGCCGAGCGGTATCTGGCCCTGCTCGCCGACTACCCGGCCGACATGTACACCGCCACTTTCGCGGGCCGGAACGAACAACGCACGGTCGCCCGGGTCTGGCGCGTGACGCTGGACCGGCTGGCCGACGTCCCGCTGGCCGTCACCATCCTGCTCACCGTGGCGTGGTACGCGCCCGACGACATCCCGCGTTCCTTCCTGGACGGTCTCGGTTCTCCGCCGGCCGTCGACCGGGCCATCGGCCGGCTGGCCGCGCACAGCATGGTGACCCTGCGCGGCACGTCGGCGCTGTCCCTGCACCGTCTCGTGCAGGCGGTGTCCCGTACGGCGGACCCCGAGGACCCCCACCGCGACGCCGGGGCCATCTCTGCGGCACGTGAGATCGCCGCGGAGTGTCTGGTGGAGGCGGTACCGGAGGACAGCGCGGACCCGGGCCAGTGGCGGACCTGGCGGAGACTGCTGCCCCACGTGGAGGCCCTCGCCGGCCATACGGACCCTGCAGAGGATTCGGTGGACCTGGCACGAGTCTTCAGCCGGGTGGGCCAGTTCGCCGGGCACCAGATGACGGGGAGCCGTGCCAAGCGCCTGCTGAGGCGGGGTGAGGCGGGAGTCGTCCGGCACCTCGGCCCCGATCACCTCCTGTCACTCGTCGCACGCAACCGGCGGATGGGCTTCCAGCCTCTGCCGCTCCGACAGGCGCTGGACCACGTCGCCCGGTGTGAGCGGGTCCTCGGCTCCCGGCACCCGGAGACCATCACCGCACGCTACGAACTGACCGCGTCCTACCTGGAGGCCGCCGACCTGGACCGGGCACTGCTGAACGTGCGTGAGGCCGTAGCTCTGCGCAGTCGCGTTCTGGGGCCCGAGCACCCCGAAACGCTGGAGGCGCGGTGGGGAGAACTGAGGGTGATGGCGATCCAGGACGACGGCGAGGCCGCGGTCGACCTGGTGGAGCAGTTGTTGACCGACTGCACGCGGGTGTTGGGGGACAAGCACCCGCTCACTCTGACCGTACGAGGATCGCAGACGCAGGTGATGAGCAGCGTCGGGCGGAGTATCACCGCCATGATGTTCCGCGCCACCCGGGAGATCGCCGCACAGGGGGAGAAGGCCCTGGCCGAGGTCCGGACAGCGGCGGACGACCTGCGGGAAGCTCATAGCCGGGAAGCGGTGGAGGCATGGGTCCAGGAAGCCCTCCCGGAGGCTGTCGGACGCCTCGCCGACTGCGAGGCGGCACTGGGGCGCGAGCACGCCGACACCATCGCGGCGCGGCTGAACCTGGCGCACATGCACCTCGGTACCGGTGACTTCGACGCGGCACTGGGCCTCGCCCGTCAGGCCGCGCAGGAGGCGGACCGCTACGTGGGAGCGGACTCCTTCCTCAGCGCCATGGCCCGCGCGTGCATCATGAACACCGCCATCGCCACCCGGGACGTGGCCACCGGCACGGAGACGCTGGACTGGTTCCGCCGGTTCCTACGTGCCAATGTCTCCGGTGGTTCCGAGGCGCAGGAGCGGGCACAGGCGCAGATCGACGCCATGGAGAACGCCTGGGCACTGGCCCTCGCCGAACCGCCCGCCGAGGAATGAGACGAACCGCCTTCACGGCCGCTCGCCGTCGAGCACAATGTCGGTCATGTCAGCCAAGCCTCTGATGTGGACCGGCGTCGGGCTCTGCGCGGTAGGCGCGGTCACGCTCGTGGTGGTCGCCTTCTTCGACCTCGGCCGGGCGGATCAGGCCGCCAGTGTGACGGGCGCGGTGGCCGGCCTCGCCGGCCTGGCACTGGCACTGGTCGCCGGTGGCGCGGCCCGGAACCCGGCATCCGGCGCCAGTGCGTCCGGCGACGGCGCGATCGCCGCCGGCGGCAGCATCGGTACGGCCTCGACCGGCGGTACCACCCCGCCGCCCGCTCCACCGGGGCCTCCGCCCTCCTCCTCCCCGTCGGCGCCGGGCGGAGTCAGCGCCTCAGGCAAGGGCTCCATCGCGGCGGGCGGTGACATCGGTTCGGCGTCCACCGGCACGTGAGGGGTCACCCACGCCCCAGAACCACACAGCATGGCCGGGTCCAGGTACGGCGCCGTCGCCGTGGGGCCGCTGTACCAGCGCGGCGGCCAGGTGTTGCCCCCGAGCGCGGGGATGCCGATGTACGTCACGGTCCGGGTCCCCGTCCCGCCGAGCGACTGCACGCCGAGCGGCCACTCCCGGGCGGCGACCGTCCCCAGCGGTGGCAGGAAGAACCACCCACCGCCCGCCGCTCGCCTCGCACACGATCGGTCCGGCGTCCTCGTCGGTGGCGTCGATCAGCGGTCGGCGACGAGTTCCCCGCGGATGCCGTCGAGTCGTACGGCGAGCAGGGAGACGTTCCCGGCCCGAGCCCAGGAGTACATGGAGCGCGAGCCGGAGGCCACCAGTATCTGGTGGTACGAGGTCGCGCTCATCCCGGGCTGTTGCAGACGGCCGCGTACGCGCGGAAGCTGGTCAGTGACCGCCTGCCGCCGCAGAACGACGAGACGGTGGAGGAGCGGGTGGTGACCCGGCTGGAGCGGCAGGCCCTCCTCACCGGACGAAAGCCGCCGGTGGCGTGCTGTTTCCTCCTGTACGAGGCGGCGCTGCGGAGTCCGCTGGTCGACCGGGAGCAACCGGAGCGGTTGTCGGAGGCGTCACGCTTGCGGAACATCGTGAACCAAGTACCGTCGTTCGCGCGGGCGTTCAGCAACGCTCCGGAGGGTCCCACGGTGCTCATCGAGACGCGTGACCATGAGCGCTACGCCTTCGCCGAGGAGGCGTTCGCCAGCGAGCTGACGGCCGATCCCGGGTCTGTCGCCCGTGTCACCGAGTCACTTGGCATGATCCGCACGCGTGCCCTCGACCCCGACGAGTCGGCCCGTTTCATCGAGCGGATGGTGAAGGGCCGTGAGTGACCAGGTGAAGTGGGTCAAGTCGAGCCACAGCGACGCTGAAGGCGGCGCCTGTGCAGAGGTCGCCCGTTCGACCGTCGTCCGCGTCCGCGACTCCAAGCAGCGGACCGGCCCCGAGGCCCACGTCACGGCGCCCGCCTGGGCGGCGTTCATCGCCGCAGTTCAGCCCCTCCCCGTCCCATCCGGTGGCCAACCTGGGGTACGGAAAGCGCCCGGCCGGTGACGAAGACCCGCACACGCGGACCCGGACTTCGCACACTTGCGCCCACGAGACCGCGAGTTCGCCGTCTTTATCGATCACCTCGAAGTCGGGCATGCGGTGGGCTACAAGGCCATCGCCGCCGTACACCCCCGCTATGGCCAGCCGGTGACCCGTACGTCCCTGAGCGGCCTGGACGAGGCCGGACACCTGCGGCACATCCGGGAGCACCTGACCGTCGAGGACGGGTCCCCGCGCTGGGTGACGCGCGCGTACTGGTCGCGGACGCGCAGGTCGAAGGAGTGGTGGGAGACGTTCGCCCGGGAGCGCAAGGGGCGGATCGTCATCGAGGACTGCACGAGGGGCCTGGCCAGGGCGGACGAGCCCGAGCCCCCCCGCCCCCGAGCCGGAACCGGAGCCGGAGCCGGACCCGGAGTCTCAGGCTGCGGCCGGTGCTCGGTCCTGGGGGTCATGACGTCGCCTCCTCGACGCCATGGTGCCCCGACCGGCACCTCCCGCACGCTCGCAGCGCCCTTTCGGAGCGGGGGCGGATGCCGGCGCGGTCCTCTGCCGCGCGGAGGGTACCGTCGACGATCTCGTGGACGGCGTCCGGGGCGGCGAGGAAGGATGTCCGTCGAGGAGTTCGAGGAACGGGCACACCACGCCCCCGAGACCGTGCGGCTGGAGTTCCCTCACGGGAAGGTCCAGGTCGAAGCGGCCGCACGGCCACGGTCTTCAGCGAACCGGAGGACGGCCGTTGCCGGCGACAGGTGAACAGGCCCTTCGGCTCCACCGCCGAGATCCCCGCGTCCGTCGGCGGCACCCTCGACACGGCCTTCCTCGCGGAACTCGCCGACTGACTTCCTCCGCTTGTGAACGTGTGACACACGGCACGTTCCGAGTGGCTCGCGAAGAGCCTGGGCATGAGCCTGCCTGGACGAGCGGGCGGACGGCAGGTCTCACCATGCGATATCGCAGGGGGGAAATTCGGACGCTCGTTAGACTGAGCCGACCGCAGTACATACACGTACGTGCGGAAAGAGACGGATTGAGCGAGGAGCGCACGTGGGCCTTGTCGTGCAGAAGTACGGAGGCTCCTCCGTAGCCGATGCCGAGGGCATCAAGCGCGTCGCCAAGCGGATCGTGGAAGCGAAGAAGAACGGCAACCAGGTGGTCGCCGTCGTTTCCGCGATGGGCGACACGACGGACGAGCTGATCGATCTCGCCGAGCAGGTTTCCCCCATGCCTGCCGGGCGCGAGCTCGACATGCTGCTGACCGCCGGGGAGCGGATCTCCATGGCCCTGCTGGCGATGGCGATCAAGAACCTGGGCCACGAGGCCCAGTCGTTCACGGGCAGCCAGGCAGGTGTCATCACCGACTCGGTCCACAACAAAGCCCGGATCATCGACGTCACGCCGGGCCGCATCAAGACCTCGGTGGACGAGGGCAACATCGCCATCGTGGCCGGCTTCCAGGGCGTCAGCCAGGACAGCAAGGACATCACCACGCTGGGCCGCGGCGGCTCGGACACCACCGCCGTCGCCCTCGCCGCCGCGCTCGACGCGGACGTCTGTGAGATCTACACCGACGTCGACGGCGTCTTCACCGCCGACCCGCGGGTGGTCAGCAAGGCGAAGAAGATCGACTGGATCTCCTTCGAGGACATGCTGGAGCTGGCCGCCAACGGTTCGAAGGTGCTGCTCCACCGGTGCGTGGAGTACGCCCGCCGGTACAACATCCCGATCCACGTCCGGTCCAGCTTCAGTGGGCTCCAGGGCACCTGGGTCAGCAGCGAACCGATCGAGCAAGGGGACAAGCAGGTGGAGCAGGCCATCATCTCCGGTGTCGCGCACGACACCTCCGAGGCCAAGATCACGGTCGTCGGTGTGCCGGACAAGCCGGGCGAGGCGGCCACGATCTTCCGTACGATCGCCGACGCCGAGATCAACATCGACATGATCGTGCAGAACGTGTCCGCCGCCTCCACCGGCCTCACGGACATCTCCTTCACCCTGCCCAAGAGCGAGGGCCGCAAGGCCATCGACGCGCTGGAGAAGAACCGCTCCGGCATCGGCTTCGAGTCCCTGCGCTACGACGACCAGATCGGCAAGATCGCCCTGGTCGGCGCCGGTATGAAGACCAACCCGGGCGTCACCGCGGACTTCTTCAAGGCCCTCAGCGACGCGGGCGTGAACATCGAGCTGATCTCCACCTCCGAGATCCGGATCTCCGTCGTCACCCGCAAGGACGACGTCAACGAGGCCGTGCGCGCCGTGCACACCGCCTTCGGCCTGGACTCCGAGAGCGACGAGGCCGTGGTCTACGGAGGCACCGGCCGCTGATGGCCGAAACCGAACGGTCCCCGCGGGCCGGCCGCCCGACGCTCGCCGTCGTCGGCGCGACCGGCGTCGTGGGGTCCGTCATGCTCCGGATCCTGTCCCAGCACGCGGACATCTGGGGCGAGATCCGCCTCGTCTCCTCGCCGCGCTCGGCCGGCCGCAAGCTGGCCGTGCGCGGCGAGGAGACCGAGGTCGTCGCGCTCACCGAGGACGCCTTCGACGGCGTCGACGTCGCGCTGTTCGACGTACCCGACGAGGTGGCCGCCGCCTGGGCGCCGCTCGCCGCCGCCAAGGGCGCGGTCGTGGTCGATGACTCCGGCGCCTTCCGGATGGACCCGGACGTCCCCCTCGTCGTGCCGGAGGTCAACCCGCACGCGGCCCGCAACCGCCCGCGCGGCATCGTCGCGGGACCGGGCTGCACGACGCTGTCGATGATCGTGGCGCTGGGCGCGCTGCACGCCGAGTCCGGCCTGCGCGAGCTGGTGGTCTCCACGTACCAGGCGGTGAGCGGGGCCGGCCGGGACGGCGTCGAGACCCTGCGCCGCCAGCTCTCCCTGGTGGCCGGCACGGAGCTGGGGACCAACCCCGGTGACCTGCGGCGGGCCGTCGGCGACGACACCGGCCCCTTCCCCGAGCCGGTCGCGCTGAACGTCGTACCGTGGGCCGGTTCCGTGCGCGAGGACGGCTGGTCCTCGGAGGAGATGAGGGTCCGGGACGAGTCCCGCAAGATCCTCGGGCTGCCGCGCCTCCCGGTGGCCGTGACCTGCGTACGGGTGCCCGTGGTCACCACCCACTCCCTGACCGTGCACGCCCGCTTCGAGAACGAGGTCACCGTCGGCCGGGCCCGCGAGATCCTCGCCACCGCCCCCGGCGTCGTCCTCTTCGACAACCCCGCCGCCGGTGAGTTCCCCACACCCGCCGACGCCGTCGGCACCGACCCGACCTGGGTCGGCCGGGTACGCCGGGCGCTGGACGACCCCACGGCGCTCGAACTCTTCGTGTGCGGGGACAATCTGCGCAAGGGCGCGGCGCTGAACACCGTGCAGATCGCGGAGTTGATCGCGGGCGAGCCGGGCTGAACCGGAATTCCGGTGGGCACGTGAAACGTTTGTAGGATCGGCGTAAGCGGTGTGATCCGGTCGATGGCCCGGATCTCTTGATCGATGACCGGGTCCCGTCAGAGGATTTCCCTCCCCGCCTCCGCAACCACGCGGAAGGCGGGGAGCGTCTTTGCGGTCACCTCGAACGAGGCGTGGGGACGCCGGGGTGCGGACGTGGGGACGTCCACGCCATAGGGGACATAGGGGAAGAGCGGGACGCATGACGGCGATTGACGCACCATCGGGGGCACTGCCGGACGCGAGAGCGAACGAGACGCTCGACACGTACAACCCTCAGGGGGTCGGGCGGGTCCAACTGGCGTGGCAGAGGTACTCGACTTGGCCCCCAAGCTCTTCGAGCAGGGGGTGTCCCCGGCGGCGGCACGCGGCGCGGCCCTGCGGCCGACCCGTCGGCTCGCGCGGCCCGGCGCGGCCGGCGGCATGCCGGTGATCGCCCCCATGCCCGCAGCCCAGCCGGCGCCCCTGCCGACGCAGCGAGAGGGGACCGAGGACGCCGTGGCGGCGGGCACCACCGTCGACCACCTCACCGAGACCTACCGCGTCCACTACCGGTCGCTGCTCGGTCTCGCGGCGCTCCTGCTCGACGACACCGCCTCCTGCGAGGACGTCGTCCAGGAGGCGTTCATCCGCGTGCACTCGGCGCGCAAGCGGGTCCGCGACCCCGAGAAGACGCTGGCGTACCTGCGGCAGACGGTCGTCAACCTGTCCCGGTCGGCCCTGCGCCGCCGGATCATCGGCCTGAAGCTGCTGTCGAAGCCCATGCCCGACATGGCGAGCGCGGAAGAGGGCGCCTACGACCAGCTGGAGCGCGACTCCCTGATCAAGGCGATGAAGAACCTCCAGCGCCGCCAGCGCGAGGTCCTGGTCCTCAGGTACTTCGCCGACATGACCGAGGCGCAGGTGGCCGAGACGCTCGGCATATCCCTGGGCTCGGTCAAGGCATACGGTTCGCGCGGCATCGCCGCCCTCAGGCTGGCCATGGGGGCGCCGGCATGAGCGACGGCACCGCTGCCTCGCGCGGACCGGACGGACAAGAGCCGAAGCACTCGCACGCTGGGAACGGAACTGTGAACCACGGCCCCGACGATCCGGGACCCGACGCGCTGACCCCGGACGAACTCGACCCGGACGAACTCGACCCGGACGAGCTGGCCCTGCGCAGGCTGCTCCACCAGGCCGTCCAGGACGTGGCGCCCCGCGAGGGCGCCCTCGAACACCTGCGCAGGGAGGTCCCCGCCCGGCGGGCCCGCAAGCGGCAGGCCGCCGTGGGCATGGCCGCCGCCGCGCTCTTCATCGGCACCGCGATCCCCGCGCTGCTCCACGTCTCCCACTCCACCGGCCCCGGCGCCGACCCGTCCGTCGCCGGCAACGTCTCCCAGGCGCAGGGCGGCTCCGGCCAGGGCAAGCACCCGGCCGGCGGGCAGAGCGCCACCGTCGGCTCCGCCGAGCAGGGCGGTCCGAAGGGCGGGCCCGACCACGCGGAGAAGGACGAGGACAGCACGGCCGCCCCCGGCGGCGGTGGCGACACCGGCGCCGACCCCTCCACCAGCAGCGGCACCGGCACCGCCGCCTGCACGGCCGGCCAGCTCGGCGGCGCCGTCGCCTCCAGCGCCGCACCCGACTCCACCGGCGTGGTCTACGGCTCCTTCCGGGTCGGCAACATCTCCTCGGCCGGCTGTACCGTCGGCGGCCCCGGCTCGGTCGGCGTCACCGCCCAGGGCGCGGCGGACCCCACCAGGATCGGCACCGCGCGGCACGCGGCCGGCGACCCGGCGACCGGGCTCCCCGACCCCTCGCTGGAGCGGACCCAGCTGCTGCTGGAGCCGGGCGCGGCGTACGAGGTGCAGTTCGCCTGGGTGCCCTCGGAGACCTGCCCCACCACCGGCGGCGGCACGGACGGCGGCACCGGCGGCACGCCCTCACCGGACCCGACGCCCACGGAGACCCCCGCCGGCGGCGGCACCGACACGGCGAACACCACCGGCACCTCGGCCCAGCTCGTCGCGGACGCCCCGGCCGCCGGGAGCGTGGCCGTGACGTACACGGCTCAGACCGGGGCGGGCGCGGCGACGGCCACGGTGTCCAACGCCTGCGCGGGGACCGTGTACTGGACGGGCGTGCTGGCGGGGTCGTAGGACCGCTCGGGATGGCTCGGAGGGCGGCGGCGGTCACACACCGGACGGGTGGGTCCGCGCCTCCTTCTCCTCATCGGCGAGGGGCTGCTCGTCCGCCGGGGCCAGCCCCAGCTCCGCGTCGCGGGCCAGCTCCACCTCGCGGCGCAGCAGCCGGAACCACATGAAGAGCACGAAGCCGACGAACGCGAACCACTCGGCGGTGTACCCGAGGTTCTGGAACGCCTTCAGGTCCAGGCCGGAGTCCTGCGTCTCGCTGATCGGGACGGCCTTCATCCCCGAGTCGCCCCGGTTGAGCGTGACGTACGCGTCGTACACGTCGTACGGCACCAGGTTGATCAGCGAGGCCGCGCTGATCGCGGCGGTCTGCCCGGCGGGGAGGCCGCCGCGCGCGCTGACGCCGTTGTCCCCGGGGGTCTCGGACGCCTGGAGCGCGCCGGTGACCGTGACCTCGCCGGACGGCGGGGCCGGGGCCTTCGCCGGATCGGCGGCACCGGGCAGCCAGCCCCGGACGACGGGCAGCGCCTCGCCGGAGCCGGTGCGCAGCATGGTGAGGACGTAGTAGCCCTCGCGGCCGTCCAGCTCCCGGTCGGGGACGAGCAACTGCTCGGCGTACCGGCCGGTGGCGGTGGCCTGCCGGTTGACGGTCGCCTTGTCGACGGGCAGCAGGTCGGCCAGCGGGGCGGCGGCCTGCCGCCGGGCGGAGTCGGCCTGCCGGTCGGCGCTGTGGTGGTCGTCGACGCGGTCCTCGAACCGGCCCAGCTGCCAGGACCCCATGAAGATGCAGAACGGGATCGCGAGCACGACGAAGACGTTGATCCCCCACCATCGGGGCGTCAGCAGAAACCGGTACACGCCCTCAACGGTACGGCTTCGCGCGCGGAGTCCGGTCGCGGGGTCGGAGTTGTCCACAGGTGGTTGTCCACAGGTGGGGACCGGATCTACGCGGAAACGGGACCTCGGGGCACTATGGGGCCATGACTGAGAGCAACGGGTCCATGCCGGACTGGGAGAAGCGGTTCCGCGCGCCGAGGGTGTCCTTGCCGGACTGGGCGGAGGACGCGCCCGACCGCGCCCTGTTCGTGTCCAATGTGACGGGGACGAGCGAGCTGTACGCCTGGGACCGGTCCACCGGTGAGCAGCGCCAGGCCACGGACCGTCCCAACGGCACGACCGACGGCGTGCTCTCGCCCGACGGCGCGTGGATCTGGTGGTTCGACGACAAGGACGGCGACGAGTTCGGGATCTGGCGTCGTCAGCCCTTCGCGGGCGGCCCCGACGAGGCCGCGGTCCCCGGCCTCGACCCCTCCTATCCGGCGGGCCTCGCCCTCGGCCGGGACGGGCGGACGGCGGTGATCGGCCGCTCCACCGACGAGGACGGTACGACGATCCACCTCGCCCGCGGGGACGACGCCCCCGTGGAGATCTACCGCCACCCCGAGTCGGCGGGCGTCGGCGACCTCTCCCACGACGGTTCGCTGATCGCCGTCGAGCACACCGAGCACGGCGACGCGATGCACTCGGCGCTGCGCGTCCTGCGCCCCGACGGCACGGTCGTCGCCGAGCTGGACGACACCAAGGGCGGCACCGAGGAACTGGGCCTCGAGGTGCTCGGCTTCGCCCCCGTGGACGGGGACACCCGGCTGCTCATCGGCCACCAGCGGCGGGGCCGCTGGGAGCCCCTGGTCTGGGACGTGGCGACGGGAGAGGAGACCGACCTCGCGCTGGAGCTGCCCGGGGACGTCAGCGCGGAGTGGTTCCCGGACGGCACCGGCCTGCTGATCGCGCACGGCTTCGAGGCCCGCAGCGAGCTGTTCCGCTACGACCTCACGACCCGTGCGCTGGTGGAGATCCCCACCCCGGCGGGCACGGTCTCGGGCGCGACGGCCCGCCCCGACGGCAGCGTGGAGTACCTGTGGTCGTCGGCCGCCCAGCCGCCCTCGGTCCGCTCCACCACCGGCCGGGTCGTCCTGGAGCCGCCCGGCATGAAGTCGCCCGGCTCGGTGCCGGTGGAGGACGTGTGGGTGGAGGGCCCCGGCGGCCGGGTCCACGCCCTGGTCCAGAGGCCGGCGGGCGCGACGGGACCGCTGCCGACGGTCTTCGACATCCACGGCGGCCCGACGTACCACGACAGCGACTCCTTCGCCGCGGGCCCGGCCGCCTGGGTCGACCACGGGTACGCGGTGGTCCGGGTCAACTACCGGGGCTCCACCGGCTACGGCCGCGCCTGGACCGACGCCCTGAAGCACCGGGTCGGCCTCATCGAACTGGAGGACATCGCCGCGGTCCGGGAATGGGCGGTGGCCTCCGGTCTCGCCGACCCCGCCCGCCTGATCCTCACCGGCGGCTCCTGGGGCGGCTACCTCACCCTGCTCGGCATCGGCGTCCAGCCCGAGGCGTGGGCGCTGGGCATCGCCGCGGTCCCGGTCGCCGACTACGTCACCGCGTACCACGACGAGATGGAGGCGCTGAAGGCCCTCGACCGCACGCTCCTCGGCGGCACCCCCGAGGAGGTCCCCGAGCGCTACGAGGCGTCCTCACCCCTGACCTACGTCGACCAGGTCAAGGTCCCGGTCTACATCTCGGCGGGCGTCAACGACCCCCGCTGTCCCATCCGCCAGATCGAGAACTACGTCAAGCGCCTGGAGGCGAGGGGAGCGACCCACGAGGTCTACCGCTACGACGCGGGCCACGGCTCCCTGGTCGTCGACGAGCGCATCAAGCAGGTCTCACTGGAACTCGACTTCGCCGCCCGTCACCTTCCCCAGCCCTGACGCCGTCCGGCCCACCCACCCACCGACGGTGCCCTCCAGGCCGGCCGAGCCGGGTGGTGGGTGGGCACGGGCCCGGGGGTCCGGCGGGGCGGAGCCCCCTGGGCGGCGTGGCAGCCGGCCGTACTGCCTGACCGGGGCGTGAGCGACGGGCGGCGTGATCGACCGGCGGCGTCACTCCGAACCCCCGGAGGGACGCCGTCGCCCTCGCCGCCCCATCAACTCCGCCAGCCCCCTGCGCGTGGCGGCCAGCACCACCCGGTCCTCTCCCCGCAGCACATACGTCTCCGGCAACTCCCACACCAGCCCCGCCCCCCGAGCCACCCCGCCCCCGTCACCGGCCTCCCCCTGGCCGCCGGAGGCCCCCGTGTCCAGCGCCAGCACCCGCCACGCCCCCGCCCGGAACGCCTCCCCGACCGTCCGCCCCTCCAACTGCGGATGCCCCGCCACCCGCACCGCCGCGAACAGCAGCACCCGCCGCTCGACCGGGATCGCCCCCAGGATCTGCCGCCCCATCATCGCCCCGGCGAAGGCGGGCGCCGCCAGATGCGTCACGCTGCGGCTGCGCGTCAGCGCCCCGGGGTGCGCCGCCCGCAGCGTCCGGTACACGGCCGTCGCGAAGTCGTCGTCGTACAGCCGCAGCACCACCCGCAGATCCGCCCGCACCGACCGCGCGTACAGCACCGCCTCCAGATTCGTCGTGTCGACGCTGGTCAGCGCCAGCAGTGAGTGCGCCCGGTGGATCTTCGCCGCCTCCAGCACCCCCTCCTGCGTGACGTCGCCCAGCACCACCGGCACCCGCAGCCGCCGCGCCGTCGCCATCCCGCGCGCCTCGGGATCGGACTCGACGCACACCACGGGGATGTGCAGCTCCCGCAGCCGCGTCAGCACCCGGGTGCCGATCTTCCCGAGCCCGAGCAGCACGACATGCCCGCCGAGCCCCCGCGGCGGCTTCCGCAGCGCCGTCGCCGTGCGGAACGTGCCCAGCGCCTCCAGTACCGCCGCCAGCAGCACCGGCAGCAGCAACAACCCCATCAGCCCGGTGAGGAGTTGGAGGACCTGCTCCCCGGTCGTCCCCTCCAGCGCCGGCTCGTTGATGGCGAACAGGTCCAGCAGCGTCACGTACGTCGCGTGCAGCGGATGCTCCCCGGTCACCAGCGTCAGCGCCACCGCGAGCGCGACCACGCACGCCACCAGCCCCGCGATCGACCACCGCAGCCGGCGCGAGAACAGCGAGGCGAACGGCGGCACCACCCCGCCCCTCGTGGACAGCGCGGGCCCGGAGTACGACACCTGCTCCAGGACGACCGTGCCCCGTCCCGTCGCCCGCGCCACGGCCGCCGCGTCCGGCAGCAGCCGAGGCCCCTGGTCGCCGCTCCCCTCCGAACCGTCCGTACCGGCGGGGTCGTTGCTCGTCGCGGACAGCAGCGCCAGCGTGCACAGCCCCGGGTCGGCGACCTCGCCTGGCCGCGGCGGCTGCCGTTCCACCGCGCGCAGCAGCAGCCCGTCCGTCTCCACGATCTTGCTGGTGCCCACCAGCGCGGTCGCGGCCAGCGCGGGCGCGGCGGTGTCGGCGTCGGAGAGGACGGTGGTGGAGGCGTCGAAGCCGTGCGCGGCCCGCGCCTCGCCGGTCGCCAACGCGGCGGCCTGGTCGAGGAGTTCCTCTATGTGCTGGCCGAGCCGCCGGTTGTACAGCCGCAGCACCAGCCGCAGCCGGGGGTTGAGCCGGCGGGCGGTGAGGGCGGCGCGGATGTTGGTCTCGTCGTCGTCGTAGACCAGGGCGAGCGCGGCGGCCCGCCCCACCCCCGCCCCGGCGAGCACGTCCTCGGTCGGCTCCCCGGCCTCGATCTCCAGCCCGCCGCCCCCGGGGCCGCCGCCCGGACCCGTGCCGCCTCCGCCGCCGGCCGGGTCGGCCGTACCGCCGCGGTTGACGGCCGCGTTGACCAGGTCGAGCAGCGCGGCGGAGGCGGCCCGCGCGCGCCCCACCACCGGCTGGCGGACCCGTCGCCCGGAGGGCGGCACGACGAGCGTGACCTGTTCGCCGTAGACGCCGCGCAGTTCGGCGGCGAGCCGGTGCGCCAGTCCGTCGTCACCGCAGACCACCATGTGCGCGGACCGCTCGCCCTGTTGGCCGCGCTGGCCCTGCTGACTCTGTTGCGGAACGCTCGTCACGAGGGAACAGACTGCCCCGTCCGGCCGGCGGGTTCCACCCCTGCCCGGTCCACCCGGGGCGGCGGTGTCCGCGAGGGGTGGGGACGCGGCATCAAAGCCACGTAAAGATTGCCGGAACCCGGCAATGACGCCCCGAGCCGGGGACTGCCAGAATCCGACGCACCGGAGGTCAGCGACGGGGTGAGAGGGGGACAGCACGCATGGCCTGGTTTCTCGGACTGGGCAGCGCGGGGGTCGTGCTGCTCGCCCTGTCGCTGGTCTTCGACGGCGTGCTCGACGGCGTGCTCGACGGTGCGCCGGACGGCGTCCTCGACGGGTGGCTGTCGCTGCCGGTCGTCGCCGGATTCCTGGCGATGACGGGTTTCACCGGCGCGATCGTGCTCGGCGCCGGCTGGTCCGGCCCCGGGGGCGCCACCGCGGCCGGGGTGCTCGCCGGCGCGGGCACGGGCTGGGCGGCGTACCGGCTCAGCCGGGTGCTGATGCGGGACCGAACCGCCGTCGCACCGGCCGTGGAGCAGTTGCTGGGCACCCCCGGCAAGGTGGTCACCGCCATCCCCGCCGACGGGTTCGGCGAGGTCCTGCTGCACCTCGGCGGCCAGCCCCTCAAGTGCGCGGCGCGCAGCGCGGAGCCGCTGGCCCGCGGCACCCGCGTCTGGGTGGAGGCGACCCCGACCGCGACGTCGGTGCTCGTCCGCCCGGTGGACGACTGACCACCACCCCTTCCTACCCACCCTTTCCGCGAAACGGGGGCACAGCCATGAGTCCTGTCCTGTTCGCGGCGCTCGGAGTCGTCGTACTCCTGGTGCTGCTGGCACTGGTCGTCGTCAGCCGGTACAAGGTGGCCGGGCCGAGCGAGGCGTTCATCGTCACCGGCCGGCGCGGCAAGAAGGCCACTGATCCGGAGACCGGCCGGATCTTCACCGACAACAGCGGCCAGAAGGTCGTGGTCGGCGGCGGCGTCTTCGTGGTGCCGTTCGTGCAGCAGAAGTTCACCCTCGACCTGTCCTCCCGGCACATCCCGGTCGCCGTGCGCGGCGCGGTGACACTGCGCGGCGTCAAGGCCCATCTGGAGGGCGTCGCCATCGTCAAGGTGGGCGGCACGGAGGACGCGATCCGGGCCGCGGCGCAGCGGTTCCTGATGCAGCAGGACGGCATCGTCGGCTTCACCCAGGAGGTGCTGTCCGGCGCGCTGCGGGCGATCGTCGGCCGGATGTCGGTGGAGGACGTCATCCGTGACCGCGCCGCCTTCGCGGGACAGGTGGCGGAGGAGGCGGAGGCCAGCCTCTCCGGCCAGGGCCTGGTCCTGGACGCCTTCCAGATCCAGGACATCACCACCGAGGGCTCCTACCTGGAGGACCTCGGCCGCCCCGAGGCCGCGCGGGCCAAGCAGGAGGCCGACATCGCCGAGGCGGTCGCCCGGCGCGCGGCCGAGCAGGCCCGGCTGAAGGCCGAGGAGGAGATCGCGGTCGCCCAGCGCACCCTGTACCTGCGCCAGGCCGAGATCAAGGCCGAGACCGACCAGGCCGCGGCCCGCGCCAACGCGGCCGGCCCGCTCGCCGAGGCGGCCCGGCAGCAGGACATCCTCGCCGAGCAGGAGAAGGTCGCCGAGCGCCAGGCCGCCCTGAAGGACCGCCAGTTGGACACCGAGGTCCGCAAGCCGGCCGACGCCGCGCGGTACGAGGCCGAGCAGGAGGCCGAGGCCCGCCGGGTGTCCCGGGTGAAGCAGGCGGAGGCCGAGCGCGCCGCCGAGATCGCCGCCGCCCAGGCCGAGGCCGAGCGGGCCCGGCTGACCGGTGAGGGCGAGAAGCAGCGCCGCGGCGCGCTGGCCGAGGCGCAGGCCATCGAGGGGCTCAAGCAGGGCGAGGCCGAGCGGTCCCGGCGCGCGGCGATCGCGGAGGCGGTCCGGCTGGAGGGCGAGGCGGAGGCCGCGGCGATCGGCGCGAAGGGCGCGGCCGAGGCCGAGGCGATGCACAAGAAGGCGGACGCCTTCGAGCGGTACGGTGACGCGGCGGTGCTGCAGATGCTGGTGGAGGTGCTGCCGCAGGTGGTGGCCAAGGCGTCGGAGCCGCTCTCCGCCGTGGACAAGATGACCGTGATCTCCACGGACGGCGCGAGCAGCCTCTCCCGTACGGTCGCCGACAATGTCGCCCAGGGCGTGGAACTCCTCGGCGCCACCACGGGCGTCGACCTCGCCGGCCTCCTGAAGAACCTCACCGCCGGGAAGACGGCACCGGAGCGGCCCGGCGCCGACGGCAAGGTCGAGATCACCGGCTGACGACCCCCCGCGCCCACCCCCGCCTACGCTGGTACGACACGGAAGAGGCATGCACGGAGCACGGTGGGGTGGACGGGTGTGACGGACGACCGATCCGATGCGCAGCCGGACCCGGCGGCCTACCTGGAGGGATACGCGGCGCTTCTCGCGGACGCCGCCCCGACCGGCCGCCGGCTGACCCGGGCCGAACTGGACACCCGCCGCGAGCTGGGCAGACGCGCGGCGGAGGCCGGTGTCAAACTGCGCGCCCTGGTCGTCGCCCACCTCACCGCCACCCGCGCCGGCTGGCCGGCCGGGCCCGGCGTCACGCCCGACAGCGTGCTGGCCGCCGCCACCCAGGCGGTGGACGCGCTCGCCGAGGGGTACGAGCGGGCGCAGCGGCTGGCCGTCCGCCAGGAGGAGGCGGCCCGCCGGGAGTTCATCGACGACCTGCTCTACGGCCGCAGCGACCTGGGCCGCCTCGCCCAGCGCGCCGAGCGGTACGGTCTGCGGCTGGCCTACGAGCACGCGGTCGCCGTGGCGCGCGGCGCCGTGGCCTACGACGACGGCGACCCCGTCCCCCGGGAAGTGGAGACCGCGCTGATCGGCCGCTTCGGCGACCGCCGCATCCTCCTCACCACGAAGGACGGGCGCCTGGTCTGCGTGGCCCCGGGCGACCAGCAGGAGATCCTCACCTTCTTCGCCAAGCTGGCCCACGCCGCCACCGACGGCGGTCAGGTCGCCGTCGGCCGCGCCCAGCCCGGCGCGGCCGGCGTCGTCCAGTCCTACGAGGAAGCCCTGAACGCTCTCGACCTGGCCGAACGCCTCGAACTGGACGACCCGGTGCTGCGCGCCGCCGACCTCCTCGTCTACCCGGTGCTCACCCGCGACCGGCAGGCCATGGCCGACCTGGTGAAGAACACCCTCAGCCCGCTGCGCGAGGCCCGCGGCGGCGCCCAGCCCCTGCTGGACACCCTCACCGCGTACTTCGACTCCGGCTGCGTGGCGGCGGAGGCGGCCCGCCGCCTCTCCCTGAGCGTGCGCGCCCTCACCTACCGCCTCGACCGCATCCACCGCATCACCGGCGCCGACCCCGCCGACCCCGTCCACCGCTACACCCTCCAGACCGCGGTGATCGGCGCCCGGCTGCTGGGCTGGCCGTCGAACCCTCTGTGAAGCCGACCCCTCTGTGAAGCCGAACCTCTGTGAAGCCGACCCCTCTGTGAAGCCGACCCCTCTGTGAACAGGAGAAAGAGCACCATGGCGAAGAAACCGGTCCGCGCGGCGGTCGGCGACATCTGGATCACCTGCCAGGTCTGCGGCAGCGAGCGCTTCCGCGACCGTTCCGTCCTCCTCAACAGCTCCGGCATGGAGTTCATGAAGATGGCCTGGGCCAACGAGTCGGCGACCGGCCTGATCTGCTGGCAGTGCGGCTACGTCCACCTGTTCGCGAACCGGGACGTGAAGCTGTACGAGACGGACGAGCGGTAGCCGGACGCACGGCACGCGGGCGAGCGGCACGCGGACGGGGGGTGCCTCTATGTTCTTTGTCAAGCCTGAGTGGCTCATGCGGCGGCCGGCTCGGGG
>BMSM01000021.1 GCA_014649155.1 Streptomyces griseoviridis | reverse complement strand
GGCCGCGGCGGCGAAGGCCTTGCAGCGGGCGTCCGGTGCCAGCCCCCGCTGCCGCGAGAACTCCACGAAGGACGTCGGCTGGGCCATCACCGCGACACCGCCGGCCAGGGCCAGGTCGCACTCGCCGGAGCGCAGTGACTGGGCGGCCAGGTGCAGTGCCACCAGCGACGACGAGCACGCCGTGTCCACCGTCACCGCCGGACCCTCGAACCCGAACGTGTAGGCCACCCGGCCCGAGACGACGGCGGAGGCCGTCCCGGTGCTCCGGTAGCCCTCCGTGTCGTCGTCCGAGCCCGCGAGGCTCATGCCGTACTCCTGGTTCATCACGCCGGCGAAAACCCCGGTCCTGCTGCCGTGCAGCGAGGTGACGTCGACGCTCGCACGCTCGAACAGCTCCCACGAGGTCTCCAGGAACACCCGCTGCTGGGGGTCCATCGACAGCGCCTCACGCGGGGAGATCCGGAAGAAGTCCGCGTCGAACCCGGTGGCGTCCTGGAGGAAACCGCCCTCGCGGACATAGGTCTTGCCGGACCGCTCGGGGTCGGGGTCGTACAGCCCCGCCAGGTTCCAGCCGCGGTCCGAGGGGAACGCGGTGATCCCGTCGAGGCCCTGGTCGACGAAGGTCCACAGGTCCTCGGGGGAGGCGATGCCGCCCGGCAGCCGGCACGCCATGGAGACGATCACGACCGGGTCGTCCTCGGCCGGACCGCGGCCCTCCACCGCCGCGGCAGTGGTCTCCTCGGCGCCACCGGACAGCTCGTCCAGCACGAACCGGGCCACCGCCCCAGGGGTCGGGCGGTCGAAGGCCAGAGTGGTCGGCAGCGGCAGACCCGTCACCTCCACCAGACGGTTCCGCAACTGCACGGCCTGGAGCGAGCCGAAGCCGATCTCCTTGAAGGCCCGCTGCGGGGACACGGTGCCCCGGGCCCGCCCGGCGGTCTCCGCCGCCGCGTCGCACACCGCGGTGACGAGTATGCGCAGCCGCTCGGCCTCGGGCAGCCCGGCGAGCCGCGCCCGGAACTCCTCCGCGCGCCCGGTGTCCGCCGACGCCCCCGCCGAGGTGTCGATCAGTCCGCGCAGCACCGCCGGAACGGTGTCGCCGCCGTGCAGCGTCATCGGGTCGAGCTTCAGCGAGCTGACCACCGCCTCGCCGGACATCAGCGCGGCGTCCACCACGGTCAGCAGCTCACGCAGGGCCAGGGTGCCCACGCCCGACGGCAGGGTCGCCTCCGGTTCGTCGGCCCACGGCCCCAGGGACAGCGACAGCCCCGCCCGCCCCCCGGCCCGCCGCCGCAGCGCGAGCGCGTCGCAGTACGCGGCCACCGCCGCGTCCTCCGGGTCGTGGGCCGTACCCAGCGTGCCCGCGGCCGAGGGCAGCAGCACCAGGGCCGCCCCCTCGACGGTGGCGGTCACCTCGTCCAGCGCCGCCGCCTGCGCGGCCGCGAGCCGGAAGGGACCGGAGGGGACGTGCACCACACCGGCGAGCGGGCGGCGCAGGCCCGTCAGCACCTCACGCAGCGCCGCGCGATCGGTGAGATCGCAGCCGGTCACCGTCACCGTCGCCTTGAGCCCGGTCAGTTCGGCCGCGAGGCCGGCGACGGAGAGGTCGTCCTCGCCCCGGTCACCGACCAGCACCAGGTGCCGGACCCCGTGACCGGTGACGAGGTGGCGTGCCACCGCCGCACCGGCCACCGTGTCCGCGCCCGCCACCACCGCGGTACGCGCCGGACCGAACACCGTCTCCCCGCCGGAGCGCACGGCCAGCCGCTCCAGCGACGGCCGGACGACGCTGCCGGCCCGCACGGCCACCTGCGGTTCGTCCCCCGCCGCCACGGCACGCAGCAGCTCCGCGGGCAGCGTGCCACCGGAGCCGGCCGCGGCCTCCAGGTCCACGTGCACGAGCCGGTCGCCGTGTCCGGACCGCAGCCCGCGTACCAGCCCCGCCACCGCGGCCTGCGCGGGGTGGGGCGTCTCGGCCGGACCGGTGGCGACCCCACCGCGGGTGAGGACGACCAACCGCGCCGGGGAGGGCCACTCCTGCGCCAGCCAGGCCCGGACCCGGGCGGACACGTCCGCCACCAGACCGGCCGGCTCCGCGTCCGGCGCGCCCGCAGGCACCACCACCACATCGGCCGGCGCGGCCTCGGCGGGGGGCACTCCGTCGACCAGGTGCGTCACCTCGGCACCGGCCGACTCCAGGCCGGCGACCAGGTCCGCGCCGGCCTCACCGGCGATCACCCACCGCGGACCGGCCGGGTCCGCGCCCGCCGGTGCGCCGCTGGCGCCGGGTACGGCCGGCCCCTCCGGCGGCAGCGGCAGCCAGTCGGCCCGGAACAGGTGCTCGTAGGAACTGCTGCCGGCGGCCCGCAGCCGGGCGGGCCGGTCCAGCAGCAGGCGCCGGGTGACCTTGCCGGAACCGGTACGCGGAATGCGCGTGACCTCGTACAGTTCCTCGGGCACCTTGAAGTAGGAGAGCCGTTCGCGGCAGGCCGCGAACAGCGCGTCCGTGTCGAGCCCCTCCGGACCCGGCACCAGGAAGGCGACGGGGACCTCGCCCAGGATGTCGTGGGCCTTGCCGGCCACGGCGACGTCCGCCACGCCCGGCACTCCCCGGAGCACGTCCTCGATCTCACCCGGGTGGATGTTCTCGCCGCCCCGGATGATGAGGTCCTTGATCCGGCCGGTGACGGTGAAGTAGCCGGCCTCGTCACGGCGGGCCAGGTCACCGGTGCGGTACCAGCCGTCGCGCAGCGCCTGCGCGGTCTCCTCCGGCCGGTTGTGGTAACCGACCATCACATTGGGGCCGCTGACCCAGACCTCGCCCTCCTCGTCGGCCGGCACGTCACGTCCGGTCTCCGGGTCGACGAGGCGCACGTTGAGTCCGGGCACCGGCAGACCGCTCGACCCCTCGACCCGAGCCCCCGTGGGCCAGTTGATGGTGATCGAACCACAGGTCTCCGTGCTGCCGTAGGCGTCCAGCAGGGGGACGCCGAACGTCTCCTGGAAGGACGCGCGCAGCGACCGGGTGGTCACCGCCCCGCCGACCAGGCCGACCCGCAGGTCCGGAGCCCGCACCCCCTGCTGCTGCGCGGCCTGCACCAGGTAGTGGTACATGGTGGGCACGCCGGCGAGGAAGGTCGGCGACTCCTCGCGCAGGACGGACAGGATCTCGTCGGCCGAGTACCCGTCGGTGATCCGCGCGGTGGCGCCGACCGAGGTGACCGCCAGCACGCACGCGATGTGCGACAGGCTGTGGAACAGCGGGAGGGGCCACAGCACCCGGTCGTCGGCGGTCAGTTCGGGCACCGGCACGTAGCAGGCGGCCACCGACCACAGGCAGTTGCGCTGGGTCGAGAGCACCCCCTTGGGCTTCCCGGTGGTCCCCGACGTGTAGAGCATCCAGGCGACCTCGTCGAGGCCCAGGTCGTCCCGGGCACCGGTCTCCGGCTCCGCGCCCGCCAGGGCCTCGAAGGCCACCGTCCCGGCCGGGACCCGGCGATCGCCGGTGACGACGATCCGGGGGTACTCGGCGTCTCCCAGCACGCGCTGGAGCTGCTCGACGTGGGTGGCGTCGGTGATCACCACGCGGGCGCCGCTGTCGGAGAGGAAGAACTCCAGCTCGGCGTCGGTGCAGTGCGGATTGAGCGGGACGCCGATCACGTTCGCCCGGGTGAGGGCCAGGTAACTCTCGACCATCTCCACGCAGTTGCCCAGGTAGAGCGCCGCCCGGTCGCCCGGATGCACGCGCAGCCCGGTCAGGTGTCCCGCGATGAACCGGGTCCGCAGCTCCAGTTCGGCGTAGCTGACCTGACGCCGGGCGTCGGCGAAAGCGATTTTCCCGCCGAGTCGGGCGGCGTGTTCGATCAGAGTCTCGGGCAGGGGCCGAATCAGTTCTGTGCGCAGCATCCGGTAATCACTCCTAGGCACGGCGAGAAGCGCGTGAGCGCGACTTCGAGTCTCGCGTGAATTCCGGAGTGCGGAGCCCCTATCAAACCCCCTATGTCATCCCTGACTTGACGGCCGGACGGAGGCAATACCCCTAAGGCGGCACCGAATTCAGGGCCAGCCGAAGAATTCCCGGTAGCATGGCACCTGCTGCTCCAGCATGTGAACACCGTGGTGGACCCGCCGGCCCGCGGCGGCCGCCGCCCGCAGCAGGGCGGTCTCGTGGGGCTTCATGACGATGTCAGCCACCACCGCGTCCGCCCGGACGGCGGCCGGGTCGAAGGGCAGCGGGTCCCCCGGCCGCATCCCGAGCGGTGTGGCATTGACGACGAGGTCGGCCGCCGCCAGGTCCCCCGGGGCCTCGGCACGGACGGTCCGCGGCCACCGGGAGCCGAGCCGCGCCAGCAGCCCGGCGAGCCGGCCTTCGTCGACGTCCCGTACGCAGACCGGCCCGGCGCCCGCCATCAGCAGGGCCACCGCGACGGCGCTCCCGGCCCCGCCCGCCCCGACCAGGACCACCCGTCTGCCCCGCACGGGATGCCCGGCCGCCTCCAGCCCGCGGACGAAG
The DNA here is from genome assembly GCA_014649155.1 of Streptomyces griseoviridis. GTDB lineage: Bacteria > Actinomycetota > Actinomycetes > Streptomycetales > Streptomycetaceae > Streptomyces > Streptomyces griseoviridis. The sequence continues at coordinate 112,400 of BMSM01000021.1, read as the reverse complement.
CCCAGCCCGTCGAAGTTGTCGGCGAGCCAGCGGCCGTCGGCACCGCGCCGCATCGCGTTGGCGGTACCGCTCAGCGCGGCGGCCGGCCCCAGCTCGTCCGCCAGGGCGCACACGGCGGCCTTGTGGGGAACCGTGACCAGCAGCCCGTCGACGTTGCCCGCCCGGACCAGGCCGCCCACGACGGCGGCGAGATGCTCCGCCGGGGCGTGCACGGGCACCACCACGGCGTCGACGCCGAGGGCGGCGAGGACCGGGTTGACCAGCTCCGGCGCCCGGACCTGGGTCACCGGGTCGCCCAGGACCGCGTACAGCCGCGTCGTGCCCGACAGAGGGGTTCCGGTCACTTCCGGCCTCCCGTCGGGCACGCGGTTGTAACAGGGGACACCGGGCTGGCACCATGGGAGGTGGGGGAAGGAGCTGTCCCATGCCGCAGGTGAAGACGGAAGCGCCGCACGAGATCGTCGGCGAGGCATGTCCGGTGCGCGAGGTGCTGGACCGCGTGGCCGGCAAGTGGAGCATCCTGATCATCGTCGCCGCGGCCCGCGGCCCGGTGCGGTTCACGGAGCTGGAGCGGTCGATCGAGGGCATCAGCAGGCGGATGCTCACGCTCACCCTGCGGAACCTGGAGCGGGACGGCCTGCTCACCCGCACGGTGTACGCCACCGTCCCGCCCCGGGTCGAGTACCGGCTCACCGACATGGCGCAGGAACTGCATCAGTCACTCCTCTCGCTCACCGACTGGGCCACCCGGCACCGCGAAGAGATCTCCGCCGCGCGGCACGCCTACGACGCCGAGCGCTTGGTCGACGGCCGCTGAGCGTGCCGCTGACGCCCGTGCAGGGTGGTGGTGCCCAGGTCGGCCGGGAGATCCCGGCGGCGCTTGATGTCGAGTTTCCGGTAGATCCTGGTCAGGTGCTGCTCCACGGTGCTGGCCGTGATGTAGAGCTTCGCCGCGATCTCCCGGTTGGTGTAGCCGAGCACGGCCAGGTGCGCGACGCGTCGCTCCGCCTCCGTCAGCCGGCTGCCGTCGTCCTCGCAGGACACCGACGTGTCCGAGGTCCCCTGGAAGGCGAGCAGTTCCTCGCCCAGCGGCGCCGCCCCGCAGGACGTGGCGAGATACCGGGCCCGGCGCAGCGTCGTCCTGGCCCGGCGGTTGTCGGCCAGGGCCGAGTAGGCGTAGCCGAGGTCGGCCAGGCCCCGCGCCTGCTCGTACTGCTCCCCGTACTGTTCGAACAGCTCGACGGCCTCCAGCAGCAACTGCGGTCGCCGCTCGGGAGTGCTGACCGCGGCGAGCATCCGCAGCGACCGGCCCCGAGCACTGCCGACGCCGCCCGAGGCGTCCGAGCAGGCCAGCTCCTCCCGGACCAGGCGGCGCGCCCGGTCGTCGTTGCCCAGCCGCAGCCACGCCTCGGCGGCGCTGGTGCGCCAGGGGACCGGCGCCGCGGCCTCCAGCCCCAGGGCCGGGACCAGATCACCGCAGGCCAGAAAGTCGGCGAGCGCGGCGTAGGCCCGCTGGACGGCGAGGTGGTAGGTGCCGCGGGCGTGCAGGTAGTAGAGGCCGAAACGGCTCTGGGACATCGCCTCGGGCGGGGAGAACGCCAGGTACCGTTCGGCCGTCTCCGTGTCGCCCGACCGCACCGCCGCCGTGATCAGGGTGCCCAGCGGGAACCCGACGGCCACCCCCCAGGCGTGGGCCGGCAGCAGGGTGAGGGCCTCCCGCGCCGTCCGCAGCGCGTCTTCCAGATCGCCGCGGCGCAGCAGCGCCTCCGCGCGCAGGCTCGCCAGTACGGCGTGCCAGGTCGGTGCCTCGTCCTCGCCGCCGGCCGCGCCCAGCGCGGCACACCGCTGCAGCACCAGGTCGTAGCGGCCCAGGTCGAGCAGGCCGAGCAGGGCCAGGGCCGCGGTCTCGTGCGCCCACGCCGGGTTGCCGCGGGAACGGAGGTTGCGCAGGGACCGCTCCAGTGCGGCCGCCCGGTCGCCGCCGCCACCGCTCACCAGTTGGTCGCAGAGCGATCCGGCCAGCGCCAGCCACGGGTCGTTGCCGGCCGGTGTCGTCAGGGCGCGGCCGGCGGCCGGGGGGCCGCCGAACGCGGCTCGGGCGGCCGGCTGGGTCCGCCGGTGCGCGAACCGGGGGTGGGAGAAGGCCAGCCAGGAGTCGAGGTGGCGGACCTCCTGCGCCAGCGGGGCGTCCGAGGCGGCCGCCTCGCGCAGCCGGCCGAGCACCGCGGCGGCGTCCGTGTGCCGGCCGTGCCACAGGAGTTGCCGCACGAGGTCCGGCAGGCAGTCGTCACCGAGGTCTCCCGTCCGCGCCGCGGCCACCAGGGGCGTCAGGTGCCCGGCCGCGGCCGACGGACTGACCCGCCACCGCGCGTCGGTCAGCTTCGCCAGCACGGCGGCGCGGTCGGCCGGGTCGGGGCAGGCTTCGTGTGCCAGCTCCAGATAGCGGGCGGCACGTTCGTTCCGTTCGGCGAGCAGTTCCTGTTCCGCGGCCTCGACGAGCACCGGCACCGCCCAGGGCTCCACCCGCCGGCGTGCCTGCGCGAGGTGGCACGCCACCGCCGACGCCGGTTCCCCGAGACCGTGCAGCAGCCGTGCCGCGCGCTGGTTGAGGGTGGCGCGTTCGGCGCCGGTCACGGTGGAGAGGACGGCCTCGCGGGCCGCCGGGTGTGGCAGCCGGCCGTCCCGCAGGAGACCCGTCGCCGTCATCGTGGCGATCGCGCGCTCCACCGACGCGGACCCGGTCAGGGTTCCGGTGCCCGTCTCGTGCTCCTGGTCGAGGCCGGTGAGCCGGGCGACCCGCTCCGGAGTGCCGCGCCCGCCCAGGACGGCCAGCGCCTGCGCGGTGCGCAGCACGGCCGGCTCCCCGCGGCGCAGCAGCCCGACCACGGCCGCGCCGTACCCCCGGGCGGTGACGTGGTCGCGGCCGTTGCGGCCGCCGCGACGGACGTCCTCGGTCAGCGCGTCGAGCAGCCGCAGGTTGCCGCCGCTGATCCGGTGGAACTCGGTCGCGAGCCGGGCCGTGTCGGGCCGCGGGCCGAGGCGGTCCGCCAGCAGGGCGGCCGTGCCGTCCTCGGACAGCGGTTCCACCTCCAGGCGGTGGGTCCCCGGTTCGCACGGCAGTTCGGCGGTGAACAGGGGCGGTGCCTGTCCGTCGTCCCGTTGGGAGGTCACCACCAGCAGGACCCGGGCCGCTCCCAGCCGGCGGGCCAGGTACAGCAGGCTCTGTGCCGACTCGGCGTCGGCGTGGTGGATGTCGTCGACCGCGACGACCAGCGGCGCCCGCGCCGTCAGGCGCAGGATCTGCCGGCAGAACTCGTGGTAGCCCGGTACCGCCTGATCGGCCAGGGCGCCCGGCGCCGGAATGCTGAGCAGGAGCTGGCTGAGGACGCTGCCGGCCAGGTCCTTCTCCACCGGCGAGCACGAGGCCCGCATGACCAGCAGGCCCGCCCGCTCCGCGTCCTCGACGGCCTGGCGCAGCAGGGCCGTCCTGCCGCTCGCCGCCACGCCCTCGATCAGCAGCACCTGTCCCCGGCCGGCCAGACATGCACCGACGAGCGACTTCAGCAGTGATTTGTGTTTCTCACGTTCCAGTAAAAGCATGACGTCTCCCCCAGAGTGAACGTGGTAACGCGGAATCAGACTGAAGCGCCAAAGAGCCGGGCGCGCAGTGGAACACGGGGCGCGTCGTCCAGCAGACCCCGTTTACGCAGACACGGCACCACGGTTTCCACCACCGCGGTGAGGTCGTCGGACAGCACGGCCGGGCGAATCCGGAAACCGTCGACCCCGCCGTCTCTGTGCCATTCCGCCATGAGGTCCGCCAATTGTTCCGGCGTTCCGGTGAAGGTGGCGCAATCGGAGGTGAAGGGTATCCAGCGGTCGAGGCGGTCCCTGCGCTCGGCCGCTTCGGACTCGGTCCCCGCGACCACCACGTCGAGGTCGGCGAGGACGGCGAGCGGCGCCCGTGTCCTTCCGAGGGCCGCGCACAGCCCGTCCAGTTCCTCGCGGACGGCGTCGACGTCGGCACGGCTGAACGGGGTGACGAAGACGAGGTCGGCATGGCGCGCGGCAAGCCGGAAAGGCGTGCTGAAGTGGGCCAGGACCGCGGTCATCGGCGGACCGGAGGGCGGCGTCGGCACCCGGGCGTGCCCGGACACCGCGAGATGGTCTCCCGACAGATCGACGGCGTGCGAACTGAGCACGGACTCCTCCCGCCGGCTGTCCCAGAACGCGGCGACCGAGGCGACGAACTCCTCGGCGTGGGCGAAGCGTTCCTCGGTGAAGGCGGCGTAGCGTTCCGGGTCGGCGGTGGCCCGGCGCCGTTCATCGTCGCTGAGCGCCACCCGGGGACGCCAGCCGCCGCGGCCCCCGGCGATGCGGTCCAGGGTGACCGCCCTGGCCGCCGTCGCCGCCGGCTCGCCCCGGGCGACACCGGTGGGGAACAGGGCGATGCGCGAGGTCCGGCAGGCCGCCAGGGTGAGGGCCAGCCAGGCATCGAGGGAACCGTGGGCGTGCCCCGGCTCCGGGGTGGCGGGAACCTGGTCGTCGAGGGTGACCAGGTCCAGTCCGCCCTGCTCGGCGAGGCGCGCGAGCGCCACGACGCGTTCCGGGTCGAACAGCGCCTCGGGAGGCGTGCCGGTCAGCCGCCAGGCGGCCGGGTGGGCGCCGAGACCGTCGAGCGCGGCCCCGAGGTACAACGGGGTCCGCATCAGGCGCCCTCCCCGACCGACGGATTGACCAGCGACTCGCTGATCTTCTGGTCGCCCAGGCCCCAGCGGTCCAGCACCTTCTGGTACTTGCCGTCACGGATCAGCTCGTTCACGGCCGCCGCGACCGCCTTCGCCGTTCCGTCGTTCTTGCGGCTCATGGCGCCGACCTGGCTGTCGATGGTGTCCGTCACGCTGTCCACCACACCGACCAGCTCCGTCTGGCCGGTGGTCTCGGCGTGGTAGACGACACTGGAACTGGGACCGACGTAGACGTCCACCCGTCCCGACTGGAGCGCCAGGTAGTAGTCGGACGCCTTCTGGTAGTACTGGATGTCGATCGCGGGGCGCCCGGCCTCGCGGTTCTCGGCGCTCCACTCCAGCATGATCTTCTCCTGGGTCGACCCGGAGGCCAGCGCGACGCTCTTGCCCGCCAGATCGGCCGGCTCGTCGACCTTCAGGTCGCTGCCCTCCCGCGCCTCGAAACCGAGGCGGTCACGGCGGTAGCTGGCGAAGTCGTACGTCTTCATCCGCTCCTCGGTGACCGAGATGTTGGAGAACGCCACGTCGTACTTCCCGCTGTCCACGCCCAGGAACATGTTCTCCCATGAGGTGATCTCACGGTCCGGCTTCAGACCCATCACCCCCGCGACCAGGACGGCGATGTCCAGTTCGAACCCGATGGGAGTCTTGTTGTCGGTCGCGTAGCAGCTCAGCGGTGGTGTGTTGTCGATCGTGCCGCCGATGTGCAGGACACCGGCCCGGCGCACGCGCTCGGGCACCAGCGCGGCGACCTCGTCGACCTCGGTGGCGGTGAGCCGCTTCTGCTGCGGGGTGAGATTGAGGCCGGAACTCGTGGCGGCCGTCGGCTCCTTGCCGTCGGCGCACCCGGTCAGCAGGAGCAGGAACACCCAGCCACCCGCCAGGAATCGACGCATTGGTTGTCTCCGTGTGGGATCAAAGGATCTTGTTGAGGAACGCGCGGGTGCGCTCGTGTGCCGGAGTCCTGAGCAGTTGCTGCGGCGGCCCCTGCTCCACGACCCGGCCGTCGGCCATGAAGACCACCTGGTCGGCGACCTCCCGGGCGAAGCCCATCTCATGGGTCACCACGATCATGGTCGTGCCGGTGGCGGCCAGCGACTTCATGACGTCCAGGACCTCGCCGACCAGCTCGGGGTCGAGTGCCGAGGTCGGCTCGTCGAACAGCAGCAGCTTCGGTTCCAGGGCCAGGGCGCGCGCGATCGCGACGCGCTGCTGCTGGCCGCCGGAGAGTTGACGCGGATGGGCGTCGGCCTTGTCCGCGAGCCCGACCCGCTCCAGGAGTTCGCGGGCGAGCGGGTACACCTCCTTGGCGGGACGGCCCTGCGCGGACCGGGGCGCCTCGGCGACGTTGTCGAGGACGGTGAGATTGGCGAACAGGTTGAAGTCCTGGAAGACGAACCCGATGCCGGTCCGCTGCCGCAGGACCTCCCTCTCCCGCAGCTCGCGCAGGTGCTTGCCCGCCCGCCGGTACCCGATCAGCTCCCCGGCGACCAGGACCAGGCCGCGGTCGGCCTTCTCCAGGTGGTTGATCATCCGCAGCAGGGTCGACTTGCCGGCGCCCGACGGGCCGATCAGTACCGTGACCTCTCCCGGGTTCACCACCAGATCGACACCCTTGAGCACGCTGGTGGCGCCGTAGCTCTTGTGCACGTCGACGATCTCGACCATCGGGGTGTTCACCGCGCCGCCTTCCCCGTACCGGAGAGCGCCGCGCGCAGCCGTTGCCGCGGTGTGGGGGGAAGGGCCCGGGACCCGCCGCGCGCGAACCGCCGCTCCACGTAGTACTGGAGGACGGAGAGCAGCCCGGTGAGGATCACGTACCAGATCGTGGCGACCATGACGAGGGCGACCACGCGGCCGTTGCGGCCGTAGATCACCTGCGTCTGGTAGAAGAGGTCGCCCAAGGCCATCACGGACACGATCGACGTGCCCTTGAGGAGCGATATCAACTCGTTGAAGGCATTCGGCAGGATGGACCGCATCGCCTGGGGCAGCACGATCCGGGAGAGCTGGCGCCGGCGGGGGATGCCCAGGGCGGCCGCCGCCAGCACCTGGCCGCGGTCGACCGAGATGATGCCGGAACGGATGATCTCCGCCGCGTACGCCGCCTGATGGAGCGCCAGTCCGAGCACGGCCGCGCCCATGGGCCCGACCAGGCGCATGGTCGGCACGGAGACGAGCTCCGGCCCGAACGGCACGCCGAACGACAACCGGTCGTACAGGTAGGCGAGATTGAACCAGAACAGCAGCTGGACGATGAGCGGGACCGAACGGAACACCCACACGTACAGCCAGCCCACCGAGGCCGGCAGCCAGCTGCCGGACAGGCGCATCAGCGCGATGACGAGTCCCAGCGAGAAGCCCAACGCGGTGCCGTACGCGGTGAGTTCCAGCGTCAGGCCGAGCGCCCGCATGATGCTGCCCTCGACGAAGAACTCCCGGAACACCGGCCATTCCCACCCCGGGTTGGTCACCAGCCCGTGCAGGAACTGCGCGAGGAGCACGAGCAGGAACGCGCTGGCGAGCCAGCGGCCGGGTCTGGGCGCGGGGACCCGGCGCAGGGCCAGCAGCTCGTGGGCGCCGCGTCGGCCCGATGTGTCCACCACATCGCCGGTGGCGTGAAAGGACGCAGATGTCATCAGTACTTCCCCGTTGCGACATGGCGTGGTCCGACCCGGTCGTGCTCGAACCTAAAGAGGACGGCGATCACGTTTCAACGGCCGCAGACGGGCAGTTCGCCCGGAGTTACCGGGCGGTGGGCGCGCCCACTGGCCGGTTACCGAGGGCTCATACGCGGTTGACCGGAGCAGCCCGGATTGGTCGACTGGGGCGCATGGAACCGACGTGGGACGCGGCGCGGATCGAGGTGCACCGGGTGCCGGCCGACGACCCCCGGGTCGCGCCGTTGCACCTGGGCCTGACCGAGGAGTACGTGGCCCGCTACGGACCCTCGGCCCACGACGAGATGAGCCGCTCCGCACGGGACGAGTTCGCCCCGCCCCACGGCGGCTTCCTGGTCCTCACCCTCGACGGCGAGACCGTGGCCGGCGGCGGCTTCCGCCGCCATGACGCCGAGACCGCGGAGCTGAAACGGATCTGGACCCACCCGCGCCGCCGCCGGCTCGGGCTGGCCAGCCGCGTCCTCGCCGAGATCGAGCAGGCCGCGCGGCGGCTGGGATACCACAGGCTGTACCTGACGACCGGTCCCCGGCAGCCGGAGGCGAGCGGACTGTACGGCTCCGTCGGCTACCGCCGGGTGCCCTGCCGTCCGGCGCCCGCCGACGGCAGGCCCGCGCTCTGCTTCGAGAAGGCGCTGTGACGCCGGTGACGGTGGTGATCGTCGGTGCCGGACCGAGCGGCGTCTCGGTACTGGAGCGGCTGGGCGCCAACGCCGCCGAACTGCTCGGCGACCGGCCCCTGGACGTGCACCTGATCGACCCCTGCCGGCCGGGCCCGGGACGGGTCTGGCGGCACGACCAGTCACCCCTGCTGATGCTCAACACGATGGCCGCGCACGTCACCATGTTCACCGACGCCGGTGTGACCTGCGCCGGGCCGATCCGGTCCGGGCCCTCGCTGCACGACTGGGCCCGGCAGCGGGGGAAGGGCGTCGACGACCCCGGCGTGGCCCGGGAACTGGAGAACCTGTCCGAGACCTCGTACCCCACCCGCCGGCTCCAGAGCCACTATCTGACCTGGGTGTTCGAACGGGCGGTGGCCGGCCTTCCCCCCGGCGCCCGGTTCCACCACCACCGCGACCGGGCGGTCGACGTGCGCGACCACGGCGGGCGCCAGCGGGTCGTGCTCGCGGGCGGAGGAGCCGTGGAGGCCGACGCCGTGGTGCTCGCCGTCGGGCACCAGGAGGTGGAGCTCTCGCCCGATCAGGAGGCCATGGCCGCCCACGCCGAGCGCCACGGACTGTGCTACCTCCCGCCGGGCTACACCGCCGACCAGGACCTCTCCGTCCTGCGGCCCGGCGCCCGGGTCCTCGTACGCGGACTCGGCCTGGCCTTCGTCGACCTGATGGTGCTGGTCACCGAGGGACGCGGGGGCCGGTACACCGAGGACGGACCGGACGGCCTGCGGTACCTGCCGAGCGGCGAGGAGCCGGTGCTGTACGCCGGTTCCCGGCGCGGAGTGCCGTTCCCGCCCAAGCCGGCCTACGCGCTGTCCTCCCCGCCCCCTCCGCCCGGGTTCTTCGATCCGGAGCGCGTCCTGCGCGAGACACCCGGGCGACTGGAGTTCTTCCGCGACGTGTGGCCGCACGCGGCCAAGGAGATCGGATGGGGTTACTACCACGAACTGTTCACCGCCCACCCCGACCGGGTGCGGTGCGGTCTCGACGCGTTCGCGGAACAGTACGCAGCGGCCGCCTGGGACAGCCGTGAGCTGCGTGACCTGCTGCGGCGCACGGTCGTGGACCCCGCCGACGTCCTGGACCTCGCCGCCCTGGACCGTCCCCTCGGCGAGGTGGCGTTCCCCGACCGGGCCGCTCTGCGACGAGGCGTCGGCGGGTATCTGCGCACCGCCCTGGAGCGCCGGTCCGACCCCCGGCACAGCGCGCACCTGGGCGCCGTCCACGGGCTGCTGTCGGTGTTCGGCCGGCTTCCCGCCCTGCTGGACGGCGGCCGGTTCTCGCTCCGCTCGCGCGCGGCCGACGTGGACGGATGGTGGGCGGGCTTCTTCAACCACCTGGCCAGCGGCCCGCCGCCGGGCCGGATCCGCGAGCTGATCGCCCTGGCCGAGGCCGGTGTGGTGCGGTTCGTCGGACCGGACATGTGGGTGCGCGCCGCCGCCGGCCGGTTCGAGGCGGGCAGCCCCGCCGTGCCGGGCGATCCGGTGACCGCCGGGGCACTGGTCGAGGCCCGGCTGCCCGTCGGTGCCCTGCCCGCCAGCAGGGACCCGCTGCTCCGGTCCCTGTACGCGCGCGGCGGACTGTGGGAGAGCGGCGGCGCGGAGGACGGGTTCCGCCACCGCACGGGGCTGGCCGCGGTGGACGGCCGGGACGGCGCCGTGCTGGACGCGGCGGGCCGAAGGCACCCGCGGCGGTTCGCGCTGGGCCCCTTCACCACCGCCCTCGCCGGCGGGAACTTCACCCGCCCCGGCGCCGACCCGGTCTCCTCACGCCTCACCGACGCGGTGGCCCGTTCCGCCCTGGCCGCCGCCGTGTCACCGGGGTGACCGCGTGTCAGACCGGAGACTTCGCGTCCTCGTACAGCCGGCGCCGCAACACCTCCCACCGCGGGTCACCCGTGGCGCAGAACTCCAGCGCCGAGCGGTAGCAGTACCGGGCGGCCCCGGGCACCCGCCGCCGCTTCGCCTGCTGCCCCGCGCCGATCAGGATGTCGCAGACGTGCGCGGAGATGTCCTCGACGGACAGGTTCGCGTCGCGGGTGTGGCCCACCGCCTGCCGGCAGTGGTGGACCAGCAGCGTCAGCGGCCGGTTGGAGTGATCCGCCAGCCACTGCGCGGCCCTGCGGTGCTTCTCCGCCCGCCGGGCGTGGGACATGCGCGAGTACGCGACCGCGCCGACGAGCTTGTGGACGAAGTCGTACTCGACGGAGCCGAGTTCCGGCCCCAGCCGGCAGCGCTGGAGGAACTCGCGCCGCTCCAAGGACCTGAGGCACTCCTGGATCTCCTCGGGGTCCCGGTCGCTGAGCGCGGCCAGCTCCAGCTCGTAGAAGGGGCTGCCGAACAGGGACGCGTCGTAGAGCAGTGACTTCTCCGCAGCCGGCAGGGTGTCGAGCCGCGCCGAGATGATGCCGTGCACCCGGGGCGGCACCGGCGGCTCGGCCCCGGAGCGCCGCGGACGGACACACGCCGGCCGCGGTGGATCGTCGTCCGCCGCGCCGTCCAGCATGCGGGCGTACTCCAGCGCGAACAGCGGGTTGCCGCCGGACTGCTCCGTCAAGGTGGCGTACGACTCGGCCCCGTGCGCGCCCGATCCGGGGCGGGCCACGCTGCTCAGCAGGGCCTCGATGCCCGTGCGGGAGAGCGGTTCCAGGCTCATCGTGGTGGCGTTGCGCCGCCCGCTGGCCCAGTACGGCGAGCGGTTGACCAGCTCGGGCCGGGCCGTGACGACGACGAGCAGGGGGAGGCTGCCGACGTTCTCGGTGAGGTCGCCGACGAACTCCAGCAGCGCGTCGTCGGTCCGGTGGAGGTCCTCCAGGATGATCAGCAGCGGCTCGCGCACCGCCAGTTCCTCGACGAACCTGCGCCACGCGGTGAACACCGCCTGCCGACGCTCCGGGTCGGCCAGCGCGTGCCGGCCGGGTTCGTCCCCGGTGGCCGCGCAGAGCAAGGGGCGCAACGCGTCGGCCAGCTGGGCCGAGATCGGTCCGGTGCCCACGAGGTCGGTCACCGCGGCGTCGAGCCTGCCGTTCTGCTCCGGCGCCGGGTCGTCGTCCTTCGTACCGAGGTAGGCGCGCACCACGCCGGCCAGCGCGGTGTACGGCTCCTTGGGCCCCAGCGCCCGGTTGCAGCCCACCAGGCAGCCCATCCCGGGCCGCCCGGTGACGTCCCGGCGCAGCTCGTGCATGAGCCGGCTCTTGCCGATGCCCGCCACACCGAGCACGGTCACCAGGTGCGGACGCCTGCTGCGCCGGACCTCCTCGACCCACCAGCGCAACTGCTCCAGTTCGCGGTCCCGCTGGACGAACGGCAGATGGGTCCGGCTCGCCAGCGCGGGCCGCAGCGCCACGGTCACGTCGTGCCCACCGGGCCTCGCGCCGGTGGTCGCGAAGCCGAAATGCTCCGCGCAGGCCTGCCGGGTGGTGTCGCAGACCCGTACGACACCGGGGGCGGCCTCCAGGAGCAGGCCGAGTCCCGTCTCCATGAACCGGCCCGCGACGTCCACGGGCTCGTCGTCCGCCTCGGTCGCGGGCGCCCGCAGGACCAGGGCGTCCCCGCTGGAGACGGCGACCCGCAGCCGGACCCCCTGCTCGGCGTACGCGGCGACGTCCAGCGCCATCCGGACCGCCCGCAGCACGTCGTCCTCCTGGGTCTGCGCGGTGCCGAACAGGGACAGGATGACCGGACCCATGGAGCCGTGGTTCCGTCCCCCGTACAGGCAGGTCTGCTGCCGCACGGTGGAGCGGACCTGCTGGAGCAGACGGTCCAGCACCTCGGGAGGGACGGAGCAGTCCGAGGTGTCGACGCGGACGAAGACGGCCGTCACCCGCTTGTGCTCGTCCTCGGGACGGTCGGGGGAGCCGCCGGCCGTCCGTCCGGGACCGGCGGCCGTGTCCGGCGGCGTGCCGGGCGCTGCCGCCGGAGCGGACGGCTCGGCGGTCTCGGCGCCGCCGGGGGGCGGGGGAGCCGTCGTCCCCCGTGAGGCCATGCGGATCGCCGTTCCGCCGCTGACCAGCGAGGGGTCGTGATCGAGGATCGCCCGTTCCAGCTCGCGCAGTTCCGGACCGGGATCGAGACCCAGCTGCTCGACCAGGGCGGCGCGGGTGCGGCGGAAGGCGCGCAGGGCCTCGGCCTGCCGACCGGAGCGGTACAGCGCCAGCATGAGCTGCCGGCACAGGCGTTCGCGCAGGGGGTCGGTGCTGACGACGGCTTCCAGTTCGCCGATGACGTCGAGGTGACGGCCCGCGGCGAGGGCCGCGTCCATCCGGTTCTCCAGCACCGAGTGCCGGGCGTTCTGCAAGGCGGTCAGTTCCGGCCAGTCGTAGCCGTCCTCCACGAGGTCGGCCAGCGCGGGGCCCTTCCACAGAGCCAGCGCCTGGCGCAGGTGGCGGTCGGCCTCGTCCCACTGCCCGGCGGCCAGTGCCGCCCGGCCGGTCCTGGCCAGTTCCTGGAACTCGCAGTTGTCGATGGTCGCCGGGTCCGCGCGCAGCACGTAGCCGGGCGCATGGGTGACCAGGAGCTTGGAGCGGTCGCCGTCGGGTTCGGCCAGGGTGCGGCGCAGGCCGGAGATCGCGTTCTGGACGATCTTCCTCGCGGTGGGCGGCGGTTCCTCACGCCACAGGGCCTGCAGGAGTCTGCTGGTCGCCACCACGGTATTCGCGTGCAACAGGAGATAACCGAGCAGGGCCCGCTGGGTGACGCTCCCCAGAGGAACGGGACGTCCCTTGTCGGTTATGTTCAGCGGCCCGAGTATGGAGAACCTCATCGAGCACCCTGTCCGTCGGGAGTTGGTGACGGACACTCCTCATTGGCTCTCATATCACCGGTCCCCCACTCGGTTGAAGCTGGCTGTCAGTCCCGCCGATGCGACTGTACGTGACAACGAACACCCTCAGGGAGAATAAACCGCAAGCGCGTTTTCTTGTCGGTCCACGGCCAACTGGCTCAAAATCATCGGGGACCGCACGCGCCCGGGGCGAGAGAACGACGGCGCTGCACAAGGAGGAGCGGAGCGTCCGCGGACCCGGCCGGAGGTCCGGCCGGGTCCGGTCGGATCAGGCCAGGGCGGCCTCGGCGGGCAGGCACAACTCGGCGAGATCGGCCGGTTTGCGCAGGGTGTGCTCGGGCGCGGCGGCGAGCAGCGACCGCTCGTCCGTCTCGCCCCACAGCGCGGCAGCCGCCGCCACGCCCGCGTCCCTGGCCGCCGCCAGGTCCGTCACCGCGTCACCGACCATGATCGCCTCCTCGGGGTCGACCCGGAGCAGGTCGAGGGCGCGCAGCACGATGTCGGGGGCCGGCTTGGGCCGGGCCACCTCGTCCGATCCGATGACGTGGTCGAACAGCGGCAGGACGCCGAGACGGTCGAGCAGCGACCTGGCCCGCCAGCCGGCCTTGCCCGTCGCCACCGCGCATTTCACGCCATGGTGGCGCAGCAGCCGCAGCAGGTCGTGGACCCCGGGGAAGAGCGTGACCCGGTCGGCCAGGCGCGCGCTCTCCCGGACGAACGGCCCCTCCATCTCCAGCGGCAGGTCCATGATCCGCATGATGTCGGGGAAGTACCGCCCGAGGTGCCGGTTGTACTCCTCGAACGGCGGCTCGCCGTCGCCGACCACCTCACGGTAGGCAAGGGTGAACGCCTGCCGCATGACCTCGAAACTGTCGACCACGACGCCGTCGAGGTCGAAGACCACCGCCCGCAGCGGCCGGTCCCGGTGCGGCACCGGTGCCGCCGGCCGCGCCGTCCGGCGCGTCGACGCCGCCGAGTCGTAGAGCCGCTCGATGGCGTCGACGTTGCGGGCGGCCTCGCGGACCGCGAGACCGCGGGAGGCGGGGTCCGCCAGCAGCGCCGGCAGGCCGTCGAGCAGCCGGTCGTACTCGGCGCCGACCGGCTCCCCGGAGACCGGTACGACCGTCTCCTGCCCGCGCCGGGTCAGCGTGAGCACCGAGTGCTCCTGGCGCGCGGGACTGAAACCGAACGTGCAGGTCAGGCTCAGCGTGCCCGTGCTCCCCTCCACGACCAGGGTGGTGACGTCGTCCGGCCGGTGCGAGGCCCAGCAGGCCGTGACCGACACGGAGGGGCCGTCGGGCGCCACCAGGAAGCCGCGCGCGGTGTCCTCGACGTCACCGGAGATCTCCGTCGGGCCGTCCTCGCGCCATCCGGCGCGCGCGGCGCCGTCGGTGAGGAAGTCGTCCGACACCGCCCCGAGGACGTGCCGGAACTTGGCGTTGCCCAGCAGCGGCCCGGCCACGTCCAGCAAGTGCCAGCCCAGGTCCATCAGTGCGCCGCCGCCGGACAGCCGCGCCTGCGTGAACCAGCCGGCGCCGCTCGGGACGCCCCGCGCCCGGACCCAGCCCAGCGAGACGTGCCGGACGGTGCCCACCGACTCCGCCAGCTCCAGCAGGGTGCGCACGTCGGTGCGGTACCGGGCCGCGCTCCCGGCCAGCAGCACCGCGCCGCCGGCCGACTCGGCGGCCGCCAGCCGGTCGGCCTCCGCCGACGACAGGCACACCGGCTTCTCCACGAACACCGGGACACCGGCGCCGAGGACCGTCTCGGCGACGGCGGCGTGCAGGTGGTTGGGGACCGCGACGACGACGAGGTCCACCGTGTCCGGCGCGAGGTCCCGCACGGACGCCAGCGCCGGGAAGGCGTCCCGGCTCGCGGCCTCGCGCGCCTCCGGGTCGGGGTCCACGACCGCGACGACGCGGTACGCGGGGTGCGCGGTGAGCCGCGGCAGCCAGATGGAGCGCGCGGCCCAGCCGGCTCCCACGACCGCGACGCGCAGCGGCCCTTCGCCGGTACGCCGGCTCATGCCGTGGCCAGGGTGTCGGCGACGACGTCGGCGATCCGGTGCATCTGCTCCTCGGTGCCCAGCAGCGTGCGGTGGTGCAGCCAGATGGTGTCCTGGTGCACGGCCTCGGTGGTGGGGCACCGGGCGGCGAGTTCGTCCACGGACAGCTCCGGGGCGCCGGTCTCCCAGAAGCCGGGGCAGCGGTAGATCGCCCGGAACGCGGCGAAGGCGGGCACGCCCCGCGCGATCAGCTTGTCGACCAGGGCGTTGCGGCGCTCCTCGGTGATGCCGGGGAGCCGGAACATCATCATGTAGTGCGGGTTGCGGTCGCACCGCTCGTCGCGGCTCTGCGCCGTCACGCCGTCGATCTGGTCGAGGAGCCGGGTGAGCAGCGGCGCGCGCTCCTCGCGCAGGCTGATCTGACCGTCGAGACGACCCAGCTGGGCGCGGAGCACCGCGGCCGAGAGCTCGTTCATGCGGAAGTTGGAGCCCGACGTCTGGTGGAAGTAGCCGCGGTCGGCCGGCGGCCGCCCGCAGCTGTGCCGCAGGAACGCCTGCTCGTACTGCTCGCCCTCCGGGAACAGCACGGCGCCGCCCTCTCCGGCGGTCATCAGCTTGCCGTTCTGGAAGCTGAACGCGGCGACCGACGGGAACTCACCGACCCGGCGGCCCTGCCAGCGGGCGCCGTGCGCGTGGGCCGCGTCCTGGATCAGCGGCACGCCGCTGTCGGCGGACAGCTTCTCCAGGGCGTCCATGTCGGCGATGTGCCCGGCCATGTGCACCGGCATGATGGCGGCCGTCCTCGGCCCGATCGCGCGCTCGACGGCGGCGGGGTCGATGCAGAAGGTGCCGGGGTCGATGTCGACCGGCACGGCGACGGCGCCGAGACGCTGCGCGGCCTGGGACGACGAGATGAAGGTGAACGCCGGCACGATCACCTCGGTGCCCGGACCCACCCCCAGCACCTGGAGCGCGAGTTCGAGGGCATGGGTGCCGTTGGTCACCGCCAGCGCGTGCTCGGCGCCGTGATACTCGGCGAACTCGCGCTCGAACTCGGTGACTTCGCTGCCCCCCATGCGCCACCACTGGCCCTGCTCCAGGGCGCGGAGGAGATTGACGCGCTCGGCGTCGTCGAACTGCGGCCAAGCCGGGAATTCCGGAACGTCTCGGGAAATGCTCACGGTCCCTGTCCTTTACTCACTGGAGAAGTTCTTCGACGGAGGGATATGCCTCTCGGGAAGCGGCGGGAGTGGTCGACCGCGCGCTTGTCGAAAATACCTGACGTGAACTCGGTGGCCCACCCCCTACAACCCCCCTGTGTCCAGTCCGTTTTTCCACGGTTTCGCGCCCGGTATATCTGGGGCTAGAAATGGGGTGAGCATCGTCGATTGAAAAGGTGGTGTCATGAGCCGGCTGCTGCTGCTCAACGGCCCCAATCTCGGCATCCTCGGCCGCCGTGAGCCGGAGATCTACGGGACCGACACTCTGGCCGACATCGAGAAGGCCGTGGCGGAGGAGGTCGCGGACCGGGGCTGGACGGTCTCCAGCGTCCAGGACGACTCGGAGGGCACCCTCGTCCGGGCGGTCAACGACCACCCCGACACCGTCGGCGCGATCGTCAACCCGGGCGCCCTGATGATCGCCGGCTGGAGCCTGCGCGACGCGTTGGCCGCCTACCCACGCCCCTGGATCGAGGTGCACCTCTCCAACGTCTGGGCGCGCGAGTCGTTCCGGCACGAGTCGGTCATCGCACCGCTCGCCGGGGGAGTCGTGGTCGGTCTCGGGGCGTACGGGTACCGCCTGGCGGCGAAGGCACTGCTGCACCTCGTCCCCGAGTGACGCCCGAGGGCGGCCGGGTGCCGGGGCGTCACGCCCCGGCACCCGGCCGCCCCCGGGCCCCGTCTCAGTCGCGGTCCATCCCCGCCAGGCACTCCTTCACCACGGCCTCCGGAACGCCGGGGACCAGCTCCGCGCCGGCCGGCCCGTCGAGGACGAAGGCCAGGCCCCCGAGCGCCTTCTTGTCCAGCTTCATCAGGCGGACCAGCGCCTCGTCGTCGACGCCCGCGGGCAGCCGCCAGGGCAGCCCGTAGTGCCGTACGACGGCGAGGTGGTCCTCGATCCGCTCCGGGCCGATGCGGCCGAGCGCCCCGGCGAGCCGGCCCGCGAACACCGTGCCGACGGCCACCGCCTCACCGTGCCGCAGCCGGAAGCCCGTCTCCACTTCGAGGGCGTGCCCGAGCGTGTGGCCGTAGTTGAGCAAGTGCCGCAGGCCGGTGTCCCGTTCGTCGCAGGAGACGATCTCCGCCTTGCGCCGCACGCTCGCCGTGATCTGCTCGACCGTGGAGAGCCGACGCAGGTCGCCGGCGCCGATGAAGTGGCAGCGGGCGATCTCGCCGTAGCCGTTGAGCCACTCCCGCTCGGGCAGGGTGCGCAGGTAGTCGGTGTCGCACAGGACGGCGCTGGGCTGCCAGTACGCGCCGACGAGGTTCTTCCCCTCGGGCAGGTTGACGGCCGTCTTGCCCCCGGTGCTGGCGTCCACCTGGGCGAGCAGCGAGGTCGGCAGATGGATGACCGGAACACCCCGGTGGTAGAGCGCGGCGGCCAGGCCGACGGTGTCGGTGGTGGTCCCGCCGCCGCAGGAGACGACCACGTCGCCCCGGCTGAGCCCGGCGTCGGCGAACTGGCGGCACAGGTTCCCCACGGTCTCCAGCGTCTTGCTCTGCTCCCCGTCCCGCGCCTCGATCACACGGTGGGGCACCCCCGGGTCCGGCACCCACTCAGCCGGGCGCGCGGAGACGACCACGGCACGCGAGGCGCCGACTCCGGCCACGCACTCGGCCAGCAGGTGCCGGGTGCCGGCGCCGATGTGCACGTCGTAGGAGCGCTCCCGCAACTCCACCCGGACACGGGAGCCCGCCTCGCGCGTCGCCGGGGCGCTCATATCCGGCCCCCGGACGCGGTGGCCGGCAGCCGTGCGGGCCGTTCGGTCAGCTCGTTGCGTACGGTGAGCGCCGCCGCGGCACCCCAGGCGGGAGGTATGCCGAGCCGGTCGTGCGTGGCGCCCGCGTGGTGCAGGAGCAGGTACGGCTCCGGCAGGCCGCCGGCCGGACCCCGCCGCAGGACCTGCCGCGTGCCCTCCAGGTAGGCATGCCGGGCTTCCGACCGAGGGTGCGGCACCGTGGCCGCCCGCACGTCCGCCTCCACGGCCAGTTCCTCCCGCCGCCTCGGCGGGAGTGCCGCGCTCCAGAGCTGCCAGCACTGGAAGAGGAACCCCGGCCCGGCGTCCTCGGGGAGCAGCCCGACGAGGTCCCGCAGGTGGGTCACGCCCAGCCGGAACGCCTCCTCCGGGTCCGGCGCGCCCTCCGGCAGCACCGCCAGGGCGAACGCGGTGGACACCGCCGCGAGTTCGTCCGTCACGTCCCGGCCGCTCTCATGCGCCTGGTCGGCGGTGCGCCGGACGTCCTGCCGCACGGCGAGCCGCCACGGCGGTCCGGTCCGCGCGCGCAGCAACTCCACCACCTCCGGACGGGCCCGGGGGTCGCAGTCCACCCAGGCGTCGACCGCCGGGCCCGCCGGGCCGTCGGCGCGGGAGAAGAAGAAACAGGCTCCGGGGTCGGCCGACCGGAGGTACCGCGCCAGGCGCGGCAGTACGGGGGGCAGGGACGTGGCCGCCCCTGCGGCGCCATACAGGCGCACGAACAGCCATTGACGCGCCAAAACGATCCACCTCGATCTTCGCGGGGCCGGTCCTGGACGTCGCCGATCCTAGGGATCACGGTGACCGGAGGGCAATTGACGAAGGCCCCCGGAGCCGTACCGGAGAAAGTGAGGGAGTGGTTAGGGGTACTGCTAGGGGTTCGCCCCTGCCGTTTCAATGACCCTATGCATCCGACTGTTCAGACGGACAATGCGGCCGAGGAACAATCCGGCCTTTCCCGAGAAATGCGTGACCGGATTTCCGAGGCCCTGGGCAGGCCGGCCGCGCAGCAGCCCCCGTGGCCCGACCCGGAGCAGGTGCGCTCGGTCTCCGCGTTCCTGGCGACGCTGCCCCCGCTCGTCACTCCGGACCAGGTCCGGAGGCTGCGCGGGGACCTGGCGCAGGTCGCCCGGGGCGAGGCCTTCCTGCTCCAGGGAGGGGACTGCGCCGAGACCTTCGCCGGGAACACCCCGGAACACGTCCGGGGCACCGTCGCCACCCTGGGGCGGATGGCCGCGGTCCTGGCGGACGAGGCGGGGCTGCCCGTGATCACGGTCGGCCGGCTGGCCGGTCAGTACGCCAAGCCGCGTTCCCGGCCCGTCGACGGTCTGGGGCTGCCCGTCTACCGCGGCGACATCGTCAACGCGGCGGCCCCCGACGCGGGGTCGCGCGTCCCCGACCCCGTGCGGATGATCGAGGGCTACCGCAACGCCCGCGCCACCCTCGGCATGCTGCGCTCGGGGCACCCCGCCGACATCTACACGAGCCACGAGGCCCTGCTCCTCGACTATGAGCGCGCCCTGCTGGTGACGGACCCGGACGAGCCCGGCCGGCCGTACGCGGGCTCGGCGCACTTCCTGTGGATCGGCGAGCGCACCCGCCGGCCCGACGGCGCGCACCTCGCGTTCGCCGCGCTGCTCGCCAATCCGGTGGGCGTGAAGATCGGCCCGGGTACCCGGCCCGACCAGGTCGCCGAGTACGTCGAGCGGCTCGACCCGGACGGCGAACCCGGACGGCTCACCCTGATCAGCCGGATGGGCAGCACCCGGGTCCGGGACGTGCTCCCGCCCCTCGTCGAACGGGTCGCCGCGACCGGCCGCCAGGTCGTCTGGCAGTGCGATCCCATGCACGGCAACACCCGTGAGTCGGCGATCGGCTACAAGACCCGGCACCTGGACGACATCGCCGACGAGATCGAGGGCTTCTTCGCGGTGCACCACGCGCTCGGCACCCACCCGGGCGGGGTGCACCTGGAACTCACCGGGGACGACGTGACCGAGTGCCTCGGCGGTACCCGGGGTATCACTGCCCATGGCCTCACCGGACGCTACGAGAGTCTCTGCGATCCCCGGCTCAACGCCGACCAGGCGATGGAAGTGGCCCACCGCGTGGCGGCGCTGTCGAAGGGCCGGACGTGAAAGGCACACCGATGTGTCTGTGGCACAAAGAAGTGCCTTCTTCCGTTCCCCGCCACGGGCACGCATCATGGCTGCTGTAACAAACGGTGCACTAATGGAGGCGACCGGAGATGGGCCAGCCCGCCCTGCAAAAGAGTAAATCGCCGTGGCTGACGATCAGCGTTCTGTGCCTCGGCCAGTTGATGATCGTGCTCGATCAGAACATCGTGAACGTGGCACTTCCGGCGGTACAGCGGGGGATCGGCTTTTCCTCGGAGAATCTGGTCTGGGTCGTCAACGCCTATGTCATTCCGTTCGGCGGCCTGCTTCTCCTGGCGGGACGACTCGGTGACCTGATCGGCCGTAAGGTCGTTTTCCTCACGGGTGTCGGGCTGTTCAGCCTCGCCTCGCTGCTGTGCGGGTTCGCGTCCAGCGAGGCGACGATGATCCTGTTCCGGTTCATCCAGGGCATCGGCGGCGCGGTCGCCTCCGCCTGCATTCTCGGCATGGTCGCGACCACCTTCTCCGAGCCGCGCAAGGTGGCGCAGGCCATCGGCGCCTACAGCTTCGCCTCGGCGGGCGGCGGCGCGGTCGGACCGCTGCTCGGCGGTGTGCTCACCGACACGCTGAGCTGGCACTGGATCTTCTTCATCAACGCCCCGATCGGTGCCGTCCTCATCCTGGTCGGTCTCGGCCGGATCGAGCGCGACCGGGGCCAGGGGCTGAGCAAGGGGACCGACTTCCTCGGCGCCGTGCTGGTCACCGCGGGCATGACACTGCTGGTCTACACGATCGTCGACGCCGAACAGGCCGGCTGGGGCTCGGCCCAGACGCTGCTCCTCGGCCTGCTGTCGATCCTGCTGCTCGTCGGCTTCGTCGTGCGCCAGGCCACCGCCGCGCAGCCGCTGCTGCCGCTGGGCATCTTCCGCTCCCGCAGCCTGACCGCGGCGAACATCGTGCAGTTCATGATGATCGCGGGCATGTTCGGTCTGCTCTTCTTCGGCACCCTGTACGTCCAGCGCGTGCTCGGCTACAGCTCCCTGGAGGCGGGCCTCGGATTCGTGCCGATCGCGGTCGTGATCGCGGGTATCTCCCTGGGGCTGTCCGCCCGGCTGATCACCAAGTTCGGGCAGCGCCCGATGCTGTTCACGGGCCTGGTCCTCATCATCGCGGCCTTCGTGATGCTCTCGTTCGCCCGGGTCGACGGCACCTACGTGGTGGACTTCCTGCCCGCCAGCCTCTTCATGGGCGCCGGCTTCGGTCTGGCCGCCCCGGCGATGATGGGGCTCGGCATGTCCTCCGTCACGCCCGAGGAGTCGGGCATCGCCTCCGGCCTGTTCAACACCACCCAGCAGGTCGGCGGCGCCATCGGCCTCGCGGTGCTCAGCGCGGTGGTCAGCTCCCGCACGGACGACCTCACGGCCGCGGGCAAGGCCGAGCCGGACGCGCTGCTCGGTGGCTATCACGCGGCCTTCCTGCTCGCCGCCGGGTTCGTGCTGCTGGCCCTGGTCATCGGGGCCGTCATGCTCGCGAAGAAGGAGCCGGAGCGCGGGCAGCCGGCCGGCGGTCCGACGGACGCCTCCGAGTCGGACCTCGTCACCGGCTGACCGGCCCCGCCGGCCCGCGGCCCGCATCCGGCCGCACCGGTCGCACACGGCGGAGGCCGGGACACCGTCCCGGCCTCCGCCGCCGTCCGTCCGCCGCCCGGCCCGTCAGGGCAGCAGGCGTTCCAGGTTCTCGGTGATGGTCCGCAGGACCGCCGCCTGCTGGTCCTCCAGGTAGAAGTGACCGCCGGGGAAGGTGTGCACCTCGCAGCCGCCCGAGGTGTGGTCGCCCCAGGCGAGCGCCTCCTGACGGGTGGTGTGCGGATCGCTGTCCCCGACGAGGACGGTGACCGGCGCACCGATCCGGACGTCCGTGCCCCGCCGGTACCGCTCGACGGCGCGGTAGTCGCTGCGCAGGGTGGGCAGGATCAGGTCGAGCAGTTCCCGGTCCTGGAGGATGCGGGAGTCGGTGCCGCCCAGCGCGCGGATGTCCTCGATGATGCCGGCGTCGTCGCGGAGATGGACGTGATCCTCCCGGAAGCGGCTCGGGGCACGGCGTCCGGACGCGAACAGCACCACCGGCCCGGCGCCCCCCTCCCGTTCCATCAGCCGGGCCACCTCGAAGGCCACCACGGCGCCCATGCTGTGCCCGAAGAGGGCCACCGGCCTCCCGGACCCGACGACGCCGGCCCGCGTCAGCGCGGCGTGGGAGCGGCGGGCCAGTTCGCCGATGTCGTCGATGCAGGGCGTGTGCCGGCGCTCCTGGCGGCCCGGGTACTGGACGGCCGTGACCTCGTACGACGGAGCGAGGGCGGTGGACACCGGGGAGAAATAGGGAGCGGAGCCGCCGGCATGCGGGAAGCAGACAAGACCTGCCCGGCTTTCCGGTGAGGGATGGTAACGGCGTATCCATTCGTTCGCTTCGATGGCAGAGAGAGTCATGCGCGTCCTTCCGGGAATCGTCACACCGCGGCTAACGTCGCATGTATCCGAGCAGTCGGCAAGCTTCGATCGGTAAGCCACTTGAGGGGGTTTATAGGGGTTCCTTTCCCTGCTTCGCGCTCCTTACGGTTCGGGGGGTTACCGAAGGGACGGATAGTATGCCGAGCAGGAGAACTCTTCTCAGGGTCGCAAGCGGACTGGCCGCAGCCGCCACGACCGGAGCCATATCGTCAGCGGCTTTCGCCGGCGCTGTTTCGGGCACCACGGCTCCGAATGACTGGGATGCCCTGGAGAATGCGCTCGACGGGGAGCTGGTACGCCCGTCCGACGGCAATTACCAGAACGCCAAGACCGTCTACCTCGGCGAGTTCAGCGCCGTGAATCCCGCGGGCGTCGCCTACTGCCGGACCGTGGCGGACGTCCGCACGTGCCTGCTGTTCGCACAGCAGCACGGAGTGGAAGTACGTACCCGCAGCGGCGGTCACAACCTCGCCGGCTGGTCGACGGGCGAGGGCCTGGTCATCGACCTGTCGGCCTTCGACCACGTCGGCGTCGGGAGCCGGAGCGTCCACGTCGGCCCCGCCGTGAAGGCCATCGACGCGCTCACCGCACTGGAACCGTACGACCGTCAGATCGTGACCGGGACCTGCCCGACGGTGTGCCCCGGCGGGTTCGTCTCCGGCGGCGGTGTCGGACACCAGACACGCAAGTACGGCACCGCGTCCGACCGGCTCGTGTCGGCCAAGGTCATGCTCGCCGACGGTCGGCTGGTCACCGCTTCGGCCACCGAGCGGCCGGAGCTGTTCTGGGCGCTGCGCGGTGGCGGCGGCGGCAACTTCGGCATCGTCCTGGACTTCGAGGTCCGCCCCATCGAGCAGCCGCGCGGGGTCTTCTTCCACACCGAGTGGCCCTGGGACAAGGCCCAGGAGGTGCTGGAGGCGTGGCAGGAGTGGAGCGTCGCCGGCCCGTACGACCTCGGTTCCGCCCTGCTGGTGGTCCTGCCCGACGCCGCCTCGGGGAACATCCCGACGATCACGATCAGCGGGGCCTACTGGGGGCAGCGGAGCGCACTGGAGAACGAGCTGAACGCCATGGCCGCCGAGGCCGGCACCGCGCCGGTCACCAAGGAGGTCGCGGAACTCTCCTACGGCGACGTGATGCGCCGGGTGTACGGCTGCGGAGAGCTGACCACCCGTGAGTGCCACCTCGTGGGCCAGAACCCGGACGCCGCACTGCCCCGCAACGGCGTGCTGCGCGAACGCACCCGGATCTACGACCGTCCGGTGACCGGATCGGTCCTGGCGGACGCACTGGCCTTCTACGACCGGGAACGGTACGCCGGGCAGACCCGCCTGCTCAGCTTCACCGCGACCGGCGGCCGGGCGAACGAGACGAGCCGGACCGAGACCGCGTACTGGCACCGCACCGCCCAGTTCATGACCGGCTTCGCCGCGATGACGTCGTCGGCGACGCCGCCCGCGGACGACGAGGCCGCCATGGTCGACTGGGTGGACCGGGGATCGCGCATCATCGAACCGGCGTCGACGGGGGAGGCGTACATCAACTTCCCCGACCCCCGTCTCTCCGATTGGAAGCGGGCGTACTACGGCGACAACTACGCCAGACTGCTGCGGGTGAAGACGTCGTACGACCCGGGCAACGTGTTCCACCACGGTCAGAGCGTGGGCAGCTGACCCGAGGAGAGGAGGCGGCATCAGTTACCTCGGTATCGACATCGGCGGGACGAAGGTCGCCCTGCGCGTCGAGGGCCGCGTGGACGGCGCGGGCGCGCTGGAGGACACGTTCCGGTGGCCCGCGGACAGCGATGCCGCGGCGGACATGGACCTGATCGCCGAACGGGTCCGGGCGCTGCTGCGGAACGACCCGGCACCGCTCCGGGGCGTCGGACTGGCCGTGCCGGCGGTCTGCGGCACGGACGGTACGGTGCTCACCTGGCCCGGACGGCCGAGCTGGGTCGGTCTCGACCTGACGGCCGCCGTCGGCCGGGTGTTCCCGGACACCCCGTCGGTGTTCGCGGACGACGGCGACCTCGCGGCGCTGGCCGAAGCCCGGGAAGCGGGCGTCGCGAACCTGCTCTACCTCGGCGTGGGCACCGGCATCGGAGGCGGTCTGGTCGTCGGGGGACGGTCGTGGCCGGGGCCGGCCCGGGGGTCCTGCGAGGTCGGGCACCTGCTGATCGACCGCGACGGACCGAGATGCGACTGCGGACGCCGGGGCTGTGTGCAGGCGGTCGCCTCCGGGCCGGCCACCCTGCGCCGCGCCGCGGAACTGCGCGGCCGGGAGACCGACTTCCCCGCACTGGTGGAGGCGTTCGCTGCCCGCGAGCCGTGGGCCAGGGCGGCGGTGGACGAGACCGCCGCCGCCCTGGCCCGTGCCGCGGTCGGCATCTGCGAGCTGGCCCATCCCGAGGTCGTCCGCGTGGGCGGTGGTTTCGCCGCGGGCCTGCCCGCACTGGTGGACTCGGTCGCCGAGCGGGTGAGGGAACTGGCCCGGCCCGGTGTCCCGCCGGTCGAGGTCCGGCCGGCCGCCCTCGGCGGACGGTCCTCGCTCCGGGGGGCCGTCCTGCTCGCCGAGGAAACCTTCGGGACGGCGCACCGGGCCGGTGCCGCCGCTGTCGTCGAACACCCGCGGCCCCGTGGCTGAAGGGACAGTGAGTGATGCCTCGGAGCCGCCGACGCGCGGAGCCGGACCGACGGGTCCCGCCGGTCCACGGGCCGGAGGAGCCGGGCGGCCGGGACACGGCGGAGCGGCAGGCGGAGCGCCGGTACGCCGGTTCCGGCACGGCGACGGCGTCCAACGAACGCTACCGGCAGCTGATCGGGCAGGGCGTCAGAGGGCTGTCGGTCGCGTTCGACCTTCCCACCCGCAGGGGGCACGACTCCGACACGCCGCGCGCCCGCGGTGAGGTCGGCAAGGCCGGCGTGGCGGTCGACTCCCTCGACGACATGCGCGTCCTCTTCAGCGGCGTTCCGCTGGACGCAGTGTCCACCTCCCTGACGATCGACGCGCCGGCGGCCCTGCTCGTGCTGCTGTACCAACTGGTGGCGGAGGAGCAGGGCGTCGCCGTGAGCCGCCTGACCGGCGCCGTCCGCAACGACGTGCTGGCGGAGTACATCGCGCGCGGGGCGTGCATCTTCCCGCCCGGGCCGTCGCTCAGGCTGACCGCGGACGTCTTCACGTACTGCCGGGCCGAGATGCCCGGGTGGAACCCGATCGTGGTCTCGGGCCACCGCATGGCCGAGGCGGGCGCCCTCCCCGCGCAGGAGATCGCCTTCACCCTCGCCAACGGTGTCGCCTATGTGCGCTCCGCGATCGCGGCCGGCCTGGACGCCGCCGAGTTCGCACCCCGTCTGTCCTTCCGCTTCGCGGCCCGCACGACGGCCCCGGACGAGGCCGCGGTCCTCCGTGCCGCGCGGCGCGTCTGGGCGCGTGTGCTGCGCGAGGAGTTCGGCGCCGAGAACCCGCGTGCGCGGATGCCGCGCCGTCCCGCCCGGGTGCCGGCCCCGGCCCGCGCGACGGGCCCGACGGCCGCGGTGGTCCCGCTCGCCGGCTCCGACGCCGTGAGGGAAGCGGCCGACGCCCTAGAGACCGCCGCCCTGGAACTGCTGCGGAAGGTCGAGGACCTCGGCGGCGCGGTCGGCGCCCTGGAACGAGGTTTCCAGGTGGACGACATCGAGCGTGGTTCCGGCCGCGCCGCCCGCGGGACCGGCTCGGGCGAACGGGACCGGGCCGACCCCGCGGTCGAGGCCCGGCAGACCGAGCGCATCGCCAAGCTGCGGGCATGGCGCGAGCAGACGCGCGTCCGCCACGCGCTCGACATGCTCAAGAAGGCCGCCGAGAGCGACGTCAACGTCCTCCCGCCCATGAAGGACGCCTTGGCCGCGCACGCCACCGTGGGCGAGGTCTGCGGCGCCCTGCGCGAGGTGTGGGGCACGTACCGGCCCGGCGACGCCGGGACCCGCCCGGGAGCGGATCGTGGCTGACGGGCGGGCGCCGGACGGTACCCCGCCCCCCCGGGCCGGAGGGTCACCGCGGCCCGGGGGGCGTCTCCGGCCGGGGGAGCCGCGCCCGTGGCCGTACCGCATCCGTGAGGAGGTCGAGCAGGCGGTCGGTCCGCTCCCGGGAGGCGCCGTCCGCGACGGCGAGGAACACGCCGACGAGCATCGTGGTGACGTCCTCGGGGTCGGCGTCCGCGCGGAGGGTGCCCTCCGCGGCGCCCCGTTCGAGCATCGTGGCGAGGATGGCGGTGACCCGCTCCCGGGAGGGGGCGGCGATGCGTCCGGAGGCGATGCCGGCCCGCAGGGTGTCCATCATGCCGCGCTTGGTGGCGACGAAGGCGGCGTAACGGCCCGTCCAGGCCCGCAGGGCGACATCGGCGGGGTGCCGGTCGAGGAGGACGGGGGCGCTCGCGGTGACGGCGTCGAGTTCGGCGGCGTAGACGGCGTCGACCAGGTCCTCGCGGGTGGGGAAGTGCCGGTACAGGGTCCCGATGCCGACACCGGCCGCGCGGGCGACGGCCTCCAGCGCGACCGGGCCGTCGCCCGCCGCGAAGGCCGCCTGGGCGGCGGCGACCAGCTTGTCGCGGTTGCGCCGGGCGTCGCGGCGGACCGGCCGGCCGGCGGGCTCCGGCGGGGGCGGGGGCGTGGCGCGTGACAAAGCGGAGGCTCCTCCGGTAGTGCTACGGTGGGTGGAACGGAGGTTCCTCCGTTTCCCCTCCATCCTCCCACGGGAGTACGCAGCCATGACATCCGAACCCACCTCCGGCGCCGGGCCGGCCGCGCGCCCGCAGGACACCGGTGAGCTGGCGGGACGCGCCGTCGCCCGCGTCGGCTACGGCGCGATGCAGCTGGAACGCCTGCGCGACGACCGCCCGGCCGCCGTCGCCCTGCTGCGCCACGCGATCGACCTCGGCGTCGACCACGTCGACACGGCCCAGTTCTACGGCGACGGCTTCGTCAACGACGTGATCCGCGAAGCCCTCCGCCCCGGCGACGACGTGCTGGTCGTCAGCAAGGTCGGCGCCGTCTCCGACCCCGGCGGCCCCTTCCCGCTGCGGCTGGCCCAGCGGCCCGAGGACCTGCGGGCGAGCGTCGAGGCGAACCTCGCCGCCCTGCGGACGGAGCGGATCCCCGTGGTCAACCTCCGCCGGGTGGACTCCGGTATCACCATCCCCGTCCCGGACGACCAGGTGATCCCCCTCGACGACCAGCTCGCGGAGATGCTCGCCCTGCGCGACGAGGGCAAGATCGGCGCGATCGGGCTGAGCAGTGTCTCCCTGGACGTCCTGCGCCACGCCCTGCCCGCCGGCATCGTGTGCGTGCAGAACGCCTACAGCCTCGTCGCCCGCGACGACGAGGACGTGCTCCGGCTCTGCGCCGAGGAGCGGATCGCCTGGGTGCCGTACTTCCCGCTGGGCGGCGCGTTCCCGGGCCTGCCGAAGGTGACCGACGAACCGGCCGTGCGCGCCGCCGCCGAACGCCTCGGGCACACCCCGGCACAGATCGGGCTGGCCTGGCTGCTGCACCACAGCCCCCGCACCCTCCTCATCCCCGGCACCGCCGACCCCGCCCACCTCGAAGCGAACCTCGCCGTGGCCGCGATCACCCTCGATGAGCAGGCCCGCACCGCCCTCGACGCGATCCCCACCCGCCCGGTGGCTGGCCTCGGCCACTGAGCCCCGCGTGGCCCCCCATGGCGCCGGTCGTCCGTGGATCTCCGTGACGTACGACTCCGGAGCGCACCTAGCGGGCTCCGGAGTTGCCGCGTGGAACGTGTGGGGGAACCAGTAGGGCTTCATCCGCGGTGTCGACGAGGCCGTCCACCGCTTCTGTCCGACGGTGGTCGCCCACTTGGACCACCCGGCCTCCCGCAGGGGCGAGCCGGCCCGTGTGTGACCGCGGGACCTGCTGAAGGAGGGTGGCTTGTGAGGCCACCCTCACCTGATCCCGGTGGGGATTTTCTCCTCCGGTCAGGGGTATGACCGGTCATAGGACGTGGCGGCTCTGTGCGCCGACCCGTCCTTGATCAGTTGTTCATATGATGATGCAGCGATTTACGCTGACCGTCACGGCCGAAGCGGACGGGGTCGCCGCGGCGGCGCCGGGAGCCGACAGCAGGACGATGCCCAGGGCCACGAACAGGGCTGCTCCGGACGCCCGGTAGTGCTTGTTGCGCACGTGCTGGTGCCTTCCCCTCCAAGGGTGATCTTGATGGCGAGGAAGTTACCAGGTCGAGGGCGAATATCGAAAACGCGGCCTACGGTCGCCAGTACGAGCGCCGGCCCTGGAATTGTTGCTCATTTAAGCAACTCGGTCGCCCCGCCGATTCCCGCCAGGCGCTCGCTTATCGCCGCCGCCTCGGCGGGATTGCGCGTACGCGTCATTTCGAACGTGCGTCTAAGCAGTGTCCGCGCCGCCACGACATCGCCTGACGCCAGGAGGACCTCGGCCAGGCTCCGCTGCGCCTGTACGGCTTCGTCCATGTCCTGCATGCGGTCGGCCAGCGACACCGCGGCTTGGAGGTGATCGCTCGCGGACGACAGGTGTCCCATGGCCAAGTACGCCTGACCCAGGCGGCGTCGGGCCTGCGCCTCCTGGTGGGTGGCGCCGAGATCCCTGGCGATGCCGAGCGCGTCCGTGAGGTGGCGGACCGCCTGCGCCGTGTTCCCCGCCCTGCGGTGTGCGTCGCCCATCCCGATCAGGGTGTCGGCCTGGCTCTTCCGGTCCCCGACTGTGCGGAATTCCAGGAGTGTTTCCTGATATAGCGCCATGGCCGTGGTCGTGTCGCCCGACTCTGTGAGGGCGTCGGCCAGCCCTCCGCGTACGGTTGCCCGGTCGTGTCGACTCCCGGCCTCCTCCAGAAAGCGGAGGGATTTCTGGAAGGCGCGACGCGCGGACTTGAGGTCACCGGCGCGGGTGAACAAGTCGCCCAGGTTGTTCAGCGCCTTGCCGAGCGATGTGTAGTCGCCCGCTTCCTCGAATCCGGAAAGCGCTTCCTCGAAGTGTTCCCTGGCGCGCTCGTGTTCTCCCAGGAACAAGAGGGTCACCGCGATGTTGTTGTACCCCCGGGCCCGTTCCCAGGGGTCACCTGAGGTCGCCGTCAGGCCGAACGCCTTCTGGAACAGGACCAGGGCGGTACGGTGTTCGCCCAGGTGCCAGTGCAGGGTGCCGAGAACACGCAGGGCCTCCGCCTCCGCGTCCGTGTCCTGGACGGAGCGGGCGATCCGCAGAGCGCGGTCACCCGTCTCGGCGGCCTCCTGATAGCGGCCGGTATGCGCGTGCAAGGCGCTGAGCTGGGACAGGGCGCGGCACAGGGCGGTCAGGTCGTCCACCTCGGACCAGTGGTCCACGGCGGGGCGCAGGACGGTCTCCGCCTCGCTCCAGAGGCACTCCATGTCGAGCAAGCCGGTCATGGCGTAGGCCAGTGCGGCGGCGGTCCCCGGCCGGCCGTGACGGCGCGCCAGAGCCTCCACGGCCATGAGGTTGGCGCGCTCGGCGGTGAGCCAGGCCCGTGCGGCACGCGCGTCCGGCCAGTGCGGCACCTGGTTCTGCGGCAGTCCGTCGGGCAGACGCGTCCTCAGCCGGCGGGGGTGGGCGATCCGGTCGGCGTGGTGGACGGCGGCCGTGTAGAAGTCGATCAGGCGCCGCAGGGCCGCCGACCGCTCCGGCTCGCCGTCCTCCGCGAGGGCCTTGGAACGCGCGTACTCCCGTAGAAGGTCGTGGTACTGGTACCGGTCCGGTGTCGGCTCGCGGACGAGGTGCGAAGCAAGCAGCGACTCCAGCATCCGCTCCGTGGCGGTCCGTGGCAGGTCCAGCAAGGCGGCTGCCGCCTCCGCCGTGAAGTCCTGGCCCGGATGGAGGCTGAGACGACGGAACGTGGCCCGGTCCTCGGCGGAGAGGGTGTGGTACATGACGTCGAAGACGCGGGTGACGTCCTGATCGGCGTCCCGGATCTCGTCCAGTCGGCCTTCGGGGCGGGCGAGACGGTCGGCGAGCGTGGTGAGCGTCCACGACGGATGGGCGCGAAAGCGGCTCGCCACCAGCTCGATCGCGAGCGCGAGGCAGCCGCACAGCCTGACGATGCGCGTCAACTCGCCGAAGTCCTCGGTCCGTTCCGCACCCGCGAACTCGCGGAACAGGGCGATGGCGTCGTGGTCGGGCAGGACGTCGAGCAGTATGTGCCGCGTGAGCGGCAGGCCCGTGAGGTGGCGCCGGCTGGTGATGATGGTCAAGGAGGAGGAACCCCCCGGCAGCAGCGGCCGGACCTGCCGGGAACTCGCCGCGTCGTCGAGGACGATGACGACCCGGCGGTCGGCGAGCATGGTCCGCCACAGGGCGGTGCGGCCCTCCAGTTCGAGGGGAATGGTGTGCGCCGGAGTGCCGAGCAGCCGTAGCAGAGTGGCCAGCGCGGCCTCCGGTTCCACCGGGCTCCCATCAGGAGCGTGGCCACCGAGGTCCAGATAGAGCTGTGCGTCCGGGAACAGCTCGGCGAACTGGTGCGCGCCGTACACGGCCACGGCCGTCTTGCCCACGCCCGCCATCCCGCTGATCGTACTGACTGACTCCAGGGTGACCGCCGTGCCCCCTTGCGCCGCCGCTTCGGCCGCCGACCTCAGCGCCTCCAGCTCTGTGCGACGGCCCACGAGAGGGGGCTGATGAGGCAGATTGCGAGGTGAGCGTGGCGCCGCACGGGAGATCCCGTCGAAGGGCGCGCGCGAGGGCGGGGCGGTGTGGTGGGACGGCTTGCTGTCGCGTACGAGATCGGCGATGGGCACGCGGTCGAGAATCCCGCTGTGGATACGGGTCAGCTCGGGACCGGGACGCGAGCCGAACTGCGCCATCAGATGGTGGCGGATCTCCTGATGCACACGGAGCGCCTCGGTGTACCGGTCGGCACCGTAGAACGCCAGCATGAGTTGGCCGGCGAGTGTCTCGTCGCCCGGGTGCCGGTCCAGGAGCGCGGACAGCTCGGCGGCCGGTTCGGCGAACCTGCCCAGCCGCAGGAGGGAGGCCATCCGGGAGACCGTTGCGGCGAGCCGGCGCTCACCCAGCATTCTGCGCACGGTCTCGGCCCACAGTCCGGGCAGACCGGCCAGCGCTTCGCCCTGCCAGAGCCGTTCGGCCTCTTCCAGCAGGCCGGCCGCCCGTTCGTCCTCCCCTCGGGACACGGAACCGCCCGCCCTCGTCACCAGCAGGTTGAAGCGGTGCCAGTCCACGGTGCCGGAGGCGGTTTCCAGCGTGTAGGTATGCGCTCGGTTGACGATGCGCGGCGCGCCCTCGGCGGAGGGGCCGATGAGACGCAACCGTCTGCGGACCCTCGAGACGTAGGTGTGGATGTTCGCGCGGGCCTGCGGCGGAGGATCACCGTCCCACAGGCGGTCCACCAACGCGTCCAGGGCGACCGGGCGGCCGGACTCGAGTGCCAGGGAGGCCAGCAGAGCCCGTTCCTTGTCCGAGCCGAGTTCCACGCGCCGGCCGCTCACCCGGAGGCCGACCGGGCCCAGTAGCTGGAGTTCCAATCAGTGCCTCCCGCGGATCTTGGTCGTACGCCGAGGCATGACGGCGGGCAACGGACGCGGCATCAGGGCAATGAGCATGACAGGGAGGGGCGGATCGTTTCCAGGTGTGGTCAAGTCCTGGCCAAAACGTTTCTTTTCTGACGTGAATGGTGCCGTTCCGAGTCTTCCGACCAGTGGCTTGGGTAGGACCCCTGTGATCACCCGAACGGGACGGCCGGGGGAGGCGGGGGTATGGCTGCGGCGCCGGAGGACGAGCGGGGCACGAACGTCATCGGCGGATCGGCCCACCTGTACGGTCCCGCCGTCCAGGCGCGCGACGTACACGGTGGCATCCGCATCTACAGTTCCGCACCGGACCGGCTTCCCACACCCCGTCAGCTCCTGCCGGTACCCGCCCACTTCACCGACCGCGCCGAGGAACAGGCGGCCCTCGACCGGATGCTGGGGACCCGGTCCGACGACGGCGCCCCGCAGCCGCTCATCGTCATCAACGGCCCCGCGGGAATGGGCAAGACGACGCTGGCGTCCCGATGGCTGCACACCCACGCGCCCACCTTCCCCGACGGGCAGCTCTACGCGGACCTCCGCGGGCACGTCGAGAACGGTCCGGCGAACCCGGGCGAGATCCTCGGTCAGTTCCTCAGGGCCTTCGGGACTCCCGCGGTCCCCGCGGACCTGGCGGAGCAGGCGTCCCTGTGGCGTTCGGTCACCGCGAACCTGCGGATCGCGGTCATGCTGGACAACGCCTTCAGCGCGGCTCAGATCCGGCCGTTGTTACCGGGTGGCTCCGGTGGCCTCGTCGTCGTCACGAGTCGCAGCAGGCTGAGCGGGCTGGCCATGGACGGCGCACGGTTCCTCCGTCTGCGCCCGCTCGGTTCCGCGGCCGGCCTGGAGCTGTTCATCCGCGGTGCGGGCGAGGACCGCGTCGCGGGTGAGCTGCCCGCGGTCCGGGAGATCGTCTCGCTCTGCGCCGGCCTGCCGCTCGCGGTGTGCCTCGCGTCCGCGAGGCTCGCCGCCCGTCCGGGGCAGCCGGCCGCTTCCCTGGCCGAGGAACTGGCCCCGGACGAGGACCGCCTGACCGTGCTGGAGATCGAGGGAGCGGGAACCGTGCAGAAGGCACTCGACGCGTCGTACGCGGCACTCGGCCCCCGGCCCGCGCTTCTCTACCGGGCCCTGGGCCTGCTGCCCGTGCCCTCCTTCGATGTGCACACCGCCGCCGCGGCGAGCGGCCGGACGCCTGCCTGGGCCGCACGACGGCTCGACGAACTCGTCGAGGCCAACGTGCTCGAAAGCGCCGGCCCGGAGACCTACCGCTTCCACGACCTGGTACGCGTGCACGCCCGCGACCGCGCCACGGCGACGCTGACCGGGACGGAGCGCGAGCGGATCACCCGCCGGGTCACGGACTGGTACCTGTGGACCGCCACCGAGGCCCAACGGCTGATCACACCGATCCAGCTCACTCTGCCCCGCACATACGCCCACCCCGCCCAGTGGTCCGCGCCCTTCGGTGACGACCGGGCCGCCCTGGACTGGCTGGACACCCGGCGCACCCATCTGATGGCGGTGCTGCGGCTGGCCGCCGAGCACGGGTGGCATGCCACCGCCTGGCAACTCGTCGACGCGATGTGGCCGCTGTTCCTCCGAATGCGTCACTACGACCTCTGGATCGAGGCGCACCGGACCGGTCTGGAGGCGGCACGCCGGGACGGGCACCGCGAGGCCGAACGGCAGATGCTCAACTCCGGTGCCATCGGTCTGAGCGCCGCGGGCCGTACCGAGGAGGCGGCCGACTGGTACACGGCGTCCCTGCGGGCCGCTCAGGAAGCGGGCGACCGGCGCGACGAAGGACAGGCGCTCCTGGGGCTCGGCGGCTGCCGCATGGCCGCGGGACGGTACGCCGAGGCCGTGTCCGAACTGGACCGCGCGGTGGAGACCTGGAGCGAGTGCGGTTACCCGCGCGGCGTGGCTCTCGCGAGGATCCTGCTCGGCGAGGTGGCCCTCGCCGAACACGACCACGGCCGGGCCATCGCCCGCTTCACCCTCGCCCGCGAAGGGCTGCTCGCCGTGTCCGACCCGCACGACGCGGCCCGTGCCCTCGCGTTCCTGGGGCGGGCACACGCCCGTGCCGGGGACCACGTCAAGGGCGCGGCCCAGATGCGGGAGGCCCTCGCGACGTTCACCGCCTCGGGAGCCGCACACTGGCAGGCACGCACCCTGGAGATGCTCGCCGACAGCGCGAGGGAACGCGGTGACACCACCGCGGCCTCGGAGTTCCGTGCGCGGGC
This sequence comes from Streptomyces griseoviridis, assembly GCA_014649155.1. Classification (GTDB taxonomy): domain Bacteria; phylum Actinomycetota; class Actinomycetes; order Streptomycetales; family Streptomycetaceae; genus Streptomyces; species Streptomyces griseoviridis. The sequence goes on along the minus strand of BMSM01000021.1, from coordinate 78,104 downwards.
CCGTGACCTGTACGAGGTCACGAGCCCGGCGGACGCGCGCCGACTGGGATGAGGACGGCGCGCGAGGGCCCGCGCGCCGGGAGGAGGGCCCTATGCCCCGCGCCACACGCGCAGGTCGTCCAAGGCCCGCACCTCGTGCCCCAGCACCAGCCAGGCGTACAGGCAGGAGGCCAGCAGGGGCTGGTCCGCGGGCACCCGCGGGCCCAGCAGGGCGGCCGGCCGTCCCACGTCGTCCAGCACCGCCCAGCCTCCCCCGGCCAGCGGCGCCGCCGCCAGCCGGCAGCCCGGGAACGCGCCCATGACGCTCGTCAGCCAGCGCACCGCGTCGGGCATCTGCCGGGCGCGGCCGGTGTACAGCACGTCCGAGCAGCTCAGCCAGCCGGGGTCGCGGCAGACCTCGGCGTCGGCCGCGACGTGCTCCTCGCCCCCGGACACACCGGCGGCGTCCGGCCGGCGGGCCCGTGCCGAGAAACCGTAGACGCGCCCGGCCGAAGTGCCCAGCAGGGCCAGGGCGACGACCGTGCCGGGCCGGCGGCGCGGGCGCTCGGCGTGACCCGGCCGCACTGGCGGGGCGGGGCGCAGTTCCACCGTGACGAGGCTCCTCATGCCGGGACACCCGTTCCGGTTCGTGTCCACTCCTCCAGCGCGGGCGGTTCCGGCAGAGGCACCGTCTCCGGTTCGTGGGCCGGCTGGCCCAGCCGCAGCAACCGGTACATCAGCCGGCGCATGTTCCGGTTGAACCGTCCCGGTTCGGAGGTGATGCGTCCGGCGATGCGCGCGTACTCCTCGGGCCGGTACTCCGCTCCGGCGTACTCGAGCTGGGCGACCAGCGGGTGGGCGGGGGAGAGCGCGGGGGCGGTCGTGGCCAGGGTCGCGGCGGGGGAGGACGGGTTGATCTCCCGCTCCGGCGAGCTGGCCAGCAGTATGGGAGCGCCGGTGAGGGTGCCGTACAGCGTGACGGAGCCGTGGTCGCCGATGATGTGGTCCGCCGCGACCAGGACGGCTCGCCAGTCCGCCTCGGGTGCGAGGACCGCGATGCCCAGCCGGGCGCAGCGTGCCAGCCACGCCCTGACCTGCCACGATCCATGCCCCGACCAGACATTGGGATGGACCAGGATCACCGAGCGGAAGCGTCCGGCGGGCAACTCGGCCATGAGCCGGGGAAGCAGCGTCTCGAACCGGCCGAAGGAGGACTGCGTGCCCCAGGTGGAGACGACGACCACCAGTTCCTCGCCGTCCGAGAGCCCGAGCGCCCGGCGGTAGGCCGCGCGGGCCGGCAGGCTCGCGACGATCCGGTCGTGCGCCGAGTCCCCGACCACCTGGGCGAGCGGCAGCGCCTCGGGGCAGTGCCGTTCCAGGACGGACAGTTCCGCGTGATGGGGGACCGCCACGGCAGCGGGCAATCTGCCGCCGGGGGCGAGGTCCTGCCGGCGCAGACCGGCCACACCCGGGTGCGGCCCGGTGGCGAGACGCTTCAGGTACCCGGCCCCGTGGGGCAGTGTCAGCAGCGGAGCGGAGATCCTCTCCACTCCCCGCGGTCCCGCGGCCAGCGCCAGGTCGAACGTCATCCGGACCGCTTCGTCCCACGGCAGTACCGCTCCGCCCAGCTGCCTCAGGAAGCGCGGCACCTCGTCGCCGAAGACGTGCGGCGGTGCCGTGAACACGACCTGCACCCGGAAGTCGGCCTCCAGCAACGACAGGGTGTCGAGGAGCCGCTTTCCATAGACCAGGGTGTGCACCACGACCAGAACGGTCTTCCGTCCGACCAAGGTCAGCCACTCACGTCCGGTGACCGACGGGTCGCTGCTCAAGTTCAACGCCGACATGGCGTCCCCCGTTGTCCGAACGGGCCCGGCGGGCCCTTCTGCCGTGCTTCCTGCCCGCCGGGGCGGACGAAAGGCTTGCGCGGCCCTTGAGGAAACCTTGCGGAGCGCTGTCCCGCCGCGTCGGGTACGGGACCCTCCGGTTCCGGCCCCGCCCGCCCCCACCGCACGCCCACCCGCCCGCTCCGGCCGTCGCACATCAGGGTTCCGTCAAAGGCGTGCGCACCCCCGTATGAGGAGCGTCAAGGAGTGGCCGGAGACGGCCGGTGAGGTTGTTTCCTCGAAACGTCCGTTCCACCGCACCTCACTCCAGGAGCTAGCGATGGCCGATCTGGCCTTCGTCGTCACCACGATCGCGGTCTTCGCGCTGGTGGCCCTCGTCGCCAGGGGGGTGACGAAGCTGTGACCGCCGAGAACGTCGTCGGCCTGGTCGTGGCCGTCGCCCTGCTGGGCTGTCTCGTCCTCGCCCTGATCTTCCCGGAGAGGTTCTGAGACACCCCATGGGACCCGTCACCGCCGGCGTGCTCCAACTGCTCGCCCTCATGGGCGCCCTGGCGCTCGCCTACCTCCCCCTGGGCACCTACCTGGCCCGGGTCTACTCCTCCGACCGGCACTGGCGGGTGGAGAGGTGGATCTACCGTTGCGTCGGGGCCGACCCGGACACCGGGATGCGCTGGCCCGCCTATCTGCGCGGGGTCCTCGCCTTCTCGGCGGCCGGGGTGCTCTTCCTGTACCTGCTCCAGCGGCTCCAGGGCGTCCTGCCGCTCTCGCTCGGGTTCCGGGCCATCGACCCCGACCAGGCGTTCAACACCGCCGCCTCCTTCGTCACCAACACCAACTGGCAGTCGTACTACGGCGAACAGGCCATGGGGCACGTCGTGCAGACCGCCGGTCTGGCCGTGCAGAACTTCGTCTCCGCCGCCGTGGGCATCGCGGTGGCGGTGGCGCTGGTGCGCGGGTTCGCCCGGTCCCGCACCGGTGAGCTGGGCAACTTCTGGTCGGACCTGGTACGCGGCATTACCCGCGTCCTGGTGCCGCTGGCCGTCGTCGCCGCCGTGGTCCTGGTCGCGTGCGGGGTCATCCAGAACCTCTCCGGCATCCACGAGGTCGGCCAGTTCACCGGCGGCTCGCAGCAGTGGAACGGCGGCGCGGTCGCCTCGCAGGAGGCGATCAAGGAGCTGGGCACCAACGGCGGCGGCTACTTCAACGCCAACAGCGCCCACCCCTTCGAGAACCCCACCCCCTTCACCAACCTCTTCGAGATCTTCCTGATCCTGCTGATCCCGGTCGCCCTGACCCGGACCTTCGGCGTCATGGTCGGCTCGGTGCGGCAGGGCTACGCGATCCTCGCCACGATGGCCACCATCTGGCTCGCCTTCACCGCCCTGATGATGTGGACGGAGTTCGCCCACCGGGGCGCGGCGCTGGAACTGGCCGGCGGTGCGATGGAGGGCAAGGAGACCCGCTTCGGCGTCGCCGGCTCGTCGATCTTCGCGGTGGCCACCACCCTCACCTCGACCGGTGCCGTCGACTCCTTCCACTCCTCCTTCACCGGCCTCGGCGGCGGCATCACCATGCTCGGCATGATGCTGGGCGAGATCGCCCCCGGTGGCGTCGGCTCCGGCCTCTACGGCATGCTGATCATGGCCGTCATCGCGGTGTTCATCGCCGGTCTCATGGTCGGCCGCACCCCCGAGTACCTCGGCAAGAAGCTCGGCACCCGCGAGATCAAGCTGGCCGCCTGCTACATCCTGGTCACGCCGACGCTGGTCCTGGTCTTCACCGCGCTCGCCATGGCCCTGCCGACCCCGGCCGGCTCCATGACCAACTCCGGCGCGCACGGCTTCTCCGAGATCCTCTACGCCTACACCTCCGGCGCCAACAACAACGGCTCCGCCTTCGCCGGCCTCGACGCCGACACCCAGTGGTTCAACACCACCATCGGCCTGGCGATGCTGCTCGGCCGCTTCCTGCCCATGGTCTTCGTCCTGGCCCTGGCCGGCTCGCTGGCCGGACAGCGGCCGGTACCGGCCACCGCGGGCACCCTGCGCACCGAGCAGCCGCTCTTCGCCGGCCTGCTGGTGGGCGCCATCCTGATCATCACCGGTCTGACGTACTTCCCGGCCCTGGCGCTGGGGCCGCTCGCCGAGGGGCTGGCGGCATGACGACGCGTACCGAGAACCAAGAGGACTCGATGTCCACAGCCATACCGACCCGGGCACCGCACGACGACGTGCCCACCGGTCACCAGCCGTCCGGGGGACGCGTCGGCGCCGGCCTCTTCGACCCGAAGCAACTGCTGCGGTCGCTGCCGGAGGCATTCCGCAAGCTCGACCCGCGGGCGCAGGTCACGTCGCCCGTGATGTTCGTGGTGTGGATCGGCTCGGTGCTGACCACCGTCTTCGCCTTCACCGACCCCGGCGACTGGTTCGGCTGGACCATCAGCGCCTGGCTCTGGCTGACCGTGCTCTTCGCCAACCTGGCGGAGGCGGTCGCCGAGGGCCGCGGCAAGGCACAGGCCGACACCCTGCGCAAGGCCAAGACCGATACGGTCGCCCGCCGCACCGACGGCAGCGTCGTCCCCGGCACCGAACTCAAGGTCGGCGACCTGGTGGTCTGCGAGGCGGGTGACGTCATCCCCGGCGACGGCGACGTCGTCGAGGGCGTCGCCTCCGTCGACGAGTCGGCGATCACCGGGGAGTCGGCGCCTGTGATCCGCGAGTCCGGCGGTGACCGCAGCGCGGTGACCGGCGGCACGAAGGTGCTCTCCGACCGTATCGTCGTCAAGATCACCACCAGGCCCGGCGAGACCTTCATCGACCGGATGATCAACCTGGTGGAGGGCGCGGCCCGGCAGAAGACCCCCAACGAGGTCGCCCTCAACATCCTGCTGGCCTCGCTGACCATCGTCTTCCTGCTGGTCTGCGCCACCCTGCCGCCGCTCGCCCACTACGCGGGCACCGACCTGACGATGACCGTCCTGGTGGCGCTGCTGGTCTGCCTGATCCCGACCACCATCGGCGCGCTGCTCTCCGCCATCGGCATCGCCGGCATGGACCGCCTCGTCCAGCGCAACGTCCTGGCCATGTCGGGGCGGGCGGTCGAGGCCGCCGGCGACGTCTCCACGCTGCTGCTCGACAAGACCGGCACCATCACACTGGGCAACCGGCAGGCCACCGAGTTCGTGCCGGTGCGCGGCACCGCCGAGGCCGAGGTCGCGGACGCCGCCCAGCTCTCCTCGCTCGCCGACGAGACCCCCGAGGGCCGCAGCGTCGTCGTCCTCGCCAAGGAGACGTACGGGCTGCGCGAGCGGCACCGGGGCGACATCACCGGCGCCGAGTGGATCTCCTTCACCGCGCAGACCCGGATGTCGGGCGTCGACGTGGACGGCCGGAAGATCCGCAAGGGCGCGGCCGGTTCGGTCCTCGCCTGGGTACGGGAACGGGGCGGTGACATCGCACCGGACGCGGACGGCCTGGTGAGCCGCGTCTCCGAGGCCGGCGGCACCCCGCTGCTGGTCGCCGTGGAGGACGCCCGCGGACCCCGCGTCCTCGGCGTCGTCCACCTCAAGGACGTCGTCAAGGAGGGCATGCGGGAGCGGTTCGCGCAACTGCGCCGGATGGGCATCAAGACCGTCATGATCACCGGCGACAACCCGCTGACCGCCAAGGCGATCGCGGACGAGGCCGGCGTCGACGACTTCCTCGCGGAGGCCACCCCCGAGGACAAGATGGCCCTGATCAAACGGGAGCAGGCCGGCGGCAAACTGGTCGCGATGACCGGCGACGGCACCAACGACGCCCCCGCCCTCGCCCAGGCCGACGTCGGCGTGGCGATGAACACGGGCACGTCGGCCGCGAAGGAGGCCGGCAACATGGTCGACCTCGACTCCGACCCGACCAAGCTCATCGAGATCGTCGAGATCGGCAAGCAACTCCTCATCACCCGGGGCGCCTTGACGACGTTCTCCATCGCCAACGACGTCGCCAAGTACTTCGCGATCATCCCCGCGCTGTTCGCCGCCGTCTATCCCGGCCTGGACAAGCTCAACATCATGCGCCTGTCCTCGCCGGACTCCGCGATCCTCGCCGCCGTGATCTTCAACGCGCTGATCATCATCGCCCTGGTCCCGCTCTCCCTGAAGGGCGTGCGCTACCGCCCGGTCAGCGCCGACCGGCTGCTCCGCCGCAACCTCGCCGTCTACGGACTCGGCGGACTGATCGCGCCCTTCATCGGCATCAAGATCATCGACCTGCTGCTCTCCCTCATCCCCGGAATCGGCTGACCGTCATGAACACCTCGGTATCCACCGCCGCCCGGCTGCTCGGCGCCGGCCTGCGCGCCCTGCTCGTCCTCACCCTGATCACCGGCGTCCTCTACCCCCTGGCGGTCACCGGAGTCGCCCAGGCCCTGTTCCCCGGCAAGGCCGACGGCTCACAGGTCGAGGCCGGCGGGCGGGTCGTGGGCTCGTCCCTCATCGGGCAGGCGTACAACCTGCCGCTGAAGAAGGGCCAGGAGACCCCGGAGGCGGACCTCAAGTGGTTCCAGGGGCGTCCGGCGAACGGGCTGGGCACCAACAGCGTCAACACCCGGTACGAGCTGATCCTGTCGGGCGCCACCAACCGCTCCGCCGGCAACGAGGAGCTGTTCGGCTGGGTGAAGGCCGCGAAGGCCGCCGTGGTCAGGGACAACTCCGTCCCGGACCACCCGGTCGACCCGGACGAGGTGCCCGCCGACGCGGTCACCTCCTCCGCCTCCGGACTCGACCCGGACATCTCCCCGCGCTACGCGCGGCTCCAGGCGCACCGCGTCGCCGACCGCAACGGCCTCACCGCCGCCCAGGTGAACCGCCTGGTCGACGCACACACCGAGGGCCGCACCCTCGGCTTCATCGGGGAGCCCAGGGTCAACGTCCTCGAACTCAACATCGCGCTGAGGGAACTCGCCGCGAAGCACTGACGTACGACGCCGGGGCGCGGTCACGCGCCCGGAGCGGAGCCGCCGGTGGTCCGGGACCGCCGGCGGTCTCCCCGTCCCGCCAGCCGTCCCACCAGCGGCCAGACCAGCAGCAGCACGATCAGCGCGTACACCGTCACCGCGAACGGCGTGTTCACCAGACCGGTGGCGCTGCCGTCGCTGATCTGGAGCGCGCGGCGCAACTGCTGCTCGGCGGCGGGGCCGAGGATGACGCCGATGACGGCGGGCAGCACCGGCAGCCCGTAGCGCCGCATCCCGAAGCCGACCAGGCCGATGACCAGCAGGATCACCAGGTCGATGACCTCCCCGCCGACCGCGTACGCGCCCACCGCGGCGAAGAACATGATCCCCGCGTACAGGTAGGGCCGCGGGATGCGCAGCAGCCGGGCCCAGAGCGGGGCCAGCGGCAGGTTCAGCGCGAGCAGCAGCACCATGCCGACGAAGAGCGAGGCGATCAGGCCCCACACCAGGTCGGGTTCGCGTTCGAAGAGCAGCGGGCCGGGCTGGATGCCGTACTGCTGGAACGCGGCCAGCATCACCGCCGCGACCGCCGTCGTCGGCAGCCCCAGCGTCAGCATCGACACCAGCGTCCCCGCCGCCGACGCGGACGCCGCCGACTCCGGCCCCGCGACGCCCTCGATGGCGCCCTTGCCCCACTCGTCCGGATGCTTCGACAGCCGTTTCTCGGTGACGTACGACAGGAACGTCGGGATCTCCGCGCCGCCCGCCGGGATGGCGCCGAACGGGAAGCCGATGAACGGGCCCCGCAGCCACGCCTTCCAGGTCCGCCGCAGGTCCGCGCGGCCGAGCCAGGGCCGGCCCACCGGGATCGGGTCCGCCGCGCCGCGCCGCAGACGGGCCGCCACCCACAGCGCCTCGCCGATCGCGAACAGGCCGACCGCGACGATCACCACGTCCACGCCGTCGGCCAGTTGCAGGAAACCGAAGGTGAGCCGCTGCTGGCCGGTCATCTGGTCCAGGCCCACCAGCCCGATGGTCAGGCCGACGAGGAGGGACGCCAGCCCCCGCACCCGGGACGAGCCGAGCACCGAGGTCACCGCGATGAACGCCAGCACCATGAGGGCGAAGTAGTCCGGCGCGCCGATGTCCACCGCCAGGTCCGCGACCATCGGCGCCAGCGCCACCAGCAGCACCGTGCCGATCAGACCGCCCGCGAAGTGCCCCACCGCGGCGGCCGCCAGCGCCTGCGCGCCCCGGCCCGCCTTGGCCATCGGGTTGCCCTCCATGGCCGCCACCACGGCCGCGCTCTCACCGGGGGTGTTGAGCAGGATCGAGGTGGTGGAACCACCGAACATGGCACCGTAGTAGATGCCCGCGAACATGATGAACGCGGCCACCGGGTCCAGGCCGTACGTCACCGGCAGCAGCAGCGCCACCGCCATCGCCGGACCGATGCCGGGCAGCACGCCGATCGCGGTCCCCAGCAGCACGCCGCAGGCGGCCCACAGCAGGTTGACCGGGGTGAGGGCGGTGCCGAAGCCGTGCAGGAGGGAGTCGAGGGCGTCCATGTCACAGCACTCCCATCAGCGGTCCGCCGGGGAGCGGCACCCCGAGCAGCTTGTCGAAGACGGCATAGGTGACCAGGGACAGCACGGCGGCGATCAGCGGATCACGGTCCGCGCGGCGGCTGCCCAGTGTGAACGCGGCGCCCCAGAACAGCAGCGCGCCGGCCACGGGGAAGCCGAGCGGGCCGATGAGCACGGCCGCGCCGAGGAAGACCCCGGCGAGCAGCAGGACCGTACGCCAGTCGGCGGGCTCGGACAGGTCGACGTCCTCCCCGCCCTCCGCCTCGCCCCGGCCGCCGCGCAGCACGTCCACCGCGAGCAGCGCGGCGATCAGCAGCAGCCCGCCGCCGACGACGAGCGGAACCGTCCGGGGGCCGACCGGGCCGCGCTGGGTGAGGTCGACGTCCATGGTCAGCGCGTCGGTCAGCACCAGCACACCGAGCGCCAGCAGCAGCACGCAGACGCCGAGTTCGGAGTGGTCGCGCAGCCAGGCGCGCCGGCCGGTGGCGGCGCGGTCCGTACGGGGGGTGCTCACAGGCCCAGCTCCTTCAGTACCGACACCACGCGGTCGTCCTCCGCGGCCAGGAAGTCACCGAACTCCTCACCCGTGAGGAAGGCGTCGTCCCAGCCGTTGGTCTCCATCGACTTCCGCCACTCGGGCGAGTCGTGCAACTCCTCCACCAGGCGGGTGAGCTTGGTCCGCTCGGCGTCCGACAGGCCGGGCGGGGCGACGAGGCCGCGCCAGTTGGTGAAGTCCACGTCGAGCCCGGACTCCCGCAGCGTGGGCGCGTCCAGCCCCTCCACCCGCTCGGGCCCGGTGACCGCCAGCAGACGCAGCTCGCCCGACCTGATCTGGTCGAGGTACTCACCCACGCCGGAGACCCCGAAGGCCACCTTGCCGCCGAGGATCGAGGCGAGCAGCTCGCCGCCGCCGTCGAACGGGACGTAGTTGACCGCCTTCGGGGCGATCCCCGCGGCCCGCGCCATCAGCATCGGCGCCAGATGGTCGGGACCGCCCGGTGACGAACCGCCGCCCACCGGCAGTTTGCCCGGGCGCTCCTTCCAGGCGGCGGTCAGCTCCCCGATCGTCCGGTACGGGGAGTCCCTGGCGACCACCACCACGTCCTGTTCCTCGGTGAGACGGGCGATCGGCGTGGTGTCGGCGAGCGTCCTGGGGGCGTGGTTGGAGCGGACCGCGCCGACCACGCCCAGTCCCATGGACATCGCGAGCCTGCCGTTGCCGTGCTCGCCCACCAGCCGGCTCAGCCCGACCGTGCCGCCGGCGCCGGGCAGGTTGAACACCTCGATGCCGTGGGTCAGTCCGGCGTCCTCGGCGTCCTTGGCCGCCGTACGGGCCGTGATGTCGTAGCCGCCGCCGGGGGTGTTGGGGACCATGAGGCGCAGGCCCGGGATCTGAGTACCGGTTCCGTCGCCGCCGCCGGTGTCCAGCAGCGGCGGTCCCACCAGCACCAGCACGGCGGCCCCGAGCAGGGCGAGGGGAGTGCGCAGGCGCACGAGTGCCACCACCTGTCGTCGCGTCGATGTGCGCCACATGGTGCCCCGGCACCGCGGAGCTGTCCCGCTTGCGTCACCAACGGACGTTGTGGTCATTGCGGTCACGACCCGGCAACGCCTCTGGCGCCCGCCCGCCCGGTCTGCGAACGTCACGGCGGTGAGATCCTGGCGACCGCCGCGCCGACCGGTGCCCGGTCACCGCCCGCACGACCGTCAGCCACCTCGTCGACGCGGTGGCGGAAGGAGCGACATGACGACGACCGCAGCCGGCCCGGCGCAGCCGATCGACACCCTCGTGGTCGACGACGACTTCATGGTGGCCCGGGTCCACCGGGCCTTCGTCGAGCGGGTCAGCCCGTTCCGGGTGGTCGGCGTCGCCCGCACCGGCGAGCAGGCCGTCGCCGCCGTCGACCGGCTCCGCCCGCACCTGGTCCTGCTCGACCTGTACCTGCCCGACATGTTCGGCCTCGACGTCCTGCCGCGGCTGCGCGCCGCCGGGCACGACTGCGACGTCATGGTCGTCAGCGCGGCCCGCGAGACGGACGCGGTGCGCGACGCCGTACGGCAGGGCGTCGTCGACTACCTGCTCAAGCCCTTCGAGTTCCAGGACCTGAGGACGCGGCTCGAACGGTACGCGGAACGGCGCGGCCGGCTGCTGGGCACGGTGGTACGCGGCCAGGCCGACGTCGACCGGGTCCTGGCCGGCGCGACGGGCCCCGCGCTCCCCGGCCCGGTGCTGCCCAAGGGGATGAGCGCGGAGACCGCCGAGCTGATCGAACGCACCCTGCGCGCCGCCGACGGCTCCCTGTCCGCCAGCGAGTGCGCCGCCCTCACCGGCGTCTCCCGGGTCAGCGCCCGGCGCTACCTGGAGCACTTCCACATCGTCGGCAGCGCCGAGGTGTCCCTGCGGTACGGCGTCGCCGGCCGCCCCGAACGCCGCTACCGGCACCGCGACCGGGCGGTCGGCGGGCTGTCACCGGCCGGCGAGGTGCGGGCCTGAACCACCGGGGGCGTCAGTGACGGGTGCGGGGCGCGCTCTCCAGCGCCCGCGCCAGGCCCTCCGCGTCCGTCCCCAGCGTGCGGTACACCGAGGACAGCACCTGCCGCACGCCCTGCTCGGTCAGGCGCAGCTCCTTGGCGATCACCTCCGCCGGAACGCCCTGCGCGGTCAGCTCCGCCGCCCTGCGCTCCCGCACGGTGAGCGTCTCCGTCTGCGCGTACCGCAGCGGCAGCGGCCGCAGCCCGGCCGCGGACAGCTCCGCCCTGGCCCGCACCGCCAGCCCCTCCGCACCGCAGTGCACCGCGCGTTCCAGCCCCTGGTAGAGCCGGTCGGCGGCCTCCTGCACCCGCCCGTTGCGGGACAGCAGCGCGCCGTGGCCGACCAGCGCGCGGGCCAGCTCGAAGGCGGCGGGCGAGGCCTCCAGATGCGTCACGGCCTCCGCGTACAGGTCGAGCGCGGCGGCCGTGCCGGTCACCTCCGCCTCGACGCACAGCGCCTGCCCGATCGCCGACGCGGCGCCGAACCCACGGGCCCGCTCGACCGCGTCCCTCGCCAGGGCCAGCGCCCGGCCCGGTTCGCTGCGGGCCACCGCACGGGCCAGATGGAGCTGCCACGGGCACCACGCCGGGTTGCGCCAGCCGCGTTCGTCCAGCCGTTCGCCCAGCTCGGTGAGGATGCGGGTGGCGGTCCGGTACCGGCCCTCGGCCAGCAGCAGCTCGGCGTGGACCGTACGCGGATCGGGGTAGATCACGGCGTTCGGCAGCATCTCGACGTACCGGTAGTCGTCGACCAGCCGGCGGGCCTCCTCGGTCTTGCCCCGGGCCAGCAGGGTCTGGACGAGGATGCCGATGGCGAAGAACTGCGCGGGCACCGCCCCGTCCACCCGGTCGGCGATGCCCAGGCCCGCCCGGCCCAGTTCCTCCGCCTCGGCCAGACAGCCGCGCCGGTAGCGGATATAGCCGTAGAGGGCCTGGCCCAGCGCCAGGTGCGAGCCGCGCCAGCCCTTGCGCTCGCACTCGGCGATGCCCTGGATGAACAGCTCCTCCGACCGTCCCGGCTGGTCGCCGTACATGAACACCAGGGCGACCGAGACGGGCACCTCGAACCCCTGGTGCTCGCTGGTCCAGCTCATGCCGCCGCGCAGCGCCTTATCCGCCCAGTCCATGGACTGCCGGCGCGGTTCGCCGCGCACCATGGCGTCCCAGGACCGCAGCCCCAGGATGTACCGCTCCTCCAGGCTGCGGCCCGGCATCCGCCCGGCCAGCCGCACCAGCGTGCGGGAGCGCGCGGGGGAGTCCGGCTCGTCGGTGCGGAAGGCGCTCCACACGAAGTGGTCGGTCTGCATCCGCAGCCGCACCCGGGGGTTGGCGGCGCGCTTCGCCTCCTCCCCGGCGACCGCGGCGGCCTCCGCGACCCGGTCGGTGTGGGCCAGGGCCTGGGCCAGCCGGAAGACGATCGAGGCGCGCAGCTCGGGGTCGACGTCCGGCTCCGTCAGCGCCTCCCGGAGGTGGGTGACGGTGGCCTCCGGGTCGATCAGGAAGGTGGCGCAGGCGATCTCGTGCAGGAGGGCGGCCCGCTCCCCGGACGGCGGGGGCTCCTGGAGGGCCCGGACCAGGACCCGCCGGGCGGCCTCCGGGGCACCGGAGCGCAGGTACTCGCGGGCGGCCTCCCTGAGGCAGGCGACGGCTTCGGAACTGCCCTCGCAGGGCACCTCCAGCAGGTGCCGGGCGGCGGCGGTGGGGCCGGCCCCGGCGGCGCGGACGGCCTCGGCGGCGGCGTTGTGCATGCCGACGCGCAGCGGGGCCGGGACGTCCCGGTAGACGGCCGTGGCGATCAGGGGGTGGACGAACTCCAGGCCGCCGCCCGCCCCCGAGCCCGGCGCGAGGACACGGGCCTTGCGCAGCCGCTCGGTCGCGGTGGCGGCCTCCTCGGAGCCGACCACCGCCAGCACGGCCGCCAGGTCCGGCGGCGCGGGGCAGCCCAGCACGGCCACCGCCCACGCGAACCGGACCGTGGCCGCGCCGAGCCGGTGCAACCGGTCGATCAGCCCCGGGCCCTTGACCGCCGAGGCGAGGTTCCGCATCGCCCCGAGGTCGGCCCGGGTACCGGTCAGCCCGGCCTCGTCCAGTCGCAGGGCCAGCTCGACGGTCTCGAAGGGGCTGCCGCCGGTGACCGCCCAGCACTCGGCGCAGAACGCGTCCTCGGCCCGCTCGCCCAGGACGTCCCGCACGATCCGGGCGACGGCGGCCCCGGTGAGCGGGGCGAGGCTGTGCGGACGCTCCCCGTGGCGCTCCATCAGCGCGCGGAACGCGTCGGCCTCGGACGGCAGTTCGTCGGGCCGGTAGGCCGTGACGATCAGCAGCGGCAGGTCGTCGGCCCGGGGCGCGAAGGAGGCGAGCCAGCCCAGGGACTCGATGTCGGCCCAGTGCGCGTCGTCCAGGAGCACCACGACCGGCGCCTTGCGGACCGTCAGCTGGGTCATGACCCAGTCCAGGCCGTCGCGCACGCCCAGCGGGTCGGGAGCGTGGGCCGCGCCGGACGCCTCCAGGCCGAGAGCGGAGGCGACTATGCCGTACCAGCTGCCGAGGAACGCGCGGCGCTCGTCCGCGTCCAGCGCCGCGAGCGAGGGCTGGAGCAACTGGCGCAGCACCCGGAACGCCAGCTCCTGCTCGTTCTCCCCGCCGCGGCCCGACAGCACGGTGCAGCCGCGGGCCAGGGCCCGCTCCCGGGCCCGGGAGAGCAGGGTCGTCTTGCCCATGCCCGCCGGTCCGGTGAAGGCCACCACGCCGCCGCGCCGGGGATGGGGCGCGTCCCCGTCCGTGTCACACAGGCGCGCCAACGCTTCGTCGAGCGCGTCCAGTTCGTCTCGGCGCTCCAGCAGCGGACGCCGTTCGCTGCCCGGTTGACGCAGTCCAGTCGCCATGTGCGGTACTGCTTCCTGTCGACGGCCGTCGGAGGACAGCGCCGAGCGTACGCGCCGGCCGGGCCGGACTGCCCGGACTCTGAGACAGGTTGGACGAGGACGGGTGAATCGAGCGCGGTCGGCGTGTGGGACGTGGCCGGGAGGGGTAGCGTGGACCATTTCGCCACCCGCCGGGCCGCCTCCGGGGCGACGGCCCCACCTCCCGTGCCACCTGCGCCTCTCCCGCCCGTCACGCCGTCCGTACGGCGCCCCGGCGTCCGCGGCGTCCGTCAAGCGCCGATCGCCGGCACCTCCGCCGTGTCCGCGTACCGGGGCACCACCCGCGACCAGTAGTAACAGCCGCGGATCCAGCCCGCCATGCCGTCGAGGTAGCCGGGGCCCGCCGGGCCCAGCTCGGGCTCGATCACCCGGCGCAGCCGCTGGAACTCCTCGATCGTGCCGTTGATCCGCCGCACCGCCAGGGCGACCGCCTGGGGCAGGGTGCACTCGTGGGCGCGCCGGTAGGCGAGCGCGAGGTTGATCAGGCCGCCCGCCCGGTGCTCCTTCACCGCGGAGAAGAGGTCGGGTATCCACACCGCGGCGTCCGCCGAGAGACGCCCGAGCCGCCGCATGACCGGGTGGTTCAGCTCCCGCGCGGTCAGCTCCTCGGGCTGCGCCGCCTCGCACAGCGGATAGAAGGGCTCGACTCCGGCGATCAGCGCCCGGATGGAGGTGACCAGCGCGATCCGCGGCGGCAGCGAATGGCTCTGCGCCACCGCCTCGTAGAGCAGCCCGTGCACGTACTCACGGCTGTTCCAGGCCCAGCGGGCCGCCTGCGCGGGCGTGCACCGCTCCCGCACCCGCCGGTGGAGGTCGGCGAGGGCCGCCCCGAGCGGGGTGACCGGCGGCTCGTCGTCCCGCAGGATCGCCACGCTCTCGCACACCATCGGCAGCAGCCGGTCCGGCCCCGGCCGCCCCAGCTCCTCGGCCAGGTCGTCGAACACGAACTGGTAGGCGATCTGATCGGCCACGAGCTGGAGCAACTCGGCGTCCATATGAGGGCTGTTGTACGACGCGAGCTGCGCCGGACGGGTGCGGACGATCATCTCCGCCACCGCCGGGTCATCGGTCAGCCCCCAGCGGCGCAGCCAGCTGTCGACCCCGGCCGCCGCCCGCTGCTCGTGCGGGTTGGCCAGGAAGGGGAAGGGCATGTGGAGGGTGGAGTCGATCAGCTCCTTGAGGCTGCCTTCCGGAGCGGCGTGTGCCGTCTCCCTCACCTGTGGTGCGAACGTCGTCTCGGCCGTACGGGCCGCCTGTGCCGTCATACGTCGTCACCTGCCGTCGTCGGTCCGGTCCGCGGGGCCTTGGGAGCGGCGTCCTGCGGTCCGGTCAGCGGGATGTCCTGTGAGGCGCCCTGCCGTGGGGGGTGCGCGTGCCGCGCTTGCCGTTCGTTCCGTCCGTGCGGTGGGGCGGACGCCGGACCGCCCTCCGCCGGGCGGGTCCGCGGTTCGCCGACCAGGACCAGCGTCCGGGGTCCCAGGGTGGCGGCCGGACGCGGCCGGCCGAGCGGTCCCGCCGGGGCCCGCAGCCGCCAGTGCCGGGCGATGACGGCCACGGCGGTGACGGCCTCGGTCATGGCGAAGGTGTCGCCGATGCACTTGCGGCTCCCCGCAGCGAACGGCAGCATCGCCCGGCCCGCCCCGGCCGCCTCCCCGCCGGGCAGCCACCGCTCGGGGCGGAACCGGTCGGGTTCGGGGAACGCCGTGTCCCGGTGGTGCAGGAGGTACGGGCTGTACAGCACGGTCGCCCCACGCGGCAGACGGCATCCGGCCAGCTCCGTCTCCCGGGTGGTGAGCCGGGTGAACAGCCAGCCCGGAGGGCGCAGCCGGAGCGTCTCGGTGACCACGTCACGGGTGCGGGCGAGCCGGGCCAGTTCCCCGGGACCCGGCACGGACCCGTCGGCGAGCACGGCGTCCAGCTCCTCGTGCAGCGTCCGCTCCGCCTCCGGGTGGTCCGCCAGCAGGGCGAAGACGGAGGCCAGGCACATCGCGGTGCTCTCGACGCCGGTGAGCAGCAGGGTGACGAGCTGGTCGCGGACCTCCCGCTCGGTGAGCGGCCCGGTGTCCGCCCCGTCGCCCCCGCCGGCCGCCGTCAGCAGGGTGCCCAGCAGATCGTCCCGGGGCGCGCCGCGGCGGCGCTCCGCGATGAGGGTGTCGACCAGCCCGTGCAGCCGTCGCACCGCGCTCCGGTACCGCCGGTTGCCGGGCGTGGGCAGGCGGAACAGGGCGTCGACCGGCACGACCGTCCGGACGAACAGGCCCCGGACGACCACCGCGAGACAGGCCCGCACGGCGGCGGCCCGCCCGGCGTCCAGGGAACCGGAGAAGAGCAGCCGGCTCGTCACCCCCGTGGTCAGGGCGACCATCGCCGCCGTGACGTCCACCCGCCGCCCCGGCCGCCAGGAGCGGCACACCGAGGCGGCCTCCTCGCCCATGAGCCGGGTGAGGGCGGAGACCCGCGCGGGAGTGAACGCGGGCTGGAGCAGCCTGCGCTGGCGCCGGTGGTCGTCGTGGGGGCAGGTCACCAGACCATCGCCCATGAGCCCGCGCAGCCGGTCGTAGAGGGGGCCGCCCTTGTCGAAGGTGCGCGGGTCCTTGAGCACTTGGTGGACCAGGTCCGGGTGGCACACCATCCAGGCGCGGCGCGGCCCCAGCCGGACCTCGACCACATCACCCCGCGCGGGAAGAGATTCGAGAAAATCCAGCGGGCGCGACAACAGTGCGATAGCGTGCCCGAAGAAGGGGAATATGCCCGGCGCAACACCGGTCGTCCAGACGCGTTCGGTCACGGGTACGGCCTCGCTCATGGGACACCACCTGCCTCAGCCGACGTACGGACAGGCCCGGTGATCGCACACCGAGCCACCGCTCAAGTCATAGTCCTGCCCAACTGTGCGGTTCCGGGGTTTCCCCATGTCTCTCCTCGCGGGGGCGCACAGATGCACGAAGAGGGCGTGTGCGTCGTCCGGGGGGTCGGCCGGGGGGTCGCCCGACGGAGCGGGCGTCGCGCGGGCGTCGATCAGAACACGCCATTCCGCCGCCGGACACCGGCCGCCGGCCGGAGCCCGTGGGCATCTCCCGCCGCCTCCGCGGGTCAGGTGCCGGCGGGGCGCCTCACCGCCCCGCCGCCCCCGCCCGCAACCCGTCCATGACGAGGTCGAGCAGCCGGTCGGCCCGGTCCTGCCAGTCGTCGCGCGGCTCGATCTGCCACAGGCCGGCGATGGCGAGCAGGAAGTCGTCCGAGGTGACCCCGGGACGGACGGTGCCGGCCTCCTGGCCCGCGCGCAGCAGGAGTCCGGCCGCGGACAGCAGGGGGGAGGGCTCCGGCTTGGCCGGTCCGTCGGGGGCGCAGGTGGCCTGCCGGATGGCCTCGGCCAGGCCCGCCTTGGTCAGGGCGAACCGGGCCAGGTGGTCCATCCAGGCGCGCAGCGCCCCGTCGGGCTCCCGCTCGGCGAGCAACTCGGCGGCGCTGTCGGCGACCTGCTGCATCTCGTGGCGGTAGATCTCCAGGACCAGCGCCTCGCGATTGGGGAAGTTGCGGTAGAACGTGCCCTGGCCGACCCCCGCCTTGCGGGCGATCGTGCTCAGCGGGGCGTTCGCGCAGTCCGTCAGTTCGGCCAGCGCCACCTCCAGGATGCGCTCGCGGTTGCGCTGGGCGTCCGAGCGCAACGGTGCTTTCTTGCCCGGCTGTTCCACGGCTCCTCCTTCCACGGAAGCCGACCGGGACCGGACGAGTCCCGTCCGCATCTCGTCCGAATCCCGTCCTTGATAACCGGACAACTGTCCGTTACGTTTTCGTAGAGCGGACAGCTGTCCGGTTGCTGCCAGCATATCCGTGCCCGTGCCACGCGCCAGAGCCCGCGGCCTCCCCCCACACGCACAGCGCCACCTTCGTTCCCGTAGAGCCACTTCTCCCTTCCTGACGCACGAATCATTTCCAGACACACGACTCGCTCCAAGTCCCGGACGCACGACTCGCTCCGGGACGCATGACTCGTTCCCAGACGCATGAAGAAGGCTGATCATGGCTTCAGCGCCCTCGCCGAACCGCAGTGACATCACCTTGCACATCAACGGCGAGAAGCACCCCCTGACCGTCGACCACCGCACCACCCTGCTCGACGCCCTGCGCGAGCGGCTCGACCTCACCGGCACCAAGAAGGGCTGCGACCAAGGGCAGTGCGGCGCCTGCACCGTCCTGATCGACGGCCGCCGCTCCGTCTCCTGTCTGCAACTCGCGGTCGCCGCCGACGGCCGCGAGATCACCACCGTCGAGGGCCTGGCCGACGGCGACCGGCTGCACCCGGTGCAGCAGGCGTTCCTCGACCTCGACGGCTACCAGTGCGGCTACTGCACGCCCGGCCAGATCTGCTCGGCCGTCGGCGTCATCGAGGAGCACGCGGCCGGCTGGCCGAGCGCCGCCACCGACGACGTACGGCCCGAGGCGGGACCGCCCGAGCTGACCCCCGAGGAGATCCGCGAGCGGATGAGCGGCAACCTCTGCCGCTGCGCCGCCTACGTCTCCATCGTCGACGCGGTGGCCCGCGCCGCGGACGAGCGGGCGCACGACGCCGAGGAGGCGGTGGCGTGAAGGAGTTCGGATACCGGCGCGCCGCCGACGTCTCCGGCGCGCTCGCCCTGCTCGCCGCCGAACCGGAGGCCCGCTTCCTCGGCGGCGGCACCAACCTTGTCGACCTGATGAAGACCGGCGTGGAGCGGCCCGCCCTCCTCGTCGACGTCCGCGAACTGCCCCTGGACCGCGTCGAGCCGACCCCCGACGGCGGCCTGCGCATCGGCGCGACCGTCACCAACAGCGACCTCGCCGCGCACCCCGAGGTCCGCCGCCGCTACCCCGCGCTCTCCCAGGCCGTCCTGGCCGGCGCCTCCGGGCAGCTGCGCAACATGGCCACGGTCGGCGGCAACCTCCTCCAGCGCACCCGCTGCGGCTACTTCACCGACACCGCCCGGCCGTGCAACAAGCGCGTCCCCGGCAGCGGTTGCTCCGCCCTCACCGGCGCCCACCACAATCACGCCGTCCTCGGCGCCTCCGACCACTGCGTGGCCACCCACCCCTCGGACATGGGTGTGGCCCTCACCGCGTTCGACGCGGTCGTCACCTACGAGACGCCCGAGGGACCCGGTGAGCTGCCGCTCGCCGACTTCTACCTGCCGGTGGGCGACACCCCGCACCGGGAGACCGCCCTGCCGCCGGGCGCGCTGATCACCGGCGTGACCCTGCCGCCCGCCCCGGTCGCCGCCCGTTCCCGCTACCGCAAGGTCCGCGAGCGCGCCTCGTACGCCTTCGCGATCGGCTCGGTCGCCGCCGCGCTCGACGTCCGCGACGGCGTCGTGCGGGACGTGCGGCTGGCCTTCGGCGCCGTCGCCTCCCGGCCCTGGCGGGCCACGGCGGCGGAGCGGGCGCTCATCGGCGCCCCCGCCGACGAGGCGGCCTTCGCCGCCGCCGCGGACGCCGAACTGGCGGCGGCCCGGCCCCTGCCCGACAACGGATACAAGGTGACCCTCATGCGCAACCTCGTGGTGGCCGTGCTGGCCCAGCTCACCGAGGAGGCCGCCCGATGACCACTGCCACGACCGGCCGTACGGCCCCGGCAGGCGCCGTCGGCACCGCCCGCACCCGCGTCGAGGGCCGCGCCAAGGTCACCGGCGCCGCCCGGTACGCGGGCGAGATCCCCTTCGCCGACCTCGCCCACGGCTGGCTGGTGCTCTCCACCATCACCCGCGGACGCGTCCGCGCCGTCGAGACCGAGGCCGTCCTCGCCATGCCGGGCGTACTCGCCGTGCTCCACCACGGCAACGCGCCGCGCGTCGAGACCGACTACGTCGGCATGCTCGGCGCCCCCGACCCGACCGCCGCCGTCTTCCAGCACGACCGGGTGCCGCACGCGGGCTGGCCCGTCGCCCTGGTCGTCGCCGAGACCCCCGAGCAGGCCCGGGAGGCAGCCGAGAGCCTCGTCGTGCGCTACGAGGAGGAACCGCACGACATCGCGCTCTCCGCCGACCGCCCGGACGCCTACCCGGTCGACGGACACATGCCCGCCGTGACGGAGAAGGGCGACCTGGAGGCCGAACTCGACGCCGCCGCGCACGTCGTGGACGTCGAGTACTCCACCCCCGAAGAGCACCACAGCATGATGGAGCCGCACGCGGCCACCGCCCACTGGGACGGCGGCCGGCTGGAGGTCGTCGACTCCAACCAGGGCACCACCTGGGTGCAGAACGAACTGGCGCAGATGTTCTCGCTGGACATGTCCGCCGTGCGGGTCCGCTCCGAGCACATCGGCGGCGGCTTCGGCAGCAAGGGCCTCCGCGTCCACCAGGTCTCCGCCGCGATGGCCGCCACCGCCCTCCAGCGGCCCGTCCGCGTGGTGCTGACCCGCCGTCAGATGTTCTCCCTGACCGGCTACCGCAGCCCCACCCGCCAGCGGGTCCGGCTCGGCGCCGACGCGGACGGCCGGCTGCGCGCCCTGGAGCACCGCTCGGTCAACCAGACCTCCACGGTCTACGAGTTCGTCGAACCGAGCGCCGGTGTGGCCCGGGTGATGTACGACGCCGCCGCCCACCGCACGGTCAACCAGGTCATCCGGCTCGACGTGCCCTCCCCGACCTGGATGCGCGCACCCGGCGAGGCCCCCGGCTCCTTCGCCCTGGAGGCGGCCCTCGACGAACTCGCCGAGCGGTGCGGCCTCGACCCGATCGAGCTGCGCCTGCGCAACGAGCCCGAGACCGGCCCGGTCTCCGGCCTGCCCTTCAGCAGCCGCAACCTGGCCGCCTGTTTCCGCGAGGGCGCCCGCCGGTTCGGCTGGGCCGACCGCGACCCCCGCCCCGGGGTGCGCCGCGAGGGCCGCTGGCTGCTGGGCACCGGGACCGCCGCCGCCTCCTTCGGCGCCGGCGCCCTGCCCTCCACGGCCCTGGTGACCGCCGAGCCGGACGGCACCTTCACCGTGCGGATCGCCGCCGCCGACGTCGGCACCGGCGCCCGGACCGCCCTCACCCTGGTCGCCGCCGACGCGCTGGAGACGACGACGGACCGGGTACGGGTGCACATCGGCGACAGCGACTTCGGGCCGGCGGGCGTCGCCGGCGGCTCCATGGGCACCCGCTCCTGGGCCTGGGCGGTCAACGCCGCCGCCGCCGAACTGCGCGAGCGGCTCGCCCTCGGCACCGGCATCCCGCCCGAGGGCATCACCGTACGCTCCGACACCACCGAGGCCCTGCAGTCCCTCGCGCAGAAGGAACGGCACTCCTTCGGGGCGCAGTTCGCCGAGGTCGCGGTGGACACCGGCACCGGCGAGATACGGGTCCGCCGGATGCTCGGCATCTTCGCGGCCGGCCGGATCGTCAACCCCCTCACCGCCCGCAACCAGTTGCTCGGCGGCATGGCCTGGGGCATCTCCATGGCCCTGCACGAAGAGGCCGTACGGGACCCCTCCACCGGCGCGCACTACGCGCCCGACCTCGCGGGCTACCACGTCGCCACCCACGCCGACGTGCCCCGCCTGGAAGCGGACTGGGTGGACGACCCCGACCCGGACGACCCGGTCGGCATCAAGGGCATCGGCGAGATCGGCGTCGTCGGGGCGGCGGCGGCCATCGCCAACGCCGTCTGGCACGCGACGGGCGTACGCCACCGCCGGCTGCCGATCAGGCCCGACCGGGTGCTGGAGGCGGGCCGGGATGTTTGACATCGCCGGTGAGCTGCGCCGCTGGGCCGCCGAGGGCCGGGACTTCGCCGTCGCCTCCGTCGTCTCGGTCGGCGGCAGCGCCCCGCGCGGCCTCGGCGCGGCCCTCGCCGTCGACGGGGAGGGCACGGCCATCGGCTCCGTCTCCGGCGGCTGTGTGGAGGGCGCGGTCTACGACCTGTGCGTCCAGGCCCTCCAGGACGGCCGCGCGGTGCGCGAACGGTTCGGGTACAGCGACGAGGACGCCTTCGCGGTCGGCCTGACCTGCGGCGGGATCATCGACGTCCTGGTCACGCCGGTCCGCGCGGACGCGCCCTGGCGGGCGGTGTTCGCGGAGGCGCTCACGGCCGCCGCCGAGCGGCGTCCGGCGGCCGTCGCCCGGGTCGTCGAGGGACCGGCGGAACTGCTGGGGAACGCCCTGCTGGTCCGGCCCGACGGGCCGGCCGAGGGCGGCCTCGGCGGCCACCCCGACCTGGACCGGACGGCGGCGGCCGAGGCCCGCGCGCTGCTCGACGCCGGGCGCACCGCCCTCGTCGGCGTCTCGGAGGACGGTTCGCACTGCCCCGGCGGTCTCACGCTGCTGGTCGAGTCGAGCGTGCCGCCGCCCCGGATGATCGTCTTCGGGGCCGTCGACTTCGCCGCGGCGCTGGTCCGCGCGGGGAAGTTCCTCGGCTACCGGGTCACCGTGTGCGACGCCCGGCCCGTCTTCGCCACGGCCGCCCGGTTCCCCGAGGCCGACGAGGTCGTCGTCGGCTGGCCGCACCGTTATCTGCGGGGCACCGCCACCGACGCGCGGACGGTGCTGTGCGTGCTCACCCACGACGCCAAGTTCGACGTACCGCTGCTGACCGAGGCGCTGCGGATGCCGGTCGCCTTCGTCGGGGCGATGGGGTCGCGCCGGACCCACGCCGACCGCACCCGGCGGCTGCGCGAGGCCGGGCTGACCGACCGCGAACTGGCCCGGCTGCGTTCCCCGATCGGCCTCGACCTGGGTGCCCGCACCCCCGAGGAGACGGCCCTGTCCATCACGGCGGAGATCGTCGCCGCCCGCCGCGGGGGCACCGGGACGCCGCTGACCGGCCTGGGTACGCCCATCCACCGGGAGTCCCTGGTGGACACGGCGGCCTGAGGAGGGGCGGCTCCCCCGCGCGCGGGGGAGCCGCCCCTCCCTCAGACCGCCCCCGTGGAGGCCGTCGCCGGGGTGGCCCCGGTGAGCGCCGCCGCGCCCGTCCTGGCCGTCGCGTGCCCGGCGAGCGGGCCCAGGGCCAGGCCCGCGGCGCGGCAGTCGGCCACGATCTCCGGCAGGGCGCCCAGCGTGGCCCGCCAGCTGTCCGGCGCGGACGCGTGGTCGGTGTCGTGCAGCAGCAGTGTCCCGCCGCCGCGCAGGTCCGCCGCGGCCGTCCGGCGGACCGAGGCGGGTGTGGCGTGCGGCGTCCAGTCCCGGCCCCACGCCGTCCACAGCACCGGCCGCAGCCCCGCCCGCCGGGCGGCGGCCCAGCGTCCGGAGGTGAGGATGCCGTAGGGCGGGCGGTACCAGCGCGGCCACCGGCCGGTGACGTCGGCGACCGCGTACGCGGCCCGGAACAGCTCGCGGGCGTCCCGGCCCGGCGACGGCAGCCAGGGCTGGTCGTGCGCCCAGCCGTGGACGGCGAGTTCATGGCCCCGGCGGACCGTCTCGCGGGCCACGTCCGGGCACCGGGCGACCCGTCCGCCCAGCACGAAGAAGGTCGCCCGCACCCCGAGCGCGTCCAGCGCGTCGAGGAACAGCGGCGTGGACACCGGGTCGGGTCCGTCGTCGAAGGTCAGCGCGACATGGTCCGGGCGCCCCCGGCCGGCCAGGGCGGGCAGCCAGCGGCGGCGCGGCCCGGGCAGCCAGGTCGCCGCCGGGCCGAGGTGCGCCAGCGCCGCGGCGAGCGGAGCCAGTACGCACACGGCCCGCACGGCGGGGGACCGGTCACCGTCGATCATCCGTCCGTCTCCTTTCTCCCGGGCGGCCAGGCGGCCAGACAGTCAGGCGGCCAGACAGTCGGAGTCGGGCGGCCAGGCGGCCGGGCCGCGAGGCAGCCGGGCGGCCAGGCGGTCTCTCCGGCCGTCGGGCGCGACGCGTTCCGCTTCCCGCCCCGCATCATGCCCGCCCCGCGCCGGGCCCGCCGCCCGGACCGTCGAGGGCCGCCGCGGTGTCCCAGGTGCCGTGCACCGACGGCGCGCGGGCCAGTCCCACGCTGCCCAGGCCGATCAGCGCCACCCCGAGCAGCTCGGGCAGGACGCGTACGCCGAGGGCGATCTCCTCCCCGAACAGAGCCCAGCCCAGCGCCACGCTGGTCAGCGCGTCACCGAGGGTGAGGGCGGGCTGCGAGGCGGCGAGCGTCCCGGCCCGCAGCGCGCTCTGCAACAGCAGGAAGCCGAGTACGCCGACCACCGCCGTGGCGTACGGCGGCCACTGGGTGAGGACGGCGCCCACGCCCTGCGGGAACCGTCCGGTGACCTCCTTCAGCAGCGCGGCCGTCCCCCCGAACGCCACCGCCGAGGCGGAACCGAACAGCGCGGCCCGCGCGGCACCCCGGGCCAGCCGGCCGGCCGCGGCCAGGGCGGCCACCGCGCAGAGCACCGCCGGGCCGGCCGTCGCCCACCGGCCGGGCACGGCGGTGTCCTGTCCCTCGGAGGGCGCGGCGGCGCCCAGGAACAGGGCCAGCCCGACGGCCAGGGCACCGAACGCCAGCCAGGTCGTCCGGTCGGGCCGGTGGTGGAAGACCGCGCTGCCGACCACCAGGGTGAACAGCAGCTCGCTGGCCATCAGCGGCTGGACGAGGGCGAGCGATCCCACCGCGAGCGCCGCCGCCTGGAGCACCGTCGTCACCGCGAGCAGCGCCGCGCCGCCCACCCAGTACGGGTCCCGGACCAGGCGCAGCAGCCACCGGACCGGGTGGCCCGGTGCCGCGTCCGCGGCGTCCGCCGCGGCGGCCCGCCGTTGCAGCACCGACGCGGCGGCGTTGGACAGCGCGGCGCACAGGGCGAGGACGACGGTGAGGACGTGCACCGAGCCCGCTCAGCCGAACCGGGCGGCCAGCCGCCGGTACAGACCCGGCGTCGCACCGCGCACCCGGCACGGCAGCCGCAGCCAGCCGGGTACGTACACCTCGTCCCGGCCCCGCCGCACCGCGGTGTCGCGGATGGCGTCGGCCACCCGCTCCGGCGGCACCGGCCGGGGGCGGGAACGCCGGTAGGGCGCGCCGCGGCGTTCGAAGAAGGGGGTGTCCACGACCCCGGGGATCACATGGGTGACGCCCACCCCGGTCCCGCGCAGCTCCTGGCGCAGGGCGTCGGCGAAGGCGCCGAGCGCCGCCTTGGCCGCGGAGTACACGGCCTCGCCGCGCACCCCGACGCAGCCCGCGAGCGACCCGACCAGCACCACCCGGCCCGTCCCCGCCGCGACCATGTCCGGCAGCAGCAGCCGCACCAGCCGCAGGGTGGCGGTCAGGTCGGTCTCCAGGACCTCGTCGATGGCGTGCGCGGGCATCTCGCGGAACTCCCCGGCCCAGCCGACCCCGGCACCGGCCACCAGCAGGTCCACCGGACCCACGGTCGCCAGGGTGAAGTCGGCGAGCCGGCGGTCGGCACCGGGTGCGGTGAGGTCGAGGGCGAGGGCGCTGGCCGAGGAGGCGTCGGCGACCGCGCGCAGCCGCTCCGGATCGCGGCCGGTCAGCACCAGGTCCCAGGTGCCCTCGGCACCGAGCCGCCGGGCCAGGGCCGCGCCGATGCCGGAGGACGCACCGGTCACCAGCGCCGCACCGGTCACTCGCGCCGCACCGGTCCGCGTGCCCGCCCGGCCCGCCCGCCCGAACTCCCGCGCCGGCTCCGCACCGGCCGCGGCGGCCGTGGGCGCGAGCGGGGGCCGGGGCCGGGAGAACACAGAGACCATGCCAACCACCTCGGGTGCGGGCCGGAACACCTCAGGAGCGGCCGCCACCAGGGCGCCCGGCGTCCGGCGGGACGGGCGCTGACGGAGTATCCAGCCGGGTGCATCCGAAACGCCCATCTTGAGGCGGTTTGGGGTGCGGGGGGCGGGCTACCCCCACGCCGTGCGCCCCGACAGCTCGTCCACGCCCCGCCGGCCGGCCCCCGCCGCGCCGCGGCCCGCCGGGCGGCTGCTGGTGGTGAGCGCCGCCATGGGCGCCGGCCACGACACGGTCGCCGCCGAACTGGTCCGCCGGACGCGTGAACGCGGCGGCGACGCCACCGTCGTCGACGTCCTCACCCTGCTGCCGTACGGCCTGGGCGCCGGGCTGCGGCACTTCTACCGGGGATCGGTACGGCACTTCCCCTGGGCGTACGCCGCGCTGTACCGGCTGTTCCTGCGGCCCGGTCCCGGCCGCCGCCCCGGCGGCACACCGCTCGCCCGGCTGGCGGGGAGCCGGCTGAGCGAGCTGGCCGCGGGGACCGGGGCGGACGTCGTCGTCCCCGTCTTCCACCTCGGCGCCCAGCTCACCGGCCATCTGCGCGCCCGGGGCCTGCTCTCCGTCCCGAGCGCCGTCCTGGTGATCGACTTCGTGCCGCACCGGCAGTGGCTGCACCCCGGCAACGACCAGTACCTGTGCCTCACCGAGGAGGCCGCCCGCGCGGTCCGCCGGGACACCGGCGTGCCGGCCCGGACGTGCGGTCCCGTCGTGGACCCGGCCTTCCGCGCCGGGGCGGCGGGCGCGGAGCGCTGGCGGCGGCTGTTCGACCGGCACGCGCCCGGCCGGACCCCGGTCCTGCTGGCGTCCGGCGCCTGGGGCGTCGCCTCGCGCCCGGACGCCACCGTCCGCCTGCTGGCCCGCCACGGCTTCCTGCCGGTGGTGCTGTGCGGCGCCAACGAGACGCTGCGCCGCGAGCTGTCCCGCGTGCCGGGCGCCCTCGCCCTGGGCTGGGTGACCGACATGCCGGGCCTGCTGCACGCGGCCCGTGCCCTGGTCGACAACGCGGCCGGCCAGACCGCCGTCCAGGCGCTCGCCGCCGGGCTGCCGGTCGTCGGCCACCGCCCGATCCCCGGCCATGGCGCCGACGGCGTCCGCGCCATGGCCGCGCTGGGTGTCTCCGAGGCCGCCGGGGACGACGCCGGGCTGCTGGCGGCGCTGCGCCGGCTCACCCCGGAGGGGCCGGCCCGCCGCGCCCGCGTCACCGCCGGACACGCCCTGTTCCGGGACGACCCCGTCGGCCTGGCGCTCGCCCTGGCCCGGACGGCGCGCGGAGCCGGACCCGGCCGCCGATGAGAGCGGCCTCACCGGTTATGCCGTCCGGGCGACGGGCACCCGTGGGGGGATCTAGCGAGGAGGCACGTTGTGAGGGCGGACGAGTTCCTGACCCGGGTCCGTGACCGCGGGGAGTTCCACAGCCAGGAGGAGGCCGAACAGGTCACCGAGGCGGTTCTGCGGGTCCTCGGCTCCCGGATAGTCCCCGGGGAGGCGACCGATCTGGCCGCCCAGCTGCCCGCCCCGCTGGACGAGGCGCTGCGGCCGGAACGGGGACGTCCCGAGCCGTTCGACCGGGAGGAGTTCCTGCGGCGGGTGGCGCGGCGGACCGGCGCGCGCCCGCGCACCGCGGAGTGGGATGCCGGCGCCGTCCTGTCGACGGTCGCCGACACCGTCCCCGCGGGCCAGGTGGACCACCTGCTGGACCAGCTCCCTGCGGACTGGGCGGACCTGTTCGGCAGCACGGGCGAACGGCACGCCGGCAGAAGAGACGGAACAGCCGGCCGGGCCGGCACCGGCAACGGCGGCGACAAGGCACCACGGAGGCACGGATGACCGACGGCGAACGGAGCTACGGCGACGAGGAGGGCACGCCCCTCGGCGGATACGCCGCCCTGGCGGCCACCTTCACGACCGGGCTGGGGGTCTTCGCGTGGGCGGCGCACCGGCGCGGGGTGCGGCTGCCCGACGGGGTTCCGCCCTGGGACCTGTTGCTGCTGGGCACCGCCACCTTCAAGGCGTCCCGGCTGCTCACCAAGGACAAGGTCACGAGCTTCCTGAGGGCGCCCTTCACCCGGCGCGAGGAGGACAGCCACGGCACCGAGGTCAACGACGCCTCGCGGGGCAGCGGCCTGCGCCGGGCCGTCGGCGACCTGGTGTCCTGCCCGTTCTGCACCTCCGCGTGGGTGGCCGGCGGGCTGGTCGCCTCCTACGCCTGGACACCCCGGGCGGCCAAGCTGGTGTGCGCGGGGCTCAGCGCCGTCGCCGTCTCCGACTGGCTCCAGTACGCGTGGAGCCGGACGGAACAGCAGGCGGAGGGCTGAGCCCGCGGCGGGATCAGTCCCGCTCGGCGCGCTCGGCGTGCAGCTTCTTCACGCGGGCCGACTCCTTGCGGACCTCGGCCTGCGTGGCGCGCTCCCGCCGGAGCCACTCGGGGTCCTCCTGCTTCAGCGCCTCGATCTGCTCCGTGGTGAGCGCCCCGTCGATCCCGCCGCGCCGCAGACCGGCGATGGAGACACCCAGCTTCGCGGCGACCACCGGCCTCGGGTGCGGGCCGTCGCGCCGCAGGTCGCGCAGCCACTGGGGCGGATCGGCCTGAAGGGCGTTCAGCTCGGCGCGGGTGACGGCGCCCTCGCGGAACTCGGCGGGCGTGGCGTCGAGATACACACCCAGCTTCTTCGCCGCGGTCGCGGGCTTCATCGTCTGGGTGCTCTGGTGCTCGGTCATGGCGTCCAGGGTATCGAGCGGATGACCGGGTCCTGACCACGCCGGTGACCAGGGCCGTCTCCCGGTCCGCCGGCCGGGGCGGTGCCCGGGGCCGCCGCCCGGTCGGTAACCTGGCCGGGTGACAGCCTCGGAAGCCCCGCACCCGTTCCGCCTCGCGTACGTCCCCGGGGTGATGCCCGGCAAGTGGGTGCGCATCTGGGGCGAGCGGCGGCCCGAGGTCCCGCTCTCCCTGTCCCAGGTGACCGCCGCCGAGGCGCCCGGGGCGCTGCGGGGCGGCGACGCGGACGCGGGCCTGGTACGGCTGCCCGTCGACCGGGACGTCCTGAGCGCCATCCCCCTCTACACCGAGACGACGGTCGTGGTCATGCCCAGGGACCACCTCGTCACGGCGGCCGACGAGGTCACCGCGGCGGACCTCGCCGACGAGGTCGTCTTCCACCCCCTCGACGACGTCCTGGACTGGGAGCGGCCACCGGGCCGGCCCGCGGTCGAGCGTCCCGCCACCACGGCGGACGCCGTCGAACTGGTCGCGGCCGGGGTGGGCGTCCTGGTCGTCCCGCTGTCGCTGGCCCGGCTGCACCACCGCAAGGACCTCACCCACCGTCCGGTCACCGACGCCCCGCAGTCGAGCGTGGCGCTGTCCTGGCCGCAGGACGCGCACACCGACCTGGTGGAGGACTTCATCGGCATCGTCCGTGGCCGGACCGTCAACAGCACCCGGGGCCGCCGGCCGGCCACGCCGGAACCCGGGAAGGACGAGGCCCGCCGCAAGCCGGGGACCGGGAAGCAGACGGGCACGGGGAAGCAGGCCGGCGCGGGTAAGCAGGCGGGCGCCCCCGCCAGGCGTGGCGCGGCCAGGAGTGGTGCCCGGCGCGGTCGCCCCCGCCGCCGCTCCTAGGCGACCCCGGCCTCAGCGCACCGCCGGACCCGGAGGTTCGGTGGGGGCGGGTCGTCCGCGCCGCGGTCGGCTTCGGCGGGGCGGTCTGCTGGAGGCTGGTCCGGTCGAAGTTGACCAGGCCGGCGCGCTCCAGGACGCTGATCTGGTCGAGGACGGTGTCGTCGGTCTGGTCGGCGAGCTGCCGGACCAGGCTGTTGCCGGTGCCGGCGCGGATCCTGGCGATCGCCGGGAAGATCTGCCCGTGAGTCACCCGCATGATGGTGACCGCCGTGGTGTCGAACTGCCTGCCCGTCGTCCCTTCCACGGCCGCCACGAACCGCTGTTGCTGCGGCGACGCCCGGTTGGGCAGCGCGACGCCCGGCTCGGGCCCGATCCTGCGGCAGGTGGCGTCCAGCCGGGCGTGCCCCGCGACCAGGTGCTCGCCGGCCTCCCTCATCTCCGCCGTCGTCCCCCGCTCCATGGCCGGCAGCCCCAGCGGGTACCCCCACAGTCCCGCCGCCCGCACCTTGACCACGAAGTCCCGGTCCGCCTCGGTCAGCGGTCCGTACCGGGTCTCGGCGATCACCCGGTGCGGGCCACCGGTGGTGTTCCGCACCGCGAGCACGGTCGGGCAGGCGAGCGCGGTGAGGGTGAGGAGCAGGGCACCGCAGACGAGGGCGGTACCCGCGGTGGCGCGCGTGACGCGCGTCGGGCCTCCAGGGGTCGGGGCGGGCTCGGACACCCGGAGATACGGACGCGCCGCCCGGACCGATCACCGCCGCGGGCAAAACCTCCCGGCCTACTTCCCGGCCGCCCGCCCCACCGACTCCACCAGCGGCAGCAACCGGTGCGGGACCCGTTCGCGCAGCGCCACCTCGGAACGGGTGCGGACCACGCCGGGGAGGCTGATCAGTTTCTGGATCACGTCCTCCAGATGCGCGTTGTCACGGGCCACCACCCGGGTCAGCAGGTCCCCGCCGCCCGTGATGGAGAACGCCTCCACGATCTCGGGGACCCCGGCGAGCGCGTCCCCCACGTCGTCCAGGTGCCCCTGCGTCACCTCGATGTGCACGAACGCCAGCACCGGGTGCCCGAGCGCGGCGGGGGAGAGGACCGGACCCGTACCGGTGATCACGCCGTCCCGCTCCAGCCGGTCGAGCCGCGCCTGCACCGTGCCGCGGGCGACGCCGAGCAGCCGGGCGTACTCGCGGACGCTGGTGCGCGGCTGCTCCAGCAGCAGCCGCAGGATGCGGGTGTCCAGCTCGTCCACGGCCATGACGCCTCCACTCCCCGGTGTCCCCGGCCTACTGAGCCGTTGGCCGACTCCTGGCCATCGTACCGCCGTCTTCGCTGGGCCAATGGCCCAGTGGAACGGCAACCTGTTGAGCCACCGGCGGGCGGGATGCTGAGATGGAGGAGTCGATGGCGCTGCGGACCGATCCGCGGCGCCTTTTTGGTGCCGGCGCGCCGGACGGGGTGCCGGGCGTCACGGAACGGGGAGCCACAGGTTGCCGAGGGGGAGTCACACCGTGCTGAAGAGGATGTTCACGGCACCGGACCCGGGACGGACGCGGCTGCGGTTCGCGGCACGGGCCGTCGCCGGCATCGGCGCGGCCGTCCTCGTCTGCGGGGCCGCCGGACAGTCGCTGCCCGGCACCGTCGCCGGCGGGCTCGCCGCGCTGCTCGCCCTGTTCACCGTCGCCGACGCGACCGTGCGCGGCCAGGCGGTCACCACCGCGCTGCTGCCCGCCGTCGGCCTGCCGGTGCTCGCCGCCGCGTCCGTCCTGCACGACCACCCCGTCGCCCGCGACCTCGCCTTCCTCGCCGTCACCGGCGCGGGCGTGTACGCCCGGCGCTGGGGTCCGCGCGGCCACAGCCTCGGCGTGTTCGCCTTCATGACCTTCTTCGTGGCGCAGTTCCTGCACACCACCCCCGGACAGCTCCCCGCCCTGTACGCCGCCGTCCTGCTGTCCGTGGCCACCGCCGCGGCGGTCCGCTTCGGGCTGTGGTGCTACGAACGCCGCCTCCCGGCACCCGCCACACCCGCCGCGCTTCCCGGTACCGGGCTCGCCCGCGTCACCACCCGGCAGGCCGTCCAGGCCACCGCCGGCGCCGGCTTCGCCCTGGTCGTCGGGCACCTGGTGTCCGGGGACCGCTGGTACTGGGCGGTCGGCGCCACCTGGTGGGTCTTCGTCAACACCACCTCGCGCGGCGAGACCCTGGTCCGCGGCTTCCGCCGGGTCCTCGGCACGGTCCTCGGTATCGGCCTCGGACTGCTCGTCGCCGTCCCCGTGGACGGGGCGCCGCTGCCCAGCGCGGCCCTCGCCGCCGCCTGCGTCTTCGGCATCTTCTACTCGGCGGCCGTCTCCTACACCTGGATGATGCTCTGCGTCACCCTCCTCGCCGAACTGCTCTACGGCCTGCTCGGTGTGCTCACCCCGGCCCTGCTCGCCCTGCGCCTCGCCGAGACGGCCGTGGGTGCGCTCGGCGCCGCGCTCGCCGTGCTGCTCGTGCTGCCGGTCACCACCCACGCCGTCACCGACGCCTGGATCAGGCGGGCCCTGCGCGCCGTCCACGCCTGCACCGTCGAGACCGCCGCCCGGATCGCGGGCACCGAGGGCGCCGACCCGGCACCGCGCGTCGCCGAACTGGAACAGCTGCTCGGCCGGGTACGGCTGTCGGTGGCGCCGCTGACCCACCCGCTCAACCCGCTGCGCGCCCGCAGGCGGCGCGCCCGCCGGGTGCTCGCCCTGCTCGACGACTGCGCCCGGCAGATCCACGGCCTGGCCGCCGTCGCCGCCGACCCGGTGGCCTCCCACGACGCCCGGCTGACCGCCGCCTGCCGCCGGGTCGAGGCCGCCGTCGAGGCCCTGACCACCGGCCCCGGCGCCGGCCCCCTGCCGGAGCGGCCGGAGCGGCCGGGCGCGCGTGAACCCGTCCTCGCCCATCTGCACGGACTGGAACACGCCCTGGCCGAACTCGCCGCGCCGCTGCGCCACCCCGCCCCCCTAGGTCTGGACCGCGCCTGATCGCTGCTACCGTCACCCCGGGCGACCGCCGGCCGACGGCGGCCGGCGAGGGCGGAAGGGGACAGCGGTGGCACGGGGCACGAGGCCGCGGCAGGCGTTCATCGGGTCGTTCACGGCCGCCGGCGGCCGCGGCATCGTCACCGCCGCCGTCCACCCGGACCACGGCGCGCTGACCGCCACCGGCACCACCG
Source organism: Streptomyces griseoviridis (assembly GCA_014649155.1). Taxonomy (GTDB): domain Bacteria; phylum Actinomycetota; class Actinomycetes; order Streptomycetales; family Streptomycetaceae; genus Streptomyces; species Streptomyces griseoviridis. Next base: position 45,831 of record BMSM01000021.1, on the reverse strand, counting down.
ACGGCCTGCCCGACCCCTCCTGGCTCGCCCTGGCGCCGGACGGGGACACGCTCTACGCGGTCAGCGAGTCCGCCGACGGAGCGGTGGCCGCGTACCGCCCGACCGGTGGCGGACTCGTACCGGCCGGGCCGCCGGTGTCCGTCGACGGCAGCGGCCCCACCCACCTCAGCCTCTTCCGCGGCCACGTACTGACCGCCAACTACGGCTCCGGCAGCGTCACCGCCGTACCCGTCCGGCCCGACGGCACCCTCGCCCGCCGCGCCTCCGGCGTGCTCCGGCACACCGGGTCGGGGCCGCGGGCACCGCGCCAGCAGGGCCCGCACGCCCACCAGGTGCAGCCCGACCCGAGCGGACGATGGGCCGTCAGCGTGGACCTCGGCACCGACTCGGTCCGGGTGTGCGCCCTGGCGGACGGCGCCCTCACCGTGCACCGGGAGACCGCGCTGCGCCCCGGCTCCGGCCCCCGCCACCTGGCCTTCCACCCCGACGGCACCCACGCCTACGTGCTCAACGAACTCTCCCCGACGCTCACCGTCTGCCGCTGGGACGCCGGGGACGGGGCGCTGCGCCCGCTCACCGAGGTCCCGGTCCTGCCCGGCGCCCCGTCCGGCGACGCCTACCCCTCCGGCATCGTCGTCTCGCCCGACGGCCGGTTCCTGTGGACCGCGACCCGCGGCGCGGACGTCCTGACGGTCTTCGCCGTCGAGGGCGCGACGGTGCGCCCGGCCGGCACGGTGTCCTGCGGCGGGCACTGGCCGCGGGCGCTTGCCGAGGCCGGCGGTCACCTTTACGCGGCCAACGAGCGTTCCGGCGACGTGACCTGGTTCGCCGTCGACCGGCGTACCGGCCTGCCCCGCCGGGCCGGCGCGCTCCGCGTCCCGGCGGCCTCCTGCGTCGTCTTCGCCTGACCCGGGCCCGGCCGGCCGGGACGGTACCCGCCGCACGGCGAAGGGCCCGCCCGGTCCACCGGAACCGGAACGGGCCCTCGACGCTCTCGCCGCCCTCGTCGCGCGCGTCAGCGCACGGGCGCGCTCTGCGGCTGCGACGGCGTGATGCCCAGCGCCGTCGTGTACTTGGCCAGCGCGAGCTTGCCGATCGCCGGGTACGGGCCGAGCGGCTCGGCCACCGAGCAGCCCGCCTCCGCGGCGGCCTCGCGCAGCAGGGACGCGTCGATCTCCGGGCCGATCAGGTAGGGCGCGAGCGCCAGCTGCTGCGAACCGGCCGACCGCAGCTGCTCGGCCACCGACGCGATCGAACCCTCCTGGTCCAGCGCCGCCGCCATCACCGGCACGGCCAGCCGCGCGGCGAGCAGCATGCCGGTGATCCCGGCCGCCTGCACGGCCTCCTCACCGCCCACGGAGGCCAGCACGATGCCGTCCGCCGCCGTCGCCACCGTGAACAGCCGGGCCCGGTCGGCACGGGCCAGCCCGGCCTCCGAGAGCCGGACGTGCAGCGCCTCCGCGAGCAGCGGGTGCGGACCGAGCACGTCCGTCAGCTCGGCCGCGACCCGGCTGTCCATCACGGCCTGGCGGACCCGGCGCAACAGCGCGTTGTCCGGACCGGCGAGCAGCGGCACGACGACCGCGACGGGACCCTCGGGCTCCTTCGTCTCGACACCGGCCGCGACCGCCTGCTCGTAACGGGCGGCGCGCTCCTCGGCCGCGTGCGCGAGGACGGCCGTCAGCGACGGGAACTCCTCGTCGTCACCGTCGAGGTACCCGATCCGGGCGTCCAGACCGGGCAGTTCGGAGCGGGCGATGCTCACGACCTCCTCGGCCAGACCCCGCGTGGCACCGCTGGGCGCACCCGGCACGGCGAGGACGAGCGCGGGCGCGCCCTCGGGAGCCACCAGCGGCTCGGGGCGGCGGTGGCGTCCCGGCTGGCGGGGGCGCGGCATTCGTACGGGCAGGCCGGACGCGGGCCCAGTGGGGGAGCTCATGGTGCCGCATGTTAGTGGCTTCCCGAGGTCCCCTGTTCGGGGAGGGCCCAGGTGAGCGGTATCCGTCCGGTTTTGTCTGAAGAGTGATGTACGGATCGGACGACATCGGCATGATTCCCCTCCCCGCGGGACCGAAGTCAGCCACCCTCCGCAACCGTCACCCACAGCATTCCCGGGTCGTCCGGAAGGGGGAGCGGACCGGTCGCCAGCCCGGCCGCGAGCCGTACCGCGCCGTCCAGCGGACCGCCCTCGGCCGGCACCCGCCGGACCCCCGGGAGCCGGCGCGCCAGTTCCTCCTCCAGCGGGACGAGGAGCGGGTCGCCCAGCCCCCGCAGGCCGCCGGTGAGGGCGACCGGAGCCCCCTCGGGGCAGACCGCGGCGGCGGAACCGGCGAGGTGCCGCGCGGCGGCCCGCAGGATGTCCGCGGCCACCGGGTCGCCGGCCGCGCAGGCGGCCACGTCCGGCGCGAAGGAGGCGAGGACGGCGGCGCGGTCGGTACGCGGGTACAGCGCGCCGGGCAGCCCCGGCGCCGGCCCGAACCGTCGGGTGGCCCGGGCCAGCAGCGCCGCGGAGCCGTCTTCGCGGCCGTCGTGCGCGCGCAGCGCCGCCTCCAGTCCGGCCCGGCCGATCCAGGCACCGCTCCCGCAGTCCCCGAGCAGGTGCCCCCAGCCGTCCGCGCGGCGCCACCGGGTCAGGTCCGTGCCGACGGCGATGGCGCCGGTGCCCGCGGCGATCACGGCCCCGGCCCGGAAGCCGAGCGCGCCGACGTAGGCGGTGACGGCGTCGGCGGCGAGCGCGAGCGTCCGGGTGCCCAGCTCCCGGGCCAGGGCGCCGGGCAGTTCGGCCCGCAGCGCCTCGCCGAGGGTGGCCAGTCCCGCCGCCCCGACGACGGCGGTGGTCAGCCGCGCCACCCCGGCCTCGGCCGCCGCCGCCCGTGCCATCGGCAGCAGGTGCTCCAGCAGATGCCCGGGATCGATGCCCCGCGCGCCGGTCCGCACCGGCTCCCGCGTCGCGCGCCGGGCCGGCGCACCACCTCCGGCCGCCCCGACGGCGACCCGGAGTCCGGAGCCGCCCGAGTCCACGGCGAGATGTCCGTCCGTCACGGCGACGAAGGCTACCGCCCCGCTCCCGTCCCCCTGCCACTCCCGTACCGCTCCCGTACCGGTTCCGCCCGCACCTCCCGTTCCCGGACGGCGGCCCGTCCGTGCGCCAGTAGAGTGACTCCCCGTGGCACCACGACCTCTCCATGAACTCGTCGAGCCGGGCTGGGCGAAGGCCCTGGAACCGGCGGCCGAGCGCGTCGCCGCGATGGGCGACTTCCTCCGCGCGGAACTCGCGGCCGGGCGCACCTATCTGCCGGCCGGACCGAACGTCCTGCGCGCCTTCCAGCAGCCCTTCGACGACGTGCGCGTCCTGATCGTCGGACAGGACCCGTACCCCACCCCCGGGATGGCGATCGGGCTGAGCTTCGCCGTCGCCCCCGAGGTGCGCCGGCTGCCGGGCAGCCTGATCAACATCTTCCAGGAGCTGCAGAGCGACCTGGGCCTGCCCCGCCCCTCCAACGGCGACCTCACCCCGTGGACCCGGCAGGGCGTGCTGCTGCTGAACAGGGCGCTGACGACGCGACCGAACAGCCCCGGCTCGCACCGGGACAAGGGCTGGGAAGAGGTCACCGAGCAGGCCATCCGCGCACTCGCCGAACGGGACAAGCCGCTGGTCTCCGTCCTGTGGGGCCGGGACGCCCGCAATCTGCGCCCGCACCTCGACCGCTACCCGGTGATCGAGTCCGCGCACCCCTCGCCCCGCTCCGCCGACCGCGGCTTCTTCGGCTCCCGGCCGTTCAGCCGCACCAACGACTTCCTCGCCCGCCAGGACGCCGAGCCGGTGGACTGGCGGCTGCCCTGACGGACGGTCCGGGCGGCGGTCAGCCCAGCACCGCCGCCCGCACGCACAGCACGTCCGGCAGGTGTGCGGCCAACTGCCGCCAGGTGTCGCCGTCGTCGGCGGACGCGTACAGCTCGCCGTTGCGGTTGCCGAAGTACACGCCGGCCCGGTCACCGGTGTCCTCGGCGGTGCACAGGGCGTCGCGCAGCACCGGGCCGTAGTGGTCCTCGCGCGGCAGCCCCGCCGTGAGCGGTTCCCAGCCCCTGCCCGCGTCCGAGGTCCGGAAGACCCGGCAGCGCCGGTCGGCCGGGACGCGGTCCGCGTCGGCGTTGACCGGAAACACGTACGCCGTGCCGCCGCGCCGGGGATGCGTCGCCATCGCGAAGCCGAAGGTGGACGGCAGGCCCGCGCCGATGTCCGTCCAGTGCGCGCCCGCGTCGTCGCTGCGGTACACCCCCCAGTGGTTCTGGAGGTACAGGCGGTCGGGGTCGGCCGCGTCCCGGGCCACCTTGTGCACGCACTGGCCGAACTCGGGGTGCGGGTCGGGCAGGAACACCGCGGAGACACCGGAGTTGGACGGGGACCAGCTCGCGCCGCCGTCGGTGGTGCGGAAGACGCCCGCGGTCGAGACGGCGACGGTGACCGCCCGTGGGTCCCGCGCGTCGGTGAGGACGGTGTGCAGGCCCTCGCCCCCGCCACCCGGCACCCAGCGGCCGCGGGTGGGGTGCTCCCACAGCGGCCGGACCAGCTCGAAGCTCTCCCCGCGGTCCTCCGACCGGTACAGCGCCGCCGGTTCGGTGCCCGCCCAGACCACGCCGGGCTCGGCCGCGGAGGGGTGCAGCTGCCACACCCGCTCCAGCGAGGCGCCGGTGTCCTCGGGGAACCGCACGGCCGGCCGGGGCGGCTCGGTCCAGGTGCGGCCCAGGTCGTCGGAGTGGAACACCGACGGTCCCCAGTGCGCGCTGTCCCCGCCGGCCAGCAGCCTCGGGGTGTCCCCCCGGGTGTCGACGGCGACCGAGTACACGGCCTGCGCCGTGAAGTACGGGTCCGCGTCGAATTCCCAGACGCCACCCCGGCGGCGCCCGAGGAACAGGCCCTTCCTGGTGCCCACGGCCAGCAGTACCTCGGTCATGCCGATCACCTCCGCGGCGTCCCCGTCGACGCCTTCGTCCCGGATGCGGCCAGTCTGCACCCCACCACTGACAACGGCCCCCGAGAACGGCGTCCAGGCAGGTCAGCGCGGCAGGGCGCGGTCCAGGACGGCACCGGTGGCGACGCCGTCGGGCAGGGTGCCGAAGGAGTGCCCCCAGTCGCCGCCGAGCCGGCTCGCGCAGAAGGCGTCGGCGACCGCCGCCGGGGCGTACCGGACCAGCAGGGACGCCTGGAGGGTGAGCGCCATCAGTTCCACGAGGCGGCGCGCACCGGACTCGGCGGCGCCGCCCAGGCGCTCCTTCAGCCGGACCACGGCCGCGTCCAGCCGGGCGTCCGCACCCCGGGCCAGGGCCAGCTCCCCGAACAGGGCGTCGGCGGTCCGGGGGTCGCGGCCCAGCGCCCGCAGCACGTCCAGGGCGTTGACATTCCCCGAGCCCTCCCAGATCGACAGCAGCGGGGCCTCGCGGTAGTGCCGGGGCATGCCCGACTCCTCCACGTAGCCGTTGCCGCCGAGGCACTCCAGGGCCTCCGCGGTGAACGCCGGACCGCGCTTGGTCACCCAGTACTTGCCGACGGCCGTCGCGATCCGCCGGAACACCGCCTCCCCGGCGTCCCCGCGCACCGCCCGGTCGGCGGCCCCGGCCAGCCGCAGCGTGAGCGTCGTCGCGGCCTCCGACTCCAGCGCGAGGTCGGCCAGGACGTTGCGCATCAGCGGCTGGTCGATCAGCCGGGCGCCGAACGCGGCGCGGTGCCGTACGTGGTGCCCGGCCTCCACCAGGGTCTTGCGCATCAGCGTCGCCGAGGCCATCACGCAGTCCAGCCGGGTGCAGTTGACCATCTCGATGATCGTCTTGACGCCCTGTCCCTCCGGCCCGACCAGCCACGCCACGGTCCCGTCGAACTCCGGCTCCGAGGAGGCGTTGGAGCGGTTGCCGAGCTTGTCCTTCAGGCGCTGGACGCGGAAGGTGTTGCGGGTGCCGTCCGGCAGCACCCGGGGCACCAGGAAGCAGGAGAGGCCGCCGGGCGCCTGGGCCAGCACCAGGAACAGGTCGCACATCGGGGCCGACGTGAACCACTTGTGCCCGCGCAGCGTGTACACGCCGGACTCCGCGGTCGGCGTCGCCGCCGTGGTGTTGGTCCGGACGTCGGAGCCGCCCTGCTTCTCCGTCATCCCCATCCCGGCCAGCAGGCCCCGCTTCTCCGCGGGCGCCCGCAGCCCCGGTTCGTACTCCCGTGAGGTGAGGCCCGGCTCGTACAGCTTCGCCAGGTCGGGCCGGCGGCGCAGCACGGGCACGGCCGCGTACGTCATCGACGTCGGACAGCCGTGCCCGGCCTCCGTGTGCCCCCAGACGAGGCCGCCGGCGGTCCGTGCGACGTGTGCGCCGGGCCGGTCGTCCGCCCAGGGCGCCCCGGCCAGCCCCGCGCCGACCGCCGCCCGCATCAGGTGGTGCCAGCTCGGGTGGTACTCGACCTCGTCGATCCGGTGGCCGTACCGGTCGTGGCTGCGCAGGACGGGCGCGTGCAGGTTGGCCAGCTCGCCCCACTCCTGGGCCTCGGTCGAGCCCGCCCGCAGGCCGAGGCGCCGCAGCTCCTCCTCGGCCCATCCGGCCCCCTCCCGGCGCACCCCCACCAGCAGGGCGGTGTCCTCGGCGGCGTCGTAGGGGGCGAGGGGCGGCGGCTGGTTGGTGACGTCGTGGGTCGTCATGAGTCGAGTGTTGCACTGTGTCTACGGACGCAGCAATACTGCAACACGCGGACGCCCGTACAGTACGGAGCCATGCGGATCGACGACCCTGTGCCCGGCGGTGACCTCGTCCCGCGTCCGCTGTCCGCGCGGTCGGTCCTGCTCAGCCTGCTGCTCGGCAGCCATCCGCCCGAGCTGCCGGCGCGGGAACTGGTGCGGCTGGCGGAGCGCTTCGACGTGGGCGGCTCCACCGCGCGGGCGGCGCTGAGCCGGATGACGGCCGCCGGCGACCTGCGGCGCACGGACACCGGCTACCGGATCGGCGACCGGCTCCTGGAGCGGCAGCGCCGCCAGGACGAGGCGGTACGGCCGCACACGCGCGCGTGGGACGGTGACTGGGAGCTGGTCGTGGTCACCGCCGGCGGCCGGAGCCCCGCCGCGCGCGCCGACCTGCGCGCCCGCCTCACCGCCCTGCGCCTCGCCGAACTGCGCGAGGGCGTCTGGCTGCGCCCCGCCAACCTGCGCCGCGCGCTGCCCGCCGGGCTGGACGCGGTGGCCGAGCGCGGCACCGCGCGCCCGGCCCGCCCGGCGCGGGCCCTCGCCGCGGAGCTGTGGCCGCTGGACGCCTGGGCCGCGACGGCCCGCGCCCTGCTCGGCCGCGTCGAGGACACGGACCGCCCGGCCGGCCGCCTCGCCGCCTTCGCGGCCGTCGTCCGCCACCTGCTCGCCGACCCGGTCCTCCCGCCGGCCCTCCTCCCCGCCGACTGGCCGGGCCCGGCCCTGCGGGACGCCTACACCGCCTACCAGCGGGAACAGGCGGCCTAGGCCGGACCGGACCGGTGAGGGCCTGTCGTTCGGATCACGCCGCGGACGCGGGGCCTGGCACGCGCACCTGCCGCGTTGTCGTCACTCGCCGACGCTCCGCGTCGACTCCCTGTTCCGCCTTGCGTCCGCACGCACCAGGCCCCGCTCACCGGCGCGAGGAAGGCGCAGCCGATTCCCCGCGACCTGATCCGAACGACAGGCCCTGGGTCCGGGCGGCCGTCCCGGCGGGCTCGGTGGGGACGCCCGCCGCCGGTTCCCCGGCCCCGGCGGCGGACCGCCCCGGGAGGTGGTTGAAGAGCAGGTTCAGCACGATCGCCGTCAGGCACCCCGCGCTGATGCCGCTGTGCATCACCGTCTGGAACCAGGCCGGGAACGCGTCGTACACGGTCGGCACCCCGACCGGCAGCAGGCCGACCGCCAGCGACACGGCCACCACCGTGAGGTTGTGGTTGCCCTCGAAGCCGGCCTCGGAGAGGGTGCGCAGCCCGCTCGCCGCCACCGTCCCGAACATCACCAGGCCCGCCCCGCCGAGCACCGGCGCGGGGATCGCCGCCACCACCGCGCCCAGCTTGGGCAGCAGGCCGAGCAGCACCAGCATCCCGCCCGCCGCGGCCACCACCCAGCGGCTGCGCACCCGGGTCATGCCCACCAGGCCGACGTTCTGCGCGAAGGCCGTGTACGGGAAGGTGTTGAAGACCCCGCCGAGGACCGTGGACAGTCCGTCGGCGCGCAGCCCGTCCGCCAGGGAGCGTGGCTCGGCCTTCCGGCCGGTCATCTCGCCGACCGCGATGAAGTCGCCCGTGGTCTCCGTCATGCACACCAGGGCCACCACCAGCATCGAGACGATCGCCGACGCCTCGAAGACCGGCGCCCCGAAGTGGAACGGCGTACTGATCCCGACCCAGCCGGCGTCCGCGACCCCGCCGAAGTCGGTGAACCCGAACGGCACCGCGACCACCAGCCCGGCCGCGATGCCGATCAGCACCGCGATCCGGCTGAGGAAGGCCGGCGCGAACCGCTGCACCGCGAGCACCACGACGAGGACGAACGCCGCGAGCCCCAGATTCCCCGGGTCACCGAAGTCCGCCGCGCCCGAGCCGCCCGCGACCCAGTTGCCCGCCACCGGCATCAGCGAGACGCCGATGATCAGGATGACGGTGCCCGTCACCAACGGCGGGAAGAACCGCAGCAGCCGCCCGAAGACCGGCGCCAGCAGCATGATCGCCAGCCCCGCGACGATCACCGCGCCGTAGATCGCGGGCAGCCCGCCGCCGGTCGTCCCGATCATCACCATCGGGGACACCGCGGCGAACGTGCAGCCCTGCATGATCGGCAGCCGTACCCCGAACCGCCAGAAGCCGACGCACTGGATGAGGGTGGCGATGCCGCAGACCAGCAGGTCGGCGGTGATCAGGTACGCCAGGTCCGCCGGCGGCAGCTTCATCGCCCCGCCCACGATCAGCGGGACGGCCACCGCACCCGCGTACATGGCCAGGACGTGCTGGAGGCCGAAGGCGGCCAACTGGCGTACGGGTGGTATCGCGTCGACGGGGTGCACGGGCGTGGACGTGGCCATGGGCGCTCCTGGGCTGCGGAGTGGGGACAGGACGGGGCACACGTGGGGGAGGTGCCGACAGCCAGTGACCGTAAGCGCCTTGAACAGTTTGTTGATTTCCGCCGTGTTGCCGCCGTGTGTCCGCGTGGACGGCCGGCCGGCGGCCTTGACCTCAAGCGCTTGGAGTGTGTTCTGCTGACGCCATGGCGACTTTCACCATTCGGGACGTATCCCGGCGTAGCGGGCTGAGTGAACCCACGCTGCGCTACTACGAGGACGTGGGCCTGATCGGCCCGGTGGACCGCGACGGGACCAGCGGACACCGGCGGTACCGGCAGGACGACCTCGACCAGCTGGACATGCTGGCCTGCCTGCGCGCCGCGGGCGTCGGCATCGGGGACATGCGGACCTACATGGCCAACCGGGCCCGCGGCCGGGCGGCGGCGGCCGAGCAGCGCGATCTGCTGCTGCGGCACGCGCGGCGGGCCGAGGAGGAGCTGGCCGCCCAGCGGGCCCGGCTCGACTACCTGCGCGAGAAGGCGGCGATGTGGGACGCCCGGGACCGCGGCGACGCCGTCGCCGAGGCCGAGGCGACCCGACGCGTGATGACGGCGGCGGGCCGTCTGGAAGGGGCGGCATGAGCAAGGCACTTGTCACCGGCGGGTCCGGATACCTGGCGACGCACCTGATCGCCGCGCTGCTGCGGGAGGGCAGGGAGGTGCGCGCCACCGTCCGCTCGACGGCCGCCCGCGAGGCGGGGCTGCGCGCGGCGGTGCGCCGCGGCGGCGCCGACGACGGCGGTCTCGAGGTCGTCGCCGCCGACCTGATGAGCGACGACGGCTGGCCCGCGGCACTGGCCGGCTGCGACGAGGTCCACCACGTCGCCTCGCCCATCCCGGTCCGGCAGCCGAAGGACCCGGACGAACTGATCGTCCCCGCCCGTGAGGGCGTGCTGCGGGTGCTGCGCGCCGCCCGGGACGCAGACGCCCGGCGCACCGTCCTCACCTCGTCGTTCGCGGCGGTCGGCTACTCGCCCAAGCCGGACGCCGAGTACACCGAGGACGACTGGACCGACCCCGGCACCCCGGGCCTCGCACCGTACCCGCGCTCCAAGGCGATCGCCGAACGGGCCGCGTGGGACCTGATGGAACGCGAGGGCGGCGACCTCGAACTCGTCACCGTCAACCCGACGTTCATCCTCGGGCCCACCCTCATCACCGAACTGCGCTCCTCGACCCAGCTCGTCAAGTCGATGCTGGACGGGACGACGACCGCCGTGCCCCGTCAGTACTTCGGGGTCGCGGACGTCCGCGACGTCGCGGACCTGCATCTGCGCGCGATGGCCGCGCCCGGCGCCGCGGGCCGCCGGTACCTCGCCCTGGCGGACGGTCCCGCCATGAGCTTCCTCGACCTCGCGCGGACCCTGCGCAGCCGGCTCGGCGAACGGGCCGCGCGGGTCCCGTCCGAGGAGGTCCCGGGACCGGAGCCGAGACGTCCGGTCATCCACAACGAGCGGGCCCGGAAGGAACTGGGCTGGGTCCCGCGCCCCGCCGGGACGACGATCGTGGAGACCGCCGAGAGCCTGGCGGAACTCGGCCTCCTCGCGCCGCGGGGCTGACCGGACGGGCCCGCCGGTCCGCTGACGGAGTGCCGCGCGGGACACCCGGCGCGTGTCCGTTCGTATGGAATGTGATCATGCGGTTACGTTCCGGGGGTGCCCGAACCCACCCGTGTCCCTCGTTCCCTCCGGCTCTGCGACCGCTGCCCGCAGGACGGCGAGGTCACCGTGCGGCACGCGTGGAACGTCCGCGCGGACGGCTCCCTCGCCTCGTGGTTCGACGTCCGGCTGGTCTTCGCCGACGGCGCGAGCGTCGAGGCGCTGGCCGTGGTGTCCCCGGAGGGCGTCGGCCTGGAGGACGTACGGGCCCGGCCGGCCCTCGGCCTCGACGACCTGGCACTGCTCGGGGAGTGGCTGGAGGACCCCCTCGCCGAGGCGTGCGGGGCCGCCCGCGCCGACGGCGCACCCGCCGCCGTACGGCATGCCCGGCCCGCCGTACGGCCGTCCGGCGCGGAGACGCCGCCGATGGTGGCGCGGGAGTACCGGACCGCTCAGGAACGCGGCGCGGACCCCGTCCTCGCGGTGATGCGGGCGACCGGGGAGAGCCGGCGCGGGGCGCTGCGGCTGATCGGCCGGGCCCGGGACGCGGGCCTGCTCACGCCGCGTCACCTGCGGCGCTGACCGGAGCTCCGGCCGGTCAGAGCATCTCCCGCATCCGCGCGATCTCGCTGGTCTGCTGTGCGACCACGTCGTCGGCCATCTCCTCGATCCGGACGTTGTTGCCCTGCGCCTTCACGTCCGCGGCCATGGTGATCGCCCCCTGGTGATGGGTGATCATCAGGGTGAGGAAGAGCTGGTCGAACGCGGTGCCCCGGGCCGCGCGCAACTGCTTCAGCTGCGCGTCGGTCGCCATCCCGGGCATCGTCGCGTGGTCGTGCGCGCCGCCCGTCGCCGTCTCCGCCTTGCCGTGCTCCTTCAGCCAGCCCCGCATGGTGGCGATCTCCGGCTCCTGCGACGCGGCGATCCGTTCGGCGAGGCGCCTCACCTTCTGCGAGGCGGCGTGCTCGGGCGCGAGGTCCGTCATCACCAGCGCCTGGGCGTGGTGCTGGATCATCATGCGCGCGTACTCGACGTCGGCGGAGTTGGGGGAGTCGTCGTCGGCGCGCTGCGCCTCGGCGTCCCGCGCGGACAGCGTGCGGTTGTCCTCGCCCGGCCTGCCGGGCGCGATCACCGAGGGGCCGGAGGACGTGGCCGCGTCGGACTTCCCGCCAAAATCGCAGGCCCCGAGCCCCAGCACGGCCAGGGCGGTCAACGAGACCGTGACGAACGAGGCGCGGGACGCGGGACGGAAGGGCACTACGACCTCCTGGAACAGCCGGGGCGGGGGACACCTCGTGAGTGTCGTGACCGTCCTAGCACGCTTCCGCGCGCCAGTGATCAAAAAACTTCATTACGAGTCTGTTGCCCCCTGTTGGTATGAGCATGGCGACGACGATACTGCGGGGTGCGTACACCGTTCCCCCGCGAACGGAACCAGGGAGGAAGCAGTGATCCTGTTGAACGACCCGAGAACACGGCGCAGACGCCTGGGAGTTGCCACGGCGGCCGCCGGGCTGCTGGCCGCGCTGCTCACCGCGTCACCGGCGGCGGCGACCCCCGACCCCGGGGACGGGCCGGCCGCGACGAAGGGGGTCTCCAAGAGCGCGCGGGCCGAGGCGGCCGAGGCGATAGCGAGCGGCGAGATACCCGGCCAGGACGAGATCGTCCACTCGGCCAACCTGGAGCACCTCGTCAACGTCCCCAAGGACGTCCTGCCGGGCACCAACTCGGACCTGGCCTTCCAGGGGAAGTACGCCTTCGCCGGCAACTACGACGGCTTCCGCGTCTTCGACATCAGCAACCCGAAGAAGCCGAAGACCGTCTCCCAGGTGCTCTGCCCGGGCTCGCAGAACGACATCTCCGTCTCCGGCGACCTGCTGTTCCTGTCGACCGACTCCTCGCGCAGCGACGACAGTTGCAACAGCACCACCCAGCCGGTGACCGAGAAGTCCTCCTGGGAGGGCATGAAGGTCTTCGACATCAGCGACGTGCGCAATCCGAAGTACGTCGCCGCCGTCGAGACCGCCTGCGGCTCGCACACCCACACGATCGTGCCCGAGCGCCGCGACGTCTACGTCTACGTCTCCTCGTACTCGCCGAACGCCGCGTACCCCGACTGCCAGCCGCCGCACGACGGCATCTCGGTCATCAAGGTGCCGCGCAGCGCCCCCGAGAAGGCGGCGGTTGTCGGCTTCCCGGTGCTGTTCCCCGGTGAGGGCCCCGACGGCGGCGGCAACCCGGGCGCGCCGACCAACCCCGGGGTCACCAAGACCACCGGCTGCCACGACATCACCGTGCTGCCCTCGAAGGACCTGGCGGCCGGCGCCTGCATGGGCGACGGCATCCTGTTCTCCATCAAGGACCCGGAGCACCCGAAGGTCATCGACCGCGTCCAGGACAACGTCAACTTCGCGTTCTGGCACTCCGCGACCTTCAACCAGACCGCCGGGAAGGTCGTCTTCACCGACGAGCTGGGCGGCGGCGGCGCGGCCACCTGCAACGCGGAGATCGGCCCGAACCGCGGCGCCGACGGCATCTACGACATCGTCGGCAAGGGCGAGAAGAGCAAGCTCGTCTTCCGCAGCTACTACAAGATCCCGCGCCACCAGGCCGACACGGAGAACTGCGTCGCCCACAACGGCTCGCTGATCCCGGTCAAGGGCAAGGACCTGATGGTCCAGGCCTGGTACCAGGGCGGCGTCTCCGTCTGGGACTTCACCGACTCCTCGAAGCCGAAGGAGATCGCCTACTTCGAGCGCGGCCCGCTGAGCACCGAGACGATGGTGACCGGCGGTTCCTGGTCGGCGTACTACTACAACGGCTACATCTACTCGAACGACATCGCCAAGGGCTTCGACGTGCTCAAGCTCAGCGACCGGCGCACGGACCCGGCCAAGAGGGTCCGGCTGGACGAGCTGAACGTCCAGACGCAGCCGGACTACTTCGACTGATCCTCGGCCCCGGTCGGGAAGAAACGCGACAGATCGCTGTCGCACGTCCCGCCGGGCGCCCCGGCGTCCGGCGGGACCCCCATCTCCCACTCCAGTCCGTACCGCGCGAACAGTTCGGCGCGCAGGACGGGGACCGGCATCGGCGCCCCCGGCATCAGAGCGGCGTACACGGCGCCCATCAGCAGGGCCCGCAGCATCGGATAGTCCCGGTCGACGTCCCGCGAACCGTGCCGGGCGACGGTGTCCCGCAGCAGCTCGGCCAGCCGCCGCTGCTCCGGACACGGCACGAAGCCCTCGGCGTGCAGCAGCCCCGCCATGTGCTGGCGCATCAGCACCGGCCGCAGCCGGGCCAGTCCGAGGATCGCGTCGATGGCCCGCGCCATCCGCTCCCGCCCGTCGGCGGTGCGCGGCTCCCGCTCCAGGGCCTCCTCCAGCGTGCGGTGCATCAGCCGGTGCACGGCCGACTGCACCAGCTCGCGCTTGCCGGGGAAGTAGTACGAGATCAGCCCCCGCGCCGCCCCGGCCCGGTCGGCGATGTCGCCCAACGTCGTGGCGGCGTACCCGCGTTCACCGACCAGCTCGACGGCGGCCCGCAGCAACCGCTCCTGCGAACGTCTGCGCAACTCTTCATTGACCGAGGCGCTCCGCGGGGACATCCTGTAACTCCTGCGTTGACTGGCTGCCAGCCAACTATACTCGGCGCAGCGGGCCCGCCCACGAGGCCGGGCCCGTCCCGCCCACCTGGGCGACGCGGGGGATCGCCCAGGTGGGCACCCCTCCCCGGATATGGTTGCCTCGGGCTATGGATCCGTTCAGGACGACTCAGCGGCCCGCCACGGTACGAGGCCGAGCACGGGGCGCAGTCCCGCCGGGCGTTCGGCCACCGGCAGATGGTCCACGAAGTGAACCCCGCAGCCGAGGGCCGCGGCGCCGCCGTCCGCCCTCCGGTCGTCACCGACCATGAGGGTGCGCGCCGGGTCGGCGCCGAGCGCCGCGCAGGCGAGGGCGAACAGCCGGGGGTCCGGCTTGCGGATGCCGTGCTCGTAGGAGAGGACGTACGTGTCCACGTAGGGAGCGAGGCCGTGCTCACGGAAGACCGGGCGCGGGTCCCAGCCGATGTTGCTGACGACGCCGACCGCGATCCCGCGCTCCCGCAGGGTGCGCAGCACCTCGGCGGCGTCGGGGTAGGGGCGCCACGCGGCCGGCGTCATGTGCCGCTCGTACAGCGCGTCGTGCAGCTCCGGGGCGGGCAGCGGCACCCGGCGGGACAGCCCCGTGTACGCCGCGCGGTGCAGTTCCGGTGTCTGGTCGCGCAGTTCCCACACCGCGGCCAGTTCCTCGGGGACCCGCAGCGGGGCGGGGCCGCCCGGCAGTGCGCCCGCCTCCTCCAGCGCCCGCGCCGTGCGCGTCAGTTCCGCCTCGGAGAGCGGGACGCGGGCGTCGGCGAGCACGGCGCGCAGCCACGCCGCGCAGGACTCGACGCGGAAGAGGGTGCCGGAGAAGTCGAAGAGGACGGCGGTCATGCCGGGCATCCTAAGAGGCGGCGGCCCCGGGGGAGGGGGTCCGGGCCGGGCGCCACCGCCGGTGGGCCGCCACCGCCAGGCACACCACCAGCGCGCCCATGACCCAGCCCGCGACCACGTCCGTGGTCCAGTGGACGCCGAGCCAGATCCGGGTCAGGCCGACGCCGGCCACCGAGACCACGGCCGGCGCGAGCGCGGCGGCCCGCGCGGCGGGGGCGGCGCCGTACCGGCGCAGCAGCCAGAGCAGCAGGCCGCACACCACCGTCGCCGTCATGGCGTGGCCCGACGGGAAGGCGGCGTAGTGGGCGCTGTCCACGGGGTCGGGCCAGACCGGCCGTTCGCGGCCCACCGAGGCCTTCAGCACCTGCTGGAGCAGGGCGGTCAGCGCGACGGTCGCCCCCAGCCACAGCGCCGTCCACCAGGCGTCGCGGCGCAGCCCCAGCCAGAGTGCGACCGCCGCGCACAGCAGGCGCATGGTCCAGGGGTCCCACACCCAGTCGGTCAGGACCCGGAAGGCCTGGGTCAGACCGGTCCGCTCGATCGCCCAGCGGTGCGTGGTGCGGGCGATCCGGGTGTCCAGGTCGATCAGCGGGCGCCACTCGGCGGCGACCAGGACCAGCAGCAGCGCCGAGCACACCCCCAGAGTCCAGGCGAGGCCGAGCGCGGCGCGGGACCGCGGGGGGCGGGGCGGGGAGTCGAGGTGCGGCGTCTGCATGCCGAGATCCTCGCCGACACGGTGGCCCGGGGGCCAATTGCGGTGGCCGGGGCGTCGGTACGAGGGGGCGCGGGGGCGCGGGGGCCGGGTCAGGCGGTCGAGGACGCGTGCGGGGTGGGCCGAGGGCCGGGTCCGGCGGTCGAGGACGCGAGGCGGGCCGGGGGCGGGTTCCGGCGGCCGGGCGCGTCGGGGAGGCCGGGCGGCCCGGGGCGAGCGGCGTTCACATGGTGGCCAGCATCGCCACCATCGCGATCCCCATCGACAGCCGGCACGCGCGGGCCAGTTCCGGGCGGTCGCCCCACCCGTCGGCCGTGCCTCCCGCCGCCACCGCGGGCACGGGCACCAGGCGCGCCCCGGCCAGCAGCACGTACCCGGCGAAGTACAGCAGCAGCGCGCCGGTGAGCGGGGGGACGCCCGAGCCGCCGTGGCCGTGGGCGGGGGAGCCGGCCATCACCAGGGACATGTAGACCATCGCCCCGGTGCCGACCAGATGGTGCAGATGGTGCCGCCCGCCCCGGGCCGCCCACAGCGCCCGCAGCCCGGCCGCGCCGAACACCGCCGCGCAGGCCGGCCAGGCCCACGCCGGCGGGGTGAACACGGCCGCCGGCACGGCCATCGCGGCCATGCCGAAGCCCATGAGCGCCTCGCCGCCCGCCGCGCGGCGCTGCTCCTCGACATCGCTGCGCATCCGCAGCAGGCAGTAGGCGCCGGTCGCCGCGCACAGCGCGACCAGCAACCAGCCGGAGGACGCCGGTCCGTGCACGCGCACCCCCTTGCTCGCGCTCGACAGCCGGTCGCCGGCCACCGGCCACTGGTCACCGGTGACGGCCGGTCATCGGCCAGAGGTCCTTGTCGGCCATGGCATGCCCTGCGCATGCGGCGCGCACGCAAGCGCGCGGGGGCATCCAGGGGGCAGACGACGGAGCGCGCGACCACCCCGAGCCGTATCCCCCCACGGACCGGCCCCGCGAGCCGAGCAATCTTTTACAGATAAAACACCTGTTAATCTATGGATATGAGCAGTGCGACCCCCACCCCCGGCACCCCCCGCAGCCGCCGTCTCCCCCTGGCCGGCGCGCTGCGTCCGCGCCGGCCCTCCGACATCTGGTTCAAGCCCGCGCTCAGCTCCGTCGCCTCGCTCGCCCCGCCCAACCTCACCCTGCTGGCCCTCGGCCGCCTCGACCTGGCCATGTACACGATGGCCGGGTCCATGTGCGCCCTGTACGCCCACAACCGCCCCTACGCCGCCCGCGCCCGCACCCTGCTGTGGGTGATCCTCGGCATGGTCGGCGGCCTCGCCGTCGCCCTGGTCGCGGCGTCGCTCACCGACAGCGCGGTCGTGCTGGTCGCCGTGGGCGCCGTCCTGGCCGCCGCGCAGAAGGTGCTCTGCGACGCCACCCGCGTCGGCCCGCCGAACAACGTCGTCCTCACCTTCATCACCTCCGCCGCCCTGTTCGTGCCGCAGACCCTCGGCCAGATCCCCGGGCACATCGGCCTCGCCCTCGCCGCGGGCGCCTGGGCCTGGGTGGTCGGCATGGCCCCCGGCCTGGTCCGCCCGCACGGCCCCGAGCGCCGCGCCACCGCCGCCGCCCTGAACGCCGCCGCCGCGTACGCCGCCACCGGCGGCACCGGCGACGGCCACGCCCCTGCCCGCGCCGCCGGATACGCCGCCGTCCAGGCGGCCTGGCAGACCCTGCTCGCCGTACCGGCCGCCGGTGCCCGCGCCGCCACCCGGCGCGCCCTGGAACGGCTCGTCGTCCGCGCCGAGGTCGCGCTCGCCGCCCCCGCCGACGCCGACCCGGACCTGCTCCGCGGCTGGGCCCGCGACCTGCGCGGCACCGGCCGCGTCCCGCGTACCGGGGACCGCCGCGCCGACACCGAGGAAATGGCCGGCGTCGAGGCGGAACTCGCCGCCCGGCCCACGCCGCTGCGGCGACGGCTCGGCCCGCTCGCCCCCGTCGGCGTGCGCACCGCCCTGGGCTGCGCCCTCGCCGGCTGGGCCTCGCTCGCCCTCGGCGTCGGCCGCCCCTACTGGGCCCTGGTCACCGCCGCGGCGCTCTACCAGACGAACCTGACCCTCACCTGGAGCCGGACCGTCCAGCGCGTGGTCGGCAACGTCGCGGGGGTGCTGGTCTTCGCCGTGGTCGCCCCGGTCGCCCACCTCCACCAGGTGCTTCTGGTGCTGTTCTGCCTGGCCTGCGGCTTCGGCGCCGAGGCGTTCATCAGCCGCAACTACTGGCTGGGCAGCGTCTGCGTGACCCCGATGGCCCTGCTCGTCACCGAGTTCGCCCGCTACCAGGATCCCGGCGAGCTGATCACCGAGCGGGTCCTGGACACCGTGGTCGGCGCCGCGGTCGGCTTCCTCGCCGCCATGGCCGTCACCAACCGGCGCGCCGCATCCCGGGTCGAGGAGGCGCTCACCGCGGTCGACCGCGCCCGCGAGCACGCCGCCCGCCTCCTGGCGGACCCCGGCCCCGCGCCCGCCGCGCTGGACGCCGCCCGGCGCGCCCTGGCGTCCGCCCTGACCGAACTGCGGGCCACGGCCGACGCCGCCGCGGGCGAGTGGTGGCAGCGGGCCCTGCCCCAGGAGAGGGTCGTGCTCGCCGAGCAGGCCGGACACCGTACCCTCGCCGCTACGGTGCGCCGGCGCACGGCGGACGCGGACCGGGACGCGGGGGAGCCGTACGCCGACCGGAGCGCGGGCCCCGCGGCCGGCACCACCACCGGTACGGCGACGGGCACGACAACGGAGGACACGAGGCCATGACGGCAACCGACCGGCCATCGGCGGGCAGTGACGACACGGCGGGGCCGGCGCGGGGCGACACCGTCGCCGGCGTCGTACGGCAGTGGCAGGCCGTCCACCCCGGCCTCGACACCGGCCCCATGGAGATCATCGGCCGGATCAACCGCTGCGCCGCCCTCCTCCAGCAGGCGGAGGACGCGCCGCTGCGCCGGATCGGTCTCAGCCGCCCCGAGTTCGACCTGCTCGGCGCGCTCCGCCGCACCGGGCACGAGCTGACCCCCGGCGAACTGGCCCGCGAGACGTTCTCCTCCGGCGCCGCCGTCACCAAGCGCCTCAAGCAGCTCTCCGGGCGCGGCCTGGTCGAACGCCGCGGCGACACCCGGGACCGCCGCGTCACCCACGTCCGCCTCACCGAGGCCGGACGCGCCATGGTGGACGGCATCCTCCCCGAACAGCTCGCCTACGAGACCGCTGCCCTTTCCGGCCTGGGCACCCCCGAGCGCGGTGAACTGGCCGGACTCCTCGGCGAACTCCTGGTCCAGCTGGAGGGCCGGCTGGGCGTGCCCAGGGTGTGAACCGCGCGGTCCCCGCCTGCCACCGCGCCCGGCTTCCTGACTGACTGGCTCCAGCTCCCCGGCTGTGAGAGTGCTCGTACTCGTCGCTCCCGGCCAGGGCGCTCAGACAAAGGGCTCAGATGCCCGGCCGGTAGCGCAGCGGATGGTCGGCGGGGATCTCCACCAGCACGATCCGTGTCCCGTCCGGGTCCTCGATCCACATCTCCACCAGGCCCCACGGCTCCCGTACCGGCTCCCGCACGATCGGCACGCCCTCGGCGCGCAGCTCCTCGTGGGCCGCCGCCGCGTCCTCGACCTGGAGCCAGAGGCGCAGCCCCGGGTCCGCGGGGGCCTCGGCCCGCCCGGAGACCTCCAGGAAGCCGCCGCCGAGGAAATAGACGGTGCCGCGTTCCGGGCCGGTGCCGAACTCGCGGTGGACGGCGAGGCCGAGCTGCCCGCCGTAGAACGCGCGGGAGCGGTCGGGGTCGACGGGGCGGAGCAGGACACGACTGCTGAGTACATGCACCATGCGTCCGCACCCTAACGCGGCCGGCGACGGGGGCGGCGCTAGGCTCAACGGTGCCCGCACCGCGCCAGCCGATCCGGAGACCCGCCCCATGGACACCGCCGCCGTCCCCGCCTCGACCGACCTGGTCTTCCGCGACGCCACCGCCGCCGATGTCGACGCCCTCGTCGAGCTGGTCGAGTCGGCGTACCGGGGCGACAGCAGCCGGGCCGGGTGGACGACCGAGGCGGACCTGCTGGAGGGGCAGCGGACCGACCCCGAGGGCGTGCGGGCCGTCATCGAGGCACCCGGCAGCAGGCTGCTCACGGCCGAGCGGGACGGCCGGCCGGTCGCCTGCTGCCAGCTGGAGCGCCGCGACGGCCACGCCTACTTCGGGATGTTCGCCGTCCGCCCGGGACTGCAGGGGGCCGGCCTCGGCAAGGCCGTCATCGCCGAGGCCGAGCGGCAGGCCCGTACGGTCTGGGGCGCGCGGGAGATGCACATGACCGTGATCACCGCGCGTGAGGACCTGATCGCCTGGTACGAGCGGCGCGGCTACCGCCGTACGGGCCGCACCAGCCCCTTCCCCTACGGCGACGAGCGCTTCGGCGTCCCGCTCCGCCCCGACCTCGCCTTCGAGCTGCTGGTCAAGGAACTGGACTGAACGGCCGCCCGGTGCTCAGGCCGTGAAGCGGCCCGTCCGCCCGAACTCCGGGAAGTCGGTGGTCACGCCGTCCAGGCCGAAGGCCCGCGCCAGCCGCAGCTGCTCCTGGGTGTTGACCACCCAGCCGATGATCCGCAGCCGGGCCGCGCGAGCCCGCTCCACCGTCTCCAGGGTGAGCCGGCGGATGTTCAGGCACACCGTCGCCGCGCCTGCCGCGACCGCGCGGTCCACGACGCCGGCGTCGTAGCGGCCGGCGATCAGCGCCGTCCGCACCCCCGGCACCAGCCGGCCGATCTCGGCGACCGCCTCGTCGTGGAACGAGGACACCTCCACCCGCCCGGCCCGCCCCCGCTCGTTCAGCACCCCGGCCAGCGCCCGCGCCGCCGCCACGTCCTTGATCTCGGCCTGCACCGGCAGCGACACGGCGTCGAGCACCTCCTCGAAGACCGGGACCCGCTCCTCGCGTCCCGCGTCGAGGGCGCGCAGCTCGGCGAGGGTCTTCCCGGCGACCGGGCCGGTCCCGTCGGTCGTGCGGTCCACGTCGGTGTCGTGCATGACGACGAGGGCGCCGTCCTTGCTCAGGTGCAGGTCCAGCTCGATCATGTCGAGCCCGGCCCGCTCGGCGGCGGTGAAGGAACGCAGGGTGTTCTCGGGCTCGACGCCCATGACACCCCGGTGACCGATGGTGAGGAAGTTCACGGAACGACTCGTTTCCGTCGGAGACCTACGGGGCGGCCGCAGCCTAACCGCCCGCTCCGGACGCGGCCTCTCACCGGACTCCTGCACGGTGTCCTACAGGAAAAAGTGCGGTGAAGGACGGGGTGGGGCAGGATAATTTGCTGAGGTTCCCCTTGCTGGGGGAAACCTTGATTGCATACGGTGTCCTTACGCGAGGTTCTCCCGTGGAGGATGGAACATGACGGAAATTCTTGTGCAGGCGGCTGTGGAGGAGCGGATTCCTCCGACGGACAGGGTGGTGGAGCACCCCGCGTGGCCCGTGCTCAAGGATGCCGTGGAGCGCATCCGGCCCTGGCAGTCCAAGGACGGCTCGATCGACTTCACCGCCGAGGGCGCCCCGGAGCGCACCGCCGCCGAGGACGCCGTACGGCAGGTCGCCGACGCCGTACGGGAGCTGTCCCCGTTGCTGCCGCACGACCGCGCGTACCACGAGGCCCTCGTGACGGACCTCGGCCGCTGGGCCGACGGCGGTTTCCAGGTGCCGGACTTCCTGGACTCGCTGCTGGCCTTCCAGCCCGCCGCGCACCGCGCCGACGGCCTCCAGCACCTGGTCGTCTTCCCCATGTACACGCAGAACGGCAACCCCGACCGCAACCTCGAAGCGGTCGTGCTGCGCATGGTCTGGCCCGACTGGCTGGCCGAACTGGAGCGCACCCGCTACGACAACCCGCTGTTCTGCGGGATCACCTTCGAGGACTTCACCTCGGGCTACGACACCAACTCCGCCGTCCTCTTCCCGGAGACCATCGCGGTGCGCGAGGCGCCCGAGCGGTTCTCCTGGGGCGGCATCTTCTGCGACCGCGAGGCCGCCCGCTTCCGCCGGGTCACCGCCGCCGCCGTCGACCTGCTCGGCCTGGAACTGCCCGAGGACGTCGCCGCCCTGGTCCACGACCAGAAGCGCTGCGAGGAGGCGTTCGTGCTCTGGGACATGGTCCACGACCGCACCCACAGCCACGGCGACCTCCCCTTCGACCCGTTCATGATCAAGCAGCGCCAGCCGTTCTGGATGTACGGCCTGGAGGAACTGCGCTGCGACCTCACCGCCTTCAAGGAGGCCGTGAAGCTCGCCGGCGAAGGCGTCCCGCAGGCCCGCGACGTACAGGTCGCGGTCCTCTTCGACCGCATGTTCCGCTTCCCGGTCACCGGCGAGCGGGTCCGCAACTACGACGGCCTCGGCGGCCAGCTCCTCTTCGCCTACCTGCACAAGCACGACGTCGTCCGCTGGACCGACAACAGGCTCTCGATCGACTGGGAGCGGGCCCCCGAGGTCACCAACCGGCTCTGCGCCGAGATCGAGACCCTCTACCGCGACGGCATCGACCGCCCCAAGCTCGTCCACTGGTTCGCCGGCTACGAGCTGGTCTCCGCCTACCTCGCCCCGCACCCCGGCTCCAAGTGGGCCAAGGGCCCCGACGCCCTCGACCTGAGCCTGCCGCCGCGCAAGCTGGTGGACGACGTGCTCCCGGACGAGTTTCCGCTGAGCATGTTCTACGAGGCGCTGTCCAGGAAACTGAAGAACGTGATCGCGTCGACGCGCGGCATCACGGCGGACGGCGCCGAGCGGGCCGCCGCGTGAGCGACGGCGCCGGCGGCGGAGAGAACAAGGTGCGGGAGGCGAGGAACATGGGGTCCGACACGGGGACCGGCGGGAACGGGACGCTCGACGGCGCGGTCGTCGCGGTGGCCGGCGCGGGCGGCCCCGCCGGACGGGCCGCGCTGCTGCGGCTCGCCGAGGCGGGAGCCACGGTCGTCGGCTCGGACCACGACCCGGAGAGACTGGCGGAGGCCGTGGACGCGGCCCGCTACGCGCACGGCGGCGCCACCGTCACCGGGGAGACGGTCGACCTGCTCGACCTGGACGCGACCCGTGCCTGGGCCGGCCGGATCGAGAAGGAGCACGGCCGGGTCGACGGCCTGGTCCACCTCGTCGGCGGCTGGCGCGGCAGCCAGACCTTCACCAGGACCGACCTGGACGACTGGGACCTCCTGGAGCAGCTCCTCGTCCGCACCGTCCAGCACACCTCCCTCGCCTTCCACGAGGGACTCCAGCGCAGCGACCGCGGCCGTTACGTCCTGATCAGCGCGGCGGGCGCCACGAAGCCGACCGCGGGCAACGCCGCGTACTCCGCCGCCAAGGCCGCCGCCGAGGCGTGGACGCTGGCCCTGGCCGACTTCTTCCGCAAGGCGGGGGGCGAGCAGGGGCCGACCTCGGCGGCTGCGATCCTGGTGGTGAAGGCGTTGGTGCACGACGCGATGCGCGCCGAGCGCCCCAACGCGAAGTTCGCGGGCTTCACCGACGTGCGGGACCTGGCCGAGGCGGTCGCCGGGGTCTGGGAGAAGCCCGCCGCGGAAGTGAACGGAACCCGTCTGTGGCTGACCGAGAAGCCGTGAACCCTCCCAGGACCGACGCCCGCCGCCGCCACGACCCCGCGGCCCGCGGTTTCGCCAGCGACAACTACGCCGGGGCCCACCCGGAGGTGCTCGCCGCCCTGGCCCTGGCCAACGGCGGGCACCAGGTCGCGTACGGCGAGGACGACTACACGGCCCATCTCCAGCAGGTGGTCCGCGGCCACTTCGGGCCGACGGCCGAGGCGTTCCCCGTCTTCAACGGCACCGGGGCCAACGTCGTCGCGCTCCAGGCGGTCACCGACCGCTGGGGCGCGGTGATCTGCGCCGAGAGCGCGCACATCCACGTCGACGAGGGCGGCGCCCCCGAGCGCGTCGGCGGCCTGAAGCTGCTCACCGTGCCCACTCCCGACGGCAAGCTCACCCCCGAGCTGATCGACCGGCAGGCGTACGGCTGGGACGACGAGCACCGAGCGATGCCGCAGGTCGTCTCGATCACCCAGAGCACCGAACTCGGCACCCTCTACACGCCCGAGGAGATCCGCGCGATCTGCGACCACGCCCACGCCCACGGCATGACCGTGCACCTCGACGGCTCCCGGATAGCCAACGCCGCCGCCTCCCTCGACGTCCCCATGCGGACCTTCACCAACGCGGCCGGCGTCGACCTCCTCTCCCTCGGCGGCACCAAGAACGGCGCCCTGTTCGGCGAGGCGGTCGTGGTGATCAACCAGGACGCGGTACGCCGCATGAAGCACCTGCGCAAGCTGTCCATGCAGCTCGCCTCCAAGATGCGGTTCGTCTCCGTGCAGCTGGAGGCGCTGCTCGCCAAGGACCTGTGGCTGCGCAACGCCCGGCACGCCAACGAGATGGCCGGGCGCCTGGCCGAGGGGGTGCGGGCCGTGGACGGCGTCGAGATCCTCTATCCGGTGCAGGCCAACGCCGTCTTCGCCCGGCTGCCGCACGCGGTGAGCGAGCGCCTCCAGAAGCGGTTCCGGTTCTACTTCTGGGACGAGACCGCGGGCGACGTCCGCTGGATGTGCGCCTTCGACACCACCGAGGACGACGTGGACGCGTTCGTGGCGGCCCTGAAGGAGGAGATGGCCGTCCGGTAGACGCCTCCCAAACTGCATAGGTATGCGATCACCCGAAAATCTATTGACCTCGGGTGATCGCTTTCCTATGCTCTGCGGGCATGGAGCTGATCCAGGAGAACCCCGACCTGTCCGCCTATCTCGCCGTGGACGAGGTCATCGACCACGAACACCCGCTGGTCCGCGAGACGGCCGCGCACCTCGCCCGGGGCGCGGACGACTCGTATGACTATGCGCGCCGCGCGTTCGCGTTCGTGCGGGACACCGTGCCGCACTCGGCGGACGCCGGGGACCCGCGCGTCACCTGGCGGGCCTCCGACGTCCTGGAGCGGCGCACCGGCATCTGCCACGCGAAGGCCCACGCCCTGGCCGCGCTGCTGCGGGCCGAGGACATCCCGGCCGCGCTCTGCTACCAGCGGCTGCTGCACGACGACGGCAGCGGGTACGTGGTCCACGGACTGATCGCCGTACGGTTCAACGGCGCCTGGCACCGGCAGGACCCGCGCGGGAACAAGCCCGGCGTCGACGCCCGCTTCTCCCTCGCCGGGGAACGGCTCGCCTTCACCCCCGACCCCGCCGCCGGCGAGGCCGACCTCCCCGCCCTCCACGCCGCGCCGCACCCCGCCGTACTGGGCGCCCTGCGTGCCGCCACCGACCGGCCGCACCTGTGGCGGACCCTGCCGACGGCGCTCTGAAGGGCGGTCCGCCGAAGGACGGTCAGTGCGCCTCGGCCGCGCGGACCTGCTCCGGCGTGGGCGCCGTGCCGCCCAGGTGGGCCGGCATCCACCAGGTGTCGTCCGGACCCTTGGGGCGCACCGGGTAGGCGCGCTGGGCCGCCTCCAGCAGCTCGTGCACCCGCTCGCGCAGACGACGGGTGATGGCGCCCGCGTACTGCTCGCGCGTCGCCTCCATCGGCTCGCCGACCCTGATGGTCACCGGGATGTGGCTGCGCTTGAAGTTGCGCGGGTGGCCCTTGGTCCACAGCCGCTGCGTGCCCCACAGGGCCATCGGGACGAGCGGGACGCCCGCCTCCTGCGCCAGGCGGGCCGCGCCGGACTTGAAGCTCTTGAGCGTGAACGACTCGGAGATCGTCGCCTCCGGGAAGATCCCGATGATCTCGCCCGACCGGAGCGAGTCCAGGGCGTGCGCGTACGCCGCCTCGCCCTGGTCGCGGTCGACCGGGATGTGCTTCATCCCGCGCATCAGCGGACCGGAGATCCGGTGCCGGAAGACGGACTCCTTCGCCATGAAACGGACCAGCCGCTTCTGCGGCAGCGCCGCCAGACCGTTGAAGATGAAGTCCAGGTAACTGATGTGGTTGCTCACCAGCACCGCGCCGCCCGAGCGCGGGATGTTCTCCGAACCGCGGCAGTCGATCTTCAGGTCCCACGTCTTGAACAGGGTCCGGGCGAGACCGATGACCGGACGGTAGACGAGTTCTGCCATGGGCGGCGCGGACCCTTCCTTCTTGGCCTGGGAAGGGGACTCCCAGTAGGAACTTACGGAGCCGTAGGTTTACGGCTTGTCGCAGATCGTGCCCGAAGAACGAGCGGTGTACCAGCCCTCGTGCCCGTGGAGGGCGAGATTCTCGTCACGTCCCCGTTACCCGGCCGTGCGCCCTCTCGGGGAATCTTTCGCCGCCCCGCCAGCGCTGCACCGGGGAGAGTGGCCACGAGACGGGAGGGCGCGGGTGCGCGGGCGGGACGAGGACCGACGGCTGGACGCGGCCGACCTGCGGGCGGAGCTGGGGGAGCGGGCCACGCTGGTCCAGTTCTCCAGTGCCTTCTGCGCCCCCTGCCGGGCCACCCGGCGGGTGCTCGGCGAGGTGGCACGCCTGGTGCCCGGCGTCGCCCACGTCGAGATCGACGCCGAGGCCCGCCTGGAACTGGTCCGCGCCCTGGACGTCGTCGCCACCCCGACCGTGCTGGTGCTGGACGCCGGGGGCCGGATCGTACGCCGGGCCGCCGGGCAGCCCCGCAAGGCGGACGTGATCGCCGCCCTCGGGGAGGCCGTGTGACCCGCGACCGCCGGGGCGGGACGGTTCCGCAATCCGGAACGCCCGCTTGACGGTACGCACCGACTATCGTCAGCCTGACATTCGAGCCTCCGGCCCTCCCCGCCGGCCGGGGCGCGGCGAAGAAGGACGTACGCATGACGGTCACCCCCGACCTGGACCGCCTCCGCTCCGACGACTCCGGCACCTCGGATCTGCTGCGGTCCGTCTTCCGGCGGCACGCGGCGGGCGTCGCCGTGATCACCGCGCGCGGGCCCGCCGGTCCGGTGGGCTTCACCGCGACCTCCCTCGCCTCGGTCTCCGCCGAGCCGGCCCTGGTCTCCTTCGGCATCGGCACCGGGTCCTCCAGCTGGCCGGTGGTCGCCGAGACCGAGCACGTGGGCGTGCACATACTCGGCGAGCACCAGCAGGAGCTGGCCGCCACCTTCGCCCGCAGCGGCGCCGACCGGTTCGCGCCGCCCACCGCCTGGCGGGAGGGGCCCGAGGGCGTGCCGGTCCTGGACGGTGTCCTCGCCTGGCTGGTCTGCCGGGTCGCCGGCCGGGTCCCGGCGGGCGACCACCGCATCGTGCTGGCCGAGGTGCTCCTCGGCGACCCCACCGGCGACGGCCGGCCGCTCCTGTACCACCAAGGGCGCTTCGGCGGCCTGCGCGGCTGACCGGCTCCCGGCCCCGGCGGCACCGTCGGGTTCCGGTTACGCTGCGTTGCGAAGGTCACAGTTCAAAGCGCTTGCTCAGCGGGCATGAACTGGATGTACTGACGAGTAATATTTTGGGCGGGAGCGCAGGTCGCCCCGCCCGGGATCGGCCGCTTGGGGCGCCTATGCTGCCTGCAAGAGGCAGCACTGGAAATGTCGACGCAGTAGGAGAGCCGGCGTGAGCTTGAGGATCGTTGTCACCGTGAAGTACGTGCCCGACGCCACTGGCGACCGGCACTTCGCCGATGACCTGACCGTCGACCGGGACGACGTGGACGGTCTGCTCTCCGAACTGGACGAGTACGCGGTCGAGCAGGCGCTGCAGATCTCGGAGAATTCCGA
Organism: Streptomyces griseoviridis; assembly: GCA_014649155.1. GTDB lineage: Bacteria > Actinomycetota > Actinomycetes > Streptomycetales > Streptomycetaceae > Streptomyces > Streptomyces griseoviridis. The sequence continues at coordinate 18,248 of BMSM01000021.1, read as the reverse complement.
CGACGACGTGGAGATCACCGTGCTGACGGTGGGTCCGGAGGACGCCAAGGACGCGTTGCGCAAGGCGCTGTCCATGGGTGCGGACAAGGCGATCCACGTCGAGGACGACGACCTGCACGGCACCGACGCCATCGGCACCTCCCTGGTCCTGGCCAAGGCGGTCGAGAAGGCCGGCTACGACCTGGTGATCTCCGGCATGGCCTCCACCGACGGCACCATGGGCGTCGTCCCCGCGCTGCTCGCCGAGCGCCTGGGCGTGCCGCAGGTCACCCTGCTCTCCGAGGTCTCCGTCGAGGACGGCACGGTGAAGGGCCGCCGGGACGGCGACGCCGCCTCCGAGCAGCTGGAGGCTTCCCTGCCGGCGGTCGTGTCGGTGACCGACCAGTCGGGCGAGGCGCGTTACCCGTCCTTCAAGGGCATCATGGCGGCCAAGAAGAAGCCGGTTCAGTCCTGGGACCTGTCCGACCTCGACATCGACGAGGACGAGGTCGGCCTGGAGAACGCCTACACGGTCGTGGAGTCGGCGGCGGAGCGCCCGGCGCGCACCGCGGGCACGATCGTCAAGGACGAGGGCGAGGGCGGCAAGCAGCTCGCCGCCTTCCTCGCGGAGCGAAAGTTCGTCTGACACCGCCTCGCGGGCCAGAAGTTCATCTGAGCCCCGCCCCGCTGACCGCCCAACGCCTTATCCGAGCAGGAGAGAAGTCCCATGGCTGAAGTTCTCGTCTACGTCGATCACGTGGACGGCGCCGTCCGCAAGCCGACCCTGGAGCTGCTGACCCTGGCCCGCCGGGTCGGCGAGCCGGTCGCCGTCGCGCTGGGCAACGGCGCCGGCGACACCGCCGCCGCCCTCGCCGAGCACGGCGCGGTGAAGGTCCTCACCAGCGAGGCCGCCGAGTACGCCGACTACCTGGTCGTCCCGAAGGTCGACGCCCTCCAGGCCGCCGTCGAGCAGGTCTCCCCGGCCGCCGTGCTGGTCCCGTCCTCCGCCGAGGGCAAGGAGATCGCCGCCCGCCTCGCGCTGCGCATCGGTTCCGGCGTCATCACCGACGCCGTCGACCTGGAGGCCGGCGACGAGGGTCCGGTGGCCACCCAGTCGGTCTTCGCCGCCGCGTTCACCACCAGGTCCCGTGTCTCCAAGGGCACCCCGGTCATCACGGTCAAGCCGAACAGCGCCGCCGTCGAGGCCGCCCCGGCCGCCGGCGCGGTCGAGGAACTGAGCGTCTCCTTCTCGGCCGCCGCGACCGGCACCAAGGTCACCGCACGCACGCCGCGCGAGTCGACCGGCCGCCCGGAGCTGACCGAGGCCGCGATCGTCGTCTCCGGCGGCCGTGGCGTCAACGGCGCCGAGAACTTCGGGATCATCGAGGCGCTCGCCGACTCCCTCGGCGCGGCCGTCGGCGCCTCCCGCGCCGCCGTGGACGCCGGCTGGTACCCGCACACCAACCAGGTCGGCCAGACCGGCAAGTCCGTCTCGCCGCAGCTGTACATCGCCTCCGGCATCTCCGGCGCGATCCAGCACCGCGCGGGCATGCAGACCTCGAAGACCATCGTCGCGGTCAACAAGGACGCCGAGGCCCCGATCTTCGACCTGGTCGACTACGGCGTCGTCGGCGACCTCTTCGACGTCGTCCCGCAGCTCACCGAGGAGATCAAGGCCCGCAAGGGCTGAGCGCCTCCCCAGGAGCCCGCACCGAGGCCCCCGTGACCGCCGTCCGCGGTCACGGGGGCCTCGGCCGTACGCGCCCGTCGGGCGGAACGGGTGTTGACCGGTGGGAAGATCGCCGGATAACTTCGCTCTACGGATTGTTGATTCCGTACAGCGGAAAATCCTTGGGAATGGGAACGAGGAGGGTGTGGCATGGGCCAGGAGAAGGTGGCGACGAGCCTCGGGAGCGCCGTGACCGAGGAGATCGGCGCCCGGCTGGCGCCGGTCGACGCGGAACTGGCCCGGCGCTACCCAGGGGACCCCGGCACCCGCCAGCCCGTCCACACCGTCTACGTCCCCGCCGACGCCTTCGCCGCGGACACCGTCCGCACCTGGGGAGACCGGGCGCTCGCCGCCCTCGACGCACACGCCCCGGACGCCGCCTCCCTCGCCGCCGTCCTCCGACTCCCCGACGACCTCGCCGAGCCGGTGTACACCCGCGTACGGGCCAAGCTGGAGCGCGAGCCCGTCGAGGACCTCCGGATCGACTTCGAGGACGGCTACCACGGCACGGACGAGGACCGGGACGCCGCCCGCGCCGCCCGGATCGTGGCCCAGGCGTACGAGAACGGCACGGCGGCCCCGTACATGGGCATCCGCGTGAAGTGCATGGAGGCCGCCGTCCGCGACCGGGGCATCCGCACCCTCGACATCTTCCTCACCGGTCTGATGGAGGCCGGCGGACTGCCCGACGGGCTGGTCCTGACCCTGCCCAAGGTGACCTACCCCGAGCAGGTCACGGCCATGGTGCGGCTCCTGGAGGAGTTCGAGGAGGCGCGCGGGCTCGCGCCGGGCCGGATCGGGTTCGAGATCCAGATCGAGACCAGCCAGTCCATCCTCGCCGCCGACGGCACCGCCACCGTGGCCCGCATGATCCAGGCCGCCGAGGGCCGCGCCACCGGCCTGCACTACGGCACCTTCGACTACAGCGCCTGCCTCGGCGTCTCCGCCGCCCACCAGGCCAGTGACCACCCGGCCGCCGACCACGCCAAGGCGGTCATGCAAGTCGCCGCCGCCGGCACCGGCGTACGGGTCTCGGACGGTTCCACCAACGTGCTGCCGGTCGGTCCCACCCCCCAGGTCCACGACGCCTGGCGGCTGCACTACGGCCTCACCCGCCGTGCCCTGGCCCGCGCCTACTACCAGGGCTGGGACATGCACCCCGGACACATCCCCACCCGGTACGCCGCCGTCTTCGCCTTCTACCGCGAGGGCTTCGAGCAGGCCGCCGCCCGGCTGGCCCGCTACGCCAGCCGCACCGACGGCGACGTCATGGACGAGCCCGCCACCGCCAAGGCGCTCAGCGGCTACCTGCTGCGCGGCCTGGACTGCGGCGCCCTCGACATCGGCGAGGTCGCCCGGCTGACCGGGCTGACCCGCGCCGACCTGGAGGGCTTCTCGGCGCCGAGGCGCGGCGACCTCACCGCCTCGGCGCGCTGAGCGCGTCCCCGGGCGGTCAGGGCGCGGGCGGCAGCTCGCCCGACCCCCGGGCGATCAGCCGGGTCGGCAGCTCGATCCGCTCGGGGACGAGCAGGTCCCCGTCCAGCTGGCCGAAGAGGCGCTCCGCGGCGGTGCGGCCCAGCGCCGCCGCGTCCTGGGCGACGACGGTGAGGCCGGGCCGCAGAAGCTCGGCCAGCTCGATGTCGTCGAAGCCGACGAGGGCGACGCCGTGCGGGTGCTCGGCCAGCACCCGGATCACGGTGACGGTCACCCGGTTGTTGCCGGTGAAGATCGCGGTGACCGGGTCCGGGCCGGTGAGCATCTCCTCGGCCGCCCGGCGCACCCGCTCCGGGTCGGTGACGCCCAGCGACATCCAGGACTCCCGCACCGGTATGCCCGCGTCCTCCATGGCGGCCCGGTAGCCGCGCAGCCGCTCGGCGGCCGTGTGGATGCGGGGCATGTCACCGATGAAGCCGATCCGGCGGTGGCCGTGCGCGATGAGGTGGGCGACGCCGTCCCGGGCGCCGCCGAAGCTGTCGCTGAGCACCACGTCCGCGTCGACGTGCCCGGCCGGACGGTCCACGAACACCGTCGCCACCCCGGCCTTCAGCTCCGGCTCCAGATACCGGTGGTCGTCGCCGGCCGGGATCACCACCAGCCCGTCCACCCGCCGCGCGCACAGCGCCAGCACCAGCTCCTGCTCGCGCTCGGGGTCCTCGGCGCTGGACCCGTTGATGAGCAGGGCGCCGTGGGCGCGGGCCACCTCCTCCACGGCCCGGCTGAGCGGCCCGTAGAACGGGTCGGCGAGGTCCTCCAGCACCAGCCCGATGCTGGCGGTGCGGCCCTTGCGGAGCACCCGCGCGCTGTCGTTGCGGCGGAAGCCGAGGGCGTCGATGGCCTCCTGCACGCGGCGCTCGGTCTCCGGCGTCACCCCCGGCTCCCCGTTCACCACCCGGGACACGGTCTTCAGGCCGACGCCCGCGCGGGCGGCGACGTCCTTCATGGTCGGACGGTTGCCGTACCGGTTCCCGCTGCTGCGGTGCCGGGGGCGGGCCATGTCGGTCACGGGGGGAAATCCTGTCCTGTCGTCCACGGGTTCGCGACGGCTCCTGTCGTCCAAGGCGGGCGGCTGGGCCCACGGGGGGCGTGTCTGAGGGTTGTATGAGGATGTGTGGCGTCGAGCATAGAGCCTGGACAACGTTGTCAGATCGGGTGGACACTGTCCTTCGCACTCCGCGGTCCGCGCGTCCGTCGCGTGACCGGCCTGTCGCCGTGTCCGCCACGCGCCCGCCGCTGTGCCCGTGTTGTCGAAGGCTGACGGGGAGAACCGACTCTGATGGACACCGACCTCGTGGCCGCGCTGGACATCGGCGGCACCAAGATCGCCGGTGCGCTGGTGGACGGTGACGGCCGGATTCTGGTGCGCGCCCAGCGCCCGACGCCCGCCCGGGAGGACGGTGACACCGTGATGGGGGCCGTCGAGGAGGTGCTCGGCGAGCTGACGGCCGCCCCGCTGTGGGGCCGTGCCACGGCCGTCGGCATCGGCAGCGCCGGGCCGGTGGACGCCTCGGCGGGCACGGTCAGCCCGGTCAACGTCCCCGGCTGGCGCGGGTACCCGCTCGTCGACCGGGTCCGGGCGGCGGCCGGCGGACTGCCGGTCGAGCTGATCGGCGACGGGGTGGCGATCACGGCGGCGGAACACTGGCAGGGCGCCGCCCGCGGGCACGACAACGCGCTGTGCATGGTGGTGTCGACGGGCGTCGGCGGCGGTCTGGTGCTGGGCGGCCGGCTGCATCCCGGCCCGACCGGCAACGCGGGGCACATCGGGCACATCAGCGTGGACCTCGACGGGGACGCGTGCCCGTGCGGGGCGCGCGGCTGCGTGGAGCGCATCGCGAGCGGCCCCAACATCGCGCGGCGCGCCCTGGAGGGCGGCTGGCGCCCCGGCGCCGACGGGGACACGTCCGCCGCCGCGGTGGCCGCCGCGGCCCGCGCGGGCGACCCGGTCGCCGTGGCCTCCTTCGCGCGGGCGGCCCAGGCCCTGGCCGCCGGCATCGCGGCCACCGCGACCCTCGTCGAGATCGACATCGCGGTGATCGGCGGTGGCGTGGGCAAGGCGGGCGAGATCCTCTTCGCACCGCTGCGCCGGGCCCTCGCCGAGTACGCGACGCTCTCCTTCGTACGCCGCCTGACGGTCGCGCCGGCCCGGATGGGCACCGACGCGGGCCTGGTGGGAGCGGCCGCGGCGGCGCTCACCCGGACGGCCGGGGTGAGCGCGGCGGGGGTCTGAGGGGGCCGGGAATCCGCCGTGTCGGGCGCGGCGCGTGCCGACGGCGCGGACGGGCAGTGACTCCCGGGGCACCGCGGCAGTTGAACCCGGCATGAAGAAGCGCAGCATGCTCGCCATCGCCTCCCTCGCCACCGGATTCGTGGTCGCCGCCGTCACCCCGTCGCACGCCCTGGGCGGACTGCCGGTCGACCTGAACAAGGCGACCGACGCCCTCAGCACCCTCGACATCAGCCAGGACAGCCTGGCCCCGCACGACGACAAGGACACGCGCGAGGACTGACCGCGACGGCCGGTACGGCGCCGGCACCCCGGCAGGGGGCCGGCGCCGTTGCCGTGCCCCCCTCAACTGGGGCTGGTTTCCGTGGCAGGGTGGAGCGGGCAAGCCACAGGGGGCCAACAGAAGAGGGGGACCTGTGACCGTCGTCTGGATCAACGGCGCGTTCGGTGCGGGGAAGACGACCACCGCACGGGAACTGATCGACCTGATCCCGAACAGCACGCTCTTCGACCCCGAGGTCATCGGCGGAGCGCTCGGACATCTGCTGCCACCCAAACGCCTCGCCGAGGTCGGGGACTTCCAGGACCTCCCGATCTGGCGGCGGCTGGTGATCGACACGGCGGCCGCGATGCTCGCCGAGCTGGGCGGGACGCTCGTGGTCCCCATGACCCTGCTCCGCCAGGAGTACCGCGACGAGATCTTCGGCGGCCTCGCCGCCCGCCGGATCGCGGTCCGGCACATTCTGCTCACTCCGGCCGAAACGATCCTGCGGGAACGCATAGCCGGCCGCGAGGTCCCACCGGACCCGCCGGACGGCGAGATACGCGTACGGCAGTGGTCGTACGGCCAGATAGAGCCCTACCGGGCCGCCCTCGGCTCCTGGCTGATGGCCGACGCCCACCCCGTCGACAACAGCGTGCTCACCCCGCGCCAGACCGCCGCCCGGATCGCCGAGGCGGTCGACACCGGCGCCGCGCCCGCCTGCGACATCGTGCAGACCCCGGAACCCACGGCCGAGACCCTCGCCGCCGGTGTCCTGCTCTTCGACGAGCACGACCGGTTCCTGCTGGTCGACCCGACCTACAAGCCCGGCTGGGAGTTCCCCGGCGGTGTCGTCGAGCCCGGTGAGGCCCCCGCCCGCGCGGGTGTCCGGGAGGTCGCCGAGGAGACCGGAGTCCACCTCGACGACGCGCCCTCCCTGCTGGTCGTCGACTGGGAACCGCCCACGCCTCCTCGGTACGGGGGGCTGCGGCTGCTCTTCGACGGTGGACGCCTCGCTCCCGCGGAGGCCGGGCGGCTGCTGCTGCCCGGACCCGAGCTGCGCGGCTGGCGGTTCGTCACGGAGGAGGAGGCGGCGGGGCTGTTGCCCCCGGTGCGGTACGCGCGGCTGCGGTGGGCCCTGCGGGCGCGGGAGCGGGGGGCCGCGCTGTATCTGGAGGCGGGGGTGCCGGTGGGGTGAGTTCCGCGGCCACGGGGGTGGTGGGGGGCCGCTGCGCGCCGCGTGCGGGTGGTGGGGGGCTGGCGGCGCAGTTCCCCGCGCCCCCTGGGGCGTCGCGCCGCCGGCGGTGGTCAGGTCCCCGGACCCGGCCCCCGCCGGCGGTGACCGGCTAGTTGCCCGCGTAGTTGCGCAGGAACAGGGCCTCCGCGACCGACAGGCGTTCCAGTTCCGCGGGGGAGACGCTCTCGTTCACCGCGTGGATGCGGGCCTCCGGCTCGCTCAGGCCGATGAGGAGGATCTCCGCGTCCGGGTAGAGGCCGGCCAGGGTGTTGCACAGCGGGATCGAGCCGCCCTGGCCGGCGTAGCTCATCTCCTGGCCGGGGTACGCCGCCGCCATCGCGTCCGCCATGGCCTGGTACGCCGGGCTGGTCGTGTCGGCACGGAACGGCTGGCCCTGGCCGACCTGCTCGACGGCGACCCGGGCGCCCCACGGCGTGTGCGCCTCCAGGTGGGCCCGGAGCAGCTTCACGGCCTCGGTGGCGTCCGTGCCCGGCGGCACCCGCAGGCTCACCAGGGCCCGCGCACCGGCCTGTACCGAGGGCGTCGCGCCCACCACCGGCGGGCAGTCGATGCCCAGCACCGTGACGGCCGGCCGGGCCCAGATCCGGTCGGCGACCGTGCCCGAGCCGATCAGCTCCACGCCGTCCAGCACCCTGGCGTCCGCGCGGAACTGCTCCTCCGCGTACTGGAGCCCGTCCCATGTGCCGTCACCCGCCAGCCCGTCGACGGTCGTCGAACCGTCCTCGGCGCGCAGCGAGTCCAGCGTGCGGATCAGCGCCGCGAGCGCGTCGGGGGCGGCGCCGCCGAACTGCCCGGAGTGCAGGTTGCCTTCGAGGGTGTCGACGGCGACGCGTACGAGGGTCATGCCGCGCAGGGTCGTGGTGACCGTCGGCAGGCCGACCCGGAAGTTGCCCGCGTCGCCGATGACGACGGTGTCGGCCGCGAGCAGCTCCGGGTGCTGCTCGGCGTACCGCTCCAGGCCGCCCGTGCCCTGCTCCTCCGAGCCCTCGGCGATCACCTTGACGTGCACCGGCACACCGCCGTTCGCCTTCAGCGCGCGCAGCGCCAGCAGGTGCATGATGACGCCGCCCTTGCAGTCGGCCGTCCCCCGTCCGTACCAGCGGCCGTCGCGCTCGGTCAGCTCGAACGGCGGAGTGGTCCAGCCCGCCTCGTCCAGCGGCGGCTGCACGTCGTAGTGGGCGTAGAGCAGGACCGTCTTCGCGCCCTCGGGGCCGGGCAGGTAGCCGTACACCGACTGTGTGCCGTCCGGGGTGTCGAGCAGGGCCACGTCCTCGAAGCCCTCGGCGCGCAGCGCGCCCGCTATCCAGGCGGCGGCGGCCTCGCTCTCACTCCTCGGGAACTGGTCGAAGTCGGCCACCGACCGGAAGGCCACCAGCTCGGTGAGTTCGGCCTTCGCCCTCGGCATCAGGGCGGCGACGGTCTCGGCGACCGGATTCGACGACATGGGCACGCTCCTTGTGGGTGCGACGTTGTACTGATGACCACGCGCCGACCACTTCCGTTTACGACGTGTTCGCGCGTGATCGTGCGGTGCGGCCGCGCCCTGTGCGAGCAGGGCGCCCTGCCGTGCCGATCCTCCCACAGTGGCCTGCGGCGATGCCCACCGTAGGATGCGGGGGACAGGTGCGGCATGCGGTTTGATCGGAGCAGTAGACCATCGTGAGCAGCGAGAACTCTTCGGCGGACGACGCGGGTCAGGTGTGGGACGTCGTCGTGGTGGGCGCGGGACCCGCGGGGGCCTCGGCCGCCTACGCGGCGGCGGTCGCGGGACGCCGCGTGCTGGTGCTGGAGAAGGCGGACCTGCCCCGCTACAAGACGTGCGGCGGCGGCATCATCGGTCCCTCGCGCGACTCCCTCCCCCCGGGCTTCGACCTGCCCCTCAAGGACCGCGTGCACGCGGTGACCTTCACCCACAACGGCCGTTTCACCCGCACCCGCCGCTCCCGGCAGATGCTGTTCGGGCTGATCAACCGGCCCGAGTTCGACGCGCAGCTCGTCGAGCACGCGCAGAAGGCGGGCGCCGAGCTGCGCACCGGCGTCACCGTGTCCCGGGTCGAGCAGCACGGCTCGGCGGTTCCCGACCGGCGGACGGCCGCCGTGGTGCTCCAGGGCGGCGAGACCGTGCTGGCCCGGGCCGTGGTCGGCGCGGACGGCAGCGCGAGCCGGATAGCGGCGCACGTCGGGGTCAAGGTCGACCAGGTGGACCTGGGCCTGGAGGCGGAGATCCCGGTCCCGCAGCCGGTCGCCGAGGACTGGAAGGGCCGGGTCCTCATCGACTGGGGCCCGATGCCCGGCAGTTACGGCTGGGTCTTCCCCAAGGGCGACACCCTCACGGTCGGGGTCATCTCGGCCCGCGGCGAGGGCGCGGCGACCAAGCGCTACCTGGAGGACTTCATCGGCCGCCTGGGCCTCGCCGGTTTCGAGCCGAGCATCTCCTCCGGCCACCTCACCCGGTGCCGGACCGACGACTCGCCGCTCTCCCGGGGCCGGGTCCTGGTCTGCGGGGACGCGGCGGGGCTGCTGGAGCCGTGGACCCGGGAGGGCATCTCCTTCGCCCTGCGTTCGGGTCGGCTCGCGGGGGAGTGGGCGGTGCGGATCGCCGAGGCGCACGACGCGGTGGACGCCCGCCGCCAGGCGCTGAACTACGCCTTCGCCGTCAAGGCCGGGCTGGGCGTGGAGATGAGCGTCGGCAAGCGGCTGCTGGCGGTGTTCGAACGCCGTCCGGGACTCTTCCACGCGGCGCTGACCGGCTTCCGTCCGGCCTGGAACGCGTTCCGGGACATCACCCGGGGCGCCACGACCCTCGCCGAGCTGGTCCGCAGCCACCCGGTCGCGCAGCGCGCCCTGGCCGTCCTCGACCGCCGCCCGGCGGACGGCACCGGCCCGGACCCGGCGGACGGCACCGCCGCGGAGCCGGCTACGGAGTAGGCGCCCGCCCCCATCCCGACCGGCGTGCGGCGCCCCCCGGCCGGCGGCTCGAAGAGTACGCCGGTCCCGCCCTCAGCCCACGCCGGACGTCCGGCGCCACAGGTCGGCGAGGGAGGCGTCGCCGGTCACCTCGGGCAGGGGACGCCGGTTCCACAGGGCGAGGTACAGCGCCCCGGCGGGGCCGGCGATCTCGCACTCGGCGTCCGCGGTGGCGCCGCGTTCGGTGACCGGCGGTTCCCCGGACAGCCGTACCGTCCACACCGCGTCCGGCACGTCCGTCGCCCGGACCCGCAGGACACGGGGCTTCTCGCTGCGCACCCGGCTCCGCTCACGGGCGTGCATCCCGCGCAGCAGTTCGTCGATGCCGTCCGCCGCGAACTCCGTACCGACGTCCGAGGGGGTGCCCGCGGCGGCCGACTCGGCGTCGAACCGGTGCACGGCCGTCTCGTGTGCCTGCCGCCGGGCCCAGAAGGCCAGCGGGGCGGGGGCGGGCAGGAAGTGCCAGCAGTCGACGTCCGGCGGGGCGGCGGCGAGGGTGTCGACCAGGTGCCGGTGGCCCGCGCGGAACCAGTCGGTGAGCGCGGTGCCGTCCAGGTCCGGCGGATCGGCGATCGGGCGGGGAGCGGTGTGCCCCTCGGCGACGAAGGACGCCGCCCAGCGGTGCACCGCCCCGGTGTGCCCGACCAGGTCCCGTACCCGCCAGCCGGGGCAGCCCGGTACGTCGGCGTCGCTTCCGGCCCGCTCGGCGGCGGCGGCCATGAGCCGGCCCTCGCGGTCCAGTGTCTCGATGAACTCGGCGGTCTCCATGAGCGGTGAGTCTGCCGGACCAAGTCCCGCCGGGCGAACGGGTTTCCGGTGATCGGTGACCGCCCGCAGAGGTGTCTCAGGGGTGCCTCGGGGGCGGGAGGTCCAGGCCCCGCCCAGGGAGCGCGGTGGTCAGCCCGACGCCATCGCGCGCCGGTTCAGGGACGTGACCGCCACCGCCACCGCGGCCAGCACCGCGACGCTGGTGAGCGCGGCCGGGAGGGACCACCAGTCGGCCATGAAACCGATCGCGGGCGGCCCCAGCAGCATGCCGCCGTAGCCGAGCGTCGAGGCGGTCGCGACACCGCCGGGGCCGCCGAGAGCCCCGGCCCGCTCGACGGCGACCGGGAAGATGTTGGCGAGTCCGAGTCCCGTGATCGCGAACCCGAACAGCACCGCCCACACCGAGGGCGCCAGAGAGCCCAGCAGCATCCCGGCCACGGCGACGGTGCCCCCGGCCACCACGGTCGGCGTCCGGCCCAGGCGTTCCAGCAGTGTCGTGCCGGTCAGCCGGCCCACGGTCATGGCCAGCGCGAAACAGGAGTACCCCACCGCCGCCACGCCCGGCGCGGCACCGAGGTCCTGCTCCAGGTGGAGGGCGCCCCAGTCGGCCATGGCGCCCTCGCCGTAGGAACTGCACAGGGCGATCAGCCCGAAGGTGACGACCACCCGGCGGGTACGGGCGTCCGGCCGGGGCCGCGCGGCGCCGTCGTCCCGGACCGGGCGGGCCGGCGGCGCGGGCGGCGCGCAGCGCAGCAGGACGGGCCCGGCGACCAGGGTGACCAGCAGGCCGACGACGGCCAGGCCGCACAGGTGCCACGTCGGCGACAGCGTTCCCGCGACGAGGCCGCCGAGCCCCGCGCCGACCATGCCGCCGAGGCTGAAGGCGGCGTGGAAACTGGGCATGATCGGCCGGCGCAGCACGTTCACCAGGTCGACGGCGGCACTGTTGAAGGCGACGTTGATCCCGCCGTAGGCGCTGCCGAAGACCAGCAGGACGGCGCCCAGGGCGAGCGCGGAGTGGGTGAGCGGGGGCAGCGCGACGCTGAGGCAGAGCAGCACGGCGCAGACGACGGTGACGGGATGGCTGCCGTAGCGGCGGCAGAGCCGGCCGGTCAGGGTCATGGTGACGACCGCGCCCGCCGACACGCCGAGCAGCGCCAGTCCCAGCGCGCTGGCGGAGGCGCCGGTCTGCTCCTTGATGGCGGGGATGCGCACCACCCAGCCGGCGAAGACGAAGCCGTCCAGGGCGAAGAAGGCGGTCAGGACGGAACGGAGGCGGACGAGTTCGGCGGGGGGACCCGGCACGTCCTTGTGCGAACGGGTTTTGTTTATCAGCGGCACAAAGTGAGAGTAGGAGCACCCCCCGGACCGGGCAAGGGGGCGCCGGGCGGCCCCCCGGCGTCGCATACGCTCGACAGCACGATGATGAACAACCTGACCCCCCTGGAACCGAAGGCCGACAAGGCCACGGTCAGACGGCACAACCTCAGTCTGGTCCTGAGGGCCGTGCTCGACGCGGGGGAGGCGACCAGAGCCGGTGTCGCCACGCACGTCGGACTGACCAGGGCGGCGGTCTCCTCCCTGGTCGAGCAGTTGCTGGAGTACGGCTTCGTCACGGAGTGGGGCAAGACCAGCAGCGGCCAGGTCGGACGGCCCGGCACCGTCCTCAAGGTCTCCCGGTCCGGCCCCGCGGGCCTCGGCGTCGAGATCAACATCGACTTCATCACCGTCTGCGTCGTCGACCTCGCCGGCACCGACCGGGTCCGGCTCGTGGAGCACGTCGACAACCGGGGCGTCCAGCCCTCCGAGGTGCTGGCCCGCGCGGCCCGGCTCGCGGCCCGTGCCATCGGCTCGGCGGCCGAGCAGGACCTCGCGCCGGCCGGCGTCCACGTCGCGCTGCCCGGCCTGGTCACCGGCGGCAGTGTGCGCCAGGCCCCCAACCTGGGCTGGCAGCGGGTCGCCGTGGAGGGCCTGTTCGCGCAGGCCCTGCTCGCCCTGCGCCCCGACCGGCGCCCGCTGCCGGTCAGCTCCGACAACGAGGCCAACGCCGCCGCCCTCGCCGAGCTGTGGTTCGGCGCCGGCACCGAGGGCGTCCGCTCCTTCCTGTACCTGACCGGGGAGATCGGCATCGGCGGCGCGCTGGTGCTGCAGGGCGAACTGCTGCGCGGCGCGCACGGCTTCGCCGGGGAGATCGGGCACATGGTGGTCGACCCGGACGGCCCGCTGTGCCGGTGCGGGGCGCACGGCTGCCTGGAGCAGTACGCCGGTCAGGCCGCCCTGCTGCGGGCCGCCGGCATCGACGCGGACACCGGCGTCCAGGGCGTCGCCGAACTGGGGCGCCGCGCCCGGCGGGGCGAGCCGGCCGCGTGCGCGGCGATCGAGGGGGCGGGGCGGCGGCTCGGCGCGGTGGTCTCCGGCGCGGTCAACCTCTTCGACCCCGAGGCGGTGATGCTCGGCGGCGTCTACCGGGAGCTGATCGACTGGCTGGCCCCGGCCGTCGACCGGGAACTGGCCCGCCGGGTGGTCTCCGGGCTGTGGAGCGAGGACGGCAAACGGCTGCGGGCCGCGTCCTCGCTGGGGGACGCGGCCCGGGGCGCGGCCGGCGTGATCGTCCGCGAGGTCCTGGAGGACCCGGCGGCGTACGCGGAGCGCGGCGGGGCGTGACGGCGGGGCCGCCCGCGAGGACGGCCCCCGCCCGCCGGATCACCGCCGGTGGGCGGCGATCAGCTCCTGATAGAAGCGGAAGCTGTCCTTCGGCGTGCGCTCCTGGGTCTCGTAGTCGACCCGGACGAGACCGAACCGCTTGTCGTAGCCGAACGCCCACTCGAAGTTGTCCAGCAGCGACCAGACGTAGTAGCCGCGGACGTCCACACCCGCGTCGATCGCCGCCTTGAGCGCGGTCAGGTGGCCGCGCAGGTACTCCACCCGGTCGCTGTCGTGCACCGCGCCGTCCTCGGCGACCGTGTCGTGCTCCGCCGAGCCGTTCTCGGTGATGTGGACGGGCGGCAGGGCGTCGCCGTACTGCTGCTTCAGCCGCACCAGCAGGTCGGTGAAGGACTCCGGCACCACCGGCCAGTTCATCGCGGTGTGCCGGACACCGGGGAGCGTGACCTCCTCGTACCGGTTGTCGGTGGCCACCCGCAGCGCCGGGTCGGCCTCGCGGTGCGGGGCGTCGGCGACCACGATCGGCCGGTAGTAGTTGACGCCGAGGAAGTCCAGCGGCTGGGAGATCAGCTCCAGGTCGCCGTCGCGGCGGAAGTCCGCGCCGGTGATCAGCTCCCCCCAGGTCTCCTCCTCGGTGGCCGGGTAGCGGCCCGCGAGGATCGGCTCGGTCCACACCAGGTTGTGCTGGGTGTCGGCGCGGACCACGGCCGCGAGGTCGGCGGGGGAGTCGGTGGCGGGCAGGTTGCGGTCGAGGTTGAGCGTGATTCCGACCTCGCGCACCCCGGCCGCGCGCAGCGCCTTGACCGCGAGACCGTGCCCGACCAGCAGGTGGTGGGCGGCGGCCAGTGCGCCCCGGCCCTCCTTGGCGCCCGGCGCGTGCCGGCCGATGGAGTAGCCGAGGAAGGCGCTGCACCACGGCTCGTTGAAGGTGATCCAGCGCGGCACCCGGTCACCGAGGTGCCCGGCGACGACGGCCGTGTACTCGGCGAACCGCTCCGCCGTCTCCCGCACCCGCCAGCCGCCCCGGTCCTCCAGGGCCTGGGGCAGGTCCCAGTGGTAGAGGGTGGCGGCCGGTTCGATGCCCGCCTCCAGCAGCTCGTCCACCAGCCGTGAGTAGAAGTCCAGCCCCTTGGCGTTCACCGGGCCGGCACCCTCCGGCACGATCCGCGGCCAGGCGATCGAGAAGCGGTACGAGTCCACCCCCAGGTCGCGCAGCAGCGCCACGTCCTCGGGGTAGCGGTGGTAGTGGTCGCAGGCCACGTCGCCGGTGTCGCCGTTCGCCGTCAGGCCGGGCGTGTGGCTGTAGGTGTCCCAGATCGACGGTCCGCGGCCGTCCTCGCGCACCGCGCCCTCGATCTGGTACGAGGCGGTCGCGGCACCGAAGACGAAGCCGGACGGGAAGACGGGGAGTTCAGTCATGCGGGCTGACCCATTTCCTTTGCGGTGGACGTCACTTGACGGAACCGCCAGCGATACCGGCGGCGATGTACTTCTGGGCGAGGACGAGCAGGATCGCCGCCGGGACCGCCGACAGCACCGACGCGGCCATCACCGAACCCCAGTCGCCGACGTGCGCGCCGATGTACTGGTAGATGCCCAGGGTGACCGGCTTGACCTCGTCGGTGGTGTTCAGGGTGAGCGCGAACATGAAGTCGCTCCACGAGAACAGGAACGCGAACAGTCCCGACGTGATCAGGGAGTTGCGGCTCATCGGCAGCACCACCTTGAGGAAGGTCCGCACCGCGCCGGCGCCGTCGATCTGCGCGGCCTCGATCACCTCACCGGGGATGGACACCATGAAGGAGCGCATCAGCACGATGGAGAACGGGATGCCCAGCGAGGCGTCCGCCAGCATCAGGCCGAAGTAGGAGTTGACCAGGCCCAGGTCGACGTACGAGTTGTAGAGCGCGTTGGCGATGACGATGCCCGGCACCATCTGGGTGATCAGCGTGCCGAAGACGATGGTCTTCGAGCCGCGCAGCCCGAACCGGGCCAGCCCGTAGGCGGCCGGCGCGGCGATCGCCAGGCAGATGACGACCGCGCCGAGCGAGACCACCAGCGAGGTCAGCAGATGGCCGCCCTGGTCGGAGATGGCCTTGGAGAAGCCGGACAGGTCCAGGCCGCCCGGCACCGGGTCGACCTTGAGCAGGCCGGACTCCGGCTGGAGCGCGGTGTTGAGCATCCAGTACAGCGGGAAGAGCATCACGCACAGGATCAGCACACCGGCGATCGTGGAACCCCAGCGGCGCCTGGGCGCGGCGGTGGGTGCCGTGGTGGTCTGCGAGGCCATGGACGTCACTTCCCCTCGGTGCGGTTGGCCCGCAGGTAGAACACCGCGAACACCGCGGAGATCAGGATGAGTACGTTGCCGACGACCGCGCCCGCCCCGAAGTCCAGCTGGACGAAGGAGTTCTGGTAGGTGAGCGTGCCCAGGGTCTGGGTGGCGTCGGCGGGTCCGCCGTCGGTGAGGGCGAGGATCAGGTCGAGGATCTTCACCGTCGACATGAAGCCCAGCACCAGGACGACGGTGACCACCGGCTTGAGCATCGGCAGGGTGACGGACCGGAACGTCCGCCAGGCGGAGGCGCCGTCCAGGGCGGCCGCCTCGTGCAGCTCCTTCGGGATCTCCTGGAGACCGCCGTAGAGGATGACCATGTTGAACGGGATGCCGATCCAGATGTTGACCAGGATCACGGAGAGCAGGGCCATGTTCGGGCTGGTCAGCCACGGGGTGTGGCCGCTGCCCAGGCCGACGGTGTCCAGGAAGGTGTTCAGTACGCCGGTGTCCTGGTCGAGGATGCGGCGCCAGACGATGCCGGACACCACCATCGGCACGAGCCAGGGCAGCAGGATCAGCGAGCGCAGCACCCCGCCCAGGGGGAAGCGGCGGTTGAAGAAGACGGCGAGCGCCAGGCCGATGCAGAACTGGCCGAGCAGCGAGCCGGCCGTGAACACCAGGGTGTGCCACAGGGCCTTGCCGAACAGCGCGTCCTGGAAGACGTTCGACCAGTTGTCGGTGCCGTTGAACGGGGACTCACCGGTGAAGAACGTCTTCGGCGTGTAGTGCTGGAAGCTCATCACGACGTTGCGGACGAGCGGGTAGCCGAAGAACAGCAGCATGAAGACGACGGCGGGGGCGACGAAGCCCCACTGCGCGAGCCTGCGGCGGCGCCGGAGCCGGTTCGGGTCCGCAGCGGTGGCCGGCTTGGCCGCTCCGGCGGCCGGTGTCGCGGTGACGGTGGGCGTGGTCATGGGTCGCGTACCTCAGTTCCCGCTCGTGGCCCGCTGCTGGGCGCGCTTCAGGGCGGCCTCGCTGGACTCGCCGGTCAGAGCCGACTGGAAGGCGCTCTGCAGGGCGAGCGACACGCTCGACCAGCCCGCGCCCAGCTGGGCGGTACGGGACCGGGCGACGGCCACCTGGTCGGCGAGCGCGTCCAGCTCCGGCACCTTCTCCCGCCAGACGGCGGCGGCCTTGGAGTTGGCCGGCACCATCCAGCTGTTGAGCGCGTACGTGAGCTGCTCCTGCTGGCTGGAGAGACAGGCGACGATCTTCCCGGCCGTCTTCTCGCGCTGCTCGTCACCGGTGTTGGGCACGGTGAGGATGGCGCCGCCGAGCGGGCCGACCGAGTCGTCGCCGGCCTTCGGCACCGGGATCTGCGCGATTTCCCAGTGCAGGGACTTGTCCGTGTTGAGGGTCTCCACCTGCCACGGACCGTTGATCATCATCGCCGCGTTGCCGGCCATGAACTGGTCGTTGACGTCCGCCTGCGTCCAGTTGACCGTCGACTTCGACAGCGAACCGTCCGCCAGCAGCGCCTTCCAGTAGTCCAGCGCCTGGGCCACCTGCGGGCTGTCCAGCTTCGACTCGTCACCGCCGTTGGACCACATGAACGGCATGAACTGGAAGACGCCGTCCTCCGCGCCGCCGGCGCTGAGCGCCAGTCCGTACCGCTTGCCCTGGGTGAGCTTCTTCGCGGCCTCGCGCAGTTCGTCCCAGGTGGTGGGGACGGGGACGCCGGCCTGGTCGAGCAGGTCCTTGTTGTAGAAGAGCGCGAGGGTGTTCACGGAGCGCGCGGCCCCGTAGTACGTCCCCTTGTACGAACCGAAGTCGACGATGCCCTCGGGGATGTCCTGGGTGCTCAGGCCGATGGACTTGAGGTCGACCAGTCCGCCGGCGTCGGCGAAGGTCGGCATCTCGGAGGCGTCGAACTGGATGATGTCCGGGAGCGACTTCGAGGAGGCCATGCGCAGCGCCTTGGTCATGACCTGGGCGGCGGGGACGCTCTGCTGCTCGATGGTGACGCCGAGCTGCTTGCCGCAGCGGGCCATCGCCTCCGCGTCCCAGCGGTGGTAGGACTCGTCGGTCGAGGAGTTCATCACGGTGTACACATCGGCGTCGGGTTGCTGCCCGCAGCCGGTCAGTGCCGCCCCGGCGACCAGGACGGAGACGGCGGCGAGCGGGGCTGCGGCTCTGCGTGAGCGACGGCGCCGGCGAGGCGCGGCGGCCGGAGGGTGTGCTGTCACGGTGGGTGCCCTTGAGTGCGAGGGAGTGCCGGCCCGCCCGCGCGACCACGGTGTCACGGGGCGGATGCGATGAGGTCCGCGGGCACCGGCCGACCCGCGGACCCGAGGGGGTCAGCCTCGGACGCCGAGGAGGTGGTCCATGGCGAGCTGGTCGAGGTGTTCGAAGGCCATCCCCCGGGCGGCGGCGGCCTCCGCGTCGAACGTCTCGTAAGCCGACCGGTCGGCCAGCAGCCCGGCCAGTCCGTCCTCGGCGGTCGGCCGGGCCAGCTGGTCCAGCCGCGAGGCCGCCAGCGCCTCCCGCACCTCCGGATCGGCACGGAACGCCGCCGCCCGCTCCTTGAGGATCAGGTAGTTGCGCATACAGCCCGCCGCC
>BMSM01000020.1 GCA_014649155.1 Streptomyces griseoviridis | reverse complement strand
TCGGGCCTGATTCCCAGTCAGAGGGGGTTTGCCTTCCCGGCTGTTGGGCCGTTCCGACGTGGTGAGACTTTAGCGGATTCCCGCCTCCCGACCTAATCGGGGGCCTCGTCCTTTCGAACGGGGATTCCTCATTCCGGAAATACGCATGCCGGTGACGCTGAAGGTGGCTGGTACTCGTGGAATGGCTGTCCGGGGACCGACCGGGGTCGGCGCTCACGTCGGACAGCTCGGAGAACCTTACGGATGGGTGACGAGCGTGTCAACTTCCGGGTGGAAGGGCGCCGGGCGGCGTACGGTGGGAGGCGTGATGACGCGTACGAACAGCCAGTGCTGGTGGGCCGCCTGACGGCGGCCCGCGTTCACGTACGCATGCGACGGCCGCCGCCTCGGCGGCCGTTTCTCGTATCTCCCTCCAGGAGGGGCGGCCGGCGGGTCGCGGAAGTCCTGACCAGGAGGAGAGCAGAGGGATGACGCGAGTCTTCAGTGGGGTCAAGCCGACCGGGCATCTGACGCTGGGGAACTATCTGGGCGCGCTGCGGCAGTGGGCCGCCGTCGGTCAGCACCGGGGCGAGGCGCTGTTCTGCGTCGTCGACCTCCACGCGCTGACCGTGGAGCACGATCCGGCGCGGGTGCGCAGGCTGAGCCGGCAGGCGGCGTCGCTGCTGCTGGCCTCGGGGCTCGATCCGGAGCTGTGCACCGTGTTCGTGCAGAGCCATGTGGACGAGCACGCGCGGCTGTCGTACGTGATGGAGTGCGTCGCGACCGACGGGGAGATGCGGCGGATGATCCAGTACAAGGAGAAGGCCGCGCGGGAGCGGGTGCGGGGCGGGAGTGTGCGGCTGTCGCTGCTGACGTATCCCGCGCTGATGGCGGCGGACATCCTGGCGTACAACGCGGACGAGGTGCCGGTGGGGGACGACCAGGCGCAGCACGTGGAGCTGGCGCGGGATCTGGCGGTGCGGTTCAACCAGCGGTACGGGCACACGTTCACGGTGCCGCGGGCGACCCCGCCGGCGGTGGCGGCGCGGGTGATGAACCTCCAGGACCCGGCGTCGAAGATGGGGAAGAGCGACGACACCGGGCCGGGGATCGTCTATCTGCTCGACGAGCCGGAGGTCGTGCGGAGGAAGGTCATGCGGGCCGTCACCGACAGCGGTGAGGGCGGTGTCGTGTACGACCGGGTCGAGCGGCCCGGCGTGGCGAACCTGCTGGAGATCCTCGCCGCCTGCGCGGGCGGGGAGCCCGAGGAGCTGGCGGCGGGCTACGACTCGTACGGGGCGCTGAAGAAGGACGTCGCGGAGGCGGTCGTGGAGGTGTTGCGGCCGGTGCGGGAGCGGCACCGGGAGCTGTGCGCCGATCCGGGCCATGTGGAGGGGGTGCTGCGGGAGGGGGCCGCGCGGGCCCGGGGCATCGCGCGGCCCACCGTGGACGCCGCCTACCGGGCGATCGGGTTGCTCGCCCCGTAGGTCAGCCGGTGGTGCCGGAGGCCAGCTCGCGGCTGCGGTCGCGGGCTGCCTCCAGGGCGGCGATCAGGGCCGCGCGGACGCCGTGGCTCTCCAGTTCGCGGATGGCGCTGATCGTCGTACCGGCGGGAGAGGTGACGTTCTCGCGGAGCTTGACCGGGTGTTCGCCGCTGTCGCGGAGCATGGTCGCGGCGCCGATCGCGGACTGGACGATCAGCTCGTGGGCCTTGTCGCGGGGCAGGCCGAGCAGGATGCCGGCGTCGGTCATGGCTTCGACCAGGTAGAAGAAGTACGCCGGGCCGGAGCCGGAGAGGGCCGTGCAGGCGTCCTGCTGGGACTCGGGGACGCGGAGGGTCTTGCCGACCGCGCCGAAGATCTCCTCGGCGTGCGCGAGGTGGGCGGCGGTGGCGTGGGTGCCGGCGGAGATGACGGACATGGCCTCGTCCACGAGGGCGGGGGTGTTCGTCATGACGCGGACCACCGGGGTGGCGGCCGCGAGGCGCTCCTCGAAGTACGCGGTCGGGATGCCCGCCGCGCCGCTGATGACCAGGCGGTCGGCGGGGAGGTGGGGGGCCAGCTCGTCGAGGAGGGTGCCCATGTCCTGCGGCTTGACCGTGAGGATCAGGGTGTCGGCGGTCTTGGCGGCCTCGGTGTTGGTGACCGGGGTGACGCCGTGCCGGGCGTGGAGCTCGTCCGCCCGTTCCCGGCGGCGGGTGGTGACCAGGAGGTCGGCGGGGTTCCAGCCGGCCCGGATCATTCCGCTGAGCAGGGCTTCGCCGATCTTGCCGGTGCCGAGGACTGCGACTTTCTGGGTCATGGCTGCGGGTGCCTCCGAGGGTGCGTCGTCCGGCCTCATCCTCGCATCCCGGGGGCGGGCGGGGGCGGGGCGTCCAGTGGGCGGGACCGGGCGCGGGCGAGCGGGCCGGCGCAGGCGTCGGCGCGGGGTGACGCCGGGGGCGGTCATACCGCCGGGGTGGCCCGGAGGGGCAGCGGAACCTGAACGTCCTCAGCGGCGGCGGTTCCCGGGGTTGCCCGAGCGGCGGGTGGCGCGCTTCTCGTGGCGGGCGCGGGCCGCCTCGTACTCCTCGCGGTGCAGTTTCTCGCCGGGGGCCTCGGTCAGGCAGCGCAGGGCGTAGGCGAGGAGGGAACCGAGGAAGCCGATCGCGAGGAGGCCGCGCAGGGACGCCTGGCGGGCGGGGTCGGGGCGGGTGGTGAAGGCGCCCCAGGTGTGGCCGAACGCCAGGGCGCCGCACACCGCGAACATCACGACCACCAGGGCGGTGACGAAACCGCCGACGTCCGCGAGCTGGAGGCCCTGGTAGGCGACGCGCAGCACGAGGCAGCCGGCGGCCGTCAGGAGCAGCGCGCCCGCGGCGAGGCCGAGGCGGCGGGCGGTGTAGCCGCCGTCGTGGTGCACCCAGGTCGTGCCGAAGAACCGGAGGGGTTCCGGGCGGGGGCCGGTGGTCACCGGGGTGCCGGTGCCCTCCGGGTCGCTCGTGCCGTTCGTACGGTCCGTGCCGTTCTTCGCGCTCACGTCTCGATTATGGCCGCCGTGCCCGTCGCCCCCGCCGCGGGCTCCGCGGGGGTCAGGAGCAGCGCGGGCGGACGTAGCCGTCGCTGCCGGTGTGGACGTAGGCGTCCGAGACGTACTCGCCGTTGTCGATGTTGTCCCAGATGTTCGTGGTGCCGTAGGTGCCGGTGACGCGGGTGCCCGGGGACTGGCAGAAGATCGGGACCTTGGCGCCCACGGGCAGGACCTTGACGAGCGCGTACTGGGTGCCCGGACCGCTGCGGACGTTGAGGCGGACGCCCGGGGCCACGGCGAAATAGGTGAGGTCGGCCGCCGCCGTGCTCTCGGCGCTGACGGCTTCCGTGGTCTGTTCGACCGACATGTGAATTCCCCCGTTGAGTTGTCGAGTGGACGGGGCGCGCCCCGGCTGGCACAGGAGTTCGCCCCTCGCACGCGGAGGCTAGCAAGCCTCCTCTGTCGCGAACGAGTCATCGACTAGGCTCCGTGCGTCGCGCGCGCGGACGAACAGTACGGGGGGTCCCATGGCGCCGCAGCGGAACGTCCGAGCCGGTCACGGGGTGGATGCGGAAGCGGAGCTTCCGGAGTATGCCGGTCACCATCGGCTGGAGTCCTGTCTGGGTTCGGGCGGCATGGGGGTGGTGCACCTGGCCACCAGTACCTCGGGGATGCGGCTGGCGGTGAAGGTCGTGCACGCCGAGTTCGCCCGGGACCCTGAGTTCAGGGGGCGGTTCCGGCAGGAGGTGGCGGCGGCGCGGCGGGTGAGCGGGGCGTTCACCGCGCCGGTCGTGGACGCCGATCCGGACGCCGAACGGCCGTGGATGGCCACGCTCTTCATCGACGCGCCGACCCTGGCCGAGGAGGTGAAGCGGAACGGTCCGCTGGACGCCGACCGGCTGCGGCGGCTGATGGCCGGGCTGGCGGAGGCGTTGCGGGACATCCACCGGGTCGGGGTCGTGCACCGGGATCTCAAGCCGGGCAATGTCCTGCTGGGCGAGGACGGGCCGAAGGTCATCGACTTCGGGATCTCACGGCCGTCCGACAGCGAACTGCGCGCGGAGACGGGGAAGTTGATCGGGACACCGCCGTTCATGGCGCCCGAGCAGTTCCGGCGTCCCCGGGAGGTGGGGCCGGCGGCCGATGTGTTCGCGCTGGGCTCGGTGATGGTGCACGCGGCGACCGGACGCGGGCCGTTCGACTCGGACAGCCCGTACGTCGTGGCGTACCAGGTGGTGCACGACGAGCCCGATCTGACCGGGGTGCCCTCGTCGCTGGCCGGGCTGGTGGAGCGGTGCCTGGCGAAGGAGCCGGCGGACCGGCCGACGCCGGACGAGCTGATGCGGCGGCTGCGGTCGGTGTCGGCGTCGTACGACACGCAGGCGTTCGTACCGGCGCAGCGGGAGGCCGGGGAGCCGGACGGCACGGGGGCCGGCGCGGAGCGGGAGGGGGCGCCCGGGGCGGCGGGCGGCGGTGCCCGCCGGGTCCGCCGGCGCGCGGCCGTGGTCGCCGGGGCGCTCTGTCTGGTGGCCGTCGGCGTGTTCGGGGTCGTACGGGCGGTCGGCGGGGAGGAGCCCGGCGCCCCGCGGGCCGCGTCGGTGTCCTTCGCCGGGTGGGCGACGGCCCCGGCGTCCGGGGCCGGGAGCACCGCTTGTTCGTTCGGGGCGGGACGGCTGCTGTGCGGGCGGGGCGGGGAGGTGTTCGCCCTCGACCCGGACACCGGCGGACGGCTGTGGCGGCTCCCGGTCGCGGCGGGTTCCCGCAGCGGGCCGCCGGTCCTCGCGGGCGGCCTGGTGCAGCCCGCCCTGAACGAGGGCGAGGCGCTGACCGCGTACGACCCGGCCTCCGGGGAGCCGGCCTGGCGGCGGACGGTGCCCGAGCACCACGCCCTGCACCGGGCCGGCGGCACGCTGCTGCTCACCGGCACGGACGGCGAGGTCACCGGCGTGGACAGCGCCTCCGGCGACCTCCTGTGGTCACGGCGGGTCCCCGGGCAGCCGATGCCGTACTTCGCCTCCTTCACCGCGTCCGGCGGCGAGGTGACGGCGTACGCGAGCAGCGTCTCGGCGGACGGGACGGGCACCCGGGTCACCGCGGTGGACCCGGGGACGGGCGAGGTGCGGTGGGACGCGGAGCTGGCGGGGTCGCTGGAGCCGCTGGGGGCGGTGGACGGTTCCGTCCTCTTCCTCGACACCGACGCGGTCTACGGCGAGACCCGGGCCGTCGTCCGCTACACGCCGGCGACCGAGGCGGTGCGCCGGGTGGCGCTGTCCGTGCCGGTGGCCCGCGCGCAGGCTGCCGTGCACGAGGACACCGTGTACGTGACGGGGGCGGGCGGCACCCTGCTCGCCGTCGACCTGGCGGCGGGGAAACGGCGGTGGAGCCTGGAGACCGGGGTCAGCCGCGGGTCGGCGCCCGTCACCGACGGGCGGCGGGTGTACGTCGCCGCGCCGGACGGGCGCCTGCTGGGGGTGGACGCCCGGACCGGGCGGCTGCTGGGGCAGACGGCCCCGCGGCCGGCGGCCGACGCGGACCGGGTGACGGCCGCGCTGCCGGCGCCGGTCCTCGCCGGGGGGCGGGTGTACGCCGGGGCGCCCGACGGGACGGTCTTCGCGGTGGACGGGCGGGAACCGGCCGGGTGGTGAGGGGCGGGACCCGGCCGGGAGCGGCAGGGACACCGGCCCAGCGGTGACGCGCCGGGACGGCCTGTGGTGCGACGGGGACACCGGCCCCGTGGTGACGCGCCGGAACGGCCCGTGGTGCCACGAGGACACCGGCCCAACGGTGACGCACCGGAACGGCCTGGGGTGACGGGCCGGGCGACCGGCTCTGGGGGCCTCCTGGTGGTGACGGGCCGGGTCGGCTGAGGTCGCCGGGCCCGGCCCGTGGTGACGCGGGTGGTCAGCCGAGCTTGGTGACGTCGCGGACGGCGCCCTTGTCCGCGCTGGTCGCCATCGCGGCGTAGGCGCGCAGCGCGACCGAGACCTTGCGGTCGCGGTTCTTCGGGACGTACGCGCCGTTCAGCGCCTGCGCGCGGCGGGCCAGCTCGGCGTCGTCGACCAGCAGCTCGATCGAGCGGTTCGGGATGTCGATGCGGATGCGGTCGCCGTCCTCGACCAGCGCGATGGTGCCGCCGGAGGCCGCCTCGGGACTGGCGTGGCCGATGGACAGGCCGGAGGTGCCGCCGGAGAAACGGCCGTCCGTCACCAGCGCGCAGGTCTTGCCGAGGCCCCGGCCCTTGAGGAAGGACGTCGGGTGGAGCATCTCCTGCATGCCGGGGCCGCCCTTGGGGCCCTCGTAGCGGATGACGACCACGTCACCGTGGGTGATCTTCTTGTTGAGGATCTTCTCGACGGCCTCCTCCTGCGACTCGCAGACCACGGCCGGGCCCTCGAAGGTCCAGATCGACTCGTCGACGCCGGCCGTCTTCACGACCGCGCCGTCGACGGCGAGGTTGCCGCGCAGCACCGCGAGGCCGCCGTCCTTGGAGTAGGCGTGCTCGGCGGAGTGGATGCAGCCGTGCTCGGCGTCCGTGTCCAGGGTGTCCCAGCGCTCGGACTGGGAGAACGCCTCGGAGGAGCGGACGCAGCCGGGGGCCGCGTGCCACAGCTCGACCGCCTCGGGGGACGGGGAGCCGCCGCGCACGTCCCAGGTCTTCAGCCAGTCGGCGAGGGAGGGGCTGTGGACGCTGTGCACGTCCTCGTTGAGCAGGCCCGCCCGGTGCAGTTCGCCGAGGAGGGCGGGGATGCCGCCGGCGCGGTGCACGTCCTCCATGTAGTACGTGCCGTTCTTGGTGACGTTCGGCGCGACCTTGGCGAGGCAGGGCACGCGGCGCGAGACGGCGTCGATCTCCTCCAGGCCGAAGGGCACGCCCGCCTCCTGGGCGGCGGCCAGCAGGTGCAGGATCGTGTTGGTGGAACCGCCCATGGCGATGTCCAGTGCCATCGCGTTCTCGAACGCGGCGAGTGAGGCGACGTTGCGCGGCAGGACCGTGTCGTCGTCCTCGTAGTAGTACCGGTGGGTGATGTCCATCACCGTGCGCGCCGCGTTCTCGTAGAGCGCGCGGCGGGCGGTGTGGGTGGCCAGCACCGAGCCGTTGCCGGGGAGGGAGAGGCCGATGGCCTCGGTCAGGCAGTTCATCGAGTTGGCGGTGAACATGCCGGAGCAGGAGCCGCAGGTCGGACAGGCGCTCTCCTCGATGCGGAGCATGTCCTCGTCGGAGATCTTGTCGTTGACCGCGTCGGAGATCGCGTCGACCAGGTCGAGCGTGCGGACCGTGCCGTCGACCAGGGTCGCGCGGCCGGACTCCATCGGGCCGCCGGAGACGAAGACCGTCGGGATGTCGAGGCGCAGGGCGGCCATCAGCATGCCCGGGGTGATCTTGTCGCAGTTGGAGATGCAGACCAGGGCGTCCGCGCAGTGCGCCTCGACCATGTACTCCACGCTGTCCGCGATCAGGTCGCGGGAGGGCAGGGAGTAGAGCATGCCGCCGTGGCCCATGGCGATGCCGTCGTCGACGGCGATCGTGTTGAACTCGCGCGGGATGCCGCCGGCCGCCGTGACCGCCTCGCTGACGATCCGGCCGACGGGGGCGAGGTGGGTGTGGCCGGGCACGAACTCCGTGAAGCTGTTGGCGATCGCGATGATCGGCTTCCGGCCGATGTCCGCACCGGGTACACCGGAGGCACGCATAAGGGCGCGGGCGCCCGCCATGTTGCGGCCGTGGGTGACTGTGCGGGACCTCAGCTCGGGCATCGTCGCTCGCTCCTTCAGACGGATGTGGCTGCTGTCGAGCGTACGCCGGTCATCCAGGGTTCGGGACAAGGTGTCCGTAATGCGGGATACGGATCTCGCACGGCCGGGGGCCCGGGGCGGGGCCGCCGGTGGCGCGTACGGGGTTCGGGTGTACGGGGTTCAGATGCGTACGGGGGTTCAGATGCGTACGGGGTTCAGTGGGCCTTCGTCGCGGCGGCCAGGTGGAGGCGGGTGAAGGCCAGGGCCTCCGCGAGGTCGGCCTCCCGTTCGGCGCTGGACATCGCCCTGCGGGTGTTGACCTCGATGACGACGTGCCCGTCGAAGCCGGTCAGGGCGAGGCCCTCCAGCAGCTCGGCGCAGGGCTGGGTGCCGCGGCCGGGGACGAGGTGCTCGTCCTTCGCGGAGCCGCGGCCGTCGGCGAGGTGGACGTGGCCGAGCCGGTCGCCCATGCGGGAGACCATGCCGAGGGCGTCGGTGCGGGCGGTGGCGGTGTGGCTGAGGTCGATCGTGAAGTGCCGGTAGTCGTCCTTGGTGACGTCCCAGTCGGGGGCGTAGGCGAGCATCTCGCGGTCGCGGTAGCGCCAGGGGTACATGTTCTCGACGGCGAACCGTACGTCCGTCTCGTTCGCCATGCGCCACACGCCCTCGACGAAGGCGCGGGCGTACTGCCGCTGCCAGCGGAAGGGCGGGTGGACGACGACGGTGCTCGCGCCGAGCTTCTCGGCGGCGGCGCGGGCGCGCTGGAGCTTGACCCAGGGGTCGGTTGACCACACCCGCTGGGTGATGAGCAGGCAGGGGGCGTGGATGGCCAGGATCGGCACCTGGTGGTAGTCGCTGAGTCTGCGCAGCGCCTCGATGTCCTGGCTGACCGGGTCGGTCCACACCATGACCTCGACGCCGTCGTATCCGAGGCGCGCGGCGATCTCGAAGGCCGTCGCCGTCGACTCCGGGTAGACGGAGGCCGTCGACAGGGCGACCTTCGCATCCGGGATGCGTAGGGGCTCCGCCATGCCGTTCAGGTTACGGGGTGCGGGCGGGTGGGCTTGGCCGGGTGTTCGTCGTTGTGGTGAGTGCCATAGGGAGGATGCGGGGTCTGCGGGGTTCCCCGCGCCCCTGAGAGCACCGTGGGGGGACGGGTCGTGGACGGGTGCGGGTTCGTCGTGGTTGATCGCGCAGTTCCCCGCGCCCCCGAGAGCGCCGTCGCGGGGCGGGTCGCGGACGGGTGCCGGTTCGACGTGGTTGATCGCGCAGTTCCCCGCGCCCCCGAGAGCGCCGTCGCGGGACGGGTCGCGGACGGGTGCCGGTTCGACGTGGTTGATCGCGCAGTTCCCCGCGCCCCCGACAGCGCCGTCGCGGGACGGGTCGCGGACGGGTGCCGGTTCGACGTGGTTGATCGCGCAGTTCCCCGCGCCCCCGACAGCGCCGTCGCGGGACGGGCCGTGGACGGGTGCCGGTTCGACGTGGTTGATCGCGCAGTTCCCCGCGCCCCCGACGGGGGTGTTACGCGTGGTGCATGTGGTCCAGGCGGCGGAGGATCACTCCCTCCCGTAGGGCCCAGGGGCAGATTTCCACGGTTTCCACGGCGAAGAGGTCCATCGCCGCCTCGGCGACCAGGGCGCCGGCGACCAGTTGGTTGGCCCTGCCCTCGGAGACTCCGGGGAGGTCGGCGCGTTCGGCGGTGGTCATGGCGGCCAGACGCGGGACCCAGCTCTCCAGGGAGGAACGTTTCAGTTCCCGCTGGACGTACAGGCCCTCGGCGGAGCGGGCGGCGCCGGTCAGGCGGGCCAGCTGCTTGAAGGTCTTGGACGTGGCGACGACGCGGTCGGGAGCGCCGAAGCGGCTGAACTCGCCGACCGTACGGGCTATCTCGGTACGGACGTGGCGGCGCAGGGCGCGCACGGCCTCCGGGCCGGGCGGGTCGCCGGGCAGCCGCGCGGCGGTCAGCCGGCCCGCGCCGAGCGGCAGGGAGACGGCGGCGTCGGGTTCCTCGTCGATGCCGTACGCGATCTCCAGGGAGCCGCCGCCGATGTCGAGGACGAGCAGCTTGCCCGCGGACCAGCCGAACCAGCGGCGGGCCGCGAGGAAGGTCAGCCGGGCCTCCTCCGCGCCGCTCAGGACGGCCAGCTCGACGCCGGTCTCGGCGCGGACCCGGGCGAGCACCTCGTCGGCGTTGCCCGCCTCGCGCACCGCGGAGGTGGCGAACGGCAGCAGGTCCTCGACGCCCTTGTCCTCGGCGGCCTGGAGCGCCCGTCGGACGACGGCTGTCAGCCGGTCCACGCCCTCGGCGCCTATCGCGCCGTCCGCGTCGAGGAGTTGGGCGAGGCGCAGTTCCGCCTTGTGCGAGTGCGCGGGCAGCGGGCGGGCGCCCGGGTGCGCGTCCACCACGAGGAGGTGAACCGTGTTCGAACCCACGTCGAGGACACCGAGTCTCATGGGCGGAACGCTACTGCCAGGAAGGCCGGCGGTGGTGGGGGCACCGGGGCCGGGCGTCTTACCCTGGACGGGTGCCAAAGACGAAGCAGGCGAAGGACGCGAAAGCCTCCAAGAAGGACAAGCGGAACAAGAAGTACGAGAAGGTCGTGGACGTCTCGGGGGGCGCCCCCAGGGACGACGAGAAGGGCCTCGACTTCGCGCGCGCGTGGGTGGAGTTCCCGGACCCGGCGGACGACGAACAGGTCTTCCGCTGCGACCTGACCTGGCTGACCTCGCGCTGGAACTGCGTCTTCGGCAGCGGCTGCCAGGGAATCCAGGCGGGCCGCGCGGACGACGGCTGCTGCTCGCTGGGCGCCCACTTCTCCGACGAGGACGACGAGGCCCGGGTCGCCGGGCATGTGGCCAGGCTCACGCCGGACATCTGGCAGCACCACGCCGAGGGCACGGCGAACGGCTGGGTGTCCGAGGACGAGGAGGGTTCCCGGCAGACCCGCCCGTTCCAGGGGTCCTGCATCTTCCAGAACCGGCCCGGTTTCGCCGGGGGCGCGGGCTGCTCGCTGCACATCCTGGCGCTCCGGGAGGGCCGCGAGCCGCTGGAGACCAAGCCGGACGTGTGCTGGCAGCTTCCGGTGCGGCGGACGTACGAGTGGATCGACCGGCCCGACGACACGCGGGTCCTCCAGGTGTCGATCGGTGAGTACGACCGGCGCGGCTGGGGTCCGGGCGGCCATGACCTGCACTGGTGGTGCACGTCGGCCACCTCGGCGCACGGCGCGGGCGAGCCGGTGTACGTCTCGTACCGGCCGGAGCTGATCGAGCTGATGGGCAAGGCCGGGTACGACCGGCTGGTCGAGCTGTGCGAGGAGCGGCTGGCCTCGCGGCTGCCGCTGCTGGCGCCGCACCCGGCCGACCCGGTGGACCGGGTGGTCTGAGGGGCCGGGCGGGCAGCGGGCTACGGCGTCGGCGGGCTGGGTTCGCCGCCGCCCTCCGCCGGAGGTGTCGCGCCGCCCGTGCCGGTGGGGGACGGCTCGCCCGGCGTGGGCTCGGCGGGCGGGGGTGTGGGCGTCGGGGTGGGAGTGGGCTCGGCGGGTGCCGTGGCCGTGGGGGCGGGGCCGGGGTCGGACGGGGCCGGGGTGTGCGGTGTGCCGGGGGCGCCGGGGCGGGGGCCCGGTCCGGAGGGGCTGGGGGCGGTGCCGTAGCCCTCGATGGAGACGACGGCGCCCACGGGGGAGACGGCGACCCGGGCGCTCCAGTGGCCGGCGGGCTCGCGCAACTGGTCGACGTGGACCATGACCGTGGTGGTGGCACCGGGGGCGAGGGTGCCGGAGGAGCGGCTGAGGTAGAGCCAGGGGGCGCCCACCGACAGGGACCAGCGCACCGGGGAGTCGCCGGTCGCGGTGAGGGTGACGACGGTGGCCGAGCCGCTGCGGGCGGCGGTCACCCGCATCCGGTCGGTGTCCGCGCGGCCGGCCCCGCCGAGCACCTCGACGGAGAGGTCGGAGTCGTCGGTGCCGGGGGCGTCTCCGGTGCTGCCCGTGTTCTCGTAGCCGCCCGCCGCCGGACCGCCGGAGTCGTGCGTGCCGCTGGCGCTGGCCGTGCGGCCGTCCTCGGCCTCGTCGACCGGGGCGCCCCGGTAGGCCGCCCAGAGGGCGAGCACGGGGGCCGCCACGACGGTGGCGACGACGGTGGTGGTGACGGCACGCGCCCGCAGGCGCTCCCGGCGGGCGGCCCGGTCACCGGGGTCCATCGGGAATCCGCGCCGGTCGAAGCGCGGGGCGGCGCTCCGCGCGCGCGGGAGGTGCGCCGCCGC
Organism: Streptomyces griseoviridis; assembly: GCA_014649155.1. Lineage (GTDB taxonomy): Bacteria > Actinomycetota > Actinomycetes > Streptomycetales > Streptomycetaceae > Streptomyces > Streptomyces griseoviridis. The sequence goes on along the minus strand of BMSM01000020.1, from coordinate 116,616 downwards.
CCGGTGCAACGCCGCGCGGGGGGCCGGTACGAGGGGCAGCGCGGCGGGCGTGACACTGGTGCCGGGCCAGCGGCCGGGGATGGCGCGCTCGGCGGTGCGCCGGCAGCGCGGGCAGTCGTCCACGTGCCGGACCAGTTCGCGGCGGAGCGCCGCGCCGAGCACCAGCCGGTCGTCGCCGGCGAACCGGGCGACGCCCGGACAGGTACCGGTCTCCACGACGGCGAGGGCGGCCCGGGTGCGCTCGACCTCGCAGGCGGCGGAGGCGAGCAGTTCGCGCGCGGCGGCCGGGGTCAGGCCGAGGACGGCGGCGACCTCGTGGGCGGCCAGGTGGTGGCGCACGGCGAGTTCGAGCGCCTCGCGCTGCTCCGGGGAGGTGCCGGCGGCCTCGGGCCAGGCGAGCAGGGCCAGTTCGCGGTGGCGGTGCTCCTGGACGTCCTCGGGGAGCGCGGGGGCGGCGGGGGCGCGGCCGGAGTCGGCGCGGCCGGCCGCGTGGCCGGCCCGGCGCTTGTCCCGGTCCTCGGCCAGCCTGCGCAGACAGGCCCAGCGGGCCAGCGCGTACAGCCAGGCGCGGCGCTCGCCGGCGCCTTGGGGGCAGCGGTGCCGGCGGCGCTCGGCGAGGGCGAGGACGTCACCGAGGGCGGCGGTCGCGGCGTCGTGGTCGCACAGCACGGACAGGCAGTAGGTGAACAGGCCGTCCAGATAGGGCTCGTGGGGCGTGGGCGGTCGCTGCGCCACCGTGCGCGCCGCGCCGCGGTCACGCTCTTCCCGGTGCGCCCGGTGTGCGCCGGTCGTGCGGGTCGTGGTCTGCGGACTGCTGCTCATCCGGTGACCGTAGGGGGACATGGGTGGCGCGGGCTGGCGCATGGACCACTTTTAACCCGTACGGGTGAAACGATCCCTCAATAGAGGACAGGAACTGTTTGTTCCGCCCTTGGCGTTTTACGGCGGATGGCCGTTCCGCGCCCTGCCGGGAGCGGAACGGGACGGACTGTCAGTGGGGGCGGTTACGGTTTCCCGCATGGCTGCCCGTACGAAGACCACCAAGGACCGTCCGTCCTACCGCTGCACCGAGTGCGGCTGGCAGACGGCCAAGTGGCTCGGCCGCTGCCCCGAGTGCCAGGCGTGGGGCACGATCGAGGAGTACGGCGCGCCCGCGGTCCGTACGACGGCGCCGGGACGCGTCACCACCTCCGCGCTGCCCATCGGCCAGGTCGACGGCCGCCAGGCCACCGCCCGCTCCACCGGCGTGCCGGAGCTGGACCGGGTGCTGGGCGGCGGGCTGGTACCGGGCGCGGTGGTGCTGCTGGCGGGCGAGCCGGGCGTCGGCAAGTCCACACTGCTGCTCGACGTGGCGGCCAAGGCGGCCGACGAGGAGCACCGGACGCTCTATGTCACGGGCGAGGAGTCGGCGAGCCAGGTCCGGCTGCGCGCCGACCGCATCGGCGCCCTCGACGACCACCTCTATCTGGCCGCGGAGACCGACCTCGCCGCGGTCCTCGGCCATCTGGACGCGGTGAAGCCGTCCCTGCTGATCCTGGACTCGGTGCAGACCGTGGCCTCCCCGGAGATCGACGGCGCCCCGGGCGGCATGGCGCAGGTGCGGGAGGTGGCGGGCGCGCTGATCCGCGCCTCCAAGGAGCGCGGCATGTCCACGCTGCTGGTCGGTCACGTCACCAAGGACGGCGCGATCGCGGGCCCGCGCCTGCTGGAGCACCTGGTGGACGTCGTCCTGTCCTTCGAGGGCGACCGGCACGCCCGGCTCCGCCTCGTCCGCGGCGTCAAGAACCGCTACGGCGCCACCGACGAGGTCGGCTGCTTCGAGCTGTCCGACGAGGGCATCGCGGGTCTCGCCGACCCCAGCGGCCTGTTCCTGACCCGACGCGCCGAGCCGGTGCCGGGCACCTGTCTGACCGTCACCCTGGAGGGCCGCCGCCCGCTGGTCGCCGAGGTGCAGGCGCTCACCGTCGACTCCCAGATCCCCTCCCCGCGCCGGACCACGTCCGGTCTGGAGACGTCCCGGGTGTCGATGATGCTGGCCGTCCTGGAGCAGCGCGGCCGGATCAGCGCCCTGGGCAAGCGGGACATCTACTCCGCGACGGTCGGCGGGGTGCGGCTCTCGGAGCCCGCCGCCGACCTGGCCGTCGCGCTGGCGCTGGCGAGCGCGGCCAGCGACACCCCGCTGCCGAAGAACCTGGTCGCGATCGGCGAGGTGGGGCTCGCCGGCGAGGTGAGACGGGTCACGGGCGTGCAGCGCCGGCTCTCCGAGGCCCACCGCCTGGGCTTCACACACGCGCTGGTGCCGGGCGATCCGGGGAAGGTCCCGGCCGGTATGAAGGTCCTGGAAGTCGCGGACATAGGGGACGCCCTGCGGGTCCTTCCCCGCTCGCGTCGGCGAGAGGCCCCACGGGAGCAGGAGGACCGCCGGTAGACTTTGCCCTGGTCTCGCCCGTCCGTACGAACCGAGTGCGCGAAACGGGGGCGTCCCAGAACCTGCGACCGGAGGAGTGCAGTGGCAGCCAACGACCGGGCGGCGGCTCCCGGGAAATCCGGTGGGAGCGCCGGTTCCGATGGCCTGATGCGCGCCTCGCTGAGCGCCGTGGCACCGGGAACGGCGCTGCGTGACGGCCTGGAGCGGGTGCTCCGCGGCAACACCGGCGGACTGATCGTGCTCGGCTCCGACCGGACCGTGGAGACGATGTGCACGGGCGGGTTCGTGCTGGACGTCGAGTTCACCGCGACCCGGCTGCGCGAGCTGTGCAAGCTCGACGGCGGCATCGTGCTCTCCTCGGACCTGTCGAAGATCCTGCGGGCCGGCGTGCAGTTCGTGCCCGACGCGACGATCCCGACCGAGGAGACCGGCACCCGGCACCGCACGGCGGACCGGGTCAGCAAGCAGGTCGGTTTCCCCGTCGTCTCCGTCTCCCAGTCCATGCGGCTGATCGCGCTCTACGTCGACGGGCAGCGCCGGGTCCTGGAGGACTCGGCGGCGATCCTGTCCCGCGCCAACCAGGCGCTGGCCACCCTGGAGCGGTACAAACTCCGGCTGGACGAGGTCGCGGGCACGCTCTCCGCGCTGGAGATCGAGGACCTGGTCACCGTCCGGGACGTCTCCGCGGTCTCGCAGCGCCTGGAGATGGTGCGCCTGATCGCCAACGAGATCGCCGAGTACGTGGTGGAGCTGGGCACCGACGGCCGGCTGCTGGCGCTCCAGCTGGAGGAGCTGATCGCGGGCGTCGAGCCGGAGCGCGAGCTGGTGGTGCGGGACTACGTGCCCGAGCCGACGGCGAAGCGGTCCCGTACGGTCGACGAGGCGCTGGCCGAGCTGGACAAGCTCAGCCACGCCGAGCTGCTCGAACTGCCCACGGTGGCGCGGGCGCTGGGGTATCCCGGCTCGCCCGAGACGCTCGACTCGGCGGTGTCACCGCGGGGCTTCCGGCTGCTGGCGAAGGTGCCGCGGCTGCCCGGCGCGATCATCGACCGGCTGGTGGAGCACTTCGGGGGACTGCAGAAGCTGCTGGCGGCGAGTGTGGACGACCTGCAGACCGTGGACGGCGTCGGGGAGGCGCGGGCGCGGAGTGTGCGGGAGGGGTTGTCCCGGTTGGCGGAGAGTTCGATCCTCGAGCGGTACGTGTAGCCTCCGGCGGTTGCCGAGGCGGGGGCTCTTGGGGAGCGGGGCGTTTCTTCGTGCTGGTCGCCTGGAGAACCGTGCGCGGTTCCTCGCGCCCCTTGAGGGCCTTCGGGGGCGGGCGTCTTCTGGTGCGGGGTGCTTCAAGTGCTGTGCGCGGTTCCCCGCGCCCCCTCAGGCGGGCTTCAGGACGAAGGACGTTTGTTCCTTCGGGAAGCCGGGGGCCTCTGCTTCCACCAGGTAGGTGCCGGGCTTGGCCGAGCCCGGCTTCGGGGTGGCGCACTCGGGGGCGCTGGGCTTGCGGTCCCACTTCACGGTGTAGGTGATGCCGCTGCCGGCCGGCACCCGGTACAGCAGGCTCGCCACGTCCTTCGGGCAGTCGTCGGAGGACCAGAACGCGTCGTCGCCGTCGGCCCGCGTGATCGTCAGCACCGCGTGCTTGGGGCCGAGGTCGACCTTGCAGTCGCCGGCGGAGCTGTTGCGCGCGGTGAGTTCGAAGGCCGGGGTCTGGCCGGGCTCGTAGGTGTTGCGGACGCTGCGCAGGCTCAACTCGACCGCTCCGGCGGTGCAGTCGGGCAGCGAGGTGCCGCCGGACAGGGCGTCGCCCGCACCGACCCCGGCCGCCGCACCCGAGCCCGTGCCGCCCCCGGCGCCCGCGCCGCCGGCGGCACCGGAACCGCCGCCGGACTCCCCCGTACCGCCGTCCCCGGAACCGGACCCCGAGCCCGAACCGCTCCCGCCGGACTCCTCGTCCCCCGACTCGTCGCGCCCGCCGGGCGCCTGGCTGATCGCGGGACCCGAACCCGACGGTCCCGGAGTGATCGAGGGCGCGGGATTCTTGCCGTCGGCCCCGTCGTCATGACCGCCGCCGCCACCCCCGCCGCCCATGGTCACGATCCAGGTGACGAGAAGCGCCAACAGGACGACGACGGACAGCAGTACGGCCCTCCGACGCCAGTAGATGGAGGAGGGAAGCGGCCCGACCGGATTGCGCAGAGATCCCACGGCGGAAACTGTACGAGAGATCGGTGCGCTTCCTTGCGCCACCCGCCGTTCGGGGCATCAACTTTTGCGGATCATCATTTCGCAGCCGGGCCTGACAGGCCGTCAGCCACCGCACCGTCACCCCTTGATCACTTCAGGTGACCGACGTCACCGGGTGGCGGTGCGCCCGTGCGGCCGTCCTTCCGTGGCAGGATCGACGGGTCATGACTGCGCCCACGAAGCCCCCGCACACCGGTCCCGCCGATCCCGACCCGGCCGCCGAGTCCGCCCCGGCCGGCTCGCCGCTGCACGCCCCCGTCATCGACTGGTTCGACGAACACGCCCGCGATCTGCCGTGGCGGCGCCCCGAAGCCGGCGCCTGGGGGGTCATGGTCAGCGAGTTCATGCTCCAGCAGACGCCGGTCAGCCGCGTCCTGCCCGTCTACGAGCGGTGGCTCGCGCGCTGGCCGCGCCCCGCCGACCTCGCCGCGGAGGCCCCCGGGGAGGCCGTCCGCGCCTGGGGCCGGCTCGGCTACCCGCGCCGCGCGCTGCGCCTGCACGGCGCCGCCGCCGCCATAACGGAACGGCACGGCGGTGACGTACCGTCCGACCACGCGGCCCTGCTCGCCCTGCCCGGCATCGGCGAGTACACGGCCGCCGCCGTCGCCTCCTTCGCCTACGGCCGGCGCCACGCCGTGCTGGACACCAATGTGCGCCGGGTCTTCGCGCGGGCCGTCACCGGCGTGCAGTACCCGCCGAACGCCACCACCGCCGCCGAGCGCCGGCTCGCCCGCGCGCTGCTGCCCGAGGACGAGACCACCGCGGCACGCTGGGCCGCCGCCTCCATGGAGCTGGGCGCGCTGGTCTGCACCGCGAAGAACGAGGCGTGCCACCGCTGCCCGATCGCCGCGCAGTGCGCGTGGCGGCTGGCGGGCAAGCCGGCCCACGACGGTCCGCCGCGCCGCGGCCAGACGTACGCGGGCACCGACCGGCAGGTGCGCGGGCGGCTGCTCGCGGTGCTGCGGGAGGCCCACGGGCCGGTGCCGCAGGCGGCGCTCGACCGGGTGTGGCACGAGCCGGTGCAGCGGGCCCGCGCGCTGGACGGCCTGGTCGCCGACGGCCTGGTGGAGCCGCTGGCCGGCGGCCGCTACCGGCTGCCGCTGAGCTGACCCACGGCCGGGGCCCGGCGGTCGGCGTCCGGCGGTCGGCGTCCGGGCGACCGCCGTACGCGCCTCCGTCCCCGTCCGACACGTCGACATAAGCGCCCACATACGTACCGATCAACCCTTTCCTTCATCTCGGGCTCACGTCTGTTACACAACCGACGGACAGCCGAGTGCCGGTCGCGGCCTTGCCCGCACAGCGCCGTGACAACGCTTCCCTACCTTCGTTCCCGTGCCCCACAGGCACGGCGGGACCACGGAACACACACGGGGAACGGGAGGCGGTCGGCCATGGCGCAGACGCAGACGCACGGCGAGGTGCTGGGGTTCGAGGAGTACGTCCGTACCCGGCAGGACGCGCTCCTGCGCAGCGCCCGCCGGCTGGTCCCGGACCCCGTCGACGCCCAGGACCTGCTCCAGACCGCGCTGGCACGGACGTACCGCCGCTGGGAGACGATCGAGGACAAGCGGCTCGCGGACGCCTATCTGCGCCGGGTGATGATCAACACGCGGACCGAGTGGTGGCGGGCGCGCAAGCTGGAGGAGGTGCCGACCGAGCAGCTCCCCGAGCCGGCCGTGGACGACGCCGCCGAGCAGCACGCCGACCGGGCGCTGCTGATGGACGTACTGAAGGTGCTCGCCCCCAAGCAGCGCAGTGTGGTCGTGCTGCGACACTGGGAGCAGATGTCCACGGAGGAGACGGCCGCCGCCCTCGGCATGTCGGCCGGCACGGTCAAGAGCACGCTGCACCGGGCGCTCGCCCGGCTCCGCGAGGAGCTGGTCGCCCGCGAGTCGGAGGCACGCGCGCTGGAGCACGAGGAGCGGGAGCGGTGCGCGGCCTGAGCGGGTTCCTGAACGTCAGGGCGGCGGTGCCGGCGGTGGCCGGGGCCGTCGTCGCCGCCGTGCTGCTCGCCGGCTGCGCGGCGGGCGGGACCGGCACCCGTGACGAGGGGCCGGCCAGGTCGGACGCGGCGGCCGGCCGGACCGCCTCGCCCTCCCCCTCGCCGTCGGCCGTCACCTCCCCGGCCAGGGCACCCGGCCGGGTGGACGCGGTCCGCCTGATCAAGAGCGACCCGCAGGTCTCGGCGGAGGTCAAGCGCGAGCTGAAGCCGTGCGTCGCCGACGAGTACCCGATCGACGTCAGTTACGGCGAGCTGACCGGGGGCCCCGCCGAGGACCTCCTCGTCAACGTCCTGACCTGCGGCGACGCGGTGGGCGTGGGGGTGTACGTGTACCGGGAGGAGGACGGCCGCTACCGGCACGTCTTCCAGGCGGAGGAGCCGCCGGTGTACGCGGAGATCGACCGCGGCGACCTCGTGGTGACCAAGCAGGTGTACGAGAAGGACGACCCGGTGTCGAACCCGTCCGTCGAGAACGTGATCACGTACCGCTGGTCCGCGGGCCGGTTCGCCGAGAAGTACCGCACGCACAACGACTACAGCAACGTGGCGGGGACCGGTGCCTCGCCGGTCCCGGACAGTTGAGCCGGCCCGTCCGCCCGTGATCCCCGAGCGAACCGTTCGGCCCGTCCGGACCGATGAAGCGGTGCCCGGCGCACGGCGCGCGCCGACCACCTTCGACGACTGAGAGCAGCCGGATGACAGAGCAGACCCACGTCCTCTTCGTCGAGGACGACGACGTCATCCGCGAGGCCACCCAGCTCACCCTGGAGCGGGACGGCTTCGCGGTCACCGCCATGCCCGACGGCCTGTCGGGCCTGGAGGCGTTCCGGGCGAGACGGCCCGACATCGCCCTGCTGGACGTCATGGTCCCCGGCCTCGACGGCGTCAGCCTGTGCCGCCGCATCCGGGACGAGTCGACCGTGCCGGTGATCATGCTGTCGGCGCGGGCCGACTCCATCGACGTGGTGCTCGGCCTGGAGGCGGGCGCCGACGACTACGTGACCAAGCCGTTCGACGCGGCGGTCCTGGTGGCCCGTATCCGCGCGGTGCTGCGCCGCTTCGGCCACGCGGGCGGCGGCCGTCACGACGACCGGGTTGCCGCGGCCTCCGGCGGGACGCTCACCTTCGGCGCGCTGGAGATCGACACCGAGGGGATGGAGGTGCGCCGGGCGGGCGAGCCGGTGGCGCTGACGCCGACCGAGATGCGGCTGCTGCTGGAGTTCTCCACCGCGCCGGGCACGGTCCTCTCCCGCGACCGGCTGCTGGAACGCGTCTGGGACTACGGCTGGGGCGGGGACACCCGGGTCGTCGACGTCCATGTGCAGCGGCTGCGGACGAAGATCGGCCAGGATCGCATCGAGACGGTCCGCGGCTTCGGTTACAAGCTGAAGGCCTGAGCGGGTATGCGGGGCTTCCTCCGGCGGCTGACCACCGCCGTCGTACGGCACACACGCATCCGCACCGGTCTGCGGTGGAAGCTGAGCGCGGCGATCGCGCTGGTCGGCGCGCTGGTCGCGGTGGTGCTGAGCCTGGTCGTGCACAACGCGGCCCGGGTGTCGATGCTGGACAACGCGCGTGACCTCGCGGACGAACGCATCCTGGTCGCCCAGCGCAACTACGAGCTGTCGGGGCGGCTGAACTTCCCCAACGCCCAGATCGACGACGCGGCGCTCCCCGCCGAGCTGCGCGAGCGGGTCGAGCGGGGCCGCCGGGCGACGTACGTCTCCGACCGGCCGGGCGGCGCCACCGACATCTGGGCCGCCGTGCCGCTCAAGGACGGGCATGTGATGTCGCTGCACACCGGATTCACCGACCGCAGCTCCGACATCCTCCAGGATCTCGACCAGGCCCTGGTCATCGGCTCGATCGCGGTCGTGCTCGGCGGCAGCGCGCTCGGGGTGCTGATCGGCGGGCAGCTCTCGCGGCGGCTGCGCAAGGCCGCCGCCGCCGCCAACCAGGTCGCCGCCGGCGCGACCGACGTCCGGGTGCGGGACGCCATCGGCGGGGTGGTGCGGGACGAGACCGACGACCTCGCGCGGGCCGTGGACGCGATGACGGAGACCCTGCAGCAGCGGCTGGAGGCGGAGCGCCGGGTCACCGCCGACATCGCGCACGAGCTGCGCACCCCGGTGACGGGCCTGCTGACCGCGGCCGAGCTGCTGCCGCCGGGCCGGCCGACCGAGCTGGTGCTGGACCGGGCGAAGGCGATGCGCACCCTGGTCGAGGACGTGCTGGAGGTGGCCCGGCTGGACAGCGCCTCGGAGCGGGCCGAGCTGCAGGACCTCATGCTGGGCCAGTTCGTGACCCGCCGGGTGGCGGCCAGGGGCGGGGACGTCCAGGTGCGGGTGCTGCACGAGTCGGCGGTCACCACGGACCCGCGCCGCCTGGAGCGGGTGCTGTTCAACCTGCTCACCAACGCCGCCCGGCACGGCCGGCCACCCGTCGAGGTCACCGTCGAGGGACGGGTGGTGCGGGTCCGCGACCACGGGCCCGGGTTCCCGGCGGGGCTGCTCGCCGAGGGGCCGAGCCGCTTCCGCACCGGCAGCGCGGACCGGGCGGGCCGGGGTCACGGGCTGGGGCTGACCATCGCGGCCGGCCAGGCACGGGTCCTGGGTGCCCGGCTGACCTTCCGCAACGTACGGTCGCCGGGCGCCCCCGAGGACGCGCCGGCCGAGGGCGCCGTCGCCGTGCTGTGGCTGCCGGAGCACGCCCCGACCAACACCGGCAGCTATCCGATGCTGCCGGAGGGGACCGGCGGTGGGTCGACGGGCGGGTCCACGCGTGGGTCCACCGGCGGGTCGACGCGTGGGTCGGGGGCAAGCGGGAAGCGGGGCTGAGGCGCCGGTCATGCCCTGAGCGCCGGTCATGCCTTGGGACGCTGGACCCGCCGTGGGACGCTGGCACATGCCGTGAGGTTCCGGTCATGTCCTGCGGCGCCGGTCATGCCCTGGGGCACTGGACATGCCGTGAGGTGCCGGTCATGTCCCGGTTTCCCGGGTGGCCGGAAGCCGGAAGCCGGAAGCCCCTGGGCAGGTGCCCAGGGGCTTCTTGGTTGCGCGGAGTCCCCGGGGACCGGCGAGCTTCCCGCGCGCGGGTCGGGAGCCCAGGGCCGGGCCCCGAGACCGCCCGGGTCAGGAGCCCGGGGCCGGACGCCGGGGCCCGGGGCCGGAGCCCGGGTCGGGAACCCGGGGCCGGACGCCGGGGCCGGGACCCGGGGCCGGAGCCCGGGTCGGGAATCCGGGGCCGGGACCCGCGTCAGACCGCCTCGGCCGCCGGCGCCTTCACCGCCGTGCCCTCGTCGGGTCCGTCCGCCGCGTCCGCCGGCTTCGGGCCCGTCCCCTTGAGCGGGACCTCCTTGACGAACACCGCCGCCACCAGGGCCAGCACCGCGACCCCGGCGCCGAGCAGGAACGCCCCGTGAGTGCCGGCCGAGACCGCGTGCTGGTACGCCTCCCGGGCCGCCGCCGGCAGCTTGGCGAGGCTCGCCGCGTCGAGCTGTGCGGACTGCTCGGTCACCTTGGAACCCAGCGCGCCGGCCCGCTCGGCCATCACGTCCTGGACGCGGTGGTTGAACAGGGCACCCATGATCGCCACCCCGAAGGAGGAGCCGAGCGTACGGAACAGGGTGGTGGACGAGGAGGCCACGCCCATGTCCTTCATCTCCACGCTGTTCTGCGCGACCAGCATGGTGATCTGCATCAGGCAGCCCATGCCGAGGCCGACCACGGCCATGTACAGCCCCGAGGTGAGCCGCGAGGTGTCGGTGTCCATCAGCGACAGCAGATAGAGACCGACCGTCATCAGCGCGCCGCCGGCGATGGGGAAGATCTTGTACCGGCCGGTGTTGGTGGTCACCCGGCCCGCCACCATCGACGTCACCAGCATGGCGCCCAGCATCGGCAGGAGCAGCAGCCCGGAGTTGGTCGCGGACGCGCCCTGCACCGACTGCTGGTACAGCGGCAGGAAGAGCGTCGCGCCGAACATCACGAAGCCGGTGATGAAACCGATCAGGGACATCAGCGTGAAGTTGCGGCTGCGGAAGATGTGCAGCGGCACGACCGGCTCGGCGGCCCTGGTCTGCCAGAACACGAAGCCGACCAGTGCGGCGACCCCGATGCCGATCAGCTCCATGATCCGCGCGGAGGTCCAGGCGTACTCCGTGCCGCCCCAGGTGGTGACGAGGACGATCGCGGTGATGCCGATGGTCAGCAGCGCGGCCCCGAGATAGTCGATGCTCGCCTGCGCCCGCTTCCTGGGCAGGTGCAGTACGACGCTGATCAGGGCCAGCGCGACGACGCCGAGCGGCAGGTTGATGTAGAAGGACCAGCGCCAGCCCCAGTGATCGGTGATGGTGCCGCCGACCAGCGGCCCGCCTATCATCGCGAGCGCCATCACGGCGGCCATCATGCCCTGGTACTTGCCGCGCTCGCGCGGCGGTATCAGATCGCCGATGATCGCCATGACGCCGACCATCAGACCGCCGGCGCCCAGGCCCTGGACGGCGCGGAAGGCGATGAGCTGGCCCATGTCCTGGGCCATGCCGCTGAGCGCCGAACCGATCAGGAAGAGCACGATCGACGTCATGAACGTGCCCTTGCGGCCGTACATGTCGCCGAGCTTGCCCCACAGCGGGGTGGCGGCGGCGGTGGCGAGGGTGTACGCGGTGACCACCCAGGAAAGGTGCTCCAGCCCGCCCAGCTCACCGACGATCGTCGGCATCGCGGTGCCGATGATCATGTTGTCCAGCATCGCGAGCATCATCGCGATCATGAGCGCCAGCAGGACGACCCGCACGCTCCTCGGTTGTTTCTCGCCGGTCGTCCCGGCCGTCGCTGTCTCCGCCATCGCTCCGTCTCCCCCAGGCATCCGGGACTTACTTGCCGCCCGGCTAGTGACTACACTCGGAAGGTAGCCGCGTAACTAGCCGGGCGTCAAGTAAGTTTCTCGGAACGTGCGCGGAACGGAGGTGACGTAGGAGGATGGGCGACACGATGGACGGCACCAAGCAGCACCGACGCCGCGGGGACACCCGCCAGCGCATCCAGGACGTGGCCCTCGAACTCTTCGCCGAGCAGGGTTACGAGAAGACCTCCCTGCGCGAGATCGCCGAGCGCCTGGAGGTCACGAAGGCGGCCCTCTACTACCACTTCAAGACCAAGGAAGAGATCCTGGTCAGCCTCTTCGAGGACCTCACGCAGCCCATGGAGGAGCTGATCGAGTGGGGGCTGGAACAGCCCCGGTCCCTGGAGACGAAGCAGGAGATAGTGCGCCGGTACAGCGCGGCCCTGTCGGGCGCCGCCCCGCTGTTCCGCTTCATGCAGGAGAACCAGGCGACGGTACGGGAGCTGCGCATCGGCGAGATGCTCAAGAACCGCACGCTGAGCCTGAAGGACATCCTGGTCGACCCCGAGGCGGAGATGACCGACCAGGTGCGCTGCGTCAGCGCGCTCTTCACGCTGCACGCCGGGATGATCGTCCTCCAGGACCTCGAAGGCGACCCCGAGACCAAGCGCAAGGCCATTCTCGAGGTCGCCATCGATCTGATCACCCAGGCCCATCAGGGCGGCTGAGGCTCTTGTCGGGGCACGCCCGTCAGACGGACACGCCCTGCGCCCGCAGGAAGGCGACCGGGTCGACGGCCGAGCCGTAGTTCGGGGTCGTACGGATCTCGAAGTGCAGGTGCGGGCCGCTGGAGTTGCCGGTGGAACCGGACAGGGCGATGTGCTGGCCGGTCTTGACGACCTGGCCGATCTTCACGTCGATCCGCGACAGGTGGGCGTACTGGGAGTACGTGCCGTTGCCGTGCTTGATGACGATGGCGTTGCCGTAGGCGGGGCCGTCGCCGGCGCCGTTGCCGCCGGCCTTGACGACGGTGCCGCCGTGGGCGGCCAGCACGTCGGTGCCGGTCGGGACGGCGAAGTCCTGGCCGCTGTGCTTGTGCGACCACATGCCGCCGGCCTGGTTGAACTTGGCGCTCAGGGTGTACTTCTTCACCGGGTCGACCCAGGAGGCGGCCTTCTTGGCGGCGGCCTGCTTCACCTCGGTCTTCTTGGCGGTGGCGGTCTGCGCGGCCTTGGCCTGAGCCTCGGCCTGCGCGTGGACGGCGCCGGCGGTCGTGGAGGCCGCCGTGGTGTCGGCGGCGGCCGCGACCCCGGCTCCCAGCGCGACCGAGGCTCCCAGGCCGGCGGCCAGGACTGCGGCGCGGGTGCGGAGGGCGGTCGTACGGGAAGAACGGGACGTGACACGCGGGGACATACGAACCTCATGGGGACGGGATCAAGGGAACGCCCTCCGGGAGACGGACGCTCACCGGGCGGGCTCCACCTTGGTAACCCACCCGGCCGTACCCGCACAAAGGTGTGACCTACGACCGTATCTAGTAATTGACCCTGAAACTTCCCTTCAACCGACAGAAGTCTCATTCGGGACAAAGCAGGTCAGAGCCCCGCGTACACCCAATTCCCGTGCGGGGACGTGCCCGTTTTGCCGGCTCTCGTCCGGTCTCCTATTCCCTGTAGTACCCCTCGGATCGCCTGTGCGGCATGTCACCACGGGGCTCGGCGCGGAGACTCCCGAATGTGACGGGGGCTACTCGGGCGTGGGCTCTCGGCGGCACACGGGGGTGGCTGGACGTGGAACCGACGGCGCTGGGCGCCACGTTCGCGTCGAGCCCGGCCGGGCCGCTGGTGAGGGGGCTGTTCGTACGGGACGGGCCGGGGGCGGAGCTGGTCGACCGCCCCGTGTGCCTGTCGGCCCTGGTGTCCTTCCGGGGCGGGATACGGACCCTGGGCGAGCTGCGGAGCCTGGTCGAGGAACTGGTGCGGCGGGCCGCCCGGGAGGCGGGAGGCATCCGGCCGGCCGAGGCGGAGCCGGGCGCCGTCGTCGTCGCCCTGGCCCGCAGCCTCCGCTCCCTGGGCGACCTGCACCTGGACGATGTCCAGGCAGCCCGGCCCGGGCCACGGGAGCCGGCCGCGGCCCTGCGCACCGGGCCGGCGACGCGCGGGAGGCACGGTTCCCCAGCACGGAGGCCGAGGCGCTGTACACCTGCTGGACAGCGCCTGCCTGCACGTCCCGGACTTCTTCACCCGGCGTTCGTCCTTCGTCGCCCGCGCCTTGTTCGAGCAGCAGCGTCACTTCGACGAGCTGATCAGGCGCACCGACCTCCTGGTCGCCCGCCCGGCCTCCCGCGCGGCCGAGGACGCGGCGTTCGAGCAGCGCTACGCCGATTGCCTGGAGGTGAAGCACGGCCGGCTGACCGTCCACGGCATCGACCTGCACCACGGCGGCGACCGGCCCCTCGGCACCGCCTGTCCCGGCCTGGCCGGGACCCACCGCGGTGAACACGCGTCGCCGTCCGCGTCCGGCCTCCCCGGCGGCACTCCGGCGCCGCCCGCGCCCCGCGGGCCCGTCGACCGTGCCCTGGCCGGGCACGACCGGGTCCCGCTGCGCGGGGACACCGGTTCCGGGAAGACCACACTCGTCCAGTGGCGCTCCGGTCACCACCGCCCGTCAGGAACGGCTGACCGGTGCGCTCGCCCCTCTGATCCCCTCTAAGGGCCCGGAGGCGGTCCAGCACGGACAGACGGCCGGCGCGGTGGTCCACACGGCCGGTCTGCTGGGCGGGGACGCGGCGCTTGCGTTCCGCACGCGTTTCCGCCGTCTCCGCAGCCCCGGGGTCCGCAGTCAGCTCGGGGCCACTGGAGCGACTTCGACACGGAGAGCTACGCGGAAGAGATCGCCCGCCCCTTGCTGGACACCCCCGAGACCACCCTCGTGGTCCGGTCCCCGGAGGAACTGGCCGCCCTGGGCAGGCTGGGCGGGCATCCGCGGGTCGGCCTCGACGGAGATTCGCTCCCGAACGGACCCTGGCGGCGGCCCTGGGCGGGGACCGGCTGGAGAGCCTGTCCCCGCGCCGGAACCCTCTCCGCGACCTGTCCCCGCTCGCCGGGTGCCGGAACCCTGTGCTCCGTGTTCCTCGACGACTGCCCGGGCGTCCGGTCCCTGGAGCCGCTGACCGGCCTGCCCTGGAGAAGCTGGGCCTGCTGGGGTTCCGACCTCCCGGGCATGACCGATCCGGCCCTGGACGCGTTCACCGGCCTGACCTCGCTCAGCATGCGTGGTGCCACACCGTGGCCGGGAGCGGACGCGTTGCCGCGGCAGGGCACCGCTGGAGTGCCTCTTTCACGCCGCGGCACGCGCCGGGACTGCGCGCGCTCACCGGTTCCCCCGCGCTGTTACCAGCCCGGCCCGGACCTCGACGAACCGCCCGCACCGGACGACTGGCGGGCCCTCGCCGGCCTGGAACCACTCCGGTCCTGAGCTGAACACCGCCGAGCCGCACAGCCGCGGCGGACGAGGTCGGCCTGGCCCCGCCGGCGGCCCGTGCCCGGTTGCGACAGGTCACCACCCCGCCCGGCTGCCGTGTCCCCCCTGCCGGCGCGCTGCCCCCGGCCGTCGAGCTGAACCCCCGCACACCTCCGCTCCCCGAGGAGTGACCGTGCCGGGACAGCGGAAGGGGCCGGTACTCGACTGAGTACCGGCCCCTTCCGTCGAGGCTTACGCCTCCTTGCTCAGGTTCGGACCGGCGCCGCCGGCCGCCTGCTCGATCGGCGGGGCGTCGGGCAGGGCCGCCTTCTCCTCGCCGCGGAAGGTGAAGGTCTGGGTCTCGCCCTCGCCCTCGGTGTCCACGACCACGATGTGACCGGGGCGCAGCTCGCCGAAGAGGATCTTCTCCGACAGCGTGTCCTCGATCTCGCGCTGGATCGTGCGACGCAGCGGACGCGCGCCCAGCACCGGGTCGTAGCCCTTCCTGGACAGCAGCTCCTTGGCGGACTGGGAGAGCTCGATGCCCATGTCCCGGTCCTTGAGGCGCTCGTCCACCTTGCCGATCATCAGGTCGACGATCGCGAGGATGTCCTCCTGGGTCAGCTGCGGGAAGACCACCACGTCGTCGACGCGGTTGAGGAACTCGGGCCGGAAGTGCTGCTTCAGCTCGTCCGAGACCTTGTTCTTCATGCGCTCGTAGTTGGTCTTCGTGTCGCCCGCGGCGGCGAAGCCGAGGTTGAAGCCCTTGGAGATGTCCCGGGTGCCGAGGTTGGTCGTCATGATGATGACCGTGTTCTTGAAGTCCACGACCCGGCCCTGGGAGTCGGTCAGGCGACCGTCCTCCAGGATCTGCAGCAGCGAGTTGAAGATGTCCGGGTGGGCCTTCTCGACCTCGTCGAAGAGGACGACGGAGAACGGCTTGCGGCGCACCTTCTCGGTGAGCTGGCCGCCCTCTTCGTAGCCCACGTAACCGGGGGGCGAACCGAAGAGCCGCGACACCGTGTGCTTCTCGCTGAACTCCGACATGTCGAGGGAGATCAGCGCGTCCTCGTCACCGAAGAGGAACTCGGCGAGCGCCTTGGACAGCTCGGTCTTACCGACACCGGAGGGGCCCGCGAAGATGAACGAGCCACCGGGGCGCTTCGGGTCCTTCAGACCGGCCCGGGTGCGGCGGATCGCCTTCGAGAGCGCCTTGACGGCGTCCTTCTGGCCGATGACCCGCTTGTGCAGCTCGTCCTCCATGCGCAGGAGCCGCGAGGACTCCTCCTCGGTGAGCTTGAAGACCGGGATGCCGGTGGCGGTCGCGAGGACCTCGGCGATCAGCTCGCCGTCGACCTCGGCGACGACGTCCATGTCGCCGGCCTTCCACTCCTTCTCCCGCTTGGCCTTCGCGGCGAGGAGCTGCTTCTCCTTGTCGCGGAGGGAGGCGGCCTTCTCGAAGTCCTGCGAGTCGATCGCGGACTCCTTGTCCCGGCGGACACCGGCGATCTTCTCGTCGAACTCGCGGAGGTCCGGCGGCGCGGTCATCCGGCGGATGCGCATCCGGGAACCGGCCTCGTCGATCAGGTCGATCGCCTTGTCCGGCAGGAAGCGGTCCGAGATGTACCGGTCGGCCAGGGTGGCAGCCTGGACCAGGGCCTCGTCCGTGATCGAGACACGGTGGTGGGCCTCGTAGCGGTCACGGAGACCCTTGAGGATCTCGATGGTGTGCGGGAGCGAGGGCTCGGCGACCTGGATGGGCTGGAAGCGGCGCTCCAGGGCCGCGTCCTTCTCCAGGTGCTTGCGGTACTCGTCCAGCGTGGTGGCGCCGATGGTCTGCAGCTCGCCGCGGGCCAGCATCGGCTTCAGGATCGAAGCGGCGTCGATGGCGCCCTCGGCGGCACCCGCACCGACCAGCGTGTGCAGCTCGTCGATGAACAGGATGATGTCGCCGCGGGTGCGGATCTCCTTGAGCACCTTCTTCAGGCGCTCCTCGAAGTCACCGCGGTAGCGGGAGCCGGCGACCAGCGCGCCGAGGTCCAGGGTGTAGAGGTGCTTGTCCTTGAGGGTCTCGGGCACCTCGCCCTTGACGATGGCCTGGGCGAGGCCCTCGACGACGGCGGTCTTGCCGACGCCGGGCTCACCGATCAGGACCGGGTTGTTCTTGGTACGGCGGGACAGCACCTGCATGACCCGCTCGATCTCCTTCTCGCGCCCGATGACCGGGTCGAGCTTGGACTCACGGGCGGCCTGGGTGAGGTTCCGGCCGAACTGGTCGAGGACCAGGGACGTCGAGGGGGTGCCCTCGGCAGGGCCGCCGGCGGTGGCGGTCTCCTTGCCCTGGTAACCGGAGAGCAGCTGGATCACCTGCTGCCGCACCCGGTTGAGGTCTGCGCCCAGCTTGACCAGGACCTGGGCGGCGACGCCCTCGCCCTCACGGATCAGGCCGAGCAGGATGTGCTCCGTGCCGATGTAGTTGTGCCCCAGCTGAAGGGCCTCGCGGAGCGACAGCTCCAGGACCTTCTTGGCACGGGGGGTGAAGGGGATGTGACCCGACGGGGCCTGCTGGCCCTGGCCGATGATCTCCTCCACCTGCTGGCGGACCGCCTCGAGCGAAATCCCGAGGCTCTCAAGGGCCTTGGCGGCGACACCCTCACCCTCGTGGATCAGGCCCAGGAGGATGTGCTCGGTGCCGATGTAGTTGTGGTTGAGCATCCGGGCTTCTTCCTGAGCCAGGACGACAACCCGCCGCGCGCGGTCGGTGAACCTCTCGAACATCGTTAATCGCTCCTCAGAGCGGTCAGGCAGTAAGGGGAACTTCCCCTCCCTGTCCTTCCGCAGCTTAGTCCCGCAAGCGGGGACCGCTCATTCCAACTGCCGACACCGTCGATGGCCTCCTGACCCGCAACGCCGACATCTGCCTCAACCCGATGGTGCGAGACGATGTTCCCGCAGGCCAGGCACTTACCCCAGTCGCCAGTACGCCGATGGCGAACGGGAGACCGCCTTTTCTGCGTGTCGCCCCCTCCCACTAGGGATGTCTTACCCGCCCGGACGGACAGTCCATGCCGCGCGGCCCCTTTCCCTCCGCTACGGGCGAACAACCTTGTGCCCCGCCGCACCCCCGCACGCCCCCGCATCCGGCACCCTGCGCACCCACCGGGCCACTCAGCGTAACTCCCGGCCCGGCCCGGCGGTTGCTCCGGACATGGCGGGGGTCCGGAGGACGCGGTGGTGGTACGAGGACCGGCTGGGCTGGGAGACGGCGCCGGGCATTCCGGTACGGCTGCGGACCGGGGTCCGCTTCGACGTCCTGGACGTCCCGGCGGAGGCAGGACGCGCGGCCCTGCGGCGGCTCGACGCGGGCGCCGGGACCGGTGGCCCGGTGGCGCTGCGGGGTGACCGGATGCTGCTGCTCGTGGCCGCGGGCAGCGCGGAGGAGCTGCCGGGGTTGCTGGAGTGGCTGGAGTGGGGGTCACTGCCGCTGGATCTGTCGGCGATCGGCGCGGGCGGCCTCGTGGAGGCGCCGCTGCCGTACGGGCTCGGCCCGGAGGGCGAGGCGTCCGGCGAGCGGGAGCCGCCGGGGGCCGCGGCCGGAGGGGTGCGGGGCGATCAGCAGGGGGCCGCCGTGTGGCTGCGGCCCCCCGAGCCGGGACGCGAGGTCGAGGACTCGCTGCCGGCGCTGTCGGCCGTCGCGGCCCCGGGGGGCGCCGGGAGCACCCCCGGTCGCGCACCCGATCTCGCGCGACTGGTCGACACGGTGGCGACGCACTGCCATCGCCTCCGGCTGCGGGGCGCGGCCGTGCCGCGCTCGCAGCGGTGACCGTGAGCGCGCCGCCCGTCGGGTCGCGGAGGGTCCGGTGCGGGGCCGGGCGGCGGACCCGGGGGTCAGCCGTTGGCCTTCTCGTAGGCCTCGCGGATGGTGGCCGGAACGCGGCCGCGGTCGTTGACCTCGTAGCCGTTCTCCTTGGCCCAGGCGCGGATGGCCGCGGTGTCCTGGTTGCCGCCGGACGCCGCGCGGGCCTTTCCGCGTCCGCCGGAAGCACGGCCACCGGTGCGCCGGCCGCCCTTCACGTAAGGCTCGAGAAGGCCACGGAGCTTGTCCGCATTGGCGGTGGTGAGATCGATCTCGTACGTCTTGCCGTCCAGCGCGAACGTCACGGTCTCGTCCGCCTCGCCGCCGTCGAGGTCATCGACAAGAAGGACCTGAACCTTCTGTGCCACCGGATTTCCTTTCATCGATAACGTGAGGGTCGGGGTCCGCCGGCGTCCCCGCCGTATCGCCGCCCCTTGTTATATGCAGTACTGCAGTACGTCGGAAAGCAAACCGCTTTTGCCGGAAAAACACAAACCCCCGGGGGAGGCCGGTAGCCCCGCCCCGGACCGGAAGATGCGCGTTTCGGACAAAGGGGCACCCGCGCGGGGGGGTGCGGGTGGAATAAACCCGGCGGAAGGAGCGCGGATTCGCGGGGGGCGGCCGGGGCCGGTTCAGGTCCGGCGGGCGGTGACGATCACAGATGCAGAAGCATCCGGCTGTTGCCCAAGGTGTTCGGTTTCACTCGTTCGAGCCCGAGGAACTCCGCGACGCCCTCGTCATAGGAACGGAGCAGCTCGGCGTAGACATCGGTGTCGACCGGCGTCTCGCCGATCTCCACGAAGCCGTGCTTGCCGAAGAAGTCGACTTCGAAGGTCAGACAGAAAACCCGGCGGACGCCCAGCCAGCGCGCGGTCTCCAGCAACTTCTCCAGCAACTGATGGCCGACACCGGCGCCCTTCAGGCCCGGCTTCACCGCGAGAGTCCGCACTTCCGCGAGGTCTTCCCACATCACGTGCAGGGCTCCGCAGCCGACGACCTCGGCGTTGTCGTCGCGCTCCGCGACCCAGAACTCCTGGATGTCCTCGTAAAGCGTGACCGTCGCTTTGTCGAGCAGGATGCGGCCGCGCACGTACGCGTCGAGGAGTCTGCGGACGGAGGGGACATCGCTGGTACGGGCCCGGCGTACGGTGATGGCTTTCGCGGTGACTTCGGGGCTCACTGCTGACATGAGCGGACGCTATCGCTCATCGGCCGGGGACGCGGAGCCGGGGTTCTGGGGCTCGGTCGTTTCGGGGCCCCGGACGATGCGGATGGCGTCTCCGAGGGCCTGCCGTTGTTCCTCGCTCATCATGCCGAAGAAGGCGATGAGGGCGGCGGTGGGGTTGTCGCTCTGGGACCACGCGTCGTTCATGAGGGCGGCGGCGTAGGCGGCGCGGGTGGAGACCGCCTCATATCGATAGGCGCGGCCTTCGGCCTCGCGGCGGACCCAGCCCTTCTGATGGAGATTGTCCAGAACGGTCATCACCGTGGTGTAGGCGATCGACCGTTCCCGCTGGAGATCTTCCAGGACTTCCCGAACGGTCACCGGGCGGTTCCACTTCCACACCCGCGTCATGACCGCGTCTTCGAGTTCTCCCAATGGGCGAGGCACATTCAGCACACTAGTGGGAGATTTCACCCATGGCGTGCTGGACGTGCGGTTCGCCGGCGGACGGGGGCCGGAACGTGGGGCGGGGTCCGGCCGCTCAGGAGTCGGCGCGCCGGTCCGCCTCCACCCGGGCGAGGGCGGCGTCCACGGCCGCGTCCTCCTTGGCCTTGTTGGCGCCGCCCTGGGTCTTCACGATCACCCGGATCACGGCGATGAAGAGCACGGCCATGACGACCGGGGGCAGGAGCGCGGAGACGTAGTCCATGACCCCCAGAGTAGCCACCGGCCCCGCTCAGCCCACCGCGAGGTGCTGTCCGGGTGCGCCGGGGGGCGGGGCCGGCTGCGGGGCGGGCTCCGGGGCGGGCTTGCGCCGGGGGAAGACCTCGCCGGGGGTGGGCACGGGGCGCTTGGGGGTGGCCGGGGCGGGCCGGGGGGCCGGGGCGGGCTTCCCGCCGGGCCGGTCCGCGGCCTCGGGCGGGGCCGGCAGGACGCGCAGGCGGGTGCGGCTCCGGGCGGCGGGGACCGTGGCCGCCGTGAGGGCCCGGCAGCGCTCCCGGAGGACGGCGGCGGCGGGGGTGCCGCGCAGGGCCCCGAGCGCGGCGAGGTCGTCGCCGGTGGGCCGGTGCCCGGCGTCCAGCGCCTCGCCCAGGAGCCTCAGATAGCCCGTGGCGGTGCCGGGGAGGGCGGCGCGGTACCGGGCGAGGTCGGCCAGGAGGAAGGCGCGCTGCCGGGCGCTCTCCCGTGCCGCCTCGTCGAGCGACTCGGCCAGGCGGAGGCAGTCCCGGACGTCCTCGGCCGGGGCGGGACGGGGGGTGAGGGCGAGGGCGAGGGCGCGGCGGAGCACACGCAGCTCCTCCACACCGAACGCCAGGCCGCCGCGGATTCCGTAGGGCGTGGGCATGCGGCGACGATACGCGCTAATCAGACAAACCCGGCAGAGCTTGTCAGGTGTGGCGTACCGGTCCCACTCGGATGCGCGCGGCGGCCGGGCTGTCGTACGGGGTGGCGGTCAGAGGCGGGACACGTTCCGTTCGTAGACCAGGCGGAGGCCGATCAGGGTCAGCCAGGGTTCGTGTTCGTCGATGGCCGAGGACTCGCCGAGGACCATGGGGGCGAGTCCGCCGGTCGCGATGACCGTCACGTCGTCCGGGTCGTCGGCCAGCTCGCGGGCCATGCGGCCGACCACGCCGTCGACCTGGCCGGCGAAGCCGTACACGATGCCCGCCTGCATGGCCTCGACCGTGTTCTTGCCGATCACGCTCCGCGGGCGGGCCAGCTCGATCTTGCGCAGCTGGGCGCCCTTGACGCCGAGCGCCTCGACCGAGATCTCGATGCCGGGGGCGATGACCCCGCCGACGTACTCCCCGCGCGCGCTGACCGCGTCGAACGTCGTCGCCGTGCCGAAGTCGACGACGACCGCCGGGCCGCCGTACAGCTCGACCGCGGCGACCGCGTTGATGATGCGGTCGGCGCCGACCTCCTTGGGGTTGTCCATGAGGATCGGCACGCCGGTCTTCACGCCCGGTTCGACCAGCACGGCCGGGACGTCGCCGTAGTAGCGGCGGGTGACTTCGCGCAGTTCGTGGAGGACGGAGGGAACGGTCGCGCAGATGGCGATGCCGTCGATGCCGTCGCCCAGTTCGTCGCCGAGCAGCGGGTGCGTGCCCATCAGGCCCTGGAGGAGGACCGCCAGCTCGTCGGCGGTGCGGCGGGCGTCGGTGGAGATGCGCCAGTGTTCGACGATCTCGTCGCCGTCGAAGAGGCCGAGGACGGTGTGGGTGTTGCCTACGTCGATCGTCAGCAGCATGCGTCCGCTCCCCTACTCCGCCGCTCGCAGGTCCAGGCCGATGTCGAGGATCGGGGAGGAATGGGTGAGGGCCCCTACGGCGAGGTAGTCGACGCCGGTCGCGGCGTACGCCTTGGCGTTGCCCAGGGTGAGCCGGCCGGAGGCCTCCAGGGCGGCGCGGCCGGCGGTGAGGGCGACGGCCTCCTCGCACTCGCCGGGGGTGAAGTTGTCCAGCAGGATCAGGTCGGCACCCGCGTCCAGGACCTCGCGGAGCTGGTGCAGGGTGTCCACCTCGACCTCGATGGGCAGCTCGGGGAAGCGCTCGCGGACCGCCTGGAACGCCTCGGCGACCCCGCCGGCGGCGACCACGTGGTTGTCCTTGACCAGGGCCGCGTCGGAGAGGGACATGCGGTGGTTGACGCCGCCGCCGCAGCGCACGGCGTACTTCTCCAGGCTGCGCAGGCCGGGGGTGGTCTTGCGGGTGTCGCGGACCTTGGTCCGCGTGCCGTCCAGGGCGTCCGCCCACGCGCGCGTGGCCGTCGCGATGCCGGAGAGGCGGCAGAGGATGTTCAGCGCGCTGCGCTCGGCGGTGAGCAGGTCGCGGGTGCGGGAGGTGACGGAGAGGAGCTTCTGGCCGGGTTCGACCCGGTCGCCGTCCTCCACGTGCCGTTCGACCTCGAACTCGTCGGCGCAGACGACGGAGAGGACCGCCTCGGCGACCCGCAGGCCCGCCGCGACGCCCGCCTCGCGGGCCGTGAAGTCGCCGGTGGCCACCGCGTCCTCGGGGATCGTGGCGACCGTCGTCACGTCGACGCCGTGGGCCAGGTCCTCCTGGATGGCGACGTTGGCGATGTCCTCGACCTCGACCGGGTCGAGACCGGCGTCGGTCAGCAGCTGGGCGAGCGCGGGGTCGAGCCCGCACTCCAGGTACTCCTCGTCTTCGGGGTGACCGGCTCCGCAGGCGCAGCCGTCGCCGCAGCCTCCGGCGGAGGCGAGGGGGAGGTCGGGATGTGTCACTGGGTCACTGCTCCTGGGGCTGGGCTGAGGTAGGGGGAAAGTCTGCTGCCTCGGTGGTGCGCACCGCGAGGGTACGGTCCGGGTTCAGCGTGACGACGATGTGCCGCCGCCACGCGCCGTCGTCGCGGTCGGGGCGGTCCTCGCGCCAGTGGCAGCCCCGGGTCTCCTCGCGCAGCGCGGCGGCGGCGAGCAGGACGCGGGCCACGCACAGGAGGTTGGTGGCCTCCCAGGTGTCGACGCCGGGCTCGGCGGTCTTGCCGTGTTCGTGGAGGGTCTCGCGGGCCTCGTCGTGGAGGGCCTGGAGGCGGTCGCCCGCGCGACGCAGGGAGTCGGCGGAGCGCAGCACGCCGGCACCCTCGGTCATGGTCCGCTGGAGGGCGAGGCGGGACTCCGGGGGGAGCAGGGGGTGCGCCGGGCGTTCCGGGTGCGGGGGCAGGTGCGGGACGCGCGCGGGCAGGGGCGCGGCCGTGAGGTCGGCGGCGATGCGCTCGGCGTAGACCAGCCCTTCGAGGAGGCTGTTGGAGGCGAGGCGGTTCGCGCCGTGCACGCCGGTGCAGGCGACCTCGCCGCACGCGTAGAGACCGGGGACCGTGGTGCGGCCGCGGGGGTCGGTGCGCACGCCGCCGGAGGCGTAGTGGGCGGCCGGGGCGACCGGGATCGGCTCGGTGACCGGGTCGATGCCGTGGGCGCGGCAGGCGGCGAGGATGGTCGGGAAGCGCGTCCGCCACATCTCCGCGCCGAAGTGCCGGGCGTCCAGGTACATGTGCTCGGCGCCCTGTTCCAGCATCCGGCGCGTGATCGCCTTGGCGACGATGTCCCGGGGGGCCAGTTCCGCCAGTTCGTGCTGTCCGAGCATGAAGCGGACGCCGTCGGCGTCGACCAGGTGGGCGCCCTCGCCGCGGACCGCCTCCGAGACCAGCGGCTGCTGGCCCTCGGCGTCCGGGCCGAGGAAGAGCACGGTGGGGTGGAACTGGACGAACTCCAGGTCGCTCACCTCGGCGCCCGCGCGCAGCGCCAGCGCCACGCCGTCCCCGGTGGAGACGGACGGGTTGGTGGTCGCCGAGAAGACCTGGCCCATGCCGCCGGTGGCGAGGACGACCGCCGGGGCGTGCACCGCGCCGACGCCGTCGTGCTGGCCCTCGCCCATGACGTGCAGGGTGACGCCGGCGGCGCGGCCCTCGGCGTCGGTGAGGAGGTCGAGGACGAGGGCGTTCTCGATGGTGCGCAGGGCACGCGCGCGGACCGCCTCGACCAGCGCGCGGGAGATCTCCGCGCCGGTCGCGTCCCCTCCCGCGTGGGCGATGCGGCGCCGGTGGTGGCCGCCCTCGCGGGTCAGCTGGAGGGCGCCGTCGGCCGCCTCGTCGAAGTGCGCGCCGGTGGCGATGAGGCGGCGTACGGCGTCGGGGCCCTCGGTGACGAGGATGCGCACCGCCTCCTCGTCGCAGAGCCCGGCGCCGGCGACCAGGGTGTCGGCGAGGTGCTGCTCGGGGGTGTCGCCCTCGCCGAGGGCCGCGGCGACGCCGCCCTGGGCCCAGCGGGTGGAGCCGGCGTCGAGCCGGGCCTTGGTGACGACGACGGTCCGCAGTCCGGCCGCCTCGCAGCGCAGGGCGGCGGTGAGACCGGCCACGCCGGAGCCGACGACGACCACGTCCGCGTCGATGGCCCAGCCAGGGGCGGGAGCGTGCAGTCGTATGCCTGTGCCGGTCACGAGGCGGCTCCGAGGGGTCCGAAGGTGAGGGGGAGGTTGTCGATGAGGCGGGTGGTGCCGACGCGGGCGGCGACGGCGAGGACCGCCTCACCGGTGAAGTCCTCACCGATCTCGGTGAAGTCGGACGGGTCGACCAGCGCCAGGTAGTCCAGCTCCAGGGGCGGGACGGCGCGGGCCGCGTCGTCCAGGACCAGGCGGGCGGCGGCGCGGACGGCCGCCGGGCCGCCGCCCCGGGGGTCCGGGGCCTGCGCGACGGCGTGCGCGTCGGCCGCCGCGCGGGACTCGCCGAGCCGGTCCAGCGCCTCGGCCCGCGCGTGCGTGGCGGGCACCTCGCGGGCGCGGGCGGCCAGCGCCTGCTGGGCGGCGTGCCGGTCGCGCCCGGCGAAGAGCGCGCCGGAGAGCGCGAGGGCCGTACGGCGTTCCGCCGCGGAGAGGTAGCGGTTGCGGCTGGACAGCGCCAGGCCGTCCGCCTCGCGGGCGGTGGGCACGGCGACGATCTCGATGCCGAAGTTCAGGTCGCGGACCATACGGCGGACCAGTGCGAGCTGCTGGGCGTCCTTCTGGCCGAACAGCGCGGCGTCGGGGCGGGTCAGGTGCAGGAGCTTGGCGACGACCGTGAGCACGCCGTCGAAGTGGCCGGGGCGGGAGGCGCCCTCCAGGCGTTCGCCCATGGGCCCGGCGCTGATCCGGACCTGGGGGTCGCCGCCGGGGTAGACCTCGTCGACGGACGGCGCGAAGACGGCGTCGGCGCCGGCGCGGCCGGCCAGCCGGACGTCGGCGTCCAGGGTGCGCGGGTAGCGGTCGAGGTCCTCGCCGGCGCCGAACTGGAGGGGGTTGACGAAGACGGTGACGACGACCTCGCCGTGCGGCCCGGCGATCTCGCGGGCGGCCCGGATCAGGGTGGCGTGGCCCTCGTGCAGGGCGCCCATGGTCATCACGACGGCCCGGCGGCCTCGGCGCTCGCGCGCGTGGAGTTCGGTGGCGGTGCTCAGCAAGGCGGCGGTCATCGGGCGGTCCCTTCCGTGCCCTCGGGGCCCTCGGGGCCGTCGGTTCCGTCATGGCCACCGGTTCCGCCGGGGCCTTCGTGCGGGCCTTCGTGCGGGCCCTCGTGCGGGCCCTCGTGCGGGCACTCGTGCGGGCCCTCGTGCGGGCCGGTTCCCTCGCCGCCCCCGGCGGTCGCGGCGAGGACGCCGAGGAGGTCCTCGGCGAGGCGCGGCTGGAGCAGTCCGTGGGCGAGCGCCCGGTCGGCGGTCGCGCGGGCCATCGCCAGGTACCCGGCGACGGTCGCCGGGGCGTGCGCGCGCAGCTCCTCGATGTGCGCGGCGACCGTGCCCGCGTCGCCGCGCGCGACGGGGCCGGTGAGGGCGGCGTCGCCGGAGCGCAGGGCGTTGTCGAGGGCGGCGCCCAGCAGCGGGCCGAGCATCCGGTCGGGGGCGCCGACGCCGGCCGTGCGCAGCAGCTCCAGGGACTGGGCGACCAGGGTGACCAGGTGGTTGGCGCCCAGGGCGAGCGCCGCGTGGTACAGGGGCCGCTTGTCCTCGTCGATCCACTCCGGTTCGCCGCCCATCTCGATGACCAGCGCCTCGGCGGCGAGCCGCAGCTCCTCGGGGGCGGTCACCCCGAACGAGCAGCCGGCCAGCCGCTGGACGTCGACGGGGGTGCCGGTGAAGGTCATCGCCGGGTGCAGGGCGAGCGGCAGGGCGCCGGCCCGCAGGGCGGGATCGAGGACCCGTGCGCCGAACCGTCCCGAGGTGTGCACGAGCAGTTGCCCCGGCCGGACCGCGCCGGTCTCGGCGAGCCCGGCGACCAGGCCGGGCAGGGCGTCGTCGGGGACGGTGAGCAGCACCAGCTCGGCCCGCCGCAGGACCTCGGCGGGCTCCACCAGGGGCACGTCGGGCAGCAGGGCGGCGGCACGGCGGCGGGAGGCGTCGGAGACCCCCGAGGCGGCGACCGGGCGGTGCCCGGCGAGCTGGAGGGAGGCGGCCAGCGCGGGGCCCACCCGGCCGGCGCCGACGACGCCGACGGTGAGCCGCGCGGGGCGGTCCCGGGGATCGGGGTGTGGGGTTGTGTTCACGCGAGGGTGGCCTTCCCGTTCCAGTCCGCGCTGGGTACCGGACGATTTTTCGTCATGTTAACGCGATCGGTTCCCGGAGCGGCCGTCCGTCCACAGGCTGTGGGTGTTCCGACGACCGGGACGGCGGCCGGGACGGCGGCCGGGACGGCGGCCGGGACGGCGGCCGGCAGCCGGTGACCGGGGGCCGGTGCCCCGGAGCCGGTGACCGGGCTCGCGCCGATCGACGTACGCCCCTGTTTCACTGTCGTACGCCGAGCGCCACCCTGCATGATCGGTTCCATGAGCGATGACGAGACCGGACGGAACGACGGCGGCGGGACCGGACGGGTGACCGAGGAGGAACGGCGCCGGCGGCTCCGGGCGCGGCGGACGGCCGCCCACCGGGGCGCCCGGCGGGTGCTGGCCCGCCCCGCCTTCGTCGCCTCCCTCCGCGAGCGGCTGGCCGTGCTGGACGGCGCCGGGGAGCTGTACGACCTGGACGAGCCGGCCGACATGTACGGCAACGGCGTCGTCGCGGCGCTGGAGGAGCGGGTCGCGGCGCTGCTCGGCAAGGAGGCCGCCGCGTTCTTCCCCACCGGCACGATGGCCCAGCAGGTGGCCCTGCGCTGCTGGGCGGGCCGCACCGGCAGCCCCGTGGTCGCGCTGCACGGCCTCGCCCACCCCGAGGTGCACGAGCGGGACGCCTTCAGCCAGGTCAGCGGATTGCGTCCGGTGCGGGTGACGAGCGCGCCCCGGCAGCCCACGGCCGAGGAGGTGCGCGACCTGGAGGAGCCGTTCGGGACGCTGATGCTGGAGCTGCCGCTGCGCGACGCCGGGTACCTGCTGCCCGCCTGGGAGGAGCTGACCGGGGTCGTCGCCGCCGCGCGGGAACGGGACGCGGTGGTCCACTTCGACGGGGCCCGCCTGTGGGAGACGACGACGCACTTCGGCAGGCCGCTCGACGAGATCGCGGAGCTGGCCGACAGCGTCTACGTGTCCTTCTACAAGTCGCTGGACGGCTTCGGCGGCGCCGCGCTGGCCGGACCCCGGGCGCTGGTGGAGGAGGCGCGGAGCTGGCGGCACCGGTACGGCGGCATGGTCTTCCAGCAGTTCCCGGCCGCGCTGGCGGCGCTGGCCGGCCTGGAGCGGGAGCTGCCCCGGCTGCCGTCGTACGTGGCCCACGCGCGCGTGGTGGCCGAAGCACTCCGGGAGGGCCTCGCGGCGGCGGGCGTGCCCTGGGCACGGGTCCACCCGGAGGTGCCGCACACCCATGAGTTCCAGGTCTGGCTGCCGTACGACGCCGACACCGTCACGGAGGCGGCGATCCGCCAGGGCGAGGAGACGGGCACCCTCCTCTTCACCCGCCCCTGGGACTCCCCCGGCCCGGGTCTGGCGCTGACCGAGGTCCAGGTCGGGGCGGCGGGCCTGGAGTGGTCGGCCGACGACGTACGGGCGGCGGCGGCGGAGTTCACGGCGAGGCTGGGGGCGGCTGCGGTGGGCTCGTAGCGGCCGGCGGACGGCCGTGGGGCCCGCACCGCCCTCCTCCTGACGCCCGCGCCGTTCAGTCGAACCGGAGGTGCCGCAGCCCCACCCCCGCCTGCCGCAGCCGCGTGCGCAGCGGGCCGTCGGTGTTCGGGCGGAGGCGGAGGCCGGCGGCCGCGGCGATGCGGTCGGCGGTCTCCGGGACGGTCAGGCGGTCCGTCCACAGGTGCTCGGCGAACTCCGGCTCGCGCAGCCGCTCCAGGCAGTGGTCGAGCCGGCTGACGGCCCAGCTCTCCCGGCGCGGCCCGGGACGCCGTGCGGTGATGTTCCGCAGCGCCTCGGGCACGCCGCGCTCGCGCAGCCGGCGCAGGACGGTCGCGCGATCGGCGAGGAGCGCGAAGTGGCGTACGTCGTGGCCCCGTTCGCGCAGCCGGCCGACCGTCTGCGCGAAGTGGCCGGGATCGGTGACCGTCATCGGCGCGATGACCACCCCGCCGCGCCGGGTGAGGACCAGGTCGAGGACCTCGACCACACCCTGCCGCCAGGCGGCCAGGTCCCGGAAGTCGCCGCGCAGTTCGGGCGGCAGCATGCGGTGCAGCCCGAAGCCGGGGTGCTCGGGGTCGCAGACGACGCTGCCGGGCAGCCGGCGCCGCAGCTCGTACGCCGTCTGCGTCTTGCCGCCGCCGAAGGGGCCGTTGACCCACAGCACCCTGCCCGGCGGCGGGCCCTCAGCCACGGCCGCCGGCCCGTACCAGGCCGGTCTCGTAGGCCAGGACCACCACCTGTACCCGGTCCCGGAGGCCGAGCTTGGTCAGGATGCGGCCCACGTGTGTCTTCACCGTCGCCTCCGACAGCACCAGCCGGGCCGCGATCTCCCCGTTGGACAGGCCCTGCGCCACCAGCACCATCACCTCGCGCTCGCGGTCGGTGAGCCGCTGGAGCCCCGCGTGCGACGGCTCCGCGGCACCGCTCGGCAGCATCGGCGCGAACCGGTCCAGCAGGCGCCGGGTGGTGGAGGGGGCGACCACCGCGTCACCGCTGTGCACGGACCGGATCGCGGCGAGGAGTTCGGCCGGCGGCACGTCCTTGAGCAGGAAGCCGGAGGCGCCCGCCTTCAGCGCCGAGAAGGCGTACTCGTCGAGGTCGAAGGTGGTCAGGATGAGCACCTTGGGGGCGCCGGGCTCCCCGCAGATCCGCCGGGTGGCCTCCACGCCGTCGAGCTTGGGCATGCGGACGTCCATCAGGACGACGTCCACGGCGGTGGCGCGCAGCACCTGGAGGGCCTCGACGCCGTCGCCCGCCTCCGCCACGACCTCCATGTCCGGCTGGGCGGCG
The DNA here is from genome assembly GCA_014649155.1 of Streptomyces griseoviridis. Classification (GTDB taxonomy): domain Bacteria; phylum Actinomycetota; class Actinomycetes; order Streptomycetales; family Streptomycetaceae; genus Streptomyces; species Streptomyces griseoviridis. The sequence goes on along the minus strand of BMSM01000020.1, from coordinate 86,792 downwards.
AGCACCATCCGGAACCCCGTGCGCAGCAGCGCCTGGTCGTCGACGAGCATGACGCGGATGGCCATCGGGTCTCTTTCCTTGCCTCGGGGCGGGTCGGGGGTGTGTCAGTGGGCGGGTTTGAGGGGGAGCAGGGCGCTGATGCGGAAGCCTCCGCCGGGGCGCGGGCCGGCGTCCAGTGTGCCGCCGACCATGCCGACCCGTTCCCGCATGCCGATCAGGCCGTGGCCCTGTCCGTCCACGCCGCCGTCCTCGTACTTCTCGCGCGGGGCGCCCTTGCCGTCGTCCTCGACGAGCAGGCCGAGCCCGTCGTCGAAGTAGACCAGCCGTACGCTCGCCCCCGCGCCCTCACCACCGTGCTTGCGGGTGTTGGTGAGCGCCTCCTGCACGATCCGGTACGCGGTCAGCTCCACGCCGCTGGGCAGCGGGCGCGGGGTGCCCTCGACCTCGAAGTCCACGGGCAGCCCGGAGCCGCGGCACTGCTCGACCAGGTCCTCGATCTGCCGGACGTCGGGCTGCGGCACGTACTCCCCGGCCTCCTGGTGCTCGCCGGTGCGCAGCACGCCCAGCAGGCGGCGCATCTCGGCGAGGGCCTGGCGGCCGGTGGAGGAGATGGTCTCCAGCGCCTTCTTCGCCTGGTCGGGCGCCGCGTCCAGGACGTAGGCGGCGCCGTCGGCCTGCACCACCATCACGGAGACGTTGTGCGCGACCACGTCGTGCAGCTCGCGGGCGATCCGGGCCCGCTCGGCGGCGACCGCGACCTTGGCCTGCGCCTCGCGCTCCTTCTCCAGCCGGGCGGCCCGCTCCTCCAGCTGGGCGAAGTACGCGCGGCGGGTGCGGATGGAGTCGCCGAGCACCCAGGCGAGCGCGAACGGCACCGTCATGAAGACCGTCAGCGCGATGTTGCCCGCCACCCCCGCCTGGTCGCTGGGCCAGCGCAGTTGCGCCACCGGCGCCGCGCACAGGCCGGTCGCCAGCGCCAGCCGGGACGCCCAGCGGGCACCGGTCGCGGCCACCGTGTAGACGATCACCAGCATGGCGAAGTCGGCGATCATCGTGGTGACGTCCAGCGCGAGCTGCCCGACACCCAGGACGAGGGAGAGCAGCAGCATCTTCTCCGGCATCCGCCGGCGCAGCGCCAGCACCAGGCAGAGCAGCACGGCGAACGGGACGATCAGCGCCGGGGCGTCCGTGCCGTGCTCCACCTGGCCCGCCGCCGCGGACACCAGGGACATCCCGAGCAGGACGAGGGCCCAGAAGAGGTCCACACCGGTCGGGTGCCTGCGGAGGAAGTCGTAGAGGCGCTGCACACGACCCAGCGTAGGGAAGCGCGATAGGTGCATGGGTCAACCGGAGGGCCGATCCCCGGCGGGCGCGTGTACTCCGCAAGGTGGAGGCCGTACGCGCCCGCACGCCCCGGTCCGTAGCCTGGGGCCGTGACCGAGGGGACAGCAGGGACGGCGGGGACGGGGGAGGCGCCGGGCGCCTGGCGGAGCTGGCGGGACGCCGCGCGCGACGCGCTGTACGGGCCGCGCGGCTTCTACCGCCGCCCCGAGGGCCCGGCCGCCCACTTCCGTACGTCCGTGCACGCCTCGCCGCTGTTCGCCGCCGCCGTCGTACGGCTGCTGGGCCGGGTCGACGCGGCGCTGGGCCGGCCCGCCCGGCTGGACTTCACGGACATGGCGGCCGGGCGGGGCGAACTCGCCGCCGGGGTCCTCGCCGCGCTCCCCGCCGGGCTGGCCGCCCGGACGCGGATCACCGCCGTCGAGATCGCGGACCGGCCGCCGGGCCTCGACGACCGGATCGCCTGGCGGGACACGCCCCCGCACGGGAGCACGGGGCTGCTGTTCGCCAACGAGTGGCTGGACAACGTACCCGTGGACGTCGTGGAGGTGGACGCCGAGGGCGTGCCCCGCCGGGTCCTGGTGCGGGACGACGGCACGGAGCGGCTCGGGGAGCGGCTCGGGGCCGGGGCCGAGCGGGCTTGGCTGGCGCGCTGGTGGCCGCTGCCGCCCGAGGAGGGGCGGCGGGCCGAGATCGGGCTCCCCCGGGACACCGCCTGGGCGGCGGCCGTGTCGACCCTGGAGCAGGGCCTCGCCGTCGCCGTCGACTACGCGCACACGGCGGACGCCCGCCCGCCCCACGGAACGCTGACGGGCTTCCGGGACGGCCGCGAGGTCCGGCCCGTGCCCGACGGGAGGCGCGACCTGACCGCCCATGTCGCGCTGGACGCGTGCGCGCGGCCCGGCGCCCGCCTGCTGACCCAGCGCGCCGCCCTGCGCGCCCTGGGCCTGACCGGCGCGCGCCCCCCGCTCGCGCTCGCCTCCACCGATCCCGCCGGATACGTCCGCGCCCTGGCGCGCGCCGGGGAGGCCGCCGAACTCACCGCGCCGGACGGCCTCGGCGGCTTCGGCTGGCTGCTCCAGCCGGCCGGCCTCCCGGAGGACGCCGTGGACGCCCTACTTGTCGATGTCCCCGACCACGAAGAACAGTGACCCCAGGATCGCCACCATGTCCGCGACCAGCGTCCCGGGCAGCAGCTCGGCCAGCGCCTGGATGTTGTTGTACGACGCCGAGCGCAGCTTCAGCCGGTACGGCGTCTTCTCGCCCTTGCTCACCAGGTAGTAGCCGTTGATGCCGAGCGGGTTCTCGGTCCAGGCGTAGGTGTGCCCCTCGGGCGCCTTCAGGACCTTGGGGAGCCGCTGGTTGACCGGGCCGGGCGGCAGCCCGGCGAGCCGGTCCAGACAGGCGTCGGCGAGGGCGAGGGCGTTGTGCGTCTGCTCCAGCAGGCACTCGAACCGGGCGAGGCAGTCGCCCTCGGTCCGGGTGACCACCCGCAGGGTGTCCCCGAGGTCGCCGTAGGCCAGGTAGGGCTCGTCGCGGCGCAGGTCGAAGTCGACGCCCGAGGCCCGCGCGATCGGCCCGCTCACGCCGTACGCGTGCACCGCCTCGGCGCTCAGCACGCCCACCCCGCGCGTGCGCCCCCGGAAGATCTCGTTGCCGAGGACCAGGTCGTCGTACACGTCCATCCGCGAACGCACCGCGGACACGGCGCCGCGCGCGCGTGCCGTCCAGCCGGCCGGCAGGTCCTCCTTGAGGCCGCCGACGCGGTTGAACATGTAGTGCATGCGCCCGCCGGAGACCTCCTCCATCACGTTCTGCAGCGCCTCGCGCTCCCGGAACGCGTAGAACATGGGCGTGATGCCGCCCAGCTCCAGCGGATAGGAGCCGAGGAACATCAGGTGGTTGAGGACCCGGTTCAGCTCCGCCAGCAGCGTGCGCAGCCACACCGCCCGCTCCGGCACCTCCATGCCGAGCATCCGCTCCACGGCGAGGACCACGCCCAGCTCGTTGGAGAACGCCGAGAGCCAGTCGTGGCGGTTGGCCAGCATGATGATCTGCCGGTAGTCCCGCGCCTCGAACAGCTTCTCCGCGCCGCGGTGCATGTACCCGATCACCGGCTCCGCGCTGGTGATCCGCTCACCGTCCAGCACCAGCCTCAACCGCAGCACGCCGTGGGTCGAAGGGTGCTGCGGACCGATGTTCAGCACCATGTCGGTGCTCTCGGCCGCGCCGCCGATCCCGACCATGGTCTCCGTCGTAGGAGTCATGAACCCAGTCTCCCCTACGTACGCTGGCCCCATGGAGACGGGGAGCCCGCACGACACGGGGACGACGGGAACACCGGCGGGCGGGGCGGAGCCGGTGTGGACCGGGCTGCCGCGGGGGCTGCTGCGGATGCGACGGATGCTGCTGGTGGTGTGGACGGGGCTCGCGACGGTCGCGGCCGGCGTCCTGCCCGGCCTGTTCGCCGGCCCCGCCTGGGCCGCGTTCGCCCTGCTGCCGCCGGCCGGGCTGGCCTGGGGCTGGGTGATGCTGGAGCGCAACTGGCGGTCCTGGCGGTACGCCGAGCGCGCCGACGACCTGCTGCTCACCCGGGGCGTGCTGTGGCGGGAGGAGACGGTCGTCCCGTACGGACGGATGCAACTGGTCGAGGTGACCTCCGGACCCGTCGAGCGGTACTTCGGGCTGGCCGGGGTCCAGCTGCACACGGCCGCCGCCGCGACCGACGCCACCATCCCCGGCCTGGACCCGGCCGAGGCGGAACGGCTCCGCGACCGGCTCACCGAGCTGGGCGAGGCCCGATCGGCGGGGCTGTGACCGCGCCGCCGGAGGCACCGGAGGCAGTGACCGAGCGGCGGCTGCACCCGGTCACGCCGTTCCGCCGCGCCTGGGCGCCGGTCGCGGTGCTGGCCGGCTGGGCGGTGCACGACCTCGACCAGGCCCAGCGCCAACTGGCCCGACTGACCACCACCACCCTGCTGCTCGGTCTCGCCGTACTCATCCCCGCCGCCGCCCTCTACGGCTTCCTGACCTGGTGGTTCACCCACTATTCGGTGACCGACACGGAACTGCGCATCCGTACCGGCCTGTTCTTCCGGCGCACCGCGCACCTCCGCCTCGAACGCATCCAGGCCGTCGACGTCACCCAGCCGCTGCTCGCCCGGGTCGCGGGCGTCGCCAAGCTCCGGCTGGACGTCGTGGGCACCGACAAGAAGGACGAGCTGGCCTTCCTCGGCGCCGGCGAGGCCCGCTCCCTGCGCGCCGAACTGCTCGCGCGGGCGGCCGGGATCGCGCCCGAGGCCGCCGCCGGGGTCGGCGAGGCCCCCGCCCGGCACCTGCTGCGCGTGCCGCCCGGCGTCCTCGCCGTCTCCCTGCTGCTGACCGGGGCGACCTGGGGCACCCTGCTGGCCGCCGTGGCCGTACCGGCGCTGCTGTGGCCGGCCACCCACAGCCTGTGGACGGTGCTGGCGACGGCCGTGCCCGTGGCGGGCGCCGCGGGCGCGCGCAGCGTGGGGCGGTTCGTCGGCGAGTACGACTGGACGCTGGCCGAGTCCCCGGACGGGCTGCGCATCGACCGCGGACTGCTGGACCGCACACACGAGACCGTGCCGCCGGGCCGGGTGCAGACCGTACGGATCGTGGAGCCGCTGCTGTGGCGGCGCCGGGGCTGGGTGCGGGTCGAACTCGACGTGGCCGGCTCCGCCAACTCCGTGCTGCTGCCGGTCGCGCCGCGGGCGATCGCCGAGTCGGTCGTCGCCCGGGTGCTGCCCGGGGCGGCGGTGCCCCCGCACGCGGCGCTGTCCCGCCCGCCGCGCCGGGCCGGCCGCCGCGTCCCGCTGTGGTGGCGCGGCTACGGCCTCGCCGTCACCCCCGAGGTCTTCGCCGCCCGGCACGGCCTGCTGCGGCGCAGCCTCACCCTGGTCCCGCACGCCAAGGTGCAGAGCGTCCGGCTGACCCGGGGGCCGTGGCAGCGGGCGCTGGGCCTGGCGGACGTACGGGTGGACACGGGCGCGAACAGGACGGTGACGGCGCGGCAGCGCGACGCCGGTGAGGCGGCCCGGCTCCTGCGGGACCAGGCGGAACGATCCCGCACGGGGCGCCGCGACGCGGGGCCGGACCGGTGGCTGGCGGGCGGGTGATCCGGCCCGCCGGCGTCGTCAGGAGACCGCGGTCAGGAGACCGCGCTGCGCAGGGTCTCCACGTCGATCTGCTCGGTCTCGTCGTGCGCCGTCAGGTCGATCACCTGGCCGACCCCGCGCGACTCCTCGCCGGCCGGCTTGAACCCGGCCTCCGCCTCGGCCTTGTGCAGGGCGAGCGCCTCCTGGCCCACGACGTCGGCGAGGTCCTCGTTCTGCACGGCGTTCTGCACGGCCTCCAGGGCCGGGGCGGCGGCGCCGGCGTCCGCGCCGGAGGGCTGCGCCTTCTTGTTGCCGAAGAAGTCGAAACCGCCCTCGGCCATCGGGCGCCGCGCGGACGGAGCGGGCGGGGCGACGGCCACCGCGGTCGGCACGGTGAAGTGCCCGGTGGTCCGCCGGGTGGGCGCGGAGGGCTGGGCGAGCCGGTCGGGACCGGCCGCGTGCTCGTGCCCGTCGGCCGCGCCGGGGCGCTCCGGCGTACCCGGGCGGGCGGGCGGGCCGGGGCGCTCCGGAGCGGCGCTCTCCCGCCGGTCCGCGTGGCGCGCGCCGCGCTGCTCGCCGCGCTGGTCGGGCACGGCCGGCGCTGCGGTCGCCCGGACGCCGCCACCGCCGCCGTTGTCACCGTCGCCGTCGCCGTCCCCGGCCCGGCCGGCCTCGGCGTCACCGCCGGCGGCCAGCCGCGCGAGCGCCGTCCGGGCCCGCAGGAACAGCCGGGAGCCCTCCGGGGAGAACACCCCGGGCGGGCCGGGGACCGCCTCGGTCCCGGCATCCGGGGCCGCCGTCTCCGGTACGGCGCCCGGCGCCGTGCGCGCCGCGGGCAGCGCGGGCGTCGGCACCGCCGCCTCCAGCTCCAGACGCCGGCGGCCCTCCAGCGCGCTGGCGCGCTCGGTCTCCGCCGTGGCGTACCGGCGCAGCAGGGCGGCGTGCTCGCCGCGCAGGCCCGTCAGTTCCGCGCGCTTGGCCCGCAGCCGCTGCTCCAGTCTGGCGCGCAGTTCGCGCGACTCCTCCAGGTCGGACTCCAGTTCCGCGACGCGTTCCTCGAAACGCCACTCGTCGCCCGCCCGCGCGCGCGTGAGGTCGGCGATCTGTTTGCCCGCCTGGGTGTCCCAGTGCCGCATGACGACCGCGCCGAGCACCGCGGTCACCGCCGCGGCCCCGGCCAGCGCGCGGAGCACCGTCGTTTCGCTGAACACCCAGGGACCCGCGGCACAGACGACGGAGACGCCGGCGAGCGCCGAGGGCGGCAGCAGCCTGTGCAAGGGCGGGGAATGGCGGTGACGTCCACGTGGCATGGCCAGAAACTTACCGCGCGTAGGCGTTTCTTGACGCCTCGACCCCGTAAAAAGAGCGCTGTCCCGTAAGTGTTCACGAGGCATCAGGAATCGATGCCTCAATTGACCAAGATCATTTATCCGGACGGGTAATACCGGCCCCGCCGGCATTGCCCTCCCGACCACCGCTTTCCCCGGAACGGGGAGATCACCGCCGGGAAGAGGGCCGGCACCCCGGGGGCCTAGGCTGAACACATGAGCACGCAGACCGGCCGCCGCCACGTGGCGGGACTCACCGCATGGGACCGCTGTGCGGTCATGGGAGTCGTCAATGTGACCCCCGACTCCTTCTCCGACGGTGGTCGCTGGTTCGACACGACGGCCGCCATCAAACACGGCCTCGACCTGGTCGCCCAGGGCGCGGACCTGATCGACGTCGGCGGCGAGTCCACCCGGCCCGGCGCCACCCGCGTCGACGAGGCCGAGGAGCTGAAACGGGTCGTCCCCGTCGTCCGCGGCCTCGCCTCCGAGGGCGTCACCATCTCCGTCGACACCATGCGCGCCTCGGTGGCCGAGCAGGCCCTCCGGGCAGGCGCCGCCCTGGTCAACGACGTCTCCGGGGGCCTCGCCGACCCGCGGATGGTCCCGGTGGTCGCGGACGCCGGCGCCCCCTTCGTCGTCATGCACTGGCGCGGCCTGCTGGCGGGCGGCAACGTGCGCGGCAGCTACCACGACGTCGTCACCGAGGTCGCCGACGAGCTGCACGCGCGCGTGACGGCCGTCCTGGAGGGCGGCATCGCCCCGGACCGCGTCGTCGTCGACCCCGGCCTCGGCTTCTCCAAGGACGCCGAGCACGACCTGGTCCTGCTGGCCCACCTGGAGCGCCTGCTGGGCCTGGGCCACCCCCTCCTCGTCGCCGCCTCCCGCAAACGGTTCCTCGGCCGGGTCCTGGCCGGCCCGGACGGCGCCGTGCCGCCCGCGCGGGAGCGCGACGCCGCCACCGCCGCCGTCTCCGCGCTCGCCGCCCGGGCCGGTGCCTGGGCGGTACGGGTGCACGAGGTCCGCGCGACCGCCGACGCCGTACGCGTCGTCCGCGCCGTCGAACGAGCCGCCGCCCGCGGCACGGAAGGAGCCCGGTGAGCGCCTCGCACCTCGACGTCGAGCAGGTCGAGGCGGCCAACACCGCCTACTACGAGGCACTGGAACAAGGCGCCTTCGAACGGCTGAGCGAGATGTGGCTCTCGCCGTCCGACCTCGGCGTCGACGAGACCTACCACGACCCGGCGGACACCGGCGTGGTCTCCTGCGTCCACCCCGGCTGGCCGGTCCTCACCGGCCGCGGGGAGGTCCTGCGGTCGTACGCCCTGATCATGGCGAACACCGACTACATCCAGTTCTTCCTCACCGACACCCACGTCTCCGTCACCGGCGACACGGCCGTCGTCACCTGCACGGAGAACATCCTCAGCGGCGGCCCCGCCCCCGAGGAGGGCGACGAACTCGGCCCCCTGGTCGGCCAGCTCGTGGTCGCCACCAACGTCTTCCGGCGCACCGACGCCGGCTGGAAACTCTGGTCCCACCACGGCTCCCCGGTCCTCGCGGAGAACGACGAGGACGACGACGAGGAGACACCTTCCTGACACCTCCCGGGACACCCCTTCCGGCGTCCTCGCGGAAAAGTGGTTGGAATCACCGACCGGCGGGTATGGACGGCTACCACCCGGTGAGCCACCGGGCCCGCCCGCCACGGCGCACGGGGACGCCTCCCGCCGGCCGAGCGGCCGGAAGCCCCCCGCGGCCCGGCACCGTCAGTGCGCGCGGGTAGATTCGAAAGCGGCCCGGGTGCCGTCCGCACCCCGCGGGCGGACCGGCCGGAACCGACGACTGCAGGAGTGATCGCGTGGATCGTGTCGCGCTGCGCGGCCTGAAGGCCCGCGGGCACCACGGTGTCTTCCCCAAGGAGCGCGAGGAGGGCCAGACCTTCCTCGTGGACCTCGTCCTCGGCCTGGACACCCGGCCCGCCGCGGCCGAGGACGACCTGACCAGGACCGTGCACTACGGCATCGTCGCCGAGGAGGTCGTCGCCGTCGTCGAGGGCGAGCCCGTCAACCTCGTCGAGACGCTCGCCGAGCGCATCGCCCAGGTGTGCCTCAAGCACGAGGCGGTCCAGGAGGTCGAGGTCTGCGTCCACAAGCCGGACGCCCCGATCACGGTGCCCTTCGACGACGTCACCGTCACCATCACCCGGAGCCGTGTATGAGCGCCCCCTTCCTCAAAGGCCCCACCGACCCCACCGTCCAGCCCGTGCCCGCCGCCGTGGTCGACCAGGTCGACGCCGCGGACACCACACTGTCCAACCCCAAACGCGCCGTCATCGCCCTCGGCGCCAACCTCGGCAACCGGCTGGAGACGCTCCAGGGCGCCATCGACGCCCTGGAGGACACCCCCGGCATCCGCGTCAAGGGCGTCTCCCCGGTCTACGAGACCGAGCCCTGGGGCGTCGACCCGGGCACCCAGCCGTCGTACTTCAACGCGGTCGTGATCCTCAAGACCACCCTCCCCCCGACCTCCCTGCTGGAGCGGGCGCACGCCGTGGAGGAGGCCTTCCACCGGGTCCGCGAGGAGCGCTGGGGCCCGCGCACCCTGGACGTCGACATCATCGCGTACGCCGACGTCGTCTCCGACGACCCGCGCCTCACCCTGCCCCACCCGCGCGCCCACGAGCGGGCCTTCGTCCTCGCCCCCTGGCACGACGTGGACCCCGAGGCGGCACTGCCCGGCCGCGGCCCGGTCGCCGACCTGCTGGACGCTGTCGGCCGCGAAGGCGTCGCTCCCCGCGCCGACCTGGAACTCCGGCTGCCGGAATAGTCGTTAAGGTCGACACGACCATCGTGCGGGGAACCGAAGGGACACCGTGAAACAGCTGCGCATCAGGGTGCTGGCCGGCGTCTTCGCCGTGGCCGGCATCCTGTCCTGGGCGGGCGCCCGCCTGTGGAACTCGGTGGGGACCCTCCCCAGCGTCCCCCTCGCCGCCCCCATCGTGCTGGCCTTGATCGCCGTGGTCCTGCTGGCCACGGCCCTCTCCCTGCGCGCCCGTCTGAAGGCCCAGCGCGATCGCGTCCCCGGCGCCAAGGGCGTCGACCCGCTGATGGCGGCCCGCGCGGTCGTCTTCGGCCAGGCCAGCGCCCTGGTCGCCGCCCTGGTCGCCGGGATGTACGGCGGCACGGGCGTTTTCCTGCTGGAGCAGCTCGACATCCCCGCCCGCCGCGACCAGGCCGTCTACGCCGGCTTCTCGGTCCTCGCCGCCATCGCCGTCATAGCGTCCGCCCTCTTCCTGGAGCGCGTCTGCCGCCTCCCCGACGACGAGGACGACAACACCCCGGGCACCCCTTCGACGGCCTGACCCTCCCTCTCTACGGCTGTCTCGTCAGATACCCGTTGACCAGGAAACCCGGGTAGGGGTCGAGACGGCGTGAACCTCGCGCCGATGACCGTGGCCAGCTCCGCGAGGAAGGGAACATTGGCACTGACGACCGTGCGACCAGCCCATCGCTTGTGCCGGAACCCGTCTCCATCGACATAACCGTCCAGGAAACCGCAGAACGTGTCGATGTCCCGGAGCACCACGCGCGGGAACCGCTGCCTCAGATGGTGCGCGTCTCCCCCGACATACTGCCGCATGAGATCCGCCAAGTAGGACGAAACCACCCTCACCCGAAACCCGGGGACGTCCCGCCGGAAAGTCCGAGGGACGGGTCACCGGCTCAAGGCGGGCGCCCAGTCCCGTGGCACCCGTCAAACAGGTCGCGTGACGGCCGGCGAACGCCTCGTCGTCGACCACGAGCGACACGCAGTTCCGTCCGACGGTGGCGTCCGCGCACGTGGCTCCGACGACATACCCGAGTTCATATCCCGGCTTGATCACCAGACGCTCCCGGCACAGCTTACGAGCCGGGGTCCAGACCACCGGGGCGTCCGCCACACGAGAGGCGAGCACCCGGCCGTCAGGTGTCGCCAGTTCCTGTCCCGGGGCCACCGTGAAGGTGATCCGGTCGGTCACCACGTCCACGACCTCACGGGCCTTAGCCGCCGTCACCTCGACGACGGTCGTGGGCACCGTGCGCGTCCCGTCCAGACTCCAGAGCTTGTCCCCCACCTCCACGTTCCTGGCCTGCCGGGTACCTCCGACCACGCTCACCAGTTGCTTGCTCGGCACCCCGTGACTCATCGGTGTCCCCCTTGATCAGTGAACAACTCACCGATCGAGGAAGGTACCGGGCACCTCTGACAATCAGGTCAGCGCGCCAATATGAGGCTCATCGCCTCGGCCCGGGTCGTCGAGTCCCTGAGCTGGCCCCGCACCGCGGACGTGGTGGTCTTGGCGCCGGGCTTGCGCACCCCCCGCACCGACATGCACATGTGCTCGGCCTCGATGACGACGATCGCGCCACGGGCTTCGAGGATCTTCATCAGCGAGTCGGCGACCTGCGTGGTCAGCCGCTCCTGCACCTGTGGACGCCGGGCGAACACCTCCACCAGCCGCGCCAGCTTGGAGAGCCCCGTTATCTTGCCCGTTTCAGCCGGAATATACCCAATGTGAGCTACGCCATGAAATGGCAGCAAATGATGTTCACAGAGGCTAACGATTTCGATGTCCTTGACCAAGACCATCTCGTCGTGCCCCAGATCGAACGTGGTCGTCAGGACATCCTCCGGCTCCTGGCGCAACCCCGCCAGGAGTTCCCTGTACGCCCGCGCCACCCGCGCCGGCGTCTCCTTCAAACCCTCGCGGTCCGGGTCCTCGCCGACCGCGATCAGCAGTTCGCGTACGGCGTTCTCGGCCCGCTTCTCGTCGAACTCGCCGACGAAGCCCTCGCCGTCCAGCGTCACGGGGTCGGTCATGTGGTGCCTCGTTCCTGTCACTGTCCTGCTTGTCGGCATATGGGACTGCCGCGCCCCCCAGGCTAGAACCTGGGGGGCGCGGCAGTCATTCCGGGCCTCGCGGGGCCGTCAGCTCTCGGGGCGGTCCTCCGGGGCGCGCTCCGGAGCCGGGGCGGGGTCCGCCGCCGTGCTCTTGGCGGTGCTGATCGCCGCCGTGGCGCCGTTGGCTCCGTTCGTCAGGGCCAGCTCCTTGGGGGAGAGCACCGGCGGACGGGTGGACGGCGTACGCCGCGAGGAGCCGGTCCACGCGGGACGCGGCGGGCGCTTGACGATCGGCGCGAAGATCTCGGCGATCTCCTCCTTGCCCAGGGTCTCCTTCTCCAGGAGGGCCAGGACCAGGTTGTCGAGGACGTCGCGGTTCTCGACCAGGATCTCCCACGCCTCGTTGTGCGCGGTCTCGATGAGCTTCTTGACCTCTTCGTCGACCAGCGCGGCGACCTCTTCCGAGTAGTCGCGCTGGTGGGACATCTCCCGCCCGAGGAACGGTTCGGTGTTGTCGCCACCGAACTTGATCGCGCCGAGCCGTTCGGTCATGCCGTACTGGGTGACCATCGCGCGGGCCAGGCCGGTGGCCTTCTCGATGTCGTTCGCGGCGCCCGTGGTCGGGTCGTGGAAGACCAGTTCCTCGGCCGCCCGGCCGCCCAGCATGTAGGCGAGCTGGTCGAGCATCTCGTTGCGCGTGGTCGAGTACTTGTCCTCGTCCGGGAGGACCATCGTGTAGCCCAGGGCGCGGCCCCGGGACAGGATGGTGATCTTGTGGACCGGGTCGGAGTTGGGTGAGGCCGCCGCGACCAGGGCGTGTCCGCCCTCGTGGTACGCGGTGATCTTCTTCTCCTTGTCGGACATGATCCGGGTCCGCTTCTGCGGGCCCGCCACGACGCGGTCGATCGCCTCGTCCAGCATGTGGTTGTCGATCAGCTTCTGGTCGCTGCGGGCGGTCAGGAGCGCGGCCTCGTTGAGCACGTTGGCCAGATCGGCACCGGTCATGCCGGGGGTGCGCCGGGCGACGGCCGACAGGTCGACGTCCGGGGCGACCGGCTTGCCCTTCTGGTGGACCTTGAGGATCTCCAGACGGCCCTGCATGTCGGGCCGGTCGACGGCGATCTGCCGGTCGAAGCGGCCGGGGCGCAGCAGTGCCGGGTCGAGGATGTCGGGCCGGTTCGTCGCGGCGATGAGGATCACGCCGCCCTTGACGTCGAAGCCGTCCATCTCGACGAGGAGCTGGTTGAGGGTCTGCTCGCGCTCGTCGTGACCGCCGCCGAGGCCGGCGCCGCGATGGCGGCCGACCGCGTCGATCTCGTCGACGAAGACGATCGCCGGGGCGTTCGCCTTGGCCTGCTCGAACAGGTCGCGGACCCGGGAGGCGCCGACGCCGACGAACATCTCGACGAAGTCGGAACCGGAGATCGAGTAGAACGGGACGCCCGCCTCGCCCGCGACGGCTCGCGCGAGCAGCGTCTTGCCGGTGCCGGGAGGCCCGTAGAGCAGGACGCCCTTGGGAATCTTGGCGCCGACGGCCTGGAACTTGGCCGGTTCCTGGAGGAACTCCTTGATCTCGTGGAGTTCCTCGACGGCCTCGTCCGACCCGGCGACGTCGGAGAACGTCGTCTTGGGGGTGTCCTTGGTGATCAGTTTCGCCTTGGACTTCCCGAAGTTCATCACCCGGGAGCCGCCGCCCTGCATCTGGTTCATCAGGAACAGGAAGACGACCACGATGAGGACGAAGGGCAGCAGGGAGAGCAGAATGCCGACGAACGGGTTCTGCTTGGACGGCGAGACGGTGTAGCCGTCCGGGATCTGCTTGTCCTGGTACTTGTTCTGCAGCGTGTTGGCGATGTCCACGCCCTGATCGCCGATGTAGCTCGCCTGGATCTTCGAGCTGCCTTCGACCTTTTCGCCATCCTTGAGCTGGACCTTGACGGTCTGCTCGTCACCGGTGGTGAGCTTGGCCGATTCGACCTTGTTCTGATTGATCGCCTGGACGACCTGGCCCGTGTCCACCGTCTTGTAGCCGCCGGACGAGCCGACGACCTGCATCAACACGACCACGGCAAGGACGGCCAGCACGATCCACATGACCGGCCCACGGAAGTATCGCTTCACGTCCATCCACACGGAGCGGTGCCGCCCCGTCCCTCCTGCCATAGTGAGTTTGATAAGACAGTTCTTCTGACGGTACCCCAGCTTGGTGGCCCGCAGCCGCACGGGATGTCCGGCTCCACCGTCTGCATGCTCCAACGGTGCGAGGGCCGCCGGGGTTCCCGTCCGTCCCGTACAGGCGTGTCAGCCGCCGTAGACGTGGGGCGCGAGCGTACCCACGAACGGCAGGTTCCGGTACTTCTCGGCGTAGTCCAGGCCGTACCCGACGACGAACTCGTTGGGGATGTCGAAGCCGACCCACTGCACGTCGATGGCGACCTTGGCGGCGTCGGGCTTGCGCAGCAGCGTGCACACCTTCAGGGAGGCGGGCTCGCGCGAGCCGAGGTTGGACAGCAGCCAGGAGAGGGTGAGGCCGGAGTCGATGATGTCCTCGACGATCAGGACGTGCTTGCCCTTGATGTCGGTGTCGAGGTCCTTGAGGATGCGCACGACCCCGGAGGACTGGGTGCCCGCGCCGTAGGACGACACGGCCATCCAGTCCATGGTGACCGGGGTGGACAGTGCCCTGGCGAGGTCGGCCATGACCATCACCGCGCCCTTGAGGACTCCGACGATGAGCAGGTCCTTGCCCGCGTACTCAGCGTCGATCTTCGCGGCCAGCTCGGCCAGCTTCGCGTCGATCTCTTCCTTGGTGATGAGCACCCGCTGGAGATCGGCACCCATGTCGTTCGCGTCCACCCGCATCACTTTCGGTCGTCCCGCAGTTACGGCGTCCGGCTGACAGCCGTTCGGCCGCCCGAGCCGGGCTCGGGGCGGTCGGGGTTCAGCCCCGCCGGATGACCAGTCTGCCACCCTGCCGCTGGGCGACCACCTTGCCGGGCAGGTTGATGGCTCCCTGGCCGCGCCAGCCGGTGATCAGCTTGTCCATCTCCTCGATGTGCCGGGCGAAGAGCGAACCGGCCGGGGCGCCCGCCTCGATGGCGGCCCTGCGCAGGATGCGGCGGCGGACGGCGGGCGGCAGGGCGAAGAGCTTGCTGCAGTCCAGCAGTCCCGTCGCGTCCCGGACGCCGGCCTCGGCCTGCCGGGCCCAGCCGTCGAGGGCGTCGGCGTCGTCGCGGGAGAGCTGGGCGGTGCGGGCCAGCGCCTCGACGACGCCCTTGCCGAGGGCTTTCTCCAGGGCGGGCAGGCCCTCGTGGCGCAGCCGGGAGCGGGTGTAGGCGGGGTCGGTGTTGTGCGGGTCGTCCCAGACGGGCAGGGACTGGGCCATGCATGCCTTGCGGGCGGTCTGCCGGTCGAGGTGGAGGAACGGGCGCCGGTAACGGCCGCCGGCCCCCGAGACCGCGGCCATGCCGGACAGGGAGCGGATGCCGGAGCCGCGGGCGAGGCCGAGCAGGACGGTCTCGGCCTGGTCGTCGCGGGTGTGGCCGAGCAGGACGGCGGCGGCGCCGTGGCGCTCTGCGGCGGCGTCCAGGGCGTCGTAGCGGGCGTCGCGGGCGGCGGCTTCCGGGCCGCCTTCGCGGCCGACGGTCACGGCGGTGGACTCCACGGGGTCGAGGCCGAGCGCGCGCAGGCGCACGACGACCTCCTCGGCGCGCAGGTCGGAGCCGGCCTGGAGGCCGTGGTCGACGGTGATGCCGCCGGCCCGGACGCCGAGGCGGGGGGCCTCGAAGGCGAGGGCGGAGGCGAGGGCCATGGAGTCGGCGCCGCCGGAGCACGCCACCAGCACCAGCGGGGGCGTCGCCGGCCGGGTGGACGCCGGGGGGCGTGGCGGCGCGGGCGGGCCCGCGTGCGTCGTCGGGTGGGGGAGTGCGGCGTCGGGGATGTCCGCGTGCCCGGTGCCGTGGTGTTCGGTGAGGATGTCGTGGAGGACGCGGCGGACCGCCAGGCGTATCGCCGCGACCGCAGGATGGGGACCCATGTCCGGTGCCCTTCATGAAATTGTCGGAGGGGGTGGGCCCGTGTGTCGGTCACACAGAGTGTGTAGATGGTGACAGAAACGGGCCGTGCCCCGAGCATTGCACGCCTGCGCGAGCCCGGCGGTCCCTCGGACGGGTGATTGAAGGGGCGTTGCTCTGCCGTCGGCCGGTTGCTCCGCGCGCCCCCGCACCCGGTTCTCACGACTCGGGCGTGCGGTGCACCCGTGCGACCCAGTCCGCCGGTTTGGCGATCTCCGCCTTGGTGGGGAGGGTGTTGGGCGAGGTCCACACGTGGTTGAAGCCGTCCATGCCGACCTCGTCCACGACGGCCCGTACGAAACGTTCGCCGTCCCGGTACTGGCGCAGTTTGGCGTCCAGGCCGAGCAGCCTGCGCAGGGCGAGGTCGAGGCGGGAGGCGCCCTTGGCGCGGCGCTGCTGGAACTTCTCGCGGATCTCTCCGACGGAGGGCACGACCTCGGGGCCGACGCCGTCCATGACGAAGTCGGCGTGGCCCTCCAGGAGGGACATCACGGCGGTGAGCCGGCCGAGGATCTCCCGCTGGGCGGGGGTCTGCACCAGCTCGACCAGGGACCGGCCGCCGTCGTCCTCCTCGCCCTCGGGGCGGCCACCGGCCAGGGTCTGGGCGGCTTCGCGGACGCGTTCGAGCACGGTCATGGGGTCGACGTCGGTCTCCGCGAGGAACGACTGGATCTCGCCCTGGAGGTGGTCGCGCAGCCAGGGCACCGCGGTGAACTGGGTGCGGTGCGTCTCCTCGTGGAGGCAGACCCAGAGGCGGAAGTCGTGCGGGTCGACGTCGAGTTCGCGTTCGACGTGGACGATGTTGGGAGCGACGAGCAGCAGCCGGCCGCCGCCGTTGCCGGCGGGCAGTTCGCGGGTGGCCGGGGCGAAGGTCTCGTACTGGCCGAGGACCCGGGAGGACAGGAACGACAGCAGCATGCCCAGCTCGACGCCGGTGACCTTGCCGCCGACGGCGCCGAGGACGGCGCTGCCCGGGGAGGAGCCGCGGCGGCCCTCCATCTTGTCCAGGAGGGGTTTGAGGAGTTCCCGGAAGCCGGCGACGTTGGCGCGGACCCAGCCGGGGCGGTCGACGACGAGGACGGGGGTGTCCGCGTCCCCGTCGGCGGCCATCCGGGTGAAGCCGCGGACGTGTTCCTCGGAGGCCCTGGCGTGCCGGCGCAGTTCCGCGACGACGGCCCGGGCCTCGTCGCGGCTGACCTCTGGGCCGGGCCGGACCAGGCGGGTCGCGGTCGCGACCGCGAGGTTCCAGTCGACCATCCCGGACGATGCGGCACCACCGATGCTCGTCATGCGTCAACCGTACGTGAGGCCCGCCGTCGGGGGCAGGCCGTGCGGGGCGGACGCAGGAGGCGCGCTCAGCGGCAGCCGCAGTCGGCGAGGGCGCTCGCGGTGCGGTCCAGGGCCTCTTGCGCGGCCCGCGCGTCCGTGGCGCCGGCGGTGAGGAAGGCGAAGCCGAGCACCCGGCCGTCGGCGGTGGCGACCGTGCCGGCCAGGGTGTTGACGCCGGTCAGGGTGCCCGTTTTGGCGCGGACGAGTCCGGCGGCGCCGTCGGTGTAGCGGCCGCTGAGCGTGCCGGTGAAGTGGGCGACGGGGAGCCCGGTGAGGACGCTGCGCAGGGCGGGGCGGCCGGGGTCGGCGGCGGTGGCCAGCAGGTCGGTGAGCAGGCCGGCGGTGAGCCGGTCGGCGCGGTCCAGCCCGCTGCCGTCGTGGAAGGAGGCGCCCTCGACGGACAGGCCGAGCTGCTTCAGCCGGGCGGTGATGGCGGCGGCTCCGCCCTCGAAGTCGGCCTTCTCGCCGCTCGCCACGGCGGTGTGCCGGGCGAGGGCTTCGGCGAGGTCGTTGTCGCTCTCGGTCAGCATCCGTTCGACCAGGGACGACAGCGGCGGCGAGGTGACCCGGGCAAGGGTGGCGGTGCGGCCGGTGGCCTTGGACGGGCCGGGCGGGGAGGCCGTGATGCCGTGGTCCTCCAGCAGGTCGGCGAAGGTGGCGGCGGCGGCCGCCGCGGGGTCGCTCTCGCGGGGGGCGGGGCCGCTGGTGGAGGCGTCGGCGCGGGCCTCGTCGGCCATCAGGGCGGTGACCTGGGCGAGGTTGTCGTTCGGCCCGATCGGGTGGGTGCCGGAGCCGGTGTACAGGGTGGTGTCGTAGGAGAGCGTCACCTCATGTAGGTGGCGTTTCTCCAGCGCCTTCGCGGTGTCGGCGGCGAGGGTGCGCAGGCTCGCGGAGCCGGCGGCGTCCGCGCGGGCGGTGAGGGTGGGGTCGCCGCCGCCGACGAGGACGAGTTCGCCGGTGTCGGGGTCGAGGGCGGTGCGGGTGGTGAGGCGGTGGTCGGGGCCGAGGGCGGTGAGGGCGGCGACCGCGGTGGCGATCTTGGTGGTGGAGGCGGGGGTGAGGGCGGCGCCGGCGCCGGTGCCGTGGAGCCGCTTCCCGGTGGCGAGGTCGACCACGGAGGCGGCGCGGCGGTCGCCGAGCGCGGGGTCCTCCAGGAGGGGGCCCAGGACATCGGTGAGGGGTGTGGCGGTCCGGTCCGCGGGGGTGTTGCCGTCGAGGGCGGCCAGCACGGAGCCGGCGCTCGGGGCGGGCCGCGGCGGGCCGGCCGCCGTGCCGGGGGCGGTGCCCTGACCGTGATCTGCGCCACCCGTGCGCTCCTGTGCGACGGCGCGGTCACGCTCGGCCGTACGCTGACCCGTGGAGTCCCAGGGGCCCGCGGCGGTCACCACACCGGCGGCGAGCGCCAGTCCGGCGGTGGCGGCACCCGCGGTGTACCGCCAGGTCCGCGGTCCCGTGATCCGGGTCGCCGTGGTCCACACCGGCCGCGCGACCCGCGGTACGGCGGTCCGGGCGGTACGGGAGATCCGCGTGGCCGCGGGCCGTACGGCGGCCACGGCACGCGCGGCGTACGGTCGGACGGACCGCCACGGTCTCGGCTCCGGCACGGTCACCAGCCCCTTTCGCGATCACGCACCTGCGTGAGGGACACTTAATCACCAGAACTATGTGCTGATCATGGAGGAGCGTCCGGTGGAGTTCGACGTCACGATCGAGATCCCGAAGGGTTCGCGGAACAAGTACGAGGTGGACCACGAGACCGGTCGTATCCGCCTGGACCGCCGCCTGTTCACCTCGACCGCCTACCCGACCGACTACGGCTTCGTCGAGAACACCCTCGGCGAGGACGGCGACCCGCTGGACGCGCTGGTCATCCTGGACGAGCCGACCTTCCCGGGCTGCCTCATCACCTGCCGCGCGATCGGCATGTTCCGGATGACGGACGAGGCCGGCGGCGACGACAAGCTGCTGTGCGTCCCGTCGACCGACCCGCGCGTGGAGCACCTGCGGGACATCCACCACGTGTCGGAGTTCGACCGTCTGGAGATCCAGCACTTCTTCGAGGTCTACAAGGACCTGGAGCCCGGCAAGTCCGTCGAGGGCGCCAACTGGGTCGGCCGCACCGACGCCGAGGCCGAGATCGAGCGCTCCTACAAGCGGTTCAAGGAGCAGGGCGGTCACTGAGTCCCCTGTGGCGTGCTGAGGCGTGAGCCTCGTGACGGGCCGTGCGCGTACGCGTGCGGCCCGTTCGTGTTTGAGTGCGCATACTGAGGGCTACAGGAGGTTGTGGTTGTAGGGAGCTTGGGACAGGTGACGGACGCGGAGGACCGAAAGCCGCAGTCGGACGAGGCACGGAGCGCCTTCCGGCCGCCCAGCGGGGTCGCGGCACCGGCCGACGAGGAGTCGTCGACGACGTCCGAGTTCGCGGTGCCCGAGGGGCTCGCCGTTCCCCGGACGGGCCCGAGCGAGTCCGAGGTGACGTCGGAGTTCGCCCTGCCGGAGGGTCTGGACGCGCCGCAGCCGCCGCCCGAGCCGTCGTACAGCGCGAGTGCCTTCACCCCGCCCGTCGGCATACCGGCGGTGAGTCTGACCAAGGACGTGCCCTGGCAGGACCGGATGCGCACGATGCTGCGGATGCCGGTGGCCGAGCGGCCCGCCCCGGAGGCCCCGCAGCGCCACGAGGACGAGACCGGTCCGGCCGTGCCGCGCGTCCTCGACCTGACCCTGCGCATCGGTGAGCTGCTGCTCGCGGGCGGCGAGGGCGCGGAGGACGTGGAGGCGGCGATGTTCGCGGTCTGCCGCTCCTACGGCCTGGACCGCTGCGAGCCGAACGTCACCTTCACGCTGCTGTCCATCTCGCACCAGCCGTCGCTGGTGGAGGACCCGGTGACGGCCTCGCGCACGGTACGCCGCCGGGGTACCGACTACACCCGGCTCGCGGCCGTGTTCCGGCTGGTGGACGATCTCAGCGACCCGGAGACGCACATCTCCCTGGAGGAGGCGTACCGGCGGCTGGCGGAGATCCGCAGGAACCGGCACCCGTACCCGACGTGGGTGCTGACGTCCGCGAGCGGGCTGCTGGCCGGGGCGGCCTCGCTGCTGGTCGGCGGTGATCTGATCGTCTTCGTCGCGGCGCTGTTCGGCGCGATGCTCGGCGACCGGCTGGCCTGGCTCTGCGCGGGGCGCGGGCTGCCGGAGTTCTACCAGTTCGCGGTGGCCGCGATGCCGCCGGCCGCGCTCGGCATCGCGCTGACCCTCGCCCAGGTGGAGGTGAAGGCGTCGGCGGTCATCACCGGTGGACTGTTCGCGCTGCTGCCGGGGCGGGCGCTGGTGGCCGGGGTGCAGGACGGGCTGACCGGCTTCTACATCACCGCGGCGGCGCGGCTGCTGGAGGTGCTGTACTTCTTCGTCAGCATCGTCGCCGGGGTGCTGGTGGTGCTGTACTTCGGCGTGCAGCTCGGCGCCGAGCTGAACCCGGACGCGGCGCTCGGCACGGGCGACGACCCGGTGGTGCAGATCGTGGCGTCGATGCTGCTGTCGCTGGCCTTCGCGATCCTGCTCCAGCAGGAACGGTCCACCGTGCTGGCGGTGACCCTGAACGGCGGCGTGGCCTGGTGCGTGTACGGGGCGATGCACTACGCGGGCGAGATCTCGCCGGTGGCGTCGACGGCCGCGGCGGCGGGTCTGGTGGGGCTGTTCGGGCAGCTGATGTCCCGGTACCGGTTCGCGTCCGCGCTGCCGTACACGACGGCGGCGATCGGGCCGCTGCTGCCGGGGTCCGCGACGTACTTCGGGCTGCTGGCGATCGCGCAGAGCGAGGTGGACCGGGGGATGGTGTCGCTGACCAAGGCGGTGGCCCTCGCGATGGCGATCGCCATCGGGGTGAATCTCGGGTCGGAGATCTCGCGGCTGTTCCTGAAGGTGCCGGGGGCGGCGAGTGCGGCGGGGCGGCGGGCCGCGAAGCGGACGCGAGGGTTCTGACGCCGGGCGCGTACGCCGCCGCCGGGTGCCCGCGGGGGGGGCTTCTGTGGTGCGGCGGCTGACAGGTTCGTGGTGGCTTGCCGCGCCACGCGGCGGAGCCGCAGATGCGTACGGCCCCGCGCCCCTGCGCGGGCTCAGTAACCCTGGTTGTAGGGGTTCTGGTTGTTCTGCGGGTACGGCTGCTGCCGGCCGTAGTCCTGCGGGTACTGCTGCTGCGGGTACTGCTGGGCGTACGGCTGCTGCTGGTTCCCGTACGGCTGCTGCTGGTTGCCGTAGGGCTGCTGCTGGTTCCCGTAGGGCTGCTGCTGGTTGCCGTAGGGCTGCTGCTGCGGGGGCTGGTCGGTCGGGTCGATGCGGCGGAGCTGGGTGGTGGCGTCGTCCAGGGCGGGGGGTTCGTGGGGCTGGGGGGCCTGCGGGGTGTGCGGCGGGTTCTTCTTGTTCTTGGAGCGGGCGCGCAGGAACTCGATCGCGATCGGGACGACCGAGACGAGGACGATCAGGATGAGGATCGCCTCGATGTTCTCCTTGACGAAGTCGATGCCGCCCAGCCAGGAGCCCAGCAGGGTCACGCCCGCGCCCCACAGGACGCCGCCGATGACGTTGAAGGTCAGGAACGAGCGGTACCGCATGCCGCTGACGCCGGCGATGATCGGCGTGAAGGTGCGCACGACGGGCACGAAGCGGGCCAGGACCAGGGACTTCGGGCCGTACTTCTCGAAGAACTCGTGCGCCTTGGTGACGTTCTCCTGCTTGAAGAGGCGGGAGTCGGGCCGCTTGAAGAGGGACGGGCCCACCTTCTTGCCGAACATGTAGCCCGCCTGGTCGCCGAGGATCGCGGCGAGGCAGATCAGCGCGATGGCGCCCCACAGGGGGAAGTCGAGCTGCTTGGAGGTGATGAGCAGCCCCGCGGTGAACAGCAGGGAGTCGCCCGGCAGGAAGAACCCGATGAGCAGGCCCGACTCGGCGAAGACGATCAGGAGCAGGCCCCAGATGCCGAACGTGTCGAGGAGATAGTTCGGGTCCAGCCAGCTCGGGCCGAGGGCAAGCGTCGTCACGGTTCCGGGCTCCTGTGGGATGAAGGCGGCGAGGCGAACGGATACGGCCGCACAAAGCTATCAACGCCGTGTGCCCGCCCCAGGTTCCACCGGTGGGAGCAGCATGAACTGTGACCGCCCTCGGTCCGGGCTGTGAACCGGAAGGTCACCCTGCGCGACGGTCCGCGTTCGCCGTGATCGCGTCCTTCAGGTGCTCGGCGAGGCCGGGGCGGATCGCGTCGTAGAACGCCTTGAAGCGTTCGTCGGCGACGTACATCTCGCCCAGGCAGCGGTGCATCGCGTGGGGGCAGTCGTAGAACCAGGCAGAGATGTGCCGCCGGTGTTCCTCGGCCATGGCCATGGCGGCCTCGCCGGCCGGGGGCTCTCCGGCCGCCATCAGGGCGGCGTAGCGCTCGCTCCAGTCGGCCGTCTCGGCCTGGAGCCGCTGCCAGTCCTCCTTGGTGCGGCGGGCGGCCCGGCGCTGCGACTCGGCGTACGCCTCGGTGCCGCCCCAGCGGTCCTCCGTCTCCTCCGCGTACTGCTCCGGGTCGTTGTCCCCGAACACCTCGAACCGTTCCTCGGGGGTGAGATCGATGCCCATTCTGCGTGCCTCCATGGCCTGCTCCACGGCCGCCGCCATCTTCCGCAGCTTCTCGATCCGGGCGGTCAGCAGCTCGTGCTGCCGGCGCAGCCGGGCGCGCGGGTCCGCGTCCGGGTCGTCGAGGAGGGCGGCGACCTCGTCGAGCGGGAAGCCCAGCTCTCGGTAGAACAGGACGCGCTGGAGCCGGTCGAGGTCGGCGTCGCTGTAGCGCCGGTGCCCCGCGCGGCTGCGCTCACTCGGTGTGAGCAGGCCGATGTCGTCGTAGTGGTGCAGTGTGCGCACCGTCACTCCGGCGAAGCCGGCCACCTGTCCCACGGAGTAGCTCAACTCCCGCTCCCTTCTTCCGACGCCGTCCACGCTGCCTCCTCACGCGGCGTGAGGCGCAAGTCCGGCGCCGGGGTCAGTGGCGGTCGCCCGGGTGCGGCTCGGGGGTCCCGTACGGGTTCTCCTCGCCCTCGGGCAGGACGCCGACGAACGGCTCGCCGTCGCCGGCGAAGGTGTGGGCGCCGCCCCGGACGCGTGCGATCAGGCCACGGGTCCAGGGGGCGCCGGTGTCGGCGGAGCCGGCCCACAGGTGCATGATCCCGCCGATGTGGCCGAGCTGCTCCGGGCCGCCCTCCGGTGTGTGGTGCCCGGTGACGGCGGTGCGCCACGCCGCGATGCGCCGCAGACACTGCTGGAGCAGCTCCGGCACCTCGTCGCCCCAGGTCGACCATGCAGCCCGGCGCGGCGGCGAGCACGTCCGGTTTCCGGTCGTGGGCGGTGAGGGCCCGGCGCAGCAGGGTGAGGTACTCCTCGGTGCCGGCGCCGGTGCTCTCGTACTCGGTGCGCGGCGGGCCGCCGGCGGGGGACGGGGCCGTCTCGTGGGCGAGGAGCAGCCCCTGCTACGCCGGCTGCTTCAAGGCGTGGTGGATCGGCCCCGGGCTTGGCGTGCGACCCGTCGTGGGCGCCCCGGTACTCCAGGTCGTCGCGGACCTGGTAGCCGTGGGCCCGCCCGTGCCGGCGGACCGCGCCGAGCACGAGCAGGCGGATCACTGACATGGGGTCCGGGGCAGGCCGCCCGGCCGTCGCGGGGGTGCGGGCGGCCTTTCGCCCGGTCAGAACGGGAAGGTGCTCCGGCCGTGCTGTACGGAGATCCACTTCTGGGTGGTGAAGGCGTCGAGCATCGCGTCGCCGTTGAGCCGGCCGAGCCCCGAGTGCTTCTCGCCGCCGAAGGGGACGATCGGCTCGTCGTGCACGGTGCCGTCGTTCACGTGGAACATCCCGGTGTCGATCCGCCGGGCGAAGGCCACGCCCCGCTCCACGTCCGCGGTGTGCACGGCACCGCTGAGGCCGTACGGGGTGTCGTTGACCAGGCGTACCGCCTCCTCCTCGCCGTCGAAGGGGACGAGGAAGGCGACCGGGCCGAAGACCTCCTGGCGCAGCAGGGCGGAGTCGGCGGGGACGCCGGTGAGCACGGAGGGCTCGACCAGGTTGGCGGTGCGCCCGCCGTGCACCAGGGCCGTCGCGCCCTCGGCGAGGGCCTGCTCCACGACGCCGGCGACGGCGTCGGCCTGCCGGGAGTTGATCAGGGGGCCGATGACGGTCGCGGGGTCGTCCGGGTCGCCGGCCTTGAGGGTCTTCACCTTGGCGACGAACCTGGCCGTGAACTCCTCGGCGACCGAGCGGTCCACGAGGATGCGGTTGGCGGCCATGCAGACCTGGCCCTGGTGGACGTACCGGCTGAAGACGGCCGCGTCGACCGCGTAGTCGAGGTCGGCGTCGTCGAGGACCACCAGGGCGCTGTTGCCGCCCAGTTCGAGGACCGCGCGCTTGAAGTGCGCGGCGCAGACGGTGGCGACATGGCGGCCGACCGCGTCGGAACCGGTGAAGGAGATGACCTTCGGCACCGGGTGCTCGACGAACGCGTCGCCGATCTCCGCTATGTCCGTGACGACGACGTTGAGCAGGCCGCCCGGCAGGCCGGCGTCCTCGAAGATCTTGGCGACCAGGGTGCCGCCGACGACCGGGGTGTTCTGGTGCGGCTTGAGGACGACGCCGTTGCCCAGGGCGAGGGCCGGGGCGACCGACTTGAGGGAGAGCAGGAAGGGGAAGTTGAAGGGGCTGATCACGCCGACGACGCCGACCGGGACGCGGTAGACGCGGTTCTCCTTGCCCTCGGTCGGGGAGGGCAGGACGCGGCCCTCGGGACGCAGTGCCAGGTGGACCGCCTCGCGCAGGAACTCCTTGGCGAGGTGCAGTTCGAAACCGGCCTTGGTGCGGGTGCCGCCCAGCTCCGCGATGATCGCCTCGACGATCTCCGGCTCGCGCTCCTCCACCAGGCGCAGCGCCTTCTCGAACACCGCGCGGCGGGCGTACGGGCTGGCCGCCGCCCATTCCTTCTGCGCGCGCTCGGCGGCCCGGTAGGCGGTGTCCACCTCGGCGGTGGTGGCTATGGTGATCGAGGCGAGCTTGGCGTCGTCGTACGGGTTGAAGTCGACGATGTCCCAGGAGCCGGAGCCGGCCCGCCACTCACCGTCGATGTACTGCTGGGCCAGATCGGTGAAGTACGACGACATGTGATCCCTCAATCCCTTGCTGCCGGCGCAGGCGGAGTCGACGGACGACCGGCTCCCGCACGGTCCGTCCCCCCGGCATCGTACGGGTGTATCAAGGGGCGCGTGGGGCAATGGCGGCCCGGCTCAGCCGAGTTGGAGGAGCCCCCGCAGGACGTCCCGGCTCTCGTCCGGTCCCGGGCTGTCGCGCTGCAGATCCTTCATCGCCTTCTCGTACTGGGCGACGTCCTCGGCCTTGTCCAGGTAGAGCGCGCTGGTGAGCTGCTCCAGGTAGACCACGTCCGAGAGGTCGGACTCGGGGAAGCTGAGGAGGGTGAACGCGCCGGACTCCCCGGAGTGGCCGCCGAAGCCGAACGGCATCACCTGGAGGCGGATGTTGGGGCGCTCGGACATCTCGATCAGGTGCTGGAGCTGGCCGCGCATCACCTCGCGGTCGCCGTAGGGGCGGCGCAGCGCGGCCTCGTCCAGGACGATGTGGAACTCGGGCGCGTTCTCGGCGACCAGGTACTTCTGGCGCTCCAGGCGGAGCGTCACCCTGCGCTCGACGTCGGCCTCGTTCGCCTCGCCGAGGCCGCGGCGGACCACCGCGCGGGCGTACTCCGGGGTCTGCAGCAGTCCGTGCACGAACTGCACCTCGTACACGCGGATGACGGAGGCCGCGCCCTCCAGGCCCACGTAGGTGGGGAACCAGCTGGGCAGCACGTCGGAGTAACTGTGCCACCAGCCCGCCACGTTGGCCTCGCGGGCCAGCGACAGCAGGGAGGCGCGCTCCTGCTCGTCGGTGATGCCGTAGAGGGTCAGCAGGTCCTCCACATCGCGTGTCTTGAAGCTCACCCGGCCCAGCTCCATCCGGCTGATCTTCGACTCGGAGGCGCGGATCGAGTACCCCGCCGCCTCGCGCGTGATCCCCCGCGCCTCACGCAGTCGCCTGAGTTGTGATCCGAGCAGCATGCGCCGCACCACCGATCCGGGCTCTCCCGCGCTCACGTTCGCCAGCCTCCCCAACCGTCTTCAAGGGCCGAAGTCTGCCACTAAAACACTCCGAGCAGTACTCGTCCGATTACACAAACGGAGTCGAGCCAAAGGAAAGGCACAGGAAAAGGCCAGGAACGGTCCAGGAACAGGCAAGGACCGACCGAGACGACACCGGGGCGGAGAGGTGAAGATGGCGGAAAATTTGACCTGCAAGCGGTACGGGTAGGCCCATTTCGGTCACGTGCACGTGCATCTGCCCTTGCATCTGCCCTGCGCATCCGAAACCATGGTCCCGCACCACCGCGCCGCCTCGCTACGACCGCGAATTCCGGGAGTGCCTCGCATGGGGACGAATGGATCGACCATGCTCGAGCCGTCACGGCAGGGCCTTCCGCCGATGGACCCCGCGCACGTCTCCAGCGCCGCCTCCTGCGCCCTGCCGCCCCGCCACGAAGCGGTGCGCGAGGCACGCCGGTTCACCCGCCGCACGCTCGACGGCTGGCCCACGGGCGACCGCTTCGACGACATCTGCCTGGTGGTCTCGGAACTCGTCACCAACGCCCTGCGGCACGCCCTGCCGGAGGGCGGGCGGCCGGCGGACGGGGCCGGGCGCCGCGACGCGTACGGGCGCGGCGACCAGCAGGCGCGGGCCGGCGGGTTCGGTCCGGTGCGGCTGCACCTCATGCGCTGGACCGGGCGGCTGGTGTGCGCGGTGCGCGATCCGAGCGAGGACGGTCCGGTGGTGCGTACGGCGGAGGACTTCGCGGCGGAGTCCGGGCGCGGCCTGTTCCTGGTGGAGTCCTTCAGCGACAGCTGGGGCTGGTACCCACTGACCGGCACCCTGCCGGGCAAGGTCGTCTGGGCCCTGTTCCGGGTCCCGGAACCGCCCGCCGGGTGAACTGCCGCACGCCGCTGCCGTGCCGCGTTTCTACGCGCGTCACGGCGGCAGTCCTCCGAGCGCGTCACGCGGGGCGGTTCCCCCGTCGGCCCGCACGACGGCCGGGCGGGCGGGCGGGCCGCGCCGTCACCCCGTGACCAGGTGGTCGAACTCCCCGTCCTTGATACCCAGCAGCATCGCCTCGATCTCGGCGCGGGTGTAGACCAGCGCCGGGCCGTCGGGGAAGCGGGAGTTGCGCACGGCCACCTCGCCGCCGGGGAGCCGGGCGAACTCCACGCAGGACCCCTGCGAGTTGCTGTGCCGGCTCTTCTGCCAGGCCACGCCGTGCAGGTCCGTTGCGGCGATGCCGTTGTACACGTCGTGGTTCACAGGCCGCTCCCCGGTGTCGCACTGTGGCTGGTGTGGCCATTGATGCATGGTCAACTGATCCGGATCATAGCCCTGTTCACGGGCATCTGCATGCGCAAATGCACGTGCACGCGGGGTGGTCCCTCGGTTACAGCCGACACCGCCCCGAGGCTGCGGGAATCCTGTCGTAAGTGACGCCTCGCC
Organism: Streptomyces griseoviridis; assembly: GCA_014649155.1. GTDB lineage: Bacteria > Actinomycetota > Actinomycetes > Streptomycetales > Streptomycetaceae > Streptomyces > Streptomyces griseoviridis. The sequence goes on along the minus strand of BMSM01000020.1, from coordinate 59,126 downwards.
GCCGCCACCCGTTCCCTCGTCTGCCCCTCGATTCGTTGATCATGCAACAACACCGGGGACCCGCCGGTGTGGGCGGGTCCCCGGTACGGACGACGGTGGATGCGGGCGGTCAGCGACCGGCGTAGGGCAGCAGGGCCATCTCCCGGGCGTTCTTGATCGCCGCGGCGAGCTGCCGCTGCTGCTGGGAGGTGACCCGGGTGACCCGGCGGCTGCGGATCTTGCCGCGGTCGGAGATGAACCTGCGCAGCAGATCGACGTCCTTGTAGTCGATGTACGTGATCCCCGCCTGGTCCAGGGGGTTCGGCCGGGACTTCAGGGGCTTGCGTTCGCTCGTGCGGGGCATGGCGGGTCAGACCTCCAGGAGGGTGTCGAAGCCGGACGGCAGCCGCTTCCAGGCGTCCCGTCCGGCGGCGTACTCGGCGTCGGTGAGCAGGCAGGACTCCAGCAGCCGCGCCAGCCCGTCCCGGTCGAGGCCGGGCGAGGTGAAGACGAGGTGCTGGCAGCGGTCGCCGTGCTCGGGGTGCCAGTCCAGGGCCGCGGCGGCGCGGCGCACCGGCGGCACCATCTCCCAGGCCGCGTCCGGCAGCGAGGCGAGCCACGGCCCCGCGCCCTCCACGCAGAGCGCCCCGCCCGCCGCGTCCCAGTGCAGCAGCGTGTCCGGCTTGTCGGCGAGCCAGAACCGGCCCCGGCTGCGGGCCGCGGCACAGGTCAGGTCCTCCAGCGCCTGGTAGAGCCGCTCCGGGTGGAAGGGGCGGTGCCGGTGCCACACCAGCGTCGAGACGCCGTGCGCGTCGGCCTCGGCGGGCAGCAGGGCACAGGCCGGGTGCTGGGCCGCCGCGGCGGCCTCGACGTCGAACCCGGCGAACGCGGCCCGCACGAGGGCGGAGGGGGTGGCCCCCGCGGACCCGGAGGGGTCCGCGGGCGCGGTCGCCGCCGGGCCGGACGGTGGGCCCGCCGGGCCGCCGTGGCCGATCGGGACCTGACGGGCCGTCGGGTGGAGCTGGGCCAGCAGCTCACGGTCCTCGTCGTCGGCCTCCGGGGAGTCGGCGACGGCCAGGACGGGGGCGTACTCCAGCTGCCGCGCGAAGGTGTCGGCGACCGTGCGCTGGTCGGTGGCGGCCGCCGCGAGGCCGCCCTCGGCGAGGTCGTCGCCGTTGGCGAGGTACGGCAGCACCAGCGCCGGGTCGACGGCGGTGATCACGCCGGTGACGGTGAGGCCGCCGGCCGTCACCACCTCCGCCATCGCCTTGGGCTCGACGGAGTCCCACAGCTCGACGACGGCGAGCGGGACGGTCCCGGCGTCCGCGAGCCGTTCCAGCTCGGGCACCAGGTCCTCGCGCAGGGCGCAGCAGGCGCAGTCGTTGACGAGCGGGGCCTCACCGGCGGACCGCACCCCGCCGGCGTCCCGTACCGTCCGCACGACCGTGCCCGCGGCGGCGGTCGCCAGGTCGTGGTGGAGTACGACGCTGCCGGGCACCTCGGCCAGCAGCCGGTCCACGGCCGCCCGGCGGGCGTCGGCGTGCAGTCCGCCGACGATCACGACGGGGAGCTTCCGCGCGGCCATCAGCCCTGCTTCCCGTACCGGCGCTCGAAGCGCTCCACGCGTCCGGCGGTGTCCAGGACGCGGGCGGTACCGGTGTAGAAGGGATGGCTGGCGTCCGAGATCTCGACGTCGACGACGGGATAGGTGTTCCCGTCCTCCCAGTCGATCGTCTTCTCGCTCGTCATCGTGGAGCGGGTGAGGAAGGCGTGGCCGGCGGCGCGGTCGCGGAAGACGACCGGGCGGTACTCGGGGTGGATTCCCTCGCGCATGGCGGTGCTCAGCGCTCCTCTCGGAAGTCGACGTGCCGGCCGGCGACCGGGTCGTACTTGCGCAGGGTCAGCCGGTCCGGGTCGTTGCGGCGGTTCTTGCGGGTGACGTAGGTGAAGCCGGTCCCCGCGGTGGACCGCAGCTTGATGACCGGACGGAGTTCGTTGCGTGCCATGCTGGTATCTTACTGAAAATGATTCCCATTAACAGTAGGGCTTCGGCCCCTGCGAGGAGAGGTACGTCACCGTGTCCGCGCACTGCATGCTGACCGGCGCCCAGCCCGGCTTCGGCAACCGCATCTCCCACTCCCACCGGCGCACCTCGCGCCGGTTCGACCCCAACATCCAGACCAAGCGCTACTGGCTGCCGAGCGAGGGCCGGCACGTACGGCTGCGGCTGAGCGCGCGGGCGATCAGGACGGTCGACACGATCGGCGTCGAGGCGGCCGTGGCCCGCATCCGCGCCCGGGGGGTGCGGGTCTGATGGCGAAGAAGAGCAAGATCGCGAAGAACGAGCAGCGGCAGCGGATCGTCGCCCGCTACGCCGCCCGCCGCGCCGAGCTGAAGGAGATCGTCCGCAGCCCGTCCGCCACGGACGCCGAACGCGACGCCGCCCAGCGGGAACTGCGCCGCCAGCCCCGCGACGCCAGCGCCACCCGTGTCCGCAACCGCGACCAGACCGACGGCCGCCCCCGCGGCTACTTCCGCGCCTTCGGCCTCTCCCGCGTCTCCCTGCGCGAACAGGCGCATGCCGGACATCTGCCCGGGGTGCGCAAGTCGTCCTGGTAGCTTGCGGCTTGTCGTGGGCCGGTCCCGGCCGTCCGCTGGAGCTTGGAGCTTTTGGTGACGAAGGTGACGGTGGAAGAGGCGGCGCGTCGGACGTGTGCGGCGGGGGCCGGCTCGGGCTCCGCTCCCGGGAGGGCGCGGCGCCCGCTGCGGGCCTCGGCGGTGACGGCGGCGGGGCTGGCCGGGGTGCTGGTGCTCGGCGGGTGCGGCGGGGACGGCGGGTCGGACGGCGAGGGAGCGGGGGGCGCGCGGACGAGTGCCTCCGGCTCTCCGTCCGCGTCCTCCTCCGGGGGCAGCGGGGACACCGGGAGCGCCGGGGCCTCTCCGTCCGGCGCGGCCGGTGAGCTGGAGGGCAGCTGGCTCGCCACCGCCGGCGGCAAGGCGGTCGCGCTGGTGGTCACCGGCACCCGGGCCGGCCTCTTCGCCACGGGCGGGACGGTGTGCAGCGGCGGCGCCGGCACCGCGGACGGCACCCGGACGATCCGCCTGACCTGCACGGACGGGAACAAGGACCGGGCGTCCGGGACGGTCGAGTCGGTCGACGGCTCCACCCTGGAGATCGACTGGTCAGGCAGCCTCGGCACGGAGACATACGTCAAGGCCGAGGACGGCAAGCTGCCGAGCGGGTTGCCCACGGCGGGGCTGAGAGGGCAGGGGTCGGACGGGCCGGGGGTGACCTGGGCCAGGCCGACGGGGGGGCGACCGGTACAGCCTGCCGGGGTCGGGCGGGCCAAGGCGACCGGGGCGGGTAACCTTGCCCCTCGCCCGATGGCCGAACACCTGCCTCCAGAGGACCCGTTCATGCGCACCACCCGGCCGACCGCCGTCGCCGCCACCGTCGTCGCGGCGCTCCTGCTGCCCCTGACCTCCTGCTCGGACGAGGGCGGTGGCACCGACGACCGCGGTGACGGTTCCGCCTGCCGGATCGGCGAGTCGGGCACCGAGGTCGCGGCGAGCCCCGCGCCGGCCGCCGGCGACACCGGCACCGTCACCGTGACCCTCACCAACCGCGGCGCCGAGTGCGTCCTCGACGGTTTCCCCGCGGTGACGCTCACCGCGGACGGTGCCGCGCGGGAACTCGGCCACGACGAGGGCGCCTCCGCCCGGAAACTGACCCTGGCCGAGGAGGCCGCCGCGTCCTTCACCGTCACCTATGTACGGGGCGACGGGGACGCCGGGAGCCTCGACGTCCGCGTGGCCCGCTTCGCCCTGCCGGGCGCCTCCGGCACCCACGAGATCCCCTGGTCCTACGGCCCGGTCGCGGCCCGGGCCGACGGGGCGGACGGCGTGCGGGCGACGGTGAGCGCGTTCCAGCAGATGGGCGACTGACCGGCGCGGTCGGCACGTTGGCGGCGTAGGGCCTGTCGTTTGGATCAGGCCGCGGGGAATCGGCTGTGCCTTCCTCGCGCCGGTGAGCGGGGCCTGGCGCGTGCGGATGCGAGGCGGAGGAGGAAGTCGACACGGAGCGTCGGCGAGTGACGACAACGCGGCAGATGCGTGCCAGGCCCCGCTCACCGGCGCGATCCGAACGACAGGCCCTGGACCGGCCGCACCGGACGGGCCGGTCAGGGCAGCGGGGGCCGGCGGTCCACCGCCGCCCGGTCGGCCGCGCGGATGCCCTCGGTCCAGCCCGCCTCGTCCGAGACGCCCCGCAGCCGGGTGCTGACCGTCCGCGGGAACATCCGCGCCAGGTGGTCGGTGACCGCGACCTCGCGGGAGGCGAGCACCGGCAGCAGCTCCCGGTCCTCCCCCGCCGGGACCTCGGCGGCGGCCCGCAGCCGGGAGCCGACGCGGTGCGCGTACGCCGCCAGGAACGACTGCCGGAAGGTCTTGGTCCGCTTACGGCCGCCGGCCCGCTGGGCGGCCTCCGCACGGGTCATCGCCGTCTCGGCCTGCACCAGCAGGGACGTGTACAGCAGCTCGACCGCCGCGAGATCGGTCTCGAAACCGACCACGGTGGAGAAACCGAACTCCTCGTTCCACACCGCCCGGCAGTGATTGGCCGCGGCCACCGCGTCCAGCAGCACCGCCTTGGCCTGCTCGTACGGCGGTTCCACCCCGAGCCGGCAGGCCCCGGGGGTGCCCGGCGCGGGCGCGCGGGCCGCGAGCAGCGCCTCGTCGACGCTGTGCCGGGCCATCAGCTCCTGCGCCTTGGCGCTCAGCGCCTCCGCCTCCTCGGGGTAGCCGGTCGCCTCCGCCTTGGCCAGCAGCGCGCGGATGCGGGCGAGGGCGCGCGTCCGCGGCCCCCGCCCCGGCCCGTCCGGCTCACCGGGGGCCGCGCCGGTCGGTTCCGGGTCGTCCAGCGGTTCCAGCGCGGGCAGCCGCAGCAGCAGGCGGTACAGCTCCAGTACGGCGGTGGCGCGCGCGAAACGGTCGACGCGGGCCGCCCCCGCGGGCGCCCCGGCGGGGAGGTCGTCGAGCTGGGCCGCCCAGCGCGGGCCGCGCGGGCCGTCGTCCGCCGCCTGGTCCCGGATCAGGTCGGCGGCCAGCCGCAGGTGGATGTCGTCCAGGTCCCGCCGTACGACGCGTAGGACGTCGGCGGGCTGCCAGCCGCGCCGCCAGGCCCCGGCCACGAACTCCCGCCCCCGGCGGCCGACTTCCGGGTCCGTCGCCGGATCGGCGGCGAGCAGGGAGGCCGCGCTGTCGAGGGAGGCGTCCCCGGTGTCGTACAGGGCGGTCCGGAAGGCGCGGTCGACGGTCCCGGCGGGGCTGGTGTTGCTCACCCGGCGATGGTGCCACGGCCGCCGGCCGGGACTCCTCCCGGTGTCTTCCCGGCAGCCGATCCGACTGTCAACCCATGGTTGACACCCCAGGGGGCGCAACCTACGGTTGACACATGACGACGAATCCGAGCCCGAATCCGAGCCCGAACGCGAACCCGAGCGCGAACCCGAAGCCGGCCGTCGCGGCGTCCGTACGTCTCGACGACCTGATCGCCGCCATCAAGAAGGTGCACGCCGAACCCCTCGAACAGCTCCAGGACGCCGTCCTCGCCGGGGAACACCTCGGGGAGGTCGCGGACCACCTGATCGGCCACTTCGTGGACCAGGCCCGTCGCTCGGGGGCGTCCTGGACCGACATCGGCCGGCGGATGGGCGTCACCCGGCAGGCCGCCCAGAAGCGTTTCGTACCGAAGGAGTCCACCGGCACGGACGCCGGCGAGGGCTTCAGCCGCTACACGCCCCGCGCGCAGAACGCGGTGATGGCCGCGCACAACGAGGCCAGGAACGCCCGGAACGCCGAAGGCGTCCCCGAGCACCTCGTCCTCGGCCTGCTCAGCGAGCCCGAGGGCCTCGCCGTGAAGGCGATCGCCGCGCAGGGCGTGACCCCGGCCGCCGTCCGCGAGGCGGCGCTCGCCGCCCTCCCCCCGGCCGCCGCCGAGGCCCCGGAACTCGTGCCGTACGGCCCGGCCGCGAAGAAGGCCCTGGAACTCACCTTCCGCGAGGCCCTCCGCCTCGGCCACCACTACATCGGCACCGAGCACCTCCTCCTCGCCCTGCTGGAGCACGAGAACGGCGAGGGCGTCCTCAGCGGTCTCGGCATCAGCAAGGAGCGGACGGAGGAGTACGTCGTCGAGGCCCTGTCCCTGCTGCTGAAGTCCGCGGAGGAGAAGCCGGCCGACGGCTGACCGTCCCGAGGCCGATGTCAGACCCCGCTGCGACACTCGCGGTATGGATACGGCGGACCGGTGGCTGCTCGCCGAGGCCGAGGACGGCGGCGTGGACGTGGCCCCCCTCGGCCCCGACGGGCTGCCCGCCGCACCGGTACGGCACGAGGCGGACCCCGCCGAGGCGGTGCGCCGCCGCCCGGACGTCACCCGCTGGGTCTGGCGCTCCACCGCCGAGCTCTACCCGCGCCTGCTGGCCGCGGGGGTCCGGGTGGAGCGGTGCTACGACATCGAGGACGCCGAGACCCTGCTGCTCGGCCACGAGGGCCGCTCCGGCAGCCCCCGGTCGGCCGCCGCCGCCCTGGCCCGGCTGCGCGGCACCCCCGTACCCCCCGATCCGCCCCAGCGCTCCGCCGCCCCGGGCGCCCAGCCCCTCCTCTTCGAGCCCCGCCCGGCCGCCCGCCTCTCCCTCCCCGACCTCGCCGCCGTCTACGCCGGGCAGCAGCGGCGGCACGGCCTCACCGAGCACCCGGACCGGATGCGGCTGCTGACGGCGAGCGAGTCGGCGGGAATGCTGGTGGCCGCCGAGATGAACCACGCGGGGCTGCCCTGGCGGGCCGACGTGCACCGCGAGGTCCTGCACGGTCTGCTGGGCGAGCGGTACGCGGGCGGCGGCGAGCCCCGCCGGCTGGCCGAGCTGGCCGACGAGGTCTCCGCCGCCTTCGGCCGCCGGGTCCGCCCCGACCTGCCCGCCGATGTCGTCAAGGCGTTCGCGCAGGCCGGCATCAGGGTCCGCTCCACCCGCCGCTGGGAGCTGGAGTCCCTCGACCACCCGGCCGTGCGGCCCCTGCTGGAGTACAAGAGGCTGTACCGGATCTGGGTCGCCCACGGCTGGTCGTGGCTCCAGGACTGGGTCCGCGACGGCCGGTTCCGCCCGGAGTTCCAGGCAGGCGGCACGGTCACCGGCCGCTGGGTCACCAACGGCGGCGGCGGGCTGCAGATCCCGAAGGTCATCCGCCGGGCCGTCGTCGCCGACCCGGGCTGGCGGCTGGTGGTCGCCGACGCCGACCAGATGGAACCGCGCGTGCTGGCCGCGATCTCCCGCGACCCCGGCCTGATGGAGGTCGCCGCCCGGGAGACCGACCTCTACCAGGCCGTCTCCGACCGCGCCTTCTCCGGCGACCGCGCACAGGCCAAACTGGCCGTCCTCGGCGCGGTCTACGGCCAGACCTCGGGCGACGGCCTCAAGAACCTGGCCGCGCTCAGACGCCGCTTCCCCCGGGCCGTGGCCTACGTCGACGACGCGGCCCGCGCCGGCGAGGAGGGCCGCCTGGTCCGCACCTGGCTGGGCCGCACCTGCCCGCCGGCCACCGAGGACGACACCGGGGAGGCCGGCCTCCCCCAGGACGACCCGTCCCGGCCCGCCGCCACCACCGGCGCCCGCGCCCGCGGCCGCTTCGCCCGCAACTTCGTCGTCCAGGGCAGCGCCGCCGACTGGTCCCTCCTCCTGCTCGCCGCCCTCCGCCGCACCTGCGCGCCCCTCCGCGCGGAACTGGTCTTCTTCCAGCACGACGAGGTGATCGTCCACTGCCCCCGGGAGGAGGCCTCGACGGTCGTCGACGCGATCCGCGAGGCAGCCACCCTGGCGGGCCGCCTGACGTTCGGCGAGACACCGGTGCGGTTTCCGTTCACGACGGCGGTGGTGGGGTGTTACGCGGAGGCGAAGTGAGAAGCCCCGGCACACCGTGCCCCGAAGACGAGAGAACCCCAGTCCGGTAAGGGCCGGTCTGGGGTTCTCGAGAAAGCCGCCTTCGGGATTCGAACCCGAGACCTACGCATTACGAGTGCGTTGCTCTGGCCATCTGAGCTAAGGCGGCGTGTCCCGCGCACCATGGTGCGATCAGCGACGTCGGTAAGTCTACACAGTTTCCGGGGGTGCTTCGTACCGGCCCCGGGCGGTCCCGGGGCCGGTGCCGCGGGGGTTACGAGCAGCGCTTGCCGTCGGCGGGGGCCGTGCCCCGCAGGAGGTAGGTGTTGATCGCGGAGTCGATGCAGGAGCTGCCGCGCCCGTAGGCGGTGTGGCCGTCGCCGTCGTAGGTGAGGAGGCGGCCGGAGGAGAGCTGGGCGGCGAGGGACTCGGCCCAGCGGTACGGGGTCGCCGGGTCCCGGGTGGTGCCGACCACGACGATCGGGGAGGCACCCGCGGCGGCGATGCGGTGCGGTTCCCCGGAGGGCTGGACCGGCCAGTACGCGCAGTTCAGGGAGGCCCAGGCGAGGCCCTCGCCGAAGACGGGGGACGCCTTCTCGAAGTCGGGGACCGCCGCGCGGACCTCGTCCGGGGTGGAGAAGGCCGCCGGGAGGTCGAGGCAGTTCACGGCTGCGTTGGCGGACATGAGGTTGCTGTAGGCGCCGTCCGGGTCGCGTTCGTAGTAGCTGTCGGACAGGGCCAGCAGGCCGGCGCCGTCGCCCTTCCTCATCGCCGCCGTCAGCGCCTCGCGCAGCTGGGGCCAGGCACCCTCGTCGTACATGGCCGCGATGACGCCGGTGGTGGCCAGGGACTCGGTGAGGACGCGGCCGTCGCCGGTGCGGATCGGGCGGGTGTCCAGCTTGCCGAAGAACGCCTTGAGGGCGTCGCCGGCCCGGCGCGGGGTGGTGCCCGGGCCGCCGAGCGGGCAGCCGGACCGGCGGACGCAGTCCTTCGCGAAGGACCGGAACGCGGTCTCGAAGCCGGCCGTCTGCTCCCGGTTCAGCTGCCGCGCGGACAGGGACGGGTCCATCGCCCCGTCCAGCACCAGGCGGCCGACCCGGTCAGGGAACAGCCCGGCGTACGTCGCCCCCAGGAACGTCCCGTACGACGCCCCCACGTACGTGAGCCTCTCGTCGCCCAGCACCGCGCGGAGCAGGTCCATGTCGCGGGCCGACTCGACGGTCGAGACATGACGGAGCAGCTCGGGGGCGTCGGCGCCGCAGCCCTCGGCGAAGTCCTTGTAGGCGTCGACGAGCTTCTCGGTCTCCTGCTCGTCGTCCGGGGTGGTGTCCGTCCGCGTGTAGGCGTCCATCTTCGGCCCGTCGAGGCACTCCACCGGCTCGCTGCGGGCCACGCCCCTGGGGTCGACGGCCACCATGTCGTAGCGGGCGCGGACCTCCTCGGGGTAGCCGATGCCGGCGTACTGCTGGAGGTAGCCGACCGCCGAACCGCCCGGCCCGCCGGGGTTCACCAGCAGCGAGCCTAGCCGCTTCCCCGGTCCCGTCGCCTTCTTGCGGGCCACGGCGAGACGGACCTCGCCCCGGGACGGCTCGGCGTAGTCCAGCGGCGCCTTCATCGTGGCGCACTGGAAACCGGGGACACCGCACTCCCGCCAGCTCAGCTTCTGCCCGTAGTACGGCGACAGCGCCGACGGCGTGGCCCGCGGGAGCGCGGCCAGCGTCGCTCCCGAGGCCGACGCCGCCGAGGTCGTCGCGCCCGACGCGGAGCAGGCGGCGGTGAGCAGCGCGGCGGCGAGGAGGGCGAGACCGGTGCGGGTTCTGCGGAGAGTGCGCCTTGTGTGCATCCAGCGAGCGTAACGCTCGGCGACGGCTCGGGCGCCGTGCGTGGTCGATGTGCCACGGACGAGTTACCCGGCGTCCGGGCCCGCCCCACCGCGCCTCTCCCACCGCGCCTCCCCCACCGTGCCGCGCCCCGCCCCGCTGCCGGGGCCCGCCCAGCCCGCCCGCCGTCGGGGCCCGCTCAGCCCGCTCTCAGTGCCATCGTCATCGCCTCCACGGCCAGCAGCGGTGCCACGTTGCGGTCGAGGGCCTCGCGGCAGGCGCCGATCGCCTCGATACGGCGCAGGGTGGCCTCCGGGGTGCCGGAGCGGGCCAGCCGCTCCAGGGCGTCCTCCGCGTCGGCGTTGGCGATGGCGACCCGGGAGCCGAGCTGCAGGGCGAGGACGTCGCGGTAGAAGGCGGTGAGGTCGGTGAGGGCGAGGTCGAGGCTGTCGCGCTGGGTACGGGTCCGGCGCCGCTTCTGCATGTCCTCCAGGTCCTTCATCACACCCGCCGTGCCGCGCGGCATCCGGCCGCCCTGGGCCGCGCCGAGCGCCGCCTTCAGCTCCTCCGTCTCCTTGCCGTCCACCTGCTCGGCGAGCTGCTTGGCGTCCTCGCTCGCCGCGTCGACCAGTTCCTGGGCGGCCTTGAGGGCGCCGCCGACGTCCTCGACGCGCAGCGGCAGCTTCAACACGGCGGCGCGGCGCGCGCGGGCGGCCGGGTCGGTGGCCAGCCGCCGGGCCCGGTCGACGTGGCCCTGGGTGGCGCGTGCGACGGAGGCGGCGACGTCCGGCTCGATGCCGTCGCGGCGGACGAGCATGTCGGCGACGGCGGCGACGGAGGGCGTGCGCAGGTTCAGGTGGCGGCAGCGGGAGCGGATCGTGGGCAGGACGTCCTCGATCGAGGGGGCGCAGAGCAGCCAGACCGTGCGCGGGGCCGGTTCCTCGACGGCCTTGAGGACGGCGTTGGCCGACTTCTCGTTCAGCCGCTCGGCGTCCTCGACGAGGATGATCTGCCAGCGGCCGTTGGCCGGCGAGGTGAACGACTTGCGGACGGTGTCGCGCATGTCGTCCACGAGGATCTGCGCGCCGACGGCCGCGACCGTGCTGACGTCCGCGTGGGTGCCGACGAGCGCGGTGTGGCAGCCGTCGCAGAATCCGCAGCCGGGGACGCCGCCCAGCGCCCGGTCGGGGCTGACGCACTGGAGCGCGGCGGCGAAGGCCCGTGCCGTCTGGTTCACCCCGGCGCCGGGCGGGCCGGTGAACAGCCAGGCGTGCGTCATCTTCGACGAGGCGGGCGGCGGCGTGTCGGCCGCGGCGGCGGTGACGAGGGCGTCGGCGTCGCGGGCGGCGGCGGTGAGCTGCTCGCTCACCTTCTCCTGTCCGACCAGGTCGTCCCATACGGTCATGGGTCACGCCGTCCTTCCGTCCGCTGCCCGTCCCGCGCTCGGAACCCGGGCCGTCTTCCCGCGCAGCATCCCGTGCCTGCCGCGCCCCTTTCATTGTGGACGCGGCCACTGACAACGGACGCCGCCGAGCGGCCTGGGCCTGTCGTTCGGATCACGCCGCAGACGCGGGGAAGACGCAGCCGATTCCCCGCGACCTGGTCCGAACGACAGGCCCTAAGCCGGTGCGCGGAGCCGCCCGCGGCACCCGGCACGCTCGGCGACCGCCGACGGCGGACCGCGCCGAGGGCTCAGCGCCCCCGGCCACCCCGCCCCCGGCGCCCGTCGTCGTCACCGTCGTCGCGCGGGCCGAGCAGTTCGTCCGCCAGGGTCGGCAGGTCGTCCAGCGGGGTCTCCTCGGCCCAGTCCGGCCGGGGCCTGCGGCGCGTGGCCTGCGGCGCGTCGGCGGGGTCGACCTGGGGCAGTTCCCGCGTACGCTCCTCGCCCCCGTCGGCCCGGTCCCGCCCGGCGTCGCGCTGCTCGTCCCGGAAGTACCCGGGCGGAACCCGGTCGGCCGGCCCGTCCTCCCGCACCTGCGGCAGCACCGCCGTCTCGTCGGCCGCACCCGGCGCCACCGGAGGCAGCACCGCCGTCTCCTCCGCCGCACCACCCGGCGCGACCGACGGCAGCTCGGCCGTCACCTCGGCCTCACCCGGACGTACCGCCGGCAGGACCGCCGTCTCCTCCGCCTCGCTCGGCGTGCCGGACGCGGCCGGGGAGACCGGCGCCGCCGGCGGCAGCGGCAGTTCGGCCGTCACCTCGGCCTCGGAGGCCCCGGGGTGCTGGTCCTTGGCGAGGCTGACGCGCTCCCCGCTACCGGGGCGGTCCGCGAAGTCGTCCCGCGCCGGCCGCCGGGGCGTGCCCGCCGCGGGCGGCGGGGTGGGCCGGGGCCCGGTCGCCGCCGCTGCCGCCGCCTGCTCCGCCGCCCGGCGTGCCTCCTCGGCCCGCAGCAGCGCCTCCTCGGCCTTGCGCTGCTTCTCCAGGCGCCGCGCCTCGGCCTCGGCCCGCAGCCGCGCCTCTTCCTCGGCCTGCTTGCGCAGCCGCTCCTGCTCGGCCTTGCGCCGGGCCTCCTCCTCGGCCCGCGCCTTCTCCTCCGCGAGCAGCCGCTGCCGTTCCTCCTCGGCCTTGCGGCGCGCCTCCTCGGCCCGCTGCCGGGCCTCCTCCGCCTGCCGTTCGGCCTCGCGGCGCTGCGCCTCCTCCAGCTCGCGCCGCTTGCGCTCTTCCTCTTCCTTGCGCAGCCGCTCCAGCTCCGCGAGGCGCTCCCGCTCCAGCCGCTCCTCCTCGGCCTTGCGGGCGGCCTCCTCCTCGGCCCTGCGCCGGGCCTCTTCCTCCGCCTTGCGGCGCGCCTCCTCCTGGGCCTTGATCTCGGCCTCGGACAGCGGCAGCACCCGGTCGAGCCGGTGCCGTACGGCGGTGGTGACGGCCTCGGGCTCCTGGCCCGCGTCGACCACCAGGTACCGCCCGGGGTCGGCGGCGGCCAGGGTCAGGAAACCGGCGCGCACGCGCGCGTGGAACTCGGCGGGCTCCGACTCCAGCCGGTCGGGCGCCTCGGTGAACCGCTCGCGGGCGGCCTCCGGCGCGACGTCGAGGAGCACCGTCAGGTGCGGGACCAGCCCGTTGGTCGCCCAGCGGTTGATGCGGGCGATCTCGGTCGGGGAGAGATCCCGGCCGGCGCCCTGGTAGGCCACCGAGGAGTCGGTGTACCGGTCGGAGATGACGACCGCGCCGCGCTCCAGCGCGGGCCGGACGACCGTGTCGACGTGCTCCGCGCGGTCGGCGGCGTACAGCAGCGCCTCCGCGCGGTGCGACAGTCCGGCGCTGGAGACGTCCAGCAGGATGGAGCGCAGCCGCTTGCCGACCGGCGTGGCGCCCGGCTCCCGGGTGAGCACGACCTCGTGGCCCTTGCCGCGGATCCACTCGGCGAGCGCCTCCGCCTGGGTGGACTTCCCGGCGCCGTCGCCGCCCTCCAGGGCGATGAAGAAACCGTTCGACGCGGGTGCCTGCACCGGGTCGTCGCCGCCGAGCAGCGCGTCCCGCAGGTCGTGCCGGAGCGGCACCCCGGAGCGGTCGTCGATCTTGGCCAGGACCAGCGCGGCCACCGGCAGCAGCAGCGCGCCGACCAGCATCAGCGTGAACGCGGCGCCGCCGTGCGCGAAGACGAACCTGCCGCTCTCCAGCCGGTGCGGCCCGATGCCCGCCGCCACCAGGGGCGCGATCACCGCGGCGAGCGCCACGACGAACCGTACGCACGCGTGCAGGTGCTCGGTGGTCCGGGCCCGGCGGGACTCCTCGGTCTCCTGGTCGAGCAGGGCGTGCCCGACGTTGGCGGCGACACCGGCGCACGCCCCGGCCAGCGCCAGGAGCAGCAGCACGGTGGTGCCGTCCGGGACCAGCCCGGCGACCAGCAGGGTGATCCCCTCAGTGGCGATCGCCAGGGCCAGCAGCCGCCGCCGGGACAGCGAGGGCAGCAGGGCGGGCGCCGTCCGGATGCCGGCGACCACGCCGCCGGTCAGCACCCCGACGGCCAGCCCGAACAGCACCGGCCCGCCGCCCAGGTCCTTGGCGTGCAGGACGGCGACGGCGACCGCGGCGCCGACCGCGCCCGCGACCGCCGCGCAGGCCAGCACCAGCAGCGGCAGGACACCGGTGCGCCCCTTGTCGGCGCTCGTGCCGCGCTTCGGGCGGCGCAGTCCCTCAAGCGGCGAGCGCGCGCGGGGGGTGCGCACCGCGGGCAGCTCCAGGAAGCTCAGTACGGAGACGGACGCGGCGAACAGTCCGGCCGCCACGTACGAGGCGAGGGCCGCCTGGTGCTCGGCGAACCAGTCGAGGCCGGCGCCGAGGAGGTTGTTCAGCAGCCCGGCGACGACGAGTGCCACCGCGGCGAGGGGGACCGCCACGAAGCCGGTACGCAGCGACAGGCGGCGCAGCGCGTCCATGTGGTCGGGCAGCGGGCGTACCGTCGCGCCCTCCAGGGGCGGCGCGGGCAGCAGCGCGGGGGCCGCGCTCTCCCGGCACACCGTCCAGAACCGCTCGGCGACACCGCTGACGAAGACGGTCGCCAGCAGCGCGGCGAGCGCGTCGTCCGGCGTCCAGTCGATCCACAGCGGCGCGACGATCAGCAGCGCCGCCCGCAGTCCGTCGGCACCCACCATGGTCCAGCGGCGGTCGAGCGGGCCGTCCGGCGAGGTGAGCGAGGTGAGCGGTCCGAGCAGGACGGCGCCGAAGAGCACGGTCGCCAGGATGCGCAGCGCGAAAACGGTCGCCACCGCGAACGCCACGCCCCGGTAGCCGCCCCCGAACGAGCCCGCCGATATGGCCGCCTGAACGGACAGCAGGACCAGGACCAGCAGGGCGAGGGTGTCGCCGATGCCGCCCACGAGATGGGCGCTCCACAACCGCCGCAGCCGCGGCTGGCGCAGCAGGGCACGGACGGCGCGCTCGCGGGAGTCCGCGACCAGCGCTGCGTCGGGGGCCGGGTGTGGGGCCGTTGGCTGATCGGCTCGCGTCATGCGTTCAGCCTAGCGGGAGCCGCCGGCACCACCCGCGCCCCGCCCGGACGTGCGCGCGCCCCGGCACCGGAATCGGTGCCGGGGCGTTCGCTCGGCGAAGCCGCGGACTTCGGCCGACGCGGGGGGATCTCAGTCCTCGGCGCCCTTGGCCGCGGCGGTCTTCTTCGCGGTGGCCGTCTTCTTGGCCGCGGTGGCGGTGGTCTTCTTGGCCGCGGTCTTCTTCGCGGCCGTCTTCTTCGCCGGAGCCTTCTTCGCGGTCGTCTTCTTGGCGGTCGCCTTCTTCGCCGTCTTCTTGGCGGGACCCTTGGCCCGCTTCTCGGCGAGGAGTTCGTAGCCGCGTTCCGGGGTGATGGTCTCGACGCTGTCGCCGGAGCGCAGGGTCGCGTTGGTCTCCCCGTCGGTGACGTACGGACCGAAGCGGCCGTCCTTGACCACGACCGGCTTCTCGCTGACCGGGTCGGTGCCCAGCTCCTTCAGCGGCGGCTTGGCCGCGGCCCGACCGCGCTGCTTGGGCTGGGCGTAGATCGCCAGCGCCTCCTCCAGCGTGATCGTGAAGAGCTGGTCCTCCGACTGCAGGGAGCGCGAGTCCGTGCCCTTCTTCAGGTACGGGCCGTAGCGGCCGTTCTGCGCGGTGATCTCCACGCCCTCGGCGTCGGTGCCGACGACGCGCGGCAGCGACATCAGCCTCAGGGCGTCGTCCAGGGTCACCGTGTCCAGCGACATGGACTTGAAGAGGGAGGCGGTGCGCGGCTTGACCGCGTTCTTGCCGGTCTTCGGGGTGCCCTCGGGGAGCACCTCGGTGACGTACGGGCCGTAGCGGCCGTCCTTGGCGACGATCGTGTGCCCGGTGGCCGGGTCGGTGCCCAGTTCGAAGTCGCCGCTCGGCTTGGCGAGCAGTTCCTCCGCCAGCTCGACGTTCAGCTCGTCGGGCGCCAGGTCCTCGGGGATGTCGGCGCGCTGGTGGTTCTCGGAGTCCTTCTCGCCGCGCTCGATGTACGGGCCGTAGCGGCCGACGCGCAGCACGATGCCGTTGCCGACGGGGAACGAGGAGACCTCGCGGGCGTCGATCGCGCCGAGGTCGGTGACCAGTTCCTTGAGGCCGCCGAGGTGGTCCCCGTCGCCGTTGCCGGCCTCGGCCGCCGTACCCGTGCCGGTGCCCTCACCGAAGTAGAAGCGGCGCAGCCACGGCACGGCCTGGGCCTCGCCGCGGGCGATGGCGTCGAGGTCGTCCTCCATCTTGGCGGTGAAGTCGTAGTCGACGAGCCGCCCGAAGTGCTTCTCCAGGAGGTTGACGACGGCGAAGGAGAGGAAGGAGGGGACGAGCGCGGTGCCCTTCTTGAAGACGTAGCCGCGGTCGAGGATGGTGCCGATGATCGACGCGTACGTCGACGGGCGGCCGATCTCGCGCTCCTCCAGCTCCTTGACCAGCGACGCCTCGGTGTAGCGGGCGGGGGGCTTGGTGGCGTGCCCGTCGACCGTGATCTCGTCGGCGGTCAGCGGGTCGCCCTCGCTCACCTGGGGCAGGCGGCGCTCGCGGTCGTCCAGCTCGGCGTTGGGGTCGTCGGCGCCCTCGACGTACGCCTTGAGGAAGCCGTGGAAGGTGATCGTCTTGCCGGAGGCGCTGAACTCGACGTCCCGGCCGTCGGCCGCCGTGCCGCCGATCTTGACGGTGACGGAGTTGCCGGTGGCGTCCTTCATCTGGGAGGCGACGGTCCGCTTCCAGATCAGCTCGTACAGCTTGAACTGGTCGCCGGTGAGACCGGTCTCGGCGGGGGTGCGGAAGCGGTCGCCGGAGGGGCGGATCGCCTCGTGCGCCTCCTGCGCGTTCTTGACCTTGCCGGCGTACGTCCGGGGCTGCGCGGGCAGGTAGTCGGCGCCGTACAGCTGCGTCACCTGGGCGCGGGCGGCCCTGACCGCCGTGTCGCTCAGGGTCGTGGAGTCCGTACGCATGTAGGTGATGTAGCCGTTCTCGTACAGCTTCTGCGCCACCTGCATCGTCGCCTTCGCGCCGAAGCCGAGCTTGCGCGAGGCCTCCTGCTGGAGCGTGGTCGTACGGAACGGGGCGTAGGGCGAGCGGCGGTACGGCTTGGACTCGACGGACCGGACCGAGAAGCGGGTGTCCGCCAGGGCGGTGGCGAGCGCGCGGGCGTCCGCCTCGTCGAGGTGGAGGGTGTGGGCGCCCTTGATCTGTCCCAGGGAGTCGAAGTCGCGCCCCTGCGCGACCCGCTTGCCGTCGACGGTCTGGAGGCGGGCGACCAGCGACGACGGGTCGGACGCGTCGCCGGCCCGGCCGGTGGCGAAGGTGCCCGTCAGGTCCCAGTACTCGGCGGAGCGGAAGGCGATCCGCTCGCGCTCCCGCTCGACCACGAGCCGGGTGGCGACGGACTGGACGCGGCCCGCCGACAGCCGCGGCATGACCTTCTTCCACAGCACCGGGGAGACCTCGTAGCCGTAGAGGCGGTCGAGGATGCGGCGGGTCTCCTGGGCGTCGACCAGCTTCTGGTTGAGCTGGCGCGGGTTGGCGACGGCGTCCCGGATGGCGTCCTTGGTGATCTCGTGGAACACCATGCGCTTGACCGGGATCTTCGGCTTGAGGACTTCCTGGAGGTGCCAGGCGATGGCCTCGCCCTCACGGTCCTCATCGGTGGCGAGGAAGAGTTCGTCGGAGTCCTTCAGCAGGTCCTTGAGCTTCTTGACCTGCGCCTTCTTGTCGGCATTGACGACGTAGACGGGCTGGAAGTCGTGGTCGACGTCCACGCCGAGGCGGCGGACCTCACCGGTGTACTTCTCCGGCACCTCGGCGGCGCCGTTGGGAAGGTCGCGGATGTGCCCGACGCTCGCTTCGACGACGTAGCCGGGGCCGAGGTAGCCCTTGATCGTCTTCGCCTTGGCAGGCGACTCGACGATGACGAGTCGGCGGCCGCCGTTTGCGGTCTCGCTGGTCGGGGACAACTTCGCTCTTCTCTCCGGTCGACGCCTGGGACTGACCCAGGTCTAGCTCCCGGGGTCGGGTCCTGCTTCCTTGTTCGCTCGTGACGCTGCGGAGTGTGACGGTACCTCCCGCCCCCGTGTCAAACGGGAAAAGCCCGCAACGGCCACTCGAACGGTAACCCGACTAACCCTCTTCCTGCCGCCCGGAGTGCCCACGGGCCCGTGCGGGTGTATCCGGAGCGCGATCTCTCGGTCACGCCCCGGGCGGCGTCCGGGGCCTGCGGAACCCGCCGCTCAGGCCCGGGTCAGACACCAGGCGCCGAGCAGCAGCGCGAGGACGGCGGCGACGGTGGCCACGGCCGCCGATGCGACCGGGCTCACACCCTGGGCGACGGGGCGGCGGTGGCGCACCTGGGACGCGGTCCACACCAGCAGGACGCCTCCGAACAGGACGAACACCACTCCCGCGAAGATCGCCGGTCCACGCTCCATGGTCTGCCGGTCCCCTTGTCTCCCGTCCGCGAGTACCACGTCCCGGGAAGACTGACACGCGCGGGCGGCGGCCAGGCGAAGCCGGGGTGAACGCCGCGATCAGGGGGAGGGGACGAGGGGGTGCCCCGTCCTTCCTTCCCCCGGCGCGGCACAGCGCGGTGCGGAACGGCGCGGCGGAGAGTGGCCGGTTGTCGACGGCACGGGGGGCGTGTTCTCCCCCTCTCCCTCGCCGGGCCTCACCCCACCGGTTCGATGAACCCCTGCTCCACCAGCAGCCGGATCTGCGCGGGCGTACGGTCCCGGAGCAGTACCGGGTCCTCGCCGAGCAGCTGGGCGATGGCGTCCAGGATGCGCCCGGCGCTCATCGTGCCGTCGCAGACCCCGGCGAACCCGGCGCCGACCGTGTCGACCTTGGTCGCCCGGCGCATGCCGCGGTGCTGGCGCAGCACGACGTGCTCGGGGTCCTCGGCGCCGGGCAGCCCGACCTGTTCCTGGACGACCTCGCCGGCCAGGGTGAAGCACGCCTCCAGCAGGGCCGCGTCGTCGTGCGCGCGCAGGTAGTCGATCCGGTCGAAGTGGGCCCGGACCGCGTCACCGAGCGGTTGTTCGACCGGATGCGGCCATTCCTCGACGGTGACGGAGGGCTCGGCGGCGTCGGTGCGGCGCAGCGTGATCCAGCCGAAGCCGACGGCCCGCACGCCCCGCGCCTCGAACTCGTCCAGCCACGCGTCGTACCGTGCCTGGTACGCGGCCACGTCGTCACGGTGGTCGCCCGCGTCCCGCAGCCACAGCTCGGCGTACTGGGTGATGTCCTGCACCTCGCGCTGCACGATCCAGGCGTCGCAGCCGCGCGGCACCCAGGAGCGCAGCCGGTCCGTCCACTCCTCCCCCTCGACGTGCTGCCAGTTGGCGAGGAACTGCGCGAACCCGCCCGCGGCCAGCCGCTCCCCCGCCTGCGACACGAGCGTGCGGCACAGATCGTCCCCGGTCATCCCGCCGTCCCGGTACGTCAGCCGGGCGCCCGGCGAGATCACGAACGGCGGGTTGGAGACGATCAGGTCGTACCGCTCGTCCTCCCGGACCGGCTCGAACAGCGACCCTTCGCGCAGGTCGGCGGCGGGCACCCCGGAGAGCGCGAGGGTGAGGGCGGCGATGTGCAGGGCGCGCGGGTTGACGTCGGTGGCGGTCACGCGCGTGGCGTGCCGGGAGGCGTGCAGCGCCTGGATGCCGGAACCGGTGCCGAGGTCGAGGGCGGCGGCGACGGGCGTACGGACGGTCAGTCCGGCCAGCGTGGTGGAGGCGCCGCCGACGCCGAGGACCACGCCCTCCGCGCGGCTGCCGACGCCGCCCGCGCCGCCGACCGCGCAGCCCAGGTCGGAGACGATGAACCAGTCCTCGCCGTCGGCCCCGCCGTACGGCCGAACGTCGACGGTGGCGGTCACCTCGTCGCCCGCCCGCACCAGCCAGCCGCTCTCCAGGCAGGCGTCGGCGGGCAGGATCGCGGCCACGCGCGCGTACGGCACCGGCTGCTGGAGCAGGAACAGCCGGACGAGCAGTTCCAGCGGCGCGTCCCCGCGCGTGGCGCGCAGCGCGGGGACGGTCTCGCTGCGGGAGAGCGCCGCGTAGGCGGCGGCGCCGAGCAGTTCCAGCAGTCCGTCGGCGGTGTACGAGGCACCGAGCAGGGCGTCCCGGAGCCGGGCGGTGACGTCGGGGCGGTCGGTGGCGGGCAAGGGGGAGAGGTCGGCGTTACTCACGCCCCCATTGTGTCCCGCGCCGCGCCCGCCGCCCGGGTGCCGTCCCTCAGCTCGTCGTGGCGGACGCGGAGGCCGGGGCGGACGCGGACTTGCAGCTGGCCTGCTTGGCCATGGCCCGGCCGACGTCGCCCTCCTCCAGGTCCTTGAGGGCGTCGCTGCCGCTCTGGCTGAGCTTGTTCAGCTCGGTGGCGACATCCTTGAGGCCGTCGGCGAACTTCGCCTGGTCCTTGGTGTCCAACTCCTCGACCTGCGACTTCAGCGAGGCGTAGGACGAGGACAGCTTGTTCAGCTCGGTGACCGCGGCCTTCTGCTTCTTCTCGCCGTTCTCGACATCGGGCGCGCCGGCCTTCTGCACGGCGGCGCCCATCGCCTTGTAGGCGTCCGACATGTCCTGGAACGCCTGCGCGTCGGTCTTCTGCACGTCGGCGGGCTGACTGCTGTCCGAGGTCTGCTTCTGGATCGCGGCGTTGGCGGCCTCGATCTTCTTCGCCTGCGGCTGTACGCCGTCGCAGACCTGCTTGGCCCAGGAGTTCAGCTTGTCGCTGTTGTCGTCGCCGCCGCATCCCGTCAGCGCCAGTACCAGTACCGCACCGCCGGACAGTGCGGCCGCGAGCTTCTTGTTCACCGGATTGGTCCCTTCCATGGCTCTCGGCCCCGGAACATACACGCCATCCGGGCGACAACCGCGTGACCAACATCCGATACGACCGCTATTGCAGCCATTTGCACCAGGCGAGAGAAGGCTCACGGAGTCTTCACACCGTCACCGGGCACACGGCGCACGGACGTGCGCCGCGGGCGGGCGGCGCGCCAACCCGCGCCGCCCGCCCGCCTCCTGACGGACCGCCGTCTCTCCCGCGGCTAGGAGACCGCCGCCCGGTCGCCCGGCTCGGCCTTCCGTCCGGTGCCGTCCTCGTCCCCCATGGCGATGCCGCGCCGCTTGGAGACGACCACCGCGCCGATGACGACCAGGGCGGCGAACCCCGCGATCAGCACCCGGACGCCGACGCTCTCGTCGGGGCCGTAGGAGAACTTGATCACGGCGGGCGCGATGAGCAGCGCGACCAGGTTCATGACCTTCAGCAGCGGGTTGATGGCCGGTCCGGCGGTGTCCTTGAAGGGGTCGCCGACCGTGTCGCCGATGACGGTGGCGGCGTGCGCCTCGCTGCCCTTGCCGCCGTGGTGGCCGTCCTCGACGAGCTTCTTGGCGTTGTCCCAGGCGCCACCGGAGTTGGCGAGGAAGACCGCCATCAGCGTGCCCGCGCCGATCGCGCCCGCCAGGTACGCCCCGAGGGGGCCCACGCCGAGGGTGAACCCGATGAAGACCGGCGCCAGTACGGCGAGCAGTCCGGGCGTGGCCAGTTCGCGCAGGGCGTCGCGGGTGCAGATGTCGACGACCTTGCCGTACTCGGGTGTCTCGGTGTGGTCCATGATCCCGGGTTTCTCCCGGAACTGCCGCCGCACCTCGAACACCACCGCCCCCGCCGACCGCGACACCGCGTTGATCGCTAGCCCGGAGAAGAGGAAGACGACCGCCGCGCCCGCGATCAGCCCGACCAGGTTGTTGGGCTGGGAGATGTCCATCATCAGCGTCAGCGGCGCGCCCGCGCCGCCGAGCTGCTCCCCGACGTCCCGCGCGCCGGTGGCGAGGGCGTCGCGGTACGACCCGAAGAGCGCCGCCGCCGCGAGGACGGCCGTGGCGATGGCGATGCCCTTGGTGATGGCCTTGGTGGTGTTGCCGACGGCGTCCAGGCCGGTGAGGACCTGCGCGCCCTCGCCCTCGACGTCGCCGGACATCTCCGCGATGCCCTGCGCGTTGTCGGAGACCGGCCCGAAGGTGTCCATGGCGACGATGACACCGACCGTGGTGAGCAGGCCGGTGCCGGCCAGCGCCACGGCGAACAGCGCCAGCATGATGGAGGCGCCGCCGAGCAGGAACGCCCCGTAGACGCCGAGGCCGATCAGCAGGGCGGTGTAGACGGCCGACTCCAGGCCGAGGGAGATGCCGGCGAGGAGGACGGTGGCGGGCCCGGTCAGCGAGGCCTTGCCGATGTCCCGCACGGGACGCCGGGTGGTCTCGGTGAAGTAGCCGGTGAGCTGCTGGATCAGCGCGGCGAGCACGATGCCGATCGCCACGGCGACGAGTGCGAGGACACGCGGGTCGCCGCTCCTGGAGGCGATGGCCGCGTCGGTGACGCCGTCCAGGTCCGCGTACGTCCCCGGCAGGTAGACGAAGACGGCCACGGCGACCAGGACGAGCGAGATCACCGCGGAGACGAAGAAGCCCCGGTTGATCGCGCTCATCCCGCTGCGGTCGGAGCGCCTCGGCGCCACCGCGAAGATGCCGATCATCGCGGTGAGCACCCCGATGGCCGGGACCAGCAGCGGGAACGCCAGCCCCGCGTCGCCGAAGGCCACCTTGCCGAGGATCAGCGCGGCGACCAGGGTCACGGCGTACGACTCGAAGAGGTCGGCGGCCATGCCCGCGCAGTCGCCGACGTTGTCGCCCACGTTGTCGGCGATGGTCGCGGCGTTGCGGGGGTCGTCCTCCGGGATGCCCTGCTCGACCTTGCCCACCAGGTCGGCGCCGACATCGGCGGCCTTGGTGAAGATGCCACCGCCGACCCTCATGAACATCGCGATCAGGGCCGCGCCGAGCCCGAAGCCCTCCAGCACCTTCGGCGCGTCGGCCGCGTACACCAGCACCACGCAGGACGCGCCGAGCAGGCCGAGTCCCACGGTGAACATGCCGACGACACCGCCGGTGCGAAACGCGATCTTCATCGCCTTGTGCGAGACGAGGGTGAGATCCTTTTTCGGTTCGCCGGGCCCCGGTGTCGCTTCCCGGGCCGCCGCGGCGACGCGCACATTGCTGCGCACGGCCAGCCACATGCCGATATATCCGGTGGCCGCCGAGAACGCCGCGCCGACCAGAAAGAAGATCGACCGTCCGGCGCGCTGGTTCCAGTCGTCCGCAGGCAGCAGCATGAGCAGGAAGAACACGATCACTGCGAATACGCCGAGGGTGCGCAACTGCCTGGCCAGATAGGCGTTCGCGCCTTCCTGGACGGCTGCCGCGATCTTTTTCATGCTGTCGGTACCCTCGCCCGCCGCGAGCACCTGGCGCACCAGGACGCCCGCGACCAACAGTGCCGCCAGGGCCACGGCGGCGATGACGGCGACGAGCACGCGGTTGCCGTCGGTCAGTTCCACGGCCAGCTGATGTGAGGTGGAAAGCTCCGCCATTCGTCCTCCTTGACGCTTGGGCTGAGCTCAAGATGTGGACGGATTCTAGGTACCGGAACCGGATCTAAACAGTGCATGACAAAAGCAATCGGCCCGTCAAACGAAAAGCCGTAATGCTTTTGAAGCATTGAAACGGGACTGACGGAGATCAATAGGCGTGATCGAACAATCGGAACGCTGATCGTGAATCAAATGAATCAGAAGGAGCATTGATCGTGAACTGTTGCACTTCCTGCTCCGCGTCCACTGTAAGCGCGGTCATCGCCTTCCGCACATGACAAAGGGCCCTACGCGGTAGGGCCCTGTCGATCGGGGGGACGGTCAGGCGAGCGGCAGCACCGGCGGCGGTGTGGTCGGCCAGGTCATGCGGATCAGCCCGCCGTCGGCGCCGGCTCTGACCTCCACGTCGTCGACGAGCCCGCTGATGACCGCGAGGCCCATCTCGTCCTCCTCGTCGGCGTCCGGGTCGACGCCGAAGGCGCCGTGGGCGCCTCCCACGGCCGCGTGCGACGCCTCGTCGCCGACCTCGATGGAGAACTGTTTCTCCTCGTCGATCAGCGCCACCTTCACGGGTGCCGTGATGCCGCCGTTCTGATGCAGCCCCACGGCCCGGGTGCAGGCCTCGCCGACGGCGAGCCGCACCTCGTCCAGGACGGCCTCGTCCACTCCGGCCCTGCGTGCCACCGCGGCCGCCACCAGCCGGGCGGTCCGGACGTGCTCGGGCAGCGCGCTGAAGCGGAGTTCAACGGTGGCCATGCATCCCCCTCGGAACTTCGGGCGTGCTGTCGAGGGACCGGGCCGCCGAAAGCCCGGCCCCCTGCTTCCACTCGGTGCCGCCCCGCACCGGGGTCCGGGGCGGCGGTCGTCGTCAGTCGGTGGCCGCGACCGCTTCGTCGACCGAGGTGTGGATCGGGAACACCTTGGTCAGACCGGTGATGCGGAAAATCTTCAGAATGCGCTCCTGGTTGCAGACCAGGCGCAGCGAGCCCTCGTGGGCACGCACCCGCTTCAGGCCGCCGACCAGCACGCCGAGTCCGGTGGAGTCGAGGAAGTCCACGCCCTCCATGTCGACGACGAGGTGGAAACTCCCGTCGTTCACCAGCTCGACCAGCTGCTCGCGCAGCTTGGGCGCGGTGTATACGTCAATTTCGCCACCGACCTCGACGACCGTACGATCGCCGACGGTACGGGTCGACAGGGACAGGTCCACGGATCCTCCAGCACCTTGCTATCGAGCGGTCGCCCCTCGGGGTTACCTCGGCTTGGAGCCCCCGGGACGGTTCGCCAGCCGCGATGGCATTCAATCACTTACCAGCAGGCGTGCACGACGCCTTGGTCCCATTGTCCGTCACGCCAGTGACAGACTCGATGCCGATGGCCGAGAATCACCGATCCGATCGACCCCCGGCGGACCCCGCCTCCCAGCCGGGTCCGGGCACGGTCCTGGACCGGCTCGCCGCGGGGCCGGGCCGGGCTGCGCGCATCACTCATACGGAGCACTTGCCCCCGCGTGCGGGCCGCCATGCCCGCTGGCCGGACCGGATTCGCCCGGAGGTGCTCGCCGCCGTACGGGCCGCGGGCATCGAACATCCCTGGGCCCACCAGGCACGCGTGGTCGAGCACGCCCTCGACGGCGATTCGGTGGTCGTCGCCACCGGCACCGCGTCGGGCAAGTCCCTGGCCTATCTGGTGCCGGTCCTCTCGACGCTGCTGGACGGCTCCGAGGCGCCGAACGGGCGGGGCGCCACCGCCCTCTACCTCGCCCCGACGAAGGCCCTCGCCGCCGATCAGCTCCGGGCGGTGAAGGAGTTGTCCCGGCCCCTTGGCACATCCGTTCGCGCCGCCGTCCATGACGGTGACACGCCCTTCGAGGAGCGCGAGTGGATCCGCCAGTACGCCACCCTCGTCCTCACCAATCCGGACATGCTGCACCGCGGCATCCTGCCCTCCCACCCCCGCTGGTCCTCCTTCCTCAAGGCGCTGAAGTACGTCGTCATCGACGAGTGCCACACCTACCGCGGGGTGTTCGGCTCCCACGTCGCCCAGGTGCTGCGCAGACTGCGCCGTCTGTGCGCCCGCTACGGCTCCTCCCCCGTCTTCCTGCTGGCCTCCGCCACCGCCGCCGAGCCGGCGGCGGCCGCCCGCCGGCTCACCGGTCTGCCGGTGGTCGAGGTGGCCGACGACGCCTCACCCCGCGGTGAACTGGTGTTCGCCCTCTGGGAACCGCCGCTGACCGAACTGGAGGGCGAGAAGGGCGCACCCGTCCGCCGCACGGCTACCGCCGAAGCCGCCGATCTGCTGACCGACCTCACCGTGCAGGGCCTGCGCTCCATCGCCTTCGTCCGGTCCCGGCGCGGCGCCGAGCTGATCTCCGTCATCGCGCAGGAACGGCTGGCCGAGGTGGACCGGTCGCTGGCCGGGCGTGTCGCGGCGTACCGCGGCGGCTATCTGCCCGAGGAGCGCCGCGCCCTCGAACGCGCGCTGCACTCCGGGGACCTCCTCGGGCTCGCGGCGACCAACGCCCTGGAACTCGGCGTCGACATCTCCGGCCTGGACGCCGTGGTGATCGCCGGTTATCCGGGCACCCGTGCCTCGCTGTGGCAGCAGGCGGGCCGGGCGGGACGGTCCGGGCAGGGGGCGCTGGCGGTCCTGGTCGCCCGCGACGACCCGCTGGACACCTTCCTCGTCCACCACCCCGAGGCCCTCTTCGACCAGCCGGTCGAATCCACCGTCCTCGACCCCGACAACCCGTACGTGCTCGCCCCGCACCTGTGCGCGGCGGCGGCCGAACTGCCGCTGACGGAGGACGACCTGGAGCTGTTCGGCCCGGCGTGCGGGGAACTCCTCCCCCAGTTGGAGGCCGCGAAGCTGCTGCGCCGCCGGACCAGGGCGTGGCACTGGACGCGCCGCGAACGGGCCGCCGACCTCACCGACATCCGCGGCGAGGGCGGTCGCCCGGTGCAGATCGTGGAGGAGGGCACGGGCCGGCTGCTGGGCACGGTCGACGCCGGCGCGGCGCACACCACGGTCCACGAGGGCGCGGTCCACCTGCATCAGGGACGCACGTATCTCGTGCGCTCGCTGGACCTGGAGGACTCGGTCGCCCTGGTCGAGCGGGCGAGCCCGCCGTACTCCACGGTGGCCCGCGACACCACCGCCATCTCCGTCCTGGAGACCGACATCGAGGTCCCCTGGGGCGACGGCCGCCTGTGCTACGGCTCCGTCGAGGTCACCAACCAGGTCGTCTCCTTCCTCCGCCGCCGCCTGATCACCGGTGAGGTCCTCGGCGAGACGAAACTCGACCTCCCTCCTCGTACGCTGCGCACCCGCGCGGTGTGGTGGACGGTCACCGAGGACCAGCTCGACGCCGCTCGGATCAGCCCGGAGATCCTAGGCGGCGCCCTGCACGCCGCCGAGCACGCGTCGATCGGCATGCTCCCGCTCTTCGCGACGTGCGACCGCTGGGACATCGGCGGCGTGTCGATCCCCCTGCACCCGGACACCCTCCTCCCCACGGTCTTCGTCTACGACGGTCATCCCGGCGGCGCGGGCTTCGCGGAGCGCGCCTTCCACACGGCCCGCAGGTGGCTCACGGCGACCCGCGAGGCCATCGCCTCCTGCGAGTGCGACGCCGGGTGCCCGTCCTGCATCCAGTCCCCCAAGTGCGGCAACGGCAACGAGCCGTTGCACAAGCGGGGGGCGGTACGGCTCCTCACGGTGCTGCTGCGGGGGGCGGCGGGGGCGTCGGAGACAGCGGGGGCGTCGGAGGGAGCGGGGGCATCCGAGGCTGCCGGTGGCCCGGGGGCGTCAGGGGCATCCGAGGCTGCGGGTGATCCGACAACGCCAGAGGCACCGAAGGCTGCCGGTGGCCCGACAACGCCAGAGGCACCGAAGAGGGCGGGAGACCCCGAGGCTGCCGGTGGCCCGACAACGCCAGACGCTCCGAAGAGGGCGGGAGACCCCGAGGCTGCCGGTGATCCGACAACGCCAAACACTCCGAAGGGGGCGGGACACCCCGAGGCTGCCGGTGGCCCAGGGGTGTCGTCCGCTCACGGGCAGGCTCCCGGGCAGGTGCCGGATCTGCCGCCGCCGGCGTCTCCGCCGGGCCCGCCCGTGCCCTGACCTCCGCCGCGAACGGGCCCCGCCCCGACGCAACCGTGACGTCCGCGACCTGCCCGGTGAGCGCGCACCGTACGATCCGCGTTCCCTGGGCCCGGGCCACCCGGTCCGCCGCGGCGCAGGCCCCGGCACCGCCCCCGGCCCACCGCCCGGCCGCCGCCAGCGCCGCGAGATCGGCGCCGCCGGCCGCCCGGTGCCGGGTCACGACCGCCTGCCCCAGAGCCAGGACGACCCCGAAGACCACGCACAGCACGGTGATGACCGCGACGCTCCAGACACTGGCGGAACCCCGGTCGGGACACCGCTCGGGCCTCCTCCCGCTCCCGCCCTTCACGGTCCCGCCCCCTCCACCGACGCCACCGCTTCCTCCCGTACCTCGAACGGCAGCCCGCTCAGCACCGGCGCCCGCGCCACCACCGCCACCCGGACCCGGTCCGGCTCCCGGCTGACCGTGACCTCCGCCCCGTCCGGTGCCGCCCGGCGGGCGATCTCGACGACCGCGTCCGCCGGGTCCTGCCGGGCGGCGGCGCGGGCGCCGGTCCGGGCCGCGTCCACGCACTGGATCTGCGCGGCCACCACCAGCAGCCCCCACACCAGTGCCGTGGCGAACATCACCAGGACCGGCAGGACCACGGCCGTCTCGGCGGTCACGAACCCCCCGTCGCCCGCGTCGTCCGGGTCCCGCTCACATCCGCGCATCGAGCGCCTGCCGCACGACCCGCTCCAGCTCCGCGCCGACCGCGCCGCTGGTCACGACCTTGTACAGGACCACCGCGAACGCCACCGCCGCGATGATGCCCATGGCGTACTCAGACGTGACCATGCCGCCGTCCCGCCGCAGGGCTCCGCCCGGCCGGCACGCCGCGCGTGCCCGGCCCACCAGGACACGCAGCCGTGCCCGGGCCATCCGGCATGTCCTGTACGTCCTGCTCATCTCGACCCCCGTGGGACTCACTGCTCGCTCCTTGACCGCTTCGTTCGCTGAAACCGCTTCGTCCGCTTCGTCTGCCGCCGCTCAGGCCGTCGACGTCATCCGCCACCCCCTCCCAGGACCCCGCCCGCGAGGCCGATCACCACCGGCAGCACGCCCACCGCGATGAACGCGGGCAGGAAACACAGGCCGACCGGCGCGGTGACCGTGACGGCCGCCCGGCGGGCCCGTTCCGTGGTCGCGCGGGCCCGGTCCGCGCGGGTCCGCTCGGCGAGGTGGGCGACCGGGCCGGCCGCGGGCAGCCCGGAGACATCGGCGCGTTCCAGCAGCCGGGCCAGGGCCGCGGCCCCGTCGATCCCCGCCAACTCGCGCCAGGCGCCGCTCGGCTCGCCGCCCAGCCGGACCTCCGCCGCGCCGCGCGCCAGCGCGTCGCCGACCGGTCCGCCGAGGGCGTCCCCCACGGCCCGGGCGGCGACCACCGGCCCGGCTCCCGCCGCGATACATGCCGCCACCAGGTCGGCGGCCAGGGGAAGTTGCCGGGCCGCGGCCACGGCGTCTCCCCGGACGGCGGCCCGCGCCGCACCCGGCCGCTTCCGCTGCCACCACCACAACCCCGCCGCGACGGCCGCTCCCGCCAGGACACCGGTGACGTCCCCGGCCAGGGCCCATCCCGCCGCCACCGTGCCCGCCGACGGCAGCCAGGCGCGGACCGCGCCGGGCACATCGGCGCGCGGGGCGGCCGGCGGCCGGTCGGGCGGCAGCAGCGCGGCCGACCGGTGCCGTGCCCTCCGCTCCCGCCGTACGGCGCACGCCCACCGCACCAGCCACGCGGCGAGCAGCAGGGGTGCCACGGCCGTCCCCAGGCTGTGGACGAACTCCCCGTTCACGCCTGTGCCTCCGCCCGCCGCACGATCCGGCTCACCCACCACATCCCGAGCCCTTCCAGTACGCCGCCGGCCAGCAGACAGCCCAGTCCCGCTCCGCTGTGCAGCAGGACGCGCAGCGGGTCGGCCCCGAGCACCGCCCCGAACAGCAGGCCCACGGCCGGCAGACCGGCCAGCATCACGGCCGTGGCACGGGCCCCGGCCAACTGGGCGCGCAGGTCGGCCCGCAGGTCCCGTTCGGCGCGCAGCGCGTCCGCGAGCCGGTCCAGACCGGCCGCGAGACCGGCGCCCTGGTCGACGGCCACCCGCCAGCACGCGGCGAGTCCCCGCAGCCCCTCGGCACCCGGCTGCCGGGCCGCCGCCCCGAGCGCGCCCGGGACGTCCCCGCCGAACCGGGCGGCCGCCAGCACCGCGGCCTGCCCCTCACCGAGCCCGCCGGACTCCCGCGCGGCGCACAGCAGCGCCTCCCCCGGCTGCCGTCCGGCCCGTACCTCCCCGGCGAGGACCGCGCACAGCGCGATCACCGCGTCCTGCCGCCGGTCCCGGGTCCGCCGTGCCCGGCCCGCCCGCCGGACCCGGCACAGCACCGGCACCCCCGCCGCTCCCACGACGAGCGGCAGGAACGACGCTCCCAGTACCGCCAGCGCCAGCCCCGCCACCGGGGACCACCACTCGGGCCGCAGCCGCCCACGGAGCAGGCGCAGCCCCTCGCTCGCCCACGGCGCGGGTGGCGCTCCGGGCCCGGCAGCCCCCGAGCGGCCCGGCGAACCGGTCCCGGCCGCCCCGCCCCCGGCGACCAGCAGGCGCACCCGCCGGGCCCCGGAGCGCCGTCCACCGGCCGCCCACACCGCGCCCCCGAGGCAGGCCAGGGCCGCCGCGGTCGTCGACACGTCACCCACGCCGCCCATCGGCTCCCCCTCCCCACTGGCCCGCACCCGAGCGGGGGCCCGAACCCGCCCCCGGCTTGAACCCCGACTCCGACTCCGGCCCCGGCTTCGACCCCACCTCAGACCCCGGCCCCGATGCCGCACCGTCCACGCCCCCGCACTCCTCGCCCAGCAGCTCCCTGAGCCGCTCCCAGCCCCGTTCCCGCACGAACGCCGCCTCGCCCCACCGCAGCGCCGGCACGGTCCGCACCAGCCCCGACGCGTCCCTCTCCAGCACCCGCACCTCCGCGATCCGCCGCCGCCCGGTGCGGTCGCGGACGAGGTGCAGGACCACCGACAGCGCGGCGGCGAGCTGGCTGTGCAGCGCGGCCCGGTCCAGGCCGGCGGCGGTACCGAGCGCCTCCAGCCGGGCCGGCACGTCCGCGGCGGCGTTGGCGTGGACCGTGCCGCAGCCGCCCTCGTGCCCGGTGTTGAGCGCCGCCAGCAGATGGACCACCTCGGCCCCGCGCACCTCCCCGACGACCAGCCGGTCGGGCCGCATCCGCAGCGCCTGGCGTACCAGGTCCTCCAGCGTCACCAGGCCGGCGCCCTCCTGGTTGGCCGGTCGGGCCTCCAGCCGTACGACGTGCGGATGGTCCGGCCGCAGTTCGGCGGAGTCCTCGGCGAGCACGATCCGCTCCCCCGCGCCGACCAGGCCGAGCAAGGCGCTCAGCAGCGTGGTCTTGCCGCTGCCCGTACCGCCGCTGACCAGGAAGGACAGCCGGGCGTCCAGCAGTGCCCGCAGCACCCGGTCCCCGCCCGGCGGCACGGTCCCGGCCGCGACCAGCTCGTCCAGCGTGAACGCGCGTGGCCGTACCACCCGCAGCGACAGGCAGGCGCACCCGACGGCGACCGGTGGCAGCACCGCGTGCAGCCGGGTCCCGTCGGGGAGCCGGGCGTCCACCCACGGCCGGGCGTCGTCGAGGCGGCGTCCGGCGACGGCGGCGAGCCGCCGCGCGAGCCGCCGCACGGCCCCGGCGTCCGGGAAGGACACGGCGGTCAGCTCCAGTCCGCCGCCCCGGTCCACCCAGACCCGGTCCGGGGCGGACACCAGGACGTCGGTCACCGAGGGGTCGGCGAGCAGCGGTTGCAGCGGCCCGCTGCCGACCAGCTCGGACCGGAGCCGCTCGGCCGTGCCGAGGACCTCGGCGTCGCCGAGCACCCGCCCCTGTGCGCGCAGGGCCTGCGCCACCCGCGCGGGCGTCGGTTCCGCGCCGTCCTCCGCGAGCCGGCGCCGTACGCCGTCCAGCAGCGCCGCCGGCATGCCCGCGCCCCGCTCCGGTTCCCGCCCGTCACCGGCCCACCCGGGCAGCTCCGTCCCGCCTTCGCCACCACCCCGCTCCGGCGTCCTCATGGCGTCCCCGCCTCCGTCTCGGTCAGCGCCCGCTCCCAGAAATCCCGGCAGAAGCGCGCCAGCGGTCCGCGGACGGCGGTCCCCGGCGGCCGCCCGCCCTCCTGGGCGCGCGGCAGGCCGGGCTCGGTGGGGACCTCACCGGCCAGGGGCAGCCCGAGCAGCCCGGCCACCTCCCGGTCGTCCAGCCCCGGCGCGTACGGCCCGCGCACCGCGACCCGCAGGTCGCGCAGGACCAGGCCGACGGCGGAGGCGACCCGCCCGGCCGCCGCGACCGCCCGCAGTTCGGCGGGGACGACCAGCAGCCCGAGGTCGAGCTGGGCGAGGACCTCCGCCGCCCCGTCGTCGATCCGGCGCGGCAGGTCCACGACGACCGCCCCGCCCCGGCGCCGTGCGGCGGCGAGCACCGCGCGGACCGCCTGGGGCGGCACGGCGACCCGGTCGCCGCGGTCCCAGCTGAGCACCCGCAGGGAGTGCAGTGCGGGCAGCGACTCCTCCAGGGCGCCGCCGCCGACCCGGCCGCGCGAGGCGGCGAACGCGGGCCAGCGCAGCCCCTCGGTGGTCTCGCCGCCGAGCAGCACGTCCAGTCCGCCGCCCAGGGGGTCGGCGTCCACCAGCAGGGTGCGCAGCCCCCGCCGGGCGGCGGTGACGGCGAGCGCGCAGGCCAGGGTGGAGGCGCCGGCGCCGCCCCGGCCGCCGATGACGCCGACGGTGAGCGCGGGCCGGCCGGCGCCCTCGGCGACATCGGCGATGCGGTCGACCAGCCACTGCTCGCCGTCGGGCAGCATCAGGACGTGGTCGGCGCCGATCTCCACGGCGCGCCGCCACACGCCGGGGTCGTCCTGGTCGTGCCCGACCAGCACGACGCCCCGTCTGCGGGGCGCGCCGCGCACCCGGCGGGCGGCGTCGTCCCCGACCAGGACGAGCGGCGCGGCCTCCCAGCCGCTCCGGTGTCCGGGCACCGAGGGGTGCACCTCGGGTGTGGCGCCGGCCGCCGCGCACAGGCGCAGCAGGTCGTCGAGCAGGCCGGGGTCCTCGGTGACGATCAGCGGTCCGCTCTGCCGTCCGGTGACGGCGGGCGGGTCGTGCGCGTCGGTTCCGGTCATGTGGCGTATCCCCCTCGGCGGCGTCTCGCGCGGCCCGTGGGGCCCGCGATTCCCGGACTCGTGAAGAACCGGAGACCGGTCCTCATTCGAGCGGCCGGCGGAAACCGGCCGCGGGCGTCCCGCAAACGGAAGCGGCCGTGAACTCGGCGCGACCGGGACGCGTGGGAATCACAGTGCAGCGAACCGGGAAATCGTGTGGATCTTGGTCGATAACTGTGGACAACTCGACGATTGTGAATATCGCCGTCACCCATACCGGTGAGGTCCACGCGCTCCGGACACGACTTCCACAGAGCAGCCCGTCGACTACCCACGGTCACGGGGGGTGATCAAGGAGCTTCACCCGGCATGATCGGAGAAGGAGCGGGCCCGGGGCCCTGGCGCCAGACGAAAACCCACCCGGACATGCGACGACCCCCGCCGGGGGGGAGAGCGGGGGTCGTCTCCACGGCCGACTCGGGGGGGGAGGAGTCGGGCCGGGTTAGCACGGTCGCGAACGATCCGTGACTTCCATGGTGTACCCGAGAGCCTTCTCAAGCAAACCCACACGCCCCACGGTACGCCGAATGGGGTGCGCCTATGCTCAGGGCGTGGAAAACCACTCCTCGCCCCACTCGTCACCCCGAACCGCCGCCTTCTTCGACCTGGACAAGACGGTCATTGCGAAGTCGAGCACGCTGACGTTCAGCAAGTCCTTCTACCAAGGCGGCCTGATCAACCGCAGGGCCGTCATGCGTACCGCATATGCCCAGTTCGTCTTCCTCGCGGGCGGCGCCGACCACGACCAGATGGAGCGGATGCGCACCTACCTGTCCGCGCTCTGCCGGGGGTGGAACGTCGGGCAGGTCAAGGAGCTGGTCGCCGAGACGCTGCACGACCTGATCGACCCGATCATCTACGACGAGGCCGCCTCCCTCATCGAGGAGCACCACACGGCCGGCCGTGACGTGGTGATCGTCTCCACGTCGGGCGCCGAGGTCGTCGAGCCGATCGGCGCGCTGCTCGGGGCCGACCGGGTGGTGGCCACCCGCATGGTGGTCGGCGACGACGGGTGCTTCACCGGGGAGGTGGAGTACTACGCCTACGGTCCGACGAAAGCCGAGGCGATCAGGGAACTGGCCGCCTCCGAGGGATACGACCTCGCCCGCTGCTACGCCTACAGCGATTCGGCCACCGACCTGCCGATGCTGGAGGCGGTCGGCCGTCCGCACGCCGTGAACCCGGACCGGGCGCTGCGCCGCGAGGCACTCGCGCGCGAGTGGCCGGTCCTCGACTTCCACCGGCCGGTCCGGCTCAAGCAGCGCATCCCCGGCCTCTCCGTGCCGGCCCGTCCGGTCCTGGTCGCCGCCGCCGCGATAGGCGCCGCGGCGGCCACGGCGGGGCTGGTCTGGTACGCGGGGCGGCGGCGTGCCGCGACGGCGGCCTGACCCCGGTCCGCCCCTCCGTCGCAGGCGGTTCGCCCCTGAAGTACGTAAACGTACATTTGAAGCCAAAAGTAAAGAAGTGCGGGCACCACTTCCCCTGGCCCGCCGCCCGGAGTACAAAGGACTCAACGGCCCGCGAGACCAAGGGCGTCCGAGAGGATCACCCTTACCCACGCACACGGCCCCACGGACCGAGCATGGTCATCGGGCACCCACGCGACGTCGACCCGTCGATTACGGGCCAGCCGCACCAGGTGACGGGCGAAGTTCCCGACCTGATGGGCGACACAGCGAGGACGCTTGGTAACCCGGTGAGCATGGCGGCGGCGGTACGGATGTCCGTACCGCCGCACCCCGTGTCCGGCTACGCCGCCCCGCGCTGAAGCGCCTCGCAGACGGCCGTCGACTCACGTGCCCCCAGGGCGACCGCCTCGCCGCAGTGGCTGATCCAGGCGGCCATGCCCTCCTCGGTGCCGGAGACATAGCCGTCCAGGGCAGCCAGGTAGGCGTCCCGGCCCAGCTCGGCGTGGCCGACCTCGGCGGGGCAGACCGACTTGGGGTCCAGGCCGCTGCCGACCAGGACGATCCGCTCGGCCGCGCGCGCGACCAGACCGTTGTGGGAGCCGAACGGGCGCAGCGCGAGCAGCTCGCCGTGGACCACGGCGGCCCGCACCAGCGCCGGCGCCGCACTGCCCGCGACGATCAGCCCGGCCAGCCCCTCCAGCCGGCCGTGCGCCTCCTCGGCGTCCGGCAGCGGCAGCCCGATCAGCGGCTCGTCGACCGGCTCACCGGCCTGCCGGGGGCGCCCCACCCGGTCGGCCTTGTCGGCCGCCGCCACCAGGTGCAGCCGGGCCAGCACCCGCAGCGGCGACTGCCGCCACACGGAGAGCAGTTGCCCCGCCTCGGCGGTCAGCCGCAGCGCCGCGCCCACCGTGCGCGCCTCGCCGTCGCCGCTGAAATCGGTACGGCGGCGCACCTCCTCCAGGGCCCAGTCGGCGCCGGAGAGCGCCGCCGAGCCGCGCGCGCCGCGCAGCGCCGCCTCGGAGGTGATCTCGTTGCTGCGGCGGCGCATGACCCGGTGGCCGTACACCCGGTCCACGGCCTTGCGCACGGACTCCACGGACTCGGCCACGCCGGGCAGTGCGCCC
Organism: Streptomyces griseoviridis; assembly: GCA_014649155.1. Lineage (GTDB taxonomy): Bacteria > Actinomycetota > Actinomycetes > Streptomycetales > Streptomycetaceae > Streptomyces > Streptomyces griseoviridis. Next base: position 24,134 of record BMSM01000020.1, on the reverse strand, counting down.
AGGGCCGCGAGGGGATCGGCGGCCGCACCTGTCGTACTCATGAGTACGACAGTAGCCGGGCCGTCATCCCCGCTGGGCCGGTGCCCCGGGAACGCCCTTGGGGGCCGGGGCCGGGCCGGCCGACAGGTAGGACGTCCAGCCCTGCTTCGGGGCCTCGCCGACGCCGAGGCCGCGCAGCTTGCGCAGGGTGCCGGGGTCCTGGGCGTCCAGCCAGTCGGCGAGCTGCCGGAAGGAGACGCAGCGCACGTCCTTCTTGGTGCACACCTCCTCGACGACCTCCTCGACGGCGCGCATGTACGTGCCGCCGTTCCAGCTTTCGAAGTGGTTGCCGATGATCAGCGGGGCGCGGTTGCCGTCATAGGCGCGCCGGAAGCCCTGGAGGAGGCCGTCGCGCATCTGGTCGCCCCAGTACTCGTGCAGGGACGGGTCGCCCTGGGTGGTGGCGCCCGACTGGTTGACCATGAAGTTGTAGTCCATGGTGAGCTGCTCGTAGGAGTGACCGGGGAAGGGCACGAGCTGCATGGACAGGTCCCACAGGCCGTTCTTCTTCTGGGGCCAGACCTGGTTGTTGACCCCGCTGCTGTCATAGCGGAAACCCAGCTCGGCGGCGGCCTTCGTGAAGTTCTTCCGGCCCTCCAGGCAGGGGGTGCGGGCGCCGATCAGCTCCTTGTCGTAGTCGAAGGGCAGCGGCGCCGCCTTGGCCGACCCGGTGGTGCTCTTCCAGGTCTTCACGAACTGCTTGGCCTGGCGGATCTCCTCCTTCCACTCCTCGACCGACCACTCGCCGACACCGCCGTCGGCGCCGCAGAAGTGGCCGTTGAAGTGGGTGCCGATCTCGTTGCCCTCCTGCCAGGCGAGGCGGAGCTGCTCCACCGTGTCGGCGATGCTCCGCCCGTCGCCGAAGCCGATGTCGGAGCGGCCCGGGGAGTGCTGCGGCGGCCGGTACAGGTCGCGCTTCTCCTCCGGCAGCAGATAGACGCCGCTGAGGAAGTACGTCATCGTCGCGTTGTTCTTCTTGGCCACCGCGCGGAAGTGGGAGAACAGCTTCTGGCTGTCCTCGCCCGCGCCGTCCCAGGAGAACACCACGAACTGCGGCGGCTTCTGACCCGGCTTGAGCCGCTCGGGTCTGGGCAGGTGCGGCTGTGCGCCGGTGTAGGCGGTGGAGCCGTCCCCGATCAGCCGGACCGCGTTCTTCGGGGCGGCCGGGGCCTGCTTGGCCTTCGGGCCGTGCGCGCCTTCGTCGGAACCCTCCGTTCCGCAGCCGGCGAGCGACGCGGCGCAGACCGCGGCGATCACGGCGCCCGCGGCGATCCTGTGGGTGGCGGCCAATGCGCCCACCTTCTTCCTTCTCTCGGGCCACCGCCGATGGCGGCGATGTCGGGTGTGTGCCGACCGCCCGGACCGGACCGCGCGAACCGGGCGCGCGAAGCCGTGCCGGGGGCCGCCGGCGCCGACAAGGTCGCACGGGACCGAGAAGGAATTAGTACGACAAGCCGATGAAATGACGCATTCACCCTCACGAGCGGCTTATTGCTCCATATGAGGGTAAAAACTATTCCTGGCCTTTACTTTGCATTACGATCCATTTACTCAGCGCGAGCATTACGGCGCGCTGGAGCATCCCGCCGCTGTACGCCGTGACCCACGGCCGCGACCGACCCCGCCCCGTGCGGGCCCCCCACGCAACGCGACCGCGCAGCCCCGGAGGAGACGGGAAAAACATGTCTGCCTGCGTTCCCATCCGTACCGACTCGGACCGTTCCGATCGCGTACGCCCGCCCCACAGCCCGCCGTCGGGCCCGCGCCGCTTCCGCGTCGCCGGTGCCGACGTGTCGGCCTCGATCGCGGTCTTCCTGATCGCGCTCCCCCTGTCCCTGGGCATCGCCCTCGCCACCGGCGCCCCGCTCCAGGCCGGCCTCGTCGCCGCCGCCGTGGGCGGCATCGTCGTCGGCCGGCTCGGCGGCTGCCCGCTTCAGGTCAGCGGCCCGGCCGCCGGCCTGACGGTGGTCACCGCCGACCTCATCCAGCAGTACGGATGGCGCGCGACCTGCGCCATCACCATCGTCGCCGGTTTCGCCCAACTCGGCCTCGGCTGCCTGCGCGTGGCCCGCTCGGCGCTCGCCGTCAGCCCGGCCATCGTGCACGGCATGCTGGCCGGCATCGGCGTCACCATCGCCGTCGCCCAGCTCCACATCGTCCTGGGCGGCAGCCCCCAGTCCTCCGTCCCGGCCAACCTGCGGGCGCTGCCCGCCCAGTTGGCCGGCCTGCACGCGGCCGACGTGTCGGCGAGCGCGCTGACCCTCGGGCTCCTGCTGCTCTGGCCGCGGCTGCCCGGCCGGGTCGGCAAGCTGCTGCGCGTCCTGCCGGCCCCGCTCGTCGCCGTGACCGGGGCCACCGCGGTCGCCGCCCTGCTGGGCCTGCGGCTGCCCAAGGTGGACCTGCCGTCCTGGAGCAGCCACGCCCTGGCGGCCCTGCCCGACGGACCGGTCCTCGGCGTCGTCGCCGCCGTCCTCACCATCACCCTGGTGTGCAGCGTGCAGTCGCTGCTCGGCGCGGTCGCCGTGGACAAGCTGGTCGCCGCCCGCACCGACCTGTCCGGACAGGTCGCGCGCTCCGACCTCGACCGCGAACTGCTCGGCCAGGGCGCGTCGAACATCGTCTCCGGCGCGCTCGGCGGGCTGCCCATCGCGGGCGTCGCCGTCCGCAGCACGGCCAACGTGAACGCGGGCGCGGTCAGCCGGAACTCCACGATGCTGCACGGCGTCCTCGTGGTGATCGCCACGCTGCTGCTGGTCCCGGTGCTCGAACTGATCCCGCTCGCCTCGCTCGCCGCGCTGGTCATGGCCGTCGGCATCCAGATGGTGTCGCTGAACCACATCCGCACGGTCACCCGCCACCGTGAGGTGCTGGTCTACGCGGTCACCACCGCGGGCGTCGTGCTCCTCGGCGTCCTGGAGGGTGTCGCGCTGGGCATCGCCGTCGCCGTCGGCGTCGCCCTGCACCGCCTGACCCGCACCCGGATCACCCACGACGAGGCGGACGGAGTCCACCACGTCCATGTGCGGGGCCAGTTGACGTTCCTCGCGGTGCCCCGGCTCAGCCGCGCGCTGCACCAGGTGCCGCAGGGCGTGGACACCGTCGTGGAGCTGGACGGCTCGTTCATGGACCACGCCGCCTTCGAGACGCTCCAGGACTGGCAGAAGACGCACACCGCGCGGGGCGGCTCCGTCGACGTCACCGGCCGCCGGCCCGGCACCCGCATCTCCGAACCCGCCGACGACGACGGGAACTGCCGCTGCCGCCCCTGGACGGCCTGGCGCAACCACCAGTGCGACCCCCCGCAGTCCACCTCCCCGTCCGGCGGCCCCGGGGAGACGGGCGAGGAGGCCGGCGGCCGCGCGCTCGCCCGCGGCATCAGCGTCTTCCAGCGCAACACCGCCCCGCTGGTCCGCGGTGAGCTGGCCCGGCTGGCCCGGGAAGGCCAGCAGCCCTCCCAGCTCTTCCTGACCTGCGCCGACTCCCGGCTGGTCACCTCGATGATCACCTCCAGCGGTCCCGGCGACCTCTTCACGGTGCGCAATGTGGGCAACCTCGTCCCGCTGCCCGGCGCGGAGAGCGGCGACGACTCGGTGGCCGCCGCGATCGAGTACGCCGTGGAGGTGCTCAAGGTCCGGTCCATCACCGTGTGCGGCCACTCCGGGTGCGGCGCCATGCAGGCGCTGCTCGGTTCCGAACCCGGGGGCGCGCAGACGCCGTTGAAGCGCTGGCTGCGGCACGGGCAGCCGAGCGTGGCGCGGATGACCGAGGACGACGGCTCCTGGGCCCCGCTGGCCGGGCGCCGGCCCGCCGACGCCGCCGAGCTGCTCTGTCTGACCAACGTGGTCCAGCAGCTGGAGCACCTGCGCGCTCACGAGGCCGTCGCCCGCGGCCTGCGGGAGGGCACGCTGGAGCTGCACGGCATGTACTTCCACGTGAGCGAGGCCCAGTCGTACCTGCTCACCGACGCGTCCGGTGCGGAGGTCTTCGACCCGGTACGGGAGGCGGACGACGACCCGACGGGGGGAGCGGACGACCCCGTACGGGAGGCGGACGCCCCTGGGCCGGGGGTGGACGGGCCGGCCCCGGCGGCGGGCCGCGCCACCCGGGGTGAGGCGGACCGGCCCGTCTGACCGCTGGGTGTGACCTGCGGGAAGCGGGGAAAGGCTGAACTCCGGACGCCCGGCGTCCGTGGGTACGGATGAGCCCGGGCGACACCGGGCTCCGGAGCGAGGCCCGCCCGCCAACAGGTCTACACCAATTTCCCGGACGACCCTTGTCATCGGCCAGGCCGTCTGATGAGCTGTGGCCCGGGACACAGCGGACAACCCTGAGAAAGGGAGATGTCGTGAGCAACGAAAGCCTGGCCAACCTGCTGCGTGAGAACCGCAGGTTCGCGCCGCCCGCCGACCTGGCCGCGAACGCCAACGTCACGGCAGAGGCGTACGAACAGGCCAAGGCTGACAGGCTCGGCTTCTGGGCCGAGCAGGCCCGCCGGCTGACCTGGGCGAAGGAGCCGACCGAGACGCTCGACTGGTCGAACCCGCCGTTCGCCAAGTGGTTCAAGGACGGCGAGCTGAACGTCGCGTACAACTGCGTCGACCGCCATGTCGAGGCCGGCCACGGCGACCGGGTCGCCATCCACTTCGAGGGCGAGCCCGGCGACAGCCGCGCCATCACCTACGCCCAGCTCAAGGACGAGGTCTCCAAGGCCGCCAACGCCCTGCTGGAGCTGGGTGTGCGCAAGGGCGACCGGGTCGCCGTCTACATGCCGATGATCCCGGAGACGGCGATCGCGATGCTGGCCTGCGCCCGCATCGGCGCCGCGCACTCGGTGGTCTTCGGCGGCTTCTCGGCGGACGCCCTCGCCACCCGCATCCAGGACGCCGACGCCCGGGTCGTCATCACCTCCGACGGCGGGTACCGGCGCGGCAAGCCCTCCGCGCTCAAGCCGGCCGTCGACGAGGCCGTCGAGCGCGCGGGCACCGTGGAGCACGTCCTCGTCGTCCGCCGCACCGGCCAGGACGTCGCCTGGGACGACTCCCGCGACACGTGGTGGCACGAGACCGTCGACCGGCAGTCCGCCGAGCACACGCCGGAGGCGTTCGACGCCGAGCACCCGCTGTTCATCCTGTACACGTCCGGTACGACGGGGAAGCCCAAGGGCATCCTGCACACCTCCGGCGGCTACCTGACGCAGACCGCGTACACCCACTGGGCGGTCTTCGACCTCAAGCCGGAGACCGACGTCTACTGGTGCACCGCCGACGTCGGCTGGGTCACCGGGCACTCGTACATCGTCTACGGCCCGCTGGCCAACGGCGCCACGCAGGTCATGTACGAGGGCACGCCCGACACCCCGCACCAGGGCCGCTTCTGGGAGATCGTGCAGAAGTACGGCGTCACGATCCTCTACACGGCGCCCACCGCGATCCGGACGTTCATGAAGTGGGGCGACGACATCCCCGCCAAGTTCGACCTCAGCAGCCTGCGGGTGCTGGGCTCGGTCGGCGAGCCGATCAACCCCGAGGCGTGGGTCTGGTACCGCAAGAACATCGGCGCGGACACCACCCCCGTCGTCGACACCTGGTGGCAGACCGAGACCGGCGCGATGATGATCTCCCCGCTGCCGGGCGTCACCGCGGCCAAGCCCGGCTCCGCCCAGACCCCGCTGCCCGGCATCTCCGCCACCGTCGTCGACGACGAGGCGAACGAGGTGCCGAACGGCGGGGGCGGCTACCTGGTCCTCACCGAGCCGTGGCCGTCGATGCTGCGCACCATCTGGGGCGACGACCAGCGCTTCCTCGACACGTACTGGTCCCGCTTCGAAGGCCGGTACTTCGCCGGGGACGGCGCCAAGAAGGACGACGACGGCGACATCTGGCTGCTCGGCCGGGTCGACGACGTGATGCTGGTCTCCGGGCACAACATCTCCACCACCGAGGTCGAGTCCGCCCTCGTCTCCCACCCCGCGGTCGCCGAGGCGGCCGTGGTCGGCGCCGCCGACGAGACCACCGGGCAGGCCATCGTCGCCTTCGTCATCCTGCGTGGCACGGCGGCGGAGACGGCGGAACTGGTCGGCCAGCTCCGCGACCACGTCGGCGCCGCCCTCGGCCCGATCGCCAAGCCCAAGCGCGTCCTGCCGGTCGCCGAGCTGCCCAAGACCCGCTCCGGCAAGATCATGCGCCGCCTGCTGCGCGACGTGGCGGAGAACCGCCAGCTCGGGGACGTGACCACGCTGACCGACTCCACGGTCATGGACCTCATCCAGTCCAAGCTGCCGGCGGCACCGAGCGAGGACTGACCCGTACCGCGGCGACCGCGGGGGCATCCGGCGCGCCGGGTGCCCCTGTCCGGTTAAGGTAAGAAGAACGTCAAGAACCACACGAGACCCACAACCGCACAAGAACCGCATGGGGCGCCGGGAAGTCTGGTCGGCACACGATTCGTGCTGCTCACCGACTTGCTCACCGACCGGAAAGGCCCCACCGTGTCCACGCCCCGCAAGCTCCTCGGCCGTCTCTCCTTCCCGGAGCGGACCTACCTCGCGGACGCGCTGCGCACCGAGACGGTCGGCGGCGTCCTCCTCCTCGCCGCCGCGATCGCCGCGCTGATCTGGGCGAACGTACCGGCCCTGGGTCACAGCTACGAGAACGTCAGCCACTTCCACCTCGGCCCCGCCGCCCTCGGCCTGGACCTCTCGATCGCGCACTGGGCCGCCGACGGACTGCTCGCGGTCTTCTTCTTCGTCGCCGGCATCGAGCTGAAACGCGAGCTGGTCGCCGGGGACCTGAAGGACCCGAGGGCCGCCGCGCTGCCGGTGGTGGCCGCCCTGTGCGGCATGGCCGCCCCCGCGCTCGTCTACACCCTCACCAGCACCGCCGGCGGCGGCTCCCTGGCCGGCTGGGCCGTGCCCACCGCCACCGACATCGCCTTCGCGCTGGCCGTGCTCGCCGTCATCGGCACCTCCCTGCCCAGCGCCCTGCGGGCCTTCCTGCTCACCCTCGCCGTCGTCGACGACCTGTTCGCCATCCTGATCATCGCGGTCTTCTTCACCGACTCCCTCGACTTCGCCGCGCTCGGCGGCGCGGTCGCCGGCCTCGCCGTCTTCTGGCTGCTGCTGCGCACGGGTGTACGGGGCTGGTACGTGTACGTCCCGCTGGGCCTCGTCGTCTGGGCGCTGATGTACAACAGCGGCATCCACGCCACGATCGCCGGCGTCGCCATGGGCCTGATGCTGCGCTGCCACCGCCACGAGGGTGAGGAGCGCTCCCCGGGCGAGCGGATCGAGCACCTCGTACGCCCCCTGTCGGCGGGGCTGGCAGTGCCGGTGTTCGCCCTGTTCAGCGCAGGTGTCTCCGTCTCGGGCGACGCGCTCGCGGACGTGTTCACCCGGCCGGAGACGCTCGGCGTGGTCCTCGGCCTCGTCGTCGGCAAGACGCTCGGCATCTTCGGCGGCACCTGGCTGACCGCCCGCTTCACCCGGGCCTCGCTCAGCGACGACCTGGCCTGGGCGGACGTGTTCGCGGTGGCCACCCTGGCCGGCATCGGCTTCACCGTGTCGCTGCTCATCGGCGAACTGGCCTTCGAGGGCCAGGACGTCCTGACCGGCGAGGTGAAGGCCGCCGTCCTGACCGGTTCCGTCATCGCCGCGCTGGCCGCCACGGTGCTGCTGCGGCTGCGGAACGCCAAGTACCGCGCCCTGTGGGAGACCGAGGAACGCGACGAGGACCTCAGCGGCGTCCCCGACGTGTACGAGCAGGACGACCCGGCGTACCACCTGCGGATGGCCGCCATCCACGAGCGGAAGGCGGCCGAACACCGCAGGATCGCCCGGGAGCAGGAGGCCGCGCGGCTTGCCGAAGTGACGGGCGGGGCAGGCGAGGAGGGCGGCCGTCCGGCATGATCTGACGAGACGGTACAGAAGACAGCACCGTACGCGAAGAGTCCGCAGCGAAGCACAAGAGGGAGACCGCGATGAGCGCACCCGACGGCAGCCCGGTCGGCAGCGAACGCAGCATCGGCCAGCTGTTCGCCTCGGCGACCACCGAAATGTCGGCGCTCGTGCACGACGAGATCGCCCTGGCCAAGGCGCAGCTCAAGCAGGACGTCAAGCGCGGCGCCACCAGTGGCGGCGCGTTCTCCCTGGCGGGCGCCCTGCTGATGTTCTCGCTCCCGATGCTGAACTTCGCCCTGGCCTACGGCATCCGCACCTGGAGCCACTGGAACCTCGCGATCTGCTTCCTGCTCTCCTTCGCGGCGAACGTGCTCGTCGCCGTCGTCCTCGCGCTGATCGGCGTGGTCTTCGCGAAGAAGGCGAAGAAGGGCAAGGGCCCGCAGAAGGTGGCCGCTTCCGTCAAGCGGTCCGCGGGCGTCCTGCAGAACGCGAAGCCGCACCCGCGTCCCGAACCGGCCGAGCCGGGCGCCGCGGACGGGGCCAGGGCCCTGGGCAAGGGCCGGGCCGCGGACCGGTCCCCCGCGGCCGTCGAGGCTGTGGCACGCTCGTCCTCATGACGGACCCCGCCCCTCCCCCGGCGCAGCCTGCCTCCCCCGTACTGCCGGCCCTGCCGGACGGACGCGAGGTGACCCACCGTGACGTCGCCGCCAACGGCGCCCGGTTCCACATCGCCGAGCTGGGTGACGGGCCGCTGGTGCTGCTGCTCCACGGTTTCCCGCAGTTCTGGTGGACCTGGCGGCACCAGCTCGGCGCGCTCGCCGACGCGGGCTTCCGCGCGGTCGCGATGGATCTGCGCGGCGTCGGCGGCAGCGACCGCACCCCGCGCGGCTACGACCCCGCCGGTCTGGCCCTGGACATCACCGGCGTGATCCGCTCGCTCGGCGAGCCGGACGCCGCGCTGGTCGGCCACGACCTCGGCGGCTATCTGGCGTGGACGGCCGCCACGATGCGCCCCAAACTGGTCCGGCGGCTCGCGGTGGCCTCGATGCCGCATCCGCGCCGCTGGCGCTCGGCGATGCTGCGGGACGCCCGGCAGACCCGCGCCAACTCCTACATCTGGGGCTTCCAGCGCCCCTGGATCCCCGAGCGGCAGCTCACCGCCGACGGCGGCGCGCTGGTCGGGAAGCTGATCCGGCAGTGGTCCGGGCCCCGCCCGCCGGAGGACGACGCGGTGGAGGTCTACCGCCGCGCCCTGTGCGTCCCGTCCACGGCGCACTGCTCGATCGAGCCGTACCGCTGGATGGTGCGCTCCCTGGCCCGGCCCGACGGCATCCAGTTCAACCGGCGCATGAAGCGGCCGGTGCGGGTGCCGACGCTGCATCTGCACGGCTCGCTCGACCCGGTGACGCGCACCCGGAGCGCGGCCGGTTCCGGGGAGTACGTCGAAGCCCCCTACCGCTGGCGGCTGTTCGACGGGCTCGGCCACTTCCCCCACGAGGAAGACCCGGTCGCTTTCTCCACCGAACTGATCAATTGGCTGAAGGACCCCGAACCCGATCGGTGACCGAAGCGACGCGCCCGGTGCCCCGGACCGGGCCCCGCGTCCCCCGGACGGCCACATGCCCGCCGCATAGGCCAATTGGACGTCTCCTGAGCGGTTATGGACCTTGGGGCGGGGGCACACGTCGGGGTATGGGCTGGACGCACGACTACAGTGACGCACCACGCACCCGCCGCTCCACGAGCGGTCCGAGCCCCCACCAGCTAGGCGGCGCCCCGCCCATGCCGGGCACGGAGCTGAGGGTGGTGGGGATTCCGCGTATCCTGCGCCGCCGCGCCCGCTGGGTCTCCGTGCGCCTGCGCCACTCCCGCGACTGAGCCGCCGCCGGGCCCGCAGGCCGGTCGGTCACAGCGCGCAGCTGTCGCTGTCCACCTGCTGGTTGGCGGTCCGTCCCTGGGCGATGTCCTGCTGGATCTCGTCCACGGTGAGCGCGTACCCGGTGTCCGGGTCGTCGAGGGACTTGGCGAACACCACCCCGTAGACCTCGCCGTCCGGGGTGAGCAGCGGTCCGCCCGAGTTGCCCTGACGCACGGTCGCGTAGAGCGAGTAGACGTCGCGGCCGACGGTGCCCCGGTGGTAGATGTCCGGCCCCTTGGCCGTGATGCGCCCGCGCAGCCGCGCCGCCCGGACGTCGTACGACCCGTTCTCCGGGAAACCGGCCACGATGGCGCCCTCGTTGACCCGCGCGTCCTCCTCGGCGAACCGCAGCACCGGCGCCCGCAGGTCCGGCACATCGAGGACGGCGATGTCGCGCCGCCAGTCGTAGAGGACGACCGTCGCGTCGTACGTGCGGCCCTCGCCGCCTATCTGGACGGTGGGCTCGTCGACGCCGCCCACGACGTGCGCGTTGGTCATCACGCGGCGCTCGCCGAAGACGAAGCCGGTGCCCTCCAGCACCTTGCCGCACCCGGTGGCGGTGCCGACGACCTTGACGATGGAGCGCTGGGCGCGCACCGCGACGGCGCTCCGGGCGAGCGCCGGGTCGGGCGGGTCGACGTCGGCGATCGGCTCGTCGGAGAACGGGCTGAAGACCTGCGGGAAGCCGTTCTGCGCGAGGATGGAGGAGAAGTCGGTGAACCAGCCGTCGGCCCGCTGGGGCAGCGCCTCGGCGACGCCGGTGAGCACCTTGGAGTCGCGCACCGCCCGGCCCAGGGTCGGCAGGGTGGTGCCGGCGACGGCCGAGCCGATCAGCCAGGCGACCAGCAGCATGGCGATGACGTTGACCAGGGCGCCGCCGGTGGCGTCCAGGGCGCGCGCCGGCGACCAGGTGATGTGCCGGCGCAGCTTGCTGCCGAGATGGGTGGTGAGGGCCTGCCCGACCGAGGCGCAGACGATGACGACGACGACCGCGACGACCGCGGCCGTGGTCTGCACCTCCGCGTTGTCCGTCAGCAGGTCCCAGACGACGGGCAGCAGGTAGACGGCGGCCAGGCCGCCGCCGAGGAAACCGATCACCGACAGGATGCCGACGACGAAGCCCTGGCGGAAGCCGACGACGGCGAACCAGACGGCGGCGACCAGCAACAGGATGTCCAGCACGTTCACCGCTTCTTAGCCTCGCCTCGTCGATCCGCTCACTTCGGCCCGCTCGCGGGCCCGGGGCGCGTCCCCCCGGTGGGCACGGCACGGCGCCCACCCTGTCATGCGCGCCAGTCCAGCGGGACCTCCCGGCCGCGGTCCCAGGGCCGCTCCCAGCCCGCGAAGTGCAGCAGCCGGTCGATGATGCCGGCCGTGAACCCCCACACCAGGGCCGATTCGACCAGGAACGCCGGACCCCGGTGGCCGCTGGGGTGGACGGTGGTGGCCCGGTTGGCGGGGTCCGTGAGATCGGCCACGGGGACCGTGAAGACCCGGGCCGTCTCGCCCGGATCGACGACCCCGACCGGGCTGGGCTCACGCCACCAGGCCAGGACGGGCGTGACGACGAAACCGCTGACGGGGATGTACAGCTTCGGCAGCACGCCGAAGAGGCGCACGCCGGCCGGGTCGAGCCCGGTCTCCTCCTCGGCCTCGCGCAGGGCGGCGCGCAGCGGGCCGTCGCCCAGCGGGTCGCCGTCCTCGGGGTCGAGCGCGCCGCCCGGGAAGGCGGGCTGTCCGGCGTGCGAGCGCAGCGAACCGGCGCGCTCCATCAGCAGCAGCTCGGGCCCGCGCTCTCCCTCCCCGAAGAGGACCAGCACGGCCGACTGCCGTCCGCCGCCGTCCTTGGGGGGCAGGAACCGGCTCAGCTCGGAAGGCCGTACGGTGTCCACCGCCCGCGCCACCGGCTCCAGCCAGGCGGGCAGGCCGGCCCGGTCGAGCGCGACCTCCCGCATGTCGCTCGCACGCGTCATCGCCACCCCCGTTCTGTCGTGTCCAACGCCCGGTGTCCCCGAGATCGTTCCGCCGTCCGGGCGCCGGTATGCGCGGCGTCCCGCCCGGCCGGGGCGTGCGGCATCAGGAACGCCCCAGGGGCGGCGCCGGCGTGCCGCCCGCGTCCAGGTACGCCCGCGGCGGGTTGAGCCGCTGTCCGGGGAAGCCGCCCTTCTCGTACTTGAGCAGCTTCTTCGCCTTCTCGGGGTCGGTCTCGCCCTCGCCGTACGCCGGGCAGAGCGGGGCGATGGGGCAGGCGCCGCAGGCGGGCTTGCGGGCGTGGCAGATCCGGCGGCCGTGCCAGATGACGTGGTGGGAGAGGTCCGTCCAGGCGCTCTTGGGGAACAGGGCGCCGACCGCGGCCTCGATCTTGTCGGGGTCGGTCTCGGTGGTCCACTGCCAGCGGTGCACCAGGCGCTGGAAGTGGGTGTCGACGGTGATGCCGGGGCGCCCGAACGCGTTGCCGAGGACGACGAAGGCGGTCTTGCGGCCGACGCCGGGCAGCTTGACCAGGTCTTCCAGGCGGCCGGGGACCTCACCGCCGAACTCCTCCGCGAGCGCCTTGGACAGCCCTATGACCGACCGGGTCTTGGCCCGGAAGAAGCCGGTCGGGCGGAGGATCTCCTCGACCTCCTCCGGGTTGGCGGCGGCCAGGTCCTCGGGGGTGGGGTACTTGGCGAAGAGGGCCGGGGTGGTCTGGTTGACCCGCAGGTCGGTGGTCTGGGCGGACAGGACCGTGGCGACCAGGAGCTGGAAGGGGTTCTCGAAGTCCAGCTCGGGGTGGGCGTACGGGTAGACCTCCGCCAGCTCGCGGTCGATGCGGCGGGCGCGGCGGACCAGCGCGGTACGGGACTCCTCGCGCGGCGAGGTCGCGGCGACGCTCTTCGCGGGGCCCGCGCCCTTGACGGTGGCGGTGGCCTTCTCCGGGGCGACGACGGGCTTCCTGGCGACCGGCTTCCTGGCGGCGGGCTTCTTCGCCGCCGGCTTGCTGGCGGCGGGCTTCTCGGCGGCGGTCTCCCCCGCCTCGGGTTCGCCGGCGGCCTTCCCGGCGGCCGTCTCGCCGCGGAGCGTTTTCATGGTTTTCCTACCGCCATCGGGGCTCTGTTCGCCCACAGCGGAATCACGACGTGCAGCCACCTGCCCAGCCCCCTCGGCCTGCGCTCTCACCGGCGATTTGGACACCCGGCCAGCCTACGGCCCGGCACCGACAACCGCCCCGGGCCCCGAAGATCGGCGCCCGATTGGACCCCTGCCGCGTACCCCGGGACACCAGTGCGGCATCCTTGTGACAGATCACACTGTTTGGACCGTCCCGCACAATGGGCACCTCGGTCCCCTGGAACCACCGGGGAGAAAGCTCCCCTGAGCAGGTCGAATAGGAGAGAACTCGTGGACGACGTTCTGCGGCGCAACCCGCTCTTCGCGGCGCTCGACGACGAGCAGGCCGCCGAGCTGCGCGCCTCCATGAGTGAGGTGACCCTCGCTCGCGGTGACTCGCTGTTCCACGAGGGGGACCCGGGCGACCGCCTGTACGTGGTCACCGAGGGCAAGGTCAAGCTGCACCGCACCTCGCCCGACGGCCGCGAGAACATGCTGGCCGTCGTGGGCCCCGGCGAGCTGATCGGCGAGCTGTCGCTGTTCGACCCGGGTCCGCGCACGGCGACCGCCACCGCACTGACCGAGGTCAAGCTGCTGGGCCTCGGCCACGGCGACCTCCAGCCCTGGCTGAACGTGCGGCCGGAGGTGGCCACCGCGCTGCTGCGCGCCGTCGCCCGTCGGCTGCGCAAGACCAACGACGCCATGTCCGACCTGGTCTTCTCCGACGTCCCGGGCCGCGTCGCCCGCGCCCTGCTGGACCTGTCCCGCCGGTTCGGCGTGCAGTCCGAGGAGGGCATCCACGTCGTGCACGACCTCACGCAGGAGGAGCTGGCCCAGCTGGTCGGCGCGTCCCGCGAGACGGTCAACAAGGCGCTGGCCGACTTCGCCCAGCGCGGCTGGCTCCGCCTGGAGGCCCGCGCGGTGATCCTGCTGGACGTGGAGCGGCTCGCCAAGCGCTCCCGCTGAGCCCGGCCCGGCCCCACCACCCCCGGCGCGGGCTCAGCGGATGAGCCCGTGCTCCTCCAGGTACTCCAGCTGCGCCCGTACCGACAGCTCCGCCGCCGGCCACAGGGAGCGGTCGACGTCCGCGTAGACGTGGGCGACGACCTCGGCGGGCGTCCGGTAGCCGTCCTCGACCGCCGTCTCCACCTGGGCGAGGCGGTGGGCGCGGTGGGCGAGGTAGTACTCCACGGCCCCCTGGGCGTCCTCCAGGACCGGCCCGTGTCCCGGCAGCACCGTGCGCACCCCGTCGTCGACCGTGAGCGACCTGAGCCGCCGCAGCGAGTCCAGGTAGTCGCCGAGCCGGCCGTCGGGATGGGCGACGACGGTCGTGCCGCGCCCCAGCACCGTGTCCCCGGTCAGCACCGCCCGGTCGGCGGGCAGGTGGAAGCTGAGCGAGTCGGCGGTGTGCCCCGGCGTCGGTACGACCCTCAGCTCCAGGCCGCCGACCGTCACCACGTCCCCGGCGCCCAGCCCCTCGTCGCCCAGCCGCAGCGCCGGGTCCAGCGCCCGCACCCGCGTCCCCGTCAGCTCGGCGAAGCGGGCGGCGCCCTCGGCGTGGTCGGGGTGCCCGTGGGTCAGCAGCGTCAGGGCGACGCGCCGGCCGGCCCGCCCGGCGGTGTCCACGACGTGCCGCAGGTGCCCGTCGTCCAGCGGGCCCGGGTCGATCACCACGGCCAGCTCGGAGTCCGGCTCGGCGACGATCCAGGTGTTGGTGCCGTCCAGGGTCATCGGCGAGGCGTTGTGCGCGAGGACGTTGACGGCCCGCGCGGTGGCGGGCCCGCTCAGCGCCCCGCCGCGCGGCTGTCCGGGCAGGGCGGTCGCGTCGGTCATGCGGGAAGTCCCCCGGTCCGGTCGGTGGTGGCCGGAACGGCCCGGTCCGTAGTGGTGGCCGGAACGGCCCGGTCCGTGGTGGTGGCCGGAACGGCCCGGTCCGTGGTGGTGGCCGGAACGGCCCGGCCGGTGGTCGGTACGTGTCTGGTGAACTCCTCGTGCCCCGGCCACGACAGCACCAGCTCGCCGCGTTCCATGCGGGCCCGCGCCAGCACCGGCGTCAGGTCCCGGCCGGCCGCGCCCGCCAGCACCTGCGCCACCGTGCCGTACGGCGTCAGCGCCCGCAGCGTCGCGATCGTCGGCGGCATCATCAGCAGCTCGCCCCGGTCGTACCCGGCGGCGGCCTCGGCCGGGGTGGTCCACACCGTGCGGTCGGCCTCCGTGGAGGCGTTGCGGGTGCGCTGCCCCTCGGGGAGGGCCGCCACGAAGAACCAGGTGTCGTAGCGCCGGGCCTCGAACTCCGGGGTGATCCAGCGCGCCCACGGGCCCAGCAGATCGGAGCGCAGGACGAGTCCTCTCCGGTCCAGGAACTCCGCGAAGGACAGCTCCCGGGCGACCAGCGCGGCACGGTCGGCCTCCCAGCCGTCACCGGTGGTGTCCCCGACGACGGACTCCGGGTCCGGCCCGGCGAGGAGGACGCCCGCCTCCTCGTACGTCTCCCGGACGGCCGCGCAGACGATGGCCTGCGCGGCGCTCTCCGCGACGCCGAGCCGCTCGGCCCACCAGGCGCGCGGGGGGCCCGCCCAGCCGACCGCGCGGTCGTCGTCGCGCGGGTCGACGCCGCCGCCCGGGTAGGCGTACGCGCCGCCCGCGAACGCCATGGAGGTGCTGCGGCGCAGCAGGTGGACGGCCGGCCCCGGGTCCCTCAGCAGCAGCACGGTGGCCGCGCGTCTGGGGACGACGGGGGTGAGGGTGCCGTCTGCCAGCGCGCGGATGCGGTCCGGCCACTCCGGTGGGTACCACTGCCCGTTCACCATGGCCGGAGGCTATCCGGTGACCGGCGGATGTTCGAGTGGCCGGGATGTCCGGTCAGGCGGGCAGCGCGGCCAGCCAGTCGGTCAGCAGCCGGTTGGTGTCCTCGGGGCGTTCCTGCTGGAGCCAGTGGCCGCAGCCGTCCAGCAGGTGCGACGCGGTCAGACCGGGCAGGGTGGCGGGGTAGGCGGCGATGGCGTCGGACAGCCAGGTGGTGGAGGCGTCCAGGGCGCCGCCGAGGAAGAGGGCGGGCTGCTTCACGGGGGCGCCGTGGTGGGCGGCGAGGTCGGCCCAGTCGCGGTCCATGTTCCGGTACCGGTTCAGGGCGCCGGTCAGACCGGTCCGTTCGAACTCCCCGGCGTACACGTCGAGGTCCTCCTCGGTGAGCCAGGACGGCAGCCGGCCGGCCGGGAAGCGCTCGCGCAGGGTGCCGCCGCGGGACACGAAGTGCGGGTCGGGGGCGCCGGGTCCGGGCTGGGTGCCGGCGGACAGGGCGGCGTAGAAACCGGCGAGCCAGCCGCGTACGTCGGGCTCGATCTCGGCCTCGGCGCGGCCGGGCTCCTGGAAGTACGAGACGTAGAACTCCTGCTCCGCGTCGGGGCCGCCCATCGCGGCGAAGACCTCGCTCGGCCGCGGGCCGCCCGGCGGGGTGTACGGGACGCTCAGCAGGCCGACCGCGCGGAAGACGTCGGGCCGCAGCAGCGCGGAGGTCGCGGCGACGGTCGCGCCCCAGTCGTGGCCGACGATCACCGCCTCGCGCTCGCCGAGCGCCTCGACGACGGCGACGTTGTCCGCCACCAGGTCGAGCATCCGGTACGCGGCCGGATCGGCGGGCCGGGAGGAGCGGCCGTAGCCGCGTACGTCGAGGGCGGCGGCGCGGTACCCGGCGGCGGCCAGGGCGGGCAGCTGGCGGCGCCAGGAGTACCAGGACTCGGGGAAGCCGTGCACCAGCAGGACCAGCGGGCCGCTGCCCTGCTCGACGAGGTGCACCCGGCCGGCCGGGCCGGGCACCAGACGATGGGCGGGGGCGGTGGTCGGGCGGGGCTGGGTCATGGTGCCTCCCGGGCGCTGGGTGTCGTCCGGGTGCCCGCTCGGTTCCGTACGGGCACCCGCCGACGATCCTGGGCCGCCCGGTGCGCCGGGGGCGAGGTCCGTTGCCGATCCGGCAACATCCCGGCCCCGGGGTCAGGACCCGGTCAGCTCGACCTGGATCTCGACCTCGACGGGCGCGTCCATCGGCAGCACCGCGACGCCGACCGCGCTGCGGGCGTGGACGCCCTTGTCGCCGAGGACCTCGCCGAGCAGCTCACTGGCGCCGTTGAGCACGGCGGGCTGCCCGGTGAAGTCGGGGGCGGAGGCGACGAAGCCGACGACCTTCACGACCCGCGCGACGCGGTCGAGGTCGCCGGTGACGGACTTCACGGCGGCCAGCGCGTTCAGCGCGCAGATCCGCGCCAGCTCCTTGGCCTCCTCGGGCGTGACCTCGCCGCCGACCTTGCCGCTCATCGGCAGCGCGCCGTCGACCATCGGGAGCTGGCCGGCGGTGAAGACATACGCGCCGGAGCGCACGGCCGGCTGGTAGGCGGCCAGCGGGGGAACGACCTCCGGCAGCGTGATGCCCAGCTCGGCGAGGCGCGCCTCGACCGCGCTCACGCCTGCTTCTCCCGCTTCAGGTAGGCCACGAGCTGCTCCGGGTTCGGCCCCGGCACGACCTGGACGAGCTCCCAGCCGTCCTCGCCCCAGGTGTCCAGGATCTGCTTCGTGGCGTGGACGAGCAGCGGTACGGTCGCGTATTCCCACTTGGTCATGGGGCGACTGTATCCGCTGTTGTCCACAGCCCTCCGCGTAGCCCGGGCCAGGACTGGTTACGCTCGAATACGTGAGCAGGCTCCAGGTCGTCAGCGGCAAGGGCGGAACCGGCAAGACCACGGTGGCCGCCGCCCTAGCGCTGGCCCTGGCCACGGCGGGGAAGCGGACGCTTCTCGTCGAGGTCGAGGGCCGGCAGGGCATCGCGCAGCTCTTCGAGACCGAAGCGCTGCCTTATGAGGAGCGGAAGATCGCCGTCGCTCCCGGGGGCGGGGAGGTGTACGCCCTCGCCATCGACCCCGAACTGGCCCTTCTGGACTACCTCCAGATGTTCTACAAACTGGGCGGTGCCGGCCGGGCCCTGAAGAAGCTCGGCGCCATCGACTTCGCGACCACCATCGCGCCCGGGGTCCGGGACGTCCTGCTGACCGGCAAGGCGTGCGAGGCGGTCCGCAGAAAGGACCGGGCCGGCCGGTTCGTCTACGACTACGTGGTGATGGACGCGCCCCCGACGGGCCGCATCACCCGCTTCCTCAACGTCAACGACGAGGTGGCGGGGCTCGCCAGGATCGGCCCGATACACAATCAGGCGCAGGCGGTGATGCGCGTCCTGAAGTCCCGCGAGACGGCCGTGCACCTGGTGACGCTGCTGGAGGAGATGCCGGTCCAGGAGACCGCCGACGGCATCGCCGAGCTGCGCGCCGCCGGGCTGCCGGTGGGCCGGGTCATGGTGAACATGGTCCGCCCGGAGGTGCTGGACGCCGAGGACCTGGAGCGCGTACGGACGCTGCCGCGGGCCTCCCTCGCGCGCGCCCTGTCGGCCGCCGGGCTCGGCGGGGCGCGGCGCGGCGGGCACGCCGAGCGGCTGGTGGACCCGCTCCTGGACCAGGCCGGGCAGTACGCCGCGCGGTACGAGCTGGAGCAGGAGCAGCGGGCGGTCCTCGGCGAGCTGGACCTGCCGCTGCACGAACTGCCGCTGCTCATCGAGGGGATGGACCTGGCGGGTCTGTACGAGCTGGCCACCGAGCTGCGGAAGCAGGGGATCGCATGAGCACGGGCCGAGGCCGACCGGAGCAGGACCGCGACCGGGAGGCCGTACGGCGGCTGTCCCCCACCCGCGTCCTGGAGATCGACCCCCTGCTGGAGGACCCCGACACCCGCATCGTGGTGTGCTGCGGTTCGGGTGGCGTCGGCAAGACGACCACGGCGGCGGCGCTGGGGCTGCGCGCGGCCGAGCGGGGCCGCAAGGTGGTCGTGCTGACCATCGACCCGGCCCGCCGGCTCGCCCAGTCCATGGGCATCGACTCGCTGGACAACGTGCCGCGGCGGGTGAAGGGCATCGACGACTCGGCGGGCGGCGAGCTGCACGCGATGATGCTCGACATGAAGCGGACCTTCGACGAGATCGTCGAGGCGCACGCGGACCCCGAGCGGGCCCGGGCGATCCTGTCGAACCCCTTCTACCAGTCGCTCTCGGCGGGCTTCGCGGGCACGCAGGAGTACATGGCGATGGAGAAGCTGGGGCAGCTGCGCTCCCGCGACGAGTGGGACCTGATCGTCGTCGACACCCCGCCGTCCCGCTCGGCCCTGGACTTCCTGGACGCGCCCAAGCGCCTGGGCTCGTTCCTCGACGGCAAGCTGATCCGGGTCCTGCTGGCCCCGGCGAAGGTGGGCGGCCGGGCCGGCATGAAGTTCCTGAACGTCGGGATGTCGATGATGACCGGCGTCCTCGGCAAGGTGCTCGGCGGGCAGTTCCTGAAGGACGTGCAGACGTTCGTGGCGGCGATGGACTCGATGTTCGGGGGGTTCCGCACCCGCGCGGACGCCACGTACAAGCTGCTCCAGGCGCCCGGTACGGCGTTCCTGGTGGTCGCCGCCCCGGAGCGGGACGCGCTGCGCGAGGCCGCGTACTTCGTCCAGCGGCTGGCCGCCGAGGACATGCCGCTCGCGGGTCTGGTCCTCAACCGGGTGCACGGCAGCGGCGCGGACCGGCTCTCCGCCGAGCGGGCGCTGGCGGCGGCGGAAAATCTTGAGGACGCCGGCATTGTGGATCAACGCGACGGGAAAGCTGGTCTTCGTAACTCCCCCGGCACACACGGCGGTTCCGGCTCCCCCGAGGCCACGGACGCCGAGGCCACGGACGCCCAGGACACGGACGCCCAGGACGCGGCCGGCGCCGAGCACGCGGTGGACGCGGACCGCTCCGCCGACCGGCTCGCCGCGGGCCTGCTCAGGCTGCACGCCGACCGGATGCAGCTGCTCTCCCGCGAGCAGCGCACGCGGGACCGTTTCACCGCGCTGCACCCCGAGGTGGCGGTGACCGAGGTGGCCGCGCTCCCCGGCGATGTGCACGACCTCGCGGGGCTGCGGGACATCGGCGACCGCCTGGCGACGGGCCGGCCCGAGCTGCCGGACGAGCAGGTGTGACGTCCGGCGGGACAGGTGTGCCGCGGAGCCCTGCCGTGGCTGCCCGGCGGTGCGGTCCGGCGCGGATGCGGGTGCCGGGCGGTGGTGCGGGTGCCGGGCGGTGGTGCGGGTGCCGGGCGGTGGTGCGGGTGAGGCGGGCCCGGCGGGCCGGGTGGCCTCAGCCCACGGCCGCGTAGTTCTCGTACACCTCGTCGTCGTCGAGGGGCACGATGCCGGTTCCTCGCTCGTACTCCGTGCGCGCGGTCTCCAGGAGCCGGCGCCAGGAGGTCACGGTGGGCCGCCTGCGCAGCAGTGCGCGGCGCTCCCGCTCCGTCATGCCTCCCCACACGCCGAACTCGACGCGGTTGTCCAGCGCGTCGGCCAGGCACTCGGTCCGCACCGGGCATCCGGTGCACACCGCCTTGGCCCTGTTCTGCGCTGCTCCCTGAACGAACAGTTCATCCGGATCGGTAGTGCGGCAGGCGGCCTGCGCACTCCAGTCGGTAACCCAGCCCATACCGGCGCCGTCCTCTCCCGAATCGAGGCTCCCCCACGGCGGCAGCGGCATATTCACCGCCGCCAGTTGAGGACGTTACGGAAGGTGGGCACGGCGCAACACCCCCAGCGGGCCCAATCTTGAATGGCCCGAACGGACTATGGGTAAGCGGCAGATCACCCGGGGGAGTGAGCTGGCGACATACAGGGCGAACCCGACATCAGGGTCGTTTCCCTTGCGTCACAACGGACTCCGTTCGACACACAAGGCCAATTCGGACACGCGCCGCACTCGCTCCGGCACGCACCCGTGCGCCCCGAACGCTTCCACCAGGCCCTCTGCGGGCCCCGGCCGGAGCGGACTCGGAAAAGTCGAACGGACGCGGAACGATCCGGCGCCGCCGGGCGTATTGATACATGGCCGCACTGCTGTGACTGTCGATGACGGTCGAGAGCAGCTTAGGCCAAGGCATATACGCGTGTCCGGCGAATGAGAACGCAGGTCCCTCACGTCGCCGTGACGTCAGGTCGCCCGACCGGCGCCGGGGTCCCCGGCCGCGTCCTGTGCCACAGGTTTCGGTGTCACGGGTCCGGCGCCGCTGGTCCGTGCCACAGGTCCGATGTCACAGTCTCGTACGCGAACGCTCCGAGGAACACCCGCTCCTACGGATCGCTCATACCTACGGATTAGGCTGCCCCCATGGCAATGAAGCGCTCCGGCGGTGGTCTGTCACCTGCCCAGCAGGCCGCCAAGTTCCTCGGTGTCAGTGTGCTCGCGGGAGCCGTCCTGGCGGGCATCGCGCTGCCCGCGGTAGGCGCGCTGGGGCTGGCCGCGAAGGGCTCGGTCGAGAGTTTCGACGAACTGCCGGCCAACATGAAGACGCCCCCCTTGAGTCAGCGCACCACCATCCTCGACGCCGACGGCGGCACCATCGCGACGGTCTACTCGCGCGACCGCACCGTGGTGAGCCTGAAGAACATCTCGCCGTACCTGCAGAAGGCGATCGTCGCGATCGAGGACTCGCGTTTCTACCAGCACGGGGCGGTCGACCTGAAGGGCGTGCTGCGCGCGGTCAACAAGAACGCCCGCAGCGGCGGCGTCTCCGAGGGCGCCTCCACCCTCACCCAGCAGTACGTGAAGAACGTCTTCGTGGAGGAGGCCGGCGACGACCCGACCAAGGTCGCCCAGGCCACCCAGCAGACCATCGGCCGCAAGATCCGCGAGCTGAAGTACGCGATCCAGGTCGAGGAGGAGCTGGGCAAGAAGAAGATCCTTGAGAACTACCTGAACATCACCTTCTTCGGCCAGCAGGCGTACGGCGTCGAGGCGGCCTCCCAGCGTTACTTCTCCAAGCACGCCAAGGACCTCACCCTCGCCGAGTCGGCCCTGCTGGCCGGCATCGTCCAGTCGCCCAGCCGGTACGACCCGGTCAACGACGAGGCCGAGGCCACCAAGCGGCGCAACGTGGTCCTCGCGCGCATGGCCGAGGTCGGCGACATCTCCGAGGCGGAGGCCGCCGAGGCGCAGAAGGCGCCGCTCGGCCTGAAGGTCAGCACCCCGAAGAACGGCTGCATCACGGCCGTGGACGGCGCCGGGTTCTTCTGCGACTACGTGCGCGCGGTCTTCCTGAGCGACCCGGTCTTCGGCAAGACCAAGGAGGCACGGGCCAAGGTCTGGAACCAGGGCGGCCTGACCATCCGTACCACCCTCGACCCCACGGCGCAGCAGTCCGCCCAGGATTCGATCAAGCAGCACGTGTACAAGACCGACGACGTGGCGACCGCGGCCACCGTCGTCGAGCCCGGCACCGGCAAGATCCTCGCGATGGGCCAGTCACGTCCGTACGGCTTCGGCAAGAACGAGACGCAGATGAACCTGTCCGTGGACCAGGCCATGGGCGGCGGCGTCGGCTACCAGCCCGGTTCGACGTTCAAGCCGATCGTCGCGGCGGCGGCCATCGAGGGCGGCACCCCGGCGACCAAGTCGTACTCGTCGCCGTACGAGATGGAGTACCCGAGCCCGATCGCGGCCTGTGACGGCAAGACCTGGCGGAACGACCCGAACAACCCGGCGAAGCTGCAGAACGAGAACGAGACCGAGGTCGGCCCGTACTCGATGAAGGAGGCGACCGCGAAGTCGGTCAACACCTACTACGTGCAGCTGATCAGCGACATCGGCATCTGCCCGGTGACCGAGATGGCGCAGAAGATGGGCGTCGAGCGGGCCGACGGCGGCACGATGCAGCAGGCGCCGTCCATCGCCCTGGGCACCCAGGAGATGTCCCCGCTGACCATGGCGAGCGCGTACGCGGCCTTCGCCTCGCGCGGGATGTACTGCACACCGGTCGCCATCCAGTCGATCACGCAGCGCGTCGGCCAGCAGAACAAGTCGCTGGAGGTCCCGAAGTCGACCTGCTCGCGCGCCATGTCGGAGACGACCGCCGACACCATCAACACGCTGCTGCGCGGCGTGGTCGAGGACGGTACGGGTACGGAGGCCGGCCTCGGCAGCCGTCCCAGCGCGGGCAAGACCGGTACGACGGACTACCGTTACGCGGCCTGGTTCGTCGGCTACACGCCGAACATGGCGGGCGCGGTCTGGGTCGGTGACCCGGCGCACAAGCGGCAGATGGTCGACATCACCATCGGCGGCGTCCCGCACGACAAGGTCTTCGGTGGCGAGGTCCCCGGCCCGATCTGGCGCGACATGATGACCGGCGCCCTGGAGGGCAAGCCGGCCACCGACTTCTCCTACGTCGACATCCCCGAGGGCGGCGACAAGGACAAGGGCGGCAACGACGACGCCGGCAACGGTGACGACGACCCGTCGGACGACGGGGGTTCGCCGGGTGACGACGGCACCGGTGACAACGGGGCCGGCGGTGACGACGGCACCGGCGACGACGAGAACTTCATCGGCGACCTGGGCAACGGCGGCGACTGGGGCGACATCTTCCGGGGCCAGGGCAACGGCGGCGGACGCGGCTGAGCGCCTCGGCGCCCCTCGCGCGCAGCAGCAAAACGGCCCCCGCGCTCCCTCAGGAGCGCGGGGGCCGTTCCCCTTCCCGCACCGCTCAGCCGGCGGCCAGCAGCTTCTTCACCGCGGCGGCGACCCGGCCGCCCTCGGCCTGCCCGGCCACCTTCGGGTTCACGATCTTCATGACGGCGCCCATCGCCCGCGGCCCCTCGGCACCGGCGGCCTTCGCCTCCTCGACGGCCTGCGCGACGATCGCGGTCAGCTCCTCGTCGGACAGCTGCTTGGGCAGGTACCCGGCGAGCACCTCGCCCTCCGCCTTCTCCCGCTCGGCCTGCTCGGCCCGCCCGGCACCCGCGAACGCCTCCGCGGCCTCCCGCCGCTTCTTCGCCTCGCGGGTGATCACCTTCTGCACCTCGTCGTCGGACAGCTCGCGCTTGGTGGTCCCCGCGACCTCCTCCTTGGTGATCGCGGCGAGCGTCAGCCGGAGCGTCGAGGAGCGGAGCTCGTCGCGCTCCTTGATCGCGGCGTTGAGGTCGTCCTGCAGCTTCGACTTGAGCGTGGTCATGGGTCGATTGTCGCAGGTACGCGGTTCAGGACGCCCACGGATTTCCTCCGGGGGCGGCGGGGCGGGGGCTTCGCCCTTCCCTGGGCCGTCCGGCGGGGCATCGCGCCTCCGGGGGGACGCCTGCGGGCCGCTTCCTCCG
>BMSM01000019.1 GCA_014649155.1 Streptomyces griseoviridis | reverse complement strand
CTCCACCACCGTCCACGGCGCCAGATCACCGACCGGCTCGAAACGGTACTCATCGACGACGTCACCCGTGTTGCGGACCCGCAGCCGTACGCGCGTACTGCTGCCGGGGTCCACGGTGGCGGACGCGGGCTCGAGGGAGGTCCAGAGGCTCACGCGACGACAGTAGAGAGGGGCTCACGGCCTGTCGAAGGAGCCGGGGCAGAGTCGGCTGCCCGAAAGGGCAGCGTTCCGGGCGGATCGGACGGGGCGTCAGATCTCGCCCCGCGCCATGCGCGCGCCGACCTCCGCCGCCTCGACCTCCTCGTGATGGTTCGGGTCGGAGACGGACTCGCCGTGCCCGTTGTCGTGGCCGGCCACCTTGCCCTGGGACTGCTGCCAGACGTGGTGCGCCTCGTGGAACAGCGTCGCGTCGTCCAGGGCCGAGCGCTGGGCGACGATGTGCGAGCCGGTGGTGTAGGCGATCGCCTGGAGGTTCTCCGCCGACCGCTGCGCCACCGCGTTGTCGTGCAGCCGGACGTGGCCGAAGCTCATGCCGTACGCCTGCTCCGCCCGCTCCTGGATGTGCGGGGGCAGCGGCTTGCCGGACGTGTTGATCGCGTCGTCCACCGACACCCGGGGCTCCTCGAGGGCCGGCGCCGACGGGGCCATGCGGCGCTGCACGCCGGCCGCCTCGGGCTCGCCGTGCCCGCAGCCGGGGCCGTGCTCGTGCCGGGCCCGCTGGACGGCCCGGGACACCGCCGAGTTCCCGGCCAGCCGCTGCAGGGCCAGCATCCGGCCCGCGGGGCCGCCCGGGGCGCCGGGGCGACCGGCCGTGCTCTGCTCACCGGCCTGGTGGGCGGCCTGTGTTCCGTGTGCGCGCACAACGCTCCTCGGCAGCTGCTGGGTCCGGCACGTGACGACTCTCCCCCGCAGGTCTACCCGTCCGGGCCCCCCCGGCACAACGGCCTCGGGGGCAGTCCCCGGGGCAGGGCGCCGGCGGCGAACCCCGACCCGTCGTCGAACAGTTGCCGTCCGCGTGTTTGGCGAACCGCTGTCCGGTACACGATGCCGGAGGGGAAACGGTTGCCTGCCAGGAGGCAAAGACAGGGATTCTGCCCCATCGGGCACAGCCCGGGGCAACAGGCATGCCCCCGGTCCGGCACCGGCGGCCGTTTCGACGGGGGCAACGCGCGCGTGACGCTGAGGGGCGTCCTGTCTCGTACCCCGAGGAGAGCAGAGCATGCCGTCCTACCTGTCGCCCGGCGTCTACGTCGAGGAGGTGGCCAGCGGCTCGCGCCCCATCGAGGGGGTGGGCACCTCGGTGGCGGCCTTCGTCGGGCTCGCGCCGACCGGGCCCCTCAACGAGCCGACGCTGGTGACCAACTGGACGCAGTACGTCGCGGCCTTCGGTGACTTCACCGACGGGTACTACCTCGCGCACTCCGTCTACGGCTTCTTCAACAACGGCGGCTCGGCCGCGTACGTCGTCCGCGTCGGCGGCTCCCCCGACGGCATCAACGGCACCGGCGGCGGTGCGAACCAGGCCGCCGTGACCGGCGGTTCGGCCCCGGCCGCGCTGCCCGCCGCCGAGCCCAAGCAGCTCGGCACGTTCGCCGTGACGGCGACCACGGCCGGCCAGCACGGCCCGCTCACCGTCGAGGTCGCCGACCCCGAGGGCGAGGGCCCCGCCGAGCGCTTCAAGCTGATCGTCAAGGACGGCGAGAAGCCGGTCGAGACGTTCGACGTGAGCGCCAAGAAGGGCAACCGCTCCTACGTCGTCACCCAGGTGAAGGAGCGCTCCAAGCTCATCACCGTCACCGAGGCCGCGCCGGCCGCGCAGCTCGCCCGCCCGGAGAACCAGACGGTGACCCTGGCCGCGCCGCCCGCCCCGGCCGCCCCCGTCGAGCAGGCGCCCGACGAGATCGCCCAGCCCGGCCCCGCCCAGTACCTCGGCGACAGCTCCGACCGCACCGGCTTCGGCGGTCTGGAGGCGATCGACGAGATCTCCATGGTGGCCGTGCCCGACCTGATGGCCGCCTACCAGAACGGCGCCATCGACCACGAGGCCATGAAGGCCGTCCAGCTCGGCCTGATCGCCCACTGCGAGCTGATGGGCGACCGCGTCGCCATCATCGACCCGCCGCCGGGCCTGAACGCCCGTCAGATCCGGGTGTGGCGGCAGGAGACGGCCGGCTACGACTCCAAGTACGCCGCCCTGTACTACCCCTGGATCAAGTCCTTCGACCCGGCCACCGGACAGGCCCGCCTGGTCCCGCCGAGCGGTCACATGGCCGGCATCTGGGCCCGCAACGACTTCGAGCGCGGCGTCCACAAGGCCCCCGCCAACGAGGTCGTCCGCGGCGCCATCGACCTGGAGCTGCAGATCACCCGCGGCGAGCAGGACCTGCTCAACCCGATCGGCGTCAACTGCATCCGTTCCTTCCCGGGCCGCGGCATCCGCGTCTGGGGCGCCCGCACCCTCTCCTCCGACCCGGCGTGGCGCTACCTGAACATCCGCCGGTACTTCAACTACCTGGAGGAGTCGATCCTGATCGGCACCCAGTGGGTGGTCTTCGAGCCGAACGACCACAACCTCTGGGCGCGCATCCGGCGCAACGTCTCGGCGTTCCTCGTCAACGAGTGGCGCAACGGCGCCCTGTTCGGCCAGAGCCCCGAGCAGGCCTTCTACGTCAAGTGCAACGAGGAGACCAACCCGCCGGAGTCCGTCGACCTCGGCCGGGTCATCTGCGAGATCGGCATCGCGCCGGTCAAGCCCGCCGAATTCGTGATCTTCCGGCTGGCGCAGTTCTCCAGCGGCAGCGGCGAGCTGGAGGAGTAGGCGGACCCGGTCCCCCTGCTCCCTCCCCCACCTCCTAGAAGGACAGCGAACTCATGGCTCTCCCCAAAGCAGAAGACGTACTCGTCGCACCGAATTTCGGTCTCCAGATCGACGGTGTGATGGTCGAGTACCTCAACTCGGTCAGCGGCCTCCAGGTCGAGCAGGACGTCATCAAGTACCAGCAGAACCAGGGCGCCACCGGCCGCAACAACGTCACCCTGATGCCGGGCGTGGCCAAGGACGGCCAGGTCAACGTCGAGCGCGGCGCGAGCCAGTCGGCGGCGTTCACCCAGTGGATCAACGACTCGCTCAACGGCCGGATGGCGACCGCCCGCAAGAACGCCACGATCATCGTGATGGACTACGAGGACAACCCGGTCAAGCGCTGGAACCTGCGCAACGCCTGGTGCAGCAAGATCGTGATGGGCACCCTGAAGGCGGGTGACACCTCTCCGCTCACCGAGACCGTGACCATCGTGTTCGAAGAACTGGTCGTCGAGTAATGCGTCGTTCGGCTGTCGGTGCGCCCAGTGCGAGCAGGGTTGCCGAGGCGCCCGCGGCCGACCGGTCCGCGGCGGCGGGAGCGGAGTTCACCTCTCCGGCTCCCGCCGCCGCCCCGCCGGCGGACGTGGCCCCGCGGCAGACACTGCGCACCGAGTTCCCCTTCGAACTGCCCCGCGGGTACGTGGACGACAGCGGCACGGTGCACCGCGAGGGTGTGATGCGGCTGTCGACGGCGCGGGACGAACTCGTGCCGCTGCGCGACGTCCGCGTCCAGGAGAACCCGGCGTACCTGTCGGTCGTCCTGCTCGGCCGGGTGATCACCCAGCTGGGCACGCTGCCGATGGTGCACGACGGCATCGTGGAGAACATGTTCGCCTCGGATCTGGCGTTCCTCCAGGACTTCTACCGCCAGATCAACGCCGAGGGCCACACCCGGGCGGCGGTGGAATGCCCGCACTGCTCCGAGCCCTTCGAGGTGGAACTCGGCGGGAGCCGCCTGGGGGAATCGTGACGTACGCGACCGACCGGCTGCACGAGGAGATCGCGTACGTCGCCTACCACTTCCACTGGAGCCTGGAGGCGATCCTGGACCTGGAGCACCACGACCGCCGCCGGTACACGGAACAGATCGCGTCCTTCGTGACGCGGTCCGAGGCGGAGGACTGATCTGTGGGGTTCCTGGACCGTCTGCGCGGCCGGGGCGAGCGCCCCGCCGACCCGGCCGTGACACCGGCGACGGGTCCGGCGGCGGCGCCCGCACCGGTGCCCGCCGCACCCGGGCCCGCGTCGGCTCCGGCGGCCGAGGCGGCGCCGGCGCCCCGGGCGGCCGGGTGGCCGGGGCTGCCGCCGATCCAGCGGACCGCGGCCGGGCCCTCCGGGGTCGCCGACCGCGGCTTCGGCGGGCGACTGCCCACCTGGCAGAACCCGTCGTTCGCCCGGACGCCGTCCCTCGGTGTCCTGGACCCCTCACCGCAGCGGCTGCTGCCCTCGGCGCCGGCCGCTCCCACCGCCGGCCCGGTGACGGGCCTGGAGCGGCCCGCGCGGGCCCTGCCCCGGGCCACCGCGGCTCCCGGTACGGGGGTGCAGCGCACGCCGGTGGTGCCTCTGCGGGCCCTCCCGGCGGACCCGCCGGACGCCACCGAGCAGGGGGTACCGGGGGCGTCGTCGCCGTCCCCGGCGGACCGGGCCCCGCGGTCGCGCCCCGCCGTGCAGCGGGCGGCCGTGCCCGCCGTCCCGGCGTCTCCCGTCCTGCCGCCGGCACCGGCTCCGGCACCGCAGCGCGGCGTCCGGGTGACCCCCGCGCCGGCGGCGCCGGCGGCCCGGACCCGGCCCCTGCTCACCGCGCCGGTCGCCGCCCCGGCCGTCCAGCGCAGGTCCCTGCCCGCGGCGCGACGGGAGTCCGCGCCCCAGGGCGTGGCGCCGGCCAC
Source organism: Streptomyces griseoviridis (assembly GCA_014649155.1). Taxonomy (GTDB): domain Bacteria; phylum Actinomycetota; class Actinomycetes; order Streptomycetales; family Streptomycetaceae; genus Streptomyces; species Streptomyces griseoviridis. The sequence continues at coordinate 125,086 of BMSM01000019.1, read as the reverse complement.
CGCGGCGGCCCGGCCGGCGGACCGGGACGGCGGGGACGGCGGCGACGGCGGGGACAGCAGGGGCGGCGGTACACCCGCCTCCCCCGCGCCCACCGCGCCCACCGGCCCCCTGCCCCTCCAGCGGGCGGTCTCCCGCGCCGGCGACACCGCCCCGGCACCACGCCGTACGGAGGCGCCCGCCGCCCCGCCGGCCGCGCGCCCCGGTGCCCGGACGGCCCCCGCGACGTCCCCGGCGGCCGGTACGGCCCCCGTCCAGCGGGCCGCCGCCGCGCCCGCGGTCCGGCGCCGGACGGCCCCGCCGTCCCCCGCGCCGGACACGACGAACGGGGCGACGCCGCCGGGCGGCGCGGCGCCGGGCCGCAGCACGGCACCGGGCGGCAGCACGGCACCGGATGGCAGCACGGCTCCGAGTGGCGCCACGCCGTCGGGGGTCACGAGCGGCGCCACGCCGCCGAGCGCCGCCGGCGGTGCCACGCCGCCCGCGGTGCAGCGACGGGCCACGGACGCCCGGACCGCGGACGCCGGTCCCCCGGCCGGGCGCGACTCGGCAGCGGGTGACTCCGCCGTACGTGACTCCGCCGCGCCCGGGTCGGCCGCCCCCGGCGGCACACCGCCGGTGGTCCGGCCCCGCACGACCGACCCCGCGCGGCCCGACGCGCCCGCCATGCCCGGCACGCCCCCGCCGGTCCAGCGCCGGGCGACCGCCCGGCCGGCCCCGCAGGACCCGGCCGCCACCTCCGGCAGCACCCCGTCCACGGTCCGGCGCGGGACGGCCCCGCACGACCCGGCCCCCTCCGGCGGCACGCCGCCGGTGCGGCCCGGCGCGGCCGACCCCGCGCGGCCGGGCACGTCCGCCACGCCTCCCCCGGTCCAGCGCACGGCGACCGCACCCGTGCAGCGGGCCCCGCAGGACCCGGCCGCCCCCGGCGCCACCCCGCCGGCGGTCCGGCCCCGCACGACCGACCCGGCCCGACCGGACGCGCCCGCCACGCCCGCCGCGCCCCCGCCGGTCCAGCGCCGGGCCACCGGCGCCCGCGACACGAAGCCCCTCGGCACCACCCCGTCCCCGGTCCAGCACCGGACCACCGGCCCCGCGCAGCCGACCCCGAGCGCCCCGGCCGCCCCCGGCGCCACCCCGCCGGCGGTCCCGCCCCGCACGACCGACCCGGCCCGACCGGACGCGCCCGCCGCGCCCGCCACGCCGCCCCCGGTCCAGCGCACGGCGGCCAGCCCCGCACAGCCGGGCACGCCCGCGCCGCCCGCCGTCCAGCCCCGCACGACCGCCCCCGGGCAACCGGGCCCGTCCACCGCGCCCCCCACGCCTGTCCCGGTCCGGCGCCGGTCCACGCAACCCCCACGTCCCGGTCCCGCCTCCGACGCGGCGCGGCCGGCCCCCGCCGCACCCGCTTCCGCCACCCCGGAAGCCATCCCTGCCGTCCAACGCCACAGCCCGGCCACCCCGAGCGGCCCCACGTCCACTCCGGCCCCGACGACCCGGCCGGCGTCGCCGCCGTCCGGCCCCTCCACCCCGTCCGGTCCGTCCGGCACGTCCGGCCCCTCCACCCCGCCCAGTCCGCCCGGTCCGTCCGGCACGTCCGGCCCCTCCGCCCCGCCCGTCCAGCGCCTCGCCCCGGACGCCCCGGGCCCCGGCGCGTCGCCCGCCGCCCTCCCGGTCGAACGCCCCCGTACGGCGCCCGCCCCCGGCCCGGCGCGGCACCCGGGCGGCCGGCCCGCCACCACCTCGGACACCACCCCCGCACCGGCCGTGCAGCGCGCCCTCCCGCGTACCGGCGCCCCGTCCGCGTCCGCCTCCTCGCCGGACCCGGCCCCGGTACGGCGGTCCGCCGCCGAGGCGGGCGCCGGGCGTCCGCCGGTGCAGCGGGCCACCGACGTGCCGCGTCCGGCCCGCCGCCCGGGTCTCGGCGCCCCGCTCCCGGCGGTCCCGGCCGTCCCGGCCGTCCCGGCCCCGGCGGACACGGCCTCGCCGGCCGTCCAGCGGCTTCCCCTCGCCTCCGCCCCGGCCGCCTCCGAGCCGAGCCGTACTTCCCCCGGCGGGACACCGGGGCCGAGCCGCACCTCCCCCGGTGACCCGCCGGCGCCCGCCGTACCCCGGACCCCCTCCTCCCCGGAGACGGCCCCGCACGCCACGGCGTCCACCCCCGGCGCGCCCCCGGCCCAGGACGTGCCGCCCCCCGCGCCGGCCGGCCCCCGCGTCCAGCGCGCCACGGTCCCCGACGCCCCCCGCGTCCAGCGCGCCACCCCCGCCACCGCGATCGGCCCCCGGACCCAGCCCGCCTCCGCCCCGGCGCCACCGGCCCAGGGCCCCGCCCGGACCCAGCGGGCGTCGGCCCCCGACGGCCCCCCGGCCCGGCACACCGCCCCGCTCCCCGTCGTGGCCCCCGTACAGCGCGCCGAAGCCGCCGCGCCCGCGCCGGCCCGCCCCGGCACCCCCGTCCAGCGCGCCTCGGCCCCGGCCTCCGTGCCCCCCGCCGTCACCCCCCGCCGGGACACCGCGCGCCCGGCCGCCCCGGCCCCCCTCGTGGTCCCCGTCCAGCGCGCCACCGCACCGGACGCCCCCGCCGGCACCGGGGCGGCGGCCCCCGCCCTCCCCGTCCTGGGCGGCCTCACGCCCCCGCCCCCCACCGCGTCCCCGGCGCCCTTCCCGCCGGCCTTCTCCGCCGCCGGGCCGGGCAGCCCCCCGGCCGTCCAGCGCCGCACCGCCGAGGGCGCCCCCACCGCCGTACCCCTGCGCACGCCCGCGCCGGCGGCCCCGGCCGGCTCCCCGGCCGCCCCCCTCACGGCCCTCCCGGTGGCCGCCCTCGCCCCGCCCCGCCCGGCGGCGCCCCCGTCGCTCCCCCAGGGCTCGGCGGGGACCGCCGTACAGCGCACCCCGCGGCGGTCGGCGGTCGGTGCGCTCGCCGCCGCGGCGGCGGCCACCGTCTCCGCCACGCTGAGCCCGCTCCAGCCGCACCGGAGCGCCGCGGCGCAGGACGCGCCACCGCCGTACAGCGAGACGCCCCCGCTCGGGCACACCTCGGCGGCGGTCTCCGCTCCGGCCCGGCGGGAACCGCCGCCCGCGCCCGCCCCGACGGCGGCCGGCGCCTGGAACCCGAAGGAGCTGACCGACGCCCAGCTCGACGAACTGGTGCACCGGCTCATCGGCCGCATCACCCGCCTGGTCCGCACCGAGCTACGGATGGACCGCGAACGGATCGGCAGACTCCGCGACGACCGCCGCTGACCTCCGGCCCGCCCGGCCGGTCCGACCGTCCCGACCGCACCCGCAGCCCCCGCACCTCCGACCGCTCCGACAGAAAGGCGGCCTTCGATGCCCTCCCGTCAGGACCCGGGTTCCACCATCTGGTTCTCCCTCTCGATCGACGGCCAGAGCCTCGGTTACTGGAACGGGTGCGAGGGCCTGTCGTCGCAGGTGGAGGTCGAGCAGCGCCAGGAAGGCGGCAACAACGGCTTCGTGTGGCAGCTGCCCACCCGCATCACCTTCTCCAACGTCCGGCTGACCCGTCCGCTCACCCCGGACACCACGAAGGTCGCCAAGTGGATCTCCTCCGTGCAGACCGGCATCAAGCGCCCCACCGGCACCATCGTGGCCCGGCGCGCGGACGGTTCGGAGGTCGCCCGCTGGGGGCTGCTGGAGGTCCTGCCGGTGAGCTGGCAGGGACCGTCCTTCGACCCCGGGGGCTCGGCCGTCGCCACCGAGGTGCTGGAGATCGCCCACCACGGCTTCACCGACTGAGCGCGACCACCGGAACCACCGGACCAGCAGGCCCACCGGAACCCCGGGCCCACTGGGTCCGCCGGAACCCCCGAATCCACCGGAACCACCGGAACCACCGGTCCCACCGGACCATCAGAGCCAGCGGAACGAAAGGAGCGGCACACCCCATGGCCAAGAGCAGCGGCGCAGGCAAGAGCCTGGTCCACGCCACCCTCGCCATCCACGAGCCGCCCACCGGTGACAGCACCTCGCCGGGCGCCCTCATCAAGAACTTCTCCTTCCAGTTCAACCCGGCGCAGCTGACTCTGTCCCGCCGCGCCCACTGGAAGGACTCGGACTCGGCGATGACGCGGAACGGACCCGTGCCCGAGTTCATGGGCCAGGTGCCCCGCGAGATGGCCGTGGAGATCTTCCTGGACTCCTCGGACGAGCCCAGCAGCAACAAGGTCCTCAAGCAGGTCGACTCCCTGCTGGACTGCTGTGTGACGACGACCAAGAGCCTGGCCACCAAGAAGCCCTCACCGCCCTGGGTGATCTTCCAGTGGGGTTCCTTCTCCACGGCCCGGTTCGCCGCCTACGTCAGCTCCGTCCAGGCCTCCTACACCCTCTTCGGCACGTCCGGCGTCCCGATCCGCGCCACCTGCCAGCTCCAGCTGCACGAGCTGCCGCACGCCACCGAGGGCCAGAACCCCACCTCCGGCGCGCTCACCGCGCAGCGCGTGCACCGCGTCGTCGCCGGCGACTCCCTCCAGTCGCTGGCCTGGCAGGAGTACGGCGACGCCTCCGCCTGGCGCGCGATCGCCGAGGCCAACGAGATCGACAACCCGGCGCACCTGCCCACCGGCACCGACCTCCTCCTGCCCGCCACCGAGGAGGTGCGTCGCTGATGCCGCCGCTGTCGTACTCCAACATCATCCAGGTCAAGATCAACGGCATGGAGCTGCGCAAGACGATCGCCCCGCTGCTCGTCGAGGGCTGGGTCGACCAGGGCGTCGGCGTCCCCGCCGCCTTCCGCCTGACCTTCCGCGACCCCAACCGGACCCTCCTGAAGCGGCTCGGCGTCACCTTCGGCACCAAGGTGGTCCTGACGCCCGTCGCCAACGGCAAGGGCATCTCCGACCCGCTGCTGACCGGCGAGGTCACCGCCCTGGAGGCCGACTACGACGGCACCGGCTCCTTCACCGTGATCCGCGGCTACGACCTCGGCCACCGCCTGCTGCGCCAGCGCCGGGTGGCCGCGTACACCAACCAGACCGCCTCCTCGATCGTCCGCAAACTGGTCGGCCTCAACGGTGTACCGGTCGGCCGCATCGAGTCCACGAAGACGCCCTACGAGTTCATCAGCCAGGGCAACGTCACCGACTGGGACTTCATCGCCCGGCTCGCCGACGAGAACGAGATGGTGATGTCCCTGGACGCCAAGGGCAAGTTCAACTTCGTCTCGCCCACACCGTCCTCCGGCGCGCCCTCCCCGCAGACCGACCCCGACAAGACCCCGTTCGTGCTCCAGGCCCGGCACGACATCCTCCGGCTGCGCACCGCCGTCACCGCCTCCGACCAGGTCGCCAAGGTCGAGTCCCGCGGCTGGGACGTCAACCTCGCCAAGGAGATCGTCGCCACCGCCCCCGCCATCACCAACCCCGGCTTCGACATCGGCACCACCCCCGGCGGCGCGGCCCGCTTCTTCAAACCGGCCAAACTCGTGGAGACCGCCACGCCCTACGACAAGCAGGCCGAGGTCAAGTACGCCGCGAACGCCCTCGCCGACGACGTCACCTCCGCCTTCGCCGAACTGGAGGTCGCCGTCCGCGGCAACCCCAAGCTCCGCCCCGGCGTCCCGGTGGCCCTCGCCGAGACCGGCCCGCCCTTCGAGGGCAAGTACACCGTCACCTCCGTCCGCCACAGCTTCGGCGACGGCCAGCACTACGAGTCCGCGCTCACCGTCAGCGGCCGCCAGTGGCGCTCCCTGTACGGGCTGGCCTCCGGCGGCACCGGGACCGCGCCCAGACTGCCCAGCGTCGCCAACGCCGTCGTCACCGACGTCACCGACCCGCTCAAGCGGGGCCGGGTCAAGCTCAAGTTCCCGTGGCTGGACGACACCTACGTCAGCGACTGGACCCGCTCGGTGCAGCTCGGCGGCAAGGGCGGCGGCGGCTTCTTCCCGATGGACGTCGGCGACGAGGTCCTCGTCGCCTTCGACCGCGGCGCCCTCGACCACCCCTTCGTCATCGGCGGCCTCTACAACGGCCGCGACAAGGAGACCAAGAACGACGTCCAGCTGTACAGCGGCGCCCGCAACCAGGCCAGCCGGCACACCATCTCCGACCGCACCGGCAACCGCGTCGACCTGCTCAGCGCCAAACTCGCCCGCAAACAGGGCGTGCGCATCAAGTCCGGCGACGACAAGCTGACCATCAACCTCGACCGCGCCCAGACCGAGATCAGCATCGACAGCAAGGGCACCGTCAAGATCACCGGCAGCCGCTCGGTCTCCGTCCAGGCCGGCACCAGCCTGTCGCTCAGCGCCGGGCGCTCCCTGACCATCAAGAGCGGCGGCCCGATCAGCATCCAGGGCGGCAGCATGATCAACATGCGCAGCGCCGGCCAGATCGGCGTGAACGCCGGAGGCGCCCTGAACATGGTGGCGGGCGGCGCCGCGACCCTGACCGGCGGCGGCGCCACCAGCATCACCGGCGGCGGCACCCTCCAGCTCAACTCCGCCTCCACCAGGGTCGTCGGAGCGAGCTTCTCCGTCCTGGCACCCTCGTTCAAGGTCATCACGATCCCCGTGCCGGGTGCGTCATGAACCGTCCCCGAGGAAGGCAGGAGGCACCCTGATGGCCGAGCAGTTCGTCGGATCGGGCTGGTCGTTCCCGTTGCGCATCGGGCCGACCGGCGGCATCGCCCTGGTCAGCGGCGAGAAGGAGATCGAGGAGGCCATCCGGCTGGTCCTGTCGACCGCGCCCGGCGAACGGCCCATGCGACCCGACTTCGGCTGCGCCATCCACGACCTCGTCTTCGCCCCCGTCAACGAGGAGACCGCCGGCCGCATCCAGCACGAGGTCTACCTCAGCCTCGACCGCTGGGAGCCGCGCATCGAGGTCCAGGACGTCGAGGTCTCGGTCGGCGCCGAGGAGAGCACCCTCCTCATCGACGTGCGCTACTCGATCCGCGGCACCAACAACCCGCGCAGCCTCGTCTTCCCGTTCTACGTCATCCCGTCCCACGAGGAGCCGGGCACGTCCACCCCGTCCGACGGGCCCGGCACCCTCCCCGAAAGCGACCTCTGATGCCCCTGCCCTCCCCCAACCTCGACGACCGCCGCTTCCAGCAGTTCGTCGACGACGCCAAGCGCTACATCCAGCAGCGCGCCCCGGAGTGGACCGACCACAACGTCTCCGACCCCGGCGTCACCCTCGTCGAGACGGTCGCGCACATGGCCGACCAGATCGTCTACCGGCTCAACCGGGTACCGGAGAAGAACCACCTCGCCTTCCTCGACCTGGTCGGCATCACCCTCTTCCCGCCGACCGCCGCCCGCACCGACGTCACCTTCTGGCTCTCCGCACCCCAGGACGAGGCCGTCTCCGTGCCGGTCGGCACCGAGGTCGCCACCCTGCGCACCGAGAACGAGGACGCCGTCGTCTTCGCCGTCGAACGCGACCTGCGCATCGTCCCCAGCGCCCTGCGCCACCTCGTCGTCCAGCAGCGCGGCCAGGCCGTCACCGACCGCACCCACGACCTGGCCGAGGGCACCGACATCCTCTGCTTCGCCGAGTCGCCACGCCCCGGCGACTGCATGCTCCTCGGCCTCACCGCCGCCGTCCCGCACTGCGCCGTCGTCCTCGAACTCGACAGCCGCGTCGACGGTGTCGGCGTCGACCCCCGCCAGCCGCCCCTGGTCTGGGAGGCCTGGACCGAGGACGGCTGGCAGCCCTGCGAGGTCGACCGCGACGGCACCGGCGGCCTCAACCGCCCCGGCGAGGTCATCCTGCACGTCCCCGGCACCCACGTGCTCTCCCGCACCGGCGGCCACGAGGCCGGCTGGCTGCGCTGCCGCGTCACCGAGCCCCTCCCCGACCAGCCCTTCTACACCACCTCCCCGACCGTCCGGTCCGCCGAGGCCTGCACCATCGGCGGCACCACCCACGCCATCCACGCCGAGACCGTCTACGACGAACCGCTCGGCGAGTCCACCGGCCTGCCCGGCCAGCGCCTGCGCCTCGAACACGCCCCCGTCGTCGGCGACACCCCGCCCGTCCTCCTCCAGAGCGCCGAACACGACGGCTGGCAGGACTGGGAGGTCGTACCGCACTTCGCGGGCTCCCGCCCCGACGACCGGCACATCACCCTCGACCCCACCACCGGCGAGATAGCCTTCGGCCCCGCCGTCCGCGAACCCGACGGCGGCCTGCGCCAGTACGGCATGGTCGCCCCCAAGGGCGCCGTGCTCCGCGCCCGCCGCTACCGCACCGGCGGCGGCCGGGCCGGCAACGTCGCCCGCGGCGCCGTCCGCGTCCTGCGCACCTCCATCCCCTTCGTCAGCGAGGTCACCAACCGCGAGGCGGCCCGCGGCGGCGTCGACGGCGAGACCGTCGAGGAGGCCAAGGTCCGCGCCCCCATCACGCTGCGCGCCCAGGAACGCGCCGTGACCCTGCGCGACTACGAGGAACTCGCCCGCCGCGCCGCCCCCGAGACCGCCCGCATCACCTGCCTGGAGGGCGAGGAGAGCGAACACGGCGCCTACGCCGTCCGCGTCCTCGTCGTCCCCCAGGCCGTCCCCGACCCCGGCGGCCGGCTCCGCTTCGAACAACTCGTCCCCGGCGACGCCCTGCTCGAACGCATCACCCGCTACCTCGACCAGCGCCGCCTCATCGGCACCCGACTCGCCGTCGGCCCGCCCTACTACCAGGGCGTCACCGTCGTCGCCACCCTGCACGCCTTCCGCGCCGCCGACACCGACCGGGTCCGCCGCCAGGCCCACGACGCCCTCTACCGCCACCTCGACCCGCTCACCGGCGGCGCCGACGGCAAGGGCTGGCCCTTCGGCCGCCCCGTCCAGGCCGGCGAGATCTTCGCCGTCCTCCAGCGCGTCCCCGGCGTCGAACTCGTCGACGAGGTCATCCTGCACCCCGCCGACCCGCTCACCGGCAAGCGCGGCGACGCCACCGACCGCATCGACCTCGACCCGCCCTCCCTGGTCTTCTCCTTCGACCACCGGGTCCGCGTGATCGGGGACGACCGGTGAGGGGCTCCATCGACGGCCTCGGCTCCTCCGCCCCCATCGGCCTGATGCTCCCGGCCGTCTTCGCCGACGACGACCTCGCCCAGCGGTTCGTCGGGGGCCTCGACGACACCCTCGCGCCGATCCTCAACGTCCTGGACTGCCTGCACGCCTACTTCGTGCCGTCCCTCGCCCCCACCGACTTCACCCGCTGGCTCGGCGACTGGATCGGCGCCGAGACCGACGGCACCGAACCCGAGGACCGGCTGCGCGCCACCGTCGCCGCCGCCGCCGCGCTGCACCGGGTCCGGGGCACCCGGCGCGGCCTGTCCGAAGCGGTACGGCTGGCCTTCGGCGTCGTACCGGAGATCACCGAGAGCGGCGGCGCCGACTGGAGCGCCCGCCCGCTCGGCCCGGTCCCCGGCGACCGCCGCCCGCACCTGCACGTCGCCGTCCGCCTGCCCGACCCGGCACCGGCGGACACCCACCGCCTGGACGCCCTCGTCGCGGCGGCCCGCCCCGCCCACATGCCCTACACGGTCCAGGTGACCGCCGCCGAAAGGACTCCGGAGAGATGACCACGCAGAACTGCGCGGAATGCGGCACCCGCGCGGAACCGGGCCAGTCGTTCTGCGACGCCTGCGGCTCCGTCCTGAGCTGGGACTCCTCGCGCTCACGCTCCGCCTCGTCGAACGCCGAGTCCACCGCCGGCCGCACCACCACCGCCGCCCCCGCCGGCCGCACCCCCGCCGCCCCCGCCGCGGCGACGGCCGCCCCGGCCCCCGCCCGCGCCCAGGACGAGTCCCCCGCCCCCCAGTGGGCCAGGGACTCCGCGACCGCGCAGACCCCCGCACAGGACCCCCAGAACTCCTACGGCACCTTCGCGGACGCCGACCCGGCACCCGCGCCCGCCCCCACCCGCGACACCCCCGGCGACCGCCCTGCCCCCGCCCCGGAGCCCCCCGCCGGCCCCGACGACACCACCCCCACCGCCCCGACCCCCACCGCACCCCAGCCGCGGAACCCGGCCCCCGCCCCGGCCCCGGCCCCCGACATGAGCGACACCATGGCCCACCGGGCCCGCTCCCTCCTCGTCCCCGTAGCCGACCCCGAGGCCCGGACCGTCCCCGCGGACCCCGCCGTCGCCCCCGTCCTGCCCGGCCGCCCCGTGGCCGACCGCCCCCAGGTCCGCTCCCTGGGACCCCAGGACGGCGAGAACGGCCCGCCCTGCCCCTGGTGCGCCACGCCCAACCGCGTCGACCGCCACTACTGCAACCGCTGCGCCATGCCGCTGGCCGGCGACGAACGCACGGACGCCCGGCCGCTCCCCTGGTGGCGCCGCCTCTTCCGGGGCACCCAGGAGACCCCCTGGGCCGGCGACCGCCCCCGGCTGCGCCGCACCTTCGACCGGATCGGCACCTGGATCTGGGCCGCCATCGCCGTGACCGCGGTGATCCTCGGCATCATCTACATCCCGGACGGCATCCAGGCCACCCGCGACCACTTCGCCAAGCGCGCCCCGGTCACCCCGGACTCGGTCAAGGCGTCCCGCTCGTACCCCGGCCACAAGCCGGAACTCCTCTTCGACAAGCTCAGCAACACCTGGTGGGGACCGGGCGTCACCCAGTCCGGCGAGGGCCAGTGGGTCGAGGCCCGCTTCAGCGAGCCGGTCCGCCTGCTGGACGTCCTCATCACCTCCGGCACCTCCAGCCGCCCGGAGCACCTCCAGGAGTCGGCGCTGCCGCACCGCGTCACCGCGAAGATCACCATGAAGGACGGCACCACCAAGACCCGCAGCCTCACCCTGGACCAGGCCGCCGGCGCCCAGAAGCGCTCCTTCCGCGTCGGCGAGGTCACCGCGGTCCGCTTCACCATCGACACGTCGTACGCCATCTCCGACAAGAAGCAGGTGGCCCTCGCCGAGATCGAGTTCTTCAGCCGCTCCACCGGCGACGGCTCCTGACCGCCCCCGCTCACACGAAACGGCTCCCCGCCTTCCTTTCGAAGGCGGGGAGCCGTTCTCACCGTGAGCCCCCTGTCGGATTCGAACCGACGACCTACGCATTACAAGTGCGTTGCTCTGGCCAGCTGAGCTAAGGAGGCGCCGCGCGCGAAGCCGCGCGAAGGCGGCTCCACTGTACACAGCCTCGCTTTCCGCTAGCCAGGAAGTTCCCCGGACCGCAGGGGCCCGCCCGTCACCCCAGTGTGTAGGCGAAGGTGTACGCCACCCGCTCCTCCCCGTGCCGGGCGGTGAACTCCCCCGTGCCGCGCAGCCCGGCCAGCTCCCCGGTGCCCGATCCGGCGACGACCTCGAAGACGCAGCGCACGGTCCCGTCGGCGCCGAAGGAGCCCCGCTCCTCGACCGCGAAGGCCCCCACCCGGCCGTCGAGCCGGCCGCTGAACAACTCGATGCCGGCGAAGGTGCCGGTGCCGCCGGGGACGTAGACGACGGCGTACGCGCAGTCCGTGCCGGCGGCCTCGATGCCGCCGGTGAAGGTGTTGGTCACGGTCGCGCGGGCCAGGCGCGGGCTCGCGTCGGCCGGGGTGACCGGGTGCTCCTTCCAGCCGGCGGCGGTGAAGTGTCCGGTGGCGCGGGTGGTGCCGGTCATGAACGGGTCCTCTCGTCGGTACGTCGGGCGATGCCCCGGCACCACGGTGGACGCCGTACCTGACATCTCCTGTCAGGTACGGCACCGCACCGGCCACAATGGCCGCCATGCGCGCCGACCGGCTCCTCTCCCTGCTCCTGCTGCTGCAGAACCGCGGCCGGATGACCGCGCCGGAACTCGCCGCCGCCCTGGAGGTCTCCGTCCGCACGGTCTACCGGGACGTCGAGGCGCTCGGCGCGGCCGGCGTCCCGGTGACCGCCGACCGCGGCCCGGCCGGCGGCTACCGCCTGATGGACGGCTACCGCACCCGGCTGACCGGCCTCACCGGCGACGAGGCGACCTCCCTGTTCCTCGCCGGGGCGCCGGGCCCGGCCCGCGACCTGGGCCTCGGCGCCTTCCTGACGACCGCCCAGCTCAAGCTGCGGGCCGCGCTGCCCGCCGGGGCCGCCGGCCGGGCGGCCCGCGTCCAGGAGCGGTTCCACCTGGACACCCCGGCGTGGTTCCGGGACGCCGACCCGGTCCCGCACCTGGCGGCGATCGCGCGGGCGGTCTGGGAGCAGCGGACCGTCCGCGCCCGCTACCGGCGCTGGTCCGGGACCGATGCGCACCGGGAGGTGCGCCCGCTGGGCCTCGTCCTCAAGGGCGGCATCTGGTACCTGGTGGCGACGGCCGGCGCGGACCCCGCACCCCGCACCTACCGCGTCTCCCGCTTCCTCGACGCGGAGGTCACCGACGAGGTCTTCGACCGGCCGGCCGGCTTCGCGCTCGCCGCACACTGGGAGGAGTCCGCCCGGCGCCTGGCGGACCGGCTGCACCAGGACACGGCCCGGCTGCGGATCTCGCCCCGGGGCCGCGGGCTGCTGCCGATGCTGTTCGGGGCGGCGGGGACACGGGCCCTGGCGGACGCCGGACCGCCGGGTCCGGACGGCTGGACGGAGGTGGAGCTGTCCGTCGAGACGGAGGCCGTCGCGGTGGGCGATCTGCTGCGCCTCGGCGCGGAGGCGGAGGTACTGGCCCCCGCCGCGCTGCGCCGGGCCGTCGCCGGCGCCGTCGTCGCCCTCGCCCGGCGCTACGGGACGTCCGGCGAAGTTCACAGCCCCCCGGGTACTGACAGACCAGGTGAACGCGGGGTAGCGTCCTGACCCGGTTCACTCGTGTGGCCCACACCGGGCGCGAACCTCCACAACCGAACATCCACGGACACCGCGTCGGCCCCGTCCGCCGCGGCACCGCCTTCCTACAACGGATCGTCCGGCACGTTCCTGCCGGTAGAAGGGGGCCCCTCACCATGGCCACTGTCACGTTCGACAAGGCGACCCGGATCTACCCGGGTTCCACCAAGCCCGCCGTCGACGGCCTCGACATCGAGATCGCGGACGGCGAGTTCCTCGTCCTCGTCGGCCCGTCCGGCTGCGGCAAGTCCACCTCCCTGCGCATGCTCGCGGGCCTGGAGGACGTCAACGGCGGCGCCATCCGCATCGGCGACCGCGACGTCACGCACCTGCCGCCCAAGGACCGGGACATCGCCATGGTGTTCCAGAACTACGCCCTGTACCCGCACATGACCGTCGCCGACAACATGGGCTTCGCCCTGAAGATCGCCGGCGTGAACAAGGCGGAGATCCGGCAGAAGGTCGAGGAGGCCGCGAAGATCCTCGACCTCTCCGAGTACCTGGACCGCAAGCCGAAGGCGCTCTCCGGCGGTCAGCGCCAGCGCGTCGCGATGGGCCGCGCGATCGTCCGTGAGCCGCAGGTCTTCCTCATGGACGAGCCGCTGTCCAACCTGGACGCCAAGCTCCGCGTCTCCACCCGTACGCAGATCGCCTCCCTCCAGCGCCGCCTGGGCATCACCACCGTCTACGTCACCCACGACCAGGTCGAGGCCATGACGATGGGCGACCGGGTGGCGGTCCTCAAGGACGGTCTGCTCCAGCAGGTCGACACCCCGCGCAACATGTACGACAAGCCCGCCAACCTCTTCGTCGCCGGCTTCATCGGCTCCCCCGCGATGAACCTCGTCGAGGTGCCGATCACCGACGGCGGCGTGAAGTTCGGCAACAGCGTGGTGCCGGTCAGCCGGGACGCGCTCAAGGCCGCCGCCGACCGCGGCGACCGCACGGTCACCGTCGGCGTCCGCCCCGAGCACTTCGACGTGGTCGAGCACGGCGGCGCCGCCACCGCGGGCCTCGCCAAGGACACCGCGAGTGCCCCGGCCGGTCTCGCCGTCTCGGTCAACGTCGTCGAGGAGACCGGCGCCGACGGCTACGTCTACGGCACCGTCCAGGTCGGCGGCGAGACCAAGGACCTCGTGGTCCGCGTCAACAGCCGCGCGGTGCCCGAGAAGGGCGCCACGGTGCACGTCGTGCCGCGGCCGGGCGAGACCCACGTGTTCTCGACCTCCACGGGCGAGCGTCTCCACGACTGACATTCACCCGCGTTGACGAAAAGGGCCCCGCGGCCTTGCCGCGGGGCCCTTCCCGTTGTCGACAAATACCCCGGCACACCGCCCATTTCGACCCGTGTTCGTCAACCCCTTACCCCCGCTGTCCCGCTTCCTCATCCCCCGAACCGGTGACTAAATGTCGCCAAATCATTACCGGACGCTACCCTCACTCGCGTGAAGCACTCCGTGAAGCACTCCACCATCCCGCAGACGCGACGCGGCCGGGGCCCCGCCCGCCGGATCGGCCGCTCCCTCGCCTTCGTCCTGCCCGTCGTCCTGGTGCTCTCCGGGACCCTCGCCGTCACCCGGGTCAACTGGTCGGGCGCCCCGGCCGACTCGGTGCTCACCGCGTCGGACGCCGCCGCCCCCGCGGCCTCCTCACCGGCCGCCGCCAGGGCCCCGCACGAGCTGCTGCGCGACCGGCTGCTGACCGAGCTCCTGGAGGACGACCCGGGCGTGGCCCTGACGCACCTGCAGGAGGCCGTGAACGAGCGCCCGTCCCTCGCCAGGCACTGCGCGTCCATCGCCCGCGCCCTCGGCCGCGCCGCGGTCCGCGTCTACGGCCCGACCCGCGCCCAGTCCTACGCCCGCCCGGTCTGCGACACGGCCTTCGCCTCCGGCGTCCTGGCCGCGCACGGCTGACCTTGCCGCCGGCGGCCCGGCAGCCCGCCCAGGGGCGCGGGGAACCGCGCGACGAGCCGCGTACCCCCCGCGCCCGCCGAACCACCGCAGCACCCCGGCCCGAACCGCGACGCACCGCAGTACACGCGATCACACCCGCGTAGGGTTCGGCCATGACCGACCCGACCGCGTCCCGCCGCCCCACCCAAGCCGTAGTCCTGGCCGGCGGCCAGGGTTCCCGGCTGCGCCCGTACACCGACGACCGGCCCAAGCCGATGGTCGAGATCCCCGGCACGGGGACGCCGATCATCGGTCACCAGCTCGCCTGGCTCGCCGAGGAGGGCGTCACGGACGTGGTGGTCTCCTGCGGCCACCTCGCCGAGGTCCTCCAGAAGTGGCTGGAGACCACCGACCTGCCCGTCTCCGTCACGACCGTCGTGGAGCCGGAGCCCCTCGGCCGCGGCGGCGGCCTCCGCTACGCCGCCGCCCGCCTCCCGCACCCGGACCGCCCCTGGTACGCCACCAACGGCGACATCTGGACCCGTTTCTCGCTGCGCGACATGGCCGACTTCCACACCGAGCGGGACGCCGTCGCGACCCTCGCCCTGGCCCGGCCGCGGCTGCCGTGGGGCGCCGTGCAGACGGACGGCTTCGGCCGCATCACCGACTTCATCGAGGCACCCCCGTCGACCTTCGAGATCAACGCGGGCGTCTACGTCTTCTCCCCGGCCTTCGCCGCGCTGCTCCCGGAGCGCGGTGACCACGAGCGGACCACGTTCCCCCGGCTGGCCCGCGAACGCCGGCTGTCGGGTTTCCCGATCCCGCAGGGCTCCTACTGGCGGGCGATCGACACCGCGAAGGACCTGACGGAGGCGGCGAGGGAACTGGCCGCCCTCAGCCGCTGACACCGGCGTCCACGGCAGACGGAAGGGGCCCCGCACCGAGTGGTGCGGGGCCCCTTCCGTGTCGTCCGCGCGGGCCGGGTCAGCCCAGCAGGCCGCCGACGAGTCCGGGCCGCCCGGGGGCGGTCGCGCCGCCCTCTTCGGCGCCGCCGGTGTCGCTCCCCGTGCCGGTGCCCGCGCCGCCCGTCGTGTCACCGCTGCCGCCGCCGCTGGTGGCCGTACCGCCGCCGGTCGGTCCGGCGCTGGTGCTGGGGGCCTGTCCGGCCGGGGCGGACCGCTGCGGCGGGGCCTGGCCGCCGGTGGTGCCCTGGCCCTGGGTCCGGCTGGGCGCGCCGCCGGTCGCGGCGGACTCCGTGCCCCGGGTGGCGCCCGGCGCGGTCGCGGTGCCGCTCGGTCCGGTCGTCGTCCCGGCGGTGGCGCCCCCGGTCGGCGCGGTGGACGCCTCGGGGCTGCCGCCCCGCCGCTCGCCGGGGTCCCGGGGCAGTGCGGAGCCCGGCAGGTTGTTGCGCGGGCCCTCGCCGGGGCCGGGGACGACCACCCGGTCGGAGTCCCGTACGGCGCCGCCGAGCAGGGAGCCGACCAGCAGGGTGACGCCGGTGACGAGGAAGGTGATCAGCGCGCCGCGGCGCAGCACATGACGGCGCAGGTCCCAGATGTCGGCGCGGGGGCCGAGCCGACGCCAGGCGCCGCCGGCGAGCCGTCCGTCGACGGAGTACACGGGGGCGCCCGCGATGATCAGCGGGGACCAGGCGGCGAGGTAGATGATGTCGGGCGCGTCGTAGGCGGGGACGCTCTTCCAGCTGACGGTGACCAGCAGGGCCGCGGAGAGGAACGCGCCGACCGCGGCGGCCACCCGCTGCCAGCAGCCGAGGACGGTCAGGACGCCGACGATGACCTGGAGGAAGGCGATGACCAGGCCGGAGCCGACCGGGTGGGCGAGGGCGAACTGCCGCAGCGGCTCGGCGACCTCCCACGGGTGCAGGGTGTTGAGCCACTTGACCATGGAGCCGCGCTCGCCGCCGTCGAAGTAGACGGGGTCGCAGAGCTTGCCCATGCCGGCGTAGGCGGAGATGAAGCCGAGGAAGACGCGCAGCGGGAGCAGGACGACGCCGAGGTTCATCCGGCGGCCGGGGAAGTAGGCGTGCCGGGAGGGGTCGTCGGCGTGGCGGCCGGTGCGCGGGCCGACCGGGTCGAGGCCGTCGTCCGGGTCGTCGTCGTAGCCGTCGTAGCCGTCGTCGGGGTAGCCGGGCTGCTGGAAGCCGGGTTCGTCGTAGGCACTGCCGACGGTGCGCATGGCGGGGAGCAGCCGGGTGCCGTCGGGGCTGCCGTGGGTGCGCTGGGCGCCGACGACCGGGGTGGGGATCGTCCGGGTGGCGCCGAGGGCGTCGTCGTACCCGTCCCCGTACCCGTTGTCGCCGTCGAGGCGGGGGATGACCTGGGTGGCGCCGGCGTCGGCCGCGGCGGGCCGGCCGGCGCCCGCCCGTACGGCTTGGAGCAGCCGGTGGGCACCGGTGTCGTCCGGGTCGGACCGGCCGCTCCAGACGACGGGCCGGCGCCGGGCGGGCGCGGCGGGCATGCGGGCGGTGTCCTGGGTGGCGCTCAGGTGCCGCGTGATCCGCGCGGACGTGGTCCGCCGCGCCGAGGTTCCCAACTGCACGCGGAAGCTCGCGTGGTTGACGATGACCTGGGCCGGATCGCTCGGCACCTTCACCATGCTCAGCGCGGGAGCGTCGTCGATTCCCGACGAGCGGTCCCCCGTGGGTGTGCGGGGTGTTCTGGTGTCCACACTCATCTAACCGAGTGACGTGACGTTAGGACACTGCCTTGACCCGCCGGATCTGTCCGGACCCCGTCAAGATCAACCGCACCCGCCCGGCCGCCGTCAGGACCGCCTGCGCGCCGCCTCGTAGAGCACCACGCCCGCCGCGACACCGGCGTTGAGCGACTCGGCGCCGCCCGGCATCGGGATGCGCGCGCGGACGTCGCAGGTCTCCCCGACCAGCCGGGACAGGCCCTTGCCCTCGCTGCCGACGACGATGACGACCGGCCCGTCCAGTGCCTCCAGCTCGCCGATCTCGACCTCGCCGTCGGCGGCCAGGCCGACCACCACGGCGCCCGCCTTCTGGTACTGCTCCAGCGTGCGGGTCAGGTTGGTGGCGCGGGCGACGGGCGTCCGGGCGGCCGTGCCGGCGGAGGTCTTCCAGGCGCCCGCGGTCATCCCGGCGGCGCGCCGCTCGGGGACGACGACGCCGTGCCCTCCGAAGGCGGCGACGGAACGGACGACGGCGCCGAGGTTGCGCGGGTCGGTGACGCCGTCGAGGGCGACGATCAGCGCGTCCTCGCCGGCGTCGGCGGCGGCGTCGAGGAGGTCCTCGGGGTGGGCGTACTCGTACGGCGGGACCTGGAGGACGAGCCCCTGGTGGTTGAGGCCGTTGGTCATGCGGTCCAGTTCGGGGCGGGGCGCCTCCATGAGGTTGATGCCGCCGCGGTCGGCGGCGAGCTGGAGCGCCTCGCGGACCCGCTCGTCGCTGTCGATGAACTGCTGGACGTAGAGGGTGGAGGCGGGCACGCCCTCGCGCAGGGCCTCGTAGACCGGGTTGCGGCCGACGACCAGCTCGGAGGCGGACTTGCCGCCCCGGCGTCCCTGCGTGCGGGTCTGGGTGCGGCGCGTCTTGGCCTGCGCGGCGCGCTGCTTGGCGTGTCCCTTGCGCATCTCGGCGGGGGGCGTGGGTCCCTTGCCCTCCAGGCCCCGGCGCCGCTTGCCGCCGCTGCCGACCTGC
Organism: Streptomyces griseoviridis; assembly: GCA_014649155.1. Taxonomy (GTDB): domain Bacteria; phylum Actinomycetota; class Actinomycetes; order Streptomycetales; family Streptomycetaceae; genus Streptomyces; species Streptomyces griseoviridis. The sequence goes on along the minus strand of BMSM01000019.1, from coordinate 106,771 downwards.
GCGCCCTTCTTGCCGGACATGCGGCGGTTGTTAGCGGCCATGAGTGGGTGTCTCGCTCTCTTAAGGCTGTCGGTACGTCTTATGCAGTGTGCCGCCCGGGGGGCCGGGCGGCACAGTCGATCTTCGGTGACCCGGGGGTCAGCGGGGGCCGAGGCCCCAGCGCGGTCCCTGCGGGCTGTCCTCGATGACCAGTCCGGACTCGCCGAGCCGGTCCCGGATGGCGTCCGCGGTGGCCCAGTCCTTGCGGGACCGGGCGGCTTCCCGCTGGTCCAGCACGAGCCGTACGAGGCTGTCGACCACGCCGCTCAGGTCGTCACCGGCGTCGGTCCCGCCGGCCCAGTGGGCGTCGAGCGGGTCCAGGCCGAGCACGCCGAGCATGGCCCGGACCTCGGCGAGCCGCGCGACGGCGGCCTCCTTGTCGTCGGCGGCCAGCGCGCTGTTGCCCTGCCGGACGGTGGTGTGCACGACGGCGAGGGCCTGCGGGACGCCGAGGTCGTCGTCCATCGCGTCGGCGAAGGCGGGCGGCACCTCGGGGGCGGGTTCGACGGTGGTGCCGGCCAGTTCCCCGGCGCGCTGCACGAAGCCCTCGATCCGGGCGAAGGCGGCCTCGGCCTCGCGCAGCGACTCCTCGCTGTACTCGATGGTCGAGCGGTAGTGCGGGGTGCCCAGGTAGTACCGGAGCACGACGGGCCGCCACCGCTTGACCATCTCGCCGACGAGGACCGAGTTCCCGAGCGACTTGGACATCTTCTCGCCGCTCATGGTGACCCAGGCGTTGTGCACCCAGTACCGGGCGAACGCGTCACCGAAGCCTCTGGCCTGGGCGATCTCGTTCTCGTGGTGGGGGAAGATCAGGTCGATCCCGCCGCCGTGGATGTCGAACTCCTCGCCCAGGTACTTGTGCGCCATGGCGGAGCACTCCAGGTGCCAGCCGGGACGGCCGCGGCCCCAGGGCGTCTCCCAGCTCGGCTCGCCGGGCTTGGCCGCCTTCCACATGGCGAAGTCCCGGGGGTCGCGCTTGCCGGTCTCGCCCTCGCCGGAGGGCTGGCGCAGGTCGTCGATGTCCTGGTTGGACAGGGAGAGGTAGCCCGGCAGGGAGCGGACGTCGAAGTAGACGTTGCCCTCGGCCTCGTAGGCGTGACCGCGCTCGATGAGGCCGCGCATCATCTCGACCATCTCGGTGATGTGGCCGGTGGCGCGGGGTTCGTAGGTCGGCGGCAGGCAGCCGAGGGCGGCGTAGGCGTCGTTGAACGCCCGCTCGTTCTCGTAGCCGATGGACCACCAGGGGCGGTTCTGCTCGGCCGCCTTCCGGATGATCTTGTCGTCGATGTCGGTGACGTTGCGGATGAAGGTGACGTCGTAGCCGCGGTGGGCGAACCAGCGGCGCATGATGTCGAAGTTCAGCCCGGACCGGATGTGCCCGATGTGCGGGGCGGCCTGCACGGTGGCACCGCACAGGTAGATCGAGACACAGCCCGGTACGAGGGGGGCGAAGTCACGGATCTGCCGGGCGCTGGTGTCGTACAGCCGAATAGTCACGGGTCCAGGGTAGTGGGCCGCGGGCAGTGCCCCACGACCGTCACCCCGAGGGCCGCGCATTCGTGACACGGGCGCCCGGCGGGCGGTCCGGCCTACGCGGTGACGACCAGCGCCGTCGCCACCGCCATCAGCCCTTCCCCGCGGCCCGGGAAGCCGAGCCCGTCCGTCGTCGCGCCGGAGACGGAGACGGGGGCGCCGGCCGCCTCGGAGAGGATCTTCTCCGCCTCGGCGCGGCGCTTGCCGACCTTGGGGCGGGCGCCGACGACCTGCACGGCGACGTTCCCGATGCGGAAGCCGGCCGCGCGCACGATCCGCGCCGCCTCCGTCAGCAGGGTGACGCCCGACGCGCCGGACCACTCGGGGCGTCCGGTGCCGAAGTGCTGTCCCAGGTCGCCGAGGCCGGCGGCCGAGAAGAGCGCGTTGCACGCGGCGTGCGCGACGACGTCGGCGTCGGAGTGCCCGGCCAGTCCCGGCCCCTCGCCCTCCCACTTCAGTCCGGCGCACCACAGCTCGCGCCCGTCCTCGAAGGCGTGGATGTCGGTGCCGATGCCCACCCGGGGCAGGGGCGCCTGGGGGTACGTCTCAGAAGCCATCGTTGAGCCTCCTGCGGGCCAGGACCGCCTCGGCCAGCACCAGGTCCAGCGGGCGGGTCACCTTGAACGCCTCCTCGTGGCCCGGCACCACGACGACGGTCAGTCCGAGCTGCTCGACCATGCTCGCGTCGTCGGTGACGTTCTCCGTGACCTCCGCGTGGGCCCGCGTGAGGACCTGCCGGTCGAAGCCCTGGGGGGTCTGCACGGCCCGCAGCCGGGACCGGTCGGGCGTGGCCACCACGGGTTCCGGCGCGCCGGGCGCGGCGGCCGGGGTGACCTCCTTGACGGTGTCGGACGGCGGCAGCGCGGGCACCACCGCGGGGGCGCCGTCGCGGACCGCCTCGATGACGGCGTCCACCGTGTCCACGGGGACCAGCGGCCGGGCGGCGTCGTGCACGAGGACGACGTCGTACTCCGGCGGCAGCGCGTCCAGTCCGAGCCGTACGGACTCCTGGCGGGAGGCTCCGCCGGGGACGACCACGAAGTCGGTCCGCTCGGGCAGCGCGTGCGCGGCGAGCAGGCTCTTGACCTCGACGGCCCCGTCGGGCGGTGCCACGACGACGACCAGGGAGACCGCGCGGGAGGCGGCCAGCGCGCGGACCGCGTGGATCAGCATGGGGGTGCCGCCCAGCGTGCGCAGGGCTTTCGGGGCGCCGGGACCGAGGCGTACGCCCCGGCCGGCGGCGGGGATGACGGCGGCGGTACGGGCCTCCGCGGGGCCGCCGGACGGGCCGTCCGCGGGGGCGGGACGCGATTCGTCAGACATCGGTTCCTGTCAGGTTTGTGTGCTGGCCTGGCGTGGGTATGGCCCTGGGAGTGCCGGGCGCGACGCCTTGACCGGACCCTTCCGTGACCCTGGTCGGGGCGGCTGTCCAGGGCCCGGCACCTCAGGACTCGGGGAAGATCCCCGGGAAGAGCGTACGAACAGCATCCGGGGCGTGTACCGGTTATGAACATGCCGCAGCGCCCGCGACGGCTGGGACGTCATCGGGCACCGCGGCATTTCATGTGCTGGGCCGAGCGGTTCCGCCTGGTTGCCTCAGGCGGTCCGTCTCAGGAGGCGAGCACCTCGTCGAGCAGGGCTTCGGCCTTGTCCTCGTTGGTGTTCTCCGCGAGCGCGAGCTCGCTGACCAGGATCTGGCGGGCCTTGGCGAGCATGCGCTTCTCACCGGCGGAGAGACCGCGCTCACGCTCCCGGCGCCACAGGTCGCGTACCACCTCCGCGACCTTGATGACATCGCCGGAGGCGAGCTTCTCCAGGTTTGCCTTGTAGCGGCGCGACCAGTTCGTGGGCTCCTCGGCGTACGGCGCGCGCAGCACCTCGAAGACCCGGTCCAGCCCGTCCTGACCGACCACATCACGCACGCCGACGAACTCCGCATTGTCCGCTGGCACACGTACCGTCAGGTCGCCCTGGGCGACCTTCAGCACCAAGTAGGTCTTGTCCACGCCTTTGATCTGGCGAGTTTCGATAGCCTCGATCAGCGCGGCCCCGTGATGGGGATAGACCACGGTGTCGCCAACCTTGAACGTCATGTGACAGGTACCCCTTCCGTGGCTATCCAGGGTAACACGGAAACGGCGGGTTCTGAATGGCGTTTTCGCAGGTCAGGGCATATCTCGGGGCTTGACAACAGCAACCGGAACGTGCTGCGCGGGCCGATCGGAAGAAGGTATTCGCAGGTCGGAGCGGCTCTCCGGGGCGCCGGAAACACCCCCGTCACACGTGCCCGGAGGCTCCGCCTGACGACCTAACATCCCCATATGTCCGGTTCCGTGTGTGCGACTTCCGCTACTCCGTTCGGCTCCGTCGGCGGCCTTCCGGCCGTTTCCGGAATTGATCACGACACGTTCGCAGTACCCGCGGGTGATCAATTCCGCCGCCGCCCGCGTATTCCTTCACGGAAAAAGTGCGGTCCGTTCGGCCGGTGGTGTCGGGGGCGGGCCGCGGACGACTTCTCGGCGGAATGACGGCCGCTCGCCCGCCCCAATGTGACGGGTGCGACGCGCCGCCCCGGGCGCCGTCCCGCGGGCCGCCCTCCGGGCGAAGGGGGAGCCCAGGGGGAGGGTCGGGTGCGGCGGCGGCCGACCTGGTCGGTAACCTGAAGCCGCTGACCATCACTTAGGGCGGCTTTATCCGTTGCCGCCGCCTCGACGAGTCAAGGAGTTGCCGCCGCCGTGAGCAGCAGCCTTCGACGCGGCGCCCTCGCCGCCGCCGCCATCGCGTTCTCGATCGCCTCGCTCGCCGCGTGCGGTGCCGGCAATGGCGCCCAGACGCTGGAGATCAAGCCGGACAACGCGGCGACGTCCGTCGGCGACATCAAGATCCAGAACGCGATCGTCATCACCCAGCCCGACCTGGAGTCGACCGGCCCGGCCGCCGTCTCCGCCACCTTCTTCAACAGCGGCTCCACCGATCAGAAGCTGGAGTCGATCCGCGTCGACGGCACCGGCAAGACCGCCGAGCTGAAGCCCGCCGAGGGCAAGGACCTCACCATCCCGGCCGGCGGTTCCCTGATCGTCGGCGGCGAGGGCAACGCCGCCGCCACGCTGCCCAGCAGCCGCGAGGCCGTCCAGGACGGCAACGCGCAGAAGATCACCTTCACCTTCAGCAAGACCGGCGACGTCAGCCTGAAGGCGTTCGTCGTCCCGGCCGAGAGCTACTTCACCGGCTGGGGCCCGAGCGACGTCCCGACGGCACCGGACGAGACCCGGGACCCGGCCACGTCGACCGCCACCGCCGACGAGGAGACCGAGAGCGAGCCGTCCGGCCCCGCGTCGGGCCGGCCCGGCGACGAGGCCGGCGAGTCGGACGGCCCGGAGTCGGGCACCCCGACCGACGCGGCCTCCGCCAGCGTCTCCGCCGACGCGGAGGACGCCGGCCACTGAGCCGCGTACGGCCGCACCACGCCGAAGGGCGGGACCCCCGGACTCACCGGGGGTCCCGCCCTTCGGCGTGCGGGGCGCGCGCCGCGCCGCCGGTCTACGGCTCGAACTTGTAGCCGAGGCCGCGGACCGTGACCAGGTAGCGCGGCGCGCCCGGGTCCGGCTCGATCTTGGCGCGCAGCCGCTTGACGTGGACGTCGAGGGTCTTGGTGTCACCGACGTAGTCGGCGCCCCAGACCCGGTCGATGAGCTGCATCCGGGTCAGCACCCGGCCGGCGTTGCGCAGCAGCATCTCCAGCAGGTCGAACTCCTTGAGCGGCAGGTCGATCTTGGCGCCGGCCACGGTCACCACGTGCCGGTCGACGTCCATCCGGACCGGGCCGGCCTCCAGCGCGGCCGGGGTGACCTCCTCCGGCTCGCCGCGGCGGCGCAGGACGGCGCGGATGCGGGCGACCAGTTCGCGGGAGGAGAAGGGCTTGGTGACGTAGTCGTCGGCCCCTATCTCCAGGCCGACGACCTTGTCGATCTCGCTGTCCTTGGCGGTCACCATGATCACCGGGACGTTGGACCTGCCGCGGAGCTGGCGGCAGACCTCGGTGCCCGGCAGGCCGGGCAGCATCAGGTCGAGGAGGACGAGGTCGGCGCCGTTGCGCTCGAACTCGTCGAGCCCGTCGGGCCCCGTGGTCGCGACGGCGACCTCGAAGCCCTCTTTGCGGAGCATGTACGACAGGGCGTCGGAGAAGGACTCCTCGTCCTCGACGACGAGCACACGGGTCACGGAAGGACCTCCGGAGCGGGAAGCGATGCGTACGCGGATGTGGCAGGGGGTGCGGCGGGGGGTGTGACCGGGGACGCGGCGGACCGGCCGTCCTCGGGGTCCTCGGCGTCGTCGGCGAGGGCGGAGCGGTCGTGGTCGGGGCGGTGCCGCGCGCGGTCGCGGGACGAGCCCGCCTCCGGCAGCCGCAGGGTGAAGGTGGAGCCCTGGTTCTCGGCGCTCCACACCGTGACCTCCCCGCCGTGCGAGGCGGCCACGTGCTTGACGATCGCGAGCCCCAGGCCGGTGCCGCCGGTCGCCCGGGAGCGGGCGGGGTCGACGCGGTAGAAGCGCTCGAAGATGCGCTCCTTGTCCTTGTCGGAGATGCCGATGCCCTGGTCGGTCACGGCGACCTCGATCATGTCACCGCCGGCGCCGGCGACCCGCCGGGCGGCGATGCCGACGCGGGTGCGGGCCGGGGAGTAGTTGACGGCGTTCTCGACCAGGTTGCCGAGGGCGGCGGCGAGCTGGCCGCGGTTGCCGTGCACCCACAGGTCGGCGGTGCCGCCGGCGGCCATGGTGATCTGCTTGGTCCCGGCCGCGTGCCGGCAGCGGTCGATGGCCTCGGCGACCAGTTCGTCGACCGTCACCGGTTCGGCGTCCTCCAGCGGGTCGTCGTTCTGGACCCGGGAGAGGTCGATCAGTTCCTGTACGAGGTTGGTGAGCCGGGTGGCCTCGATCTGCATGCGCCCGGCGAACCGGGTGACGGCCTCCGGGTCGTCGTAGGCGTCCATGACGGCCTCGGACAGCAGGGAGAGCGCGCCGACCGGCGTCTTCAGCTCGTGGCTCACATTGGCGACGAAGTCGCGCCGTACCGCTTCTATGCGCCGGGCCTCGGTGAGGTCCTCGACGAGGAGGAGCACCAGCCGGGAGCCGAGCGGCGCGACCCGCGCGGAGACGGCGAGCGCCTCGCCGCGTCCGGTGCCGCGCCGCGGCAGGTCCAGCTCGACCTGGCGTATCTCGCCGTCCCGCCGGGTGTCCCGGGCCATCTGCAGCATCGGGTCGACGGCGAGCTTGCCGCCGCGGACCAGCCCGAGGGCGTACGCCGCCGAGCTGGCCTTGACCACGGCGTCCTCCTCGTCGAGCACGACGGCGGAGGACCTGAGGACCGACAGGACGGTGTCCACCCCCGGCGGCAGCACCGGGTCGGTGTGCAGCGAGGTGCGGGTGGGGCGCTTCTGGTCGCGCTCGCTCCAGCGGAACGCGAGCATGGCGATGACGCCGGTGAGTGCTCCGGCGATCGCTGCCACTGCGGCGACCGCCGCGTTCACGTCCATGCGACCAGGTTAGGCATGGCGTACCGCCCCGCCGAAGCCCTCGGGGTGCGACCTCGAACACTCGTCGCCCAGAGTTCACCTTGGAGCCAGTACCGGTTCATTTGAGATGCCGGAAACGGACGCGTACGAGCCGGAACGTGGAAGCGTGGGAGTCACGACACCCTGACAGGAGCCCCTGACAGGAGCCCCCTGGCAGGGAACCCCCTGGCAGGACGTACGAGAGGGAACCGAAGATGCGGGACGCGTACCACGAGGAACTGGACTCGATCGGCGACGGTCTGGTGGAGATGGCCCGGCTGGTCGGGTCGGCGATCGGGCGCGCCACGACCGCCATCCTCGACTCCGACCTGAAGCTGGCCGAGAGCGTGATCGAGGCCGACCAGAAGGTCGACGAGCTCCAGCACGACCTGGAGGCGAAGGCGATAGCCCTGCTGGCCCGGCAGCAGCCGGTGGCGACGGACCTGCGGATCGTCGTCACGTCGCTGCGCATGTCGGCCGACCTGGAGCGCTCGGGCGACCTGGCCCAGCACGTGGCCAAGCTGGCCCGGCTGCGGTACCCGCAGCGCGCGGTCCCGCAGGACCTGCACGCCACCATCCTGGAGATGGGGCAGCTCGCGCAGCGCCTGATGGCGAAGGCGGCCGAGGTGATCATCACCAAGGACGTCGACCTGGCGCTCCAGCTGGAGCAGGACGACGACGAGATGGACCTGCTGCACCGCACCCTCTTCCAGCACCTGATGGAGGAGAAGTGGAAGCACGGCATCGAGACGGCCGTCGACGTGACGCTGCTGGGCCGCTACTACGAGCGGTACGCGGACCACGCGGTGGCCGTGGCCAAGCGGGTGGTGTACCTGGTCACCGGCGAGCACGCGGACGAGCTCCAGGCCGACATCCAGCCGACGACGGGAGTGGAGGGCGCCTGAGCGGGCGGTTCGCGCCGCCGTGAGGGCGTGCGGTCGCTGCGCCGGGGCGCGCGGCGGCGCCTCAGTGCGCCGTTGATGCGACCACCGCCCCGGGCGTCCAATGGGCCCAGGCACCACTCTCAGGAGGGACCATGGCCGAATCCCCCAGCACGACGCCCGACCCCGCGCAGGAGCGCCGGACCGAGCAGCCCGCCGATCTCCGGAGCCTGCCGCTGATCGCTTCCTGCGGCTGCGGCTCGGGCTGCGGTTGCGGCTGTCAGTCGGGCAATCCCTGCCAGTGCGGCTGACGGGCCGACGCGCGAGCGTACGGCGGAGGGCCCCGGTGGACGCCGGGGCCCTCCGCCGCGTCCGGGGTCGCCCCGCTCCGCGTACCGGACGCACCATGGAGGGGAGGGGGCGTACGCACACGCACGCGGGAGGTGCGAGGTCATGGCTCACTTCATGGACGTCCATCACGGGATGCACGGCATCACCGCCGACCAGCTCCACGAGGCCCACCAGGCGGACCTGGCCGTCGAGGGGGACGAGCGGGTGCACTTCGAACGGGCCTGGGCGGACCCGGCCTCCGGCACGGTCTACTGCCTCTCCGAGGCGCCGTCCGCGGACGCGGTGCAGCGGGTCCACACCCGGGCGGGTCACCGCGCCGACGAGATCCACGAGGTCCCGCTCACGGTGTGACCTGCACCGTCGTGCTGAGCGGGCTTGGAGTCGGTGACAAGCTGTGCGGGAATACGGGTGGACAGTCAGGGACGGTTGTCCCACGTTCCGCCCGGCTGAGCGTCTGGTGGACGGGCGACGGCGTCCGTCCACGGTCCGGGGCGGGGGCAAGGGGGCCGTGAGCCGTCGTCCGCGTCCGCCGTCCGCCGTCCGTCGTCCGCCGTCCGTCGTCCGTCGTTCGGGTCACGGAGGCCCCCGGTGCTCCACGTCGTCGCCCTGGCCGTCTCCGCCCTGGCCCGGCCGGCGGTCCTGGGCGCCGATACAGCCGGCGCTAGCGTGTCCTGCTCCTCCCCGGCTCCGGGAAGGAGGCCGGCTCCTCGTCCGCCGGGAAGTACCCGTCCTCCTCCGGGCCGAGGTCCGGAGTCAGGAAGGGGTTGGTCACCGGCGGCGGCGAGGCCGCGGTGGCGTGGCTGTGCGCTCCCTCGGGAGCGGAGAACAGCGAGGTCGAGTCGATGAGAGGTCTCCCGTTCATTACCGGTGGGGCGAGCGGTCCTAGAGCTTGCTCATCTTGGAGTAGGGGCTCAGGATGCGCTGGCGGGCCGAGCCGAAGTCGACGAGGGCGGCGATGCCGTCCTCGATGCCGATGACCCGGCCGAGGCCGTACATGTCGTGTGTGACCTGGTCGCCCACGGCGAACTCCTTGGGCGGCGGGGCGACCGGGGCCTTGAAGGGACTGGTGGGCAGATGGCGCTTCAGTGGCTTCGTCATTGTCCTCAGTATGACCCGCCCCCGCGGCCGGCGGGTCTCCGGCGGAACACGGGAACGCCTCAATCGCAGTTGATCAAGGGCAGGTCGGACCGCACCACGGGGTCGGTGCCGGTGCCGCCCACACTGAGGACGCCTCCGCCGTACCCCCAGGTCAGCTCGTACGTACCGGCCCGAATCGGCCGGTATCCGTCATCGACGGTCCACCCCCCGACCCGCCATCCCAGCCCGCCGAACCCCGTGCGGTACGCCTCACCGTTCCCGATGACGAGGAAGGACGTCTCCCGCACGACGACCCGGCAACCGCCGGGCCCGGCCGGCTCCAGGACGTAGTACTCGGCCTCGTTCAGCAGGTCCCCGGCGGCGGCGAACAGCACCCCGGCCCCGCCGACGCCGGCCGCGGTGACGAGCGCCCAGCGGGGCACCCTCCGGACTCCCTCCCGGGACCCCGCCCGGGACGCGACCGCGCCGAGCCGCAGGAGCAGCAGCCCGCCCAGGACGAACCCGGCCCCCATCCCCCACCCGGGCACCACCCGCCCCGCCACGAGCACCAGGAACCCGCCCCAGCTCACGAGAAGGGCGAGGCCCACGCACACCAGGGCACCGACCTCGGTTCCGAACGCCCGCACGGCGGGCGGCTGTTCCGTCGTCGTCACCGGGGCACCCTACGACTCCGGGGCGCGCGACAGGCGTGTTCGGGCGGGGAGACGGGAGAGGGGAGACGGACGGAACGACGTGCCGGGCCCGACGGCCGGGCGTCCGGCCCCGCAGTCCTCAAGGAGCGTGAGTCGGTACCCCTTCGGCATCACCACCCGGACGACAGCACCGGCGGCTCCGGCAGCGCGGCGCCGCCTCCGTCGCGGTCGGCTCGATGGGCGCCGCGGGGCGGGTCGAATTCAGCTCGGGGCGGCGTCGAAGTCGTACTCCAGGACGTACGAAGAGGCGTCCAGGGTCATCTCGTTGACCTCGACGGCCCGGCCCTCCGCCATGAAGGCCGTACGGCACACGAGGACGACCGGGGTGCCGGCGGCCAGTCTCAGCCGGTCGGCCTCGTCCCTCGACGGCATGCGGGAGCGGATCTCCTCGGGCACCGGCTCGTGGCCGAGTTCGGCGAGCCTGGCGTACGCGCCGCCCGGCCCGGTGTCCTCCCGGGTGACGGCCGACACGGACCGCCCGCTCCCCCACCGCCCCCGGCCCAGCCGCTGGACGCCGCGGCGGCGCAGGGGGCGGCACTCGGTCCGGCGGTCGTCCTCAGTGGCCATTTCGGGACCCTCCTCGTACGCCATGAGTACGTACATGATCGGCAGGAGCGACACCGTTCTGCGTAGAAGGTGTCAGTCACTTGTTCGCGGCGAAGCGGACGGACGCATGTCACTTGACGCACTGGGTTCCGGGCACGCGCGCGAGAATGTGGGGACGCGTTGGAATGTGCTCGATCAGCCACCCGAAAAAACGTTTTGCCGTATCGAACAAGTGGAAAGTGACGTCCATTCACCTTTGGGGCGCACGAGGCCGCGCGGGCGCCAGGTACGGCTTGTTATCGGATGCAGTAAAGTGAAGGCGGACTCAGAGTAAGCCGTGTCAGTGCCCAGTCTGAGCCATTGCGAATGAGCAGTCGCTTACTGCGCTCACCAGGCGACTGCATTTTTTGCATCTTCAGGCCGCACGGGGCTGACACAAAGAGAGGCACAAAGTCCAATGGCGTGCAAGTTCGGGCGCAAGCTCGCCGGGCGTACCATCAGCAAGGCTCAACTCGACCACATCACGGCGGCGGTGGAGCAGAAATTCTCCCCTCTCGATCGCATCGAATTCTCCATAACGAGCGGCCGCTACGAGCATAAGAAACAGTCCCTTGAGTCCGTCATACAAAGGGCTGGATCGCCTACTATCGTTCGTGTTTTTTCGATTGCGGCAGCTTCTGGTCAAAATTTTTTCCAGATGAGCGTGAAGCGCAGCTCGATCAACCTGGTGGCCCAGGGGGACGACGACTACTTCGCCCCGGGCTTCGTCCGCGAGATCAAGAGCATCCTCGTGCCGCAGCCGACCCTGGCGGACAAACTGCTGACGCACCGGGTCCACATGGCCCTCCGATGCCTGCTGTCGATCGCCTGCCTGGCGGCGGTCGCCGTCGTCCTGGTCACCCGCGAACTCACCTGGAACCGGGGCGCCACCGCGGCGCTCAGTGCCCTGCTCCTCCTCTACGTCGAACGGCGCCTCGCCGCCCACGTGCTCCTGACCGCCGACGCGAAGGAGAACTGGAAGACGACCGAGAAACTGGCCCTGGCCGGCGTCGCGGCGACGCTCCTCGTGGGCGCGGTGACGAACGGCGTGAAACTGGCGACGGACACGGACGGCACGACGAGCCCTCCGGATCGGTCCACCACGGCCACCGGGAACCCCTCCGACACGCTGGGGCCGGACCGGGATTCCGCCCCTTCCCGGAGTTCCAGGGACAGCCTGCCCCCCATGGTGTGGACGGAGCCCGCCGTGATCCGCCCCGGAGATACGTTCTTCCTTTCCGGGCGGCGTTTCACGCCCGGCGAGGACATCCGTATCACCGCGCGTTCCGGGTCGGTCTCCTGCCCCTGCACCTTCGCCGACGGACAGCGCACACTCCGGGCCGACAGCAAGGGTGAGATCGGGCCGGTGAAAGGCACCATCGAGGACGACGGCACATGCGGGGAAGCCGAAGTGACGGTATCCGCGAGCCGCAGTGAAAGCCGGCCGAGCACCACGACGGATGTCGAGATGCACGCGCCGGCTCCCTGACTCCGGGAGCGGTCGCGTCACGCCACCGGTCCGAGAGAGCCGTACGCGACGCCGACGAACGCGTCCCGGACCGCTCGGAAGCGCTCCAGCAGGGGATCCCGTACGATTCCGCCGATCAGCTCGTCCCAGTACGCGACGCTGTTGGCCACTTCGAGTACGTGCCCGATCTCTTCCGCGCCCATGGCGCGGCTCTCCCGCAAGGTGAACTCCAGCAGATCGAGCTTCTCCCACCGCTCCTCCTGCTCCAGGCGCCCCCACTGCGCCAACAGTTCCCAGGCCACGTGGGCGGAGTTGTGGTGCGGGTCCTCACACCACTCGGCGTTGCGAGGACACCAGGCGTCCTCCAGTGCCCTGATCGCCGACCGCAGTACCGCCCTGCGGAGCGCCAGTTTCTCCAACTTCGCGCACTGCTCGGCCACCTTCTCCGCTTCACCGAGCACCTCGGGCGGCCCCAGAAGCGCGACGCCCGCCCGTGCCCGCACCACCGCGGTCGCCTTGTGGTCGAGCAGTTCCCGCCGGGAAGCGTGCGGCACCTCCGGCAGCACGGTGACGATTCGCACGAACACATCCACCGCGCTCAGGAACTCGGCACAAGCCGAGCGGCGGACGCTCTCCAGCGACTGCTCGCGCCCCGCGCGCTCCTGTAGCCGGGCCGCCGCCACCGTGGCCCGGGACTGCTCGTGACCCGCCGCCTCGGTGGCGTCAGCGGCTCTGTCCGCGGCGCGCCGGGTCCAGTGGGCGGCGAGCAAGGTGACCGGCACCGTGACGAGGGCCGTCAGGGCGCCCGTAGCAGCTACGGCCTGTTCCAGTTGCACATGTCGCACAGTGGTGCCGGAATCCGCCGGCCGGGGCGAAAAGACGGAACCGCTGAGGGGAACCGTCACCCCGTGCTAGGCGAGAGCGGCCGGTCCCTTCTCCGTCACCGGGCCCGGTCTCTGCCGCGCACCGGGCGACCGAGGCGGCGAACGAAAAGCCCCTTGCCGACGGGAAACCCGCAGGCAAGGGGCAGATCGCTCGGACCGAGCAGGGGTTACTTCTTCTTGCCCTGGTTCTTGCCGGGGATCTCCAGGAGCTGGGTTTTTGCTGGTCAGGGGAGCGTTCCCGTGCGCCTAGTGGTCGTCGTTGGCCACTGTCGAGCGACCTCGGACGGCCCAGGGACAGCCCAGCTTCGGCGCACTCCGCTGACGGCCGACACTTCGATATGACCCGTCTGAACCTCAGCCGACGACAGTCAGCCACGATAGCGGGCGCGCCGACCAACCACGCACGCGTATGCCTCGCTGCACTCCCACCGGCCTCAGCCACGCTGCCTGTTTCGACCAGCGCCCGACGACGGCGACCGGCCGAGCCCTCAGCTCGGGAAGCTGCGATCATTTGCGGCCGACTCAGCCACTGACCTGCGCGAACGGTATGGGTGCCGCCTCGTCTGTCTCGGCGGCTTTCACCGTGGTTCCCCGCTGTTCCCCGCTCGATCTGGTGCGCTTGTGGTGCGGTGCTCAGACGAATGAGTGCGCAGGAGGCCACCTAATCGACGCGTAGTCCACGCTCGCCTCGCTTGGCAGGACTGAGAGCACGACAGGCCCCCGACTCCTGGGTGAGGGGTGGAGACCCGATGATGGCTGGTCAGGTCAGGTTGACGAGGGTGGGTGTCACTTCATTCTCCAGGTCGTACTCGGAGAACTCCCATGTTGTGACCACCGCGTCCTTTGGAACGCGATAGACGAACTTCATTTCGTCGTCGAAGCCGGGTTGCAACTGCGCGTTGCATTCTGGGTTGCCGGCGACGTCGTAAAGATCTTCGATCGTGTCGAAGCGTCGGCCCTGGTCGTCGATGAGCGCATTGGCGATGGGCAGCGAGCACGTCAGGTCCATGCTGGCCTTTCCCTCGTTGCTGACGACGGTCTGGAGGACGACGTACTTGGCGTCGGCGCCTGCGGCTTTGCGGACTCCGGCGAGCGCGATGGTGTCGGCCTCCGCCACCTTGGTGACCTTGACGACGGCTCCGCCGTTCCGGGCTTTCTCGCCGACCTTGGCGTCTGCGTTCTGGTCGGTTGCTGCTGCGGTGTCCTCTTCGACTGTGGCCTCGGGCTCGACGGTTTCCGTCACGGTGACGGTGGGCTGTGGCTTTGCCGTGTCGTCGCTGCGGCCAGAGACGGCGATCCCTGTGGCGATGACGACGGCAGCGATGATGGCCGCGCCGCCGATGATGTAGGCGTTGGTGTGGCTCTTCTTGCCGGGCTGCGGCGGCTGAGCCGGCATCGGCGGTGGCGTGATGTTGGTACTCATGATCCCCCCTGGGATGGTGCTGTTGTAAGACGCATCATCCTCTGTGAACGGCTGCGCTGACAGCAGTTGAGGCCACAGGGGCGGCAAGCTGATGGCGGCTACGGCGGGATGCAGCCGGTTTGGTGCTGTTGTAGTCGCGCGGCTGGTGCGGGGCGTGGAACTGCAGAACGGAGCACCCCGCGCTCGCTCGCTGGCACGATGGTCGCGTGGTTGACCTGGAGCGCATCAGAGCAGAGACCGTGGCGTACTTCCGAGCACTCGATGAGAACGCCACCCTGCGGCACCACTTCCGTCACGCCGACGAGGAGAGCGGTCTGTGGTACGTCGAGGCCGTACCCGACCGCGGTGAGTTGATCGTCGTCAAGCAAGCCGAGCTAACCTCGGCCGGCCAGCTTCACCGGTACAGCTGGGAGCACCTGGAGGACGAGCACGGCGGCCTGACAGATCAAGCGATCGCCCCTGAAGAGGATCTGCTGGAGGCCATCCCGGCCAAGGAGTTTCAGCGGGTGTGGACGCGGTGATCGCGCTGGACAACCACTTCAGGAGAGCGGCTGGGTGATCGGTCACGCTCCGCACCCTCTCGGTGTTCTCAGTCCAGCACTCGCACCAGAAGCCGCGGGTGGGCTTGGCCGTCAGCATGGGCGAGTTCCGCGCTTGGCGTCAGCGAAGAGGTGGGCCGTCACGGTGTGGCCGTCCGCGTTGCTGTGTACGGCTACCCGGTCCGCGATGAGACTGACCATGCCCAGTCCCCGGCCGTGCTCGGCCTCCTGGTCCTGGTACTCGACTGCGGGTGCGGTGTTCGTGCCGCCGGCGTCCGTGACGGACAGCGCGACGATCCGCGCCGAGACCGCCACTGCCAGGTAGAAGCCGCCCTCTGGCCTGCCGCTGGCCGTGTGCAGGACCGCGTTCGTGCTCAGCTCGCTCACGATCAGTTCGGCGTCTTCCGCCACGGGTGAGCCGCGCAGGATGTCCCGTGTCCAGCGGCGGGCCCTGCTGACCTCCTCCGGGAGGCCGGGGCAACTGAGCCCCCAGATCCGTGCCCGCGTCTCACTCATATACTCGTGCATACAAGTTGCTCCGTGCTGGTAGGGCGCTATGTGGCGAGTTCGGGTTAGACGAGTTTCACGCCGTCGTGGGCGCGGACGGCCGGCGGGGGCGCCGCGTCGAGCGCGTCCAGGACGCGGATCGCGTAAGCCTCGTCGGCCAGGTCGATGACCTCTTCGCGGGTGGCCCAGCGTAGGGCACGGGTCTCGTCCCCGGTGGCGGGCGTGCCGTCGGCCGCCTCGCAGCGGAAGACGAGGGAGACGATCAGGCCGGTCATGTTCTTGTACACGCCGGTCAGGGTCGCGGGGAGCGCGATCTTAAGACCGGTCTCTTCGAGGACTTCGCGCTGGAGGGCCTCGGGGATGGTCTCGTCCCGTTCCAGGACACCGCCCGGAGGCTCCCAGTGGCCGTTGTCGCGGCGCTGTATCAGCAGGGCCCGGCCCCGGTCGTCGACGACGACTCCGGCGACGCTCACGGAGTGCGGGCGCTGCGTGCTCACGTTCCTCGGCCCCTTCCGGCTGGCTAGGCTCATCAATGTAGCAACACCACTCGGCTACTCGTCTAGATATCTAAAGAGGTAAAACGGTGACGTCTCTACCGGGTGTCCTCGGGGACCTCGACCCCACGAGCGACCGAGCGGTGTTCCGGCAGATCGCCGACCAGCTGCGCGACGCCATCGCCCACGGGCGGTTCCGGGAAGGCGAGAAACTGCCCTCCGAAGCCGAGCTGGTCGAACACTACGGCGTCTCCCGGATGACCGTCCGGCACTCCTTCTCCCTCCTCCAGGGCGAGGGACTGGTCCACGCCGAGCACGGCAAGGGCGTCTTCGTCCGGCCCCGGCCGCCCGTGCGGCGCCTCGCCTCCGACCGGTTCGCCCGGCGCCACCGCGAGCAGGGCAGGTCAGCGTTCCTGGTGGAAGCCGACACCGCCGGCAGCCACCCCACCGTGGACCGCCTGGAGATCAGGGAGGAGAAGGCCGGTCAGGACATCGCCACGCGGCTCGGCTCGGTGCGGCGGGTGCTCGCCCGGCGACGCCGGTACCTCCTCGACGGCCGGCCGGTCGAGTTCGCCACCTCCTACCTCCCCCTCGACATCGCCCGCGGCACCCCCATCGCCGAACCCAACCCCGGCCCCGGCGGCATCTACGCCCGCCTCGAAGAACTCGGCCACCGCCTCGACCACTTCGAGGAAGAGATCCGCGCCCGCATGCCCACCCCGACCGAGACCAAGACCCTGCAGCTGGCCCCCGGCGTCCCCGTGATCCACCTGATCCGCACCGCCTACGACACCGGCGACCGGGCCGTCGAGGTCTGCGACACCGTCATGGCCGCCGACGCCTACGTCCTCTCCTACCAGCTCCCGGCCACCTGAGGGACCGGTACCGGCGGCACAGCGACGAAAAGCCCCCTGCCGACGGGAAACCCGCAGGCAAGGGGCGGATCGCTCGGATCGAGCAGGGCTTACTTCTTCTTGCCCTGGTTCTTGACCGCCTCGATCGCCGCCTTCGCGGCGTCCGGGTCAAGGTAGGTGCCGCCGGGGTTGAGCGGCGTGAAGTCGGCGTCCAGTTCGTAGGAGAGGGGGATGCCGGTGGGGATGTTCAGGCCCGCGATGTCGGCGTCGGAGATGCCGTCGAGGTGCTTGACCAGGGCGCGGAGCGAGTTGCCGTGGGCGGCGACCAGGACCGTGCGGCCGGTGAGGAGGTCGGGGACGATCGCGTCGAACCAGTAGGGGAGCATCCGGACGACGACGTCCTTCAGGCACTCCGTCTGCGGACGCAGCTCCGGGGGGAGGGTCGCGTAGCGCGGGTCGGAGAACTGGGAGTACTCGGCGTCACGGTCCAGCGGCGGCGGCGGGGTGTCGTAGGAGCGGCGCCACAGCATGAACTGCTCCTCGCCGAACTCGGCGAGGGTCTGGGCCTTGTCCTTGCCCTGGAGGGCGCCGTAGTGGCGCTCGTTGAGGCGCCAGGAGCGGTTGACCGGGATCCAGAGGCGGTCGGCGGACTCCAGGGCGAGCTGCGCGGTGCGGATCGCGCGCTTCTGGAGGGAGGTGTGCACGACGTCGGGGAGCAGGCCGGCGTCCTTCAGCAGCTCGCCGCCGCGCGTCGCCTCCTTCTCGCCCTTCGGGGTGAGGTTGACGTCCACCCAGCCGGTGAACAGGTTCTTCTCGTTCCACTCGCTCTCGCCGTGGCGGAGGAGGATCAGCTTGTACGGTGCGTCGGCCATGGGTCCGAGCGTAATCGACGCCCCGCGGCGGTCGCCGCCCGCGCCCGTTAATCAGGTGGTCGGCGGGACGACGGGTGAGTAAGGTGTGCTTGCCCGTTGGGTGCTTACATTGAGCGCTTACACGGGTGCTTACATCTGTGACGAACTCCTCGGGGGAGCCATGCCAGCCGCCGGTCCGATACGTGCTGTCCGGGAGTCCGTCTCCGGGCTCCCCCGCGACTTCTGGTGGCTGTGGACCAGCACCCTCGTCAACCGGCTCGGCGCCTTCGTCGCCACGTTCATGGCGCTGTACCTGACCCTGGACCGCGGGTACTCCGCCTCGTACGCCGGTCTCGTCGCCTCGCTGCACGGGCTCGGCGGGGTGGTCTCCTCGCTGGCCGGCGGGGTGCTGGCCGACCGGCTGGGGCGGCGGCCCACGCTGCTGGTGGCGCAGACGGCGACGGCGGCCTCCGTCGCGCTGCTGGGGTTCATGTCCCACCCGGTGGCCATCGCGGCCGTCGCCTTCCTGGTCGGCGCGGCCTCCAACGCCTCGCGGCCGGCCGTGCAGGCGATGATCGCGGACATCGTGCGGCCCGAGGACCGGGTGCGGGCCTTCTCCCTCAACTACTGGGCGATCAACCTCGGGTTCGCGGTGTCGTCGGCGGGGGCCGGGTTCATCGCGGAGTTCAGTTACCTCGCCGGGTTCCTGATCGAGGCCGCGATGACGCTGGCCTGCGCGGTCGTGGTGTTCGTGAAGCTGCCCGAGTCCCGGCCGGCGCCCAAGGAGAGCGTGGTGGACGAGGCGCCCGTCTCGCTCGGCACCGTGCTGCGCGACGGGCGGTTCATGAGCGTCGTCGGGCTCTCCTTCCTCGTCGCGCTGATCTTCCAGCAGGGGTTCGTGGGGCTGCCGGTGGCGATGGGGCAGGCGGGGTTCACACCGGCCGACTACGGCATGGCCGTCGCCGTCAACGGCGTCCTGATCGTGGTGCTCCAGATCCCGGTGACCCGGTTCATCGAGCACCGCGATCCCCGGCGGCTGCTGATCGTGTCGTCGCTGCTCGCCGGGTACGGGTTCGGGCTGACCGCCTTCGCCGGGTCGGTCGGCGTCTTCGCCCTGACGGTGTGCGTGTGGACGCTGGCCGAGGTGGTCAACGCGCCGACCCAGACGGGACTGGTCGTACGGCTCTCCCCGGTGCGGGGGCGCGGCCGGTACCAGGGCATGTACAGCATGTCCTGGGCGGTCGCCGCGCTCGTCGCGCCGCTGATGAGCGGGTTCGTGATCGACCGGTTCGGCGCCGCGTGGCTCTGGGGCATGTGCGCGGTGGTCGGCACGGTGGCCGGTCTCGGGTACCTGGTGCTGATGCGGCGGCTGCCGGCCCAGGGGGCGCGGGAGCAGACCGTCGCCGGCTCCCCGGTGGCGGCCGAGCGCGCGGTCGACGCGGTCTGAACCACGGGTCGGCGCACCCGTCACGGATGCATCCGTGCCCCCTTCAGCACCTTGTCCACCGCGTTCTTCGGGCCGTACACGGCGAGACCGGCCAGATCGAGGTCGGCCGTGGGGACGGCGCGGACCGCCGCGCGGTTGTCGCGGTCGTTGCCGGTGGTGAAGAGGTCGGCGGTGAAGACGGAGCGGGGCAGGGCGCGGGACAGGGCGCGGGTGTGGGCGGCCTTGAGGGTCTCCTTCGCGCCCTCGAAGACCAGGACCGGCTGGCGGAACATGGGCAGGTAGGGCACACCGTCCGCGTCCTCGTACGGTGCGCCGATGACCTCGGGGACCTGCGGCCCCAGGCCGCTGACCAGGAAGGCGGTCACGTTCAGGCGCTGCCAGGTCGCCAGGTCGTCCCGGAGCAGTACGGCGATCTTGGTGTCGAAGCGGACGGGCTCTGCGTCAGTCATGGACAGGAGCATGGCGACCGGGCCGCCGCCCGGTCTTGTACGTTTTTTGCATGACCGCAGCCGCCGCAGCCGCCGCAGCCAGGAAGGGCCCCGGGGACGGGACGGCCGTCTCCGCCTGGCGCCCGGCAGTCCCGGGGGTCGTGGAGGTCTTCCACGCCCGGTTCACGGAGTACGCCTATCCGATGCACGTCCACGAGGCGTGGACGCTGCTGATCGTGGACGACGGGGCCGTGCGGTACGACCTCGACCGCCACGAGCACGGCACCCCGCACGACACGGTGACCCTGCTGCCGCCGCACGTTCCGCACAACGGCTCGCCGGCCGGGCCGGGCGGCTTCCGCAAGCGGGTGCTGTACCTCGACGGCTCCCGGCTGGGCGCGGAGCTGATCGGGCCCGCGGTGGACCGGCCCGACGTACGGGACCCGGTGCTGCGGCGGCGGGTGGGGCAGCTGCACGCCGCGCTGGTCCGGCCCGGGGAGGAGCTGGAGGCGGAGAGCCGGCTGACGCTGATCGGGGAGCGGCTCCGCGCCCACCTCCGGCCGGCCGCCACGCGGCCCGCGCGCCGGGACCCGGTGCTCGCGCGGCGGCTGCGGGAACTGCTCGACGAGCGGCTCGTCGACGGCCTCACCCTGGACCAGGCCACGGCCCTGCTCCCGGCCCACCCGGCCCATCTGGTACGGGCGTTCAGCGGGGCGTACGGCATCGCGCCGCACCAGTACCTGATGGCGCGGCGCGTCGACCGGGCCCGGCGGCTGCTGCTCGCGGGGCGCGCCCCGGCCGACGTGGCCACCGCCACCGGCTTCTACGACCAGGCCCATCTGACCCGGCACTTCAAGAGGCTGGTGGGGGTGACCCCCGGGCGCTACCGGGCGCGTACGGCGCTCAGTCGGCCGGACGCTCGATGAGCTGCTGGAACGCCGCCAGGTTCCGGGTCGACTCGCCGCGGGCCGTGCGCCACGCGTACTCCTTGCGGATGGCGCCGGCGAAACCCAGCTCCAGCAGGGTGTTGAAGGCGCCGTCCGATGCCTCCAGGACCTGGCCGAGCAGGCGGTCGAGCGCGTCGGGGGTGACGGCGGAGAGGGGGAGGCGGGCGGTGACGTAGACGTCGCCGAGCCGGTCGACGGCGTAACTCACGCCGTAGAGCTTGAGGTTGCGCTCCAGGAGCCAGCGGTGGACGCCCGCCTCGTTCTCGTCGGGGTGGCGGATGACGAAGGCGTTGAGGGAGAGGGAGTGGCGGCCGGCGATCAGGGAGACGGTGGTGGAGAGCTTGCGGGTGCCGGGGAGTTTCACCACGTAGGTGCCTGGTTCCGGGCTCTCCCATTCCAGGTCGGCGTCCCGCAGGGTCTCCTCGACGGTGTGCGCCGCCGTCCGCTGTGCGTCAGCCATGGTGGGAGGGTACGCGACGGCGGTGGGCCTGCATCGCGGCCGTGTAGACGTCGGCGGTGGCCGCGGCGGCCGTGTCCCAGCCGAAGGACCGGGCGTGCCGGGCGGCGGCGGTGCCCAGCCGGGTGACCAGCTCCGGGTGGTCGGCGAAGTCGCGCAGGACCCGGGCGTACGCGGCCGGGTCGTGGCCCTGGACCAGGAAGCCGGTCTCGCCGTCGCGGACCGCGACCGGGAGGCCGCCGACCGCCGCGGCGAGCACCGGCGTGCCGGTGGCCTGCGCCTCGATGGCGACCAGCCCGAAGGACTCGCTGTAGGAGGGCATGACCAGCACGGACGCGGCCCGGAACCAGTCGGCGAGCTGGTCCTGCCCGACCGGCGGACGGAACCGTACGACGTCCGCGATGCCGAGCCGGGCGGCCAGCTTCTGCAGGCCCTCGGGCTTGGCGAGGCCGCTGCCGCTGGGGCCGCCGACGACGGGGACGACGACGCGGGAGCGCAGCTCCGGGCGTTCGGCGAGGAGGACGGCGACGGCCCGCAGCAGGATGTCGGGGGCCTTGAGGGGCTGTATACGGCCCGCGAAGAGCGGGATCAGGGCGTCCTGGGGCAGGCCGAGGCGGGCGCGGGCGGCGGCCCGGCCGTCGGCGGGGCGGAACCGGTCGAGGTTGACGCCGGGGTGGACGACGGCCACGCGGGCGGGGTCGGCGGCGTAGTGCCGGACGAGTTCGCCGGCCTCCTCCTCGGTGTTGGCGATCAACCGGTCGGAGGCGGTGACGATCTGGGTCTCGCCGATGACCCGGGCGGCGGGTTCGGGGGTGTCGCCGGCGGCCAGGTTGGCGTTCTTGACCTTGGCCATGGTGTGCATGGCGTGCACCAGGGGGGCGCCCCAGCGCTGGGCGGCGAGCCAGCCGACGTGGCCGGAGAGCCAGTAGTGCGAGTGGACGAGGTCGTAGTAGCCGGGGCGGTGGCCGGCCCACGCCTGCATCACGCCGTGGGTGAAGGCGCACAGCTGGGCGGGCAGCTCCTCCTTGGCCAGGCCCTCGTAGGGGCCGGCGTCGACGTGCCGGACGAGGACGCCCGGACAGAGTTCGACGGTGGGCGGGAGGGCGGCGGAGGTGGCCCGGGTGAAGACCTCGACCTCGATGTTGATCGCGGCCAGGCGCTGGGCCAGCTCCACGATGTAGACGTTCATGCCGCCGGCGTCGCCCGTGCCGGGCTGGTGCAGGGGCGAGGTGTGCACGGAGAGCATGGCGACACGGCGGGGCCTGCGGTGCAGCCGCAGTCGCGCGGGGGCCGCCGCGGACCGACGCCCGAGCCTGCCGGCGTACTGGCTCACGTGGCGTTCCTCCTCGCTGCGGGCAGCCGGTCGCGAGGGCATGGCGCACCCTCCACCGGAGTGGAACGCCGGCCCGGCGTGCCGCATTTCCGGTTTCCTCGCCTTTGCCGAATCATTACCACTGGTCGCTCAACCGTTCGATGGGCGGGTGAGTCCCGGGCGGAAGCCCGAGCGGGGAGGACGCGTACCCGGCGGGCCGCCGAAGGCCCGGTGTCCGCGGGCGGGGCGCGGGAACCAGCCGCCACCGTGGCAGCTTCGGCGCCCCTGGTCCGATGTGGGGGCCGACGGCGGCGTGAGCCTGCCGTACCGCACGGGTCCTCGCGCGCCGCGTCCAGCCTCCGGCCGTTCTCCTGCGCCCGGACGTCGGCACCGAGGGCCCCGACGCACCCACCACCCCTCACTCCTGGCGGCCGGGCCACTGGCGGGACCGCCCGCGCCCCTGAGGCCGTCCGGGTCCGCCGGCGTGGGCGCATACCCTCGTAGGCATGCCGACCCGCGCCGCCGCCTCCCGCCCGCTGGGCACGATCACGCGCGGTACGACCAACCCCAACCGGCTGCGCCGCATGGACCGCTGGATCGTGGCCACGCACGGCGCCGAGCTGCGCCGGGCCGACGATCCGCTCGCCGTCGACCTCGGCTACGGGGCGGCGCCGTGGACCGCCGTCGAGCTGCTGCACCGGCTGCGGGCCGTGGCGCCCCGCGCGCGCGTGAGCGGCGTCGAGATCGACCCGGTGCGGGTCGCCGCGGCCGGGCCGTACGCCCGTGCGGGCCTGGACTTCCGGCGCGGCGGCTTCGAGGTCCCGCTCCCCGGGCGGCCCCTGCTGATCCGCGCGGCGAACGTGCTGCGCCAGTACGACGAGGCCGAGGTGCCCGGCGTCTGGCGGCGGCTGTGCGCGCGGCTGGCCCCGGCGTCGGCGCACTCCCGGGGCGGGCTGCTGGTCGAGGGCACCTGCGACGAGATCGGCCGGCGGCACGTGTGGGTCGCGCTCGGGCCCGAGGGACCGCGCACGGTCACCTTCGCGGCCCGTCTCGGCTCCTTGGACCGCCCCTCCGACCTGGCCGAACGGCTGCCGAAGGCGTTGATCCACCGCAATGTGCCGGGCGAGCCGGTGCACGCCTTCCTGCGCGACTTCGACCGCGCCTGGGCCGCCGCCGCGCCCTACGCCTCCTACGGCGCCCGCCAGCGCTGGACACGCACGGTGCGGGACCTCACCGCCGACTGGCCGGTGACGGACGGCCCGGCGCGGTGGCGGCAGGGCGAAGTGACGGTGCGGTGGGGAGCGTTGGCGCCACGGGGGTGAGCCTCCCCCACCGCTGGATGCGTCCCTCCGCGGGACAACGGGAGAGGGAACGACTCCTGTCCGCTCCTTCCCCGTTCCTTTCCCTCCGTTCCCTCCGTTCCCTCCTTTCCCTCCGTTCCCTCCGTTCCCTCCTCTTCGCTCCCGACGGCCTCTGTCGCTTCGCGGATCGGCATGGCACGATCCCGGAGACGGAAGTTACTGGCGGTTAACCAAGGTGGGGGCAGAGGTATGGGACCGGGAAAGCGTGGCCTGATCACCGCGGCCGTGGCCGTGGCCTGCGCGGTCACCGTACTGGCGGTGCCGGGCCCGGCCTTCGCGGACCCCGGCCCGACGCCGGCCCCCACGGCCGCCGTCACCCCGGACAAGGACCTTCAAGCCGTACGCGAGACGCTCGACCGGCTCTACCGGGAGGCCGCCGCGGCCACCGACCGGTACAACGCGGCCGAGGAGCGGGCCGAGGAACAGTCCGCGCAGGTCGTGGAGTTGGCCAAGAAGATCGTCGAGGGCCGGGAGAAGCTGGACGCCCTGGAGCGGCGCGCCGCCGCCGCGGCCCGCTCCCAGTACCGCACCGGCGGGCTGCCCGACGAGGCCAAGCTGCTGCTCAGCGACGACCCGGCGGGGTTCCTGGACGGCGCGGGCCGGGTGCTCCAGGGGCAGCGCGCCGCCAAGGGCCTGATCGGTGACCTGCGGCGCGCCCAGGAGAGCCTGGAGGGCTACGCCGCGGACGCGTCCGCCCGCTGGAAGGAGCTGGAGGCCAACCGCAGGGCGAAGGCCGCCTCCCAGCGGCGGATCGAGAAGCGCGTCGCGGCGGCCGAGAAACTGGAGTCCGAGCTGGCCCGGGAGGAGAAGGAGCGGCTCGCCCGGCTGGAGCGCGAGGCCGCCGAGCGGGCGCAGAACGCCTGGCTCGACTCCGGCGTCCTGGCCGACGCCGACGGCGCGCCCACCGAGCGGGCCGAGCAGGCGGTGGAGTACGCCACGGCCCAGATCGGCAAGCCGTACGTGTGGGGCGCCGAGGGACCGAAGTCCTTCGACTGCTCCGGGCTGACCTCCCGGGCGTGGGCGGCGGCCGGGCACGGCATCCCGCGCACCTCGCAGGAGCAGTGGCGCCGGCTGCGGCACGTCGCCACCGAGGACATCCGCCCCGGGGACCTGGTCGTCTACTTCGAGGACGCCAGCCACGTCGGGATGTACGTCGGTGACGGCAAGGTCGTGCACGCGCCCCGGCCGGGCCGCTCGGTGACGATCACGGGCGCAGGGACGATGCCGATCCTCGGCGTGGTGCGACCGAAGGCGTGACGGTCCCGCCACCGGGGCGGACGCCGGACGCCGGGGCTCACGGGACGCCGGCGGCACCGGTACGACCGGCGGTACCGGCGCGGTACCGGCGGTACCGGCTCGGAGGTGCTCGCGTCAGGGGCGGACGCGCGGGGCGTACCGGCATCCGGCATCCGGCGTCCACCGGCCGTGGCGCGTACCGGCCCCCGGACCCGCCGCGGCGCCCCCCGGCAGCCGGCGTCAGGCCCCGCGCCGGCCGGCCGCGGCACGTGACCGACCCCACGCGCACCCCCGTTCGGGCCCGTACGGCGACGTGACGTTCGTCATCCCGCCGGACCGGGAACCCTGTCCAACTGCGGTACGTAACGCGGCATATGACAGTGGCCGTTGGCCCACGGGCGTGCCGCGCGCCGTTCCGCTGTCCGCCCGGCACCCGCTATGGTCCCCGTCGGTGGGTCGAGGTCCCTCGCCCCGCCGTGCCCTCGGGGGGAGGGAAGGAACCCAAGACGATGTCCGTACCCGTACCGCGGCAGAGAGCGATCCCGGCCGCGGAGAGTGGTCAGGCGCAGGCCGCGCCCGGCGTGCCCGGCGGCGGTCCCTCCGTCGAACGGGCCGCACCGCGCACGGACACCGACGGCACCGCCGCCCAGGAACCCGGCGCCGGGCAGCCCCAGGCCGACCCCGCCGCGCAGACCGGCCTGACGCTGCTGCTGATCGAGGACGACCCGGCCGGTTCGCCGATCGTGCCCGACCTGCTAGACCGCTCCGGCAAGCCGATCCGCGTCCGCACCGCCCGCAACCTGACCGAGGCCGAGCGGCTGCTGACCGACGACGTCCACTGCATCCTGCTGGACCTCGCGCTGCCCGCCCCCGGCCGCCCGGGCGAGGCGGACGGCGACGGCGACGAGCTGGCGGTCCTCAAGCACGTGCTGGAGCTGGCGCCCCGGCACGCCGTGCTCGCCCTCACCGCCTCCGACGACGCCGAGCGCGGCGCCGAGGCGGTGGCGGTCGGCGCCCAGGACTACCTCTGCCGCGACGAACTCGACGGCCGGCTGCTCAGCCGGGCGATCCGCTACGCCGTCGAGCGCAAGCGCTCCGACTCGGCCGAGCGGCGCCTGGCCGAGGGCCGGCTGCGCGCCCAGGAGAACCGCCGGCTGGAGCGCGGCCTGCTGCCGACGCCGCTGCTGGAGGGCTCCTCGCTGCGGTTCGCCGCCCGCTACCGCCCCGGCCGCTCCCGCGCCCTGCTCGGCGGTGACTTCTACGACGTGGTCCGCACCCCGGACGGCACCGTGCACGCCATGATCGGCGACGTCTGCGGGCACGGCCCGGACGAGGCGGCGCTCGGCGTGGAGCTGCGGATCGCCTGGCGCGCGCTGACCCTGGCGGGGCTCTGCGGCGACGAGTTGCTGGGCACCCTCCAGGAGGTGCTGGAGCACGAGCGCCCGCACGACGAGATCTTCGCGACGCTGTGCACGGTGGACATCGCGCCGGACGGCCGCCGGGCCGGCCTGTGCCTGGCCGGTCATCCGGCCCCGCTGATCGCCGGCCCCGGCGCCCCGGCGCGGCTGCTGCCGTACGACAACAACGGCCCGGCGCTCGGGCTGCTGCCGGGCGCCCGCTGGCCGCGTACGCAGGTCGAGCTGGGCGCCGCGTGGAGCCTGATGCTCTACACCGACGGGCTGATCGAGGGCCACGTCGGCGAGGGCCGGGAACGGCTGGGGCAGGACGGGATGGTCGAGCTGGTGCGCGGCAAGTTCGCCGAGGGGCTGAGCGGGGAGGCGCTGCTGCGGGCGACGGTCAACGAGGTCCGCCGGCTCAACGGGGGTGAGCTGGCCGACGACGTGGCGGTGGTACTGCTGGACCGGGAGGCCTGAGCAGGGCCCGCGGCCCCGCGCCGCCCCGGCGTCTGCTCAGCGGCCGCCGTTGTACGGCCCGTAGGGGCCGTCGCTGCTGGAGCCCCGCCGGGTGTTGCGCCCGCCGCCCGGCAGCCCGCGCAGGGCCGGGCGTACGTCGACCATGTAGACGATGGTCGCGACCAGGCCGATGATCGGCAGGAACGACAGGACGTTGAAGATCAGGTTCACCACGAAGGCGAGCCCCAGGATGATCAGCCAGAAGGGCTTGGTCTTCTTGTCGGCCGCGCGGTAGGCGTCCTCGCGGCGCGTGGCGGCGTCGATCAACGCGAAGCCACTGAACACGATCAGGGCGATGCTCAGCAGCCACATGAAGCCCGCGAACCCCTGCATCAGCACAACGTCCACCACCAGACTCGGGTCGTCCCTACGCCGTCACCGTACCCGTACAACGGACCGGGCACCCCGAGGGTGCCCGGTCCGCCGGTGTCCGTGCCCCGCCGTCTCGTCACTTGGCGGACGGCGTGGACTTCTTCGCCGGGGCCTTGCGGGCGGCCGGGGCCTTCTTCGGGGCGGCCGCGGCGGGCTTGTCGTCCTCGACCTCGACCGGCTGGGCCTTCGGCTCGACGGCCACGGCCAGCTCCTCGACGCCTTCGGCGACGTCCTCGATGCTGTCGGCGGCCTGACCGCGCCAGGTCCGCACGGTCTGCTCGCCGTGCTCGGCGACCTTCTCGTAGGCCTCCTTGGCCTTCACGGCGTACTCGGCGGCGACGCCGACCCCGCGCAGCGCGAAGTCCTGGGCGGTCTCGCCGAGCTTCTTCAGGTCGGTGTCGAAGGAGCCGATGAACTCGTTGACCTTGGTCTGGAGCGTCCCCTGCGTCTCCTTGACGCGGGCGGTCGCCTTCTCCTGGACGGCCTTGGGGTCGGTGTTGCGCACCGCCTCGATACGGGCCGGGGCCTCGGCGCGGAGCTGCTCCACCAGGACGGGGACCTTCTTGGCCTGCTGCCAGGCGAGGTCGGCGGTGCCGGCGGCGAAGTAGAGCGGCGTGGGGTCGCTGAGGGTCTTGCGCAGGTCGTCGGTGATGGCCATGGTGACGGTCCTCCCGGATCACGTTCGGCTGAGGGTGTGGGGGGTGCTGGGGGATGCTGGGGGCTACGTCGTGCGCGGACCGGCGTCGCCGTCGCCGGCCGCGGCCGCGCGTATGGAGGTGTCCTCGCCGGGGGCCCCGTCGCTCCCGGCTCCTTCCCGGGCGGTGGCCGGGACGCCGTCCGGCTCCGTCCCGAATCCGTTCTCCTTGCGGAAGGACTCGTAGATCTGGAGCAGGACCTGCTTCTGCCGCTCGGTGAGCGTGGGGTCGGCGAGGAGGACGGCGGTCGTCTCCACCGCGTCCCGGTCGCGCTCGGCGTCGAGGATGCCGGCCCGCACGTACAGCGTCTCGGCGGAGATCCGCAGGGCCTTGGCGACCTGCTGGAGCACCTCCGCGCTCGGCTTGCGCAGCCCGCGCTCGATCTGGCTCAGATACGGATTGGACACCCCCGCGGCGTCGGCGAGCTGCCGCAGCGACAGCTGCGCGGAGCGCCGCTGCTCGCGCAGGTAGTCACCGAGGTTGCCGACGTTGAGCGATGCCATGCCTCCACGATGCACGACTCTGCTAACTATTGCAAGCACACCGCTTGCAAGAGTGACGGCACCCGCTCCCGCACGCCCCCTCAGGACGGCTGGACCTCGTCGAAGAGGGCGAGGGCCGCGGCGGGGCCGGGGCTCACCAGGCGGTGCAGGCCGGCCGCCGTGATCCTCGCCCGCCGCGCGGCCCGCGCCCACGTCCGCTCCTCGAAGGCGCGGACGGCCCCGTCCACGTCCTGGGGCCGGCGGCGAGGGTCTCGGCGAGTTCGGCGCCCTCCAGCATCGTGAGGTTCGCGCCCGCGCCGAGGGGCGCGTCAGATGGGCGGCGTCGCCCAGCAGCGTCACCCCGGCGGCGGTCCCAGGTGTGGGACTCGGGCAGGACGTACAGGGGGTGGCGGGCGAACGCGGTGCCATGGCGCGGGAGGCCGGGGACGGGGGCGGCCCAGCCGTCGAACGTCACCGGCCGGCCCGCCCGCACGGCCCCGGTGTCCCCGTCCGCCCCGGACCACCCGTCCAGGGGCGCGCGGAACCGGGCGTACACCGTGACGTGGCCCCCGCCGTCGCACTGGGCGACGAGGGCCCGGTTCACGCCGTACACCGCCAGGGAGCCGTCGCCGACCAGCCGGGCCAGACCGGGGGGCGGGTGTCCGACGTCGTCCAGGGGGGTCTCGACCGAGGTGACGCCGGTGTGATGCGGGGTCACCGGCGAGACGGCCGGACGGACCCGGCACCAGGCGCCGTCCGCGCCGACGACGAGGTCGTACGCCTCCTCCCGCCCGTCCGCGGACCGGACCAGCACGCCGTCCGAAGCCGAAGGTGTGGCCCACCGGGCGGCGCGGCGCGCCAGGGCCGGGCCGGAGACGGGCGCGGCACACCGCAGCGCAGCAGGCCGAGAAGGGGTACGAGGCCAGGGGGAAGCGGCGTGGGCACGAGGCACTCCTGGCGGCGGTGAGGGAGAAGGCCCGTGCCCGTACGCGCTCTCGGTGCCGAAGAGGACGAGGGCGAGGAGGAGCCGGGTGTCCCGCGGCTGCGCGGAGGAGACCGGTCACGTGACGGGCACGCCGAGGAATGCGGCGCCGGGCGGCGTCGCCCCGCGTGCCTCGTGACCCGCAGAGCCCGGGGTGCGCCGGGTCCGCCTGGCCCCACCTGACGAGGTGTGCCGGCGCTCGTCCCACCACCCCTCGCCCCCCGTGGTCACCTTCAGGTTCCCCGGTCACCGAAAAGTGCGTTCTTCCACGTCAGCCATCACTCTCCTACGGTTCCCGAGTAACCACTGGAAATCATTGAGGAGGGCCTCGTCATGGCCGTCACCCTGTTGAACCCCGCCGGGCTGCCCGTCGTCGACGTCTACCGGCAGGTGTCGGTCGCGTCCGGTTCGAAGCTGGTCTTCGTCGCCGGGCAGGTCGGCTGGGACGCCGACGGCGTCACGGTCGGCGCCGGCGATCTCGCCGCGCAGGTCGAGCAGTGTTACGTCAACATCGCCACCGCCCTGGCCGCGGCCGGCGGCTCCTTCGCGGACGTGGCCCGGCTGACCTGCTACGTCGTCGACTGGACCCCCGACATGATGCCCACGCTGCTGGAGGGCATCGCCCGGGCGTCCGCGCGGCTCGGCATCACCCAGCCGCCGCCGGCCTCGATGCTGGGCGTGGCGGCGCTGGACGTCCCGGAGCACCTGGTCGAGATCGAGGCGACGGCGGTACTCGACTGAGCCGGGGCCGGGGCCGCCCGCCCCCGTCGCCCCGGCTCCCGCTCACCGGGGACCCGCCGGGCGGCCTCACGCACGAGGCTCCCGCAGCCCCGCGATCAGCGTGCGGATCAGCAGGTCGTAGCTCTCGTCCACGTTCTCGGGGAGGCCGAAGCCGCCCTGGGCCTCCAGGACGGAGAAGCCGTGGACGGCCGCGCGCAGGCACCGCACGGCGTGGACCGCGGCGGAGTCGGCCAGGCCGTAGGCGCGGAGCGCGGCGGTGACGACGGCGACCAGCCGCTCGCCGGCCTCGGCGGTCCGCGGCTCCGGGCTCTGCACGACGGCCTGGTAGCGGTGCGGCCACCGCTGCACATAGCGCCGCCAGGCCGTCATCAGCGCGCGGACCGCCTCGTCGGCGGAGCGGCCGAGGACCGCCTCCCCGACCTGGTCGGCGAGGTCACCGAGGACGCGGGCGGAGACCGACACGCGCAGCTCGGCGAGATTGCGCACGTGCTTGTACAGGGACGGGGTGGCCACGCCCGCCCGCGCGGCCACCGCGGCGAGGGTGAGCCCCTCGGGACCGTCCTCGTCGATGATCCCGAGGGCGAGGTCGACGACCGCGCCCGGCGAGAGCGCCGCCCTAGCCACGCCGGCCTCCGGCGAGGAAGTCCAGGACGAGCGCGGCGACCGCGTCGGGGAACTGGGCGTGCGGGTAGTGGCCCGCGCCCTCGACCAGTTCCAGGCGGCCCAGCCCGGCCGGCAGGGCCGCCACGATGCCCTCGCCCTCCGCGCGCGGGTCGGGCCAGTCGGGGTCGAGCGTGCCCATGATGACCAGGACCGGGCACCGTACGTCGGCGAGCCGGGCGTCGGCCTCGCCGGGCGAGGCCGAACCGAATCGGCTGAACACGGCCATCCGGCCGGGCCGGCGCAGATCCGCGTCGAGCGCGGCGAGGCGCGCGGCGAACCCGGCGGGCCGGGTACCGGGATGGGCGTGGACGAGGTACCGCCGCCACAGCGCCGGGCTGCGCAGCAGGGCGGCGCCCGCCAGCAGGCTCATGCCCTTGCGGTAGCGGGCGTCGGTGAGGAACGCGCCCGGGTCGGGCTTCTGCGTGCGGGTGAACGGGGCGATCTCCACCACCGCGTCGACCAGGCCGGGCTCCCGGGCCGCGGCGATGGTGGCGGCGCCCCCGGCGAAGGAGTGCCCGACGAGCACGGCCGGTCCGCCGAGGTGCCGGATCAGGGCGAGGAGGTCGTCCGCCGTGTCGGCCCGGGTGTACGACGCCCAGCCGGCGTCGGACTCCCCGTGCCCCCGCAGATCGAGCGCGGCGACCCGGTACCCGGCGGCGACGAGCCGCGCGGCCGTCTCCCGGTACGCCGTCCGGTTGTCGCCCATGCCGTGCGCGAGCACGACCAGCGGCCCGGCCCCGGCCACCTCGTACGCCAGCCGTCCGCCGCCCTCGGTCGTCAGGAACGAGGTCTCTTCCACAGCTCCGCTAATTCCCATAACCCGAAGGCTAATGCCATTAGCCAGCCATGTCCAGGCCCGGGTCCGGGCCCGCGTCCGCCCCCGCGCCCCCGGCCGGTGCCGCGATGAGACAGAAGGGGTGTCCGGCCGGGTCGGTGAGGACCCGCGCCCGGTCGCCGTGCGGCTGGTGTTCCGGGAGGCCGGCGCCCAGGTCCCGCAGCCGGGCCTCGGCCGCCGCGAGGTCGTCGACGCGGAAGCAGAGGTGGAGCTGCTGCGGGACGTCCTGTCCGGGCCAGCGCGGGGCGCGGTAGTGCGCGACGCGCTGGAAGCCGATGAGCAGACCGCCCTCCCCCTTCAGGCCCGCGAAGTCGGCGTTCGACGCGGGGTGGGGTTCGAGGCCGGTGGCCTGCCGGTAGAAGGCGGCCAGCGCCGACGGGTCGGGACAGTCGAGCGTGATCGCGCACAGGGACAGCTGAAGGGTCATGCGGCATCCTCCGTCCCGCCGGCCGCCACCCGCCACCCCCGGCCGCCACCCGCCGTCGCCGTCACCTCCGGCTGTCCCGCGCGACGTTGGCCACGAACCCCGTCACGTTCCCCACGGTCCGCGCGATCTTCTCCTCCAGCGTCAGCGACTCGTGCAGCCGCGCCCCCGGCCCCGCGCTGCGCAGCCCCCGTACGTAGAGCGAGCAGGCGAGGTCGCTGCAGAGGTAGACGCCGACCGAGTTGCCCTGCTGCCCCGCCCGGCCCGCCAGCGGGGCGACCATCAGGGAGACGCCGCCGGTGTGGGTGGTCAGGCACATCGAGCACATGCTGCGCCGGGCCTGCCCGGAGGGCGCGGCGGGGCTGCGCAGGGCGACGCCCGCGAGGCGGCCGTCCAGCTCGGTGACGAGGTAGGCGCGGTCGGGGGCCTGGGGGTCGCGCCAGCCCAGGTAGTCCAGGTCCGGCCAGGGGCGGTCGGCCAGATCGCGCGGGACGTGGAGCCGCTTGGCCTCACCCTTGGTGCGGTTGACGAACGCGGCGCGGATCTCGGGTTCGGTCACTGGTTTCATACAGTCGACGGTAAGTTGCCTAAAGTCTTTAGGCAAATGCATACTGCATTAGGCAGAAGAAAGGATGGTGCAGGACGTGGCACGAGCGGGACTGAGCCGGGAGCGGCTGATCGCGGCGGGCGCCGAGCTGGCCGACGAGGAGGGCTTCGAGCAGGTGACCGTCTCGGCGCTGGCCCGGCGGTTCGACGTCAAGGTCGCGAGCCTCTACTCGCACCTGCGCAACTCCCAGGAGCTGAGGACCGGCATCGCCCTGCTCGCCCTGGCCGAGCTGGCCGACCGGGCCGCCGACGCGCTCGCCGGACGGGCCGGCCGCGACGCCCTGACCGCGCTGGCCGACGTCTACCGCGACTACGCCCACGAGCACCCCGGCCGGTACGCCGCCGCCCAGCTCCGGCTCGACCCGGAGACCGCCGCCGCCAGCGGGGGCGTACGGCAGGCGCAGCTCACCCGGGCCCTGCTGCGCGGCTACGACCTGCCCGAACCGGAGCAGACGCACGCCGTCCGGCTGCTCGGCAGCGTCTTCTACGGCTACGTGAGCATGGAACTGGGCGGCAGTTTCAGCCACAGCTCCCCCGGCCCCGAGGAGTCCTGGACCCGCATCCTCGACGCCCTCGACACCCTCCTGCGCACCTGGCCCACACCCTCCGCCCCCACGCCGACCGGCCCCTGACCCCGCACACCGCCCCCTCACCGACAGGCCCCTGCCCATGCACACCGTTCCCCTCACCACCCCGGACCTGCTGCGCGGCGCCCTGGACGTCGAGCGCACCGAGCACGGCCTGCTGCCGCACCGGCTGCCCGCCCGTGCCCGTGCCCAGTGCGCCGACCCGCAGCTCGCCCAGGCCGAGAGCCAGCCGTCCGGCGTCCGCCTGGCCTTCCGCACCCGGGCCACCGCCGTCGAACTGGACACCCTGCCCACCAAGCGCCTCTACACCGGCGCCCCGCCCCGCCCGGACGGCGTCTACGACCTGCTGGTCGACGGCGTGCCGCACGGCCGGGCCACCGCCGACGGCGGCCACACCCTCACCGTCGACCTGGGCACCGGGACCACCGAGCACCGCCCCGGCACCCCGGTCACCCTGCGCTTCACCGGCCTGCCCGGCCGGGAGAAGGACGTCGAGATCTGGCTGCCGCACAACGAGACCACCGAGCTGGTCGCGCTGCGCGCCGACGCCCCGGTGGCGGCCGTACCGGACCGGGGCCGCGAGGTCTGGCTGCACCACGGCAGTTCGATCAGCCACGGCTCCGACGCCGCGAGCCCGACCGCCACCTGGCCCGCCCGCGCCGCCCTGCGCGCCGGGGTGGAGCTGGTCAACCTGGGCCTGGGCGGCAGCGCCCTGCTCGACCCGTTCACCGCCCGTGCGATGCGCGACACCCCCGCCGACCTGATCAGCGTCAAGATCGGCATCAATCTGGTCAACGCCGATCTGATGCGGCTGCGCGCCTTCGGCCCGGCGGTGCACGGCTTCCTCGACACGATCCGCGAGGGTCACCCGCAGACGCCCCTGCTGGTGATCTCCCCGCTGTACTGCCCGCTCCACGAGGACACCCCGGGCCCCGCCGCCTTCGACCTCTCCGCGCTCGCCGAGGGCCGGCTCGGCTTCCGCGCCACCGGCGACCCCGCCGAGGTCCCCGCCGGGAAGCTGACGCTGAAGGTCATCCGCGCGGAGCTGTCCCGCATCGTCGGTGAGCGCGCGGCCGACGACCCGCACCTGCGCCACCTGGACGGCCTGGAACTGTACGGCCCGGCCGACCACGCCGAGCTGCCCCTGCCGGACGGCCTGCACCCGGACGCCGCCACCCACCTGCGCATCGGCGACCGCTTCGCCGAGCTGGCCCTCGCCCCCGGCGGCCTCCTCGCCCGGACCGCCTGAGCCCCTCGGCCACCCGAGCCGTCCGCGCCGCCCGCGCCGCCCGGAGCCCGCGCGGTACCGCGGTCAGAACGGCAGCGGCCGGGCGTGCACCACGTCCAGCCGGGACACCGCCCGGGTCAGCACCACGTACAGCCGGTTGAGGCCCCGCGCCTCGGCCTCGGCGATCGCCGCCGGCTCCACGGTGACGACGTGGTCGTACTCCAGTCCCTTGACCGCGTCGGCCGGGACCAGGGCCGGGCGGGCGGCCGGCTCCCCGGGGCCGGCCGCCGCGATCCCGGCGGCGGCGAGGGCCGCCCGCACCCGGTCCACGTCCGCGCCGGCCGCGATCACCCCGACCGACCCCTCCCGGCCGAGCGCGGCCCGTACGGCGGCCACCACCGCCTCCGGCACCTCCTCCGGGCTCACCTGACGCATCGTCATCTCGCCGTCGCCGCGCACCGAACGGGCCGGCGGGACGTCGGCGTCCAGCCGGGCGAGCAGCCGGTTGGCCAGGGTGAGGACCGCGCGCGGCACCCGGTGCCCCCGGGTCAGCTCCGCCACCGCCGCGTCCGGCCGCCCCAGATGCCCGAGGACCGTCCGCCAGGAGCGGGCCGCCCACGGGGTCGTGCCCTGGGCCAGGTCCCCGAGGACGGTCAGCGACCCGAACGCGGCCCGCCGGGCGATCGCCCGGCACTCCATCGGGGAGAGGTCCTGCGCCTCGTCGACGACGATGTGCCCGTACCCCTCGGGCCGGTCGAGCAGCCCGGCGACCTCGTCCAGCAGCACCAGGTCGGCGGCGGACCAGCGGGCCGACCGCCACGACCGGGGCGGCTTCCGCCACAGCACCGCGGCCCGCTCCGCGCCGTCCAGCACCCCGTCCGCCGCGACCGCCAGCGCCGCCGCGTCGCCCAGCAGCCCCGCGACCACCTCCTCGGGCCGCACCCGCGGCCACACGGCGTCCAGCAGGGCGGTGACCGGCCGGCTCCGCCCGGTCCGCCGCACCCACCCCGCGCCGCAGGTCTCGCCGCGCCGCTCGGCCTGCTCCCGCAGCAGGCTCACCAGCCGGGCCCGTATCCGCTCCCGCCCGACCGCGTACGGCGGTTCCTCCGCCCGGACGTCCGCGACGATCCGCGCCACTTCCCCGGCCGGCACCCGCCGCCGGTACGCGCCGTCCGGCACCTCCAGCTCCGGGACCGCCCCGCCGGTGATCCGCCCGTACAGCGCCCGGCGGAGCACCCCGGCCATCCGGACGTCGTGCTTGACGGCGGCGGCCCGCTCGTCGTCGGTGCCGGTGACCGGGTGCCGGGCGATCTCCTCGGTCAGCGTGGACTGCCGTACGCCGCTCTCGCCGAGGGCGGGCAGCACCTCCGCGATGTACCCGAGGAAGGTGCGGTTGGGGCCGAGGACCAGCAGGCCGCCGCGGCGCATCCGGCGGGGGTGGGTGTAGAGGAGGTAGGCGGCGCGGTGCAGGCCGACGGCGGTCTTGCCGGTGCCGGGGGCGCCCTGCACGCAGACCGAGCCGGCGAGCCCGGCGCGGACCAGGTCGTCCTGTTCGGGCTGGATGGTCGCGGCGATGTCCCGCATGGGCCCGACGCGGGGGCGTTCGCTCTCCCGGGCGACGATCTCGCTCACCCGGGACTCGCCCCGCGCGAGGTGCTCGTCCTCCAGGCCGGTCAGGTCGGCGGAATCGCCCCGGCTGCCGGGTGCCCAGCCGAACCGGCGGCGGATCTCCACACCCTGTGGATCGCGGGCGGTGGCCTGGTAGAAGGCGCGGGAGACGGGGGCCCGCCAGTCCACGACCAGCGGCGGGGCGGCCGGGTGCTCGGAGATCCGCAGCCGGCCGATGTGCAGCGGTCCCTCGGCGAGGTCCAGCCGGCCGAAGAACAGCGGGCCCTCGGGCAGGTCGCGCAGTTCCTTGGCGCGGCTGCGCAGCCGGTGCCCCAGGACCTCGGCGTCGGCACCGGAGGCGGAGACGTCCTCGCCGGTGACGACGTGGTCCTGGGCGCCGTCGACCATGGCGGCGAGGGCGGTACGGCAGTGCTCGTGGTGGGCGCGCTCCCGGTCGAGGGCGGCCAGGAGGGCGGGCTCGGGTGACGTCATTCCCCCGAGCGTAGCCGATTTCTTAACTCGGTAACGTTTTTAACCGAGCCTCATTCGCTGCTCTTCCTTCACCGCCCCCGTTCACCGGCCCGTTCCCCGGCCTCACTCGGCTCCGGGGCGCGGTCCCGAGCCCCACCCGGTCCCGGCCAGGCGCGGCAGCCCCCTCGCCAGCTGTTCGAACGCCCGCCCGGCCGCCGCCACCGCGTCCTCCTGTACGTCCTCGGCCCGCTCCCCGCCCGCGATCCGCCGCCAGTTCTCCAGCGCGAGCACCCGCTGCACGGCGATGATCTGGCCGGCCGCCAGCCGGGCGTCCAGGTCGCCGCCGAGGGCGTCGGCGAGCGCGGCCTCGGAGCGTTCCTGGTAGGCGTACACCCGGGCGGCGAGGGCGGGGGTGCCGTAGAGCAGCCGGTGGAAGGCGAGCACCTCGGGGTGGTCGTTGAGGCCGGTCACCGGGTCGTGCCGCTCCAGCCCGGCCAGGAAGTGCCGGCGCAGCGCCGTCAGCGGGTCCGGGCCCTCGGCCGCCACCCGCGCCGCCTCGTCCTCGTGGTCCGCGATCCGGTGCAGGACGAGGTCCTCCTTGGCCGGGAAGTACCGGAACAGCGTCGGCTTGGACACCTCCGCCGCGGCCGCCACCTCGGCGACCGACACGGCGTCGAAGCCCCGCTCCATGAACAGCCGGACGGCGGTGTCCGACAGCACCTGGTACATCCGCTGCTTCTTGCGCTCCCGCAGGCCGGTCTCGGTCATGGGGCGAGCGTACGCAGCCGCCCCCGCAGCCCCGTGCCCAGGCGGCGCACCGGCAGCCCCAGGGCGCCTGCGGCCATGGCCAGGGTGACCGCGTAGGAGTCGGCCGCGCGGCGGACGTTGGGCGCGTCCAGGCTCGCGCCGGTCACCAGCCGGTCGAGGTCGATGTAGGCCGACCGGACGGCCTCCAGCCTGCGGTACGTCCGCCAGTCCTCCCGCCAGCCCCGGGTGTGCTCCGGCGGCAGGACCCGCTCCCAGCGGCGGAACATCCGGGTCCGGATCTCCGGGCGGGTCGGGGTGAGGTGCAGGTGCCGGACCAGGTCGTACAGCGGGTCGCCGACCACCGCCAGCTCCCAGTCGATGAGGGTCAGCGCCAGGTCGTCGTCCCGGCGGACCAGGTTCCACGGGTTCAGGTCGCCGTGCAGCAGGGCCGGCCGCCGCTCGCCCACCGTCTGCCGGGACAGGACGCGCCGCAGCCGGTCGGCGTCGGGCAGCCCGAGCCGCCGGGCGAGGCTCAGGGACTCGGCGGGCAGTTCGGCGACGAGCGTCCCCAGCTGCTCCACCAGCCGGGCGTGGAAGCCGCTCCGTCCGGCCACCGGGTCGAGCTGCCGGTAGTCGACGCGGGTCAGGGCGCGGAGCTGGTCGACGAGCCCGTCCGCCTCGTGCGGCAGCAGGCCGTCCACCGGATGGCCGGGGGGCCGGTCGGCGTCCCGGGGGCCGGCGTAGGTGTGGATGGCGAAGGGGTCCCCCGCACCGCTCACGCCGAGGGCCAGCACGCGGGGCGCGGCCACCCCGGCGCGGGCCCGCTCGATCGCCCGCAGCACCTGGTGCTCACTGAGGATGCCGCGCTCGCGGCGGCGGTCCACGGGCAGCTTCCGCCGGACCACCACGGGGGCCGCGGTCCCCGGCACCCGGACGACCGTGTTCAGGTGCGCGGTCCCCTTGAACACCCGGTGCGCCGGGGCGGCCCCCTCCAGGAGCAGCGCCTGCC
Organism: Streptomyces griseoviridis; assembly: GCA_014649155.1. Classification (GTDB taxonomy): domain Bacteria; phylum Actinomycetota; class Actinomycetes; order Streptomycetales; family Streptomycetaceae; genus Streptomyces; species Streptomyces griseoviridis. The sequence goes on along the minus strand of BMSM01000019.1, from coordinate 68,466 downwards.
GCACGGCGGCGTCGGGGAAGTCGTCCCGCTCGGGGACGCGGCGGTCCCGGAGCCAGGGGTGGACGCGGCTCGCGGAGCGCCGTACGGCGGTGTCCGGCCGGGACGCCCACCACCGGTACAGCGCCCGCTCGACCTCGGGGCCGCGCGGCACCCGGCCGAGCCGGAGCGGGCCCGCCCCCGCCTCCAGCGCGCCGCGCACCGCCCGCTCCGCCGCCGCCAGCCGCTCCTCGGTGAACGACTCCTGGAGCGACCGCGCGGCCCGCATGACGTCCGGGTACACCGACTGGGCGCGCTCGAAGGCGAGGTAGTGCCGCAGGTCCCGCCCGAGCCCGTGCGCCGCGGCGGGCCGCAGCCGCTCCATGGCCGCGCCCCACGCCTCGGTCACCTCCGGCCACTGGTCGGCCGGGTACCGCATCCGCACCAGATGCGTCGCCAGGTCGTGCAGCGGGTCCCCCCAGGTCGCCAGCTCCCAGCCCACGCAGGTCAGCCGGGGCCCGTCGGGGCCGTCGGAGACGATGACATTGGCCCGGTGCAGATCGGTGTGGAGCAGGCCGAACGGACGCCGGGTCAGCGCGGGCGTCCGCTCGGCCAGCCCCCGCAGCGCGTCCTCGGGCACCCCGAGCGCGGCGAACAGCCCGCCGAACTCGGCCGCGTTGGCCTGTCCGACCTGTACGTCGGCACAGGAGGCCAGCGTCCGCAGGAAGCCCTGCCCGTCCGTGCCGTTGCGCGGCCAGGCCGGCGGCAGGGGCGGGAGCGCGGCACGGCGGACCCGGGTCGTCGCCGCCAGCAGCCCGGCCAGCGCCTCGACGAGGGGGCGGTCGACGGGCTTGCCGTCCGGGCAGCGGGCGGCGAGGCTGCCGCCCCCGACGTGGCTGTGGACGGCGAAGTCCGCCCCGGCGGCCAGGCACACGGGGACGGGCAGCAGCCCCCGGAGGGCGTCGAGCACGGCCGCCTCGTCCCGCCAGGTCCGGATCACCGCGGGCAGCGCCCCGGCCCGGCGGACCCGCACGACGACGGGCTCCCCGGCGACCCGCCCGAGCAGTCTCGCCGGCCCGTCCGGCAGGGGGACGACGTAGTTCCGGTGGTGGTGTCCCTGGAAGGGGGTCCCCCGGGCGACGGCCAGCCGTACGAGATCACGCAGCGGGTCGGGGGAGGAACAGGTACGACCACTGGCCGCTCCGTGCGGAAGGGACGGGTGGAACGAAGGCGGGCGCGATGCCCGGGACGGCGTGGGGCGGGGTGCCGCCCGTCCGGCCGCGCCGCGAGGCGTGCGGGGACCCTACCGCATCAGGAGGCCCGTCCCGCCCCGGACGCGAGCAGGGCCGTGCGCACCAGCGACAGGTCGTCGACGACGGCGGCCGGGGACGCGCCCGCCGCCAGCAGGGCCGCCGCCTTCTCCGCGTTGCGGGCGTAGCCCAGGAAGGGGACGCCGGCGCTGCGGGCCGCCGCGCAGTCGGAGGGGGAGTCGCCGATCATCAGCGCCCGGGACGGGTCCGCGTCCAGCGCGGTCAGGGCGCGGAGCAGCGCGTGCGGGTGGGGTTTCATCAGGGCGAGGTCCCGGGTCCGCCCGTACACGGCGGAGAAGCAGCCGGCCAGGCCCCGGGTGTCCAGGTACGCCGCCGCCACCCGGGCCGCGTTGTTGGTGGTCACGGCGGAGACCGCGCCGACGGCGGCCCACGTCCGGATCAGCGGGTCGGCGTACGGGGTGGGGCGGGCGCCGGGGACGGCGGCGAGTTCCTGCCCGGTGAGCCACTCCTCCAGCTCCCCGGCCAGGTCGCCGTCCGGGTGGAGCGCGGCGACCCGGAGCAGCAGGGCGTGCGGGTCGCGCCGCTCGCGCTCGGCCGGGGTGAGGGAGCCGCCCAGGCCCAGCGCGTCGATCTGCCGCACCAGGCCGCGGGCGATCTCGCCCGCCGGGTGCCCGGCGAACAGCCGGCAGAGCGGCCCGTCCAGGTCCCACAGGACGTACCGGACCGGGGCGATCAGTCTCTGCAAGGACTCCGTCGATGCGGTCACCGGAACAGTCTGCTGCGTATCAGAAGTCACTAGGAGAGTGTCAGGTCCGTGGTGATGGTTTCCCAGAGGGCGTCGAACCACTTCTGGGATTCCGCCACGAACGCCGCGTCCCGGTGCCCCGCCCGCTTCCGGAACGCGAACAGCAGGGACTGGGAGCCGAGGGCGTCGTACATCTCCAGCGTCCGGCTCTGCCACTCCTCCTCGCGCCGGGTGAGCAGGTAGTACCCGATCAGCGCCTCCTCGCCGTTGAGCAGGTACAGCTTCATCGGCGGGGTGAAGGGCAGCGCCCGGAAGGCTATGCGCACGTCGACGCGGCGCGTGGACCGCACGGCGTTCAGGTTGTGCTGGAGGACGCGGGCCTGGGCGTCCCGCATCTGGACCCACCGCTCGTGCACGGGGTCGGCGCCCCCGTCGTCGGGGGTGTCGACGAGGACCGGGAAGGCGAGGGTGATGTCCCGGGACGGCATCAGGACGCGGAAGGAGATGGACCGGGGGCTCAGCCGGCCCTCGTGGATCAGGCGGAGCGGCTCGCTGAGGGCGAGCATCAGCGTCTCGGAGGTGTGGCAGACCACGTCGATCCGCACCTCGGGCTCGTCGAACGCCAGCGTCAGCCGCGGCGCCAGCGCCACCATCGTGGGCTGGGGCACGCCGCTCGCCGGGCTCGGGGCGGCGATCCGGGGCGGGCTGCCCTTGGAGACGTTGCTGAGCAGGCCGTCCTCCTGGAGCGACCGCAGGGCCTGCCGGACGGCGCCGCGCTCCACGCCGAACTCCTCGGACAGCTCCGCCTGCGTGGGCAGCCGGTCGCCCGCCTTGAGGTCACCGGCGCGGATGCGCTCCCGCAGGATGTCCGCGATCTCCTGGGGGGAGAGCCTTCTGCTGCCGTCCACTGCCGCGTTCTCCTGAGTCACGTCCGAAAAATACAACTACGATCCATCTACAGGGACTTGTCGGGGAGTTGCTGCGGACTTGTTTATACCTAGCAGCCAAGTGGGACCACTTAGGGACAGTTGGCTGCCAACTTGGCTAAGTTGGCGGACTTTTTGCCTCCGCTCCGCCAAGGAGGAATCCATGCCCGCCCTCACTCTCGTCGGCACCGTCGTCGCCCTCACCGCCGAGCAGCTCCTCGGCTGGACGTACGGCGTCTCCGGCGTCGTCGGCCTGCTCCTGCTCGCCCTCGGCGTCACGACCCGCCGTCCCTCGGTCAGTTCGGCCGGGGCGGTGGTGCTCGCCCTGCTGGTCGCCCGGCCCGCCCTGTGAGGCGGCCGGTCAGCCGGTCAGCACCAGCTCCGTGCTGATCGTCTCCCACAGCGCGTCGAACCACCTCCGGGACTCGTCCACGAACCCGGTCTCCCGGGGCCCGGCGCCCCGCTCGAAGGCGAACAGCACCGACCGGGTGCCCTCGGTGTCGTACATCTCCACGCTCCCGTCGTCGGTCTCGTGCCGCCGGCGGGCGACCGTGTAGTAGGCGAAGAGCGCCTCCTCGCCGTTGAGCAGGTAGAGCTTGACCGGCGGGGTGAAGGGCAGCGCCCGGAAGCTCACGCTGACGTCGATGCCGTAGGCGGAGCGCAGCGAGAGCAGGTTGTGCCGCAGGACCTGCCCCTGGGCGTTGCGCATGGCCAGCCAGTCCTGGTGGACGGGGTCCTCGCGCGGGTCGGCGGCCGCCCCCTGGACCGGCACCGGGAAGGCCAGCCGGATGTCCCGGGAGGGCAGCAGGAGCCGGACGTCGACCTTGGCCGGTTTCAGCCGCCCGGTGTGGATCTCCCGCAGCGGCTCCCCGATGGCGAGGGTGAGCGAGACCGAGGTCAGGCAGAGCGCGTCGATCCGCACGTGCTCGCTGTCGAAGGCGGCGGCGATCCGGGGCGCGAGGGCGGCCGTGGTGGGCAGTGGCCCGGCCGGCGGGCCGGCCCCCGGCGTGCCGGGGGCGGGGGCGACGGTCGCGGGGCTGCCCTTGGAGACGTTGGTGAGCAGCCGCTCGGACTGGAGGACCCGCAGGGCCTGGCGGACGGTACCGCGCTCCACCCCGAACTCGTCCGCCAGCTGCGCCTGGGTGGGCATCCGCTGGCCCGGCCGCAGGACGCCGGACCTGATCCGGGCGCGCAGCTCGTCGGCCACCTCCCGATGGGACCGCTGCGGCCGCTGGGACCTCTTCCGTCCATTGACGGTGACGTGTTCCGGCTCCACGCCCGAACACTACAACTTCTCGCCAAGTTCAGACAGTTCGGAAGAAGGTGGTTATGAGACGCATCCAAGTGGCATCTACTTCAGTAGAGTTGGCAGCCAACTTCCCGAAGCTGGTTCAAGGTCAAAGAGGTTGGCCGACAGGATGTCAGTTGGGACCATGTCCCGCGGGGGGACGTCCCGAAGGGGGGAACCACCATGCCGCTCGTCGCCCTAGTGATCGCCGCGCTCGCCATCGGGTTCGAGCAGTTGGTCCAGTGGAAGTACGGGCCGATGGGCATCATCGCCTTCGTGGCGCTGTCCATCGGCATCAAGGCGCGGAACACCGCGATCAGCGGCATCGGAGCGGTGATCCTCGTGATGCTGCTCGCCCAGTCGGGCTGAACCCGTCCGACGGGCCCGCGTCCGGGCCCCCTTCCGAAGGGGAGCCGGGAGTCCGGACGGAGAACGGGCGGCACCACCACAACCGAACAACAACCGCACACACAACCGCACAAGCAGTACCCGGGGAGCACGCCACGGATACGCCCACCCGTTCCCACGAGACGAGGAGGACCCACCGGAGCCGGGGACCACGAGCGGTACCCCGTCAGAACATGTCCGGGCACCAAGGGCGCCTGGACGTACGCAGCAGGGCGTCGGCCAGCCGGGCGGCGCCCGCTCGTTCTTCCCGGACCAGGCCCAGCGCCGCCAGCCGCACCGCCGACTCGTCGCCCAGCCAGAGCCGGGACAGCTCGCCCGCGCCGAGCACCAGGTCCGCGCCCTCGGCCGTCGCCCGGCAGGACGCCCCCTCGGCCGACGCCTCCAGCCGCCACCGCCCGCCGGCCGGCCCCGCCGCGTCGACGACCTCCAGCACCAGCCTTCCCCGACCGCCGTACGTCCGCGCCTCCAGCGCCCGCACGACGTCGAGGACCCGCACCCACAGCCAGTCGGCCTGGGTGGTGATCCTGGCGGCGCGCGGGTCGGGCAGGAAGTGCGGGAGCAGGTCGTCGGGGGCGCGCGGGCCGCTCCGGACCGTCACGGCCCAGTCGATCGAGCACAGGAAGTGCCACAGGGCGCGTTCGGCGGCCGGGGTCACGCCGATGAGCCGGTCCACGCTCACCGTGTTCAGCGGCTGCTTGGCGTCGCCCCAGGTGTCGTCCGCCCGGTAGGCGGCCATGCCCTCGACCTCGCCGTCCGCCGAGCGGTACACGGCGTGGAACGGCTCCGTCCAGGACGCCTCGAACCGCAGCTCACCGGTGTGCGTCCGCCACCACAACGCGTCCCGGCCGACCGCGCCCGCCCGGTCGCGGCGCAGCCGTTCGTGCAGGGCGGGGCCGAGCCGGCGGACGTCCGCGCCGTCCACCAGGTCGATCCGGCCGCCGTCCGCCGGCGCGGCCCGGCGGGGGTCGAGACCGGCCCGCGGCACGTCGACGGTCCACTCGGCCGTCGTGGTCGCCGGGCCGAACCCGTACCGTCCGTAGATCGGGTACTCGGCGGCGATCAGCGTGGCCACCACGTCCCCGCGCTCCCTCGCGGCGGTCAGCTCCCGGGCCATCATCCGGGTCAGCAGACCGCGGCGGCGGTGGGTCGGGGTGACGGTGACGTGGGAGATCGCGGCCGCCGCCACGAAGGCGCCGCCGACCGCCGTGAGTTCCTGCGCGAAGGACCGGAAGGTCGCCACGCACCGCCCGCCGTCGAAGGCGCCCTGCACCCGCCCGGGGACGAACCGGTGCCGCCTGGCCGCCAGGTACTCCTCGCCCACGGCGGGCGACCGGAGGAACCCGGTGTTCACGGCCCGCTCCCAGTCCGGCAGTTCGTCCTCGGTGACGGGGCGTACGTCGATGTCGGTGCGGCTGCTCATGGCGCTCACGGTAGGCCGCGCGCCCCGCCCCGGGCGCGGCCTTGTGCCGGTGCGCTCAGAACGCGGCGCGGATCTCCCCCACCTCGCGGCCCCCGCCCAGCAGCGGCGACCGCCCGATCCGCGCCACCACGGGTCCCGTCACGCCGAGCAGCGGCAGCGCGCGGGCCAGCACCGGGCCGAGCGCCCGCGTCGCCCCGTCCTCGATCTTGAAGGCCAGCGCGCGGCCGTCGGGCAGGGCCACCGCCTGCACGGCCTCGGCGCCCATCTTGGACAGCGCGCCGGGCACCTCCCGCATCAGCCAGGTGTCGGCGCGGCGGGTGCCGGCGACGTACTCGGGGTGCGCCCGCATCGCGTCGGCGACCCGGCGCTCGGCCGAGCCCGGCGCGGCGAGCACGAAGGAGCGGAAGGCGCGGGCCAGCCCGGTCAGGGAGAGGGCCAGCAGCGGCGCCCCGCACCCGTCGGTGCCGACGGCGGCGACCGGTTCGCCCGCGGCCTCCTCGACCACCTCGTGGATGAGCCGCTGGAGCGGGTGGCCGGGGTCCAGGTAGCTCTCCAGGGGCCAGCCGCGCTCGGCGCAGACGGCCAGCATCGCGGTGTGCTTCCCGGAGCAGTTCATGGTCACGCGGTCCGGGACGGCCCCGGCGGCCAGGTAGGCGTCCCGCTCCTCGGGGTCGAGCGGCAGGTCGAGCGGGCACTGGAGCTGCCCCGCGTCCAGTCCGCGCTCGGCGAGCAGGGTCCGCACCAGATCACGGTGAAACGATTCTCCAGAGTGGCTCGCGGCGGCCAGCGCCAACCGCTCCCCCGCCAGGTCAAGCCCGGCCCGCAACACCCCGGCGGCCTGCATGGGCTTGTTGGCCGAGCGCGGGAAGACGGGCGCGGCCGGGTCACCGAGCGCCAGCTCCACACCGCCGTCGGCGGCCAGCACCACCAGGCTGCCGCGGTGCCGCCCCTCGACGAACCCGGACCGCACGACCTCGGCGAGGACGGGCGGTACCGGTCCGGCGGACGCGGACTGCTGGGTCATGGGCGGCTGGGGCGCGGTCATCGGCGGTGGCCTTCCGACGGGGACCCGCCGGACGGCCGGCCCGGCACGGCCCGGGATCACCGGGCCGGCGGGTCACGCCAGCAGGTCGTCTACTTGTGCTTCCCCTTCACGGTACCGGCGGGCGATCTCGGCGCCGCAGCCGTCCGCCGTGCGCTGCAGGCGCTGCCGCCGCCGGGAGACCTGCTGCTCGTAACGGACCAGCCGGGCCATCGCCGCGGTCAGCTCGGGATCGGTACGGGCCCCGAGGTCCGACAGCTCGACCTCGTCCAGCATCTCGGCGGCCAGCTGCCGGTACTCCTCGCTCCGCGGCGTGCCCAGCGTCACATGCCGGGCGGAGGAGCGGTGCCGGGCCGGGGCGTCCGTGAGGATCGCCGGGAGCCGCTCGACCATGGACCCCCCGGCGGTCGCCGCCGGGGCGGGAGAGCGCCGGTCCAGCTCGGCCCGGAGGATGTCGATCCGCCCCTGGAGCAGCCGTCGTACGTAACTCAGGTCGGTCTCCTCGCGCTGGGCGTCCCGGCGCAGGGCGCGCAGCTCGGGCAGGCTCAGCCCGGCCAGATCGGCGCTCGGTGTGCTTGCCTGTGTGCTCCCCTGCGGGCTCCCCCCGGATGGCGGGCCGACGGGCAGCTCCGGGCTGTCCGTGCGCTGCACGGGCGGCCGGAGCCTGTCCCTGCCGGCCATGTACGTCAACGAGACAGTCCTCGACGGCTGCCCGGTGCTCGGTGTGCTCATGTGCCTCAACCGTCCCCTCGACCGGCTAATGGAAGCATCGTGCCACCCCGGTCGGCCGCTATGTGACCGAGTGCCCCCGATCGGCCCCAGATGGGGGGTTCGGGGCCGAAAAGCAACCCGTACGGGGCCGCCCGCCGGCGCCCGGGGGGCGCACGGCATCATGGCGGCATGCGAGCGGTGGTACAGCGGGCGGACGGCGCGAGTGTCGTGGTGGACGGCGAGCCGGTGGGCGGCTTCACCGGCGAGGGACTGTGCGTCCTGGTCGGCGTGACCCACGAGGACACCGAGGAGAAGGCCGCGCAGCTCGCCCGCAAGCTCTGGTCGCTGCGGGTGCTGCACGGCGAGAAGTCGTGCAGCGACGTCGACGCGCCGCTGCTGGTGGTCAGCCAGTTCACCCTGTACGGCGACGCCCGCAAGGGCCGCCGCCCCACCTGGAACGCCGCCGCCCCCGGCGAGGTCGCCGAACCGCTGGTCGACGCGGTGGTCGCCCGGCTGCGCGAGCTGGGCGCGACCGTGACGACGGGCCGGTTCGGGGCGCACATGCGGGTGTCCCTGACGAACGACGGCCCGTTCACGGTCCTGCTCGACCTCTGAACCTCCGACGGCTCCTGACCCCTGCCCCTCCTAGGACCTGTCGTTCGGATCACGCCGCAGACGCGGGGAAGACGCAGCCGATTCCCCGCGACCTGATCCGAACGACACCCCCTAGGGCTCTACGACGGTCTCCTGGGCGGCGGCCGTGTCCCCGGCCAGCAGCCGGGCGTCCACGGGCACGTTCCGCTTCACCAGGGCGAGGGCGACCGGGCCCAGCTCGTGGTGGCGTACGGAGGTGGTGATGAAGCCGACCCGGCGCCCCTCGGCGCCCTCGTCCGCGACCCGCAGCTCGGTCCCCTGCGGGGGCAGGTGGACCTCGCTGCCGTCGAGGTGCAGGAAGACCAGCCGGCGCGGGGGCTTGCCCAGGTTCTGCACGCGGGCGACGGTCTCCTGGCCGCGGTAGCAGCCCTTCTGGAGGTGGACGGCCGAGCCGATCCAGCCCAGCTCGTGCGGGATGGTGCGGTGGTCGGTCTCGAAACCGAGCCGGGGCCGGTGCTGCTCGACCCGGAGCGCCTCGTACGCCAGCAGCCCGGCCGGCGGCCCGGCCTGCGCGGCGTACGCCTCCAGCTCCTCGCGGGGCAGGAAGAGGTCACGCCCGTAGGGGGTCTCCCGTACGGCGACGCCCTCGGGGACCGGGGTGATGGAGCCGGCGGGCAGGTGCAGCACCGCGGTGTCCGCGGTGCGGTCGGCGACCTCGACCCGGTAGAAGAACTTCATCGACTCCAGGTAGGCGACCAGCGCCTCCCGGGTGCCGGGCTCGACGTGCGCCCAGACGGTCTCCCCGTCGTCCACCAGGTACAGCGCGTGCTCGATGTGTCCGTTGGCGGAAAGGATCAGCGCCTCGGTGGCCTGTCCGGCCGGCAGTTCGCTGACGTGCTGGGTGAGCAGGAGGTGCAGCCAGCTCAGCCGGTCCTCACCGGTGACGGTGACGACCCCGCGGTGGGAGAGGTCGACGAAACCGGTGCCGTCGGCGAGGGCACGCTGCTCGCGGAACAGGTCGCCGTAGTGGGCGGCGACGCCTTCGTCCACGCCCTCGGCGGGGACGGCGCCGGGCAGGGACAGCAGAGGGCTCTTCATGGGTTCAAGCCTACGACCAGCCCTACGACTCGGCGGTTGAGCCCTTCGCGGCGCAGTCCCGGCACCGGCCGAAGATCGCGAAGTGCTTCATGTCGGTGTCGAAGCCGAACTGCTCGCGCAGCTTGGCGGTGAAGTCGGCGGCCACCGACAGATCGGCCTCGATGACGTTGGTGCAGTCCCGGCAGACCAGGTGGATGTGGTGGTGCCGGTCGGCGAGGTGGTAGGTCGGCGCGCCGTGCCCGAGGTGGGCGTGACTGACCAGGCCCAGCTCCTCCAGCAGCTCCAGCGTCCGGTAGACGGTGGAGATGTTGACCCCCGACGCGGTCTTCCGCACCTCGCCGAGGATGTCGTCGGGGGTCGCGTGCTCCAGGGTGTCGACGGCCTCCAGGACCAGTTGCCGCTGCGGGGTCAGCCGGTAGCCGCGCTGCCTCAGGTCGCTTTTCCAGTCGGTGCTCACCACACCCTTGAGTCTAGGACTACTTGAAGAAGGCGATCCCGTCGTCCGGCATGTCGTCGGGGAGGGCCTTGGCCCAGCGCTCGACGTCCTCGGGGGTGACGACCTTCTTGAGGTGCGCGGACATGTAGGGGCGAAGCTCGACCTCGGGGGTCTGCTTCTCGCCGACCCACATCAGGTCGCTCTTGACGTAGCCGTACAGCCGCTTGCCGCCGGTGTACGGGCGGGAGGCGGCCGTGCGGGCGACCGCGTCCGTGACCAGGTCGATCTGCGGCTTCTGGGCGGCCATCTCGCCGTACCAGATCTCGATGACGCCGTCGTCGCGGGTCATCGTCACCTCGACCTTGCGGTCCGCGTCGATCCGCCAGAAGCCGTGCTCGGACTCCAGCGGGCGGACCTTGTTGCCGTCGTTGTCGAGGACCCAGGTGTGGGAGGCGTACTCCAGGAAGTCCCGGCCGTCGTGCGTGAAGCTGACTTCCTGGCCGAAGTTGCACTTCTCCGCGCCGGGGAAGTCGTGCACGCCCGCGCCGGCCCAATTGCCGAGCAGGAAGGCGAGCGGGACGAGGTCCTTGTGCAGGTCGGACGGGATCTCGATCATGAGCGGAACTTACTTCCTGACGTGAGGGGTCAGCGCTGGCCCTGGAACAGCTTCTTCACGGTCAGTCCGGCGAAGGCGAGAACGCCGACGCAGACCAGGACCAGCAGGGCTTCGAAGAACGTCTCCACGGGTGCTCCTTGAGCGGGGTGCGGTGGTGTGCACAGGGCCGGGCCCCAGCTTACGCGGCCGGGGCCCGGCCCTGTCGGGTGAGGTACGCCCTGCCGGGTCAGGTCAGCAGCGCGCTCCGGAGGGCGAGGGTCTGCTGGAAGGGCACGGCGAGCGCGGCCCCCTCGCGGGACCGCACGACGAGGGCGATGACGTCGCCGGCGATGAGGCAGCCGTGCCGCACCTGTTCGGCGCCGTAGGGCCCGGCCTCGGTGTACGTCATGCGGGTGACGTCCATCGCCGTGGCCCGCGCGGGGAAGTCGTCGTCCCGGACGGACTCCTCGGTGCCGCGTACCGGGTAGGCGGGGCCGCCGGCCCGCCGGATTCCGTTTCGGATATCTCATCCGGTGCTTCCGGGATGTCCCCCCAGGAGACGTGAAGCGCGCGTTCCCCATGCGCGCACGGGAGACCCATGGCCGAGCCCCTGGGGTGCGGGGCCGTTGATTACGATTCGGCCATGGCGAAGAAGCTCGTGATCAAGGTGACCGCGGGGGCCGATGCCCCCGAACGCTGCTCGCAGGCGTTCACGGTGGCGGCGGTGGCCGTGGCCAGCGGGGTGGACGTCTCCGTGTGGCTGACCGGCGAGTCCGCCTGGTTCGCCCTGCCGGGCCGGGCCGCCGAGTTCGAGCTGCCGCACGCCGCGCCGCTGCCCGACCTGATCGACTCCCTGCTCGGCGGCGGCCGACTGACCCTGTGCACCCAGTGCGCGGCCCGGCGCGACATCACCGAGAAGGATGTCATCGAGGGCGTCCGGATCGCGGGCGCGCAGGTCTTCGTGCAGGAGGCGCTGGCCGACGACACCCAGGCGCTCGTCTACTGAGATCCCGGGCCGGCCGGGAGCCCGGGTCAGCGGCGCCGCTTGCCGTCCAGCTCGTCCCACCACTCGTCGGACTTCGGGTCCCCCGAGGGGTCGTCCCACCAGCGGTCCTCCGGGCCCCTCCGGTTGGCGACGATCGCGGCGACGGGCGGGATGACCATGGCGGCCACGCACATGCCGACGGCGGCCGGGACGGACCAGAGCCGGACGACGCCCCAGGCCAGGACGAACAGCCCGACGCAGAGGCCCATCAAGGTGAAGTACACGTGCCGGCGCCGTGCGTACATACCTCCAGGATAGGTCCGGACACGCCGAAGGGCCGCGCCCCGGGCGTCCAACCCGTGGGGCGCGGCCCTCGGCCGTCACCCGGCCGTCACCGGGTGCCGTCAGACGGCGATCGCGACCTCGGCGAGGCCGCCCCGCTGGGCCACGACCGTACGGTCGGCCGTGGCGCCCGGGACGAGGGCGCGGACGGTCCAGGTGCCCTCGGCCGCGTAGAAGCGGAACTGGCCCGTCGCGGAGGTCGGGACCTCCGCGGTGAACTCGCCGGTGGCGTCCAGCAGCCGGACGTAGCCCGTCACCGGCTCGCCGTCGCGGGTCACCTGACCCTGGATGGTGGTCTCACCGGGCTTGATCGTCGAGGCGTCCGGCCCGCCGGCCTTCGCACCGCACATGTCGTACTCCTGGGGGTTGAGGGCAGTCTTACTTGGCCGCGCCGAGCTCGATCGGGACGCCGACCAGGGAGCCGTACTCGGTCCAGGAGCCGTCGTAGTTCTTGACGTTCTCCACGCCCAGCAACTCGTGCAGGACGAACCAGGTGAGGGCGGAGCGCTCACCGATGCGGCAGTAGGCGATGGTGTCCTTGGCGAGGTCGACGTTCTCGTCCTCGTAGAGCTTCTTCAGCTCGTCGTCGGACTTGAAGGTGCCGTCGTCGTTGGCGTTCTTCGACCACGGGATGTTGCGGGCGCTCGGCACGTGGCCGGGGCGCTGGGACTGCTCCTGCGGCAGGTGGGCCGGGGCGAGCAGCTTGCCGGAGAACTCGTCGGGGGAGCGGACGTCGACCAGGTTCTGCGCGCCGATCGCCTTGACGACGTCGTCGCGGAAGGCGCGGATCGCGGTGTTCTGCGGCTTGGCCTTGTACGTCGTGGCGGTCCGCTCCGGGACCTCCTCGACCAGCTCGCGGGCGTCCAGCTCCCACTTCTTGCGGCCGCCGTCGAGGAGCTTGACGTTCTCGTGGCCGTAGAGCTTGAAGTACCAGTAGGCGTAGGACGCGAACCAGTTGTTGTTGCCGCCGTAGAGGATCACCAGCGTGTCGTTGCCGATGCCCTTGGCCGACAGGAGCTTCTCGAAGCCCTCCTGGTCGATGAAGTCGCGGCGGACCGGGTCCTGGAGGTCCTGCGTCCAGTCGATCTTGATCGCGTTCTTGATGTGGTTCTTGTCGTACGCGGACGTGTCCTCGTCCACCTCGACGATCGCGATGGTCGGGTCGTCCAGGTGCTCCTGAAGCCAGTCGGCGTCGACCAGGACGTCGCTGCGGCTCATGGTTTCTCCTCCGGGGCAGTTACGGCGGGGCGTGCGGTGAGAGGGTGGGCGCGCTCGTGCCGGGACGGCGCGCGGATGCCCTGAGCAGGGCGGCGAGGGATGCGGACGGCGGTGACGCCGGACCGCTCAGAAGGTGCGACAGAGCATGGCGGCTACGCGGCACAGGTCCACTGCCCGCCGCTTCGTGAGGTCCGCCTGGCGCTTCATGGTGTCCGATCGTAGGGAGCACTCGGCGGGCGTGTCACCGGCGTGTCGGATGATGAGACGCGATCGTCCACGATGAGAGACGAAGAAGGGCTCCGGAGTGTCCGGAGCCCTTGCGCGGGCGGGTGTCCGCCCTGGAGAACCTCACGTCACGGACGGCCGCGTCTCGCCTGGCGGACAGGTACGCCGGGGGGCCGTGCGCTCCCGGCTCTGCCCTACCCGGCCAGCCGGACGTCCGAACCCGTCACCGTGATCTCCACGCCGTCCTTCGCCGCCTCGACCTTGTCCAGCTGGATGCCGCCCGGCAGTTCGTCGATGGCCTGCTGGAAGTCGGTGATCTGCCGGATCTGGGCGTCGGTCACCTTCACCGAGCCGAAGACGGGGAGGGAGTCGGCCGAGACCCCGACCTTGTTGTCCTCCACCGTGACCGAGCTGAGCACGTGCACCGGCTCGGGCAGCTTGGTGCCGAGCACGGTGGCCTCCAGGGCGACGTCGATCTTGCCGTTGCCGCCGTCGGAGAGGCCGACGATGCCGGCGGTGACGCCGGGGGCGATCTGCGCGGGCTCCGAGCCGGCCGCCTTCAGCAGTTCGGCGTAGGAGACGGTCGCGGTGCCGGAGGCGGTGGCCGCGGTGGCGGAGCTGTAGTCGCCGGAGAACTCGACGCCCCTCATGTGGGCCCTGAGGTCGTCGATCCGGACCGTCTCCGTGCCGTCGCCGCCCGCGGTCGCCTCGTAGCCGTCCATGGTGACCTCGACGTCGTCCAGCTCACCGCCCACCACCTGGGTGAGGAAGGGGAAGCCGTTGATCGACACGTCCGGAGCGGTGTCCAGGTTCTCCTGGGCCTTCAGCCGGTCGGCCACCTCGCCCTCGGCGAAGTTCACCGCGAGCCGGTCCGCGGCCACGAACAGCCCGCCCAGGACCACGACGACGATCAACAGTATTCGCAGTGCGCGCATGCTCTTTCCCACCCCAGCGGTATTACGGACGGAGGCCACGGTAACGGTCCGTGGCGGGCCCCGGTGAATCTGCCGGTCAGCTGTGACAGGTCCGTCGAACGGACCGTCAGCCCAGGGCCCGGCCCAGCGCCCACACCACCGGCGCCGCCGCGCTCAGCGGCAGGGCCACGCCCGCGGTGAAGTGCACGAAGCGGGACGGGTAGTCGTAGCTCGCCACCCGGTGCCCGACCAGCGCGCAGACCGCCGCGCCCGCCCCGAGCAGCGCCCCCGGCGCCGCCCCGAGGTCCGTCGCCCCGCCGGCCGCGAAGCCCGCCCCGGCCGCGGCGAGCAGCGCGACGGCCACCGACACCGGCGTCGGCAGCGGCAGGGCCCGCACCACCGCGGCGACGGCCACCGCGACCGCGCCGACCGTGGCCGCGTCCGCGCCGGCCGCGAGCCAGCCACCCGCGACGATCGCCAGCGCCGAGGCGACGACGGTCGCCGTCAGGCCGTACATCCGCTCGTCCGGATCGGCGTGCGAGCGCAGGTGCAGCACGAGGGAGAGCAGGACCCAGACGCCGATGGTGCCGAGGATCGCCGCCGGGGAACGGTCGGAGACCAGCAGCGCCGCGTCCGCGACCAGCGCGCCGAGGAAGCCCAGCGCGATGCCCTGCCGGGCCGGCCACATGCCGTTCAGCCGGAACCAGCCCGCCGCGGTGACCGCCTGGAGCACCACCAGCGGCACGAGCGGCGCGTAACCGCCGACCGTCGCGGCCCCGGCCAGCAGCAGGCCCAGCAGCGCGGTCAGCGCGGCCGGCTGCACGCCGGGCTCGATGATCGGCGACCGGCCCTCGGCGCGGGCCCGCTGGGCGTCGGTGACCCGGGCGTTGCCGGCGACGGTCGCGGGGCCGTAGCCGGCGGCGGACGCCTCCGGCTCGGGCTCGGGGCGATCCGCGGGCCGGGGCTGCGCATAGGTCTGCCGGGGCTGCTGGGGCTGCGCGTACGTCTGCCGCGGCTGCTGCTCCGCGTACGCCTGCTGCTGGTACGGCTGGTGGGCCTGGTACGGCCGCTGTCCCTGGTACGTGTGCTGCTGCTCCGACTGCTCCGACGGGTACTGCTGGTACGGCTGCGGCTGCTGCTGGTACGGCTGCGCCTGTTGCTGGTACTGCTCAGCCCGCTGCGACTGCTGGTACTGCTGCTGGGGCTGCTGGTACTGCTGCTGCGGGTACTGCTGCTGATACTGCTGCGGCGGCAGATACGCCGTCTCCTCGGCCGGAGAGACCGGAGCCGCGGGGGTTCCCGGAGCCCCCGAGGCCCCCGAGCCCGCCGGAGGCGCCGTCGTCGCCGTGATCGGCGGCTGCAGGGACGTCTCCCAGGTCTGCCCCTGCCACTGCTGCGTGTACTGCTCGGCCTCCTGCGGGTCGTCGTACCCCCGCCACTGCTGCCGCGGCTCGTGTCCGTCGTACGGCTGGTTCGTCATCGGTCACCCTCCTGCGAACGGCGGGAGCACCTCGACCGTGCCGCCGTCGGCCAGCCGTACCGTCTCGTGCCCGCGGGTGCCCACCGGGTCGCCGTCGACGAGGAAGGAGCAGCGCAGCAGGACGCGCGCCAGTTCGCCGGAGCCGGAGTGCCGCGCGCGCACGGCGTCGAGCGCCTCGGCGAGCGTGGCCGCCTCGTACGGCTCCTCGGCCGTCCCGGCGGCGGCCTTCGCGGCGGCCCAGTAGCGCACCGTGACCTTTGCCATCTGAAGTCCCGAGTCCTTACTGCAGTCTGTCGACGGTCTGTGGACCCCGTCAGGCTAGCCCGCCCGCGCGAGGGCCCAGTCCCCGATCCGGTCCAGGAGGCCGGCGGTGGTGGCGTGCTCGGCGTGGCCCATGCCCGGCTCCAGCCAGAGTTCGCCGTGGTCACCGGCGGCCTCGGCGAGCATCCGGGGGTGGTCGAGGGGGAAGTAGCCGTCGCGGTCGCCGTGCACGACGAGCAGCGGCGCCGGGGCGATCCGGGGCACCGCGTCGACCGGCGCGAGCGGCACCGGGTCCCAGTCCCGGTGGTGGATGCGGGTCCGGAAGCCGTAGCGGCCGACCAGCCGGCCCTCGGGCCGCAGCACCAGCCAGTGCAGCCGCCGCATCGGCGCCGTCCCCCGGTAGTACCAGCGCGCCGGGGAGCTGACCGAGACGACCGCGTCGACGCCGCCGTGCAGCGCCGCGTGCCGCAGCACCACCGAGCCGCCCATGGAGAAGCCGACGGTCACCACGCGGGTGTGCCCGAGCCGCCGGGCCCAGCCGGCCGCCGCCGCCAGGTCGAGGACCTCGCGGTCGCCGACCGTGGACCGGCCGCCGGACGCCCCGTGCCCGCGGAAGGAGAACGTGACGACGGCCCCGTACCGGGTGAGTCCGGCGGCGATCCGGCGCAGGTGGGGGCGGTCCGCGTCGCCCGTGAAGCCGTGGGCGACGACGAACGCGAGATCACCGGAAGGTGGCCGGCGGCTTTCGTATACAAGTCGCGCGGGGTCGTATACGGAATCGATGCGCACCCCGTCGGACGTGCGCAGATACGTCCGCAGCGGCCGTTCCGGAGTCGTCTCGGAATACGGACGAAAGGTGGAACGTGCCACATGACCTGCCGGACCGTCGTTCATGTCGGCTATTGTGCTGGGCAGAGGACTCGGGCAGCGAAGCCCCCGGGTCCTTTTGTGCTTTCGGAAGCGTTGTATACGAGGCGGGAAACCGCAGGTGTACGGAGCCCCGGGATCGCAGAGCAAAAACGCAAACGTCCTCGCAGGGACCGAGGAGGAACCCGACGTATGAGTTCTCTGCTGCTCCTGACCAACGCCCTCCAGCCGTCGACGGAGGTGCTCCCCGCCCTCGGCCTGCTGCTGCACAACGTGCGCGTGGCCCCCGCCGAGGGCCCCGCCCTGGTGGACACCCCCGGGGCCGACGTGATCCTGATCGACGGGCGCCGTGACCTGCCGCAGGTGCGCAGCCTGTGCCAGCTCCTGCGCTCCACCGGCCCCGGCTGTCCGCTGGTCCTCGTCGTCACCGAGGGCGGCCTCGCCGCCGTCACCGCCGACTGGGGCATCGACGACGTCCTCCTCGACACCGCCGGTCCGGCCGAGGTCGAGGCGCGGCTGCGGCTCGCCATGGGCCGCCAGCAGATCGTCGCCGACGACTCCCCGATGGAGATCCGCAACGGCGACCTGTCGGTCGACGAGGCGACGTACTCCGCCAAGCTCAAGGGCCGGGTCCTGGACCTGACCTTCAAGGAGTTCGAGCTGCTGAAGTACCTGGCCCAGCACCCGGGCCGGGTCTTCACGCGGGCCCAGCTCCTCCAGGAGGTCTGGGGCTACGACTACTTCGGCGGCACCCGCACGGTCGACGTGCACGTACGGCGGCTGCGGGCCAAGCTCGGCCCCGAGCACGAGTCGCTGATCGGCACCGTGCGCAACGTCGGCTACCGGTTCGTGACGCCCGAGAAGCCGGAGAAGCCGGCCCGCACGGCGGAGGACGCCGGGGCCGGGCGGGCCGGGGCGGACGGCGCGGCCGGGGCGGAGGCCGCCGCCGAGGTCGGCGGGGGTGTGACCAAGGTCTGACACGGCCTGCCCCCGGACTGGTCCATCCGCGTAGACTCCGCGCGTGGCCAAGGTGACTCGGGACGACGTGGCGCGGCTGGCAGGGACCTCCACTGCCGTGGTCAGCTATGTCATCAACAACGGACCCCGGCCGGTCGCCCCGGCCACGCGCGAGCGCGTCCTCGCCGCGATCAAGGAGCTGGGGTACCGGCCCGACCGGGTCGCCCAGGCCATGGCGTCGCGCCGCACCGACCTCATAGGCCTGATCGTCCCGGACGCCCGCCAGCCCTTCTTCGCGGAGATGGCGCACGCGGTCGAGTGGGCCGCCGCCGAGCGCGGGAAGATGGTGCTGGTCGGGAACACGGACTACGTCGCCGAGCGCGAGGTGCACTATCTGCGGGCGTTCCTCGGCATGCGGGTCTCGGGCCTGATCCTCGCCAGCCACGCGCTGAACGACCTGGCCGCCGCCGAGATCGACGCCTGGGACGCCCGGGTGGTCCTGCTGCACGAGCGGCCCGAGGCGATCGACGAGGTGGCCGTCGTCACCGACGACCTCGGCGGTGCCCAGCTCGCCGTCCGCCACCTGCTGGAGCACGGCTACGACTACGTCGCCTGCATGGGCGGCACCGCCGAGACCCCGTCCGTCGGCGACCCCGTCTCCGACCACGTCGAGGGCTGGCGGCGCGCGATGGCGGAGGCCGGGCTGCCCACCGAGGGCCGGCTCTTCGAGGCGCCGTACAACCGCTACGACGCGTACGACGTGGCGCTGGAGATCCTCGCCGGGCCGCGCCGCCCGCCCGCGATCTTCTGCTCCACCGACGACCAGGCGATCGGCGTGCTGCGCGCCGCCCGCGAGCTGCGCCTGGACGTGCCGGGCGAGCTGGCGGTGGCCGGGTTCGACGACATCAAGGAGGCCGGGCTGGCCGACCCGGGTCTGACGACGGTCGCCTCGGACCGCTCGGCGATGGCGCGGGCCGCGGTGGACCTCGTCCTCGACGACGGGCTCCGGATCGCCGGGTCGCGCCGCGAGCGGCTGAAGGTCTTCCCGTCCCGGCTGGTGGTCCGCCGGTCCTGCGGCTGCGCGTAAGGCCCTTCGGAACCACCCGCCACGCGGCTTTATATCGGGCATACGAGGTTCTGCCGGGCTTCTCAGTCAGCGCTCAGGAAGCTCTCATGGTGGGCGGTGATGCTCGTGGACATGACCGAGAGCATCCGCCGCAGCGGCGAGTACGAGACCCCCGAGAACCCGTACGCCACCCCTTACGAGGGCGCCCAGCAGCACGCCTACGCTCAGCAGACCGCCGAGCCCCAGGGCGGGGACGCGTACGGGACGGCCTCCCCCGTGAACCCCGAGTGGCCGCCCCCGCCGGCCCAGCCGCCCACCGCCCCGATGGACCCGGCGCCGGCCCCGAGGAAGCGCGCCCGGCGCCCGTTCGCGCTGCTCGCGGCGGTCGCGATCGTCGCGGCGGCGGTCGGCGGCGGCACCGCCTACGGCATCCAGGAGCTGACCGGCAGCGACACCGTCGTCTCCAGCTCGACCAGCGCGAGCGTGGTGCCCTCCAGCCAGAAGGGCACGGTCTCCGGGGTCGCCAAGGCGGTCAGCCCGAGCATCGTCGAGATCAGCGCCACCTCCAACGCCGGCTCCTCCACCGGCTCCGGCGTGATCATCACCGGTGACGGCGAGATCGTCACCAACAACCACGTGGTCTCCGGCGCCTCCTCGATCAAGGTCTCCACCAGCGACGGCACGTCCTACACCGCCGAGGTCGTCGGCACCGACGCCTCCAAGGACCTCGCCCTGATCAAGCTGCGGAACGCCTCCGGCCTGACCGCCGCGACCCTCGGGAACTCCGACGGCGTGCAGGTCGGCGACGAGGTCGTGGCGATCGGCTCCCCCGAGGGTCTGACCGGCACCGTGACCAGCGGCATCGTCTCCGCCCTGGACCGGGACGTGACCGTCTCCACCGACGAGGGCCAGCAGCAGCAACAGCAGCAGCAGGGCGGCGGCACCGGGCAGTGGCCGTTCGAGTTCGGCGGCCAGGAGTTCAACGGCGACACCGGCTCGTCCACCACGACGTACAAGGCGATCCAGACCGACGCCTCCCTCAACCCGGGCAACTCCGGCGGCGCGCTGATCGACATGAACGGCAACATCATCGGTATCAACTCCGCGATGTACTCGGCCTCCGGCTCCTCCTCCTCGTCGTCCGACGCGGGCAGCGTGGGCCTCGGCTTCGCCATCCCCATCAACACCGTCAAGGCCGACCTGGACACCCTCCGGGCGGGCGGCGCGGACAGCGGCGACGGAGCGTCCACGTCATGATCGAGCAGGTCCCGCACCGGACGCCCGGCGCCGACCCGGCGGGCATCGCCCTCGCCCTGGAGGTGGCGTACGCGCTGCACCCGCCGGCGCCCCGGGCGCCCGAGGTGGCGCCGCACCCCGTCCGCGCGCACCGGGCCGCGCCGGCCCGCCGCCGCACCGGCGTACGCGGCTGACGCACCGAAGCCCCCGAGCCGCGCGGCTTAGGCTGAAGGCGTACCGCCCCCGTCTCCCACCGCACCCGAGGAACCCGAGCCATGAGCCCCGCAGACGGCGACCGTGACACCCAGCGCATCCTGATCGTCGACGACGAACCGGCGGTCCGCGAAGCACTCCAGCGCAGCCTCGCCTTCGAGGGGTACGACACCGAGACGGCCGTGGACGGCGCCGAAGCCCTGCAGAAGGCGACGGCGTACCGGCCCGACCTGCTGGTCCTCGACATCCAGATGCCCCGGATGGACGGCCTGACCGCCGCCCGCCGCATCCGGGCCACCGGCGACACCACCCCGATCCTGATGCTGACCGCCCGCGACACCGTCGGCGACCGGGTCACCGGGCTCGACGCGGGCGCCGACGACTACCTGGTCAAGCCCTTCGAACTGGACGAGCTGTTCGCCCGGGTGCGGGCCCTGCTGCGCCGCAGCTCCTACGCGGCCGCGGCGGCGGCCACCGCGGAGAACGACGACCTCCTCGCCTTCGCCGACCTCACCATGGACCTCTCCACCCGCGAGGTGACCCGGGCCGGCCGGTCCGTGGAGCTGACCCGGACGGAGTTCACCCTGCTGGAGATGTTCATGGCGCACCCGCGCCAGGTCCTCACCCGGGAGCAGATCCTCAAGGCGGTCTGGGGCTTCGACTTCGAGCCGTCGTCCAACTCCCTCGACGTGTACGTGATGTACCTGCGCCGCAAGACCGAGGCGGGCGGCGAGCCCCGCCTGGTCCACACCGTCCGCGGCGTCGGCTATGTGCTGCGGCAGGGCGGCGCGGAGTGATCAAGCGGTTCCGCTCCCTGCCGCTGCGCTCGCGGCTCGCCCTGCTGGTCGCGGCGGCGGTCGCCTTCGCGGTGGCGGCCGTCTCGGTGACGTGCTGGTTCATCGTGCAGGGGAAGCTGTACGACCAGCTCGACAGCGAGCTGAAGAAGGCCACCGTGCTCACCGACCCCAAGCAGCGCGGCCAGATCCAGGAGGCGCTGTCCACCTGCACGCAGACGCCCCGCCAGAACGGTTTCGGCACCACCACCTACTCCCAGGTCGTCACCGCCGACGGCACGGTCTGCCTGTTCACCAACTCGGCCGGCGAGATCAAGGTGACCGACGCCGACCAGAAGGTGGTGGAGCAGGCCCAGTCCGGCAAGGGCATCCTGCGCGACGGCACCGACGAGGACGGCAAGGCGCTGCGCGTCCTGACCGTGTACCTGCCGCTGACCGACCGGATCACCCAGACCCCCGCCGACGCGGCCCTCATCGCCGCCGTACCGCTGGAGAACACCCGGTCCACCCTGAACGACCTGGCGCTGCTGCTGCTGCTCGTCTCCGGCATCGGCGTGATCGGCGCCGGGGCCGCGGGGCTCGCCGTGGCCCGCGCGGGCCTGCGCCCGGTCGACAAGCTGACCGAGGCGGTCGAGCACGTCGCCCGCACCGAGGACCTGGGCATCCGCATCCCGGTGGACGACGACAGCGAGGACGAGATCGCCCGGCTCTCGCACTCCTTCAACTCGATGACCTCGTCCCTGGCCAGCTCCCGCGAGCTGCAGCAGCAGCTCATCGCCGACGCCGGCCACGAGCTGCGGACGCCGCTCACCTCGCTGCGGACCAACATCGAGCTGCTCACCCGCAGCGAGGAGACCGGCCGCCCGCTCCCCGAGGCCGACCGCAAGGCGCTGCTGGCGTCGGTGAAGGCGCAGATGACCGAGCTGGCCGCCCTCATCGGCGACCTCCAGGAACTCTCCCGCCCCGACACCGGCCACCACACCGGCCGCACCCAGATCGTGGCCTGGCAGGAGGCCGTCGAGTCGGCCCTGCGCCGCGCCCGCCTGCGCGGCCCCGAGCTGACCATCACGGCCGACGTCCAGCCCTGGTACGTCCGCGCCGAACCGGCCGCGCTGGAACGGGCGGTGGTCAACATCCTGGACAACGCAGTGAAGTTCAGCCCCGAGGGCGGCACGGTCGAGGTCCGGCTGGCCGACGGCACCCTGACCGTCCGCGACCACGGCCCCGGCATCACCGCCGCCGAACTCCCGCACGTCTTCGACCGGTTCTGGCGCTCGGAGTCGGCCCGTTCGCTCCCCGGCTCGGGCCTCGGCCTGTCCATCGTGGCCCGCACGGTCCAGCAGGCGGGCGGCGAGGTCACCCTCGCCCCGGCGCCCGAGGGCACGGGCACGGGCACGGTCGCGACGATCCGGCTGCCGGGGGCGCCGGTGCCGCCGCCGGAGTCTCCCGACGGGGGCCGGGACTGAGGGGACGGGAACCCGGGGTACGGGGAGCCGGGGGAGAGGGGGGCCGGGGGCGGCAACCTCCCGCCGCTCGGCTGCGACCAGCAGGTGTCATGTACACACCCGCACCTGATCGGAAGCAGCCGATGCGTGAGCCCCACAGCACGTACCGAAGGGTCCTGACGGGTCTCGTCCCCCTCGCCCTGTCCGCCGCCGCGCTGACCTGCGGGGCGGGGCCGGCCGCCGCGGAGACCTCGCGGGCCGCCGCCCCCGCCGCCCCCGCCGCCTGGGCGGCCGACACCGCCGACGGGTTCGCCTCCGTGAACTCCCTCGGGCAGAACGGCACGTACGGCGGCCGGGGCGGCGCCACCGTCACCGTGCGCACCCAGGCCGAGCTGGAGAAGTACGCGACCGCCGCCGAGCCGTACGTCATCGTCGTCGCCGGGGCGATCCCGGTGTCCCCCGTCGGCAAGGAGATCAAGGTCGCCTCCGACAAGACGATCGTCGGCTCCGGGACGGCCGGGCAGATCGTCGGCGGCGGCTTCTTCCTCGGCACCGGCGTCCACAACGTGATCATCCGGAACCTCACGATCCGGGACACGTACCAGGGCGTCTGGAACGACAAGGAGCACGACTACGACGCGATCCAGATGGACGGCGCGCACCACGTCTGGATCGACCACAACGACCTGCGGAACATGGCCGACGGCCTGATCGACGTCCGCAAGGACTCGACGGACGTCACCGTGTCCTGGAACGAACTGAGCAGCAACAACAAGGCGTTCGGCATCGGCTGGACCGAGAACGTCACCACCGACATCACGCTCCACCACAACTGGATACGCGAGACCGAGCAGCGCAACCCGTCCGCCGACAACTGCGCCCACGCGCACCTCTACAACAACTACCTGGAGGACGCGCCCGGCACCTCCATCGCCTCCTCCTACGGCACCTACGCGCGCGGCGGCACGGCGATGGTCCTGGAGAACAGCTACTTCCAGGGCTTCGCCAACCCCGTGATCAAGGACGCCACGGCCTCGCTCGTGCAGCGGGGCAACGTCTTCTCCGGCGCCTCCGGGCGGAACGAGTCCGGCGGCACCGCCTTCGACCCGAAGGCGTACTACGCCTACTCCCCGGACGCCGCCGCGAAGGTGCCGTCGCTCGTGAAGGCGGGCGCCGGCCCCCGCTCCTCCCTCGGTACGGCGTCCACCGCGTCCACCGCGTCCGCCGCCTCGACCACGCTCACCGTCGCCAAGGACGGCAGCGGCCAGTACACGACCGTGCAGGCGGCGGTGAACGCCGTCCCCGCGAACAACGCCTCCCGTGTCGTCATCGCCGTCAAGCCGGGCACGTACCGCGAGCTGGTCAAGGTCCCGTCGAACAAGCCGCACGTCACGATCCAGGGCACGGGCGCGAGCCGCAAGGACACGGTGATCGTCTACAACAACGCGGCCGGTACGCAGAAGCCCGACGGTTCGGGCACCTACGGCACCGGCGGCAGCGCCACGGTCGCCGTCGAGGCCGACGACTTCCAGGCCCGGAACCTGTCGATCACCAACGACTTCGACGAGGGCGCCCACCAGTCCCTCTCCGGCCACCAGGCGGTCGCCCTGCGCACCGCCGCGGACCGGGTCTTCCTCGACGGCGTCATCGTCACCGGCGACCAGGACACGCTGCTGCTCGACACGGCCGCGAAGGACAGGCTGGGCCGGGTCTACGTGTCCGACTCCTACGTCCTCGGCAACGTCGACTTCATCTTCGGCCGTGCCACGGCCGTGATCGACCGGTCCGTCATCACCCTGCGCAAGCGCTGGGACGGCAGCTCCGCCGGGTACGTCACGGCCCCCAGCACGGCCGCCGACCGCAAGGGCATCCTGATCGCCAACTCCACGGTCAGCGGGGACGTGTCCAACGGCAGCTTCTACCTGGGCCGGCCCTGGCACGCGGGCGGCGACGCGAGCCTGGACCCCCAGACGACGGTCCGCAACACCAGCCTCAGCGCGGCGGTCAGGTCCACGCCCTGGACGGACATGAGCGGCTTCTCCTGGAAGGCCGACCGCTTCGCCGAGTACAAGAACACCGGCGCGGGCGCGGGCTCCGCGAGCGCCGACCGGCCCTTCCTGACGGACGCCCAGGCGGCCGGCCAGGAGGTCGCGGACTGGCTCGCGGGCTGGACCCCTACGGCGTCCTGACCCCCCGCACGAACGCGCCCCAGGCATCCCGCCCGACCAGCACGACGTCCCCGTCCCCGACCTTGCTGTCCCGGACGGGGACCACACCGAAGACGCCGGTGGCCACCTCTACGCAGTTATTGTCACCGCCGTCGCTGTAACTGGACTTGCGCCAGATCAGGTTGCCGAGGTCCGGGGCGCCGGTCATGAGCCGCACCTCGCCACGAACACCGCCCACGCGTCCCGCCCGAACACGATCGACGGCCCGTCCACGACCTTGCTGTCCCGGATGGGGACGAGCCCGGGAACGCCGTCAGCAACCTCGACGCAGTTCGTCCCGCCTCCGTCGCTGTAGGACGACTTGCGCCAGACGACATCGACCAGGTCGGCATTGGGGTTCATGGTCTGCACTCCTCCAACAGGCGTTTGATGAACGCCGTCGACTCCGCCGGGGTCAGGGCCGCATCTCTGACGAGATCGTAGGACAAGCGGAAGGCCAGAACCTTGTCCGGATCGTCGATCACCTCGCCGAAGCCGTTGCCCTCCACGTACGCAACAGGATCACCGGTGCGCTGCCAGAAGATCCAGAGGTGGCTGTCCATGAGGTCGTGCACACCGGCTGCGTAGGGCAGCACTTGAAGGGCCACCGACGGCATCTCCGAAGCCGCCACCAGGTGCGACAACTGGTCGGCCCAGACCTTGGCGTCGGGAACCGGTCGCCGTACCGCACCCTCGTCAAGGATCACGCGCACACTCGGCGCGGGCTGCCGGTACAGGAGTTCCTGCCGCCCCATGCGCGCGGCGACCTGCTCTTCCACTTCCGCGCCGTTGCCAGACGTTGCCCGGGTACCGGACAACCCGGACAACACCGCTCGGGCATAGTCCTCGGTCTGCAACAGGCCCGGAACCCTCAGCTGAAACAGCCACATCACCCGCGCCGTCTCCTCCAGCCCCATGAACCCCCGGTACCTGTCCTTGATCACCTCCCGCCGCGCGTCGCTCCACAGGCCGACCAGCAGATCGCCGGAGCCGTGGTAGCGGTCGAGGTCCTCCATCACCGCCCGTTTGGAGAGCCGCTCCCCGGTCTCCAGGCGGTACAGGTAGCTCTTGTCGTACGACGTCTCCTCGGCGAGCTGCCCGAGGGACTTGCCCGCCTTCTCCCTGAGGAACCGCAGCGTCCGTCCGAGAGCCGCCCTCTTCGACTCGCCCTCCACCACCGGGTACTCGGCCATCCACCCTCCCGTTGTCTGCCGGCCAGGCAATCCCGACCCCCTTCCCCAGCGTACGGACACACAGTGACAGTGGAGAGGCGCAACGTAATCACCGCCGTACCCCGCACAAGGAGCCCCCATGACCCACCGTCTCCTCCCCTGGACCACCCCCGAGGGCCGCCCCTGCTACCTGAGCACCGACAACCCGTACAGCCGGCTCTCCCGGATCGCGGACGACATCGAGGAGGCTCAACTCGCGTCATGGGCTCAGGTGCTGGGCGGGGCCAGGGCGGTGCTGGAGGACCGGCGGGCCGGCGAACGCGCCGTGCGGTTCGCGCTGACGCGGACCGTGGAGTCGCTGGAGGACGTCCTGCGGGTCGCCGTCAGCCGGGGAGCGCGGGTGCGGGACGGCCGGTGAGCGCCAGCCGGGCATACGTGCCGCCGCGGGCGATCAGTTCCGGGTGGGTGCCCTGCTCGACCAGCCGGCCGCCGTCCAGCACCAGGATGCGGTCCGCGTCCGGCGCGAGGGTCAGGTCGTGGGTGATCATCAGCGTCGTCCGGCCGGACATCAGGCGGCGCAGGGGCTGGACGACCTGGCGGGCGGCGATGCCGTCGAGGCCGGCGGTCGGTTCGTCCAGGACGAGCACGGGGGACGCGCGCAGCATCGCGCGGGCGATGGTCAGGCGCTTGAGCTGGCCGCCGGAGAGGGCCGCCGTGCCGGGCGCGATCACGGTGTCGTAGCCGTCGGGGAGGGCGGTGACGAAGGCGTGGGCCGCCGCCGCGCGGGCGGCCCGCTCGATCTCCGTCCCGCTCGCCCCCGGCCGCCCGGCGGTGATGTTCTCGCGGATCGTGCCGTGCAGGATCAGGGTCTCCTGCGGGAGCAGGGTGACCTGGTCGCGGAGGAAGTCCAGGCCGAGGGCGGGCAGGGGCACGCCGTCGAGGCGGATCGCGCCCGCCGCCGGGTCGTAGAAGCGGGTGAGGAGCTTGGCCAGGGTGGACTTGCCGGCGCCGCTGGGGCCGGTGACGACGACCAGTTCGCCGGGGCGGGCCGCGAAGGCGAGGCCGTCCAGGGCGGGCCGGTCCGTCTCCGGGTAGCGGAAGGTGACGTCGTGGAAGGCGACCCAGCCGCGGACCGGGCCGGGGGTGACGGGGACGGCCGGGTCGGTGACCGCCGGGCGGGCGTCGAGGAGTTCGCCGAGGCGGCGGGCGCCCGCGGTGGCCGCCGTCAGGGTGAGGCCGAGCTGTCCGAGGCTGCGGACCGGCGGATAGAGGTAGCCGATGAACGCGGCGAAGGCGAGGAGCTGCCCGAGGGTCATGCGGCCGGCGGAGATCTCCCACACGCCGAGGCCGATGACGGCCAGCACGCACAGCGTCTCGACGACCTCCACGAACTGCTCGTACAGCTCGCTCAGGCGCGCGCCCCGCACGGACGCCCTCATCCAGGCGCGGGCCTCCCGGTCGAGGCGGGCCTCCTCCGCGCCGCGCCGGTTGTACGCCTGGGTGAGGACGACGTTGCCGAGGGCCTCCTCCACCACGGAGGTGATCGCGCCGTCCGCGGCCCGCTCGTCCGTCGACGCCTCCTTGATCCGCCCGGAGAAGCGGCGGGCGGCGAGGAGGAAGAGGGGCGCCAGGACGAAGGTGACGAGTGCCAGGTCCCAGCGGAGGTACAGCGCCGCGGCGGCGTAGAAGACGGCGGAGAAGGCGGCCGAGACCGTGCCCACCACCCCCGAGACCACCATCTGCTCGATGGCCTCGACATCTCCCGTGAGGCGTTCCACCAGGTCACCGCGCCGGTGCCGCTGGAAGAAGTGCGGGGGCAGGGTCTGGACGTGCCGGAAGACGCCCGCGCGCAGGCGCAGCACGAAGCGCTCGGCGGTCCAGGTGGCGAGGGAGTTGCCGAGGTAGCCGACGAGCGCGCCGAGCACGGCGACGCCCAGCCAGGCGCCGGCCGGACCCCAGAACGCGGCGAGCGAACCGGCCCGCAGGGCGTGGTC
Source organism: Streptomyces griseoviridis (assembly GCA_014649155.1). Taxonomy (GTDB): domain Bacteria; phylum Actinomycetota; class Actinomycetes; order Streptomycetales; family Streptomycetaceae; genus Streptomyces; species Streptomyces griseoviridis. The sequence continues at coordinate 40,580 of BMSM01000019.1, read as the reverse complement.
CGTCAGCTCCGCGAAGAGCAGGATCGACGCGGTCTCGGCGAGCGCGGCGACCACCACGCAGGCCACGATGACCGCGAGCCGGCGGCGGTCGCCGCGGGTCAGCGGCCAGAAGCGGCGGAACGCCGCGCGGACTTCCCTCATGATCCGTTCCCTTCTGCGGACATGCCCGAGGCGGGGCCCCGGAACCCGGGGGTTCCGGCGGCCCCGCCTCGTGAGCGGTCTCAGCCCTTGTGCGAGACCGGACGGCGCTTCGGCGCGGCCTTCTTCGCGGCGGCCTTCTCGGCGGGCTGGGCGGCGGGCTTGCGGTGGGTCTTCTTCACCGGGGCGACCTTGTGAAAGCTCATGGGATTTCCTTTCAGCGGAATATGTGGAGTGCTTTACTGCTGTGAATCAGCTGGGTCGGCTCAGCGCTGGCGGGAGACCGGACGGCGCTTCGGGGTGGCCTTCTTCGGCGCGGTCTTCTGAGCGGCCTTCTTGGGCTCCGCCTTGCGGGACTGCCGAACCGGGGCGATCTTGTGGAAGCTCATCGTGATCTCCTTTGTCGTTTGCTTTGGTGTCGTTCGCTGTCGACATGGAAAACATTACGGGACACCGGAGCCGGAAAAAGCCATTTCCGCTGAGACCTCGGTTAATTGGAGCTGAGATCAGATTTCAGACGGAAAAGGGAACCGGGAAGGTACTGACACAGAATTTAGGCGGCACGGCACAGCGAAAAGCCCGGCACGGACACCGCGTGTCCATGCCGGGCCGTGGGGCCTGGGGCCGGCCTACCGGACGATCGTGATCCGGTCCGCCGCCGGAGGCGCGAGCGGCGCCGACGCGGAGGTGGTGGCCGTCAGGTACCGCTCCAGCGCCGTGAGGTCGTCGGAGCCGACGACGTCGTTCGTGCCCTGGCCCAGCGTGGTGAAGCCGTCCCCGCCGCCCGCGAGGAAGCTGTTGGAGGCGACCCGGTAGGTGGCCGCCGGGTCGATCGCCGCGCCGTTCAGCCGGATCGAGCCGGTCACCACCCGGTCCGCGCCGGTCTTGGTCAGGTCGAGGGTGTACGTCAGCCCGTCCGACACCTGGAGGATCTTCGGCGCCGCCTCGTTCGCGCCGCTCACCTGCTCCTTGAGCACCTGGATCAGCTGGGCGCCGGTCAGGTCCTGGAGGTTGACGGTGTTGGCGAACGGCTGCACCGCGAAGCCCTCCGCGTACGTCACCACCCCGTCGCCCTCCGCGCCGCTCGCCGCGTAGGCCAGGGGCGCCCGGATGCCGCCCGGGTTCATCAGCGCGACGTCGGTCTCCGGGTCCAGCTCCCTGCCGTGGGCGAGCTGCGCGTCGGCGATCAGGTCGCCGAGCGGGGACTCGGTGCCGGTGTTGCCGATGTCCCCGGAGATGTACCCGACGGCCCGGTTGCCGATGGGCGCGGCCAGCGCGTTCCACTTGCCGATCAGCGCGGTCATGTCGGGCGCCTTGGCGACGTCCCGGGTGACGACGTGGTTGGCCGACTCCACCGCCGTACGGGCGATGTCACCGGTGCGGCGGTCGTAGGTCAGCGTGGTGTCGGTGTAGAGGCGGCCGAAGGAGGACGCCGAGGTGACCATGCGCGGGTTGCCCGCCGGGTCGTCGATGGTGCAGACGTACGCGTTGTGGGTGTGGCCGGTGACCAGCGCGTCCACCTGCGGCGTGACGTTCTCGGCGATCTCGACGATCGGTCCGGAGACGCCGTCCCCGGCGCCGGGCGAGTCGCAGTCGTAGTTGTACGACGAGGAGGCCGGGTAGCCGCCCTCGTGGACCAGCGCGACGATCGACTTCACGCCTTGCTCCTGGAGCACCTTGGCGTACTTGTCGATCGTCTCGACCTCGTCCTTGAAGGCGAGGCCCTTGACTCCCTCGGCGGAGACGATGCCGGGGGTGCCCTCCAGGGTCACGCCGATGAAGCCGACCTTGACGCCGTTCTTCTTCCACACCCAGTAGGGGGCGAGGACCGGCTTGCCGGTCTTCTCGTCGAGGACGTTGGCGGCCAGGTAGGGGAAGTCGGCGCCCTTGAACTCCTTGTCGGTGTAGCAGCCCGCGGTGGGGTGGCAGCCGCCGTTCTGCAGGCGGGCCAGCTCGGCCGCGCCCTCGTCGAACTCGTGGTTGCCGACGGAGGTGACGTCCAGGTCGAGCTTGTTCAGCGCCTCGATCGTCGGCTCGTCGTGGAACAGCCCGGAGACCAGCGGCGACGCCCCGACCATGTCCCCGCCGGCGGCGGTGATGGAGTACGGGTTGCCCTTACGGGCCTGGCGCAGATGGGTGGCGAGGTACTCGACACCGCCCGCGTCGACGGTCGACGTCGTGCCGTCCTCGTGCGTCTCGGTGACCCGGCCGCTGGAGCCGGCCGGCGGCTCCAGATTGCCGTGCAGGTCGTTGAAGGAGAGGAGCTGGACGTCCTGGTAGCGGCCCTGCTGATGGCCGTGGCCCTTCTCGCCCGCGCTCGCCGGCAGCGCGGCGGCGGCGAGCGCGCCCGCGGTGACCGCTGTGACGGTCACCGCGAGCAGACGGGTGGTGCGGCGTCTGCGGCGCGGATCGTGCGTCGCGTGCGAGTTGGCTGGCATGCGCCCCCCTGATGGGTGTGCTGACGGTTTCCGAGCCCCGGCGGACACGCCGGGAGCAGGTGGGCGCAGCCTAAAGTCAACGCGCGTAGCGCGACAGGGGGTTGCGGGTTACATCCTGGTTTACACCCGGTCGCCGTCGCGCCGCCGCCGGCCGGCCCCGGCCCTCTACCCTCGTACACATGACCAGCGACAACATCGCGCGGCCCGGCCGCCCCCGCTCGATCGAGACGTACGAGACCCTCTCCGCCGAGCAGATCGACGCCGTCCTCGCCCTGCTCGCCGACGCGGCCCGCACCGACGGGCAGCAGGCGGTGTCCGAACAAGGGCGGCTCCAGCTCCGCGGCCAGGCCCGTGAAGGCGTCTCCCACCTGCTGCTCACGGTCGACGGCGAACTCGTCGGCTACGCCCAGCTGGAGGGCACCGACCCGGTGGAGCCGCCGGCCGCCGAGCTGGTCGTGCACCCCTCGCGGCGCGGCCAGGGGCACGGGCGGGCGCTGGGCTCGGCGCTGCTCGCCGCGTCCGGCAAGCGGCTGCGGGCGTGGGCGCACGGCGGTCACGCCGCCGCGCGGCACCTGGCCCAGGTCCTCGGCATGACGCTCTTCCGCGAGCTGCGGCAGATGCGGCGCCCGCTGGCCGGCCTCGACCTGCCCGAGCCGGTGCTGCCGGCCGGGGTGACCGTGCGCGCCTTCGTCCCCGGCCAGGACGACGCGGCCTGGCTCGCGGTGAACGCGGCGGCCTTCGCCCACCACCCCGAGCAGGGCTCGCTGACCCAGCGGGACCTGGACGACCGCAAGGCCGAGCCGTGGTTCGACCCGGCCGGGTTCTTCCTGGCCGAACGGGACGGCGAACTGGTCGGCTTCCACTGGACGAAGGTGCACGCGGAGGAGGGGCTCGGCGAGGTGTACGTCGTCGGCGTCCGGCCGGACGCGCAGGGCGGCGGCCTCGGCAGGTCCCTCACCACGGTGGGCCTGCGGCACCTGGCGGGGCGGGGGGTGCCGGTGGCGATGCTGTATGTCGACGCGGACAACGGGGCGGCGGTGTCGGTGTACGAGCGGCTGGGGTTCGAGACGTACGAGACGGATCTGATGTACCGCACGGAGACGTGACCCGCCGGGGGGCGGCCGGGGAGCCGGGGTTCGTCGGGGTGCGGTGGTGTTCGCGGCTGCGGGTCGGGGGCGGCCGGCCGCGCGGTTCCCCGCGCCCCTGAGGGGGCCGACGGGGCGGCGTGGCACGAGGGCCGGTGTTTCCGAGGGCGTGTGCGGGAGGGTTCTAGGGTCCGGTCGTCGCTCGGAGGCGGGTGAGGTGGGCCTCGACGGCACCGCGGGCCAGGGCGTGCACGGTGCTCTCGGTGGACCGGGAGGGGTCGGCGGTGACACGGTTGTGGTGCATGTGGAGCAACGACGCCAGGACCGGGCCCGCGTCGGGACCCAGGTGGCGTCCGTAGGCGGAGAGGGACTCGGCGGTGCCGGCCCACGCCGCCAGCAGGGGCGCCGTACCGGGCACGGCCCGCAGGGCGGCGAAGTCGCCGAGCGGGTCGATGATCCGCAGGGCCTCCCGGCGGCGCGCGCGGAACGCGCCGTGGTGCTCCCCGCGCGGTGCGAGCGCCGGCAGCCGGCGTGCGCGGGCCGGCCCGTCGGCCGGGTCGTCCGGCAGTGTGAAGTGGAAGGCCAGGTGGGCCCGGCCGGCGGCGGCGAGCAGCAGCGGGTCGACCGGTGGCGGGGACGCGTCGAGCAGACGCAGGTGGACGAGGGCGGCGGCGCTGTCCGCGTGGAAGACCCGCTCGGCGGCGGCCAGGGCGCCGGGATCGCCGCCGTACCGTGCCGTCTCGGGTTCGTACGTGTCCAGGACGAGCCGCCCGGCCAGCCCGAGCCGTCCCAGCCCCGCGGCCAGGTCGCGCAGCGCGGGGAGCACCCGGAGGGTCAGCGTCCGGGGGTCTCCGTGCAGGCGCAGCCGCAGGTGCGGGTCGGGATCGGCGTACCGGACGAAGAACCAGCGGTCGACGTCGGCGGGCAGGCCCTCCAGCAGACCGGGCAGGTGGTGGGCGAGGACGGTGTCCTGGGTCCGGCCGGGACAGTAGAGCTTGGCGAAGAGCCATTCGCCGCCCGGGAGGTGCCGCGGCGGACGCAGGGTGGACGGCGTGGCGCGCGGGCCGGACGACGCCGGGGCCCTGCGGCGCAGCAGCGGTACGGAGATCTCGGCGGTGTGGTGCCCGCCGGTCGGGCCGGTCAGCCAGCCGGCACCCGAACCGTCCGGGTCGACGGCCGCGTGGACCGCCGCGCCGGGGTGCCGCCGCAGTTCGTGGCGGAGCAGCGCGAGGTCGGCGGGTCGGGCCAGGTCGAGGGGGAGGCGCTGGTCGAAGGTGCCCACCTCGACCCGGTCGGGCACCCGCCACCGCCGCTGCCAGGCACGCAGGGCGGGCAGCCAGTGCCGGGTGTCCACCGCGCCGTCGAGGACGCCCGGGTCCCGCACGAGCCAGCGGGCCCGGCTCAGTACGGTCCGCCCGTGGCGTACGCCCGGCAGGTACGGCCAGTCGTCCGCCGCACCCCAGTCCCAGCCGTACGCCGGGCGGGTCCCGTCCGCGGTCAGGAGCTGGAGCAGCCGTACCTGCGCGGGCGCGTGCGGACCGGTGTTCAGCATGTGGAAGGCGCTGGCCGCCACCTCGCGCCCACCGTGGGCCGGCGAGACCAGGCGCAGCCGGTCCGGCGCGGCGACGACGGCGAGGTCCTCCGCGCCCAGCGCGCCGGCGGCCGACCGCTCGCCGAAGGTGCCGGGGGCGTGGACGTGGCCGACCCACCGGGGGGTCCGGATGACGTTGCCGCACCGGGCGTCCCGGGGGCGGAAGACCAGCTGGACGGGGAGCGGGGCGTCCTCGGCGCCGGCGGGGCCGCCGGTGAGGGCGGGGGCCGCCAGGTCCCTCAGCCGCTGGTCCGCTCCGGGCAGCAGGGACGCGAACCGGCCCCACAGCGCCCCGGCCGGCCAGGCACCGGTCAGGGGTGACATGACCAGGGTGAAGTCACCCCGGGCCAGGGCGTCCGGTGAGGTCGCCAGGAGGTGGAAGACCGCCTCGGCCGACGGGGGCGGCGTCCCGGTGTCGTCCCTCAGCGCGGTGACGTCCCCGTCGGTGAGGTCGATCTCGCCGAGGCCCGAGAGGACGGCCTCCTCGGCGAGCGCGAGGAGGACCCGGTCGCGCCGCCCGTCCCCGCCGGCGGGCGGCGCGGGCGACGCGGGCGGGCCCAGACCGTCGACCGGGTCCAGGAGTTCGGGGAGGGGGACCGCGCGTTCCGTCCCGTACCGGTGCAGGAAGGCCGCGTGATAGGCGGCCAGCGGGCGCCGCGCCCCGGCGGGCGGGCCGGTCCGCCACAGCAGGCCGGTGGCGCGTGCGGCCTCCCGAGCCACCGCATGGGGCAGCACGAGGTCCGCGTCCAGCGCCAGGTCCGCCGTCACCGGGCACTCGCACGGCCGCAGGGCCCGCATCCGGCGTACCGCCGCCCGGAGCTGGGGCAGTCCCCCGCCCGGCGGGCGGGCGCGGTAGGCGGCCAGGTCCTCGGTCACCTCGCGCAGCCGCGCGGTCTCCTCGGCGGCGGCCGGTACGGCGGCGAGCCGGTCGGTCAGGTGGCGCAGCGGGTCGGGGGCGTCCGGGGCCGGCGGCAGATCGGTGAGGAGGAAGGAACGGGCGACCAGCTCGGCGATGACGCCCTCGACCGCCCCGGGAGGCGGCTCCGGCAGACGGGCGCGCATCCGGGCCGTCAGCTCCGCATGAGTGACGGGCGTGCGGGCGCAGTCCAGGGCGGCCCGCACCGCGTCGGTGCGGCGCACGGACACCTCGTCGGCGGGCCGCTCGTCCACCGTGTCCGGGGCTGCGGTGGTGACGTACGGCAGGACCAGGCGGTCACCGCGCCGCACGCAGAGGCCGTTGGCCGACAGCCGCAGACCCGCCAGGATCGCGGGCCTGCGCTCCCACTGCGCGGCGAGCGCCGCCACCCAGGCCGCGTCGGGCTGTACGGCCTTGCGGTGCGCGGCGGCGAACCGTACGCGGGGGGTGTCGGCGAACCGGACGGGCGCCACCCCGGCCATCAGGCCGAACGGGGTCGCGCGGCCCGCCATCCGGACCCGGTAGCGCGCCACTGCCCGCAGGCGACGGCGCAGCTCGGACAGGGTGGCGGGCCGACCGCTCGACAGGCCGTCCAGGCGATCGGCCAGCGAAGGGCTGGACAGGGCGAGGGCCTCGGCGACCAGGGGATCGGCGGTCAGGCCGAGGACCGCCCGCCGCAGCGGGCCGGGTTCGCCGGGAGCGCTCGGCTCGTCGGCGGCGGGACCGAGGGCGGAACCGAGAGCGTCGTCCGCAGGACCGGCCGGGAGCACCGGGGCGTCGACCGGGAGGACCGGGGCCCGCAGGAGTGCGAAGTCCGCGGGCGCGAACAGCGGGTCGTCGGTGGCGGGGGTGGTTGTCATGGTGTCCTCCGGGGGCGTCCCGTCGCGTCTTGTCCCCCACCCCGCCCGGTCCGTTCTCGCCGGGTCCGGTCGGGTTCCGCTCGGCCCGGTTCCGCCTGGCCCCGGTTCCGCCCGGTCCCGTCGCGGGTGAGGCGGCGGGACCGGTTCGCCCTCCGGACCGGCGGGGGCGACGGGCGCCGTCGTGGCGTCAGGCCATCGGGTGCATCGTTCCGCTGGTCATCGGCCACGTCGCCTGCCGGACCCCCGGCTGCTCCGCGGCCATCGGGTGCATCGTTCCGCTGGTCATCGGCCACGTCGCCTGCCGGACCGCTGGCTGCTCCGCGGCCATCGGGTGCAACGTGGTGCTGGTCATCGGCCAGCTCGCCTGTCGCACCGCCGGTGCGGGACCCCGCCCCGCCCGGTCGCCGGACTTCTCGTCCCGGCCGGTGGCGTCCGCCGGGGCGACCACACGGACGTCGAGACCGTACGGATCGTTCGTCATGGTGGGCCTCCTTTCGAAAAGGCCGTAATGCCTGATATCTCCACCTTGGCAGCCAGGAGCGGCCCCCACCTCGTCGCCGGGGAGGAGATCGGACTGCATCCTTCGGCGCACGGGGCGCCGTCCGGCTACTTGCCCTCGCCCGGTTCCGCCTGCGGTGCGGTGGTGCGCCGGTCGAGCCGGTGCCAGAAGGCGAGGCGGTGGTCGCGGGCGTAGTCGACCGGTCCGATCCGGTCCGGCGCCAGGGACAGGGTGTGCGGCACGGGCCGGGACGGGTCGAACCGGGGCCACGGCGGAAGTCCCGGCCCGTCCGGCGTGCCGGTGCGGGCGAAGCGGGCCCACTGGTCGGTCATCGTGCCGGCCAGCCGTACCTGGGCCGGGGTGAAGCGCCGCTGGGCGTCCGCGTCCTCGAAGACGTACGGGGTGTCGCCCGCGTGATAGGCGCCGAAGTCGAAGTCCCCGGGGAAGGGCAGGTACATCGGGGCGTCCCGGTCGGCGAACTCGTAGGCGTATGTGGGCGCGTGCCGCCCGAAGGCGCGGGCCTGGGCCCAGGCGCCCCGGGCCCACATCCGGTCGGTCACCACGGTGGCCCAGGCCAGGGCGGGCGAGGGGAAGTCCCCCACCGGGTAGTACGCGGCCACCTCGTCCGCCCGGTCACCGAACGCCGTGGCCAGCGCCCGCTCGTACTGGCCGGCGGTGAAGGGGGCGCCGACCGCGTCGTGAGCCATCCCGACGAACAGCCGGTGCTCGTCCCTGGTGGCCCCCGTCAGCAACGGGATACGCGGGAAGCGCCCTTCCCTCAGCGCCTTCTCCGGCAGTTCCGGCAACACCTCGGTGCCGTGGGCGAAGGTCTGGAAGGCGTTCATGATGTGCGGGACCGCCAGCAGCTTCTTCACCGGCAGGGCGCGCAGGCAGCGCAGCGCGCGCTCGGGGTCGCGCCGCGCGCAGCCCAGGGAGGAGGTCATCTCGACGCCGGTGGCGCGTACCTCCCGCTCCGTGCGCCACGTGTAGTGGGGGTAGGCCGGCACCCCTTCACCCATCGCGCCGGCGGGCATGTCCATCATGCCCTCGCCGCTGGCCAGGACGGCCCGGTGGAACAGCCCCCGGGCCCCCGGCGAGGTGAGGTGCCCGCTGATGGCGGCCGCGCCGAAGGAGGACCCGGCCACGGTGACGTTGCCGGGGTCGCCGCCGAACGCGGCGGCGTTGCGCCGGACCCAGCGCAGCGCCGCCTGCTGGTCCTGGAGGGCGAACGTCCCCGACCCGGCGAGTCCCGGATAGCCGAAGCCGCCGAACACGCCGAGCCGGTAGTTGACGGTGACGACGACCAGGCCCCGGTCGGCGAGGCGGCGGGCGTCGAAGAGGCCGCCCCCGCCCACCGCGCCGTCACCGTGCACCCACACCAGGACGGGGGCGGGCCGTTCCGCCGCGGCCCGCACGGTGACGTCGACGACCAGGCAGTCCTCCTCCAGGCTCGACACCCGCGCGTAGGGGGAGGCGACCTGCGGGCAGAGCGGGCCGGGCTTCACCGCGTCCCGTACGCCCTTCCAGGGCCGGACGGGGCGCGGCGCGGCCCAGCGGTGGACGCCCTTGGGGGGTCCCGCGTACGGGATGCCCCGGAAGAGGGCGTGGGTGTCCGTCCGCAGGCCCCGGACGAGGCCGCTGTCGGTGCGTACGGTGACGGCCGTACCGGAGGACGCCGGCGCGCGGGGGGCGCTCGGGGCGGGGGCGGCCACCATGAGGAGGGCCGTGCCCGCGAGGGCCGCGAGGGCCGCTGTGCGTTTCCTTGCCAAGGTCGCCGCCTGTCTCGTCCAGGACCCCGTGAGTACGGAAGGAGTTACGCGCATGTGTACCGGCACCCGCACCGGAACGGGCCCCGGTGCGGGCATATGGGTTAAACCCGGCACCGGAACCGGCGCGTGGGAGGCCCGCGCGGAAGGTCTCCCTCATGAGCGGCGGTGGAGCGGGACGCGGCATCGACTGGACGGCGTACCAGCAGGAGATCTTCCGCAAGGGCGTGGCCGGGGCGCCCCCGCGGCTGCCCACGGACCTGACCCGTCTGGAGGAGCTGGTCGCGGAGCGGCTCGGCGCCGGGCCGGTGGGCACGGTGGTGGGCGCCGCGGGTGACGGGCGTACGGCGCGCGCCAACCGCGAGGCGTTCGACCAGTGGCGCATCGTGCCCAGGATGCTCCGGGACGTCCGGGTCCGGGACCTGGCGGTCGAGGTGCTCGGCAGGCGGCTGCCGGTCCCGGTCGCGCTGGCACCCGTCGGCGCGCTGGCGGTGGCGCACCCCGGGGCGGAGCGGGCCGCCGCCCGGGCCGCCGCGGCCCAGGGGGTCCCCTTCGTCCTGTCCTCCTCGTCGAGCACACCGATGGAGGAGGTCGCGGAGGCGATGGGGGACGGCGAGCGCTGGTTCCAGCTCTACTGGGCGAAGGACCGGGAGGTCACGAAGAGCTTCCTGGCGCGCGCCCGGGCGTGCGGCTGCACGGCGCTGCTGGTCACCCTGGACACCTGGCTGCTGGGGTGGCGGCCGGCCGACCTGGACCAGGCGTACATGCCCTTCCTCCACGGAGTGGGGACGGCGAACCACTTCACGGACCCGGCGTTCCTCGCGGGCCTCGCCAGACCGGTCGAGGAGGACCCGCAGGCCGCCGTCACGCACTTCTTCCGCCTGTCGGGGGACCCGGGCAAGACCTGGGAGGATCTGGCGTTCCTGCGGGAGCACTGGCAGGGCCCCCTCGTCCTGAAGGGCATCCAGCACCCGGACGACGCGCGACGGGCCGTGGACGCCGGCGTGGACGGTGTCGTGGTGTCCAACCACGGCGGGCGCCAGGTCAACGGCGCCGTCGGCTCCCTCGACGTCCTGCCCGCGGTCGTCGGGGCCGCCGGGGACCGGCTCGACGTGCTGTTCGACAGCGGCGTCCGCACGGGGGACGACGTCCTCAAGGCTCTGGCGCTCGGCGCCCGCGCGGTCCTCCTCGGCCGGCCGTACGTGTACGGGCTGGCCCTCGACGGCGAGCCCGGTGTGGAGCACGTCGTCCGGACCCTGCTCGCGGAGTTCGAACTGACCCTCGCCCTGTCGGGCTTCACCAGCCCCGGGGAACTCGGCCCCGACTGCCTCGTACGAGCACCGGGGGCCGGCCCGGTGCCGTGGTCAGGGTGAACGGGCCGGCCGGTACAGGCGCGCCCCTCCCTGCCCGACCCGGCCGGTACAGGCGCACCCCCTCCCTGCCCGAACCGGCCGGTACAGACGCACCCTTGCCCGGCCCGAACCGGCCGGTACAGGCGCACCCTTGCCCGGCCCGGCACCGTGGTCGCGGTGAGTGCCCCGGCGCCTGTCCCGCCCTGCCGGTGTTCACGCGCCCCAGGGGACGCTAGGGCCGCCCCCGCCGCAACGGCTCACGCGCGGACAGCGCCCACACCACCGCCGTCGCCACCGCGAGGCCGGCCCAGCGGTCGTGGGAGGCCGCCCAGCGGGGGTCCGCGGGCTGGACCAGGAGGGTCCAGCGGTCGGGCAGCAGCAGGGGACCCGTCAGCGCGGCGGCCAGCAGGGCGCCGGCCACCGCCCGGCCCGGCCGGGTCCCCTCGGTCAGGCGCAGCGCGACCGCCGCGCCCGCGCAGGCCAGCAGGGAGACGGCCGCCGCCTCCAGGGTGACGTCGGCGGCCGGCGGGCGCAGGTCCGCCGGGACGAGCAGCAGTACCGCCGCCCACCACAGCGCGACCGGCGGCGCCACCAGGGCCGCCCGCAGCGCCTGCCGTACGGGCCGGGGCACCGGCACCGCGGCCGTGGTGTGCCGGGCCGGGTCGTCCAGGAGGGACGCCAGCCCCAGCCCGCCGGTCAGGGCCGCGCAGCGCAGCGCGAGCAGGGCCGTCGAGGGCGGCGGCCCGTCCGCCCACCGCACCGCCGCGGCCAGCAGCAGCCCCACACCCCCGGCCGCGCCCAGCGCCCGCCAGGGCACCGTGCGCGCCACCGGCCGTACCAGGTCCCGCGTCACTCCTCGCACGAGTCCGCCTTCTCCGGTCCGGGCACGCCCAGCAGCTCGGCGGCGCGGGCCGTCGTCACACCGGGGGAGGTCAGCTCGTCCCAGTGCGCGCGCGCCTTCGCCGCGACACCGTCCCGGTCCTTCTCCAGCAGCCGCCGTACGACGTCGGTCTGACCGGCCGTCATGGAGAGCGGGTCGGTCGGGGCGAGGACGACCGCCGCGCCCTCGACGCTGTCGTCGAGGCGGACCCGGCGCAGCGTGCCCATCGGGTCGTCCTCCCAGCCCACCGCGAGCCACATGACGGTCACCATCCGCCCGTCGCACAGCTCCGCCGCCGCGGCCTCGCTGCCGGCGACCAGCACCCCGGCGACGGCGGCGGAGAACTCCGGCACCCGGTTGCCGCCCCACGCGGTGCCGACGGTCACCTGGTGCCGGCGGGTCGACGCGGGGATCGCGGAGTCGCTGTCCAGGCCGTAGCGGGCCTCGATCCGCTGCCGTACGAGCAGGGGACGGTCCCGCGCCGGGTCCCCGGCGAGCGACCGGACCCGGCCCACCACCCCGGCCCAGTCGTCGGCCCGCGGCACCCACTCGTCGAACGCGCAGTACGTCGACCCGTCCCGCGTCACGCACCGCTGTTCCTTCTCGGGCGCGGCCGAGGCCCGTTCCCGCGCCGCGAGCAGCTCCGCGGAGTCGCCCCGGGACTGGGCGACGCCCCCGGTCAGCGCCATCGCCAGCGCCACGGCGAGCCCCGCCCTGGCGGACACGCCCCGGCCCCGCGCGGCGACCAGCACCGCGAGGAAGGCGAGGCACAGCGCCACGCCCGCCAGGTACAGCGCGTGCCAGGCGGCCGGCCGGCCCAGCAGGTCGGAGGGGAAGGGGGAGTTGCCGGACGTGGAGACGACCGGGTACAGCCAGGCCGTCCCGCCGGTGTCGCCCGACGGCCCGGTGCCGAGCACCAGGAAGAACAGGTAGAGGACGCCCAGCAGCGGCGCCGCCCACACCGAGGCCGCCAGCCGGGCCAGCAACACGCCGGCCGCCCCGAGCAGCAGCACGGTCAGCGGCCCCACCAGCAACTCGGCGGGCGAGCCGTGCCCGACCGCGCCCGGCTTGAGCGCCTCCCAGGTGAACTGAGCGGCCACGCACACCGCGGTGAGCAGCACCACCGGCAGCAGCGCCAGCAGGTGTGCCGCCGTCCGCCGCCCGGCCGGCAGCACCAGCGTCCCGAACCACTCCTGCGTCCCGCGCCGGCGGTCCCGCAGCGCGGCGAAGTCGGCGGCCAGCAGTACCCCCAACCCGACCAGCAGGGGCCCGCCCTGCGTGGCCCGGTCCGCGTCCTGGAGCGCCGGGAACCCGTCCCACGACGACCGGGTCCGCCACACGGTCCAGAGGATGTACACGGCGAAGGAGAACACCACCGGCGCGCTCGTCAGCAGCCGCCGTGCCTCGAACCGGGCCAGCGCGGCCACCCCCCGCGGCCCGCCCGTCCCCTTCGCCGCCGCCGACGGCACCGGGCTCTCCTCCACGACGACCGTGTTCACGCCGCCACCTCCGCGTCCACGGCGCCGTCGAGCACGAGCAGGTACCCGTCCTCCAGCGTCGGTTCGACCAGCTCCGCCCCCTCCGGCGGATCACCGACCTGCCGGAACTCCCCCGTTCCGGTCCGCCAGCCGGCCTTCGCCCCCGCGTCCCGCCGGTCGCTGCGCCACACCCGGCCCGCCGCCCGCGCGGTCAGCTCGGCCGGCGTCCCGTCGAACCGGACGCTCCCCGCGGCCATCACCAGCACGCGCCGGCACAGCATGGCGACGTCCTCGGTCTGGTGGGTGGACAGCAGCACGGTCCGCCCCTCCCCCGCCCCCGCGATCAGCTCGCGGAACCGCATCCGCTGCTCGGGGTCGAGCCCGACGGTCGGCTCGTCCAGCACCAGGAACCCGGGGTCCCCGACCAGCGCCGCCGCCAGCGCGACCCGCTGCCGCATCCCGCCGGACAGCTTCTTGATCCGCCGGCCGCGCACGTCCCCGAGCCCGACCTCCTCCAGCACCCGCCGCACCTCGCGGTGGCGGGCGCGCCGGTCGGTCAGCTCCTTGAGGACCGCCACGTAGTCCACGAACGCGAAGGCGGTGAAGTCCGGGTGGAACCCGGGCGTCTGCGGCAGGTACCCGAGCCGCCGCCGCACCTCCTGCCGCCCCCGGACGGTCCCCGGATCGTGCCCGAGCACGGTGAACGCGCCCCGGTCCGCGGGCACGGCCGTGGCCAGCACCCGCAGCAGCGTCGTCTTGCCCGCCCCGTTGGGCCCGAGCAGCCCGGTCACGCCCGGCGACAGCCGCAGCCCGACCTCGTCGAGGGCGCGGGTGCGCCCGTAGTGCAGGCTCAGCCCGGAGGCGGAGACGGTGATGGTCATACGGAACTCCCCTGTCACGCGTGGATGGCCGGCAACGGATGCCGGAGAAGGCCGGTGAGCGGACGGCGGCCGACCGCGGTCGGCGCACGCCTTCGCGGTCAGTGCGCGGACGGCGACCGGTCGAACCGGTCCCGTACGAGGAACAGCACCCCCGCGGCGGCCACGGCGACGCCCGCGCACACGCCCTGCCCGGCCGCGGTGAACGGCGCGAGCGGCCCGCCGCCGGGCTCCCGTGCCGCCTCCGCGGCCAGCAGCAGCGCGATCCACCCGCCGCCCACCGCCGCGGGGGCCGCCACCGGGCCCAGCCGGGGCGTCAGCGCCAGCCCGGCCCCGGTCAGCGCCAGCGCGGGCAGCAGCCAGGCCAGCGCCCGCAGCCCGTACGCCGGCAGGGCGAGCGTCGCCAGCCCGTTCAGCCCGATCCCGACGGCCAGCACGGCGACCGTACGGATCATCAGCAGCCGGAACCCGTGCAGCGGCGCCACCACCGCGATCTCGTACGTCGGGTCCATCGCGGGCCCGTACGACAGCGCCACCCCGGCCAGCGGCAGCAGCGGCGCGAGGGCGAGGAACAGCGTCGGCGACCCGTCCGGCGCCCCGGTCGTCAGGACCGCGGCCACCGACATCGCCAGCACCGCCGCCACCGCGCCCAGCCAGGAGCGGCGCAGCACGGGCGTGGCCGTCAGCAGCCGCGCCACGTGGTCCGGCACCCCGAGCCGCACCAGCAGCCCCTCGCACCAGCCCGCCCGGGGCGCGTCCAGCTCGGCGTCGAGCCGCAGCCACCCGGCGTCCACGTCCACCGGGCCGGCCGCCTCCGCCAGCCCCGCACGGCACCGCGCGCAGGCGGCCAGATGGGCGTCGGCGGACCACAGCGCGGGCGGCGCCAGCGTGCCCCGCGCGTACGCCCGCAGATCGTCGTCCGGAACGTGCCAGTCGCCGTGTCCCGTCATGCCAGGGCCTCCCGCAGTTGCTTGCGGGCCCGCATCGCCCGCGTCTTGACCGTGCCCGGCGGGATGCCGAGCAGGACGGCCGCCTCGCGGGTGGTCAGCCCGTCGACGACCGTCGCCTGGAGCACCGCGCGCAGCTCGGGCGAGAGCCGGACCAGCGCCCCGGCGAGGTCACCGTGCTCGACGCCGGCGAGCACCCGCTCCTCCGCCGACACCTCGTCCCGGTGCCGCAGCCGCGCCAGCGCCTGCCGCAGCCGTCCCCGCGCCCCGTCCCCCCGGAGCACGTCGATCAGCCGCCGCGACCCGATCCGCCACAGCCACCCCGCGACGTCGCCGTCCTCCCGGTACCGGGCGCTGCCGCGCCACACCGCGAGGAAGGTCTCCTGCACCACGTCGTCGACGATCCCGGGATCGGCGCAGCGGCTCCGCATCCGGGCCGTCAGCCAGGGGGCGTACCGCCGGTACAGCTCCTCGAAGGCCCGCCGGTCCCCGTCGGACGCGACGGCCCGCAGCAGCTCCCCGTCGCTTCTCGTCTCGCTCACATCCCCTCATCGCACGACCGCCCCCGACCGGTTCACGGACGCCCAGCCCCCGATCCCACCCGCCGGAACCCACAGCCCCCGCACCACCGGCACCCGGCCACGGGACCCGCACTCCCGCCCCACCGCCCGCAGCCGCCGTACGACCGGCACCCGACCACGGGACTCCGGGCCCCACCACCCGCCCGCAGCCGCCGTACGACGGGAGCGGGTCGTGGGGGTGCGGCGCAGCCCGCCGCTCACCGGGTCGCGGGAAACCCCGCCTGGCGGCGTCCCGCGCGTCCGACGGCGCGGGCTCGCCGTGCCCCCGCCGCCCCGACCCACCCACCGGAGCCACGGCGCACGGAACAACCCGGCGGCCCCGCCCACCACCCCCGAGCCGCCCCCCGCTATCCCTCACGCCATCTCCCCGTAACCGCCGATTCAGATGAGCTTGCGACCCTCGCCGAATGAAGCCCGCCGTGCCCGCGCCTGGGCCACCCCCGCACAGGCCCGCGCTCCCTCCCGCGAGGTCCGACGCCTCCGACGCGCCTGTCCTGCCCCCGGCGCGGAAGAATGGGTTCATGAGCCAGCCGAACACCCGGGCAGAGGTCCAGCACACGCAGCCCTCCGTGGGCTCCATCGCCGCGCACCGCCCGCACACGGTCGCCGCCACGGTCTCCGACCTGGAGCCGGACATCGACTCCGACCTCGACGATTACGAGGAGACCCAGGACAGCCGCAACGACGGCCGCGTCCCGCTCCCCCAGGGCCGCTTCCTCGACCGCGAACGCAGCTGGCTCGCGTTCAACGAACGCGTCCTGGAACTCGCCGAGGACCCGAACACCCCCCTCCTCGAACGAGCGAACTTCCTCGCGATCTTCGCCAGCAACCTGGACGAGTTCTTCATGGTCCGCGTCGCCGGCCTGAAGCGCCGCATCACCACCGGCGTCGCCACCCGCTCCGCCTCCGGCCTCCAGCCCCGCGAGGTGCTGGAGATGATCTGGGCGCGCTCGCGCGAGCTGATGGCCCGGCACGCCGCCTGCTTCCACGAGGACGTCGCCCCGGCCCTCGCCGAGGAGGGCATCCACCTGGTCCGCTGGTCGGAGCTGGCCGAGAAGGAGCAGGGCCGCCTGTTCACCCTCTTCCGGCACCAGATCTTCCCGGTCCTCACCCCGCTCGCGGTCGACCCGGCCCACCCCTTCCCCTACATCTCGGGCCTCTCCCTCAACCTCGCGGTCGTCGTCCGCAACCCGGTCACCGGCCACCGCCACTTCGCCCGGGTCAAGGTCCCCCCGCTGCTCTCCCGCTTCCTGGAGGCGTCCCCGGGCCGATACGTCCCCATCGAGGATGTCATCGCCGCCCACCTGGAAGAACTCTTCCCGGGCATGGAGGTCCTGGAGAGCCACGCCTTCCGCGTCACCCGCAACGAGGACCTGGAGGTGGAGGAGGACGACGCCGAGAACCTCCTCAAGGCCCTCGAGAAGGAACTCATGCGGCGCCGCTTCGGCCCCCCGGTCCGCCTGGAGGTCGAGGAGAGCATCGACCGCGAGGTCCTGGACCTCCTCGTCCGCGAGCTGAAGATCACCGAGGCGGAGGTCTACCCCCTCCCCGGCCCCCTGGACCTCACCGGCCTCTTCCGCATCCACGGCCTGGACCGGCCGGAGCTGAAGTACCCGAAGTTCATCGCCGGCACCCACCGCGACCTCGCCGAGGTCGAGTCCGCCTCCGCCCCCGACATCTTCGCCGCGCTGCGCAGCAGGGACGTCCTCCTGCACCATCCGTACGACTCGTTCTCCACGTCCGTCCAGGCGTTCCTGGAGCAGGCCGCGGAGGACCCGGACGTCCTGGCGATCAAGCAGACGCTGTACCGCACCTCCGGGGACTCCCCCATAGTCAACGCGCTGATCGACGCCGCCGAGGCCGGCAAGCAGGTCCTCGTCCTCGTCGAGATCAAGGCCCGCTTCGACGAGCACGCCAACATCAAGTGGGCGCGCAAGCTGGAGGAGTCCGGCTGCCACGTCGTCTACGGCCTGGTCGGCCTGAAGACGCACTGCAAGCTCTCCCTCGTCGTACGGCAGGAGGGCGAGACCCTCCGCCGCTACAGCCACGTCGGCACCGGCAACTACCACCCGAAGACGGCCCGCCTCTACGAGGACCTCGGCCTGCTCACCGCCGACCCGCAGGTCGGCGCGGACCTGTCCGACCTGTTCAACCGGCTCTCCGGCTACTCCCGCCGCGAGACGTACCGCCGGCTCCTGGTCGCCCCCAAGTCGCTCCGCGACGGCCTGGTCGCCCGCATCCACAAGGAGATCCAGCACCACCGCGCCGGACGCCCCGCCTCGGTCCGCATCAAGGTCAACTCGATGGTGGACGAGGCGATCGTCGACGCCTGCTACCGGGCGTCGCAGGCGGGTGTCCCGGTCGACGTGTGGGTGCGCGGCATCTGCGCCCTGCGCCCCGGTGTGGACGGTCTCTCGGAGAACATCCGGGTCCGCTCCGTCCTCGGCCGGTTCCTGGAGCACTCCCGCGTCTTCGCCTTCGGCAACGGCGGTGAGCCGGAGGTCTGGATCGGCAGCGCCGACATGATGCACCGCAACCTCGACCGCCGTATCGAGGCGCTCGTCCGGGTCACCGACCCGGCCCACCGGGCGGCCCTGAGCCGTCTGCTGGAAACCGGCATGTCCGACACCACCGCGTCCTGGCACCTCGGTCCGGACGGCGAGTGGACCCGGCACGCGACCGACGCGGACGGCCACCCCCTGCGCAACGTCCAGGAGATGCTCATAGACGCCCGGAGGCGCCGGCGTGGCACAGCGACACCTTGACCCGACGCCCTACCCGGTCCCGGCCGGCCCGGTGCCGCCGGGCGGCAACGCCGCCAGAGGGGCGCGAGGAACCGCGCCCCCGGCCCGTCCCGGCCCGCGCCAGGACGGCGCCCCCGCCCGTCCGGCGGACCACCCCACCCCACCGCCCGAACCGGCACCACCGGCCCCCACCACCGCACCGGACCGCCCCGCCGCCCCCGTCCGCACCACCACACCGGACCGCCCCGCCGCCCCCGTCCGCACCACCACACCGGACCGCCCCGCCGCCCCCGTCCGCACCACCACACCGGACCGCCCCGCCGCACCGGACCACACCACCGCACCGGCCCTCTCCGTACCACCGGACCGCCCCGCCGCCCCCGTCCGCCCCGCGCCCCCGCCCCGCACCAACGCACCGGCCCAACCCTCCGCCCCGGACCGCACCCCGCCCGCCCGGCCCGCTCCTGGCCGGCCCGCCCCGACAGACCACTCCATGCGAACCGACCGCACCCCGCCCGCCGCCCTCCGCCCGGACCCGTCCGCCCCGGCCGACCGGAAGTCCCCGCCCGGCACGGCCGGCCGCACCGCCCCGGAGTTTCCCGTGGACGCCGACGCCCTCGCCGGTTACCTGCGCGCCCAGGCCACGGAGTTCCTCCGCGCGCTGCGCCTGCACCGGGAGAACGGCGCGGGCGCCACCGCCCCGGACGGCTCCGCCGACGCCGTGCGCGCCCTGCGCCGCGCCGCCCGCCGCATCAGCGGCAGCCTGCACACCTTCCAGACGCTGCTCGACGCCGCCTGGGCGGAGGACATCCGCCCCGAGCTGGCCTGGCTCTCCGGCACGCTGGCCCTGGAGCACGCCTACGCGTCCCGCCTGGAGCGCCTGCTCCAGGCCCTGCACCGGCTGTCCGGCCCGGCCTCCGCGCCCTTCCCGGAGACGCCGGCGGGCATCCCCGCGCAGCAGGCCGGACCCGAGCGCGGCGCCCTCACCGTGGGTGCGGCCAAGGCGGGCGCCCTGCTGGACCGCCAGCTGACCCTGGCCCGCACCCGCGCCCACTCCACGGCGCTCCAGGCCCTCGGCAGCAGCCGCTTCCACGCGGTCGCCGACAAGGTCGCCGTCCTGGCCAGCGACGTCCCCCTGGCGGCGGGCGCGGCCGGCGCCGACCTGCGCCCGCTGGCCGCCGCCGCCCGGGACCGTCTCGTCGACGCCGTGGCCGCCCTGCCCCTGGTCACCGCGGGCAGCCCGTACAACGCGGAGGCCCTGGTCCACGGCCTCTCCCCGGACCCGTCCCCGCACCCGCAGGACACCCCCTGGCACCAGGTCCGCCTGCTGCTGCGGCTGCACCGCTACGCCCGGGAGGTCGTCGCGTGCGGCGACGCCCCCGTCGGCGTACGCCTGCTCGCCGCCGGCGAGGCCCTCGACCGGCACCGCGACGCCGCCGAGGCCGCCGCGGCCGCCGCGCAGGCGGCCCGCACCCCGCGGATCGCCCCCGCGACGGCGTACGCGCTGGGCGTGCTCCACGCCGACCAGCGGCATGAGGTGGAGGCGGCGCGGTACGCGTTCCAGCACTGCTGGCACAAGGAAGCGGCCGGCACCCCCTAGCACCCGGCACCCCGTACCCCCGGCACCCAGGCGAGGCGACAGTGAGCAGCAGCCCCGAAGACCCGGACGGCACCACCCCGGTCCTGGCGGCCGGCTGCGTCCTGTGGCGGCGTTCGCCGGCCACCGGCGCCCTGGAGATCTGCCTGGTCCACCGCCCGAAGTACGACGACTGGTCGCACCCCAAGGGCAAGCTGAAGCCCGGCGAGGACGCCCTCGCCGGCGCGCTGCGCGAGGTCGCCGAGGAGACCGGGCACACCGCCGCGCCCGGCCCCGAGCTGCCCACCGCGCGCTACCTGGCCGACGGCCGGCCCAAGGAGGTCCGCTACTGGGCCGCCGAGGCCGTCTCCGGCGCGTTCGCACCGAACGACGAGGTCGACCGCGTCCTGTGGCTGACGCCCGCCGCCGCCCGCGCCCGCCTCACCCGACCGAGGGACCGCACCCTGATCGACGCCCTGCCGGCCGGTATCTCCCTGCCATAGTCGGCGTACCGCGGCACCCCGCCGGAATCACCCCGTGTCCTCGACGTGAGCGTTCCGTTACCTCACCGCACCGTCCCCAGGGGTTCACCCCCCGTTCACGTACGGCCATCGGCGGCTTCACCTGTTCTGCCTACTTTCGGCCTTACCCGATACGGGTCGCACTACGAAAACGCGTCCGTATCGCTCAGTCCTCGCACGCCGCCGAATTCAGGACGGCGGCTCTCGGAAGGAACTCCCTCAAGTGAAGCTTCAGCGCATGAACCGGCGGGCCCTCGCTCTCGGTGCTCTCGCCGTCTCCGGCGCCCTGGCCCTCACGGCGTGCGGCTCCGACGACACGAGCGACACCGGCTCCGGCGGCAGCGCCTCCGCGAAGGCCAGCAGCAGCGTCGACTGCGGTGACGCCTCCGGCCAGCTCCAGGCGTCCGGCTCCTCCGCCCAGAAGAACGCGATCGACGCGTGGGTGAAGGAGTTCGCCGCGGCGTGCTCGGGCGTGCAGATCAACTACAACCCCACGGGTTCGGGCGCCGGCGTGACCGCGTTCACCCAGGGCCAGACCGCCTTCGCCGGTTCGGACTCCGCGCTGAAGCCCGAGGAGATCACCGCCTCCAAGAAGATCTGCTCCAACGGCCAGGGCATCGACCTGCCGATGGTCGGCGGCCCGATCGCGGTCGGCTTCAACGTCCCCGGCGTCGACTCGCTGACCCTGGACGCGGCCACCCTCGCCCAGATCTTCGACAGCAAGATCACCAAGTGGAACGACGAGGCGATCGCCAAGCTCAACCCCGACGCCAAGCTCCCCGACCTGAAGATCCAGGCGTTCCACCGCTCGGACGAGTCCGGCACCACGGACAACTTCACCAAGTACCTCAAGGCCGCCGCTCCCGGCGACTGGAGCTACGAGCCGGGCAAGTCCTGGGAGGCCAAGGGCGGCCAGTCCGCGCAGGGCTCCTCCGGCCTCGCGCAGCAGGTCACCCAGACCTCGGGCGCCATCTCCTACTTCGAGCTGTCCTACGCCGAGGGCATCAAGACGGTCGACATCAAGACCGAGGCCGCCGAGCCGGTCAAGGCCACCGTCGAGAACGCGACCGCCGCGATCGGCGCCGCCAAGGTCGTCGGCACCGGCAAGGACCTGGCCCTGGAGCTGGACTACACGCCGTCCGCCGCGGGCGCGTACCCGATCACCCTGGTGACGTACGAGATCGTCTGCGACAAGGGCAACAAGGCCGAGACCCTGCCCGCCACCAAGGCGTTCCTGAACTACATCGCCTCCGAGGACGGCCAGGGCCTGCTGGCCGAGGCCGGCTACGCCCCGATGCCCGACGAGATCATCACCAAGGTCCGCGAGACCATCTCGGGCCTGAGCTGACCCGAGTGCGGTCCGGCCCCCACCCGGGGCCGGACCGCACCGTCCGGTGCACCGCCGCCAGGAGCCGTCCCCCACCGGGCCGGTTCCGCCCGGGCCGCCGTACCCACGACGGCTCCGCAGACCGGAGAACCCGATGGACATATCGACACAGAACCCCACCTCACCCCCAACGCCCCAGCCGACCGAGGCCGAAGCCAAGCGCGCGGCCCGCGGCGCCACCCGCCCCGGAGACCGGATCTTCGTCGGTCTCTCCCGCGGCTCCGGCATCTTCGTCCTGGTGCTGATGGGCGCCATCGCGGCGTTCCTGACCTACCGCGCCTCGATCGCGATCAGCAAGGACGAGGCCAACTTCTTCACCAGCTTCGACTGGAACCCGGCCGGCGTCCCGCCGGAGTTCGGCATCGCGGTCCTGGCCTTCGGCACCGTCGTGTCGTCGATCATCGCCATGGCCATCGCGGTCCCGATCGCGGTCGGCATCGCGCTGTTCATCACGCACTACGCCCCGCGCAAGCTCGGCGGCACCATCGCCTTCGTCGTCGACCTGCTCGCCGCCGTGCCGTCCATCGTCTACGGCCTCTGGGGCGTCCTGGTCCTCGTCCCGCACCTGAACGGCCTGTACGGCTGGCTCGACACCTACCTCGGCTGGACCGGTGTCTTCGAGTGGAGCGGCGGCCCGGCCCGCTCGCTGCTCGCCGTCGGCATCCTCCTCGCGATCATGATCCTGCCGATCATCACCAACGTGAGCCGTGAGGTCTTCCGGCAGGTCCCGCGGATGCACGAGGAGGCCGCCCTCGCCCTCGGCGCCACGCGCTGGGAGGTCATCCGGATGTCGGTGCTGCCCTTCGGCCGTTCCGGCATCATCTCCGCCTCGATGCTCGGCCTCGGCCGCGCCCTCGGCGAGACCATGGCCGTGGCCATGGTCCTCTCGCCGACCTTCGACATCAACGCGAGCCTGCTCGACGCGGGCGGCGGCACGTTCGCGCAGAACATCGCCAGCAAGTTCAACGAGGCCAGCCCGATGGGCCGGGACGCCCTGATCGCCTCCGGTCTCGTCCTGTTCGTCATCACCCTGCTGGTCAACGGCGCGGCGCGCATGATCATCTCCCGCCGCAAGGAGTACTCGGGGGCCAACGCATGAGCAACGCGTCTCTCACCGACCAGCGTCCGCCGAGTTCGCTGCGCGGCGCGACCCTGCCGAAGTGGTTCGCCTGGGCGGTCGCCGCCGGCGCGGTCCTGCTCGGTCTCGGCATCAGCTTCGCGGCCGGCCTGGACAGCTCCATCCAGTGGGCCCTGATCGCCGCGGTCCTCTTCGTCGCCGGCTCCTACGGCATCTCGGCCAAGGTCGAGGGCCGCCGCCAGGCCAAGGACCGCACCGCGACCAGCCTGGTCTGGGTCGCGTTCCTGCTGGCGATCATCCCGCTGGCCTCCCTGATCTGGACGACCGTCAAGCGCGGCGTCAAGGTCCTCGACGGCTACTTCCTCACCCACTCGATGGGGTACGTCCGCGACACCGAGCCCGGCGGCGGCATCTACCACGCCATCCTCGGCACGCTGGAACAGGTCGGCATCGCCACCGTGATCGCCGTGCCGATCGGTGTGCTGACCGCGATCTACCTGGTCGAGTACGGCCGGGGCAAGCTCGCGAAGGCCGTCACCTTCTTCGTCGACGTGATGACGGGCATCCCGTCGATCGTCGCGGGTCTGTTCATCCTCAGCCTGTGGATTCTCATCCTGGACATGGGCTACTCCGGCTTCGCCGGGTCGATGGCGCTGGCCATCCTGATGATCCCGGTCGTCGTCCGCTCCACCGAGGAGATGCTCAAGCTCGTCCCGAACGAGCTGCGCGAGGCGTCCCTGGCGCTCGGCGTCCCGAAGTGGCGCACGATCATCAAGGTGGTCCTGCCGACCTCCATCGGCGGCATCACCACCGGCATCATGCTGGCCATCGCCCGCATCGCCGGCGAGACCGCGCCCGTGCTGCTGCTGGTCTGGGTCACGAACCTCATCAACGCGAACCCGTTCAAGGACCCGCAGGCGTCGCTGCCGATGTACATCTACCTGCAGTTCATCAACAGCGGCGGCCAGGGCGCGGCGTACGACCGTGCCTGGGCGGCGGCCCTGACGCTCATCGCGTTCATCATGATCCTCAACCTGGTGGCCCGCGGCATCGCCCGCTGGAAGGCTCCCAAGACCGGTCGCTAAGGCCCCCCGACCCGACCCGAAAGAAGCAGTGATTCCCATGGCCAAGCGCATCGATGTCAGCGGCCTCAACGCCTACTACGGCTCCTTCCTGGCCATCGAGGACATCTCGATGACCGTCGAACCCCGCTCGGTGACGGCCTTCATCGGCCCCTCCGGCTGCGGCAAGTCCACGTTCCTGCGCACGCTCAACCGCATGCACGAGGTCACCCCGGGCGGCCGGGTCGACGGCAAGGTCATGCTCGACGACGAGAACCTGTACGGTCCCGGGATCGACCCGGTGGCGGTGCGGCGCGAGGTCGGCATGGTCTTCCAGCGCCCGAACCCGTTCCCGACCATGTCCGTCTACGACAACGTCGCGGCCGGCCTGCGCCTCAACGGCCGGTACAAGAAGTCCGAGATGGACGACGTGGTCGAGAAGTCCCTCAAGGGCGCGAACCTCTGGAACGAGGTCAAGGACCGCCTGAACAAGCCGGGCTCCGGCCTCTCCGGCGGCCAGCAGCAGCGCCTGTGCATCGCCCGCGCGATCGCGGTCGAGCCGAACGTCCTGCTGATGGACGAGCCCTGCTCCGCCCTGGACCCGATCTCCACCCTCGCCATCGAGGACCTGATCGGCGAGCTGAAGGAACGCTTCACGATCGTCATCGTGACGCACAACATGCAGCAGGCGGCGCGCGTCTCGGACCGCACGGCCTTCTTCAACCTGGCGGCCGTCGGCCAGCCCGGCAAGCTCATCGAGATCGACGAGACGGAGCGGATCTTCTCCAACCCGTCGGTCCAGGCCACCGAGGACTACATCTCCGGCCGCTTCGGATAAGACTCCTCGTGGTGCTGCATGGCGGTGCCACCACGAGGACAGGCCCGCCCCTGGCTCCCGGGGGCGGGCCCTTCTCATTCCGCGTAACCGCGGGCCTACGTGCCGCGTAACCACGGGCAGTCGTGCCGCCCGGGGCGGCACGGGTGGGCGCGGCGGCACCGGCCCGGCGCCGCTCCGCGCGACGCCCCGCCCTCACCCACACACCGCTCACCGCTCACCGCTCACCGCTCACCGCTCACCGCACAAGCACCGGCACCCACCGGCACGCACCGGCACCCACCGGCGAACCGACCCGCACCGCCCCGCACAAAGCAGAACGCCGGCACCCCCGAAGGGCACCGGCGTCAGGCGGCGCGGCTCACAGCACCGCCAGCTTCACCACCCAGAAGGCCACGGCGGCCACCAGCGCCGCCGCCGGCATCGTGATGAACCACCCCAGGATGATGTTCTTCGCGACCCCCCAACGCACGGCGTTCACCCGCTTCGTCGCCCCGACCCCCATGATCGCGGAAGTGATCACATGCGTCGTCGAGATCGGCGCGTGGAAGAGGAACGCCGTGGTGAACATGATCGACGCCCCGGTCGTCTCCGCCGCGAACCCCTGCGGCGGGTCCAGCTCGATGATCTTCCGCCCCAGCGTCCGCATGATCCGCCAGCCACCGGCGTACGTCCCCAGCGACAGCATCAGCGCGCAGACGATCTTCACCCAGATCGGGATCGCGTCGCCGTAGTCCTCGACGTCGGCGATGACCAGCGCCATCACCACGATGCCCATCGTCTTCTGCGCGTCCTGGAGCCCGTGCCCGAGCGCCATCCCCGCCGCCGACACCGTCTGCGCGATCCGGAAGCCGCGCTTCGCCTTGTGCGGGTTGGAGTTGCGGAACAGCCACATGATCGCCGTCATGACGAGATAGCCGACGACGAGACCGACCACCGGCGAGATGAACATGGGCAGCACGATCTTGTCGACCACCCCGTCCCAGTACACCTTCGTCCCGCCGGCCAGCGCCGCGCCGACCATCCCGCCGAACAGCGCGTGCGACGACGACGAGGGCAGCCCGTAGTACCAGGTGACGAGGTTCCAGACGATCGCCCCGATCAGCGCGGCGAAGAGGATGCCCATGCCCGTCGAGCCGTGGGGCGTGTCGATCAGCCCCTCGCTGACCGTCTTGGCGACCCCGGACCCGAGGAACGCGCCGGCGAGGTTCATCACGGCGGCCATCGCCAGCGCCGCGCGGGGCGTCAGCGCCCGCGTCGACACCGAGGTCGCGATGGCGTTGGCCGAGTCGTGGAAACCATTGGTGTACGTGAAGAAGAGCGCGACCGCGACGGTCACGATCAGAGCGAAGGTGTCCATGGCGTGGGCTCAGGACTCCTTGA
The DNA here is from genome assembly GCA_014649155.1 of Streptomyces griseoviridis. Classification (GTDB taxonomy): domain Bacteria; phylum Actinomycetota; class Actinomycetes; order Streptomycetales; family Streptomycetaceae; genus Streptomyces; species Streptomyces griseoviridis. Next base: position 14,586 of record BMSM01000019.1, on the reverse strand, counting down.
CCGCGATGGTCTCCACCGTGTTGGCCACGTGCTCGAACGCGTCGGCGGCCTCTTCCAGCACATCCACGATCTGTTTGAGCTTGAGGACCTCGATGGCGTCGTACTTGCCGTTGAAGAGGTGGGCGAGCAGCTTGCGGTGGATCTGGTCGGCCTGGTTCTCCAGCCGGTTGACCTCGATCCAGTACTCGGTGAGGTTGTCCATCGTGCGCAGGTTCGGCATGGCCTCGGCCGTCAGCTCGGCCGCCCGCGCCAGGACCTCGATCTGCTGCTCGACGCCCTTGGGCAGTTCCTCGACGTTGTAGAGGACGACGAGGTCGACGGCCTCCTCCATGAAGTCCATGATGTCGTCGAGGGACGACGCGAGGGTGTAGATGTCCTCGCGGTCGAAGGGCGTGATGAACGAGGAGTTCAGCTGGTGGAAGATCGCGTGCGTGGCGTCGTCACCGGCGTGTTCCGCGGCCCGCATACGCTCTGCGATCTCGGCCCGGGCGGATGCGTCCGCCCCGAGCAGTTCCATCAGGAGTTTCGAGCCCGTGACGATGTTGTCCGCGGACGCGGCGAACATGTCGTAGAAGCTCGTCTCCCTGGGGGTCAGACGAAAGCGCACGTGGGGTCCTCGGGATGCATCGGTTTCGGTCAGGCTGATGCTAGGCGCATCATCCGGCCACGGCTAACGGGCCGTCCCCCAGTGTCGCCCATCAGGCACAGTGATGAGCAGGGGGGCGGCCCGGCGTATGTTTCCGGACGCCCCGTGACGCGGCGGCCAAGGGCCCTATACCCAGCCGAATTGGTTACCATATACCCACCAGGGGTATATGACGGCGATCTGTCTCACACCGGCCGTTCCCCCACCGTTCCGTCTCACAGGAGGACGCGATGACGACCACAGAGGCCGGCGCCGGAGCGCCCTCCGACGGGTCCGCGGTGATCACGGACCACGACCGCGGCGTGCACGGCTACCACCACCGCAAGGACGAGCACCTCAAGCGGCTCCGCCGGATCGAGGGCCAGATCCGCGGCCTGCAGCGGATGGTCGACGAGGACGTCTACTGCATCGACATACTCACCCAGGTCTCCGCCTCCACCAAGGCGCTCCAGTCCTTCGCCCTCCAGCTTTTGGAGGAGCACCTGCGGCACTGCGTCGCGGACGCCGCGCTCAAGGGCGGCTCCGAGATCGACGCGAAGGTGGAGGAGGCCACGAAGGCGATCGGCCGCCTGCTGCGCACCTGACCCGGGCGCGTCCCGGGCCGTCAGCTCCGCTCACGCTCCCGTTCCTCCGCGACCCGCAGCACCTCGTCGATGCTCTCCAAGCTGAGCCGCTCCCGCGCCGCGGAGGCCGCGATGATCAGATCGCCGCACAGTTCGATCTCGGCGAGGGCCACGTGGTCCTGAACCGCCGTACCGCCGACCGGAGCCACGCGCATCACCTCGTCCCTGCCGTCACCGGCTTCCTAGAGTAGGGAGCGCCCCGCGCACGGCGCATGGCACGGACGGGCTAGTCCTCCTTGACAGCGGCCTCCTCGGCGATCTCACCGGTGTAGATGTCGTCCTCGTCCGGCAGGCGTACGGCGACGGCGGCCCCGAAGTCGTACAGCAGTGTCGTCGAGGCCACCGCGACGGTGCCCGCCCGCTCGGCGTTGACGAAGCCGAACCGGTGCCGGACCTTGCGCAGGCGGCCTCGGTCGTCGAGGTAGGCGTCGAACGGCACCCGGGCGGTGGCGAACCCTTTCGCCGCCGCCCGCAGTGCCGTGCGCGCGCTGCCCGTGGAGCGGTCGGCGGCCCGGCCCAGGTCGGCGGTGCCCCGGTAGTGGCGCACCGGCGTCCCCGCCACCGCCGTCCGCCCGACGTACTCCGCCTCGCGGGTGCCGCGCAGCACCTCCGCCGCGGCGAGCGGATCGGTGGCCCCGCCGGTCACGAGATTGCCGTCGGACAGGCCCGCCGTCTCCACCCGGACCCATTTGTCGGCGGGGACGCCGGCGCCCCGGTTCTTCATGTAGAGCGCGCCCGGCACGAGCAGCTCGGTGATGGGCGGACGGCCCTCGCCGCCCGCCGGCACGTCCGGCAGCGTCACCTTCAGCCGCCCGGTCCGCTCGCCGAAGTCGTAGACACCCCTGCCCCGGATGGTGACCCGGGTGCCGCCGCTGGCCATCTGTATCGACGTGCGCGCCTTGGCGCTGCCCGCCGCGACCAGCCGGTCGGCCGCGCCGCGCAGGGTGCGGACCGGATCGCCGGGGCGGTCTCCGGACCGGGCCCCGGCGGGTCCGGAACAGCCGCCGGCGCCCAGTGCGACGCAGGCCGCGACGCCCGCCGCGGCCAGCCGCCGGTGTGGTCCCTGCCTCCAGGTCATCGCCTGTCTACCCCCGTCCGTCGCGCCGTCTCGGGCCGCCCGTACGCAGGGCTAACGACGTGCGGGCGACGCCGGTAACGTGGTCGTCGTGGCACAGCAGGACGGCCTCGACGCCCCCCAGAACCTCCCGGACCGCACCGACCTCACCGACCACCGGACGACCACGGTCGAGCAGGGCCCCTTCTGCTCGGCCCGCTGCTCCTGCGGCTGGCGCGGCCCGGCCCGCCGGGCGAGAAGCCTGGCCCGCACGGACGCCCGCGCCCACGCCGGCACGTGAGGCGGCCGGATCACGCCGCCGCGGGCAACCTCCGGCCCCGCCCGCCCGTCTCGTTCCACGGACCCCACGGGTACGGGAGCGAGGAGACCGAGGCGACATGGACCGGCGTACCTTCCTCGGCGGCGCCGCGGCCGCCGCCCTCACGGCGGGCACCACCGCCTGCGACACGGGCACCGGCACCCGCACAGACACCGGCACCGGCACCGGCACCGGCACCGGCGGCGACAAGAACCCCGGCCGCCCGTCGGCCGGCCCCGCCGCCTCCCCCGCCGGCTCCGCCTCCCCCGCCGCCTGGGCCGCCCTCGCCCGCTCCCTCGACGGCCTCCTGATCCGCCCCGGCGACTCCGACTGGCGGTCCGCCGCCCGCCTCTACAACACCCGCTTCGACACCCTCCGCCCCGCCGCCGTCGCCTACGTCGCCCACACCGACGACATACGCACCGCCCTGGCCTACGCCCGCGCCCACGGCGTCCGCCCGGCGATCCGGGGCGGCGGCCACTCCTACGCCGGCTGGTCCTCCGGCGACGGCCGCCTGATCATCGACGTCTCCCGGCTGGACACCGTCCGCGCCTCGGGCGACGAGGCCGTCATCGGCGCCGGCGCCCGGCTCATCGACGTCTACCGCACCCTCGCCACCCGGGGCGTGACCGTCCCGGCCGGCTCCTGCCCCACCGTCGGCATCACCGGCCTGACCCTCGGCGGCGGTCACGGCGTCGTCTCCCGGGCGTACGGCCTGACCTGCGACAGCCTCACCGGGGCCACCCTCATCACGGCCGGCGGCGAACAGCTCACCGCGGACGCCGGGCGGCACCAGGACCTCTTCTGGGCGCTGCGCGGCGCGGGCAACGGCACCTTCGGCGTCGTCACCGAGCTGCGTTTCCGCACCCACCCGGCGCCGCGGGGCGTCACCGCGTACCTGACCTGGCCCTGGCCGAAGGCGGCCGACGTGCTGGCCGCCTGGCAGGAGTGGGGCCCCGGCCAGCCCGACGAGATCTGGTCCTCCCTGCACCTCGACGGCGCGGCCGGCGCCACCCCCACCGTCACCGTCTCCGCCTTCTCCCTCGGCACCTACGGCGACCTCCAGAACGCCGTCGACCGCCTCGCCGACCGCGCCGGCGCCTCCGCGAGCGGCGTCTCCCTGAACCGCCACACCTACCGCGAGGCGATGGACGCGTACGCCGGCTGCGCCTCGTACACCGACGACGCCCGCTGCCGGCTGCCCGGCACCTTGCCGGGCCGCTCCCCCGAGGGCGCCCTGGAGCGGGAGACGTACGCCGCCCGCTCCGACTTCTACGACCGTGCCCTCCCCGCGGCCGGTCTGCGCGCCCTGCTGTCGCGGCTGGAGGCGGTGCGCGGCGGCACCGGCAGCGTCGCGTTCACCGCGCTCGGCGGGGCCGTCAACCGGGTCGGCCCGGACGCCACCGCCTTCGTGCACCGGCGCTCCCGGATGCTCGCCCAGTACCTGGCCGCCTGGCCGGCCGGCGAGAGCGGCGGCGCGGCCCGCTCCTGGCTGACCGGCACGCACCGCGCGATGCGCCCGTACGCGTCGGGCGCCGCCTACCAGAACTACGCCGACCCGGACCTGACGGACTGGCGGACGGCCTACTACGGGGACGCCGCGCCCCGGCTGGCGGGGATCAAGCGGCGCTACGACCCGGACCGCCTGTTCACCGGCCCCCAGATCCTGTGAGCCCGCCGGGGCCCAGTCCTCAAGACCCAGCCCCCGGGACCCCGTCGGGGTCAGGCCGCGAGATCCCGCTCCCCGGCCCCCGCGGCCTCCCGCTCCGTGCGCGCACCGGGGATCACGGCGCCCCGCCCCCCGGCCCCCGCTCGCCCCCGGGCGCTGATCAGCCACCCCACGCGCGGCGAGCGCTCCACCGCCCGGCACAGCGGCGTCAGCAGGGCCATGGCCACCGGCGACAGCAGCAGCGCCACCGCGGTGCCGAGCGCGAAACCGCCGACGACGTCGGTCGGGTAGTGCACGCCCATGTAGACCCGGCAGAACCCGCCGAGCACCGCCAGCACGATCGCCACGACGCCGAACTTGCGGCGGGCCACGAACAGCGCGACGGCCATCGCCATGACGAGGGTGGCGTGATCGCTCACGAAGGAGAAGTCGTTCTTGCCGTCGACGAGGACTTCCAGGCCCTGGTGGTCCTTGAAGGGCCGGGGACGCTCCACGAAGCCCCGGATCGGCACGTTGACCAGCACCGCGATGCCCGCCGCGAGCGGCGCCCAGGCCAGCGCGGCGACGGCCGGGGCCGCGTCCTCGCCGCCCCGCCGCCGCACCCCCCACCAGCACCACAGCACCAGCCCGAGGATGGCGAGCAGCAGCCCGTACTCACCGGTGAACTCCATGACCCGGTCGAACCAGTGCGGCGCGGCCTTGGCCAGGCCGTTGATGTCGTAGAGCAGGTCGACGTCGGGGTTCGACCCGGATTCGGCGAGTCCAGCCATGGTGCTGCGGCCCCTTCGTCATGTTTCTCCGGCGCGCCCGCGCGCGCTCCTGCCACCCCCGTGGTGGTGAATCCGCTGGGCGTCCACCGGCTCGCACACCTACGCCAACAGGAACGCACGGTCCCCGCCGTTCCGTTCCACCCTCCACCGAATGATCACGCAGACGTTATCGAAGAGAGACTCATCACCGCAGCTCAGGGCAGCGATTCACGCTCCGCTCAGGCCCTCTTGGGGAGCGCTTTCGCGCCATCCTCGGTCACCCGGGTGGCCCCGAAGTAGTCCGGGGTGTCGATGGGGTCGAACCGGATGACCGCCCCCGTGAAGGGCGCGTTGATCATCTGCCCGCCGCCGACGTAGATCCCGACATGCCGGATGGCGCGCGAATTGGTCAGGTCGTCCGAGAAGAACACCAGATCGCCCGGAAGCAGCTCGTCCCGGCTCGGGTGCGGCCCGGCGTTGTACTGGTCGTTGGCGACGCGCGGCAGCGTGATCCCCACCGAGGCGTAGGCGGCCTTGGTCAGACCCGAGCAGTCGAAGCGTCCGCCCTGGTCAGCGGTGCCGTTGCCACCCCAGAGATAGGGCGTGCCGAGCTTCTTCTGCGCGTAGTCGATGGCCCCGGCGGCCTGCTCGGAGGGATCGACCCGCGACACGGGCGCCGCGAAGCTCTCGGCGAGCGTCGTGATCGTCTTGACATAGTTCCGTGTCTCCGCGTACGGCGGCACGCCCTGGTACCGGATCACCGCGTCAGGGCCGGCGTTGTAGGCGGCCAGCATGTTTTCGGTCAAATTCCCGGGAACGCTCTTCACGTACGACGCCAGGGAGCAGTCGTAGGCGGCCGCCGACGGGATCGCGTCGGCCGGGTCCCACACGTCCCGGTCGCCGTCGCCGTCGCCGTCCACCCCGTGGATCGCCCAGGTGCCGGGGATGAACTGCGCTATCCCCTGCGCCGCCGCCGCGCTCTGCGCCTTGGGGTTGAAGCCGCTCTCCTGGTAGAGCTGCGCGGCGAGCAGGGCGGGGTTGATCGCGTCGCACGTGGTGCCGGCCTTGGCCACCAGGGGCTCGTACGCGGCGGGCACGGCCCCCTTGGCCAGTTTCTTCACCCCGCCGCCGACACCGCCCGCGAGGTTGCCCGCGACCAGGTACACGCCGACGACGAGCAGCATGACGAAGCCCATCCCCAGACCGACCGCCGCACCGCCGATCACCCACACTTTTCGCACGGCTCAACCTTCCCCCATGCGGCCCCTGTTCAGCGCCTTTTCCGACAAGAGTGGCGCTTTTTCGTCCAGACACGGCCGACCTGACGTCTTGACAGCCCCTCCTCCACCCCGGAGCCGCTCACACAACAGAGGTAGCCTTCGCCCACAGAACGAGTGAACCCGCTCACCCGCCCGCCCGACGGCCCGCCCGTCCCGGAGACCTGACGGACCGTAGAAGGGCCTAACGACGAAACCACACGACAGGTTCCGCCTCCGCCTGATTGCCCGGCGTGACCTGCCGTGATACACAGAGTGATCATGTGAACACTCGCCCTGTCCCCCACGCCGGCCGAAGCGCCCGGCGTGAACCGGTGGCAAGCTGTTCGCACGAAACCCGCCAATCAATGACGCCAAGTCGACATACGACAGCGGCATTGTCGGCGACAATGATGCCTGACCTCTGCACATCCGCAGAGGATGCGGAACTACCCACCAGGGGCGGTGACTTACATGCTCTTTGCGGCCGACAAGGGAGACATCAACACCATCATCGGCGGGATCGCTCCGGACTGGGGCCCCTTCGGGGCACTGGGGAACGAAGCCAAGACGATGATCCAGGTCGTCATGGCGGTCGCCATCCTGCTCTGCCTCGGCATCGCCATCTGGGGCGCCGCCAAGCAGCGCATCGGCGCCACCGCCCTGCGCGACACCTTCAGCGCCGAACAGGGCAAGGGCCTGATCATCGCCGGCCTCACGGGCGTCTTCATCATCGGATCGCTCGGCACGCTGTTCACCATCGTCTACGGCATGGCCGTCTGACCGGCCGCCGGCCCGAGGAACCCGCTCCACCCCGTCCCACCCGCCCGTCGTGCCCCCCGGCTGAGGTTGCGTCACCCTGATGTCGAGTCACCACACCGCACCCGCGCGGGAACCAGCACGGCTACCGTCGTACTACACGGCACGGGGCACGCACGTTCGCACGACGTCGAGGGGGCGTGACGCGGCATGAGTCTCGGAGACGACCAGGGCTCCGGCGGTTACGGCGGCACCCGGGTCCGCCTGCCCGAAGGCGACGACGGCAACCCGTACGGCACCCCGCGCCGCACCGGCCGCTCCTCCTCCCGGAGCCTGGTCACGGTGGTCGGCGTGGTCGTCGTCCTGATCGCCGCGATCGCCTTCGCAAACCGTGGAGGAGACGATTCCGCTTCCACCGCGGAATCCCCCGCCGACAAGCCCCGCACCTCCCCCACCGCCCCCACCGGCACCAAGCCGGTCCCCTCCGGCTACGCCCACGACGAACAGGGCGCCCAGAGCGCGGCGGCGAACTACGCGGTGTCCCTCGGCTCCACCGGCATGTTCACCGCGGACACCCGGCACGAGATCGTCGACGCCCTCTACACCCCGGACGCCGCAGCCGCCCTGCGCGCCCCCATGGACGCCGCCTACTCGGCCGGCTTCCTCGCCAAGCTCGGCCTGGACGCCGACGGCGCCCCGCCCAAGGGCAGCACGTTCGTCTCCCGCACGACCCCCCTGGGCAGTACCGTCCAGAAGTACAGCGCCACCGACGCCCGGGTCTCCGTCTGGTACCTCGGCCTGCTCGGCATGGCGGGCGAGAAGACCACCGACCCCGTCACCTCGTCCTACCGGACCTGGACCTTCGACCTGCGCTGGACCGACGGCGACTGGAAGATCGTCAAGGACACGCAGGAAGACGGACCGGTACCGGTCCCCGGCGACCAGAGAGCCGCCACGTCCGAAGAGATCAGCAAGGCCATCGAGGAGTACGGAGGGTTCACGTATGCCCGGTAACCCGCGTCGTGCACTCAAGCTGGCCGGCGTGGTGACGGCCGCCCAGACCACCCTCGTCCTGCTGGCGTCCCGCGCCGTCGCCGCGCCCGCCCCCGACCCCACCGGCAGCGCCTCCCCGTCGGCGTCGCCGTCACCGTCGGAGAGCGGCTTCGACTGCAGCAACATCAGCGGTCAGGCCGCCGAGTACTGCCAGGAGGGCAACGGCACCGGGAGCGGCGGCGGCCCGTCCCTGGACGTCAGCTCCACCGCCGACCCCCTCTCCTCCCTCGCCAAAGGCTGCGCCGACGCCGCGTCCTGGACCGTCGACAAGCTCAGCGAGGCCGTCAAGGACACCGCGAACGTCGACTTCACCAACCCCAAGTTCCTCCAGCAGTACGCCGTCGTCTTCGCCGCCTCGACGATCCTGACCCTCCTGCTGTGGCTGCTGGCCGTCGCCAAGCGCGCCGTCCGCGGCGTCCCCCTGGCCACCGCCCTCTCCGAGGCCGTCGGCTTCCTCTGGCTGACCGTCCTCGCCTCCGCCTTCACCCCGCTGATCCTCTACACCGTCGTCTCCGCCACCGACGGCGTCACCGACGTCCTCGCCAAGGCCACCGGCGACCAGACGGACACTTTCTTCGGCAACTTCTCCGCCGCCCTCGACAAGGGCGAGGACATCGGCGGCGGCCCGATCATGCTGATCGTCGTCTCCCTGGTCTCGATCCTCGCCGCCGGCGTCCTCTGGCTGGAACTCGTCATCCGCGCCGCCCTGCTCTACGTCGGCGCCCTCCTCGGCACGGTCGTCTACGCCGGCCTCGTCGACAAGAACCTCTGGGGCCACGTCCGCCGCTGGGCCGGCATCATGATCGCCGTCATCCTGGTCAAGCCGGTCATCGTCATCGTCCTCGGCCTCGCGGGCGCCCTCTCCGCCGACGACGGCCCCGACGCCTTCTCCGCCGTCGTCTCCGGCCTCGCGATCATCCTGCTGGCCATCTTCGCCTCCGCGATGATCTACCGCTTCGTCCCCGGCTTCGGCGACGAGATCGCCGGCTCCCGCAACAACCGCCTGATGCAGGGCGCCGAGAACAAGGCCGCCGCCGTCATCAGCTCCCCGGCCAACCTCGTCGCCCAGGGCATCCGCACCCACAGCACCCGCAGCGACGCCGGCGGCGGTGGCGGCCAGGCCGGCGGCGGGTCCTCCTCCCCCCGCCCCGCCAACCCCGTCTCCGGCGGCGTCGCCGCGCACAGCTCCCGCTCCTCGAACGGCGGCGGAACCGTCCCCTCCGCCGCACCCGCACCGCGCTCCGGCAGCCCGGTGAACACGCCCCACGCCAGCAACACCCGCAACAGCGGCACCACAAGCACAGGAGGTGACGGGCGTTGACGACCGAGTCCCACGTGTCCCATCCGGTCACGCCCCGCCGTACGTATCTGATCGGCCGCGCCCGGCCGAACGCGATCGTCGGCCGCAACCGCGAGACCGGCGAGATCGCGCTCATCGTCGTCGGCGCGTTCCTCGGCATGATGAGCGGCCTCCTCGTCCCCGTCCTGGCCCTGCGCATCGTGCTCCTCGCCGGCTTCCCGATGCTCGCGCTCGCCGCCGTCTACGTGCCGTACAAGCACCGCACGTTCTACAAGTGGTTCGAGATCAACCGCAGCTACAAGCGCACCCTGCGCCGCGGCACCACCTACCGCTCCGGCGCCGTCGAAGCCGGCACCCGCCTCGACGGCCGCGAGGTCGAGGTCGTCCCGCCCCCCGGCATCGGCCGCATCACCTGGCTCGCCGCGCCCTTCGGCCCGGACGAGATCGCCGTCCTCCTGCATGCCGACCGCAAGACGGTCACCGCCGCCATCGAGATCGAGGGCCCCGGCGTCGGCCTGCGCGACTCCGAGGACCAGGAGGCCCTGGTCGACCGCTTCGGCACCCTGCTGAAGCACGTGGCCAACGGCGACGGCTTCGTCACCCGCATCCAGATGCTCGCCCGCACCCTCCCCGCCGACCCGGACGCGCACGCCAAGGACGTCGCCCAGCGCGGCGACGACAAGGCCCTGCCCTGGCTCCAGCAGTCCTACGACCAGCTCCAGTCCATGGTGTCGACCAGCAGTGAGCAGCACCGCGCCTACCTGGTCGCCTGCATGCACTACACCCGCGAACTGGCCGCCGAGGCCCACGCCATGGCCCGCGCCTCCCGCCCCCACGGCGGCCGCAAGCTGGACCGGGACGCCGGCCTCGCCGTCGTCATGGCCCGCGAGCTGACCGACATCTGCTCGCGCCTCCAGGAGGCCGACATCCGCGTCCGCCAGCCCCTCGGCCAGGGCCGGCTCGCCTCCCTCATCCACTCCATGTACGACCCCGACCACCCCATCGACCACATCCAGGCGATGACCAAGCGCAACGCCTGGCCGGCCGAGCTGGACGCCATGGAGCCCACGTACCTCCAGGCCAAGACCCGCGAGTCCGCCACCCGCGCCCCCTGGTGCCACGCCACCGCCTGGGTGAAGGAGTGGCCGATGACCCCGGTCGGCGTCAACTTCCTCGCGCCGCTCCTCGTCCACACCCCGGACGTCATCCGCACCGTCGCCGTCACCATGGACCTCGAACCCACCGAGGTCGCCATCGAGCGGATGCTGACGGAGAAGACCAACGACGTGGCCGAGCAGTCCCGCGCCGCCAAGATGAACCGCACGGTGGACCCCCGGGACATGGCCGCCCACGACCGCCTCGACCAGCGCGGCGAGGACCTCGCCAGCGGCGCCGCCGGCGTCAACCTGGTCGGCTACATCACGGTCTCCTCCCGCACCCCGGAGGCCCTCGCCCGCGACAAGCGGACGATCCGGGCGTCGGCCGGGAAGTCGTACCTGAAACTGGAGTGGTGCGACCGCGAGCACCACCGCGCCTTCGTGAACACGCTTCCGTTCGCCACCGGCATCCGAAGGTAGGGGCTGAGCCTGATGCGGGATCCGCTGACCATCCTCACCGAAGCCTTCACGTCCTTCCTCTTCGGGAAGGTGGAGACGACCCGCCTGCCGGTCCGCACCTCCACGGGCCAGGCCCAGGCCGTCTACCTCCCCACGGCCGCCCCCGGCCTGGGCGACTCCGGCGTGATCATCGGCCGCGAGGTCTACTCCGGCAAGGGCTACATCTACGACCCCTTCCAGCTCTACGGCCAACAGCTCCCGGCCCCCCACTGGCTGGTCCTCGGCGAGTCCGGCAACGGCAAGTCGGCGCTGGAGAAGACCTACGTCCTGCGCCAGCTCCGCTTCAAGGACCGCCAGGTCGTCGTCCTGGACGCCCAGGGCGAGGACGGCGTCGGCGAGTGGAACCTCATCGCCGAGGAACTGGGCATAACGCCCATCCGCCTGGACCCGATGGCCGCCCTCGACCACGGCATCCGCCTCAACCCCCTCGACCCGGCCATCACCACCACCGGGCAGCTCGCCCTGCTCCGCACGATCATCGAGGTCGCCCTCGGCCACGGCCTGGACGAACGCTCCGGCTTCGCCCTGAAGGTCGCCCACGCCTACGTCAACGAGACCATCGTCGAGCGCCAGCCGGTCCTCTCCGACATCGTGGAGCAGCTGCGCCACCCCGAGCCGGAGTCCGCGGAGGCGATGAACGTCGCCATAGACGACGTACGTGCCTGGGGCCTGGACGTCGCCCTCGTCCTGGACCGCCTGGTCGACGGCGACCTGCGCGGCATGTTCGACGGTCCGACCACGGTCGGCATCGACCTCGACGCCCCGCTGATCGTCTTCGACCTGTCCCACATCGACCGCAACTCCATCGCCATGCCGATCCTGATGGCGATCGTCGGCGTGTGGCTGGAGCACACCTGGATCCGTCCGGACCGCAAGAAGCGCATCTTCCTGGTCGAGGAAGCCTGGCACATCATCAACAGCCCGTTCGTGGCCCAGTTGTTCCAGCGCCTGCTGAAGTTCGGCCGCCGCCTCGGCCTGTCCTTCGTCGCGGTCGTCCACCACCTCTCCGACGTGGTCGACGGCGCGGCGGCGAAGGAAGCGGCCGCGATCCTGAAGATGGCGTCGACGCGGACGATCTACGCGCAGAAGGCCGACGAGGCACGGGCCACCGGGCGTGTCCTGGGCCTCCCCCGCTGGGCCGTGGAGATCATCCCGACTCTCTCCCCCGGCATCGCCGTCTGGGACGTCAACGGCAATGTCCAGGTCGTCAAACACCTGGTCACCGAGACCGAACGCCCCTTGGTCTTCACCGACCGCGCGATGACCCAGTCCTCCGCCGACTTCGCCGACGACGCCCTGCGCGCCGCCGAACTGGAGGCGGAGGAGCGGGCGGCGGCCTTCGTGGAACAGCACCTCGGCGACTCGTCGGAATCGACGGTGGCGTAGGCGGAGAGGGGTCCCAACCGATGAGACCGGACGACCGGCGGACGGGCGGCCACACCGGCGGCATCCCCGACGGCCTGCTGCTCGGTACCCTCGCCTTCCTCCTCGGCATGACCGTGCTGGTGTGGACGGCGACGGGCCTGTCCGCCCTGTTCGCCCACGGCTCCTGGCCCGAGCACCTCACCTTCACCCACACCCCTCTGGCCATGCGCCACCTGGTCGCCGACCCGCACGACCTCCCCGGTGCCTGGCCCGACACCCCCGCCTCCGCGCTCTCCGGCTACGGCCTCTTCTGGGGTCTGCTCATCGGCCAGCTGATGATCCTGGTCGTCCTCACGGTCTTCGTCCTGGGCACCTTGGCGCGCTGGAAGGCCCTACGGCGCCGACGGCGCGAAGCCCCGGTGCCCGCACCCGCACCGGCACCGGCACCGGCACCGGCACCGGTCCACGAGGTACCCACTCCGAGGCCACCGCTGCGGGAGGCCCCAGCACCGGCCGAGCCCGTCACCTCCACGGCCGGCGGCAAGCGGCCGGCCGGATGGGCAACGAACCGCGCCGAGGGCGCGGTCCTCTACGGCTCCCGCCCCACCCACCACATCACCGCGACCGAGGCCCTCACGGACGCGGAGGGCCCCGCCCTGGTCGTCACGTCGAACCCCGCCCTCTGGCAGGAGACGAAGGACTCCCGGGCCAAACTCGGCCCCGTCCACCTCTACGACCCCACCCACCGCTGCGACACCCCGTCCCGCCTCCACTGGTCCCCCGCCGCCGGCTGCGAGTCGAAGGAGACGGCGACCGCCCGGGCCACCGCCCTCCTCACCCCGGTACGCCCCACCGCCCGGCTCGACCAGGCGGTCACCGACACCGCGGAAACCCTTCTCCGCAGCTATCTCCACGCCGCCGCGCTGGACGCCCGCACCGTCCGCCACGTCCACCGCTGGGTCCAGGGCCTGCAGGTCCAGGACGCCGTACGCATTCTCCGTACGCATCCCAAGGCGGCCCCCGGCACGGCCGGCGAACTCGAGGCCGCGCTCACCGCGCACCCCGACCGCCGCGACATGGCCCACCAGGTGACGACCCGTGCCCTCGCCGCCCTCTCCACGCTCAACATCCGCGAGAGCTGCACCCCCCACCGAAATGACGCCCTCGCCCTGGATTCCTTCATCCACGAAGGGGGAACGCTCTACGTGGTAGGTGAGCCCATCGAGGACCCCAGGACGGCTCCCGGCGCGATGCCCCTCCTGACGGCCCTCGTCTCCAGCGTGGTCGAGCACGGCCGGCGCATGGCCGAACGGTCATCCTCCGGTCGGCTCGACCCACCACTCACGCTCGTCCTCGACGATGTCGCGGCCGTGGCCCCGCTCCCCCAGCTCCCGGAGCTGCTCGCCGCCGGCGCGGACCGGGGCCTGCCGACCCTGGCCCTGCTCCGCTCCCGCGAACAGGGCCGCGCCCGCTGGCCCCACGCCGAACTCCCGGTCTAGCTCCGGTCCAGCCTCAGCCGGCGTCGAGGACGTACTCCAGTTCCTTCTGCTGCGGCGCCGCGGGCAGGGGCACCGTGTGCCCGCTCTCCACGAAGCCCAGCTTCCGGTAGAGCCCCCGCGCCCGCCCGTTGTCCTCGTGCACGATGAGCCGTACCCGTTCCACCCGGCGCCCCCACGCCCATTCCAGCGCGGCGGCGAACAGTGCCTTGGTCAGCCCGCTCCCCCGCCACTCGGGCCGCACGTACACGCCGGCTACGTGCCCCTGCCGGCGCTCCACGGGGAACCCGGCCCAGTCCGTCGTCCCGGCTTCCTCGATCAGCACGGTCACCGTCCCCAGCCACGCCCCGCCGGGCCCTTCGGCGATGACCTGCCGCACCCGCTCCGAGCCTTCCGCGGCACCGGCGGCCCGCTCCTGCCAGAAGGAGTCCGGCCGCTCGACGGCCCGCTCGTAGGTGTCGAGGAACGCCAGGTGCGCGATCGGGTCCCGGAACATCCGCAGCGCCATCTCCCGCACGGCCGGCCACTCGTCGGCCCGAATCGGACGGATCACGTAGTCCCCAAGGGGCGATGCAGTCATGCGGCTCACGCTAGTACCCGGCACGACGCACTTCACCTTGTTAAACGCAGAAAACCCCGCACCATAAGGTGCGGGGTTCCCCGACAAAAACTGTTCGGCGG